>NZ_JACBNX010000004.1:0-370000 GCF_013403875.1 Burkholderia guangdongensis | reverse complement strand
CGCTTAAGAAACGCAGAACCGACTAAAATGGTAGGTTCTCCGCCTCTTTTCATACGCCTTTAACATGCGCCAGCGAATCGCCAAACGTCTCCCCCCCGATGCCGACAAGCTGGTCGGCCTGTCGCTCGCGCTCTTCGCCTCCGGCAGCCGTATCGAAGATCGCTTCTGGGAAGCCAAGCTCGACGCGCTGCTCGCCAAGATCATCCGCAACGGCAATCAGACCACGCTCGACTCGGCGCTCGACCATCTTCAGCAGAATCATCCCGACGCCTACGGCGCGCTCGCCGACATGGCCGAAACGCATAGCGAATCCGTCGTCGTCGAGCACGACGGCCAGCCGCACGACGCACTGCTGATCGCCGTGCCCGTCCTCGCGTGGACGCGCTACATGATTCCGTCCGGCGCGCTGAAGGGCGACGTCGTCGACGCGCTGCGCACGCAGCTCCAGGCACACGTCCTCGCGAACGGCACGCTCGTCGGCCTCGCGCCGTTCCTGTACAGCATCGATCAGCTCCCGCGTCATCACGTCGAAACGTATCGTCTCGCGCAGCAGCTCGCGAACACCGCGTTTGGCCAGCACCCGGCCCGGATCAATTTCGGCGACCTGCCCGAAACGTCGCCGATCCTCGCCGACCCGCGCTTCCTGCTCGCCGTCGTCGCCGCGCCGTCGGGCGCCCCGCTGTTCCGCTGGCAGGAAGAGGAGCACGGCGCGCGAATCGAGCGCGGCCAGTGCCTCGAGCAGTGGACCGCCCAGGGCGGCCCCAATCTGTCCGTCGCGCTGCCCGGCTGCGAGTTCGAATGCCTGCTGCCCGACGCCTACTATTCGGCATGCCGCGACGCGGACGAACGGATCCGCCCGCATACCGTGCGCACCGCGATCCGCTATCTGTTCGACACGATCGGCGCGGCGCCGCAGGAACTGCGCGCCGTGGTCGCAGGCTTCGGCGAGCGTCGCATCGACGAATATCGCGTCGGCTTCACGCGCCGCGGCAGCAACGACGTCATCTACGGCGTCGTGTGGCCGCTCTATGGCCGCGAGAACGGCGAGGCGTCGGCGGACGATCCGACGCTCGAAGGCGAAGCGCCGACCGACGGCCCGCTCGAGGAAATCGTGAGCCTGCTGAAGGAATGCGGCGTCACGGATATCCGCCGGCATCCGGGCCGCTTCGAGCCCGAGTACTGCGACGATTGCGGCGTACCGCTCTATGCGGATCCGCTCGGCGAGATCGTCCATGCGGAAATGCCCGAGGACGCGTCGCCCGCTCAGCCGCATTTCCACTGACGGCGCATCCCCAGCCCCCCGCTCTCCGCTCTACGAAAAGGCCGCTCCGGCATCGCCGGCAGCGGCCTTTTCTTTGTCCCGGTGTTTGCGACATTTCCTAAACCTTTCAGCCAGGCCGACATTCTGTAAGTTTTTTGTCATGATCGAGCCTCGTGCATGACGCCAGACGCTCATCGACATTTACCGGATGGAGGCAGACTATGCGGTTCTTGGTACTCAACGCAGACGCGGAACGACGTGACGGACTGAAAACGCTCTTACGGCAGATCGCCCGTCACGCCGGCTACAACGACGCCCCCGACAACCTGCAGGCGAGGCGGCTCCTGCGTCGTCAACGCTTCGATCTCGTCGCGATCGACTGGCAGGACGTCCGGCGGCTCGCCGATCTGCAGGTACTCTGCAGCGCGTCGGCGCCCGCGCCCGTCGCCGTGCTGATCGACGACGTCACGCCCGACATCGTCCACCGGCTGTTCGATTGCGGCGTCGCCGGCGTGATCCCGCGCTCGACGCAGCCGCACCTGATCGTGCGCGCGCTCGAAATGGTGTTGCTCGGCGGCCACTACATCCCGCCGAGCGCGCTCGATCTCGCACCCGCGTCCGGCGCGCAGCACAGCGACGCGCATCTCCAGTCACTGATCAGCAAAATCCCGCGCCGCCCGGCATCCGGACTCCTGTCGCCGAGACAGACGCAGATCATGCGCTTCGTCCACATGGGCAGCACCAACAAGATGATCGCGCGCACGCTCGGCATCAGCGAAGGCACCGTCAAAATTCATCTGGCCAGCATTTTCCAGCAGCTCGGGGCGACCAACCGCGCCGCCGCGGTCGCGATCTACAACGGCTGGCTGCCGCCGCATCTCGAGGTGCTGCTGTCGAGCCGCGACGCGACGCGCAAGCCCGCGCTCGGCGAACGCGGCCCGATTCCGCTGCGCAACGCGAGCAGCTATCGCCGATATGCGCGCGCCGTCAACGAGGCGATGCAATCGGTGCCGCAGGCAGCCGAGCCGCCCGCGCCGTTCCATCCCGACCGGTAGCCGGAGCGCTCGCCCAGCGCCGCAACACCGCAACGCCGGCGCGTGTACCGATTCCCACGTTCGATGTTCAACGAGTAATATGAACACATGGGTTTTCTCTACACACCGCTTCCGCTCTGGGTTGGCATCGGTGGCTGGATCGCCGCCGCGGCCGTGCTCGCACTGGCGATCTGGAATCGCCCGTTCGCTCGTCTCCAGGATGCGACGCTCCAGCACGTCTGGCTCGCGCTCCTTACGGCCATCACGGTGCTGTGGGCATCGAACGCCTGGTTCGAAGACGGCTTCGTCATGCATCTGCTCGGCGCGACCCTGCTCGTCACGCTGTTCGACTGGACGCTCGCGCTCGTCGGGATGGCCGCGGTCACGGCCGTTGCCGCGATCGTCTTCGACGCGCCGTGGCAAGGTATCGGCCTCACCTATCTGGTCTACGGCGTGCTGCCGGTCGTCGTGTCGTCGCTGCTGCAGCGCGCGGCCAACGCATGGCTGCCGCACAACCTGCTCGCGTTCATCACCGGCCAGGGGGTCGTTTCGCCAGCGGTCGCGGTCGCCGCGGTCGCCGCCGCCGGAGCCGGCGTGCAGCTGGCGCTCAACGACGGCACGCCGGTCGTGATCCCATCCGGCTACATGCTGAACACCGCGATGCTCGCGCTCGGCGAAGCATGGTTTACCGGCATGGCGACGGCGCTCATCGCCGTCTATCGGCCCGCCTGGGTCACGACCTACGACGTGCGGCGCTACCGCCTCGGCGGGCCGCGCATGTAATTTTTTACGCCAGGATTGAACTCCTGCTCTTCTTCGGGCATCTTACGGGCCCGATGCCTCATTCGCTCCTCACTGACAACAAGATGGACAGTTCTCCCGCGTCGCTTCGAATCCTCGGAGCGTTCGGCAAGTTGGCAGCCTGTATCGCGGGCCTGTCGCTTACGATCTCCACACCGGTTTTCGCCGATCTCCTCGACCAGCGCAACGAACTCGTCAACAAGTTCGTCAACGAAATGCACGCCGATCCGCTCGTCGCCGACTGCGCCGCGCACGGCAGCTTCATCGCGAGCACGTCGTCGGCATTCGATCACGTCGATTTTCCGCCGGGCTCGTTCGACAGCGGCAACGCGTCGGTCACGCCGTGGAACGACTCGTTCGACGAGGGCAAGCAGCGCGTGAAGGTCGACAACGTCGTCACCGTCAACGGGCTCGGCATTCGCAACGACGGCGGCGATCCGGCGCAGCTCAAGTTCCGCTGCGGATACATCGGCCAGCAGATGCTCGCATTCAGCTGGAACGACCCGGTGCCGCCGCTGAAGCCGCGCGCCGAACGCTCGTCGTCGCCGACGAAGAAGCTGAAGGGCAAACGCGGCAAGTACAAGGCGAAGTCCGGTCACACCGGCAAGAAAGCGGTGGCGAAGCGCTCGACGGGCAAGAAGGTCGTGAAGAAGAAGGCCCGCAAGTCCTGACCCGAGCGAATGCAAAGAAGCCGGGGCATCGTGCAGATGCCCCGGCTTCTTTTTTGCGGCCACGAACCGGCTGAAACCCGCCGGCGTTACGCGAACGTCCGCACGTGCTGCAGGATCGCGCCCAGCATCGCCGCGCCGAGCGCCGCGCTGCGCTCGCCGTTCCAGCCGACGCGCTCGTCCGGCAGATTCGCGTTGTCCTTGAACGGCATTTCGAGCGTCAGCGACAGGCAGCCGAAGCGATGCCCGATATATTTCGACGCGAGCTTCAGCGCATCCTGTTGATACTTGCTCGCCGCATAGCCGTGCTCGTCCTGGAAGTCGGGGCTCGCGTGCTTGAACGCGTCGATGAACGCAGCCTGCTCCTTGCGTTGCTGCTCGGTGAAACCCGGCAGCATCTCCGAGCCCGCGACGAACACGTAAGGCAGATCCTCGTCGCCGTGGATGTCGAAGAACAGATCGCAGCCGGTCGCGTGGATCGCTTCGCGCACGGCCAGCACCTCGGGGCTGCGCTCGGCGTCCGGCTCCATCCATTCGCGGTTCAGGTTCGCGCCCGCCGCGTTGGTGCGCAGGTTGCCGCGCACGCTGCCGTCCGGATTCATGTTCGGCACGATATGGAACGTCGCGTGGTCGTAGAGCTTGCGCGCGACCGGATCGCCCGCCCAGTCGCCCCAGCCCGCGAGCCGCTTCACGAGCCCTTCGACGAACCACTCGGCCATCGTCTCGCCCGGATGCTGGCGCGCGATGATCCACACCTTCTTCTTCGGCGCGCCGTCCGCGCCGTCCGCATCCGGCACGCCGAGCGTCAGCAGCGACATCGGCCGGCCTTCGACCGTGCGGCCGAGCTCGGTCACGCTCGCGTGCGGCAGTTGCTGCACCGCGCCGAGAAACGCCGCGTGGCGCTCCTCCGAATACGGCTCGAAGTACGCGTAGTAGACGCTGTCGAACTCGGGCACGTGCTCGATCGTCATCGTCTTGCCGTCGAACGACGTCGGCACGCGGAACCAGTTCACGCGGTCGTAGCTCGCGGCCGCGCTGTAATTGCGCCAGCCCGACGGATACGCGCAGTCGGCCGCGTTCTCGAACGCCATCACGCAGCGTTCGCCGCGCGCGCCCGTCAGCCGATAATAAAACCACTGCGCGAACTCCGAGCGGCTGTCGCCGCGCACGCGCAGACGGATCGCGTCCGCGCGCTCGCACGACACGACGTCGATCGCGCCGGCGTCGAAATTGCTGGTGATCGAAAGGGTCATGGTCTCTCCATGCAAAGCTGTCCGAGCGGTCTCGTGAACCGCCCCGACGATTACTCGCCGATTCGCCGGCGATAGACGTAGGTTGCATCGTTCGACGCGGCTTCGTCGAACGCATAGCCTTCGGCCGCGAACGCCTTCAGCGCATGCGGCTTCGTGATGCGGTTCTCGACGACGTAGCGCGCCATCAGCCCGCGCGCGCGCTTCGCGTGGAAGCTGATGATCTTGTAGCGGCCGCCCTTCCAGTCCTCGAACACCGGCGTGATCACCGGCGCGGCGAGCAGCTTCGGCCGGACCGACTTGAAATATTCGGACGACGCGCAGTTGATCAGCACGCGCGACGCGCCACGGCGGCTTTCGAGCAACTCGTTCAGCGCGCGCGTGATCCGGTCGCCCCAGAACGCGTACAGATCCTTGCCGCGCGCGTTCGAGAAGCGCGTGCCCATTTCGAGACGGTACGGCTGCAGCAGGTCGAGCGGGCGCAGCAGCCCGTACAGGCCCGACAGCACGCGCACGTGCTGCTGCGCGTAGTCGAGATCGGCGGCCGACAGCGATTTCGCGTCGAACCCCTCGTAGACGTCGCCGTTGAACGCGAGCACCGCCTGCTTCGCGTTCGCGGCCGAGAACACCGGCGACCAGTCCGCGTAGCGCTGGAAATTCAGATGCGCGAGCTGATCCGAAATGCTCATCAGCGACGCGATGTCCTGCGGCGAAAGCTTGCGCAGCCCGTCGATCAGCTCCGCCGCGTCGCCGGCGAATGCCGGCTCGGTGTAGGTCGGAACATGGGCGGGCGTGTCGTAGTCGAGGGATTTCGCGGGAGACAGAACGATTATCATAGAGGCTCGCCGGCACCCGGTGCCGCGCGATCAGACGAAAACCACCGATTGTAACGAATGCCCGACTCTCTCGCCCCGCCCGCCGCATGCCGCGTCGTGCTCGACTCGAACGTCTGGATCGACATCCTCGTATTCGACGATCCCGCCACGCGCCCGATCCGCGCGGCGCTCGAGCGCGGCACGCTCGTCGCGCTGATCGACGCGCGCTGCCTGTACGAGCTCGAGCGCGTGCTCGACTATCCGCAATTCCGCGCGCGCGCGGTCGACAAGGCGGCCGCGCTCGCGACCGTCGCGCGCCTCGCGCGGCCGGTCGATCCCCGCCCGGGCGGCGACGTCGCGCCCGCGCTGCCGAAGTGCAAGGACCGCGACGACCAGAAGTTTCTCGAGCTCGCGCATGCGGCGCAGGCCGAGTGGCTGGTGTCGAAGGACCGCGCGCTGCTGAAGCTCGCGCGCCGCACTGCGCGCGATTTCGGCTTCCGGATCGCGGAACCCGCGCCGTTCGCCGCGGCCGCATGCGCCAGCGCCGATGCGGCCGACACGACCACGCCCGCCTCCACGCCTGCATCCACGCCCGCCTGACGCGGCCATTTTCGACGTCACCGATCAATACTGCTTACGCCATGTCCACGACTCCCGCTTTCCCCTCGCGCCTGCCGACCGTCGGCACGACGATCTTCACCGTGATGAGCGCGCTCGCCGCCGAGAAAGGCGCCGTCAACCTCGGTCAGGGCTTCCCGGATTTCGACTGCGATCCGAAGATCGTCGACGCGGTCGCCGCCGCGATGCGCGGTGGCCACAACCAGTATCCGCCGATGCCCGGTGTCGCGCCGCTGCGCGAAGCGATCGCGGACAAGATCGAACGGGTCTACGGCCGCCGCTACGATCCGGCGACCGAGATCACCGTGACGGCCGGCGCAACGCAGGCGCTGCTCACCGCGATCCTCTGCGCGGTGCATCCGGGCGACGAGGTGATCGTCGTCGAGCCGACCTACGACAGCTATCTGCCGTCGATCGAGCTCGCGGGCGGCAAGCCGGTGTTCGTCACGCTGGAGGCGCCCGACTTCGCGATCCCGTTCGACCGCCTCGCGGCCGCGATCACGCCGAAAACGCGGATGATCGTGATCAACACCCCGCACAACCCGACCGGCACGGTCTGGCTCGACACGGACATGCGCAAGCTCGAGGACATCGTGCGCGGCACGAATCTGCTGATCGTGTCCGACGAGGTCTACGAGCACATGGTCTACGACGGCGCGCGCCACGAGAGCGTCGCGCGCTATCCGGAACTCGCCGCGCGCAGCTTCATCGTGTCGAGCTTCGGCAAGACCTATCACGTGACCGGCTGGAAGGTCGGCTACGTCGCCGCGCCGGCCGCGCTGACCGCGGAGTTCCGCAAGGTCCATCAGTTCAACGTGTTCACCGTGAACACGCCGATGCAGTTCGGCCTCGCCGATTACATGCGCGATCCGGCGCCGTATCTGACGCTCGCCGGCTTCTACCAGGAGAAGCGCGACTTCTTCCGCGCGGGCCTCGAGCGCACGCGCTTCAAGCTGCTGCCGTGCCCGGGCACGTACTTTCAGTGCGTCGACTACTCGGCGATCAGCGATCTGTCGGAGGCGGAATTCTCGACGTGGCTCACCGCCGAGATCGGCGTCGCCGCGATTCCGGTGTCCGCGTTCTATCACGCGCCGCACGAATCGGGCGTCGTGCGCTTCTGCTTCGCGAAGCAGGAAAGCACGCTCGCGACCGCGCTCGAACGGCTTGCAAAGCTGTAAACGGCAAGCGGGCGGCTCAGGCCGCCCGCGCGATTCACGCCCCGCGCGATGCGGGGCGCCGCGTTCAAGGACGCTTCGCGTTCGCCGCGAGATACGCCTTGCGATCCTCCGCGACGCGCTGCGCGGCCGGCCGCTCGCCGACCTTCTGCGCGTGCGCCTTCCAGTCGATGCCGGCTTCGAGCACGAAGTCGCGCCCGTAGATCGTCTTCGTCGCGAGCGCGACGAGCGGCAGATGGATCGACGCGGCGATGTCCGCGAGGCCGAACGTATCGCCGAGCACGTACGGCGAGAACGACGTCATCCGCTTGAACCCACCGAGCGCGTGCGTGAGCTTCTTCTCGACGTGCCCCTTCGTGCCGTCGCTGATCTTCGCGCCGAAAAACGCCTCCGGATACAGATCGCGCGCCGACCATTCGAGGTACAGTTCGAGCGTCGTGATCAGCTCGCGCACCTTCGCCTTCTCGAACGGATCGGCCGGATAGATCGGCTTGTCCGGATGACGATCCGCGAGATACTCGACCATCACCTGCGACTCGGCCAGCACGCCCTCGTCGGTGCGCAGGAACGGCACCTTGCCGAACGGCGTTGCCGCGAGCGTCTCGGCGTCGCGGATCGGCAGCGCGACCGGTATCTCCTCGAACGCAATGCCGTGCTCCAGCATCACGAATTTGACCTTGTTGTAATAATTGGACAACGGAAAACCGCAAAGCTTGAGCATCGGAGTCTCCTGATCGATGAGCATTCGCATGAGGCGGCGCCGGCCGCGCGGGGGATGATTCGTCGCGCTGAAAAGCACGTTCGTGCTAGTCTAAAGCACTTTTGCGTCCGTCATGACATACATCATTGCATTCGCGAACGTGGCTGCGAAGCGCAGCGCCACGCACCGCCCCAACCGACTGGAGACACACTCGCATGAGTGCCGAACTGCTGGCGTCACGCCCGACCGAGAGCGAAACGACGCTCGTCCTGACCCTGTCCAATCCCGGCGCGCGCAACGCGCTGCATCCCGACATGTACGCGGCCGGGATCGAGGCGCTCACGACTGCCGAGCGCGATCCGTCGATTCGCGCGATCGTGCTGACGGGCGCCGACCGCTTCTTCTGCGCGGGCGGCAACCTGAACCGCCTGCTCGAAAACCGTTCGAAAGATCCGTCGGTCCAGGCCGAGAGCATCGACACGCTCGGCGAATGGGTGAATGCGCTGCACACGCTGACGAAGCCGGTCATCGCGGCCGTCGAGGGCGCGGCCGCCGGCGCGGGCTTCTCGCTCGCGCTCGCGTGCGACCTGATCGTCGCGGCCGACGACGCGAAATTCGCGATGTCGTACGCGCGCGTCGGCCTCACGCCCGACGGCGGCGGCTCGTGGTTCCTCGCGCGCTCGGTGCCGCGCGCGCTCGCGGCTGAAATCATGTTCGAGGCGAAACCGGTCGGCGCCGCGCGGCTGCACGAGGTCGGCGTCGTGAACCGGCTCGCGAAGCCGGGCCATGCGCTCGCCGACGCGCTCGCATGGGCCGATTCGCTCGCCGGTATCTCGCCGAACTCGCTCACGCGGATCAAACAGTTGCTCGACGATGCGCCGGCTCAGCCGCTCGCCGCGCACCTCGTCGCCGAACGCGACCATTTCGTCGCGTCGCTCCACCATCCGGACGCGCTCGAAGGCATCTCCGCGTTCCTCGAAAAGCGCCCGGCCAACTACAAGCGATGATCATGCCTGCCTACGAACTGCCGAAGCGCCGCCGCATCTATCTGATGCGCCACGGCGACGTCACTTATTTCGACGCGAGCGGCCGCGTGATCGACCCCGACAACGTGCCGCTCAACGAGCGCGGCCGCGCGCAGGCGAGCGCCGCCGGGCGCGTGTTCGCCGAGCAGGCGATCCGCTTCGACCGCGTGATCGCGAGCGGCCTGCCGCGCACCGTCGAGACCGCGCAGCGCGTGCTCGCCGAGACCGGCCAGCGCATCGACATCGAGCTCGAGCCCGCGTGGCGCGAGATTCGCGGCGGCCATCTGTCCGAGATGCCGCCCGACCAGCAGCGCGACGCGTTCCTGCGCGTGTTCGAAGGCGTCGTGCCCGAGACGACGCGCTTTCTCGGCGGCGAGACGATCGGCGAGCTGATCGACCGGGTGCTGCCGCCGCTCGCCGCGCTGCGCGCCGATCGTTCGTGGGACACTGCGCTCGTCGTACTGCACGGCGGCGTGAACCGCGCGCTGCTGTCGCACGCGATGCTGCCGGGCCAACGCGTGTTCATCGGCCATCTGTCGCAGGCGACCGGCTGCATCAACGCGCTCGATGTAGGCGACGCACCGAACGACTGGGTGATCCGGATGATCAACCATGCACCGCCCGAAGCGCTGCATCGCGACGTCCGCAATACGACGATGGAATTGCTGTATCAGCAGTTCCTGACCTTCTCGCAAGCCTGAGCGCCATCCCGGGCCGGTACGCCGGCTCGGGATGGCCGCGAAGCATGAGACTGGAGACACAGTGGCTCAACAGAACGATCCCGCCTCGACGGCCACCGATTACACCGCGTTCGAGGGCACCGCGCCCGTCGGCGAGCGCCAGCGCTTCGACGCCGACGCGCTCGCGCGCTGGCTCGCCGAGCACGTCGACGGCTTCGCCGGCCCGCTGACCGTCGAGCAGTTCAAGGGCGGCCAGTCGAACCCGACCTTCAAGCTCGTCACGCCGACGCGCAGCTACGTGATGCGCGCGAAGCCCGGCCCGGCCGCGAAGCTGCTGCCGTCCGCGCATGCGATCGAGCGCGAGTATCGCGTGATGGCCGCGCTCGCCGACACCGACGTGCCCGTTGCGCGGATGCACGCGCTGTGCGACGACGAAAGCGTGATCGGCCGCGCGTTCTACGTGATGGCGTTCGTCGAAGGGCGCGTGCTGTGGGACCCGGCGCTGCCCGGCATGTCGCCCGACGCGCGCGCCGCGCACTACGACGAGATGAACCGCGTGATCGCCGCGCTGCACACGGTCGATCCGGCATCGGTCGGGCTATCCGACTACGGCAAGCCCGGCAATTACTTCGCCCGCCAGATCGGCCGCTGGAGCAAGCAGTATCTCGCGTCCGAGACGGAGCCGATCGACGCGATGCACCGGCTCATCGAATGGCTGCCGCAGCACATGCCGGCCGACGAAGGCCGCCCCGTGTCGATCGTGCACGGCGACTACCGGCTCGACAACCTGATCTTCCATCCGACCGAGCCGCGCGTGCTCGCGGTGCTCGACTGGGAGCTGTCGACACTCGGCGATCCGCTCGCGGACTTCGCGTACCACTGCATGACGTGGCACGTCGATCCGCAGCAGTTCCGCGGCATCGCGGGGCTCGACTGGCAGGCGCTCGGGATTCCCGACGAAGCCAGCTACGTCGCGCGCTACTGCGAGCGCACGGGCCTGTCGATTCCCGGCGACTGGAATGTCTATCTGGCCTACAACATGTTCCGCATCGCGGCGATCCTGCAAGGGATCATGAAGCGCGTCGTCGACGGCACCGCGTCGAGCGCGCAGGCGCTCGATGCCGGCCGGCGCGCGCGGCCGATGGCGGAGCAGGCCTGGAAATACGCACAGAAGGTGCGCTGACGCGCGCCGCCCCCTCTTTCCCGACTCTTTCCCGACGTCTTCCCACCCCGAGGCCGACGATGCACTTCGACTACACCCCGAAAGTCCAGATGCTGCGCACGCAGCTCAACGCGTTCTTCGACGAGCACATCTATCCGAACGAGCAGGCGTTCCACGACGAAGTGGCCCGCAACCGCAACGCCGGCAACGCATGGAAGCCGGTCTCGCTGCTCGAGCCGCTGAAGGAAAAGGCGCGCGCGGCGGATCTGTGGAATCTGTTCCTGCCCGAATCGTCGCGCGGCGCCGGGCTGACCAACCTCGAATACGCGCCGCTCTGCGAAATCATGGGCCGCGTGCCGTGGGCGCCCGAGGTGTTCAACTGCAGCGCACCGGACACCGGCAACATGGAAACGATCGAGCGCTACGGCACGGACGAGCACCGGCGCACGTGGCTCGAGCCGCTGCTCGACGGCAAGATCCGCTCGGCATTCCTGATGACGGAGCCGGAAGTCGCGTCGTCGGACGCGACGAACATCCAGACCCGCATCGAGCGCGACGGCGATTCGTACGTGATCAACGGCCACAAGTGGTGGTCGTCGGGCGCCGGCGACCCGCGCTGCAAGGTGTACATCGTGATGGGCAAGACCGATCCCGACGCGCCGCGCCACGCGCAGCAATCGATGATCCTCGTGCCGTCCGACGCGCCGGGCATCACCGTGCACCGGCCGCTCAACGTGTTCGGCTACGACGACGCGCCGCACGGCCACATGGAGATCACGCTCGAGAACGTGCGCGTGCCCGTGTCGAACATCCTGCTCGGCGAAGGCCGCGGCTTCGAGATCGCGCAGGGGCGCCTCGGGCCGGGCCGCATCCATCACTGCATGCGGCTCATCGGCCTCGCGGAGCGCGCGCTCGAGCTGATGTGCCGCCGCGCGATCGCGCGCGTCGCGTTCGGCAAGACCGTCGCGGCGCAGACGGTCACGCAGGAGCGCATCGCCGAGGCGCGCTGCATGATCGAGCAGGCGCGCCTGCTCACGCTGAAGGCCGCATACATGATGGACACCGTCGGCAACAAGATCGCGCGCGCGGAGATCGCGATGATCAAGGTCGTCGCGCCGAACATGGCGTGCCAGGTGATCGACTGGGCGATGCAGGTGCATGGCGGCGGCGGCGTCAGCGACGACTTCCCGCTCGCGTATGCGTACGCGAACGCGCGCACGCTGCGGTTCGCGGACGGCCCCGACGAAGTACACCGTAACGCAATCGCGAAGATGGAGCTCGGGCGCTACGCGGGGTGATGACGCGCGGGCGGCAGGGGTCGCCCACGCCGGTCGCCCACGCCGGTCGCCTGCAGCCCGCATCGATCTATGCTCTAATTTCCGCCTGTTCGCGGCGCCCATGCGGCGCCGCTTTCGCGCACGCAAAGAAGGAGCCACGATGATCGACGTCTACAGCTGGGCGACCCCGAACGGCCACAAGGTGCACATCATGCTCGAGGAGACGGGCCTCGACTACCGCGTGCATCCGATCGACATCGGCGCCGGCGACCAGTTCAAGCCCGACTTCCTGCAGATCAGCCCGAACAACAAGATCCCCGCGATCGTCGATCCGGACGGCCCCGGCGGCCAGCCGATCTCGTTGTTCGAATCGGGCGCGATCCTGATCTATCTCGCGGAAAAGACCGGCCGGTTCCTGCCGGCCGACCCGCTCGCGCGCTACGCGACGCTGCAGTGGCTGATGTTCCAGATGGGCGGCATCGGGCCGATGCTCGGCCAGGCGCATCATTTCCGGCTGTACGCGCCGGAGAAGATCGGCTACGCGATCGACCGCTACACGAACGAGGCGCGGCGCCTGTACAACGTGATGGAAACGAAGCTCGGCGAGACCGAATATCTGGCCGGCGACGCGTACACGATCGCGGATATCGCGACGTTCCCGTGGACCCGCTCGTGGCAGAACCAGGGCATCGCGCTCGACGAGTTGCCGAACGTGAAACGCTGGCACGAGGCGATCGCCGCGCGGCCCGCTGTGCAGCGCGGCGTCGACGTGCTCGCCGCGCAGCGCAAGGCGCTGCAGGACGACGCAAAGGCGCGTGAAGTGCTGTTCGGCGCGACGCAGTACGCGAAGCACTGACCCCGCTTCAACGAAAACGAACGGAGAAGCGGCGGGCGCCGCCTCTGCCGAACCGCACGTTCAGAAATAATGCAGCGTGACGAACTCCGCGATGCAGACGACGAGCGGCTCGCCCGCCTGCTCGATCTGCACCGACACGGCCCACGTGACCTGCGCGCCGCCGCGCGCCGCATCGGCGACTTCCTTCACCGAGAACAGCGCGCGCACGCGCGCGCCGACCGGCACCGGTTTCACGAAGCGCACACGGTTCAGCCCGTAGTTGACGCCCATCTTCTGCTCGAAGCGCACCGCTTCGGCCATCAGCGCGGGAATCAGCGACAACGTCAGGAACCCGTGCGCGACCGGCCCGCCGAACGGCGACTCGCGCCGCGCGCGCTCCGGATCGATGTGGATCCACTGATGATCGCCGGTCGCGTCGGCGAACTGGTCGACCTGCCGCTGGCCGACCTCGAGCCAGCCGCTCGTGAACGGCTCGCCGCCCAAACAGGCCTGCAGCGCCTGCAAGGACGCGATCACCGGCAACGTGACGTCGGTCATGCCTGCCCTCCTTCCGGATGGCGCAGCCCGAACATCCCCTTCGAGCGCACGGTGATCACGGTCTCGCCGGCCTGATTCACGCCGACCCACTCGGTCTCGACGATCCCGCGGTCCGGCTTGCTCGCGGACACGCGCTTGCCGAGCACCTTTTGATACATCGTGATCGTGTCGCCGACGCGCACCGGCTTCAGCCAGCGGATCTCGTCGATGCCGGGCGAGCCCATGCTCGTCGAGCCCTTGAGCCGATTGCGCACGAGCATGCCCATGAACACCGCGCACGTATGCCAGCCGCTCGCGACGAGCCCGCCGAACGGCGACGCCTTGCCGGCCGCCTCGTCGAGGTGGAACGGCTGCGGGTCGTAGCGCTCGGCGAACTCGATGATGTCGTCCGCCTCGAACGTATGCCGGCCGACCTCGGTCATGCTGCCGACTTCCAGATCTTCGTAACTGATTCCCACTGCGTTCCTCCTCGGGTTGAGCAGCGATCGCGGACTCCGCGTTCGGCCGGGCCGCGTCAGGCCGCTTCAGCCTGCGCGAAGTCCGGCAACGACGCGAAGCGCGCGAGATGATGGTCGGTATCGCCGAGCGTCGTGTCGATGATCGCGAGCCGCTTGAACAGATGCGCGGCCGCGACTTCGTTCGTCACGCCCATCCCGCCGTGCAGCTGCACCGCCTGCTGGCCGACGAACCGCGCGGCCTGGCCGATGCGCGCCTTCGCCGCCGACACCGCCTTGCGCCGCGCATCGGCGTCGCCGCCCGCATAGCGTACCGCAGCCAGATACGTGATGGAGCGCGCCTGCTCCGCGTGGATCAGCATCTCGACCATCCGGTGCTGCAGCGCCTGGAAGCGCGCGATCGGCACGCCGAACTGCTGGCGCGTCTTCGTGTATTCGACGGTCGCGCGGTTCAGCTCGTCGAGCGCGCCGACCGCTTCCGCGCACAGCAGCAGCGTCGCGTAGTCGGCGATCTGCTCGAGCGCGGCCTCGCCGCCGTCCTCACCGTTCTCCGCGCCCTTCAACAGCCGCGCGGGCGCGTCGTTCAGGCGGATCGTCGCCGCGCGCTGGCAGTCGATCGTCCGGTAATCGACGACTTCCGTGCCCGGCACGCCACGCTCGACCACGAACAGGCCGACCGCGCCGCTCTCGAGCCGCGCGGGCACGATCCACGCATCCGCCTGCGCGCCATGCTGGACGACCGACTTCACGCCGGTCAGGCGATATCCGTCGCCCTGCTCTTTCGCATGCGTGTCGATCGAGAACAGATCGTAGCGCGCATGCGGTTCGTGGAACGCAACCGCGAGACGCTTGCTGCCCGCCGCGACCGCTTCGAGCAGCGCGGCGTCGTCGCCCGCGCCCGAGCCCGCGATCCGCAGCGCCTCGATGCCGGTCGCCGTCGCCCAGTACGGCTCGACGACGAGCGCGCGCCCGAGCTCCTGCATCGCCACCAGCATGTCGACCGGGCCGCCGCCGAAGCCACCCTGCGCTTCGGGCACCGGCAGCGCGGTCAGGCCGAGTTCCGCGAACGCCTGCCATTGCGTGTCCGACACGCCGGTCTCGCCGTGCACGATCGCGTGGCGCGCGTCGAATCCGTACTGCTCGCTCAGATAACGGCGCAGCGCGTCGGCGAACTGCTGTTGTTCATCGGTGAAGTTGAAGTCCATGTGCCGCCCCTCACAGTCCGAGAATCATCTGCGCGATGATGTTCTTTTGAATTTCGTTCGAGCCGCCGTAGATCGACGTCTTCCGGTAATTGAAGTAGTACGCGGCGAGCGGCGCGGCATCGTCGTCGCCGGCGAGGCTGTGCTCGCGCTCGCCTTCGAGGAACGGCACGTCGAACGGCGCGGCCATCGGGCCGACCGCCTCGACCATCAGCTCGGTCAGCATCTGCTGCACCTCGGTGCCCTTGATCTTCAGCATCGACGCTTCCGGCCCCGGCCCCTTGCCGCTCGACTCGCGGCTCACGACGCGCTGCACCGTCACTTCGAGCGCCATCAGCTCGATCTCGAGCGCGGCGATCTTCGCGGAGAACACAGGATCGGCGATCAGCGGCTTGCCGTTCTTCTTCTGCTGCTGCGCGACGCGTTTCAGGAACGCGAGCTCGCGCTTCGAGTGGCCGACGCGCGCGATGCCGGTGCGCTCATGGCCGAGCAGATACTTCGCATAGGTCCAGCCGCGGTTCTCGTCGCCGACGAGGTTCTCGACCGGCACCTTCACGTCCTCGAAGAACACCTCGTTCACTTCGTGGTCTTCGTCGAGCATGATGATCGGACGCACGGTGATGCCGGGCGTCTTCATGTCGATCAGCAGGAACGAGATGCCCTCCTGCTTCTTCGCGCCGGGATCGGTGCGCACGAGGCAGAACATCATGTCCGCGTGCTGGCCGAGCGTCGTCCACGTCTTCTGGCCGTTGACGACGTAGTGGTCGCCCTGCCGCTCGGCGCGCGTGCGCAGCGATGCGAGATCCGAACCGGAGCCCGGCTCCGAATAGCCCTGGCACCACCAGTCGGTGCCGTCGAGGATGCGCGGCAGATAGTGGCGCTTCTGCGCTTCGCTGCCGTACTTCATCAGCACCGGCGCGACCATCGCGACGCCGAACGGCAGCACGCTCGGTGCGCCGAGCCGCGAGCACTCCTCTTCCCAGATGTGCCGCTGCGTCGCGTTCCAGGCCGGGCCGCCGTATTCGGCCGGCCACGCGGGCGCGGACCAGCCGCGCTTGCCGAGAATGCGATGCCAGCTCGCGAGGTCGTCGCGGTTCAGTCGCTTGTGATTGAGAACCTTGGCGCGCACGTGCTGAGGCAGGTTTGCCTCGATGAATGCGCGAATGTCGGCGCGGAACGCGTCGTCAGCGGGGGAATAATCCAAATCCATGCGAAGTGTCTCCTCGCCGCGGCCGCTCGGCCGGGCGAAGAAGACGCTGCGCAATGCTTATTGCAGCGTTTCCTTCAGCGCGGCCGGAATCGGCAGCGGCATCACGTCGATGCCTTCTTCGACCAAGGCTTGCGCATCCTCCGGCGTCGTGACGCCACGAATGCTGCGCGCGGGCGCCTCGTTGTAATGGATGCGCCGCGCTTCCTCGGCGAAGCGCTCGCCCACGTTCTCGGTCTTCTGCAGCACCTCGCGCAGCGCGTGCATCACCTGTGCCTGCAGCGCTTGCGGATCAGCCGGGCGCGCGTGCGTCGCACCTGACAAGTTCAGGCGCGGCGCGGATGGCATGCGGGTGATCTCGGTCGCCCCGCACGCCGGACATTCGACCAGCTTGCGGGACAACTGCGCTTCGAATTCATCGGCGGAAGCGAACCAGCCTTCGAACCGATGACCGTGCGGGCACTGCAAATCGAGAACCTTCATGCTGAATCAGGGCGTGTGCCAGTGTAGCGCAAAAAGAAATTTTGAGAACGGTCGTGCTAAAAAAAGAGCTGGCCGCTGAAGCTGCCTTTGAAGCGGCCTTTGAAGCAGCCGCCTCAGGGCGTGATCGCGGGCCCGAGCGGCCACGCGCCGGAGAGCGCCTTCTCGAGCCACATCGTACCGATGATCGTCTTCACGTCGGTGATCCTGCCGGTGCGCACCCATTCGACGACGTCGGACACGGGCGCGGTGAAGGTCTCGAGAAACTCGCCGTCGTCGAGTTTACTCTCGCCGGCCGTCAGGCCGCGCGCGAGATACAAGTCGATGAATTCGGTCGAATACGAAATGATCGGATGAATGCGCGCGAGGAACACGTACTCGCGCGCGGTGTAGCCGGTCTCCTCGCGCAGCTCGCGTGCCGCGCACGCGAGCGAGCCCTCGTTCGGATCGAGCTTGCCCGCGGGGAATTCGGTCATCACCTTGCCAATCGGATAACGATACTGGCGTTCCATCAGCACGCGGCCGTCGTCGAACAGCGGGATCACCATCACCGCGCCAGGATGCTGCACGTATTCGCGCGTCGCGTGCTTGCCGTCGGGCAGGCGCACGGTGTCGCGCTTCAGCTTGAGGAACGCACCGTCGTGAATCGACTCGCTTTCGACACAGGTTTCGGTCAGCGCGGCATCGTGATTGGGCAATTCGGCCATCGTCGGCTCCGGGAGGTTGAGCGCGACGGCGGCAGCCGCCGTCAGCGTCGTTTGATCAGGTATTGGAACGTGAAGCCGGGAAACGCGAACACGACGAACAGACTGAACGTGATCGCGTAGAACTGCCAGCCCTGTTCGAACCGGTTGCCGGCGCGCGACTCGAGCCAGAAGCCGAGGACGCCGACGATGAAATACAGCACGATCATCTCGCCGATCCTCAACCACGCGCTCTTCTTCGTCGCGCGCAGCGGCACGACGGCGAACAGGCGCTGGTTGAAGAACGGCAGGTTGGCGCACGCGAGCGCCAACAGCACGATGAACCAGCCTGCCGCCGACATTACAGCGTCGGCAGCGTGTGACGAATCGCCTGCAGGCAGACCGTCAGGAGCGGGCCCGGCACGATGCCGAGCACGACGACCGCGACACCGTTCAGCACGAGGATCGTACGCTTGCAGACATCGCCGCCGATCGGCGTCGCATCCTGCGGGGTGTCGAAGTAGATCAGCTTCACGATGCGCAGATAGAAGAACGCACCGAACAGCGACGTGATCACGGCCAGCACCGCGAGCCACACCAGCCCCGCGTTGACGATCGCCTCGAGCACCGCGAGCTTCGCGTAGAAGCCGACGGTCGGCGGAATGCCCGCGAGCGAGAACATCATCACCATCATCACGAACGCGAACACCGGGCTGCGCTTGTTGAGCCCCTTCAGGTCGTCGATCGTTTCCGCTTCGAAATCGCGGCGCGCGAGCAGCATCACCACGCCGAATGCGCCGAGCGTCGTGATCAGGTAGACGATCGTGTAGAACATCGCCGAGCTGTACGCGCTCGCCGGCGCGCTCGGGTCACCCTTCACGATGCCCGCGAGCAGGCCGAGCAGCACGAAGCCCATGTTCGAGATCGCCGAGTACGCGAGCATCCGCTTGATGTTGCGTTGAACGATACCCGTGATGTTGCCGACGATCAGCGACAGCGCGGCGAGGATCACGAGCGCCGTCTGCCAGTTCTGCGCGAGCGGCAGCAGGCCCATCACCAGGAAGCGCAGCCCCCACGCGAACGCCGCGACCTTCGGGCCGCCGCCGACGAACAGCGTCATCGCGGTCGGCGCGCCCTGGTACACGTCCGGCACCCACATGTGGAACGGCACGGCGCCGAGCTTGAACGCGATGCCCGCGACGATGAAGATCACGCCGAACATCAGCACGGCATCGTCGGTCGCGCCGCTGTTGACCGCCTTGTACACCTCGGCCAGATCGAGCGAGCCGGACGTCGCGCCATACAGCATCGAGATCCCGTACAGCACGAAGCCCGACGCGAGCGCGCCCAGCACGTAGTACTTCATCGCCGCTTCGCTCGACTGCGCGGAGCCGCGGCGCAGCGCGATCACGCCGTACAGCGACAGCGACATCAGCTCGAGGCCGAGATACAGCGTCAGGAAGTTGTTGCCCGACACCATGATCAGCTGGCCGAGCAGCGAGAACATGCCGAGCAGGAACACGTCGCCGCGGAACAGGTCGCGATCCTCGAGGTACTTGCGCGAGTACACGAGCGTGACCGCGAAGCCGAACGACACGACCGCCTTCATCGCGGTCGCGAACGGATCGACGACGATCATCCGCGAGAAGAAGTAGTACTGATGCGGATCGAGCACCTGCACCGAATACCACACGCCGGCCGCGGCCGACGACAGCACCGCGATCAGATAAGTGAGGCGGCGGCCGCTGGTGCCGGTGAAGGTGTCGTTCAGCCACGCGACGACGATGGCGGCCATCACCAGCGCATCAGGCAACAGGACATTCATAGGAGCGTTTTGCATGATCTTGATTTCCTCCGCTCGCGATTACTGGGCCAGCGGCAGTTTCGACTGCGCGACATGGGAGAGGAGGTTTTCGACGGACACGTGCATCACGTCGGTGAAAGGCTTCGGATACAGGCCCATCAGCAGCGTGAACGCAGCGAGCACGGCGAGCATGAAGAACTCGCGGCGGCCGATGTCCGTGAGCTTCGCGACGTGGTCGTTCGCGACCGCGCCGAAGTACACGCGCTTGTACATCCACAGCGTGTAGGCCGCGCCGAGGATCAGCGTGAACGCCGCGCCGAACGCGATCCAGAAGTTGTACTGGACCGCCGCGAGGATCACCATGAACTCGCCGACGAAACCGGACGTGCCCGGCAGGCCGCAGTTCGCCATCGAGAACAGCATCACCAGCGCCGCGAACTTCGGCATCACGTTGACGACGCCGCCGTAGTCGGCGATCTGGCGCGAGTGCACGCGGTCGTACAGCACGCCGATGCAAAGGAACATCGCGCCCGACACGAAGCCGTGCGAGATCATCTGCACGATCGCGCCTTCGACGCCGAGCTGGTTGAAGATGAAGAAGCCGAGCGTGACGAACCCCATGTGCGCGATCGACGAATACGCGACCAGCTTCTTCATGTCGGCCTGCACCATCGCGACGAGGCCGATGTAGATCACCGCGATCAGCGACAGCGAGATCACGACCGGCGCCAGATAGTGGCTCGCATCCGGCGTGACCGGCAGCGAGAAGCGCAGGAAACCGTACGCGCCGAGCTTCAGCATGATCGCCGCCAGCACCACGGAGCCGCCCGTCGGCGCTTCCACGTGCGCGTCCGGCAACCACGTGTGCACCGGCCACATCGGCACCTTCACCGCGAACGCGAGGAAGAACGCGATGAACAGCAGGATCTGCGGCGTCATCGCGATCTTCGCGTTCTGCCACGTCGCCAGATCGAACGTGTGCGTCTGGATGTACAGGTAGATCAGCGCGACCAGCATCAGCAGCGAGCCGGCCAGCGTGTACAGGAAGAACTTGAACGCCGCGTACACGCGGTTCGGGCCGCCCCACACGCCGATGATGATGTACATCGGGATCAGCGTCGCTTCGAAGAACACGTAGAACAGCAGGCCGTCAGCGGCGGAGAACACGCCGATCATGATCCCGGACAGGATCAGGAACGCAGCCATGTACTGCGACACGTGCTCGGTGATCACCTCCCAGCCGGCGATCACGACGATCACGTTGATGAGCGCGGTCAGCACGACGAACCACATCGAGATGCCGTCGACGCCGAGGTGATACGTGATGTTGAAGCGGTCGATCCAGTTCGCCTGCTCGACGAACTGCAGCGCGGCGGTGCTCGAATCGAAGCCGGTGACCAGCGGAATCGTGACCGCCAGGCCGAGCAGCGAGCCGATCAGCGCGATCCAGCGCGCCGGCCCCGGGTTCTTGTCGTTGCCGACGGCGAGCACGAGCAAGCCGAAAACGATCGGCAACCAAATCGCGGTACTGAGAATCGGAAAAGAGTGCATTAGTCGTTCCCCGCCTTATTTGCCGCCGAGCGTTACAAACAGGGTCAGGAGCCCCAGCATGCCGATGATCATGGCGAACGCGTAGTGATAGATGTAACCGGATTGGAGGAAGCGGATCACGCCGGCGAACCAGGCGACGAACCGGGCGCTGCCGTTGACGAGGCCGTCGATCACGACGACGTCGCCTTCCTTCCACAGGCCGCGGCCGATCGCAATCGAGCCCTTCGCGAACACGATCTCGTTGATCTTGTCCATGTAGTACTTGTTGTCGAGCAGCGTGTAGATCGGGCCGAACGCACGGCGGATCGCGGCAGGCAGCTCAGGACGCTTCAGGTACAGGAACCACGCGACGATCACGCCCGCGAGCGCGAGGTACACCGGCAGGCCGGTGAACGCATGCCCGACCATCGGCAGCCAGCCGGTGAATTCCTTGCCCATCTCTTCGAGCGCGGTGTGGTTTTCGCCGATGAAGACCACCTTGTCGAACGCGACGCCGTGCGCGAAGAAGTCGCCGAACAGCATCGGGCCGATCGCGATCGCGCCGATCACCACCGACGGAATCGCGAGCAGCACCAGCGGCACCCACACGACCCACGGGGTTTCGTGCGGCTCGTGCGCGTGGTCGTCATGACCGTGGCCGTGATCGTCATGGCCGTGGCCATGATCGCCGTGACCATGCGCGGCCGCCATCCCCATCGGCGACTCCGGATGCTTCGGATTGCGGAAGCGCTCTTCGCCGTGGAACACGAGGAAGTACATGCGGAACGAGTACAGCGCGGTCACGAACACGCTCGCGACAACCGCGAAGTACGCAAAGCCCGAACCCGGCAGGTGCGACAGCTTCACCGCGTCGATGATCGAGTCCTTCGAGTAGAAACCCGCGAAGAACGGCGTGCCGATCAGCGCGAGCGAGCCGATCAGCGACGTGATCCACGTGATCGGCATGTACTTGCGCAGGCCGCCCATGTTGCGCATGTCCTGGTCGTGGTGCATGCCGATGATCACCGAGCCCGCGCCGAGGAACAGCAGCGCCTTGAAGAACGCGTGCGTCATCAGGTGGAACACCGCGACCGAGTACGCGGACGCGCCGAGCGCGACCGTCATGTAGCCGAGCTGCGACAGCGTCGAATACGCGACGACGCGCTTGATGTCGTGCTGGACGATCCCGAGGAAGCCCATGAACAGCGCGGTGATCGCGCCGATCACCATGATGAAGGACAGCGCGGCGTCCGACAGCTCGAACAGCGGCGACATGCGCGTGACCATGAAGATGCCGGCCGTCACCATCGTCGCCGCGTGAATCAGCGCCGAGATCGGGGTCGGGCCTTCCATCGAGTCCGGCAGCCACACGTGCAGCGGGAACTGCGCGGACTTGCCCATCGCGCCGATGAACAGGCAAATGCAGGCCACCGTCAGCAGGCCCCAGTCGGTGCCCGGGAAGTGCAGGCTCGCGAGCTCCGCGCGCTTCGCGAACACTTCGCCGTAGTTCATCGAGCCCGCGTACGCGAGGATCAGGCCGATCCCGAGCAGGAAGCCGAAGTCGCCGACGCGGTTCACGAGGAACGCCTTCATGTTCGCGTAGATCGCGCTCTCACGCGTGAAGTAGAAGCCGATCAGCAGGTACGACACCAGACCCACCGCTTCCCAGCCGAAGAACAGCTGCAGGAAGTTGTTGCTCATCACGAGCATCAGCATCGAGAACGTGAACAGCGAGATGTACGAGAAGAAGCGCTGGTAGCCGTCCTCTTCCGACATGTAGCCGATCGTGTAGATGTGCACCATCAGCGACACGAAGGTCACGACGACCATCATCATCGCGGTCAGCGAATCGACGAGGAAGCCGACTTCGAGCTTCAGCGAGCCGACGTTCATCCATTCGTAGACGGTCGCGTTGTAGCTCGCGCCGCCCAGCACGTCCAGGAAGACTTTCGCGGACAGGAGGAATGCGATCGCGACGCCGAGGATCGTGATCCGGTGTGCGCCCTTGCGCCCGACTGCGTTCCCGAACAGCCCCGCAATCAGCGAGCCGGCCAGCGGAGCGAGCGGAATCGCCAGCAGCAGGTTTTCATTGAGTGTCGTTGACATAACAGCGTTGCCTGAAATTAACCTTTGAGCTGATCGAGATCCTCGACATTGATCGTGTCGAGCTTGCGGAACAGGGTCACCAGAATCGCGAGGCCGATCGCGGCTTCCGCTGCGGCGACCGTCAGCACGAAGAACACGAAGATCTGGCCGTGCACGTCGCCGAGGTAGTGCGAGAACGCGACGAAGTTCGTGTTCACCGCGAGCAGCATCAGTTCGATCGCCATCAGGATGATGATGATGTTGCGGCGGTTCAGGAAAATCCCGACGATGCTGATCGCGAACAGGATCGCGCCGAGCACGAGGTAATGAGCAAGGGACAACATGTTTTTCTTCCTCCGCTGCTTAGCCGTTGGTACCCGAACCGGCTTCGCTCTGCGCCGTCGCCGGCTGAGGCTTTTCCGCTTCCATCTTCACGAGGCGCACGCGATCGCTCGCGCGCACCTTGACCTGATCCGACACGCGCTGGCGCTTGCTGTCCTTGCCCTTGCGCTCGGTCAGCGCAACCGCGGCGATGATCGCGACCAGCAGCACGAGGCCGGCGATTTCGAACGCGAAGATGTAGTCGGTGTAGATCACCTTGCCGATCAGGCGCGTGTTCGACCAGCCGGCGTACGCGCCCGTGGCCATCTCGTGCACCGGACGGAACGTGTCGCTGTAGCCGTGCATCAGGATCATCGCGGTCTCGGCGACGATGATCGCGCCGACGATGGTCGCCATCGGCACGAATCGCTTGAAGTCGCGCCGCAGGAAGTCGATGTTGATGTCGAGCATCATCACGACGAACAGGAACAGCACCATCACGGCGCCCACGTAGACCAGCACCAGCAGGATCGCGAGGAATTCCGCTTCCAGCAGCATCCAGATCGCGGCGGCGTTGAAGAACGCCAGCACAAGGAACAGCGCAGCCGCCACCGGGTTGCGCGAAGTGATCACCTTCAGCCCTGATACCACCAGGAGCAGCGCGAAGATGTAGAACAGTACGGTCGTGAATTCCATGATTACCGGTTCATCGTTAGGCCATAGTCAGGCGCGGCCTGCGGTACGCGAAACACGCGTGCCGCACCCGTCGCGGCGGCTCGGCCGGCTCGCCTCGAGCCGGCGCTGCAAACACAATCAACGATACGGCGCGTCGGCAGCCTTCGCCGCCGCGATGTCCTTCTCGTAACGGTCGCCCACTGCGAGCAGCATATCCTTCGTGAAATACAGATCGCCGCGCTTCTCGCCGTGATACTCGAGGATCTGCGTCTCGACGATCGAATCGACCGGGCAGCTCTCCTCGCAGAAACCGCAGAAGATGCACTTCGTCAGGTCGATGTCGTAGCGCGTCGTGCGGCGCGTGTTGTCCGCGCGCGTTTCCGATTCGATCGTGATCGCCATCGCGGGGCACACCGCCTCGCACAGCTTGCATGCGATGCAGCGCTCTTCGCCGTTCTCGTAGCGGCGCAGCGCGTGCAGCCCGCGAAAACGCGGCGAGATCGGCGTCTTCTCTTCCGGGAACTGCACGGTGAACTTGCGCTTGAACGTGTAGCGACCGGTGATCGCGAGCCCTTTCAGCAGCTCGGTCAGGAAGAAGGTCTTAAAAAAATGTTGAATTGCCGTCATGATTTCGTCCGACCATTATTTCCAGATGTTGAGCGGCGACATGATCCAGAAGCCGACCACGACCACCCAGATCACGGTGACCGGCAGGAACACCTTCCAGCCCAGACGCATGATCTGGTCATAACGGAAACGCGGGAACGTCGCGCGCACCCAGATGAACACCGACAGCAGCGCGAAGACCTTCAGCACCAGCCAGAAGATGCCCGGAATGAACGACAGGAATTCGAACGGCGCATCCCAGCCGCCGAGGAACAGCGTCGAGGCCAGCGCCGAGATCACGATCATGTTGATGTACTCGGCGAGGAAGAACAGCGCGAACGCCATGCCCGAGTAGTCGATCATGTGACCCGCGACGATCTCCGACTCCCCTTCCACCACGTCGAACGGGTGGCGGTTCGTTTCGGCGATGCCCGAGATGAAGTAGACGACGAACGCCGGCAACAGCGGCAGCCAGTTCCACGACAGGAAGTTCACGCCGTGGCTCGCGAAGAAGCCGTGCTGCTGCGAACCGACGATCTCCGACATGTTCAGGCTGCCGGCCGTCATCAGCACGAGCACCAGCGCGAAGCCCATCGAGATTTCGTACGACACCATCTGCGCGGCCGCGCGCATCGCGCCGAGGAACGCGTACTTCGAGTTCGACGCCCAGCCGGCGAGAATCACCGCGTAGACGCCGACCGACGAGATCGCGATCGCGTACAGCAGGCCCGCGTTGATGTCCGCGAGCACTGCCTTCGCCTGGAACGGAATCACCGCCCACACCGCGAACGCCGGCACGACGGTCATCACCGGCGCGATCAGGTAGAGCCAGCGGCTCGCCGCGGTCGGCTGAATCACTTCCTTCAGCAGCAGCTTCAGCACGTCGGCGATCGGCTGCAGCAGGCCCGCCGGACCGACGCGGTTCGGCCCGAGACGCACGTGCATCCAGCCGATCAGCTTGCGCTCCCACAGAATCAGGTACGCGACGCACAGCAGGATCACGACGGAGACGACGACGATGCGCACCAGCGCCCACACCGTCGGCCACGCGAAGCCGAGAAGCTCGGCACCGCCAGAGTTGATCGTATCGAACAAGCTCATTTACGCCTTCTCCACCACCAGTTCACCGGACAGGCTGCCGAGCGCTGCGCCGGCAGGCGTCGCCGCCGACACGCGAACGACCGTTTCCGCAAGATTCTCGTCACGCACGGCCGGCAACTGCACCGCGCGATCGCCCTGGCGCACGCGCACCGCGTCGCCTTCCTTCAAACCCAGCTTGTCGAACAGCGCGGCCGGCAGACCCGCCGCGTTCGCGACCTTCGCGGCGGCCGTCAGGTGCAGCGCACCCGCGCGGCGCACGAGCGCGTCGGCATGATAGATCGGCACGTCGGCGAGGCGCTCGAAGCCGCCGTTCGCGGCCTGCACGCCGGCGCGCGACGGCGCGACGGACGTCTTGTTCGACAGGCGCGGCGCGATGCTGTCGTCGCCGAGGGCGGCGAGCCGCACCTCTTCCGACGTTTCGTATTCGAAGTTCGGCAGGCCGAGCAGGCTGCCGAGCACGCGCAGCACCTTCCATGCGGGGCGCGTGTCGCCGAGCGGACGCACGACGCCGTTGAAGCTCTGCACCGTGCCTTCCGCGTTCACGTACGTGCCGGCCGTCTCGGTGAACGGCGCGATCGGCAGCAGCACGTCCGCGTAGTCGGCGCCGTGCTTGAACGGCGACATCACGACGACCATCTCCGCCTGGTTCAGCGCGGCGAGCGCCTGCGCCGGATCGGCGGTATCGAATTCGGGTTCGACGTTGACCAGCACGTAGCCCTTGCGCGGCTGTGCAAACGCTTCGCGTGCATTCAGGCCGCCTTCGCCCGGCAGCGCGCCGACCGCGTGCGCGCCGACCGTGTTCGCCGCTTCGGTCAGGAAGCCGAGCGTGGCGCCGGTGTTGTCGGCGATCCACTGCGCGACCGCGTGGATGCGTGCGAATTCCGGATGACGGACCGCCGCGTTGCCGAGCAGCACGACGCGGCGCTCGCCGTTCGCGAGCGATTGCGCGACCTGCTGCGCATCGGCCGACGGCGCGACGCCCGCGAGCGAATCCGGCAGCGCGACGCCCTTCACTTGCGCAACCGCGGCGGCGATGCCGGCCAGCGTGTCGAGCCATGCGGACGGCGCGGCTGCGATGCGGTGCGCGCTCGGAATCAGCGCGTCGTCACGCGTCGCGTTCACGAAGTGCAGCTTCGCGCCGCTCTTCGCGGCCTGACGCAGCCGCGACGCGAACAGCGGATGATCGCGGCGCAGGAACGAACCGATCACGAGCGCCGAGTTCACGCGCGACAGATCGGCGATCGGCATCCCGAGCCACGGCGCGCCTTGCGTCGGCGCGGAGAAATCGGTCTGACGCAGGCGGAAGTCGACGTTCGGCGTCTTCAGCTCGTGCGCGAGCTGCTTCACGAGGAACAGTTCCTCGGCCGTGCTGTGCGCGCTCGCGAGCAGCGCGAGCGCGTTCGCGCCGTGATCGGCCGCGATGCCCTTCACGCCCTTCGCGACGTATTCGAGCGCGGTCTGCCAGTCGGTTTCGAGCCACTGGCCGCCCTGCTTGATCATCGGCTTCGTCAGACGCTCGTCGCTGTTCAGGCCTTCATACGAGAAGCGGTCCTTGTCCGAGATCCAGCATTCGTTGATCGCTTCGTTCTCGAACGGCAGCACGCGCATCACGCGGTTGTTCTTCACCTGCACGACGAGGTTCGCGCCGACGGAATCGTGCGGGCTCACCGACTTGCGGCGCGACAGCTCCCACGTCCGCGCGCTGTAGCGGAACGGCTTGCTCGTCAGCGCGCCGACCGGGCACAGATCGATCATGTTGCCGGACAGCTCGGAGTCGACCGTCTTGCCGACGAACGTCGTGATTTCCGAGTGCTCGCCGCGGCCCAGCATCCCGAGCTCCATCACGCCGGCGATTTCCTGGCCGAAACGGACGCAGCGCGTGCAGTGGATGCAGCGCGACATCTCTTCCATCGAGATCAGCGGGCCGACGTTCTTGTGGAACACGACGCGCTTCTCTTCCTGATAGCGCGACGACGACTTGCCGTAGCCGACCGCGAGATCCTGCAGCTGGCATTCGCCGCCCTGGTCGCAGATCGGGCAATCGAGCGGGTGGTTGATGAGGAGGAATTCCATCACCGACTGCTGCGCCTTCACCGCCTTGTCGGAGTGCGTGCGCACGATCATGCCGGCCGACACGGGCGTCGCGCACGCGGGCACGGCCTTCGGCATCTTCTCGACTTCGACGAGGCACATCCGGCAGTTGGCCGCGACCGACAGTTTCTTGTGATAGCAGAAGTGAGGAATGTACGTATCCGCCTTGTGCGCAGCCTGGATCACCATGCTGCCTTCGGGCACCTCGACCTTCTTGCCGTCTATTTCAAGTTCAACCATGATGGTGAATGGTCCTTAACCTATTTCCGCCCGTTCGCGCATTCGCTCGACCGCGCGCTCAATTTCCTCAACCGGTACGACGCGTCAGGCCGCCGCCGCGACCGGATGGCCGCCGACCATGCAGCGCTTGTGCTCGACGTGGTACGCGAATTCGTCCCAGTAGTGCTTGAGCATCCCGCGCACCGGCATCGCCGCCGCATCGCCGAGCGCGCAGATCGTGCGCCCCATGATGTTCTCGGCGACCGAGTTCAGCAGATCCAGATCTTCCTGGCGGCCTTCGCCATGCTCGATACGGTTCACGACGCGATAGAGCCAGCCGGTGCCTTCGCGGCACGGCGTGCACTGGCCGCACGACTCTTCATAATAGAAATACGACAGGCGCAACAGCGAACGCACCATGCAGCGCGTCTCGTCCATCACGATCACCGCGCCCGAGCCGAGCATCGAGCCCGCCTTCGCGATCGAATCGTAGTCGAGATCCGTCTGCATCATCACGTCGCCCGGAATCACCGGCGCCGACGAGCCGCCCGGGATCACCGCCTTGATCTTCTTGCCGCCGCGCATCCCGCCGGCGAGCTCCATCAGCGTCGCGAACGGCGTGCCGAGCGGCACTTCGTAGTTGCCCGGACGCTCGACGTCGCCCGACACCGAGAAGATCTTCGTGCCGCCGTTGTTCGGCTTGCCGATCTCGAGGTAATTCTGCGGACCGATTTCCAGCAGGAACGGCACCGCGGCGAACGTCTCGGTATTGTTGATCGTGGTCGGCTTGCCGTACACGCCGAAGCTCGCCGGGAACGGCGGCTTGAAGCGCGGCTGGCCCTTCTTGCCCTCGATCGATTCGAGCAGCGCGGTTTCCTCGCCGCAGATGTACGCGCCGTAACCGTGGTGCGCGTGCAGCTGGAACGAGAAGTCCGAGCCCATGATCCTGTCACCCAGGAAGCCCGCCTTGCGTGCCTCTTCGAGCGCCTCTTCGAAGCGTCGATACGTTTCGAAGATTTCGCCGTGGATGTAGTTGTAACCGACGGTGATGCCCATCGCGTACGCGCCGATCGCCATGCCCTCGATCAGCGCATGCGGGTTCCAGCGCAGGATGTCGCGATCCTTGAACGTGCCCGGCTCGCCTTCGTCCGAGTTGCAGACGAGATACTTCTGCCCCGGGAACTGGCGCGGCATGAAGCTCCACTTCAGGCCGGTCGGGAAGCCCGCGCCGCCGCGACCGCGCAGGCCGGAGGCCTTCACGTCGGCGATCACCTGGTCGGGCGTGATCTTTTCTTCGAGGATGCGGCGCAGCTGCTTGTAGCCGCCGCGCGCGACGTAGTCTTCGAGATGCCAGTTGTCGCCGGTGAGGCCGGCGAGGATCAGCGGTTTGATGTGACGGTCGTGGAGGGACGTCATTTCGAGAGTTCCTCAAGCAGCTGGTCGATCTTCTCGCGGCTCATGAAGCTGCACATTCTGTGATTGTTCACGAGCAGCACCGGCGCATCGCCGCACGCGCCCATGCACTCGCCTTCCTTCAGCGAGAACTTGCCGTCGGGCGTCGTTTCGCCGAAGCCGATGCCGAGCTTCTTCTTCAGGTAGTCGGCGGTCGCCTCCGCGCCGCCGTCGGGCCCGAGCTGGCACGGCAGGTTCGTGCAGAGCGTGATCTTGTGCTTGCCGACGGGCGCGAGCTCGTACATCGTGTAGAACGTCGCGACTTCCTGCACGGCGACGGCCGGCATGTCGAGGTAGTCGGCGACGAACTTCATCAATTCGGGCGACAGCCAGCCATGCTCTTCCTGCGCGACGGCCAGCGCGGCCATCACGGCGGACTGTTTCTGATCGGCGGGGTACTTCGTCAACGCGCGATCGATTTCCTTCAGGCCTTCAGCTGAGATCATTTTCAGACACGACTCTTTCAATTCCTACCGAACGAACAACCTGCCGCACGCGATGCGGGCACGACAGACCTGGCGCTCACTGTTTGACAGCTCGCGAAGCCGCGCCGGTTCAGCGCGCTTTCGCCTGTGACTTACTGCTCGCCGCCCGGCACGCGGGCGGCGCAACCATTAGCGATCGATCTCGCCGAACACGATATCCTGCGTGCCGATGATCGTGACCGCGTCGGCGATCATGTGGCCGCGGGCCATTTCGTCGAGCGCCGCCAGATGCGCGTAGCCCGGCGCGCGAATCTTCAGGCGGTACGGCTTGTTCGCGCCGTCCGACACCAGATAGATGCCGAATTCGCCCTTCGGATGCTCGACCGCCGCGTACGCCTCGCCTTCCGGCACGTGAAAACCTTCGGTGAAGAGCTTGAAATGGTGGATCAGATCCTCCATGTTCGTCTTCATGCCGACGCGCGACGGCGGCGCAACCTTGTGATTGTCCGTCATCACCGGGCCCGGATTCTTGCGGAGCCACTCAATACATTGTTTCGCGATACGAACCGACTGACGCATTTCCTCGACGCGCACCAGATAACGGTCGTAGCAGTCGCCGTTCACGCCGACCGGCACGTCGAAATCGAGGCGATCGTACACTTCGTACGGCTGCTTCTTGCGCAGATCCCACGCGATGCCCGAGCCGCGGATCATCGGGCCGGTGAGGCCGAGCTGCAGCGCGCGCTCCGGGCTCACCACGCCGATGCCGACGAGACGCTGCTTCCAGATCCGGTTGTCGGTCAGGAGCGTTTCGTATTCGTCGACGCACTTCGGGAAGCGCGTGAAGAAATCGTCGATGAAGTCGAGCACCGAGCCCGAGCGCACCTCGTTCATCTTCGCGAGTGCGCGCTCGTTGCGAATCTTCGACGCCTTGTATTGCGGCATGGCGTCAGGCAGGTCGCGATAGACGCCGCCCGGGCGGTAGTACGCCGCGTGCATCCGCGCGCCGGACACCGCCTCGTACACGTCCATCAGATCCTCGCGCTCGCGGAACGCGTACAGGAACACCGCCATCGCGCCGACGTCGAGCGCGTGCGCGCCGATCCACATCAGGTGGTTCAGCACGCGCGTGATTTCGTCGAACAGCACGCGGATGTACTGCGCGCGCTCGGGCACATCGATGCCGAGCAGCTTTTCGATCGCGAGCACGTAGCCGTGCTCGTTGACCATCATCGACACGTAGTCGAGACGGTCCATGTACGGCACGGACTGGATGAAGGTCTTGGTTTCGGCGAGCTTCTCGGTCGCGCGGTGCAGCAGGCCGATGTGCGGATCGGCGCGCTGGATCACTTCGCCGTCGAGCTCGAGCACGAGGCGCAGCACGCCGTGCGCTGCCGGGTGCTGCGGGCCGAAGTTGAGCGTGTAGTTCTTGATTTCTGCCATGACTGACGCCCTCTTAATGGTTCAGACCGCCATAGCGATCCTCGCGGATCACGCGCGGCGTGATTTCGCGCGGCTCGATCGTCACCGGCTGGTACACGACGCGCTTCTCTTCCGGGTCGTAACGCATTTCGACGTAGCCGGATACCGGGAAATCCTTGCGGAACGGGTGACCGATGAAGCCGTAGTCGGTCAGGATGCGGCGCAGGTCCGGATGGCCCTCGAACACGATCCCGTACAGGTCGAACGCCTCGCGCTCGTACCAGTTCGCGGAATTCCACACGTCGACCAGCGATGCGACGATCGGCAGATCGTCGTCGGGCGCGAACGCGCGCAGGCGCAGGCGCCAGTTGTTCGTCACCGACAGCAGGTGCGACACGGCCGCGAAGCGCGGGCCGTCGTACGCACCTTCGCCGTACGTCTGGTAGTCGACGCCGCACAGATCGATCAGTTGCTCGAAACGCAGCTTCGGATCGTCGCGCAGCATGGTCGCGACGTCGAGGTAGTCACTCGCCTTCACGACGAGCGTCAGTTCACCGACCGCTTCGGTGAGGCTCACCACGCGCGCGCCGAGCGCGGCTTCGAGGTTCGCTTTGAGGGTCTCGATTTTGCTTGCCATATTGGGGGGAGGCTCGGGGCTTTATTGACGGGCGATGGTGTTGGTCCGGCGGATCTTCGCCTGAAGCTGGATCACGCCATAGACCAGCGCCTCGGCGGTCGGCGGACAGCCCGGCACGTAGACGTCGACCGGCACGATCCGGTCGCAGCCCCGCACCACCGAATACGAGTAATGGTAGTACCCGCCGCCGTTCGCGCACGAGCCCATCGAGATCACCCAGCGCGGCTCGGCCATCTGGTCGTACACGCGGCGCAGCGCGGGCGCCATCTTGTTGCAGAGCGTGCCGGCGACGATCATCACGTCGGACTGGCGCGGACTCGGGCGGAACACGACGCCGAACCGGTCCAGATCGTAGCGGGCCGCGCCCGCATGCATCATCTCGACGGCGCAACACGCGAGCCCGAACGTCATCGGCCACAGCGAGCCGGTACGCGTCCAGTTGATCAGCTTGTCAGCCGTGGTGGTGACAAACCCTTCCTTCAAGACCCCTTCGATACTCATTTGCTTTCCACTCCAGACGGGCGACGCGGCACGGCCGCCCATGCAAATCGGCGATTAGCCCATCACTCCCAGTCGAGGCCGCCTTTCTTCCAGATATAGGCAAAGCCCAGCAGGAATTCGAGCAGAAAAATCATCATCGAGATGAAGCCCGGCCAGCCGATGTCGCGCAGGGCGACACCCCACGGAAACAGGAACGCGGTTTCGAGATCGAAGATGATGAACAGGATGGCGACGAGGTAGTAGCGCACGTCGAACTTCATGCGCGCGTCTTCGAACGCTTCGAAGCCGCACTCGTAAGGCGAGTTCTTGTCGACGTCGGGCCTGCTGGGACCGAGAAGTTTGCCGATGCTGACCAGCGCTATACCTAAACCAGTGCCCACGAGGAGGAACAACAAGACGGGGTAATAGGCTGCGAGGTTCAAGGCTATCCTCTATCGGTTGGTTCTGAGCGTCCGGAGCATACCACTTCCGGAGGTAGAGATCATTTCGGACTGCAGGGCAATGCAAGACAACCGCAAGCCAGGCCCAGAAATGAAAAATGCCAGCCACGTGAAGCGGCTGGCATTGAGTAACTTTGGTGCCGACGGCGAGACTCGAACTCGCACAGCTTTCGCCACTACCCCCTCAAGATAGCGTGTCTACCAATTTCACCACGTCGGCACTGCATGCAACCCGGGAAGTTTTTGTGCATCCCGCGAATCGCTTCAAGAATTAAATTCTAACCCGGCTCCAGAATTTGTTCAACGCACAAACGCGATTTTTTTTAACTTTTTACTTCGGAACGCTCTGCCCCGGCGCGCTCACGGCCGATGCAGCCGATGCGGCCACAGCCGACGCCGCGACGGCAGGCGCGGATGCGGCCGGCGTGCCCGAAGCCACCACCACGGAGGCCGGCGCCGGCGCGGCCGCGCCGAGCACGCCCGCCGACACCTGCGACTTGTACGAACCGAGATACGTCAGCGCGAGCGTCGCGATGAAGAAGACCGTCGCGAGCACCGCCGTCATGCGCGACAGAAAGTTCGCGGAGCCGGTCGCGCCGAACAGGCTGCCGGACGCGCCGCTGCCGAACGCGGCGCCCATGTCCGCGCCCTTGCCGTGCTGGAGCAGCACGAGACCAATCACACCCAGCGCAGCCAGCACCTGCACCACAATAATCAACGTCTTCAGTAACAGCATCACACTCACCCGGTTGAATCGGCGCGCGGTTTTCACCGCCGCCGCAATGGTTCAATACGCGCCGCGCCGCTCAGTTCGCGGCCCGGCAGATCGCCAGAAAATCCTCGGCCTTCAGCGCCGCGCCGCCGATCAGGCCGCCGTCGATGTCGGGCTGCGCGAACAGCTCGACCGCGTTGTCCGGCTTCACGCTGCCGCCGTACAGCAGCGACACGTCCGGCGCGCCCTTCGCCGCGAGCCGCGCGCGCAGGAACGCGTGCACCTGCTGCGCCTGCCCGGCCGTCGCGCTCTTGCCGGTGCCGATCGCCCAGACCGGCTCGTACGCGACGACGATGCTCGCAACCTGCTCGGCCGTCATCGCATCGAGCACCGCGTCGAGCTGCGCGCCGACGACGCGCTCGGTCGCGCCGGCTTCGCGCTCGTCGAGCGTCTCGCCGACGCAGACGACCGGCGTGAGCCCGGCAGAAAGCGCACGCAGCGCCTTCTGCGCGACGACTTCGCTGCGCTCGCCGTGATACGCGCGGCGCTCCGAATGGCCGACGATCGCATACCGCGCGCCGAACTCCGCGACCATCGCCGCGGCGACTTCGCCGGTGTATGCGCCCTGCTCGTGCGCGGACACATCCTGCGCGCCCCACGCGACGCGGCTGCCGTCGAGCTGCTGCTGAACCTGCGCGAGATACGGGAACGGCACGCACACGCCGATCGCCGTGCCGGCCGGCACCGGGCCCGCGCCCTGCACCACTTCGTTCAGCAACGCCACGTTGGCGGCCAGGCGACCGTGCATCTTCCAGTTGCCGATCACCCGCTTCGTTCTTTGTTTCGACATCGTGTTTGTCTCGTCATGGACGAACCGGAAACCGGCCGTCGGGATTCATCTGGCGAAGCAAACCCGCGATTTTACTGCGCCCGTCTTGAACCGGTCAAACCGGAGCTGTCAAGCATCGCCGGTCACGTGTTCGCGCCCCAATCGAGCACGATCTTGCCGATGTGCTCGCCGCTTTCCATCAGCGCGTGCGCATCCGCGGCCTGCGCGGCCGGCAGCGTGCGGTAGATCACCGGCTTGATGTGCCCGTTGGCGAGCAGCGGCCATACGCGCGCCTCGAGCTGCGCGGCGATGCGCGCCTTGAACTCGACCGGGCGCGGACGCAGCGTCGAGCCCGTCACCGTCAGCCGGCGGCGCAGAATCTCGTTCAGGTTGATCTCGGCCTTCGCACCGCCGAGCAGCGCGATGATCACGAGGCGGCCGCCGTCCGCGAGCGCCGACAGCTCGCGCGGCACATAGGAACCGGCGACCATGTCGAGAATCACGTCGACGCCGCGATCGTGCGTCAGCGCCTTCACCACTTCGACGAAATCCTCGGTCTTGTAGTTGATCGCGCGTTCCGCGCCGAGCGTTTCGCACGCGCGGCACTTGTCCTCGCTGCCCGCGGTCGCGAGCACGCGAAAGCCGAGCGCATGCGCGATCTGGATCGCGGTCACGCCGATCCCGCTCGAGCCGCCCTGCACGAGCAGCGTCTCCTGCGCGCCACCTTCGCCCGCGCCGAGCTGCGCGCGGTCGAACACGTTGCTCCAGACCGTGAAGAACGTCTCCGGCAGCGAGGCCGCCTCGACGTCGGACAACCCGGCCGGCACCGGCAGGCACTGCGGCAGCGGCGCAACCGCGTATTCCGCATAGCCGCCGCCCGCGAGCAGCGCGCACACGCGATCGCCGAGCTTCAGGCCGAACGGGTTCAGTGCGGCATCGCCGAGATCGCCGCCGACGATCTCGCCCGCCACCTCGAGGCCGGGCAGATCCGACGCGCCCGGCGGCGGCGCATACGCGCCCTTGCGCTGGAACACGTCCGGGCGGTTGATGCCCGACGCCGCCACCTTGATCAGGACTTCGCCGCGCTTCGGCTCGGGGCGCGGACGCTCCGCGAGCTTCAGCACGTCGGGCCCGCCGAATTCGGTGATTTCGATGACTTTCATCTGCGTCGCTCCAGGGTCGGGAAAGATGCCGCCCCGATCGTACAGAAAAAACGGCCGGCGCGCTTTCGCGCAGCCGGCCGTCCGTTACCGCCCGCTTACTGCTGCGGCGGCGTGTCCGCGTGGGCCGCGGCGGCCGCTTCGTTCAGCAGCGCCTTCGCCGACAAACGCACACGGCCCTTCTCGTCCGTCTGGATCACCTTGACCTTCACCTGCTGGCCTTCCTTCAGGTAGTCGTTGATGTCCTTCACGCGCTCGTTGACGATTTCCGAGATGTGCAGCAGGCCGTCCTTGCCCGGCAGCAGGTTCACGATCGCGCCGAAATCGAGCAGCTTCAGCACCGTGCCCTCGTACACCTGGCCGACTTCGATCTCGGCCGTGATGTTCTCGATGCGCTTCTTCGCCTCGGCCATCCCTTCGCTGTTCGTGCTCGCGATCGTCACGACGCCGTCGTCGGAGATGTCGATCGTCGTGCCCGTCTCTTCGGTCAGCGCGCGGATCACCGAGCCGCCCTTGCCGATCACGTCGCGGATCTTCTCCGGATTGATCTTGATCGTGATCATGCGCGGCGCGAATTCGGACAGCTGCGTGTTCACGCCCGCGACTGCCTCCGTCATCTTGCCGAGGATGTGCATGCGGCCTTCCTTCGCCTGCGCGAGCGCGACCTGCATGATTTCCTTCGTGATCCCCTGGATCTTGATGTCCATCTGCAGCGCGGTCACGCCTTCCGCCGTGCCCGCGACCTTGAAGTCCATGTCGCCGAGGTGATCTTCGTCGCCGAGGATGTCGGTCAGCACCGCGAACTTGTTGCCTTCGAGGATCAGGCCCATCGCGATGCCGGCGACGTGCGCCTTCATCGGCACGCCGGCGTCCATCAGCGCGAGGCAGCCGCCGCACACCGACGCCATCGACGACGAACCGTTCGATTCGGTGATTTCCGACACGACGCGGATCGAGTAACCGAACTCGTCGGCGCCCGGCAGGCACTTGACGAGCGCACGCTTCGCGAGACGGCCGTGGCCGATTTCACGGCGCTTCGGCGAGCCGACGCGGCCCGTTTCGCCGGTCGCGAACGGCGGCATGTTGTAGTGGAGCATGAAGCGCTCGCGGTACTCGCCTTCGAGCGCGTCGATGATCTGCTCGTCGCCCCGCGTGCCGAGCGTCGCGACGACGAGCGCCTGCGTCTCGCCGCGCGTGAACAGCGCGGAGCCGTGCGTGCGCGGCAGCACGCCCGTGCGGATCTCGATCGGGCGCACCGTGCGCGTGTCGCGGCCGTCGATGCGCGGCTCGCCGTTCAGGATCTGCGAGCGGACGATCTTCGCCTCGAGGTCGAACAGGATGTTGCCGATGGTCGCCTTGTCCGCCGCGACCGTGCCGGCCGCCTGCGCGTCCGCTTCCAGCTTCGTCGACGTCGCCGCGTACACTTCCTTCAGCTTCGTCGAACGTGCCTGCTTGTCGCGGATCTGGTAGGCCGCGAGCAGCTCGGGTTGCGCGATTTCAGTCACGCGTGCATTCAGCGCCTCGTCCTTCGGCGCCGGCTGCCAGTTCCACTCCGGCTTGCCGCCTTCGCGCACGAGCTCGTGGATTGCGTCGATCGCGATCTGCATCTGCTCGTGGCCGAACACGACCGCGCCGAGCATCACGTCTTCCGGCAGCTGGTCGGCTTCCGATTCGACCATCAGCACCGCACGCTCCGTGCCCGCGACAACGAGATCGAGGCTCGACGCCTTGATCTGCTCGCGCGTCGGGTTCAGCACGTAGGCGTTGTTCAGGTACGCGACGCGCGCGGCGCCGACCGGGCCGTTGAACGGCAGGCCCGACACCGCGAGCGCGGCCGACGCGCCGATCAGCGCGGGGATGTCCGCCGGGATTTCCGGGTTCACGGACAGCACGTGGATCACGACCTGCACTTCGTTGTAGTAGCCTTCCGGGAACAGCGGACGCAGCGGCCGGTCGATCAGGCGCGACGTCAGCGTCTCGTGCTCGGACGGACGGCCTTCGCGGCGGAAGAACCCGCCCGGGATCTTGCCGGCCGAGTAGGTCTTCTCGATGTAATCGACGGTCAGCGGGAAGAAGTCCTGGCCCGGCTTCGCGGTCTTCGCGCCGACGACGGTCGCGAGCACGACGGTGTCCTCGATGTCGACGATCACGGCGCCGCTCGCCTGGCGGGCGATCTCACCGGTTTCGAGGCGCACCTTGTGCTGGCCCCATTGGAATTCTTTCACGACCTTGTTGAACATGGACATGCTTGCTCCTGTGGATTCGTACGTTTTCGTGCGCCGCGCCGGCGGGCGGCACGGCGGCGGAGCGGCCCGATCGCCCGGAGAGAGGTGTGTTTTTTATGCCATTCCAGCGCGGCACGCGACGCGCGACGCGCTGGAATGACACAAAGCCTGACCCCGGTATCGGCCGTTCGGGCTGCCGGGCACGACTGCCCTGCAGCCCGCGATGCGTGCGACGCGACGCACCGCGCAAAAACAAAATGCCTGCATCAGCACGCTGACACAGGCATCTTGCTGGAGGCAACCGCCTCGGTTACTTACGCAGACCCAGCTTCTCGATCAGCGCGCGGTAACGATCGGCATCCTTGCCCTTCAGGTAGTCGAGCAGCTTGCGGCGGCGGCTCACCATGCGCAGCAGGCCGCGGCGGCTGTGGTGATCCTTCGCGTGGGTCTTGAAGTGACCCGTGAGTTCGACGATGCGCGCGGTCAGCAGCGCGACCTGCACTTCGGGCGAACCCGTGTCGTTCGTGCCACGAGCAAACTGAGCAACGACTTCCGACTTCTTGATATCAGCAACAGACATTTGATTTCCTTTCTAACTAGACAGGCGGACACGGAAGAATGGCCGTGCCGTGATTACAGCAAGGGCGGAATTGTAGCACAACTTCGACACGCGGCTTAATCAAGCCGTCACGGGCGGGTCATCGAGCACGTCGACGGCAGCTCGGTCTGCTGCGGCGCCAGCGCGAGCACCGTGCGAAAGCCGTAGCCGGAGCCCTCGTTGTCGAAGCGCACGCCCGGCGTGCCGGCCTTGTCCATTTCCATCACGTAAAGGGGCTGGATCACCTGGTGGTCCCGCGCGCGCATCCGCATCGGATGGAAGCCGTCGTCGTACGACAGCACTTCGAGCGCCTTCGCGACCGTAGCCGGATCGGCCGTGCCCGCCTTCGTCATCGCCGCCGCGAGCATCTCGATCATCTCGCTCATCCGCAGCACCGGGTAGTCGTCCTGCGCGGCCGGGAAGCGGGTGCGGAACGCATGGTAGAACGCGTCCGACTTCGCGCCGCCCGCGTTCGGGTGCCAGTCCGCGACCGCGACGACGCGCCCGACGCCCGCGTCGCCGAGCGCGGCCGGCGCGCCGAGGCTGTTCCCGTAGAACGTGTAGAACTTCGTGTTCAGCCCCTGCTCGCGCGCCGCCTTCACGAGCAGCGTCAGGTCGTTGCCCCAGTTGCCGGTCACGACGGCGTCCGCGCCGCTCGCGCGGATCTTCGCGACGTACGGCGAGAAATCCTTGATCCGGCCGATCGGATGGAACTCGTCGCCGACCACCGCGACGTCCGGCCGCCGCTGCGCGAGCGCATCGCGCGCGAGCGTGCTGACGTCGTGGCCGAAGCTGTAGTCCTGGTTCAGCAGATAGACCTTGTGCAGCGCCCGGTCACGCGCCATCACGTCCGCGAGCGCGGCCATCCGCATCCCGGCGTGCGCGTCGAAACGGAAGTGCCAGAAGCTGCAGCGCGCGTTCGTCAGCGCCGGATCGTCGGCCGAATAGTTGAGGAACACGATGCGGTCGTCCGGATTGCGCGCGTTCTGCTTGTCCAGCGCCGCGACGAGCGCGGCCGCGACAGCCGAGCTGTTGCCCTGCGCGACGAAGCCGATGTGCCGATCCGCGGCCACGCGCAGCTGCACGAGCGCCTCTTCCGGGCTGCCCTTGCTGTCGAGCACGACGAGCTCCAGCGGATGCGCGCCGTCGCGCAGCTTCACGCCGCCGGCCGCGTTGACCGCGTCGACGCCGAAACGCAGATTGCGCTCGACCGCCGCGCCCGCGTTCGCGAACGGGCCGGACATCCCTTCGATCAGCGCGACCCTGACCGGCTCGCCCGCCGCGAACGCGGCCGGCGCCGCGAGTGTCCACCAGGCGCTCAGCGCGAGCGCGCCCCGCTTCCATGCCTGCATCTGCTGCCCCATCGTGTCGGTTTGCGTTGCGCGGATCATAGGCCGGGCCGCCCCGCGCCCGCAAGCGCGACGCAGCGCGACCGACGGGACGGACGGGACGGACGGGACGGACGGGACGGATGAGACGGACTGGGGCGGACTGGGGCGGACGGACCGGATGCGCCGGCCGGCCCGCGTCGTGATAAAACGTCGTTATTCCCGTGCCATGGAGAAACACATGCTCAATCGTCTTCCGGTGCTGCTCGTCTGCGCCGCGGCGTTGCTCGCCGGCTGCGCGCAGCCCTGGCAGCAGTTTCAGGCCGGCGAGGACTCGTCGGCGGTCGTCGCGCGGCTCGGGCCGCCGCGCGAAGTCTACGACCTGCCCGGTGGCGGCAAGCGCCTGATGTGGCCGACGCAGCCGATGGGCGAAACGACGGTCGCGGCCGACGTCGACGCGTCCGGCAAGGTCGTCGGCGTGCGCCAGGTGCTGCAGCCGACCGAGTTCTATCGCGCCGAGATCGGCAAGTGGACGAAGTCGGACGTCCTCGTCAATTTCGGCCGCCCGGTCGAAACGTCGTATTTCCCGCTGATGAAGCGCGAAGTCTGGACCTACCGCTATCTCGAGGACAACGTCTGGTACATGATGTACAGCTTCTATTTCGACAACCAGGGCATCCTGCGGCTCACGCAGAAAACGCCGGATCCGCTGCATGATCCGGATCGCCATCACCTGCTGTTCTGATCGAAATGAAAACGCCCCGCGCGGCACCGGCCGCACGGGGCGTGATCATCGAGCATCGAGCGCCGACGCGCGCTTACGAACGCTGCGGATTCAGCTTGTCGTTCGAGTACAGCTTGTTCAGCGCGGAGATGTACGCCTTCGCCGATGCCGCGACGATGTCCGGATCGGTGCCGACGCCGTTCACGATCCGGCCGCTCTTCGACAGCCGCACCGTCACCTCGCCCTGCGCCTGCGTGCCGGTCGTGATCGCGTTCACCGAGTACAGCAGCAGCTCCGAGCCGCTGCCGACCTCGCTCTCGATCGCGTTGAACGTCGCGTCGACCGGGCCGTTGCCGCGCGCCTCGCCGGTCACTTCCTGCCCGTCGGTCGCGAACACGATCTTCGCGTGCGGCTGCTCGCCCGTTTCCGAGTGCTGCGCGAGTGACACGAACTTGAAGTGCTCGTGCTCCTGCGCGAATGCCGATTCCTCGGACACGATCGCGATGATGTCCTCATCGAAGATCTCGGCCTTGCGGTCCGCGAGATCCTTGAAGCGCATGAACGCGGCATTCAGCTCGCCTTCGCTGTCGAGCGCGATGCCGAGCTCCTGCAGCCGCTGCTTGAACGCGTTGCGGCCGGACAGCTTGCCGAGCACGATCTTGTTCGCGCTCCAGCCCACGTCTTCCGCGCGCATGATCTCGTACGTGTCGCGCGCCTTCAGCACGCCGTCCTGGTGGATGCCGGACGCGTGCGCGAACGCGTTCGCACCGACGACCGCCTTGTTCGGCTGCACGACGAAGCCGGTGATCTGCGACACGAGCTTCGACGCCGGCACGATCTGCGTCGTGTCGATCCCCAGATCGAGGCCGAAGTAGTCCTTGCGGGTCTTCACCGCCATCACGATCTCTTCGAGCGACGTGTTGCCCGCGCGCTCGCCGAGCCCGTTGATCGTGCACTCGACCTGACGCGCGCCGCCGATCTTCACGCCGGCGAGCGAGTTCGCGACCGCCATGCCGAGATCGTTGTGGCAGTGCACGGAGAAGATCGCCTTGTCCGAGTTCGGAATCCGCTCGCGCAGCGTCTTCACGAGATTGCCGTAGAGCTCGGGGATGCCGTACCCGACCGTGTCCGCGATGTTGATCGTCGTCGCGCCCTCGTCGATCACCGCTTCGAGCACGCGGCAGAGGAAGTCCAGGTCCGAGCGGCTGCCGTCTTCCGGCGAGAACTCGATGTTGTCCGTGAACTTGCGCGCGAAGCGCACCGCGAGCCGCGCCTGCTCGTACACCTGATCCGGCGTCATCCGCAGCTTCTTCTCCATGTGCAGCGCGGACGTCGCGATGAACGTGTGGATCCGGAAGCTGTTCGCGGGCTTCAGCGCGTCGGCCGCGCGCTGGATGTCCTTGTCGTTCGCGCGCGCGAGCGAGCAGATCGTGCTGTCCTTCACGAGCGACGCGATCGTGTGGATCGCATCGAAGTCGCCGTTCGAGCTCGCGGCGAAGCCGGCCTCGATCACGTCGACCTTCATCCGCTCGAGCTGCTTCGCGATGCGGATTTTCTCTTCCTTCGTCATCGACGCACCGGGCGACTGCTCGCCGTCACGCAACGTCGTGTCGAAAATGATCAGCTTGTCTGTCATGGGGGGCTCCAAGGCTCTGGGTACGGTGTACGGGGGTCAAACGAGAGGGTTCGCGCCACCGCAGGCGACGCTCGACAACAGACGAAGCTCGACGGGGGGCGAAAACGGTCAGCGCGGCAGGCGCGCTAGCGCTAGCGCGCGTAGCGGCGCACCGGCTAGAAGGAGGGAGAAGCGGGAAAATGCGGTCATGCCAGCGACTATAGCGACATTCCACGGCGCATGCAATCGGCGCGCCACCCGACGTGCAAGCATGAAAGGGACAAATGAAAACGGCGCCCCGAAGGACGCCGTTCGCCGGCGCGGGAAAATCCGCCGGTCAGTCGCGCTGCGACGACCTGGCCGGATTCGAGCGGCCGCGCACCGCCATGTACGCCCAGAACACGTAGCCGGACAGCCCGTACAGCACGAACAGGCAGAACAGCATCAGCGGCGGATCGGACGATACGAGCACGAACGCGACGACGACGAGCAACGCCCCCGCGAACGGCACGCGATGCCGGATGTCGAGCGCCTTGCCGCTGTAGAACGGCGCGTTCGACACCATCGTGACGCCCGCGTAAATCGTCAGCACGAACGCGACCCACGGCAGCCAGCCGAGCTTCACCGGCACGCGGTTGTCGGTCGCGAGCCAGACGAAGCCGGCGATCAGCGCGGCCGCCGCCGGGCTCGGCAGCCCCTGGAAGTAGCGCTTGTCGACCACGCCGATGTTCGCGTTGAAGCGCGCGAGCCGCAGCGCCGCGCCCGAGCAGTAGACGAACGCGGCGAGCCAGCCCCAGCGGCCGAGATCCTTCAGCACCCACTCGTACATCACGAGCGCCGGCGCGACGCCGAACGACACCATGTCGGACAGGCTATCGAACTGCTCGCCGAACGCGCTCTGCGTGTGCGTCATCCGCGCGACGCGGCCGTCCATCCCGTCGAGCACCATCGCCGCGAAGATCGCGATCGCGGCGGTGTCGAAGCGCACGTTCATCGCCTGCACGACCGCGAAGAAGCCGCAGAACAGCGCGGCGGTGGTGAACGAGTTCGGCAGCAGGAAGATGCCGCGCGTCCTCAGGAACTGCCGGCGCGCGGCGCGACGGGTCACGACGGCGGGCGACGGATCCGGCATCACCGGCTTGTTGCGGCGAAACGGCCGCAGCGGCTGGACCTTGCCGTTGCGCGGCCGGCGCGGTTTGAATGCGGCCATGGTGCGCGGCGCCTTACTGTTCGAGCTCGGCGAGGATCGTCGACGACGCGTAGACCTTCTCGCCGATCGACACCTTCGCGCGGCTGCCGAGCGGCAGGTACACGTCGACGCGCGAGCCGAAGCGGATGAAGCCGTAGCGCTGGCCGCGCGAGAGCGGCTCGCCCGCGCGCACGTAGCAGAGGATCCGGCGCGCGACGAGGCCGGCGATCTGCACCGACGTGACGGTCTTGCCGCTGCCCGTCTGGATCACGAGCGCGTTGCGCTCGTTCTCGGTCGACGCCTTGTCGATCGCCGCGTTCAGGAACGCGCCCGGGAAATATTCGACCTTCGAGATCGCGCCGTCGACCGGCGAGCGCTGCGAATGGACGTTGAACACGTTCATGAACACGCTGATCTTCAGCGCGTCGCGCTTCGCGTACGGGTCGTGCGCGGTCTCGACCGCGACGATCCGGCCGTCGGCCGGGCACAGCACCGCGTTCGCCTGCGACGGCACCGGGCGCTGCGGATCGCGGAAGAACTGGACGACGAACACGAGCAGCAGCCAGAACGGCCACGCGAAGCCGAAACCCCCGACGGCGTGGATCAGCAGCGCGACGACGGCTGCGATCGCGATGAACGGCCAGCCTTCGCGCGCGATGATCGGATGAGGATAGTTCATGGATTCGTTCTGTATCCGGTGAATTGGAAAGCCCGTAGGATAGCAAAAGCCGCCCGGGGCACTGGTGCCTTCGGGCGGCTTTTTGATGCCGACCCTCTACGCGAGGGTCGGAAAACAAACATATTGCTTAGTTCTTCGTCTGGTCGACGAGCTTGTTCTTCGCGATCCACGGCATCATCGCGCGCAGCTTCGCACCGACCGTCTCGATCTGGTGCTCGGCCGTCAGGCGGCGGCGCGACTGCAGCGTCGGCGCGCCGGCCTTGTTTTCCAGAATGAAGCTCTTCGCGTATTCGCCGGTCTGGATGTCGGTCAGGCACTGCTTCATCGCCTTCTTCGTCTCTTCCGTGACGACGCGCGGGCCCGTCACGTACTCGCCGTACTCGGCGTTGTTCGAGATCGAGTAGTTCATGTTCGCGATGCCGCCTTCGTAGATCAGGTCGACGATCAGCTTCAGCTCGTGCAGGCACTCGAAGTACGCCATTTCCGGCGCGTAGCCCGCTTCGACCAGCGTCTCGAAGCCCGCCTTGATCAGCTCGACGGTGCCGCCGCACAGCACGGCCTGCTCGCCGAACAGGTCGGTTTCGGTCTCTTCGCGGAAGTTCGTCTCGATGATCCCGGCACGACCACCGCCGTTCGCCGCCGCGTACGACAGCGCGATGTCGCGCGCCGCGCCCGACTTGTTCTGCGCAACCGCGATCAGGTGCGGCACGCCGCCACCCTGCGAGTACGTGCCGCGCACCGTGTGGCCCGGCGCCTTCGGCGCGATCATGATCACGTCGAGGTCGGCACGCGGGATCACCTGGCCGTAGTGCACGTTGAAGCCGTGCGCGAACGCGAGCGCCGCGCCCTGCTTGATGTTCGCGTGCACTTCCTTCGCGTACACGTCGGCGATCTGCTCGTCCGGCAGCAGCATCATCACGACGTCCGCGCCCTTCACCGCTTCCGCGACTTCCTTGACCGAGAGGCCGGCGTTCTCGGCCTTGCTCCACGACGCGCCGCCCTTGCGCAGGCCGACCGTCACGTTGACGCCGCTTTCCTTCAGGTTCAGCGCGTGCGCATGGCCTTGCGAGCCGTAGCCGATGATCGTGACTTGCTTGCCCTTGATCAGGGAGAGGTCAGCGTCTTTGTCGTAGAAAACGTTCATGATGGTTCCTTCGTTAATTCAACAATTTCGTTCAATTTGGGTACTGCGGGCCGGGACATGACGGCGCACCCGGCGTGCCATTGAGGCATCAAACCTTCAGGATGCGCTCGCCGCGTCCGATGCCGGAGCTGCCGGTGCGCACGGTTTCGAGAATCGCGCCCGCGTCCAGCCCCTGGATGAATGCGTCGAGCTTGTCGCTCGCGCCCGTCAATTCGATCGTGTAGGTCTTCTCGGTCACGTCGATGATGCGGCCCCGGAAAATGTCCGACATCCGCTTCATCTCTTCGCGCTCCTTGCCCACCGCCCTTACCTTGATCAGCATCAGCTCCCGCTCGATGTGCGCACCGTCGGTCAGGTCCACCACTTTCACCACCTCGATCAGGCGGTTCAGATGCTTCGTGATCTGTTCGATCACGTCGTCGGAGCCGATGGAAACGATGGTCAGGCGCGACAGCGACTGGTCTTCGGTCGGCGCCACCGTCAAGGTTTCGATGTTGTAGCCGCGTGCGGAGAACAGGCCGACCACGCGCGACAGCGCGCCCGGTTCGTTTTCCAGCAGGACGGAAATGATGTGTCTCATGTTCGCTTCTTCCAGTGTGTCCAGTGTCGATGGCAGCGTCGCACCGCCGCGCACCGCGCCGCCCTTCGTGAAGGCGGCCGCGCGCGGCCGGCGCTCAACGCGCCGTGCGCCGTTACAGGTCTTCCGAGCCGAGCAGCATCTCCGTGATGCCCTTGCCGGCCTGAACCATCGGCCAGACGTTTTCGGTCGGGTCGGTCTGGAAGTCGAGGAACACGGTGCGGTCCTTCAGGCGCAGCGCTTCCTTCAGCGCCGGCTCGACGTCCGCGGTCTTCTCGATCCGCATCCCGACGTGGCCGTACGCTTCGGCGAGCTTCACGAAATCCGGCAGCGCATCCATGTACGAATGCGAATAGCGCTTGCTGTATTCGATCTGCTGCCACTGGCGAACCATGCCGAGGTAGCGGTTGTTCAGCGAAATGATCTTGACCGGCGTGTCGTACTGCAGGCAGGTCGACAACTCCTGGATACACATCTGGATCGAGCCTTCGCCGGTGATGCACAGCACGTCGTCGTCGGGATGCGCCATCTTCACGCCCATCGCCGCCGGCAGGCCGAAGCCCATCGTGCCGAGGCCGCCCGAATTGATCCAGCGGCGCGGCTTGTTGAAGCGGTAGAACTGCGCGGCCCACATCTGGTGCTGGCCGACGTCCGAGCAGACGAACGCATTGCCGTCCGTCAGCTCCCACGCCTTCTCGACCACGTACTGCGGCTTGATGATCTCGCTCGCGCGGTCGAACTTCAGGCAGTCCTTCGAGCGCCAGTCCTCGATCTCCTTCCACCACTGCGCGAGCGCCTCGGTGTCGGGGCCGTGCTCGGCCGTCTGCAGCTGCTCGATCAGGTCCTTCAGCACTTCCTTCACGTCGCCGACGATCGGGATGTCGACCTTCACGCGCTTGCTGATCGACGACGGATCGATATCGATGTGGATGATCTTGCGCGGACGCGACGCGAAGTGCGCCGGATCGCCGATCACGCGGTCGTCGAAGCGCGCGCCGATCGCGATCAGCACGTCGCAGTGCTGCATCGCCATGTTCGCTTCGTACGTGCCGTGCATGCCGAGCATGCCGAGGAATTTCTTGTCCGACGCGCGATAGCCGCCGAGGCCCATCAGCGTGTTCGTGACCGGGTAGCCGAGCAGATCCGCGAACTGGTTCAGCTCGCGCGCCGCGTCGGCGAGGATGATGCCGCCGCCGGTGTAGATGTACGGGCGCTTCGCGGACAGCAGCAGCGACACCGCCTTGCGGATCTGGCCCGAATGGCCCTTCGTGACCGGGTTGTACGAACGCAGCGACACGCTCTTGAGCGGCTCGTACTGGCACGGCGTCTTCGAGATGTCCTTCGGGATGTCGATCAGCACCGGGCCCGGACGGCCGGTGCGCGCGATGTAGAACGCCTTCTTGACGGTCGCCGCGAGATCGCGCACGTCCTTCACGAGGAAGTTGTGCTTCACGCACGGGCGCGTGATGCCGACGGTGTCGCACTCCTGGAACGCGTCCAGACCGATCGCGGCAGTCGGCACCTGGCCGCTGATCACGACCATCGGGATCGAATCCATGTAGGCGGTCGCGATGCCGGTCACCGCGTTGGTGACGCCGGGGCCGGAGGTCACCAGGCAGACGCCGACCTTGCCGGTCGAGCGCGCATACGCGTCGGCCGCGTGCACGGCCGCCTGCTCGTGGCGCACCAGCACGTGCTGAATCTTGTCTTGTTTGTACAGCTCGTCGTAGATATACAGGACCGAGCCGCCAGGATAGCCCCAGATGAACTCGACATTTTCGTCGGCCAGTGCCTTCATGAGCACGGTGGCGCCGATCGAGTCGGTTTGGGGAGAGGAAAGCGGTTCCGACGTGGAGAATTCCGCGCTGGGCATGTTCATATTGACCTTTCGAATTTTCGGCAAAAAATTGATCGGGTGCTCTCTGCCGGGCTCATGACCCGGGTTCAAGCGGCGCGTCCAGTTGAAGGGCGGGCTTCTTGGGCCAGCCTCAAATGTGACCATCACTTATGTTGCGAACCGATGACGATAGCGCCTGGCTTCGACGCAGTCAAGAAAAATATCCCGCAGCGCGTCATCGCCACCCGCCGGCCCGCGCGGCGACGCTGCCCGGGCGCAACGCGGCGATCCGACCCCGTGCCCAGCGGCACCAAAATTTGTTAGCATCCGCGGGTTTTACGAAGTTTTTCGACCTTTTACGGATTTTGCCGCCGGCCGGCAGCGCAGACCTTCACGGAATGGCATCAGACAAGGAACTCGCCGACTTTCTGGCGGGCGTCGAGAGGCGCGCGTTCAAGCAGGCCGTGTACGCGGTGCGCGATGACGACGCGTCGCTCGACATCGTGCAGGACGCGATGATCAAGCTGGCCGAGAAGTACGGCGACCGCCCGGCCGCCGAGCTGCCGCTGCTGTTCCAGCGTATCCTGCAGAATGCGATCCACGATTTTTTCCGCCGCCAGAAGGTCCGCAACACGTGGGTCACGCTCTTTTCGTCGCTGAACACCACCGACGACGACGAGTTCGATCCGCTCGAAACCCTCGAATCCGCGGACGACACCGCGGGCGTCGAGAGCAGCGAGAACCGGCTCGAGCGTGAACAGATCCTGTCCCTGATCGACGAGGAAATCCAGAAACTTCCGGCGCGTCAACGCGAAGCGTTCCTGATGCGTTATTGGGAGGATATGGATGTCGCCGAAACCGCTGCCGCGATGGGGTGCTCCGAGGGCAGCGTCAAAACGCATTGCTCGCGGGCCACGCATGCGCTGGCGCATGCGCTCAAGGCCAAAGGAATCACGCTATGAGCTCCGCTCCCAACCAGGAAATCGAATTCGCGCTCAAGGTCCGCCGCGCGCTCGACGAGCGCGCAGCCGCGCTGCCCGTCGCCACGACCGACCGGCTGGCCGTCGCGCGCCGTGCCGCGCTCGCGCGCAAGAAGCCCGAGCCCGTCGCCGCGCCGGTGTTCGTGCCGGCGTTCGCCGGCATGCCCGCCACGTCCGGCCCGCCCCGCACCGGCCGGCGTCCGCCCGCGTCGCTCGGGCGTCGCCTGCTGCGCGCGTGGCCGCTCGCGCTGCTCGTCGCCGGCCTCGTCGGCATCGGGTACTGGGAAGACATGCAGCGCACCGCCGAACTCGCCGACATCGACGCCGCGATGCTCAGCGACAACCTGCCGCTCAACGCGTACCTCGATCACGGGTTCAACGCGTATCTGACGCACGCCCGCTAACCGCGCGCCGCCAACCAACGCAACACACGAGGGGATCGCACGGGTGAGGGGGAGTCAGAAACGCGGCCTGGCCGTATTCTTCGGATGCGTGATCGCGATCGCCGTCGCCTACGTCGCCACGTATTCACGCTTTCACCCGCAGCCCACGACGATCGCCGCCGCGACCAGCGTCCCCGCACTCGCGTCCGCCGCGATCGCGCTGACCACCGATCTCAACCTCACCCCGCTGCCCGCCGCCGGCGGCCCGCTGTCGTGGGCGCGCCTGACGCCCGAGCAGCGCGCGGCGCTCGCGCCGTTCGCCGGCCAGTGGGATTCGTTCAGCGATACCCGCAAGCGGAAATGGCTGCGGATCGCCGCACGTTTCCAGAAGTTGCCGGCCGATGAGCAAAAGCGCCTGCAGGAGCGCTGGACCCAGTGGGCGAAGATGACGCCGGAGCAGCGCAGCGACGCACGCGAGAACTACCAGCTCGCGAAACAACTCCCCGCGCAGGCGCGCGAGCGCGCGTGGAAAGCGTATCAGCAGCTCCCCGAAGAGCAGAAGGAGCGCCTCGCGGCGATCGAGCGCCACCGCCGGCCGACCGTCGTCAGCGCGCCGCCGACCGGCAAGCATCACCTCGCGCCGCACGAATTGCAGGCGAGCGCCGCGGCCGCCCTGCAGCCCGCGCTGCCCGCGGCCGCATCGGGCGCCGCGGCCGCGCAGCCGCCTGCCCCCGCCGCCGCGGCCGCCTCCGCGCCGCCGGCGCCTGCCGCGCAGCCGCCGCTGCCCGGCACGTCGTCGATGTTCACCGGATCCTGAGCTGCCGTGCCGCGCTCACCCGCCGCCGCCGCCGCGCCAACCGCCGCCGCGCCGCCCGCCCCGCCGTCGGTCGGGCGCCGGCTCGCCGCGCTGCTCTACGAAGGCGTGCTGCTGTTCGGCATCGTGTTCTTCGCGGGCCTCGCGTTCGCGCTCGCGACCGGGCAGCGCAACGGCCTCGTCCACCACAACCTGCTCGCCGCGTGGGTCGCGCTCGTCGTCGGCGGGTATTTCGTCTGGTTCTGGACCCACGGCGGCCAGACGCTGCCGATGAAGACCTGGCGCCTGCGCGTCGAGGGCGCCGACGGCCGGCCGCTGTCCGCCGCCCGCGCGCTCGCGCGCTATCTGCTCGGCTGGCTCTGGTTCCTGCCGCCGCTCGCCATGCACCCGCTCCTCGGCTTCTCGGTCCCCGGCACGCTCGCGGCCGCGGCCGTCTGGTTCGCGCTGTGGGCCGCCGCCGCGCGGCTGCATCCGGCCCGCCAGTTTCCGCACGACCGCCTCGCCGGCACCCGCATCGTCGCGCTGCCGCGCGCTTGAATCCCCGTCCGTAATAAGAACGTCTCGTGACTGTCATGGCGCAGTCACGCCCGCATGGCGCAATGCCGGTATGTCATCCCGGCGCGAGTCATGCATGGGCCATAAAACGTCCGAGACCTCCCTGTTCCGTCAACCGCTCGGCGCGCACGCCGCCGCCAGCGCCTTCCTGTCCGGCACGGCCGCGGCCGATGCCGTCGCGTCGGCCGTGCGCGGCCAGCACAACAACGACGGCGACGCCGCGAAACACGACGACCACGAGCCGTCCGCGCACCGCTACCGGACCATCTGGCTGTCCGACATCCATCTCGGCACGAGCGGCTGCCAGGCGCCGTATCTGCTCGACTTCCTGCGCCACAACGAATCCGAATACCTGTACCTCGTCGGCGACATCATCGACGGGTGGCAGCTGAAGAAAGGCTGGTACTGGCCGCAGGCGCACAACGACGTCGTGCAGAAGATCCTGCGCAAGGCGAGAAAGGGCACGCAGGTCGTCTACATCCCCGGCAATCACGACGAGGGCGCGCGTCAATTCTGCGATCTCGCGTTCGGCGACATCCAGGTGCGCGGCGAGGCGTTCCACACGACGCTCGCCGGCCAGCGCCTGTGGATCGTGCACGGCGACCTGTTCGACGGCGTGATCCAGCACGCGAAGTGGCTCGCGTATCTCGGTGACACGCTGTACACGCTGATCCTCGTGCTGAACCGCTGGTTCAACCGGATCAGGAACCGCCTCGGGTTCCAGTATTGGTCGCTGTCGCAATACCTGAAGCATCAGGTCAAGAACGCGGTGAACTTCATCTCGCAGTTCGAGACCGTGATGACCGACGAGGCGCGCCGCCGCGGCTGCGACGGCGTCGTCTGCGGCCACATCCATAAGGCGGAGATCCGCGACATCGACGGCGTGCTGTACTGCAACGACGGCGACTGGGTCGAAAGCCTGTCCGCGCTCGTCGAGACGATGGAAGGCGAGCTGAAGATCGTCTACTGGACGGTGATGCGCACGCCGCCCGAAACCGTTTCCCGCAAGTCGAAAGCGACTGCGTGACACACCCCTACAGGAAGGATCGAGCCCGCATGAAGATCATGATCGTCACCGACGCGTGGGAACCGCAGGTCAACGGCGTCGTGCGCACGCTGAAGAGCACGGCCCGCGAACTGTCCGCGCTCGGCCACCGCGTCGAGCTGCTGACGCCGCTCGAGTTCCGCACGGTGCCGTGCCCGACGTATCCGGAGATCCGCCTGTCGATCCTGCCGTACCGTCGGCTGCGCGAGCGGATCGACGCGTTCGCGCCCGACGCGCTGCACATCGCGACCGAAGGCCCGCTCGGCCTCGCCGCGCGCCGCTACGCACGCGCGCGCAAACTGCCGTACACGACCGCGTATCACACGCGCTTTCCCGAATACGTGCAGGCGCGCTTCGGCATTCCGCTCGCGGCGACCTACCGCTTCCTGCACTGGTTCCACGGCCCGTCGCTCGCGGTGATGGCGCCGACGCCCGTGGTGAAGCGCGACCTCGAGCAGTACGGTTTCACGAACGTCGTGCTCTGGACACGCGGCGTCGATCTCGATATCTTCCGGCCGATGGAATCCAAGGTCCTGAACACCGCGCGGCCGATCTTCCTGTATGTCGGCCGCGTCGCGATCGAGAAGAACGTCGAGGCGTTCCTGCGCGTCGACCTGCCCGGCTCGAAGTGGGTCGCGGGCGAAGGCCCCGCGCTCGCCGAGCTGAAGTCGCGCTATCCGGAGGCGAACTATCTCGGCGTGCTGTCGCAGGCCGAGCTCGCGAAGGTCTACGCGGCCGCCGACGTGTTCGTGTTCCCGAGCCGCACCGACACGTTCGGCCTCGTGCTGCTCGAGGCGCTCGCATGCGGCACGCCAGTCGCGGCGTACCCGGTCACCGGCCCGATCGACGTGCTCGGCGACGGCGGCGCGGGCGCGATGCACGAGGATCTGCAGGAGGCCTGCCTCGAAGCGCTGAAGATCGAGCGCACGCACGCGCGCGCATGGGCCGAGCGCTTCTCGTGGCGCGCGGCGTCCGAGCAGTTCGCGTCGCACCTGAAGCCGCTGCCGAAACCCGCGCTCCCGTCCGCGGAAGGTGCCGCCGTTTGAAACGACCGCCGCGCGCCCGAGCCCATCGCCCCGCCTCGCCGGCACGCGCCGCGCCGGCCGCGCGCCATCGTCCGTACGACGAAGAAGATCCGCATCCCGAAACGGATGTGCCCGAACCGCCCGAGCCGCTCGGCCCCGACGATCCGCTGACGCCGCTGCCGCCGAACCCGTACAAGGGCAATCGCGGCTTCGTGCGCGCGTGGTATGCGCTCAAGCATTCGGTGAACGGCTTCAAGGTCGCGATCCGCGAGGAGAGCGCGTTCCGCCAGGAGCTGACGCTCGCCGCGCTGATGCTGCCGATCGGCGCATTTTCGCCGGTGCCGGCCGCGTCGCGCGCGCTGCTGATCGGCTCGGTGCTGCTCGTGCTGATCGTCGAGTTGCTCAATTCGAGCGTCGAGGCCGCGATCGACCGCATCTCGCTCGAACGCCACGAACTGTCGAAGCGCGCGAAGGATCTCGGCAGCGCGGCCGTGACGGTCGCGCTGTTCGCGTGCGTGACGACCTGGGGCTTCGTGCTCGGCCCGGTCGTGCTGCACTGGTTGCGCACGCGCTAGCGCGGCGCGGCGCGGCGTCGCGTGCCCGGCCGGTATTACGAAATGCACCGTCATAACGGAAGCCGGGTTTATAATCGTTCGCCAGACTAGAACAGTAACCCTCGCCGGACACCTCTCGCAGCAGCGAACGCATTCGCCCCGTCCGGCACATACAGGGCCGGACGACATGGAAGCGAAACCTCCCCGCCGCACGCGCGAACGGATTCTCGAGCTGTCTCTGAAGCTCTTCAACGAGATCGGCGAACCGAACGTCACGACGACGACGATCGCCGAGGAAATGGAAATCAGTCCAGGCAACCTGTACTACCATTTCCGCAACAAAGACGACATCATCAACAGCATCTTTGCGCAGTTCGAGCAGGCGATCGAAAAGCGCCTGCGCTTTCCCGAAGATCACCGTCCGACGATCGACGAAACATGGTCGTACCTGCAGTACATGGCCGACTTCATGTGGACGTATCGTTTCCTGTACCGCGACCTCAACGATCTGCTCGCGCGCAACCGCACGCTGGAGACGCACTTCAAGCAGATCATCAGCCACAAGGTCCGCTTCGCGCGCGAGATGTGCGAGCTGCTCGTGTCCGACGGCGAACTCGTCGCGACACCCGCCGAGATCGAGGTGATCGCCACCAACATGGCCGTGATCGCGATGTACTGGCTGTCGTATCAGTACGTGATGCATCCGCGCAAGTACAACGACCAGGACGCGATCCGCGAAGAGCTTCACCAGGTCAGCATGCACGTGATCTCGGTGATGGCGCCGTACCTGCGCGGCCGCTCGCGGCAACTGTTCGACGATCTGGTGTCCGGCAAGCTGCCGAAGCGCGAATTCACCGATTACCTGCCGCCGCGCGACGGCACGCCGCGCGCCGGTGGCGCGGCCCCCGCGAAGGACGCGAAGTGAAGGCTGTCTGTGTGTACTGCGGGTCGTCGCCCGGCGCGCGGCCCGTCTACGCGCAGGCCGCGCGCGCATTCGGCCAGGCGCTCGCCGACGCGGGCCTCGCGCTCGTGTACGGCGGCGGCCGCGTCGGCCTGATGGGCACGATCGCCGATGCGGTGCTCGACGCCGGCGGCCGCGTGATCGGCGTGATCCCGAAGCTGCTCGTCGACAAGGAAGTCGGCCACACCGGCCTCACCGAGCTGCACGTCGTGCCCGACATGCACCAGCGCAAGAAGATGATGGCCGACCTCGCCGACGCGTTCGTCGCGATGCCCGGCGGCGCCGGCACGCTCGAGGAGTTCTTCGAGGTCTACACGTGGGCGCAGCTCGGCTATCACCGCAAGCCGGTCGCGCTGCTGAACGTCGACGCGTTCTACGACCCGCTGATCGCGCTGCTCAGGCACACGGTCGACGAAGGCTTCATGCGCGGCACGTACTTCGATGCGCTCTGCATCGACGCCGAGCCGGCCGCGCTGCTCGACCAGTTGCGCCATTACCGCCCGCCCGCGCTCGACAAGTGGGCGCCCGACGAAACCGAATGACACGGAGCGCCGCGCGATGAGCGACGCGAACACGCCGGATTCCACCGAACGCAAGGTCGTCCTCGTCACCGGCGCGAGCCGCGGGATCGGCCGCGCGTGCGCGATCCTCGCAGCCGCGCGCGGCTGGGACGTCGGCATCAATTACGCGCGCGACCAGGCCGCGGCCGATGCGACCGCGCAGGCGGTGCGCGACGCGGGCGGGCGCGCGTGCGTCGTCGCCGGCGACGTGTCGGTCGAGGCCGATGTGATCGCGATGTTCGATACGCTCGCCGCGTCGCTCGGGCGTCTCGACGCGCTCGTGAACAACGCGGGGATCGTTGCGCCGTCGATGCCGCTCGCCGACATGCCCGTCGAGCGACTGAAGCGGATGTTCGACACGAACGTGCTCGGCGCGTACCTGTGCGCGCGCGAGGCCGCGCGCCGGCTGTCCACCGATCGCGGCGGACGCGGCGGCGCGATCGTCAACGTGTCGTCGATCGCCGCGCGGCTCGGCTCGCCGAACGAATACGTCGACTACGCGGGCTCGAAAGCCGCCGTCGACACGCTGACGATCGGCCTCGCGAAAGAGCTCGGCCCGCACGGTGTGCGCGTGAACGCGGTCCGGCCGGGGCTGATCGAGACCGAGATCCACGCGAGCGGCGGCCAGCCGGGCCGCGCGGCGCGGCTCGGCGCGCAGACGCCGCTCGGGCGCGCGGGCGTCGCGCACGAAATCGCCGAGGCGATCGTCTGGCTGCTCAGCGACGCCGCGTCCTACACGACCGGCGCGCTGCTCGACGTCGGCGGCGGGCGTTAGCGCCCGTTCGCGCCGCCTCGTGTTGCACTCGCGCAACACTACGCCGCCCGGGGGCGCGCATCGCCGCACGCCAAACGTTTTTCCGTAAACATCCGTAACAATCCGTGGTCTACTAGCGCCGTCGCGGCAGCCGAAGCGCCGCTCATCCATCGCGCGCCGCGCGGCCACACAGAATCGGTCCGACCCCATCGCGGAGCCCGGCCCGACGACCCGAGACTTTTTCCATGCAGGGAACCGCAGCGCCCGGCCGGCGGCCCACATCCGCCCCGCCCCGTCACGTCCATCCGTCCGCGGAAAGCGATCGTTCCGTTGCCTCCATCGCCTCCATCGCCGCCGTCCGTGCGATGCCCGCTGCCGGGGCCGCTGGCGCCGGTGCGTCCGCTGGTGCATCCGCAGGGGTATCGATCCCCGCGCTCGACCGCGTCGCCGGCCTCGGCTGGCGCGCGTGGCTGCTCGTCGTCGCGCTGGCGTGCGCGTACCTGCTGCCCGGCGTGCTCGGGCACGACCCGTGGAAGCAGGACGAAACCTACACGTTCGGCATCATCCAGCACATGCTCGACACCGGCGACTTCATCGTGCCGACCAACGCGGGCCAGCCGTTCATGGAGAAGCCGCCGCTGTACGACTGGGTCGCCGCGAGCCTCGCGTGGCTGCTGCAGCGCGTGCTGCCGCTGCACGACGCCGCGCGGCTCGCGAGCGCGCTGTTCGCCGCGCTCGCGTTCGGCTTCACCGCACGCGCCGCGCGCATCGCGACCGGCGCGGCCCGCTGGCTCGACGCGCGCGTCGCCGGGCCCGTCGTGCTCGCGGCCGGCACGCTCGTCGTGATCAAGCATACGCACGACCTGATGACCGACGTCGCGCTGTTCGCCGGCGCCGCGATCGGCTTTTGCGGGCTGCTCGAACTCGTCGTGGATGCGCACGCGCGCGCCCGACAGACGCGCGCCGGCCTGACGCCGCAACCGCACGGCCGCCGTGCGGCCGCGACGTTCGGCGCGGGCGTCGGCATCGCGCTGATGTCGAAGGGACTGTTCGTGCCGCTCGTGTTCGGCGCGACGCTCGCCGGCGCGCTACTGCTCTACCCCGCGTGCCGCACGCGCGCGTTCGGGCGCGCGCTCGCGGTCGCTGCGCTGGTGCTCGCGCCGTTCGCGATCGTCTGGCCCGCCGCGCTGTTCGTGCGCTCCGAGACGCTGTTCATGGTCTGGTTCTGGGACAACAACGTCGGCCGTTTCTTCGGCTTCTCGGTGCCGCAACTCGGCGCCGGCAACGACAAGCCGTTCTTCATCTGGCGCACGCTCGTCACGGTCGGCTTCCCGGTCGGGCCGCTCGCGCTCGCCGCGCTCGCCCGCGGCGCGTGGCGCGACTGGCGCGCGCCGCGCGTCGCGCTGCCGGTGCTGTTCGGCGGCATCGGGCTCGTCGTGCTGGACATGGCCGCGACGTCGCGCGAAGTCTACATCCTGCCGTTCGTCGCGCCGCTCGCACTCGTCGCCGCGCAGGCGATCGCGCGGCTCCCGGCCCGACTGCACGTCGCGTGGGACTATTTGAGCCGCGCGCTGTTCGGCGCGGCCGTGCTGCTCGCCTGGATCGCCTGGTCGGTGATGGCCGATCCGGGCATCTCGCATGCGGCGCTCGCGCCGCTCGGCCGCTGGCTGCCGCTCGACTGGACGATGCCGATCGTGCCCGGCCTGGTGATCGGCGCGCTCGTGCTGACGATCGGCTGGCTGTGGCTGTTGCCGGCGCTACACACGACCGGCCGCTGGCGCGGCGCGCTGTCGTGGACCGCCGGCGCGCTCGTCGCGTGGGGGGTCGTCTATACGCTGCTGCTGCCGTGGCTGGACGTCGCGAAGAGCTACCGGTCGGTGTTCGACGACCTGAACGCGCATCTCGCGATCGAATGGAACGACGACGACTGCATGGCGAGCATCGGGCTCGGCGAATCGGAAGCGCCGATGCTGTACTACTTCTCCGGAATCCTGCACGTGCCGGTGCCGCAACCCGACGCGACGAGCTGCACCTGGCTCATCATGCAGGGCGCGCGCGCGGCGCCGCCGGCGCTCGGCGCCGCGTGGCGGCCGTTCTGGTCCGGTGCGCGCCCCGGCGATCGCGACGAGATGCTGCGCGTGTACGTGCGCACGCCGGAGCCGCACGCGCGCTGACGCGGGCCACACCGCGCCGCGCCGCGCCGCGCCGCGTCACGTCACGTCACGTCACGACACGCGGCGCCGCGTCAGAACGACGATCGCGGCTCGCGCAGAAACGCCGCTTCTTCGTCGGTCGACGCGCGGCCGAGAATCGCATTCCGGTGCGGAAAGCGCCCGAACCGCTCGATCACGGCCGCGTGACGCAGCGCGTAGTCGTGATAGCCGTCGCAGCCCGCGTCCAGGTCCTTCAGCAACGCGAACAGCCGCACGGCCTCGCGCTGGCTGTCGCGCGATTCATCGTGCTCGAACGGCAGATAGACGAACGCGCGGTGATAGACGCTCGGCAGCCGCGCGTCCCAGCCCGCCGCGACGACGTCGCGCGCATGCGCGAGCGCCTTCGCGTCGGCCGCGAACGCGCGCGGCGTGCCGCGATGAATGTTCCGCGAAAACTGGTCGAGCACGACGATCAACGCAAGCGCGCCGAGCGGTGTCGCGGCCCAGCGATCGCACGCGCCGCCGCACGCCGCGTCGTGCAGCGCGCCGAACCGCTCGCGCAGTTGCCCGTCGAGCTTCGCGCCGCCGTTGAACCACGGCGAGCGCGGCTTGCCGAAACCGTCGGAATCGGGCACGCCGAACCAGAAATCGAGCACGTCGCGCGCGTGCGGATCGAGCGCCGCGTAGTCCGTCGCCGAATCGGCCGCCTTCGCGTCGGTCGCCTTCGAGTCGGTCGCCTTCGCGTCGGTCGCCTTCGAATCGGCCGCCTTCGCGTCGGTCGCCTTCGAATCAGCCGCCTTCGAACCGTCCGCCGCCGAATCGCCAGCCGTGGTCATGCGAGCTCCAGCACGAGCCGCCGCGTGCGCGCGCTCTTCTTCTCGAGCTTCGCGACGCGCAGCCCGCCGATCTCCGACGTGTTGCGCACGTGCGTGCCGCCGCACGGCTGCAGATCGACGCCCTCGATCCGCAGCAGCCGCACGCGCCCGAGGCCCATCGGCGGCTTCACGCTCATCGTCCGCACGAGCTCGGGCCGCGCGGCCATCTCGTCGTCGGTGATCCATTCGGTCGTGACCGGATGCGCGCCGCCGATCAGCGCGGCGAGCCGCGCCTCGACGTGCTCGCGCTCGATCGGCTCGACGGTCGCGAAATCGATTCGCACGTAGTCGGCGGTCACGCTGCAGCCGTCGACCGGATACGGCAGCACCGCGCACGCGAGATGCCCGGCGGTATGCAGCTGCATGTGCCGGTAGCGGCGCGCCCAGTCGATCTCGGCGACGACGCGCGTACCCGGCGCGACGGCCGCGAGCGCCGCCTGCTCGGGCGCGGGCACGTGCACCGCGTCGTCGGGCGTCGCGCCGTCGAACTTCGCCTTGCGCGTGTCGGCGATCGCGATCGTCGCGCCGCCGGGAAGCGTCAGCACGCCGGTGTCGCCCGCCTGCCCGCCGCCGAGCGGATAGAACACGGTGCGGTCGAGATGGATGCCGAGCTCGTCGACGGCCGTGACGATCGCGTCGCAGCGGGCCAGATAGGCGTCTTCGCGGAACAATGCTTCAGTAGTCATGATGGGGAACGTGTCGTAGCCGATGAGATTCGCCGAGTGTCGCCCGATGCGCGTTGCGGCCCCAGTGGCGCTTGCACCGGCATCCGGGCGGCGGTGTACCGGTCGATCAGCCGGGCCGGTTGCGCATCCAGTCGGCGGTGTCGAAGAACGAATGCATCAGCCGCTCGCGCAGCGGCTCGGGCAGCCCGGCGTCCTCCATCGCCCACGCCATGCAGCGCAGCCACTGGTCGCGCTCGACCGACGCGATCGCGAACGGCAGATGCCGCGCGCGCAGCCGCGGATGGCCGAAGCGCTCGATGTAGTGGTCCGGCCCGCCGAGCCAGCCGCACAGAAACCAGAACAGCTTGTCGCGCGAGCCGTCGAGCGACGCCGGGTGCAGCGCGCGGATCTGCGCGAACTCGGGCTCGAGGTCCATCAGATCGTAGAAACGATCCACGATTTCGCGCACGCGGGCCTCGCCGCCCACGAGCTCGAACGCCGTCGGCTGCGACGGCGCGTCGTCATTCACATCGGTCATACAGGTCTTCCGGATTCGGGTGCTGGAGAAAGCCGGCGCGCCGCTCAGGTGCGGCTCAAGCGTCGCGCAGCGACCGCAGCGCGGGGCGCCGCAGCACATTATGCAGGCTCAGCCAGCCGGCCGCACCCGCGCACGCGACACCGGCCGCGATACCGGCCGGCACGAGCCACGGATCGGGCACGAGCCGGAAATCGAACACGCGCGACGCGAGCACCGCGCCGACCGCGAGCGCGCCCGCCGCCGCCATCGCGCCCGCGAGCGTGCCGACCACGACGAACTCCGCGCGCTGCACCGCGACCACCTGCGCGCGCGACGCGCCGAGCGCGCGCAGCAGCGCCGCCTCCCGCACGCGCTCGTCGCGCGAGCCGGCGAGCGCCGTGTAGAGCACGAGCACGCCGGCCGCGAGCGTGAACGCGAACAGGAACTGCACCGCGCCGGTCACCTGCAGCAGCACGCGCTCGAGCTGCGCGAGGATCGGCGTCACGTCGATCGCGGTCAGGTTCGGATCGCGCGCGATCAGCGGATCGAGCAGCGCCGCGCGCTCCGTCGGCAAATGGAAGCTCGTCAGGTAGATCGCCGGGAAATCCGTCAGCGCGGCGGGCGGCATCAGCACGAAGAAGTTCACGCGGAACGTGCCCCAGTCGAGCTTGCGCACGCTCGTGATCGGCGCGTCGATCGTCAGCCCGGTCACGTCGAAACTCAGCACGTCGCCCGGCTTCACGTCGAGCGTCTTCGCGAGGCCGGCCTCGATCGAGATCTGCGGCGTTGTCGACGCGCCGTACCAGCGCCCGGCGACGATCCGGTTGTCGGACGGCAGTTGGGTCGTATACGACAGGTTGAACTCGCGGTCAACGAGCCGCCGCGCGTCGTCGGTCTTGTACGCGTTGGGGTCCACCGGCTTGCCGTTGACCGCGATCAACCGGCCGCGCACCATCGGCTCGAGCGCGGCGTCGATGCCGTGCGCGGCGAGCCACGACGCGACATCCGCGCGCTGGTCGGGCTGGATGTCGATCAGGAACTGGTTCGGCCCGTCGGACGGTGTCGACGCGCGCCAGCCGGCGACGAGATCGTTGCGCGTGATCGCGATCAGCAGCAGGCACATCAGGCCGAGCGCGAGCGCGGTGATCTGCAGCGCGCTCGCGGTGCCGCGCCGGTCGAGCGACGCGAGCGCGTAGCGCCAGCCGACGCCCGCCGGCACGCGCGCCGACACACGCGCGTTGCGCGCCGCGCGCGCGGCCGCGAACAGCGCGAGCCGCGCGACGAGCGCGAAGCCGACGAGCCCGAGCGCGAAACCGCCGGCGACGATCAGGCCGAGCTTCAGGTTGCCGGCCGCCGCGATCAGCAACGCCGCGAACAGCGCGACGCCGACCGCATACGCGGCCCACGCGGTGCGCGCGGCACCGCCCCACTCGCGCCGCAGCACGCGCACCGGCGGCACGCGCGTGAGCGGCACGAGCGGCGGCAGCGCGAAGCCGAGCAGCAGCACGAGCGCCGCGCCGACGCCGACGACAGCCGGCCACGCGGTCGGCGGCGGCAACACGACGTCGATCAGGCTGCCGAGCGCCGCGAGCAGGATCCAGTGGCCGCCGTAGCCGAGCAGCGTGCCGGCGACGCCGCCCGCGACGCCGATCCCCGCGAATTCGAGCGCGAACAGTGTGCCGAGCGTGCGGCGGCCAATGCCGAGGCAGCGCATCGTCGCGCAGCCGTCGAGATGGCGGCGCATGTAGCGCTGCGCGGCCATCGCGATCGCGACCGCGGCGAGCAGCGCGGTCAGCAGCGCGACGAGGGTCAGGAACGCGCGCGCGCGGTCGAGCGTCTGTCGCACCTGCGGCTGGCCTTCCTGCAGCGATTCGAGGCCGACGCCGCGCAGCTTGCCGCCGTCGACGCGCGCGTGCGCGTACGCGGCGAAGCGCGCGACGGCCTGCTCGTCGCCCGCGACGAGCAGCCGGTACGTGACGCGGCTGCCGTAGCCGACGAGCCCGGTCGACGCGAGGTCGTCCGCGCGCAGCATCAGCCGCGGCGAAAAGTTGACGAACGAGAAGCCGCGATCGAGCTCGCGGGAGATCGACGCGGCGACCGTGAACGTGCGCAGCCCGACGCGCACGCGGCCGCCGATCGGCACGTGCAGCGCGTCGAGCAGCGCGGGATCGGCCCACACGGTGCCGGGCGCCGGAATCGACGCGGCCTGGTGCGACGGCGCGCCGGGCGCCGGCGCGATCTCGACCGCGCCGCGCAGCGGATAGCCCGGTGAGACGGCCTTCACCGCGGCGAGCCGCGACAGCGGCGCGGCGGCGGGCGACGCAGCGGATGAAGCATCGGGGGAAGGATCGGGGGAAGCGCCGATCATGCTCGGAAAAATCGCGGTCGTCGCGGTGCGCAGGCCGAGCTTGCGCGCTTCGTCGAAGAACGACCGATCGACCGGACGATCGGCGCGCACGACGAAATCGGCGCCGAGCATCCGCCGCGCGTCGCGCTCGAGGCCCGCGCGCAGTCGGTCCGCGAGGAACCCGACGCTCGTCAGCGCCGCGACCGCGAGCACCAGCGCGAGCACCAGCAGCGTCAGTTCGCCGGCGCGCCAGTCGCGCGCGGTCATCCGCGCGGCCAGCGCGACGAGATCGCGCCAGCCGAACCGGCCCGCGTGCGCGCGCGGCGTGCCGTCACCGTGCCCCACGGATGGCGGCCCGACGGATGGCCGCCCCCTCAATCTCGTTTGCTCCCGATCGAATGGAGCCGCGTGACCATGTGGTTCGCCATCCCCCTGAAGCCGCCGTACACGCCGCGCCAGAGCCGCGGCAACGCCCACGCGGACGCCGCGAGGAACCCGGCCAGCAGCACGAGGAACAGCAGCGGCGCGAAGAATGCGAGCGCGAGCCCGCCGAACACGAGGCCGTCCTCGGTGGACGACGCGATCCAGTTCGAGATCGGCTCCGGCGACAGGTTGATCAGCGCGCGCGTGCCGGCCTTCGTCACGTGCGACGCGCCGGCGAGCGTGCCGCCGGCGAGTCCGGCGATCGCGAGCACCGTCGGATCGGCATGGCCGAGCGCGCCGGCCGCGAGCACCGCGCCGGCCGGAATCCGGATGAACGTGTGGACCGCGTCCCACAGGGAATCGAACGCGGGAATCTTGTCGGCAAGGAACTCGGCGACCGCGAGCGCCGCCGCCGCGCCGATCACCCACGGCGACGTGAGGATCGCGAGCGTATCGGGCAGATGGAGCCAGCCGATCCGGGCGAGCACGCCCGCGATCAGCACGGTCAGGTACAGGCGCAGGCCGCTCGCCCACGCGAGACCCGCGCCGAGCGAAATGGCTTCGACCATCACGGCCTCCTTGCATTCAGGCTCGGATGCGTTCCATTATAAGCAGCGCAGCATCCGCCCCCCAAGACACCGGAACCCGAGGGTCGCGCGGCGCGCCGTTCAGTGCGCGGACGACAGCTTGAGCCCGACGAGCCCCGCGACGATCAGCGCCGCGCTCGCGACGCGCGCGGCCGTCACCGCCTCGCCCATCATCACGATGCCGAACACGAACGCGCCGACCGCGCCGATCCCGGTCCAGACCGCGTACGCGGTGCCGAGCGGCAGTTCGCGCATCGCGATCGCGAGCAGCACGAAGCTGCCGAGCGCCGTCACGACCGTAAACACCGACGGGCCGAGCCGTGTGAAGCCGTCCGACGATTTCATCCCGGCCGCCCACGCGACCTCCAGCAAACCGGCGATCATCAACAAAACCCAGGCCATGTCGAAGCGATTCCGCGAATCAGATGGGGCCGTCCCCGTTCAAGCGAATGGCCCGGGGTCGTCCCCGGGCGGCCGGGAGTATAACAAACGGCTTACGGGCGCGCGCTCGTGTCCACGCTCATGCTCACGCTCAAGCGGCGCCGACGAGCCGGTAGCCGACACCCGTTTCGGTGACGATGTACTCCGGCTGCGCGGGATCGCGCTCGAGCTTCTGGCGCAGATGCGCCATGTAGATCCGCAGATAGTGATGACTGTCGACGTGCGACGGCCCCCACACGTCGCGCAGCAGCTGCCGGTGCGTGAGCACGCGGCCCGCGTGGCGCACGAGCGTCGCGAGCAGGCGATATTCGAGCGGCGTCAGGTGGACGATCTCGCCGTCGCGCCAGACCTGGCGCAGCGCGAGATCGACGCTCACCGTCCCGAAGCTCACCTGCGGCGACGCGCTCGCGCCGCCCTGGTTGCGCCGCCGCAGATGCGCGCGGATCCGCGCGCGCAGCTCGGACACGCCGAACGGCTTCGTCAGGTAGTCGTCCGCGCCCGCGTCGAGCGCCGCGACCTTCTCGTCCTCCTGCGTGCGCGCGGACAGCACGATCACCGGCACCTCGGACCAGCCGCGCAGCTCGCGGATTACGTCGAGGCCGTCGGTGTCCGGCAGCCCGAGATCGACGATCGCGAGATCGGGCTGGCGCGTCGCCGCCTCGATCAGCCCCTGCTTGCCGGTCTCGGCCTCGTACACGGCGATCCCCTCCTCCTCGAGCGCGGCGCGCACGAAGCGGCGGATCTGTTTCTCGTCCTCGATCAGGACGACGGTCGGTGTCGGTTCACTCATGGTCGGGCCTATCGGAAGCGGACGGCGCGGGCGCGTCGGACGGCGGCGCGGGCAGCGCATCGGCCTCGTCGGCCTCGCTGTCCGGGATGGCGGCGGGCGGCGGCGCGTCGACCGGCAGCGTGAACCAGAAGCGGGCACCCGTCACGTGCCCGTCGGGCGCGGTGCGGTTCAGTGCGCCGATTTTACCGCCGTGCGCGTCAACGATCGCTCGGCAGATCGCGAGCCCGAGCCCGATGCCCGGCGTCGACGATTCCTTCTCGCCGCGCGTGAACTTGTCGAAGATCCGCGTCTCCATCCCGGGCGGCAGGCCCGGACCGTGATCGTCGACGAACACGCGCACGAACGGCAGCCCGTCCTCGTCGATCCGCTGCGCGCCGATCTCGATCGGCGCGTCGGGCGGCGTGTACTTCGCCGCGTTCTCGAACAGGTTTGTGAACAGGCGCTCCATCAGCACCGCGTCGGTCTGCAGCAGCGGCAGGTCCGGCGGCAGCGCGACCCGCGCCGGATGCCGCGCGAGCACGCGCCGGCACGCGGCGAGCGCCGCGCCGACCGTCTCCTCGAGCAGCGACCACTGGCGCTTCAGTTGCAGGCTGCCCGCCTGCAGCCGCGCCATGTCGAGCAGGTTCGTGACGATGCCGGTCATCCGCAGCGCCTCGTCGTGGATCGCGTCGACGAGTTCGTCCTCGCGCTGCGCGTGCCGCTCCGCCGCCCGGTCGCGGCCCGCCGGGTCGCCGCCCACCCTTGCGGGCCCGCCCGCCGCGCCGGCCGCGCGCGCGTTCGCGAGCATCGACGAGAAGCCGACGATCGACGTGAGCGGCGTGCGCAGGTCGTGCGAGATCGCGGACAGCAGCGAGTTGCGCAGCCGCTCCGACTCCATGCTGACGAGCGCGTCGCGCGCGATGTCGACGTAATGCACGCGCTCGACCGCGAGCGCGATCTGCGCGGCGAACGCGTCGAGCATCCGCTGCTGCTCGGGCACCTCGAGTTCGCGCTGATCCTGCGCGAGCACCGCGAGCACGCCGCGCGTGCGCATCGGCGCCTTCAGCGGCAGGTAGCGCGCCTTCGTCGCGGGCAGCGTGTCGGTGCCGCGCCCGGCCGGCTTCTGCTGGTCGTACACCCACTGGCCGACGTCGTTGTCGAGATCGCCGCCCGTCAGCGTGATCGCCGCGTCGGGCTCCTCGAGCTTCTGCCGGACCTGGTCCGCGCTGTCCGGCAGCAGGATCGCGACGCGCGCGCGGAACACCTCGGACACGTGCCGGCTGCCGATCTCGACGATCTGCTCGTTCGTCAGCGCGGCCGCGAGCTCGCGCGCCATCGCGTACATCGCGCCGGTGCGCCGCTCGCGCCGCTGCGCCAGGTCCGCCTCGCGCGTGAGGCTCGACGTCAGGTGGCTGATCACGAGCGACGTCAGCAGCATCCCGAAGAACGTCAGCAGATACTGCGTGTCGCTGACCGAGAACGACATCCGCGGCGGCACGAAGAAGAAGTCGAACGCGGCGACCGACAGGAACGACTGCAGCACGCCCGGCCCGCGCCCGAGGCGCACCGCCGAGAACACGACGCCGAGCAGGTACAGCATCACGAGGTTCGTCAGGTCGAGGTGCGCGTGGACCGCGCTCGCGACGACCGTGATCCCCGCGCAGATCGCGGCCGCGTACGCGTAGTGGCGCGGCGGCGAGCGGTCGCCGCCAAGGTGCGCGAACGCGTCGCGCCAGTCGCGCGCGCGCGCGTCGAGCGGCGCCACGCGCACCTCGTCGCTCGCGGACGCGCGGATCAGCATCAGATCGACGTCGCCCGCGCGCTCCGCGAGGCGCTCGCCGAACGGCCGCGAGAAGCGGCGCGCGAGCCCCGTCCTCGGCGAGCCGCCCGCGACGACCTTCGATACGTTGCGCACCTTCGCGTAGCCGATCAGCGCGGCGAGCGCGTCGGCGCCCGCGAGCGTCGCGGTCTCCGCGCCGAGTTCCGCCGCGAGCTTCAGCGCGTTCAGCGTGCGCTCGCGCTGCGCGTCCGGCAGCCGCTGCAGCTTCGGCGTCTCGACGTAGACGGCGATCCAGTCCGCCTTCAGGCTCGCCGCGAGCCGCGCGGCCGCGCGCACGAGCGTCGGCGCCTCCGGCCCCGGCCCGACGCAGACGAGCAGCCGCTCGCGCGCCTGCCAGATCCGCTGGATCGAGCGGTCGGCGCGGTACTCGCGCATCTGCGCGTCGACGCGATCGGCGGTGCGCCGCAGCGCGAGCTCGCGCAGCGCGATCAGGTTGCCCTTGCGGAAGAAGTTGCGCACCGCGCGCTCGGCCTGCTGCGCGAGATAGACCTTGCCGTCGCGCATCCGCGCGAGCAGCTCTTCGGCCGGCAGGTCGACGAGCGTCACCTCGTCGGCCGCGTCGAACACGCGGTCCGGCACGGTCTCCCACACGCGAATGCCGGTGATCGAGCCGACCACGTCGTTCAGGCTCTCCAGATGCTGGACGTTGACGGTCGTATAGACGTCGATGCCCGCGTCGAGCAGCTCGATCACGTCCTGCCAGCGCTTCAGGTGGCGCGCGCCCTGCACGTTCGAATGGGCGAGCTCGTCGACGAGGATCAGTTCGGGCTTGCGCGCGAGCGCCGCATCGAGGTCGAACTCGGCGAGCGCGCGGCCGCGGTAGTCGAGCTTCGCGAGCGGCAGCACGTCGAGGCCGTCGACGAGCGCGGCGGTCTCGGTCCGGCCATGCGTCTCGACGATGCCGACAACGACGTCGACGCCGTCCTCCCTGCGCTGGCGCGCGGCCTGCAGCATCGCGTAGGTCTTGCCGACGCCCGCCGACGCGCCGAAGAAGATCTTCAGCTGGCCGCGCCGCTGCTTTTCTTCGTCGCGCTGCAGCTTGTCGAGGAGTTGATCGGGATCGGGACGGTTCATGCGAAACGAGGGGCTCCGGTGCGCGCGCCTGCACGCATTGTCGTTCCAAATGGCCGCGAATGCCAAAGACGGCGCACGCGCCGTCGTTTCATCGCGCGGCGGGCGCGGCCGCGTCGAGCGCGAGGTTCAGCTTCAGCACGTTCACGCGCGGCTCGCCGAACACGCCGAACTGGCGGCCCGTCGTGTGGTCCGCGACGAGCTTCGCGACCGTGTCGGCCGGCAGGTGCCGCGCGTTCGCGACGCGCCCGATCTGGTACTCGGCCGCGGCCGGGCTGATCTCCGGATCGAGCCCGCTCGCGGACGCGGTCACGAGATCGATCGGCACCGGCTTCGACACGTCGGTGCCGGCGTCCTTCAGCGCGGCGATCCGCGCCTTGATCTGATCCGACAGCGACGGATTCAGCGGGCCGAGGTTCGAGCCGCCGGAGTTCGCGGCGTTGTACGGCATCGGCGTGGTCGCGGACAGGCGGCCCCAGAAGTAGCCGGGCTTGTCGAACGACTGGCCGATCAGCGCGGAGCCGACGACCTTGCCGTTCTGCTCGACGAGGCTGCCGTTCGCCTGCGCGTGGAACGCGCTCTGGCCGACGAGCATCACCACGGCGGGATACGCGAGCCCCGTCAGCGCGGCGAGCACGACGAAGATCACGAGAAGCGGACGAATCAATGTTTTCATCGCGAATGTCCTTGCAGTGTATCCATCACGCCCAGCCGAGCGCGGCGAGCGTCATGTCGATCAGCTTGATGAACGGGAACGGCAGCAGCACGCCGCCGAGACCGTAGACCAGCAGGTTCCGGCGCAGCAGCGACGCGGCGCCCAGCGGTCGGTACGTCACGCCCTTCAGCGCGAGCGGAATCAGCGCGACGATGATCAGCGCGTTGAAGATCACCGCCGACAGGATCGCGGACGCCGGCGACGTCAAGTGCATGATGTCGAGCACCTTCAACTGCGGATACGTGGTCACGAACGCGGCCGGGATGATCGCGAAGTACTTCGCGATGTCGTTCGCGATCGAGAACGTCGTCAGCGAGCCGCGCGTCATCAGCATCTGCTTGCCGATCTCGACGATCTCGATCAGCTTCGTCGGGTTCGAATCGAGGTCGACCATGTTCCCCGCTTCCTTCGCCGCCTGCGTGCCGGTGTTCATCGCGACCGCGACGTCGGCTTGAGCGAGCGCCGGCGCGTCGTTCGTGCCGTCGCCGGTCATCGCGACGAGGCGGCCCGCCGACTGATGCTCGCGGATCGTCGCGAGCTTCGTCTCCGGCGTCGCCTCCGCGAGGAAGTCGTCGACGCCCGCCTCCGCCGCGATCGCCGCCGCCGTCAGCCGGTTGTCGCCGGTGACCATCACGGTCTTGATCCCCATCTTGCGAAGCTCTGCGAAGCGCTCCTTGATGCCGCCCTTCACGATGTCCTTCAGCTCGATCACGCCAAGCACGCGCGCGGCGCCCTCATTGAGGTCCGCGACCACGAGCGGCGTGCTGCCGCGGCGCGCGACGTCGTCGACCGCGCGGCGCACCTCGTCCGGAAAGCGGCTGCCGTGCGTCTCGACGTAGCGCTTGATCGCATCGGCCGCGCCCTTGCGGATCTCGCGGCCCGGCGCGCCGGAGGCGGCCCCATTGGGATGCAGGTCCACACCGCTCATCCGCGTCTGCGCGGAGAAGCCGAGGAACGTCGGATGCAGCGTGCCCATGTCGCGCTGGCGGATGTTGAAGCGCTCCTTCGCGAGCACCACGATGCTGCGGCCTTCCGGCGTCTCGTCCGCGAGCGACGACAGCTGCGCGGCATCCGCGAGCGCTTCCTCGGTCACGCCCGGCGCGGGCAGGAACGTCGACGCCTGACGGTTGCCGAGCGTGATCGTGCCGGTCTTGTCGAGCAGCAGCACGTCGACGTCGCCGGCCGCCTCGACCGCGCGGCCCGACGTCGCGATCACGTTCGCCTGCATCATCCGGCTCATCCCGGCGACGCCGATCGCGGACAGCAGGCCGCCGATCGTCGTCGGGATCAGGCAGACGAGCAGCGCGACGAGCGCGGTAATCGTCACCACGTGGCCGGCCTTCATCGCGCCGACCGAGAACACCGAGAACGGCAGCAGCGTCGCGGTCGCGAGCAGCATCACGATCGTCAGCGCGACGAGCAGGATCGTCAGCGCGATCTCGTTCGGCGTCTTCTTGCGCTTCGCGCCTTCGACCATCGCGATCATCCGGTCGAGGAACGCCTCGCCCGGGTTCGCGGTGACCTGCACGACGATCCAGTCGGACAGCACGCGCGTGCCGCCCGTCACCGCCGAGAAGTCGCCGCCCGACTCGCGGATCACCGGCGCGGACTCGCCGGTGATCGCCGACTCGTCGACCGACGCGACACCTTCGATCACGTCGCCATCGGCCGGGATCACGTCGCCTGCCTCGACGAGCACGACGTCGCCTTTGCGCAGATCCGACGCGGTCGTGATGCGGATCGGCGCCTTCGGATGCGGCTCGCCGAGCTTCTTCGCCATCACGTCCTTCTTCGCGCTGCGCAGCGATGCCGCCTGCGCCTTCGAGCGGCCTTCGGCCAGCGCCTCCGCGAAGTTCGCGAACAGCACCGTGAACCACAGCCACAGCGCGATCGCGAGAATGAAGCCCGCGGGCGCTTCGGCCTGGCCGTTGAGCGCGGCGATCCACAGGATCGTCGTCAGGATCGAGCCGACGTACACGCAGAACATCACCGGGTTGCGGAACTGCGTGCGCGGCGTGAGTTTCTTGAACGAATCCACGATCGCCGGGCGCAACAGCGCGGGATCGAACATGGACAGGGTCGCTGAGGACCGTGTTGCGGAATGTTGAGTCATCGCAATCTCTCGCATGCCTTTTTCTTTGCCCTGGCGCGGATCACGCGCCGAGCCACATCATCAGATGCTCGACGCCAGGGCCGAGCGCGAGCGCGGGCACGTAGGTCAGCGCGCCGACCAGCACCACGGTGCCGATCAGCAGCACGACGAACAGCGGCCCATGCGTCGGCAGCGTGCCGCTCGTCGCGGCGATGCGCTTCTTCGCGGCGAGCGAGCCCGCGATCGCGAGCACCGGCACGATCGTGCCGAAGCGGCCGAACCACATCGCGATGCCCGTCAGCCAGTTGTAGAACGGCGTGTTCACCGACAGCCCCGCGAACGCGCTGCCGTTGTTGTTCGCGGCCGAGCTGAACGCGTAGAGAATCTCCGAGAAGCCGTGCGGGCCCGGGTTCGCGATGCCCGCGCGGCCGGCGTCGGCGAGCACCGCGATCGACGTGCCGACGAGCACCAGCAGCGGCGTCAGCAGCACGACGATCGACACCATCTTCATCTCGTACGATTCGATCTTCTTGCCGACGTACTCGGGCGTGCGGCCGATCATCAGGCCCGCGACGAACACCGCGAGCAGCGCGAACACGAGCATCCCGTAGAGGCCGGAGCCGACGCCGCCGAAGATCACCTCGCCGAGCTGGATCAGCAGCATCGGCACGAGGCCGCCGAGCGGCGTCAGCGAATCGTGCATCGCGTCGACGGCGCCGCACGACGCGGCCGTCGTCGCGACCGTGAAGATGCCGGTCTGCGCGATGCCGAAGCGCGTCTCCTTGCCTTCCATGTTGCCGCCCGGTTGCAGCGCGCTCGCGCTCTGATCAACGTGGAGCGCCGCGAGCGTCGGGTTGCCGCCCTGCTCGGCGCTGATCTCGACGCCGACCGCGACCGCGAACGCGACCGTCATCGCCGCGAGCACCGCGACGCCCTGCCGCCGGTCGCCGATCATCTGGCCGAACACGAGGCACAGCGCGGCCGGGATGATCAGGATCGCGATGATCTGCACGAAGTTCGCGAACGGCGTCGGGTTCTCGTACGGATGCGAGGAGTTCGCGTTGAAGAAGCCGCCGCCGTTGGTGCCGAGCATCTTGATCGCTTCCTGCGACGCGACCGGGCCCATTGCGATCGTCTGCTTCACGAGCGCTGTCTTGACCGTCACCGGATTGCCCTTCGCGTCCTTCACCGGATTGCCCTGCGCGTCGAGCTTCGGCGCGTCGTACGTGCTCGCCTGCAGCACCGGCACATCCTGGTACGCCGTCATGTTCTGGATCGCGCCCTGGCTCATCAGCAGCGCCGCGATCACGATCGACATCGGCATGAGCACATACATCGTCACGCGCGTCAGGTCGACCCAGAAGTTGCCGATCGTCTGCGCGGTGTGGCGAGCGAAGCCGCGGATCAGCGCGATCACGACGACGATCGCGGTCGCCGCGGAAAAGAAGTTCTGCACGGTCAGGCCGAGCATCTGCGTCAGGTAGCTGACCGTCTGCTCGGGCGTGTAGTCCTGCCAGTTCGTGTTCGTGACGAAGCTGACGGCCGTGTTGAACGCGCTGTCGGGCGTCATCGCGCCGAACTGCTGCGGGTTGCCGGGCAGGAAGCCCTGCAGCCGCAGGATCGCGTACAGGAACAGCGCGCCGAGTGCGTTGAACGCGATCGTCGCGACCGCGTACGCCTTCCAGCCCATCTCGCGCTGCGCGTCGACGCCCGCGACGCGATAGAGCGCGCGCTCGAGCGGCCCGAACCAGCGCACGACGCGCGAGCTGCCGTCCATCACCGCGGCGAGGTAGCGCGCGACGGGCACCGCCGCCGCGAGCAGCACGACGATGAAGAGGCCCGATTGAATCAGGTTGTTCGCGTTCACTCGATGTCCTCCGCGCGCAGCAGCGCATAGACGAGATACGCGAACAGCAGCGCGGTGGAAACGCCCGCGAGCCAGAGCATCCAGGTCATGGCCGCCCCCCGCGACCGAACTGCGCGAGCTTCTCGCAGCCGGCGATCAACGCCATGATCAGCGCGGCGAAGATCGCCAGGCCGCCGATGAAAACCGCATCCATTTTTGTGTTCTCCGTCTTCGAAATCGGACGACTCGAACATTATTGGATTACGCGTAAAGGACGGGTCAAAGGTACGGGGGCGCGCGTAAAAAACGCGTAAACGACGACGGGCGGCGCGGCTGCGCCGCCCGTCCGGTGGGGCTTGCAAGCGTGCCGGTGGCGGGCCGGCGGTGCGTGGTGTGGCGTGCCTGGTGTGGCGTCTTGTGCCGCTTGCTTCGCGCGCTTACGGCACGAGGATCGTCGAACCGGTGGTCTTGCGCGATTCGAGGTCGATGTGCGCCTGCGCGACGTCGGCGAGCGCGTAGCGCTGGTTGATGCTCATCTTCACCTTGCCCGACTCGATCACGCCGAACAGTTCGTCGGCCGCCGATTCGAGCGCGGCGCGCTTCGCGATGTACGTGAACAGCGTCGGCCGCGTGAAGAACAGCGAGCCGCGCGACGAGAACTCCTTCGAGTCGATCGGCGGCAGCGGGCCCGACGCGTTGCCGAAGCTGACGAAAAGCCCAAGGGGCGCGAGGCAGTCGAGCGAGCCGACGTACGTGTCCTTGCCGATCGAATCGTAGACGACCGGCACGCCGGCGCCGTTCGTGATGTCCTTCACGCGCTGCGTGAAGTTCTCGCGCGTGTAGACGATCGGGTGGTCGCAGCCGTGCGCCTTCGCGAGCGCGGCCTTCTCGTCGGAGCCGACCGTGCCGATCACGGTCGCGCCGAGCGCCTTCGCCCACTGGCAGGCGATCAGGCCGACGCCGCCGGCGGCCGCGTGGATCAGGATCGTGTCGCCGGCCTTGACCGGGTACGTGCGGCGCAGCAGATAGTGCGCGGTCAGGCCCTGCAGCATCGCGGCGGCCGCGTCGTCGTAGCCGATCGCGTCGGGCAATTTCACGAGCCGGTCGGCGGCAAGCACGCGCTCCTGCGCGTATGCGCCGGGCGGCGGCGACACGTACGCGACGCGGTCGCCGGGTTTGAACGCAGTGACGTTCTCGCCGACGGCGGTGATTTCGCCGGCGGCCTCCATCCCGAGGCCGCCGGGCAGCGGCTGCGGATAAAGGCCGGTGCGGAAGTAGACGTCGATGTAGTTGAGCCCGACCGCGTGGTGCCGGATGCGGACCTCGCCGGCCTGCGGCACGCCGACCTCGACGTCGACCCATTTCATCACGTCCGGGCCGCCCGGCTGGTCGTAACGGATTGCTTTCGGCATCGTGTGCTCCTCGTGTTTGGGGTGGTACATGTGCGGTTCGGCGACCGCGCGGCGCGAGCGGCGGCCGAATGGACAGACGGCCGGATGGGCGGCCGCTCCGGCCGACGCGCAGATCGCGACGCACGATTCTCGCGCGTCGGGCGGATTCGTGCAGCGCGCGGGAATTTGCCCGCGTCGGGATTGGGGGCAATCGAGCGAGCGAGGCGCGGGTTGAAGCCGGCGGGTTTGCCGCTTCGGCTGATCTAGCGCAAGCGCAAGCCACGGTGGCTGATGCACAGTAGGCGATCGGTTGATTCCTCCGATCATCCTGACCTTCGGCCTCATTGCCTCCTTTCGATGGTGGCGCAGGGGCCGCGCGCGTGAAAACCGCGCAAGGTCATTGCGATCAGGCACGGGCCAACTACGGCATCAAGGTTCACCTCGCTGTGCCGGAGGCGCGGGTTGCGAGCAGCCGACCACTTTCCTGAAACGCTTGATGATGGCTCATCGTATTTGCAAACCCATGCTACCCCCGGTGATGGCATGTTTGCTGGCCGCATGCGGCCAGCAAACGCCTACTGACGCGGACGTAATCAAGCCAGCGCTCACGGTCGACGTGGTGCGCGCAGACCAACGCGAGTGGCCGCGAACGATTGCGGCGAGCGGCATGGTACAGGCATGGCAGGAAGCCAGCATCGGCGCAGAAGTCAATGGTCTCAAATTGACCGAGGTGCTCGTCAACGTGGGCGATGCAGTCAAGCGAGGACAATTGCTGGCACAGCTGTCCGACGAAACGGTTCGTACGGAGTTGGCCGCCCAGCGCGCTATGCTGAATGAGGCCAAGGCAGCTTTCGCGCAGGCTGCCGACGAGGCACGTCGCGTGCAAGCGCTCGACGGAAGTGGCGCAATCAGCCAGCAGGACGTGACGCGCTACGCCACGCAAGCCCGGACGGCGGCGGCCCGACTGGCCTCCGCTCGCGCCCGTTTTGACAATGAGACGATCCGTCTACGCCGCACGCGCGTGGTCGCCCCGGACAACGGCGTGATCAGCGCCCGCTCGGCGACCATGGGTGCGGTGGTGTCGATCGGCTCAGAGCTCTTCAGACTGATTCGCCAGAATCGGCTCGAGTGGCATGCCGAGGTGAGCGGCGACCTGCTGCCGCAGGTGCAGACTGGGCAGCCGGTCCGTGTGCGCCGCCTCGACGGCAGCTCGGTCGACGGCCGCGTGCGCCGGATCGCGCCAACGGTCAATGCCGCTACACGCAACGGTCTCCTCTTTGTCGATTTGCCCGCGGCAACCGACGCGCCCAGCGAATTGAAGCCTGGCATGTACGTTTCGGGGTACGTGCTGCTGGGTGACGCGTCGGCTATGACGTTACCCGAGACGGCCATCGTCCCCCGTGACGGCTACGACTACGCGATGGTGATCGGATCACGGAATCGTGTCCGCCAGATCAAGCTGACGGTCGGCCGCAGGCAAGACGGCCGCGTGGAAATAGTGAAAGGCATCGGCCCGGATGACGACGTGGTGGCAGTTGGCGCCGTATTCTTGACGGACGGCGACCTGGTTCGCGTGTCTACATCCGGCACGGCTGGGCCAGCCACGGAAACACCCGTTCCGGTGGAGCAGGCACATTGAATTTCTCTGCCTGGGCAATCCGCAACCCCATACCGCCCATCCTGCTGTTCGTCCTGGTTACCGTGGCGGGAGGGGTGTCGTTCTGGATGCTGCCGATTCAGAAATTTCCCGACATCGACTTCCCTGTTGTGTCCGTGACGGCAAGCCTGCCTGACTCGACGCCATCCCAGCTGGAAACCGAGGTCACGCGACGCATTGAGGACAGCGTCGCCAGCATCGGGGCCGTCAAGCATATCGCGTCGACAATCAATGACGGTAGCTCGACCACGATGATCGAATTCCAGTTGGAGAAGGACGTGCAGGAGGCCGTCAACGACGTGCGCGACGCCGTCAGCCGGATCCGAGCTCAATTGCCGCCCGACGTCCAGGAGCCGGAGATCTCGCGCGTAACATTTGCCTCCGCGCCGATATTGGCTTACGCGCTGCAGGCCCCCGACATGGATGCCGAAGACTTGTCCTGGTATGTCGACAACACCGTCAGCAAGAAGCTGCTATCCGTGCCTGGCGTGGCCAAGGTGGCGCGCCAGGGCGGCGTGAACCGCGAATTGCGATTGCAGCTGGATCCGGTGCGGCTGCAGGCTTTGAACGTAACGGTCGCGCAGATCAGTTCGCAATTGCGCGCAATGCAGCAGGAAGCGCATGGTGGGCGCGGCAATATCGGTGGGCAGGAGCAGGCGATCCACGTCGTCGGTGCGGCCACGAACGCGCGCGAACTGGCTCAGGTAGACCTTCCGCTCGACGACGGTCGGCACATCCGTTTATCGGATATTGCGGACATTAGCGATACTGGTGCGGAACCGCGTCAGATGGCCCTGCTGGACGGCAAGCCGGTGGTCAGCTTCCAGGTGTTCCGCTCCCGCGGCGCCAGCGAAGTGTCCGTAGCGGAAGGGGTGCAGGCGGCCATCGCCGCGCTGCAGGCCGACCGGCCCGAATTGCGAGTGACGATGGTCCACAGCCTCGTTGAGCCGGTGTCGGAGTCCTATGCGGCCGCAATGCGCGCGCTCTTTGAGGGAGCGGTTCTAGCCGTGGTCGTGGTCTGGCTGTTTCTGCGCGATTGGCGCGCGACATTCGTCTCGGCCGTGGCCCTGCCGTTGTCCATCATTCCCACCTTTGCCGCCATGCATTTTTTGGGTTTCACGCTCAACGCCATCACGCTCCTGGCGCTGACGTTAGTCGTGGGCATCTTGGTAGATGACGCCATCGTCGAGGTGGAAAACATCGTGCGCCACTTGCGCAACGGCAAACCGCCGTTTCAGGCTGCGCTGGAAGCGGCGAGAGAGATCGGTCTGGCGGTGGTTGCCACATCGCTTGCTCTGGTGGCCGTATTCCTCCCCACGGCATTCATGGGCGGTATCACCGGCAAGTTCTTCAAACAGTTCGGCTGGACCGCGTCACTCGCTGTCCTGGCCTCGCTGATCGTTGCACGTTTGCTGACGCCGATGATGGCGGCCTACCTGCTCAAGCCAGCCCTCAAGCCCGAGCCTGTGCGTGAGGCCCCGATCATGACACGCTATCTTCAAGCTGTGCGGTGGAGTCTCACGCACCGCTGGAAGACCGGTGGCATGGCGACGGCCTTCTTCTGCGCATCGGTAGCGATCATTAGCCTGATCCCGACAACGTTCATTCCATCCGAAGACCGGGCGCAGCTGCAAGTGACGGTGCAGACGCCACCGGGTAGCACTATTCAGCAAACACGCGACGCCACCGAGCGCGTGCGCCGTCTGGCGATCCAGCACAAGGATGTGCGCAGTGTGTATACGACCATCGGTTCGAGCGTGATGCTCGGCGTGCCGGATTCCAGCGGCGGCGATGTACACACTGGCACACTGCGCATTTCGCTTACCGATCGAAACGACCGCCGCCGGAACCAGCAGCAGATCCAACGCGAGTTGCGCAAGCAATTGGAGGACGTGCCTGGTGTGCGCATCTCGTTCGGTGGCGACGGGTCGGGCGAGCAATTGAAGATGGTCCTCGCCGGCGACGACCCCGCTACGCTGCAACAGGCCGCGCACGACGTGATGCGCGATCTGCGCACGCTTCAATGGCTGGGAGCAGCGACATCGTCAGCCAGCTTGATGAGGCCGGAAGTCGCCATTCGCCCCGATTTTGCGCGTGCCGCTCAGCAAGGTGTGACGGCAACGGCTATCGGCCAGACAGTGCGTGTGGCCACCGCTGGCGATTATGACGTCCACTTGCCCAAGATGAGCCTGCCTGAGAGACAGGTATATGTCCGCGTCGAACTGGCTGGCAACGCGCGCCGCTCACTTGACACGCTCCGCCAACTCCGCATACCGGGGCACGGCGGCGCAGTACCACTCGAGAACATCGCCGACCTGACCATCGAAAGCGGCCCGGCTCAGATCAACCGTTACGATCGCAACCGCAACATCTCCATCAGCATCAGTTTGGAGGGCCATCCGTTGAGCGAAGTGGAACAGGCAGTGGCGGCACTCCCCTCCATCAAGAACCTGCCGCCGGGCGTTCGCCGCCTTCCTGCTGGCGACGTCGAGGAAATGGGAAAACTCTTCGGAGATTTCATCCTGGCGATGGCCGCCGGAATTTTATGCGTTTACGCAGTGTTGGTGCTGCTGTTCCACGACTTCACTCAGCCCATTACGATCCTGGCCGCGTTGCCGTTGTCGATGGGCGGTGCATTCGGCCTGCTGGCGCTGTTTGGATTCAGCTTGTCCCTACCGGCTCTGATCGGCCTCCTGACGTTGATGGGCATCGTGACCAAGAACTCGATCCTGCTAGTGGAGTATGGGATCGCCGCGCGGCGCGAATTGGGACTCTCGCGCACCGAAGCCATCGTCGACGCATGCCGTAAGCGTGCGCGGCCGATTGTCATGACCACGGTGGCGATGACGGCTGGCATGGTGCCAATCGCGATAGGTACAGGCGGCGATGCCAGCTTTCGAGCCCCGATGGCGGTGGCGGTGATTGGCGGCTTGCTGACCTCCACGCTGCTGAGTTTGTTAGTCGTGCCGGTCGTGTACGAGATGGTCGACGACATCAAAACCGGGACAGTTCGCAACGTACTCTCGATACGCAAACGATTTATCTGACCTTGATCAATCCACGCGCTTCATTCAACGTCTTGCCTTCGTTCACGGCCTCCGATCGACGCAATCGCGGCTTCGTCTTTGCCGTGTTCGTGATCGTTACATTACTGCACGTGTTCGCACTGATCGCGTTGCGCGAAAGTCCGCAAGTTAAAGCGACTGCCGCGCGCCCCAAGGCGGCGCCTTTGATCATTCGGATGATTCCGCCCGAAACGCAGCCGACCTCCGCAGCACCGGCCGAGGAGAGAGTGACGTCGATCCGCGCTCGTCCGAAACAGCAGGCCCCGAAGCCGCGCTCGTCCAGGACTGGAACGGAATCCGCAAAGCCAATCCCAAAAGCGCGCGCGACCAGCGCCACGGCTGCGCGCCCGTCGCCCGCAGCCAATCCCGAGCCAACCCGCAACGCGAACGCGCAATCAAACGAGGCACCCACGCCGAGCGTGGACTGGCAGAACGACTTGAAGCGTCTCCCGCCAAGCCGGACGAATCGCTACCGGCCAGCGTCGCCGTTCGCCCCCTCCAACGCCGAAACACCTTCCGAAGCCCCCGAGTCCCCCCTTGCCCGCGGCATCGACAAATCCCAGCGTCGCGATTGCCGAACCGCCCACGCGCGCCATGGACTCCTCGCGATCCCAATGCTCATGTACGGCGCAACAAGCGACTCGGGCTGCAAGTGGTAGCGCCCGCCTTCACTCCCCCGCCGCGAACCGCCGCGCCAGATCGTCGAGCAGCATCCGCGCCGTCGCGACGTTCGTCGCGCACGGCACGTTGTGCACGTCGCACGCGCGCACGAGCGCGGTGATGTCCGGATCGTGCGGCTGCGCGGTCATCGGGTCGCGCAGGAACACGACGATGTCGACGCGCCCTTCGGCCAGCTCCGCGCCGATCTGCAAATCGCCGCCGAACGGCCCCGACAGCTTGCGCTCGACCGTCAGCCCATGCGCGGCCGCGATGCGCCCGCCCGTCGTGCCAGTGCCGACCAGCGCGCAGCGCGCGAGCGTCGAGCGATATTCGCCCGCGAGCCCGACGATCTCGTCCTTTTTCGCGTCGTGCGCAATCAGCGCGATGCGAGGTGTCTTCATCTGCAGAATCCTTGTCGTTGCGTCAGTCGTGATCTATCTATCGTCGATGCGATGGGCAGCCCGCGCCACCCGCACCGCCCGCTCAGAACGTGCCCGGATACGAGCCGCCGTCGAGTAGCCAGTTCTGCCCGGTGATATACCCCGCGTGCACGCTGCACAGGAACGCGCACGCGGCGCCGAACTCGTCGCGCGTGCCGAGCCGTCCCGCCGGAATCTCCTTCGCGCGCCGCACGCGCATCTCGTCGACCGTCGTGTTCTGCACCTTCGCGGACGCGGCGAGCGTCGTCGCGATCCGGTCGGTGTCGAACAGCCCCGGCAGCAGGTTGTTGATCGTCACGTTGTGCGACGCGACCTTGCGCGACAGCCCCGCGACGAAGCCCGTCAGCCCCGAGCGCGCGCCGTTCGACAGCGCGAGCACGTCGATCGGCGCCTTCACCGCCGAGCTCGTGATGTTCACGATTCGCCCGAACTGGCGCGCGATCATCCCGTCGACGGTCGCGCGGATCAGCTCGATCGGCGTCAGCATGTTCGAGTCGAGCGCGCGGATCCAGTCGTCGCGCGAGAAGTCGCGGAAGTCGCCCGGCGGCGGGCCGCCCGCATTCGTCACGAGAATGTCCGGCTGCGGGCACGCGGCGAGCGCGAGCGCGCGGCCCTCGGCCGTCGTGATGTCGCACGCGATCGCCGTCACCGACACGCCGGTCGCCGCGCGGATCTGCTCGGCGGTCGCGTCGAGCGTGTCGCGCGTGCGCGCGACGATCACGAGGTTCACCCCCTCGGCCGCGAGCGCTTCCGCGCAACCCCGCCCGAGGCCCTTGCTCGCCGCGCACACGAGCGCGGTCCTGCCTGCGATGCCCAGATCCATGGATTCGGTCCCTTGAGAAATCCGCGCGCCGACGGCCGGCGCGCGACGATTGGCGACAAGACGCCGATCATATCTCCGGAACGCCCCATATCTTCGGTAAACTTGCGCTGATGACGCGCGCAGCCCGGCCCATCGCCCGCTGCCGCCCCGTTCCCCCGTTCGTTCCTTTGCCCCGCGCCCGCCATGAAACAGGACAGCCGCTTCCCGAATCTTTTCATCCTCGATCACCCGCTGATCCAGCACAAGCTCACGCACATGCGCGACAAGGACACGTCGACGCGCACGTTCCGCGGCCTGTTGCGCGAGATCACGCTGCTGATGGGCTACGAGATCACCCGCAGCCTGCCGCTCACGACGAAGCGGGTCGAAACCCCGCTCGTCGAGATCGACGCGCCGGTGATCGCCGGCAAGAAGCTCGCGATCGTGCCGGTGCTGCGCGCGGGCGTCGGAATGTCGGACGGCCTGCTCGATCTCGTGCCGTCCGCGCGCGTCGGGCACATCGGCGTGTACCGCGCCGAGGATCACCGGCCGGTCGAGTATCTGGTGCGGCTGCCCGATCTCGAGGACCGCATCTTCATCCTGTGCGACCCGATGGTCGCGACCGGCTACTCGGCCGTCCACGCGATCGACGTGCTGAAGCGCCGCGGCGTGCCGGGCGAGAACATCCGCTTCCTCGCGCTCGTCGCGGCGCCCGAGGGCGTGCAGGTGTTCCAGGATGCGCATCCGGACGTGAAACTGTACGTCGCATCGCTCGATTCGCATCTGAACGAGCACGCGTACATCGTGCCCGGCCTCGGCGACGCGGGCGACCGGCTGTTCGGCACGAAGAACTGAGCGGGATGGTGCGGATGGTGCGTGATAAAATCGCGATCCACCCGACACGCGCGGCCCACGCGGCATTCTGCCGCCCCGGCGGCCGCCGGACTCAACGACACATTGGATCAAACGCCCGCGCGGTTTCGCGACAGGCGACGGAGAAACGTATGGCTGGTCATTCGAAATGGGCCAACATCAAGCATAAGAAGGCGGCAGCCGACGCGAAGCGCGGCAAGATCTGGACCCGCCTGATCAAGGAAATTCAGGTCGCGGCCCGCCTGGGCGGCGGCGATCCGAACTCGAACCCGCGCCTGCGTCTCGCGGTCGACAAGGCCGCCGACGCGAACATGCCGAAGGACAACGTGAAGCGCGCGATCGACCGCGGCGTCGGCGGCGCGGACGGCGCGAACTACGAGGAAATCCGCTACGAAGGCTACGGGATCAGCGGCGCGGCGATCATCGTCGACACGCTGACCGACAACCGCACCCGTACGGTCGCGGAAGTGCGCCACGCGTTCTCGAAGTTCGGCGGCAACATGGGCACCGACGGCTCGGTCGCGTTCCTGTTCGATCACGTCGGCCAGTTCCTGTTCGCGCCGGGCACGTCGGAAGACGCGCTGATGGACGCGGCGCTCGAAGCGGGCGCGGACGACGTGAACACGAACGACGACGGCTCGATCGAAGTGCTGTGCGACTGGCAGACGTTCTCGCAGGTGAAGGACGCGCTCGAGGCGGCCGGCTTCAAGGCGGAACTCGCCGAAGTGACGATGAAGCCGCAGAACGAGATCGAATTCACCGGCGACGACGCGGCGAAGATGCAGAAGCTGCTGGACGCGCTCGAGAACCTCGACGACGTGCAGGAGGTATACACGAACGCCGTCATCGACGAGGAATGATGAACAGCCTGCCGCCCCGCCCCGCGCGCGGCGGCGGCTCGCCCGATTTCGCGGCCGGCACGCACGGGCATGCCGGCCGCCACGTTTTCCAGCCTACGGGGATGCTCCCATGAAACTACTCGTCGTCGGTTCCGGCGGCCGCGAACACGCGCTCGCGTGGAAACTCGCGCAGTCGCCGCGAGTCCAGATGGTCTACGTCGCGCCGGGCAACGGCGGCACCGCGCAGGACGACCGCCTGAAGAACGTCGACATCACGTCGCTCGACGCGCTCGCCGATTTCGCGGAGGCCGAGGGCGTCGCGTTCACGCTCGTCGGCCCCGAGGCGCCGCTCGCGGCCGGCATCGTGAACCTGTTCCGCTCGCGCGGGCTGAAGATCTTCGGCCCGACCCGCGAAGCCGCGCAGCTCGAAAGCTCGAAGGATTTCGCGAAGGCGTTCATGAAGCGCCACGGCATTCCGACCGCCGACTACGAAACCTTCACCGACGCGGCCGCCGCGCACGCGTACATCGACGCGAAAGGCGCGCCGATCGTCGTGAAGGCGGACGGGCTCGCGGCCGGCAAGGGCGTCGTCGTCGCGATGTCGCTGGAAGAAGCGCACGCGGCGGTCGACATGATGCTGTCCGGCAACAAGCTCGGCGATGCCGGCGCGCGCGTGGTGATCGAGCAGTTCCTCGACGGCGAGGAAGCGAGCTTCATCGTGATGGTCGACGGCAAGCACGCGCTCGCGCTCGCGTCGAGCCAGGACCACAAGCGCCTGCTCGACGACGACCGCGGCCCGAACACCGGCGGGATGGGCGCGTACTCGCCCGCGCCGATCGTCACGCCGCAGATGCACGCGCGCGTGATGCGCGAGATCATCATGCCGACCGTGCGCGGGATGGAGAAGGACGGCATCCGCTTCACCGGCTTCCTGTACGCGGGCCTGATGATCGACAAGGACGGCCATCCGCGCACGCTCGAGTTCAACTGCCGGATGGGCGACCCGGAGACGCAGCCGATCATGTCGCGCCTGAAGAGCGACTTCTCGAAGGTCGTCGATCACGCGATCGCGGGCACGCTCGACACGGTCGAGCTCGAATGGGACCGCCGCACCGCGCTCGGCGTCGTGCTCGCCGCGCACGGCTATCCGGATGCGCCGACGAAGGGCGACCGGATCAACGGCATCCCGGCCGAGACCGAGCAGGCGGTCACGTTCCACGCGGGCACGACGCTCGACGGCGGCAAGCTCGTCACGTCGGGCGGCCGCGTGCTGTGCGTGGTCGGTCTCGCGGATTCGGTGCGCGAAGCGCAGCAGCATGCGTACGACACGATCAACCAGATCAACTTCGAAGGGATGCAGTATCGCCGCGACATCGGCCATCGCGCGCTGAACCGCAAGAACGCGTGACGGCCCGCCCCGCTCGCGGGGCACCGTCCGCCCTCCGATCTGCCGGGGTTCGATAGAATGCCCGGCAGATGCTTTTTTGAAATGGCGCCGTCGAGCGCCCGATCCCCATGACCGATTCGACCTACGACGTGGAGCGCGTGCGCGCGTATCTGCAAGGCCTGCAAACGCGGATCGCCGACGCGCTCGGCGCGTTCGACGGCACGCCGCTCGCGACCGACGCGTGGCGGCGCGCGCCCGACGAGCGGCTGCGCGGTGGCGGCTGCACGCGGATCCTCGAGGACGGCCGGTTCTTCGAGCGCGCGGGGATCGGCTTCTCGGACGTCGCCGGCGACACGCTGCCGCCGTCGGCGAGCGCCGCGCGCCCGCAGCTCGCGGGCCGTGGCTTCACCGCGCTCGGCGTGTCGCTCGTGCTGCACCCGCGCAATCCGTACTGCCCGACCGTGCACATGAACGTGCGGATGCTGATCGCGACGAAGGACGGCGAGGAGCCGATATTCTGGTTCGGCGGCGGAATGGATCTGACCCCGATCTATGGCTTCGACGACGACGCGCGCCATTTCCACAGCACGTGCAAGGGCGCGCTCGATCCGTTCGGCGCCGATCTGTACCCGCGCTTCAAGCAGTGGTGCGACGAGTATTTCTTCCTGAAGCATCGCAACGAGGCGCGCGGGATCGGCGGGATCTTCTTCGACGACTACGCGGAAGGCGGTTTCGAACGCGCGTTCGAGATGATGCAAAGCGTCGGCGACGCGTTCCTGGCCGCGTACATGCCGATCGTCGAGCGCCGCCGCGACACGCCGTACGGCGAGCGCGAGCGCGCGTTCCAGGCGTACCGGCGCGGCCGCTACGTCGAATTCAACCTGGTGTTCGACCGGGGCACGCTGTTCGGCCTGCAAAGCGGCGGCCGCACCGAGTCGATCCTGATGTCGATGCCGCCCGCCGCGCAGTGGCGCTACAACTGGCAGCCCGAGCCGGGCACGCCGGAGGCGCGCCTGTACAGCGACTTCCTCGTGCCGCGCGACTGGGCCTGAGCCCGCTCGCGCGACGATTCGTCACGAAAGGACGCCCTTCTGAACACCACCGCCCGCTCCGCCCCGCCGCCGCGCCTGCTGTCGCGTCGCATCGGCCTTCTGGGCGGCACGTTCGACCCGATCCACGACGGGCATCTCGCGCTCGCGCGCCGCTTCGCGGCGCTGCTCGACCTGACCGAGCTCGTGCTGCTGCCCGCCGGGCAGCCGTACCAGAAGCGCGACGTGTCCGCGGCCGAGCACCGGCTCGCGATGACGCGCGCGGCTGCCGCGTCGCTCGCGATCGACGGCGTCGCGGTCAGCGTCGCGACCGACGAGATCGAGCACGCGGGGCCGACCTACACCGTCGACACGCTCGAGCGCTGGCGCGCGCGGATCGGCGGGGACGCATCGCTGTCGCTGCTGATCGGCGCCGACCAGCTCGTGCGGCTCGACACGTGGCGCGACTGGCGGCGCCTGTTCGACTTCGCGCACGTGTGCGCGGCGACGCGCCCGGGCTTCGAGCTCGCGGCCGCGTCGCAGGCGGTCGCGGCCGAAGTCGCCGCGCGCCAGGCTGGCGCGGACGTGCTGAAGTCGACGCCGTCCGGCCATCTGCTGATCGACACGACGCTCGCGCTCGACGTCGCCGCGACCGACATCCGCGCGCATCTGCGCGAATGCCTCGCGCGCCGCGAGCAGATGCCCGACGCGAAGGCCGAAAACGTGCCGCCCGCCGTCTGGGCCTATATTCTTCAACATCGTCTCTACCATTCCTGACCACATGGATATCCGCAAACTGCAGCGCGTGATCGTCGACGCACTCGAAGACATCAAGGCGCAAGACATCAAAGTATTCAACACGAGCCATCTGACCGAGCTGTTCGACCGCGTGATCGTCGCGTCCGGCACGTCGAACCGGCAGACGAAGGCGCTCGCGTCGAGCGTGCGCGAAAAGGTGAAGGAAGCGGGCGGCGACGTCGTCAGCTCCGAGGGCGAGGACACCGGCGAGTGGGTGCTCGTCGACTGCGGCGACGCGGTCGTGCACATCCTGCAGCCCGCGTTGCGCCAGTACTACAACCTCGAGGAAATCTGGGGCGACAAGCCGGTACGGATGAAGCTCGGCGGAGCAAAGGGTCCGAACGGCGCGGCGGCCGCGCACGCCGATGACGACGAGGAAGATGAGGATGCCGCGCCGGCCCGCCCGGCGCGCAAGACCGCCGCGCGCCGCCGCTGACGGCCGGACGCGCCGATGAAGCTGCACATCCTGGCCGTCGGGCACAAGATGCCCGGCTGGATCGCCGAAGGCTTCGACGAGTACGCGAAGCGGATGCCGCCGGAGCTGCGCATCGAGCTGCGCGAGATCAAGCCCGAGCTGCGCTCGGGCGGCCGCAGCGCGGAGAGCGTGATGGCCGCCGAGAAGACGAAGATCGAGGCCGCGCTGCCGAAAAATGCTCGGATCGTCGCGCTCGACGAGCGCGGCCGCGACTGGACCACGATGCAGCTCGCGCAGGCGCTGCCCGGCTGGCAGCAGGACGGGCGCGACGTCGCGTTCGTGATCGGCGGCGCGGACGGGCTCGATCCGGAACTGAAAAATCGCGCGGACCTGCTGCTGCGAATCTCGAGCATGACGCTGCCGCACGGGATGGTCCGCGTGTTGCTGGCGGAGCAGCTTTACCGCGCGTGGAGCATCACGCAGAATCACCCCTATCACCGCGCGTGACGCGGCGTCGTCGCGACGCGCGTCGCGCGCCCTCACCCACCCTCATACGATGCCGTCCAGCGCCCTACCCGACTCTTTCCCGTACCTCTATCTCGCGTCGCAGAGCCCGCGCCGCCAGGAACTGCTGCAGCAGATCGGCGTGCGCTTCGAGCTGCTGCCGCCGCGCGCCGACGAGGACGCCGAGGCCCTCGAGGCCGAGCGGCCCGGCGAAGCGCCCGACCATTATGTGCTGCGCGTGACCGTCGCGAAGGCCGACGCCGCGCACGCGCGGCTCGTCGCGAGCGGCAGGCCGGCCGCGCCGGTGCTCGTCGCGGACACGACCGTCACGATCGACGGCGCGATTCTCGGCAAGCCGCGCGACGCGGACGACGCGCTCGCGATGCTCGACCGCCTCGCGGGCCGCGAGCACGAGGTGCTGACCGCGCTCGCGGTCGTCGACGCGCGGGGCGAGCGGCTGCCGCCCGCGCTGTCGCGCTCGACGGTGCGCTTCGCGGCCGTGTCGCGCGATGCGCTCGTGCGCTACGTCGACACCGGCGAGCCGTTCGGCAAGGCGGGCGCCTACGCGATCCAGGGGCGCGCGGCCGAGTTCGTAGAACGAATCGACGGATCCCATTCGGGTATCATGGGTCTGCCCCTCTTTGAGACGGCGGCGCTTTTGCGGGCGGCGCGCGTCGACTTCTGAATCGCACAATGAACGAAGAAATCCTGATCAACATCACGCCGCAGGAAACGCGGGTCGCGCTCGTCCAACAAGGCGCGGTGCAGGAGCTTCACGTCGAGCGCACGCTGTCGCGCGGACGGGTCGGCAACATCTATCTCGGCAAGGTCGTGCGCGTGCTGCCCGGCATGCAGTCCGCGTTCATCGACATCGGCCTCGAGCGCGCGGCGTTCCTGCACGTCGCGGACATCTGGCACCCGCGCGCGGCCGACGCGCCGGCGAACACTCCGCACCAGCCGATCGAGAAGATCGTGTTCGAGGGCCAGACGCTGATGGTCCAGGTGATCAAGGATCCGATCGGCACGAAGGGCGCGCGGCTGTCGACGCAGGTCAGCATCGCGGGCCGCACGCTCGTCTATCTGCCGCAGGAGCCGCACATCGGGATTTCGCAGAAGATCGAGAGCGAGGCCGAGCGCGAGGCGGTGCGCGCGCGGTTGACCGCGGTGATTCCGGCCGAGGAGAAAGGCGGCTACATCGTGCGCACGATCGCCGAGGACGCGACGGGCGACGAGCTCGCCGGTGACGTCACGTATCTGCGCAAGACGTGGGCGACGATCGTCGAGCAGTCGCAGCGGCTGCCGGCGACGAGCCTGCTCTATCAGGATCTCGACCTCGCGCAGCGCGTGCTGCGCGATTTCGCGAACGACGACACGACGCGAATTCAGGTCGATTCGCGCGAGACGTACCTGCGCCTCGCCGAGTTCGCGGACGCGTTTACGCCGGCCGTGAGCCCGAAGCTGCACCACTACACCGGCGAGCGGCCGCTGTTCGACCTGTACAACATCGAGACGGAAATCCAGCGCGCGCTGTCGCGGCGCGTCGATCTGAAATCGGGCGGCTACCTGATGATCGACCAGACCGAGGCGATGACGACGATCGACGTGAACACCGGCGGCTACGTCGGCGCGCGCAATTTCGACGACACGATCTTCAAGACGAACCTCGAGGCCGCGCACACGATCGCGCGGCAATTGCGGCTGCGCAACCTCGGCGGGATCATCATCATCGACTTCATCGACATGGAGAACGCCGAGCATCGCGACGCGGTGCTCTCGGAGCTGAAGAAGGCGCTGTCGCGCGACCGCACGCGCGTGACCGTGAACAGCTTCTCGCAGCTCGGGCTCGTCGAGATGACCCGCAAGCGCACGCGCGAATCGCTCGCGCACGTGCTGTGCGAGCCGTGCCCGGTGTGCCAGGGCAAGGGGCAGGTGAAGACCTCGCGCACCGTCTGCTACGACGTGCTGCGCGAGATCCTGCGTGAATCGCGGCAGTTCAATCCGCGCGAGTTCCGCGTGATCGCGTCGCAGCAGGTGATCGATTTGTTCCTCGACGAGGAATCGCAGCATCTCGCGATGCTGATCGATTTCATCGGCAAGCCGGTGTCGCTGCAGGTCGAGTCGAATCTGAGTCAGGAGCAGTACGACATCGTGTTGATGTAGGGGTTATTGACATAGCGTTACCCGCTCTGACCATGCATCCAGTCCGGCGGCTGACGAGCCTCACGTAGTGATCGTGCCCCAAGCTTCAGATTTCCGCTTGACTAATCGAATTACGTATATACAATATTCCCATGATCTACGAATGGGATGAGGACAAGCGCGCCACCAATCTGGAAAAGCATGGGCTGGATTTCGCCGATGCTGATCTGGTGCTGGAAAGCGAGTACGCCCTGATCGTGGACAGTCCTCGTCGCGACGAATTCCGCCAACAGGCTTTCGCCTACGTGTTCGAGGTCTTGGCTGTATTGTCGGTAGCGTTCGTTCCGGGCGAGGATCGCTACCGAATCGTGAGTTTCCGCCCGGCCAAACGTGACGAGCGGAGGGCCTATCATGAGTGGCTCGAAAATCACTTCGATGACTAGCGCGGAAATGCGTGCTGCCCGCTCACGCGGTGAAAGCCGCACGGACTGGGAACGAGTGCGCCGGGAAGCGAATCAGGAATCGGGTGCAGTTGAGGAAAACAAAGCCATTGGAGAGACCATTGCCCGTAAGCGTGGCCGGCCGGTCGTCGGAGAACCGAAGGCGGCCATTTCCCTGCGCCTGCCAGTATCTGTCCTTGAATACTGGAAAGCAACCGGCCCTGGATGGCAAACCCGCATGGTGGAATTGCTCGCCAAAGGAACCGCATAATTCAGGTTTCAGCAATTCAAACAGCTACGATACGACATCGTGCTGATGTAATCGCCGCATCCGCGCCGATCGGCCGGCCACGTGGCCGGCCGCACGCGATACCCACCCGGCGCAAACGCGCCCGCGTCATGAGCCGGCACCGGCGGCATGTCCGTCGTTTTCAGGTTCAGCGTCTTCCAGACCGTGCCCTCGCACGCGCCGATTCCCCCAGAATCCATTCCGACCGCATACGCCGGACGGCCCGCTTCGCTCGCCAAAATCCGCCGGCGAGCGAACCCGCATTTGTTCGCGCACCCAAAAAAATATAAATCCTTCTTTGAAGCACACGTCTCAATCGCCGATTTAAAACTTAATAGCGATAAACCCTGACGCGATTTCCCGTCATCCGCACTCGATTCGAGGATTCATAAAAATAATCCCCGCCGATGCGCCGTGCCACGCCACTCTGGGCGGGCCTCCGCACGTCTTAATCGGATGCTTACTTCAATTTGACCTTAATTAAAGGAAGCCCTAATGGCCCTGGTCTAATCTCGTCATGCAAAGTCCTGAACGCGAGAGCGCCGCGAAACGGCGGGCACGACCGGAATAACACAAACACTCAATCTCCGGAAATCCGTTTCAAACGCTTCTCGGGATTTTGATCGAAACGCAATGGCGCAAAGCCAGACAAGGAGGCAGCAGATGGTGCGGCACCAGAAGCAAACGAACGATTGAAACGGTCGACGACCGGACACACCCATTCGGCACTGAACACCCGGGTCCCGACCCGTCCATATCGCATCGATACGAGGCAACACATGAACACCCAAAACCATCTCTGCACGCTCCGCACCACGATGATCGCAGCCAGCGTCGCCGCGCTGCTCTCCCTCACCGCCTGCGGCGGCTCCGGCGCGCTCAGCCAGGGCACCGGCAGCTCCGGCAGCTCGCCCAGCGCCGCCACGGCGAGCGGCTCCGGTTCCAGTTCCGGCTCGGGCAGCACGTCGTCTCCGAACTCGGTCGGCACGACGGCCGCCGCGTCGGGCAACGTCGTCACCGCAAGCGGCGCCGCCGTGTCGGACGCCGGCACCGCCATCTCCGGCCAGTCTATCCCCGGCACCAACAGCGGCACCACGCAGTCGCTCGGCACCGCGGTGCAGGACGCCGGCGCGGCCGTGTCCGCGCTCGGCACCGGCATCAACAACGGCGTCGGCCAGCTCGGCTCCGGCTCGTCGACGAACCCGGTCGGCACGACGGTGTCGAGCACCGGCAACGTCGTCAGCGACCTCGGTCAGGGCGTCGCGGCGACCGGCGGCGCGGTCACGAGCCTCGGCGGCAGCGGCTCCGCGCTGTCGCCGCTCGCACCGATCACGTCGCCCGTCGGCGGCGCGGTGACGACGCTCGGCAACACCGTCGCGGGCGGCGGCGCGACGCTCGGCACGCAACTGTCGAGCGGGCCGGTCGCTCAGGTAACGGGCACCGCGAGCTCGGCGATCACGCCGATCACGAACACGGTCGGCTCGATCACCGGCGCGGTCGGCGCGACGCCGGTCGGCGGGCCGGCGACGAACCTGATCACGACGGTCGGCAACGGCGTCGCGGCGGCCGGCAACACGCTCGCGTCGACCGGCAACAACCCGGTCACGACGGGCGTCGGCGGCGTCGTCACCGCGACCGGCAATACGGTCGGGACGACCGGCACCGCGCTCCTCGGCGGCGGCTCGGGCTCGGGCGCCGCAAGCCCGCTCGCGCCGGTCACCGGCCTCGTGTCGACCGCGACCGGCGTCACCGGCGCAGCCGGCGGCGGGTCGCCGGCAGGCGCGCTGACGACCGCGCTCAACTCGACGGTGCATACTGTGACCGGCGCGACCGGCGGCTCGTTGACGGGCGGCGCGGTGACCGGCGGCCTGACCGGCGGTTCGCTGACGAGCAGCACGGGCGGCTCCGCGCTCGGCGGCGCGGGCAGCCTGCTGGCCCCCGTCACGAACGCGCTCGGCGGCATCGCGAAGTAAGCGGTGCATGCCCGACCGGGGCAGCGCACGACGCGCGACGCCCCGCCCCCCGATCGCCCGGCACCACGCCGGGTCACGTTGTCGCAACCTGCCGCAATCGGCCTCATCGCGAACTCGCGTTAAACTCTCCGCTCGCGCGGTGCGGCGCATGCACCCGCCTTCCATCGCCAGCAGCGGCCCGACCGGGCCGCGTCGACCCTTGGAGTGTCTGTCAATGAGCGGCGGTTTTCCGCGTTCGGCTTTCCGTCTGTCGTCGTCCCTACCGGCCTTTCCGGTTCTCGTCGCCACCCTGCTGCTGTCCGGCTGCGGCCTGCTGCCGACACAGAATCCACCCGCGCCGATCAGCGAGGCGCTCGTCGAGCCCGTCGAAGAGGCGCCCGGCGAACCGCTGACGCTGCCGCCGACGCCCGCGCCGCAGCCGCCCGAGGAAGCCAGGGTCGAGAAGGAACCGCATCGCGAGGCCGCGCGGCCGAAGCCGGCCGCGCGGCCCGCGCCGCCGCCGCCCGCCGTGCCGCCGCCCCCGCCGCTCGTCGCGACGCGCACGCTCGATCGCAGCCAGATCCGCGCGCTGCTCGACAGCGAAGTGCAGCGTCGCGGCGGCCGCGTGATCGGCCGCGCGGTCGACATGGTCACCGATGCGAGCGGCAAGCCACGCGAGATGATCGTGAACCTGCAGGGCTTCATGGGCGTCGGCGACCGCAAGGCCGCGTTTCCGTGGACCGTGTTCCGCTTCACGCCCGGCGGCCGCCAGGCGCCGATCGTGCTCGACGTGCCGCCCGGCGAACTGCCGCCCGCCGACCGGCCGAAGATCGTGCCGCTATCCGGCGTGTTCGCCGGCTCGCGCGCCACGCGCCTGCCAGTGCTCGACAGCGACGTCGAGCGCCCCGACGGCTCGACGGTCGGCCGCGTCGTCGACGTGCTGATCGACCGCGACGCGCAGCCGCAGGCGGTCGTGCTCGATCTCGGCGGGCTCGTCGATCCGGCGCGCCGCACGATCGCCGCAAACTGGTCCGCGCTGCGCTTCGTGACCCGCGACAAGACGCTGCGCGCGCAGCTCGACCTCAGCGCGACGCAGGTCCACGCCGCGCCGCCGTACGCGGCGGACAAGCCGGTCGTCGCTGTGTCGCCGCCGGTGTCACCGCCAGTGGCGCCGCCCGCGGCCTCGGCCGCATCCGCGCCACCGGCGCGCGCGAGCGCATCGTCAGCGAGAGCAGTCCGATGACGATCCGGCAAGCCGTCAGCCTGCGCAGCCTGCGAGCCCTCGACTGGCTCAACTTCTTCGTCGCGAACGTCCAGACCGGATTCGGCCCCTTTATCGCGTCGTACCTCGCGTCGCACAAGTGGACGCAGGGCGAGATCGGCATGGTGCTGTCGATCGGCACGATCAGCGCGATGGTGAGCCAGGTGCCCGGCGGCGCGGCCGTCGACGCGCTGAAGAACAAGAAAGGCGCGGCCGCGTGGGCGATCGCGGCGATCATCCTGTCCGCGGTGCTGCTCGCCGCGAGCCCGACGATCGTGCCGGTGATCGCGGCCGAGGTGTTCCACGGCTTCGCGAGCTGCATGCTGACGCCGGCGCTCGCCGCGCTGTCGTTCGCGCTCGTCGGCCGCGCGAACCTCGGCGACCGGCTCGGCCGCAATGCGCGCTGGGCGTCGATCGGCAGCGCGGTCGCGGCGGGCCTGATGGGCCTGTTCGGCGAATACCTGTCCGCGCGCGCGGTGTTCTGGCTGACCGCGGCGCTCGCGCTGCCCGCGCTCGTCGCGCTGTCGATGATCCAGCCGACGCACACGATCGCGCCGCACGCGGCGCCCGGCCATCGTGGAGACGGCGACGGAGACGGCGGCGGCCCCGGCGAGCGGGAGACGCTGCGCGAGCTGCTGCGCGACCGGCGGATGCTGATCTTCGCCGCGTGCGTGGTGCTGTTCCACCTGTCGAACGCGGCAATGCTGAACCTCGCGGCCGGCGAAGTCACGGCCGGAATGGGCGAGAACGTGCAGCTCGTGATCGCCGCATGCATCATCGTGCCGCAGGCGATCGTCGCGCTGCTGTCGCCGTGGGTCGGCCGCTCCGCGCAGCGCTGGGGCCGCCGGCCGATCCTGCTGCTCGGGTTCTCCGCGCTGCCGGTGCGCGCGCTACTGTTCGCGGGCGTCGGCAGCCCGTATCTGCTCGTGCCGGTGCAGATGCTCGACGGGATCAGCGCGGCCGTGTTCGGCGTGATGCTGCCGCTGATCGCCGCGGACGTCGCGGGCGGCAAGGGCCGCTACAACCTGTGCATCGGCCTGTTCGGTCTCGCGGCCGGCATCGGTGCGACGCTCAGCACCGCCGCCGCGGGCTTCGTCGCCGATCACTTCGGCAACGCGGTCAGCTTCTTCGGGCTCGCGGTCGCCGGCGCGCTCGCGGTGCTGCTCGTCTGGCTCGGCATGCCGGAAACGCGCGTCGAGAACGGCGACGCGCCGGAAGACGCGCCCGCTCCGGCGTCGTCCGAACAGGCGGGCTGATGCGAACGCATCGCCGATACGCCAGAGGATTCGCGATGGACACGATGAGGACGCTCGACGAGACCCGACAGCAGATCCAGCAGTCGGTGCTCGATCTGTTCAAGGGATTGTCGTTCGGGCAGCGGCTCGCGCAGGGCGCGCTGATGGCGCTGCAGACGGTCTGCGGCGCGTGCCTCGCGTACGGAATCGGCCGCGCGCTGCATACCGAGCAGGCGGTCTGGGCCGCGATCACCGCGATCGCGGTCACGCAGCACAGCTATTCGGACACGATGTCGCTGTCGCGCGACCAGTTCATCGGCGCGATGATCGGCGGGCTGCTCGGCTTCGCGGGCACCGCGCTCGGCGGCGGACATTTCATCGCGTATCCGATCGCGGTCGCGGTCGTGATCGTCTGCTGCTGGTGCGTGAACATCGGCAGCGCCGCGCGGCTCGGCGGCGTGACCGCGACGATCGTGATGCTGTTCCCGGGCAACGGCCCGCTGTGGGACATCCCGCTCGTGCGGCTCGGCGAGGTGACGCTCGGCACGGTATGCGCGCTCGGCGTCACGTGGCTGCTGAACCGGATCGAGCGCTACGGGTTCAATCGCGCGTAACGGTTGCCACGGGTTGCCGCGGATTGCCGCGCGCGTCGGGTGGGCAGGCGGCGCGAGCCCGAACCGCGCCGCGCGGATGCCGGCGGACCGTTACGGCCCGATCTGAAGCACGATGCCGGAGCCGATCGACACGAGCAGATAGTCGCCGCCGACCTCGACCCAGTGATAGCCACGCGGCGGCCGGTTCAGATGATGCTCGTGCCAGTCGTCGATCACGTACTGGTGATCGCGATACTCCGCCGGCAGGCGGTCGCCGCGGCGCCAGCCGCGATGCTCGCCCTGGTCGCCCGGGCCTTCGTCGTGACGCATCGTCATGCCCGGCTGCATCCGCTGCGGCCCATGATCGTGGTTCATCATCTGGTGATCGGCCGGCCCGTGATCGTGCTCCATCATCTGGTGATCACCTGGCCGCTGATCGCGATGCATCATGTCCTGGTCGTTGTACTGCTGGGCCAGCGCCAGCGATGTGGCCGAACCGAGCGCGATCAGCAGTGCCCACTTCATGCGTTGCATTTTCATGACGGACTCCCTCATTAGGACAAGTGAATCGATTGCAGCATGCGTTGAAAAGCGTAGCACACGATATGGGTTCGCATGAGGTCCGGCGAGCCGCGTGGGCCGCATTTACGCGGTCTGCTGCTGATACTGGATCTTGTGCAGATGCGCGTAGAGGCCGTCGCGCAACAGCAGTTCGCGATGACTTCCCGACTCCGCGATCCGGCCCGCCTCGAGAACGAGGATGCGGTCCGCCCGCTCGATCGTCGACAGCCGGTGCGCGATCACGAGCGTCGTGCGGCCCTCCATCAGCCGCTCGAGCGCCGCCTGTACGTGGCGCTCCGATTCGGAGTCGAGCGCCGACGTCGCCTCGTCGAGAATCAGGATCGGCGCATCCTTGTAGATCGCGCGCGCGATCGCGAGGCGCTGCCGCTGGCCGCCCGACAGCCGCATCCCGTTGCCGCCGACCATCGCGTCGATGCCGTCGGGCATCGCGGCGACCGCGTCCGCGAGGTTCGCCGCGTCGAGCGCGGCCAGCACGCGCGCGCGGTCCGGCGTCTGGCCGTAGGCGACGTTCGCGGCGATCGTGTCGTTGAACAGCACGACGTCCTGGCTCACCATCGCGATCTGGCTACGCAGCGCATGCACGTCGTAGTCGGCCAGCGGCACGCCGTCGACCCGGATCGTGCCGCCGACCGGCGAGAAAAAGCGCGGCAGCAGATTCACCAGTGTGGTCTTGCCACTGCCCGACGGGCCCGCCAGCGCGACCATCTCGCCGGGGGCGACCTTGAACGAAATGCCGTCGAGCGTATTGCGCCCGCCTTCGGTATAGCCGAACGTCACGCTCTCGAATTCGATCTCGCCGCGTGCGCGGTCCAGCGAACGGCTGCCGCCCTTGTCCTCGATCGGTTCGTCGATCAGGCCGAAGATCAGCTCGCACGCGGTCACGGCGCGCTGCAACGGCTGGTTCACGTCGATCAGATGCTTGAGCGGCGAAATGATCAGCAACATCGACGTCACGAACGCGACGAAGCCGCCTACCGTGGTCTGGTCGTGCGCCGACTGCACCACCGCGACGGTGATCACGATTGCCAGCGCGATCGACGCGAGGAACTGCGTGAGCGGCTGTGCCAGGCCGCCGGCCACGGTCATGCGCATCGCATAGCCGCGCAGGCGTGTGGCCATTTCGCCGAAGCGCGAGATTTCGTATTGCTCGCCGTTATGGATCTTCACGACCTTGTAGCCGGCCACGGTCTCTTCGACGATGTACGACAGGTCGTTGGTCAGCATTTGCTGATCGCGGCCGAGTTGACGCAGACGGCGGTTGATCTTGCTCACGAACCAGCCGATGCCGGGCAGAATCACCGCGATGATCAGCGTCAGGCGCCAGTTCAGATAGAAGAGGTAGCCGAGCAGAAACACCACGGTCAGCGAGTCGCGCACCAGCGTCACCATCACGCTGACGAGCACGTTGAGGATCTGGTTGACCTCGAACACGATCGCGTTGATCACCGTGCTCGCGGTTTCGCGCTGGAAAAACGACGCGCCGGTATTGATCATACGGTTGAACATATCGAGGCGCATCTTCAGCAGGATGCGGTTCGACACGTAGGACAGCAAATATTGCGACGCGTACTGCGCGATGCCTCGCGCGAAGGCCAGGCCGATCACGGCAATCGGCACGAACCACACCGCCTGACGGCTGGCGTTGGCGCCGAAGCCGTGATCGAGGAGCGGCTTGAGCAGTGCCGGGATGCCGGCATCGGTGGCCGAACTGACGGCCATCGCGAGCACTCCGAGCAGGAGCATGCCGATCAGCGGGCGGACATAGGGCCAGAGCCGCTTGCCGACTTCGGAGGTTTGCGTCTGCGCGCCGCCGACCGGTTTTCTGAGGCTGGATTGATGCTTGCTCAAGACGATCCTTTGATGCGAATACGGAAGGGCCCGGGTGATGCCGCGAATTGGGGCAGATTATAAGTCGGCTGATTCCATGCTTGGCAAAACGCGCCGGTCACGCTGAGCGTGTTACGCCGCGAGCCCGAACGCATCCCTGATCTGCGCCTCGAACACGCCGGCCTCGGCGTGAATCATGCGCCGGTACGGCTCGAATTCGGCCGAACTGCCCGCGAAATCGCCAAAAATCGCGCCGATGATCTGACCGAACTGGTCGACGAACCGGCTCGTCTTCGGTTCCAGCTTGTACTTGGCCGGAATCGGCACATCCACCGGGTTGCCAGCCGAACCATGCCGGGCCGTCACGACGCAGCAACCATGAACGGCAGCCTCGCGCGGCAGGCGGTCGCGGCCCGGATGGTGGCCGAAATCGATATACACCTTTGCCGCGCAAAACGCGTCGGCAAGCTGCTCCCGGTTCAGACCACGCAGCGGCTTGAACTGCCATTGCGGATAGGCGCGGATCAAGCGCTCCGTAATGGCTCGCCCCTTGCTCGGGTTATACAGAATCACGTCGCCATGCTCCGCGTGTGCGAGCCGCTGCGGCAACGCAGCCAGATAAGCCGGATCGGTATAGACCGGAATCGAATCCGTCAGCGGCAGCACCTCGAAACCGCGCGCCTCGAGATACGCCTGCGCATGGTGGCTCTGAGCGAAATGCTTCAGATGCCGAAGCGCACCGACCCCGCCCAGCGGGCGCTTGCCCTTCACCCAGGCCTTGAAGTAGCGGAAGCGATCGCGCAGCGGGTTACCGTAGCGCACGCACGTGTAATTGTTCAGCGACATCCACCAGATCGCCGCATCGGCGTGCTTCACCCGCAACGCATCGGTCGGCATGATCTCCGGAAACACGATCAGCGTGCCGGGTTCGTCCGCATAGGGCTCCACCGGAGCCGCGTACTTACGGTACGGCTCGGGCGTATCGAATTTCCGGTCGAACGGGCTGTAGACAATCGCCGCGGCCTGCCCCAGCCGGTTCAGTTCGGCCACCAGTTGATGCAAGGCCTCCGGGCCGGCCGTCATCGCGCCACCGGGGCACACCACCCTGATCCTGGTATATCTGCTCATCCTCGCGCCGCCTCGTTCGTGAGCGGCGCAGCCTGTCGCGCCGCCTGTTCGCTCCATAACACCTGGGCGCCCAGGCACGCGATCATCAAGCCGTAAAACGACGCGGTGTATTTCAGCGTAAACATCTCGAAGCCGACACTCATCGACATCACGCAGACGATATAAAGCAGGCCGAGCCGGCTCGCACGCATCGCGACGGCATCGGCAGCGTTGCGCCGTTTCCAGAAGAACGCCAGCGGAATCAGGAACTGGCACAACACCGCCATACCGCCGGCTACGCCCGAGCGCAGCAGATTCGCCAGCAGTTCGTTATGCGGGCCGTGTTCGATCGCGATCGCCTGCGACGGCGGCGCGATCGAGGTGATCCACGGCTGGCTCAGATAAGCGAGGTAGCCGGTATCGCCATAGCCGCTCCACGGCCGATGCTTGAACAGCTCCCACGACATGTGCCACATGGTCAAGCGCAGGCCCGCCGAGGTATCGCGCTGGGTACCGGTCAACCATTGATGGATCTCGTTGTAGCCGCTGAGCACCCGTGCGGCAATGCCATGATCGAGCATCAGCACGGCGGCCAGTACCACGATGCATGCCGCCAGCCACCACGGCTTGACGTGGCGCCGGTTCAGCCAGAGCCAGAGCGCGAACACCACCGGTATCACATACCACGCGGTACGCGTGCCGGAGCCGATGACCAGATAGATGCCGACGAGCACGCCAAGCGACTGCCATCCCGTCAGCAGCACCCCGCTCCAGCCCGAGGTGAAACGAAGGCTGAACAGACAAAAGCCCGTCAGCACCAGGCCGTATACCCCGAACGTGTCGGTATCGACGAAATAAGTGGCATAGCGGCTGCCCCATTGGGCCGATGCCGCCGGATCCAGCCAGACCTCGAGCAGCATCACGTACAGACCCAGCGGCGCGGCGTAGCCCACGATGCGGGCGAAGTCGATGCGTCGCTGGTGGAAGTACAGCAGAACCGGAATCGCAAGCAGCATTCGCGACGGCGCATCGTAGGCCTTCAGCACCCATGCCTGCCGGAACAGCTGCCCCATCGCGAGCGCCACGATCGGCGCGGCCAGCGCCACCATCAACGGCACGAAGCGGTGCCACCGGCCACGCGATTCGGCCCACCACGCCCGGCCGTGCAGTAACGCGAGAAACAACAAGATGAACAAAGCCGCGTTGGTCGCACCACGCAAACTCAGGTATCCGGCCACGCCCAACCCGGCCACCAGCACCGCCGTGAAATCGCCCCATCGGCAACCGGGTGCAGCACTCTCCAGCGGCCGCGACTGGCACAACGCGCCGAGCCGCACACGGTCGAACAACATGCTCATTGATTTCGGATACCGCAAAATAATCGCCTGAATTTACCCGGCTGGAGAATAGCACAGAGGCCCGGCACACTCGGCCCGGCGGGGATGCCGAGTGACGGGTCTTGCCTGCGAGAGTTTGCCGCACCACGAGCTTGCTATACTTGCGCGAGCCTCGCCGCGCCTGCCAGACCTGCCTCGACCCATGCATCGCACCTCATGAGCGACCGTTCCGCCCCTCCCACTCTCAGCGCCATCATCATCACCAAGAACGAGGCTTGCGATATCGGCGCCTGCCTCGCGTCGCTGAAACCGTGGGTCGATGAAATCATCGTGTTCGATTCGGGCAGCACCGACGGCACGCAGGCAATCTGCCGCGAGCATGGCGCCATCGTTCATGAAACCGACTGGCCAGGCTTCGGGCCACAAAAGCAGCGTGCGCTGGATCAGGCGCGCGGCACCTGGGTGCTGTCGATCGATGCCGACGAGCGCGTTCCGGCAGAACTGCGCGACGAAATCCTGGCCTGCATCGCCGCCCCCACGGCCGAGCTGTACGATCTCCCGCGCCGCTCCAATTACTGCGGCGCCTGGATCCATCATAGCGGCTGGAGCCCCGACTACGTGCTGCGCCTGTTCCGGCGCGGCCGGGCGCGCTTCTCCGACGACCTGGTGCACGAACGGGTGATTGGCGTCGACGGCACGCGCGGCGAGCGGCTGAAAACACCGCTACTGCATTACACGTACCGCGATTTTTCCGAAGTACTCGGCAAAATCGACAGCTATTCGAGCTACGGCGCCGCGCAGAAAGTCGCGCGCGGCAAACACGGTGGCCTGCGCCGCGCGGTGCTGCACGGCATGTGGAATTTCATCCGCACCTATGTCGTCAAACTCGGTTTCCTCGACGGGAAAATGGGCTTCATCCTCGCCGTGTCGAACGCCGAAGCCTCGTACTATCGCTATCTCAAGATGATGCTGCTCCGTGACGACATCCGCGGCAACGAACCGCAAGCCCGACAATGACCCGCCCGAAGATCTACGATTGTTTCTGCTATTTCAACGAGGACATGCTGCTCGAGCTGCGGCTCGAAACGCTGTGGGACCATGTCGATTACTTCGTGATTTCAGAGGCGGTCTATACGCAAACCGGCAATCCGAAACCGCTCCATTTCGACATCGAGAAATTCGCGAAATACCGCGACAAGATTCGTTACCTGGTGGTCGATCATTTCCCGCCGGGCGCGCGCAGCGCGTGGAAGAACGAGAACTACCAGCGCAACTACCTGATCCATGGCCTGCACGACGCCCGGCCCGATGACTGGATCCTGGTCTCGGATCTCGACGAGATTCCATATCCGGCCACGATCCGCACATACGACCCGCGCTACCGCCGCGGCGATTTCCAGCAGCACGCGTATGCGTACTTCCTGAACAATCTGCTGGTGCGGGAAAATGACCAGCCCGCGATCTGGACCGGCTCCAAGATCACCACGATGCGTCAGGTCGAAAAGTTTTTCGGCACCGTCACGGCGGTACGCTCATACAAATCGTCGGGGCCGCTGCGCTCGCTGCGCCGCGCGTGGTTCCGGCGTTTCGAGGTTCAGCACCTGAGCCCGGGCGGCTGGCATTTTACGTGGGTGCTGCCGCCCGAGAAAATCGTGCTGAAGATGGAGAGCATCGCCGAGCAGGAATTCGTGCGCGAAGAATACAAGGATTTCGCGTATATCGATGCAAAGATCCGCGCCGGCGACGATCTGCTCAACCCGAACAGCCACTACCTGGCGCAAACGCTCGATGCCCCCCGGTTTCCGGCCTATCTGGTCGCGCATCAGGAACGCTATGCACAATGGCTGAGGCCGGTCTGAGCCGACCTCGAAAGCGCGCTTACACGCTGCTCTTCTCGCTGGACCTCGCGTCGCGCTCGGCCAGCGACATGAACTGCAACTGCGCCGGCAGATTCGGCTCCCATGCCGCGAGATCGAGCGTCGGGTAACGGCCGAACGCGTACATCAAGCGCTTCACGCGGCTCTTCAGGCTCGGCACCGGCACATCGGGCAGCGCGTCGCGCGGCTTGCCCGCACCATCGCGCATGTATTTCTGCTTGAATTCGCGCGGCGAGATCCCCCACTTCATCAGGAACTCGCGGCCGCCGCGGTTTCGCTTGATACGCCCGGTGCTGCGGCAGCTGAAGTGGTAGAGGCGGCTTTCGCCGACGATGCGGAACACGCGGCAACCCACCAGCCAGAGCTTGATCAGGAAGTCGTCGTCACTGCTCATGCCCGGCCCGAACTCGATACTGTAGCCGCCGACGCGGTGCCACAGCTCGCGGCTCACGAGCGTCGGCTGCGAGGCCACACCATCGCGGTCGGCGGTCTTGATCTGCCTGGCATGCGCAAGCAGGCCGGCCTCGTCGAAGGTTTCCGGACTCGTGCCGAATGCGCCGACCGATACCAGATCGTTGCCGGTCTTCGCGGGCTCGATCAGATGCGAGGACAGGTACGCGCACGAATGATCGAGCTTGCGCAGCGCGGCCTCGAAGGCCAGATCCCAGCCCGGCGTACAGAACATGTCATCGTTCATGAACAGGATCCAGTCGCGCGTTGCAAGGCGCGCCACGTCGTTCAACGCCACGCACACACCGACGTTGCCGCGGCTCCAGGTATGCGCGATGCCCTGTTCGCGCACCCAATCGAGGGTACCGTCGCTGCCGTCGTTCACGTGCACGAGAATCTCATGTTCATAAGCCGAATGCCGCCGGATACTGTCGATGCACAGCTTCAGATAAGGCAGGTTGTTCCAGGTCGGAATCAGGATGCTAAACATGCTTGTTCTCTCTCGGTATCGCGTCAACGCGCACTGCCGCCACGGGCACCGGCACGTTCAATAATTCAGCCGCGGCACGGATCACGCGCGCCGCGCTCAGCGTGGTCAGGCATTCGCTCGGGCTCGCCAGATGCTGCTCGCAGCCTTCCTTGAGGCACGGCACGCAAGCGCCCTCGCCTTGCAGCAGGTACACGTTACCATGCCGCGCCGTGCCCTTGCGTTGCCAGGGACTGGCGCCCGCCTCCCAGCCCTGGGGCCACGGCCCCCAGCGCACCGGATCCGACGGTCCGAACAGAGCCAGCGTCGGCGTGCCGGTGGCCGCCGCGATATGCGTGGCGCTGGTATCCGGGCCCACGTAAAGCCGTGCGCGCCGAATCATCTCGGCACTTTCCGCCAGCGAAAACTGCCCGGCCCGATTCAGCACCACGCCCGACAAACGGCTCGCGAGCTGCGCCGCATAGTCGCGCTCGGCCTGTGCCGGCCCACCGCTCAACGCGATCGCGAAACCTTGCGCCTGCAACCATTTCGCGAGCTCGACCCAGCCGTCCAGATGCCACATCTTGTACGCATACATCGGGTACGGATGCAGCACCACATAGGGTCGCCCCCGCAGCTCGCCGGCGCCATCGAAACGTTGCTCGAAACGCGCGATCGCGGCGGCATCGCGGCCAATGCCCGGCGGCACCACGTCGGCCAGCGGCGTGAGCCCGAGCGCGCGCGCCAGCAGCAGGCCGCTGTTGACCGTATGCACGTCGCCATCGTCCACCACATGGCGATCGAGCATCCAGCGATTGAAACGCGTGACGCGCCGGGGCTCCAGCAGGCCGACGCGCTTGCGGCCCGCGAACCAGCAATAAAAACGCGGCCGGTCCGAATTGATCGCGGCGCAGGCCAGATCGTACCGGCGCCAGATCCGCATCGCATCGGCGAAACGCTCGCCGATGCCGGTACGCTGCGCGACCGTGATCACCCTCCGGATATCGGGATTGTTCTCGAGCACGCCCTCGGTGCCGCGGAACACCAGCATGTCGATCTGCGCATCGGGCCAGCGGGCCTTCAGCGAACGCACGAGCGGCGTGGTCAGCAGCACATCGCCGATGCGACGCGTGCAGGCGACCAGGATCGTGCGCGGCGGACGGTCAGCGGGGAACAGGTCCAAAACTTGATCCATCCATCAACTGAACCTCGTTAATCTCTCTTTGCAATCGAACCGGCGTGCGTCGCACGTTCAATACGCGATCTCGGCCACGCTGCCGCCGAATGCGGCGCGCAGCTCCGCGAGCAGCGCATCGCTCGGCTTCACGCGCCACGCGTCGCCGAGGCGCATCTCGCCCTGTGCGCGCGCGCTGCTGTAGAGAATCTGCACCGCGAGCCCGTTCGGCGCGGGCGGTGGCGCGCGGCGCCCGCCTTCACGGCCACCTTCGCGGCCACCTTCGCGCCCGCCGCCGCGCGGCGCGGGCGCTTCGGCGACGCTCGCGGCCGGCTCGTCCTTCGCGACATGCGGCTCGAGCACGCGGCGCAGCACCGCCGCGTCCGCGTTGCCGTTCACGGTCAGCCGCACCGCCTGCGCGTAGCGGCTGCGCGCGCGCTCCAGATCCATCACCGAATCGGCGGTGAAGCGGATGCCGCCCGTGAACGCGTCGTTGCGCGCCTGCCCCTGCACGATCAGCAGTTCGTCTTCCTTGAACAGCGCCTTGTTCGCGTCGAACTGCTCGTTGAAGACCGTGATCTCGCACTGGCCCGAACCGTCGTCGAGCAGCGCGATCAGCATCTTGCCGCGCTGGGTCATCTGCGTGCGCAGCGACGCGATCACGCCGGCCACGAGCTTGTCGCGGCCTTCTTTCAACTCGCCGAGCTTCTGCCGCGCGAAGCGGCGCACCTCGTCGCGATACGCGTCGAACAGGTGCCCGGACAGATAGAAGCCGAGCGCGCCCTTCTCTTCCTGGAGCCGGCGCTTGTCGTCCCACGCTGGCTCGTCGACGAGCGCATGCGCGTGCGGCGACTCGGCGCCCATGTCGAACAGGCCCGCCTGCATCGCGTTCGCCTCGGCCTGGTCGGCCGCTTCCATCGCGAGCGGCACCGACGCGAGCAACTGCGCGCGGTTCGCGTTCAGCGAATCGAACGCGCCCGCGCGAATCAGCGCTTCGACGGTCCGCCGGTTCACGACGCGCCGGTCGATCCGCTCGCAGAAATCGAACAGGTCGGAGAACGGCTTTTCCTCGCGCGCGCGCAGGATCTCCTCGATCGCGTTCTGGCCGCTGCCCTTCACCGCGCCGAGGCCGTAGCGGATCGTGCGCGAACGCTTGCCGTCGGCTTGCGCGACCGGCACGAAGCGGTAGTGCGACTGGTTGATGTCGGGCGGCAGCACGGCGAGATTGTTCACGACGCAGTCGTCGAACAGGATCTTCACCTTGTCGGTGTCGTCCATCGCGAGCGTCATGTTGGCCGCCATGAATTCGGCCGGATGATGCGCCTTCAGCCACGCGGTGTAGTACGCGAGCAGCGCGTACGCGGCTGCGTGCGACTTGTTGAAGCCGTAGCCCGCGAACTTCTCCATCAGGTCGAAGATCTCGTCGGATTTCTCGCGCGCGAGGCCGTTCTTCGCCGCGCCCTCGGCGAAGATCTCGCGGTGCTGGGCCATCTCCTCGGCCTTCTTCTTGCCCATCGCCCGGCGCAGCAAGTCCGCGCCACCGAGCGAGTAGCCGCCGATGATCTGCGCCATCTGCATCACCTGCTCCTGATAGACCATGATCCCGTAGGTCTCTTTCAGGACGGGTTCGACACGCGGATCCGGATAGTCGACCTTCTCGCGCCCGTGCTTGCGCGCGCAGAAGCTCGGGATCAGATCCATCGGGCCCGGGCGGTACAGCGACACGAGCGCGATGATGTCCTCGAAGCGGTCGGGCTGCGCATCCTTCAGCATCCCCTGCATCCCGCGGCTTTCCAGCTGGAACACGGCGACCGTGTTCGCCTTCTTCAGGATCTGGAACGACGCCGGATCGTCGAGCGGCACCTGCGCGAGCGACCAGTCGGCCTTCGATGGATCGAGCATCCGGATGTAGCGCTCGGCCCAGTCGAGAATCGTCAGCGTGGTCAGGCCCAGAAAGTCGAACTTCACGAGGCCGACCGCCTCGACGTCGTCCTTGTCGTACTGGCTGACGACGCCGCCGTCGTCGCCCTGCGCGTACAGCGGGCAGAAATCGGTCAGCTTGCCGGGCGCGATCAGCACGCCGCCCGCGTGCATCCCGACGTTGCGCGTCAGCCCCTCGACGCGCTGCGCGAGATCGAGCAGTTGATGGACTTCGTCCTCGTTGTCGTAACGCTCCTGCAGCAGCGGCTCTTCCTTCATCGCATCCGCGATCGTCACGTGCTTGCCCGGCTTGAACGGGATCAGCTTCGCGACGCCGTCGGTGAACATGTAGCCGAGGTCGAGCACGCGGCCGATGTCGCGCACCGCCGCCTTCGCGGCCATCGTGCCGAACGTCGCGATCTGCGACACCGCGTCCGCGCCGTACTTCTCCTTCACGTACTGGATCACGCGATCGCGGCCGTGCTGGCAGAAGTCGATGTCGAAGTCGGGCATCGACACCCGCTCCGGGTTCAGGAAACGCTCGAACAGCAGGTTGTAGCGCAGCGGATCGAGATCGGTGATGCCGAGCGAATACGCGACGAGCGAGCCCGCGCCCGAGCCGCGGCCGGGACCGACCGGCACGCCGTTGTTCTTCGCCCAGTTGATGAAGTCCGCAACGATCAGGAAGTAGCCCGGAAAGCCCATCTTCGTGATCGTCCCGCATTCGAAATCGAGACGCTTGTAATACGTGTCGCGCTGCGCATCGCGCTCGGCCGCGTCCGGGAAAAGCTGCTCGAGACGCTTCTCGAGGCCCTCCTTCGACAGCTGGACCAGATAGTCGTCGAGCGACATGCCGTCGGGCGTCGGAAAGAGCGGCAGCTTCGGCTTGCCGAGTTCGAGCGTCAGGTTGCAGCGCTTCGCGATCTCGACCGTGTTCGCGACCGCCGACGGCAGATCGGCGAACAGCGCGGCCATGTCGTCCTGCGTGCGGAAATGCTGGTCGGTCGTGAAGCGCTTCTGGCGGCGCGGGTTCGCGAGGATGTCGCCTTCCGAGATGCACACGCGCGCCTCGTGCGCGGTGAAATCGTCGTCGGTCATGTACTGCGTCGGATGCGTCGCGACGACCGGCAGCTTCAGCGACGCCGCGAGCGTGGCCGCCTGCTGGATATACGCCTCGGCGCCCGGCTGCCCGTAGCGCTGCAGTTCGACGTAGAAGCCGCCCGGGAAGCACGCGGCCCAGCGCTGCGCATGGCGGCTCGCGGCCGCCTCGTTGCCGGCCGCGAGCGCGAGGCCGATGTCGCCCTGCTGCGCGCCCGACAGTGCGAGCAGGCCCTCGGCCAGCTCCGTCTCGAGCCATTGCGCGTCGACTTCGGCGCGGCCGCGGTACTGGTTCGTGAGCCACGCCTTCGTCAGCAGCTCGCAAAGATTCAGGTAGCCGCGCTTGTCCTTCACGAGCAGCAGCAGACGCGACGGTTTGTCGCGGTCGTCCGGATTCGTGATCCAGACGTCGCACCCGGCGATCGGCTTGATGCCCTTGCCGCGGGCTTCCTTGTAGAAACGGACGAGACCGAATGCGTTGCCGAGATCGGTCAGCGCGAGCGCGCCCTGGCCGTCCGCGGCGGCCGCCTTGACGATGTCGTCGAGACGAACGATGCCGTCGGCAATCGAGAATTCGGAGTGAACGCGAAGATGGACGAAGCGGGGATCTGACATGGGCGCTATTGTAGCCGGCCCGCCGCGGACGCTGCCCAAAAAATCCCGCCGTTGGGCCCCCGTTGGCCGTTCAGCCGATGCGGCGGCCCGCGGCCCGTCATCGGCCAAACGGCCAGGTGCCGGCCGACGCGCCGTTTGCGGGATAATACGGGTTTTCGAATCCTTCGCCCGGCTTCGCACCCCTTTTTATGGCGTGCGCGCGTGTTTCCGCCACGCGGCCGCGGCCGCTTTCTCGTCCGACCATCATGAGTATCGTCAATCTCGCCGCCTACCGATTCGTGTCGATCGACTCGACTGAAGCGTGGCGCCCGCTCGTCGCCGCTCGCTGCAACGAACTCGGCCTGCGCGGCACGATCCTGCTCGCGCCCGAGGGGATCAACCTGTTCATCGCGGGCCCGCGCGACGCGACCGACGCATTCATCGCGTATCTGCGCGACGATCCGCTGTTCGAGGGCAAGTTCGCCGATCTGCAGTTCAAGGAGAGCCTGTCCGACGCGCAGCCGTTCCGCCGGATGCTCGTGCGGCTGAAGCGCGAAATCATCACGATGAAGAAGCCGACGATCCGGCCGGAGCTCGGCCGCGCGCCGTCCGTCGACGCGCGCACGCTGAAGGCGTGGCTCGATCGCGGCCACGACGACGACGGCCGCCCGGTCGTGATGCTCGACACCCGCAACGCGTTCGAGGTCGACGTCGGCACGTTCGACCACGCGCTCGACTACCGGATCGCGAAGTTCAGCGAATTCCCGGACGTGATCGAAGCGAACCGCGCGGATCTCGAAGGCAAGACCGTCGTGTCGTTCTGCACCGGCGGAATCCGCTGCGAGAAGGCCGCGATCCACATGAAGGGCGCCGGCATCGACCACGTCTATCAGCTCGAAGGCGGGATCCTCAAGTATTTCGAGGAAGTCGGCGGCGCGCACTATCACGGCGACTGCTTCGTGTTCGACTATCGCACCGCGCTGAATCCGCAACTCGAGCCGACCGCGAACGTCACGTGCTTCGCGTGCCGCGCGGTCGTCACGCCCGACGCGCAACAATCGCCGGACTACGTGCCCGGCCAGTCGTGCCCGGCCTGCGCGCACACCCCGGCCGCGCCGCACGCGGCCTGAACGCCGCCTTCGTCCGTCAGGCCAGATGAGCGCTTATCGCGGCCGCTTCGCGCCGTCGCCAACCGGCCCGCTGCATTTCGGCTCGCTCGTCGGCGCGCTCGCGAGCTGGCTCGACGCGCGCGCGCATCGCGGCGCGTGGCTCGTGCGGATCGAGGATCTCGACGGGCCGCGCACCGTGCCCGGCGCGGCTGACGACATTCTGCGCACGCTCGCGCATTTCGGGATGGCGCCGGACGAGCCGCCCGTCTGGCAAAGCCGGCGCGACGCGCATTACGCGGCGGCGCTCGCGCAACTCACCGCGGGCGGCCTGGTCTATCCGTGCGGCTGCACGCGCAAGGAAATCGCCGATTCGCTGCGCGCCGCGCACGAGCGCCATACGACGCTCGCGTATCCGGGCACGTGCCGCGATGGGCTGCACGGCAAGCGTGCGCGCACGTGGCGGCTGCGCGTGCCGGACGGCAACGCCGCGATCGTCACGTTCGACGACCGCTGGCAGCGCACGCAAACGCAGAATCTCGCGACCGACGTCGGCGATTTCGTGCTGAAGCGCGCGGACGGCCAGTGGGCGTATCAGCTCGCGGTCGTCGTCGACGATGCCGACGCGGGCATCACGCATGTCGTGCGCGGCGCCGACCTGCTCGATTCGACCGCGCGGCAGATCTATCTGCAGCGCTGTCTCGGCGCGCCGACGCCCGCGTATCTGCACGTGCCGGTCGTCGTCGACACGCACGGCGAGAAGCTCAGCAAGCAGACCGGCGCGACCGCGCTCGAGCGCGACGATCCGCTGCCGGCGCTGCGCGCCGCAGCCGCGCATCTCGGCCTCGCGGTCGAAGGCGACGCGCCCGGCATCGCGCGCGATGCGTTTCTTTTGGCCGCGACTGCCGCGTGGGCGCGCCGCTTCGGGCCGGGCACCGGCTGAGCGCGACTGACTGAGTACGATTAACTGAGCGCAAATAAAAACGGGCACATGCTCATCGCATGCACCCGTTGCATCCCGCCCTCGCCGGAACCGCCGGCTTTGCGCTTCGCGCGCCGCGCCGCTCAGGCGGACGGCTTCCTGGGCATCCCGAATCCGCCGAGCAGCGCGGCGACCTGACGCTTCGGCTTCTTCTCCGGCTGCGAGGACTGCACGTCCTCGATCGGCTTCGCCTGCGCCGACGGCTCGTACGGCTTCAGGAAAAAATCGTCGATCGGCGCCTCGTGACGGCGATGATGGCCTCGCTCGCCGCCCGCCGGACGCCGGCTCGACGCGCCGCGATGCTCGTCGCGATCGCGGCGGCCGCCGCGCTCACCGCCCCGTTCGCCGCGTTCGCCCCGTTCGCCGCGTTCGTCGTACCGATGGCGCGCCGGCTTGTCGAGCGCCAGCGACTGCACGTCGAGCGGACGCTTGATCAGCTTCTCGATATCGGCGAGTTGCTTGCGCTCGTTCGGGCTGCACAGCGACAGCGCATCGCCCGTCGCCCCCGCGCGGCCCGTGCGGCCGATCCGGTGCACGTAGTCCTCCGCGCTGAACGGCAGGTCGAAGTTGATCACGGCCGGCAGCTCGACAATGTCGAGGCCGCGCGCGGCGACGTCGGTCGCGACGAGCGCCTCGATCTCGCCGCGCTTGAACGCGTCGAGCGCCTGCATCCGCTCGATCTGCGTCTTGTCGCCGTGGATCGCCGACGCGACGACGCCGTCGCGCTCGAGCTGGCGCGCGAGGCGGCTCGCGCCGATCTTGCTGTTGCAGAACACGAGCACCTGCTTGAGTTCGCGGCCGCGGATCAGCTGCACGACGGCCGCCTGCTTGTCGCCCTCGGCGACGTCGTAGACGATCTGCGTGACGTTCGCGTTCGTCGAGTTGCTGCGCGCGACCTCGATCGTCTGCGGGTTGCGCAGATACGTCGACGCGAGCTTCTTGATCTCCGGCGAGAACGTCGCCGAGAACAGCAGCGTCTGACGCTCCTTCGGCAGCAGGTTCAGGATCCGCTGCAGGTCGGGCAGGAAGCCCATGTCGAGCATCCGATCGGCCTCGTCGAGCACGAGGATCTGCACCTGGCCGAGGTTCGCGGTTTTCTGCTGCACGTGGTCGAGCAGGCGCCCCGGCGTCGCGATCAGGACTTCGACGCCGCGGCGCAGCTCGGCCATCTGCGGATTCATGTCGACACCGCCGAACACGACCGCGCTGCGCAACGCCGTGTGCTTCCCGTACGACTGCACGTTCGCGGCGACCTGGTCGGCGAGCTCGCGGGTCGGCGTCAGGATCAGCGCGCGCACCGGGTGGCGCGCCGGCGACGCGCTCGTGTTCGCCTGCGGCAGCAGCCGCTGGATGATCGGCAGCGAGAAGCTCGCGGTCTTGCCGGTGCCCGTCTGCGCGGCGCCCATCACGTCGCGGCCGGCGAGCACGACCGGAATCGCCTTCGCCTGGATCGGCGTCGGCGTCGTATAACCCTGCTCCGCAATGGCTTTCAGGATATCGGCGTCGAGGCCGAATTGGTCGAAGGTTGCGTCGACGGGCGTGGCAACAGAATCGGACATGGTGGCGTTTCGCTCAAAAGGCGCGGCGGAACATCGGGCGTCGGGCGGCCCCGCGGGGCTGCTGCGCAAACAATGGTTCGGAATGATGACGGAGCCGCGGCGCGCCGCTCGGCGCCGCCCTGGCGCTCGGGCCGAAAGGGCTCCGTCCGGCGCGGTATGCCGGCGGAAAGGGACGTATTGTAGCACCGTGCGGCGACGCAACCGTGACAGCCGGCATTCGCGGGTCCGATTGTGCTGCGTCGCAACAACACATGCCGCGGCGATGCGGCACGTGCAGCGCGGATCGGAACGGGCCGGGCGCGAGCGGTGCGCGCTCGCGCCGCCGGGTCAGGCCGTCCGGCCGCTCACCACTTCAGCTTCTTCTTTTTCTTCACGATCTCGACGCAGTCCGCCAGCAGCGGCGGCGCCTTCGCATCGGCGATCTCGTCGCGCAGCGTGCCTTCGTTGCCCTTCTGCAACCACGTGTAGCGGCCGGCCTGATAGTGGACGCCCGACGCGGATACGGTGTCGACGAACAGCAGTTGCTGGCCGTCGACCGGCACGAGCGCGAAGCTCTGGCCGTTGCTCGAGCGCCAGTACGACACGCGCACCGGCTTCGGCTGGTTCGCGCACTGGTACAGCGTGGTCTGGCGCGCGTCGGCGTCGACTTCCTCGACGGTGAGCTGTGCGGCATGCGCCGCGGAAAGGGTCAGCCCGACGACAGCGAGCGCGGCGAGGGTTTGACGAAACATACAGGTACTCCTCCTCTTTTCTTTTTGAGCAACGCGTGAAATGACCGGCGCACGGGCGCCGCTCAGGGAATCGAATTCAGGGATCGATCACGTCCGCGCAAGCGTCGGTCGGCGCGGCCGCGACGTGCCCGACGACCGGGACGATCTTCAGGCCCGCCGACACGATCCGGCACGGCGCGGCCGCGAGGCCGCAGCCGGACAGGCCCGCGCAGAGCGCGAGCGCGGCGGCGGCCGTGAGCGCGCGCCGCAGCACGCGCAGCGGCGTCATCGCGCCCCTCCGGCGGACGTCGGCCGCACCGCGGCGGCCGCGCGCTTCGCGCGCTCGCGGGCTTCGTCGACGTCGGCGCCCGTCGCGAGCGCGACGCCCATCCGGCGCTTCACGAAGCTCTCCGGCTTGCCGAACAGGCGCAGGTCGGCGCCCGGCACCGCCAGCGCGTCGCGCACGCCTTCGAACGCGATGCCCGGCTCGTCGAGCCCGCCGTAGATCACGGCCGACGCAGCCGGCGAGCGCAGCGACGGATCGACCGGCAAGCCGAGGATCGCGCGCGCGTGGAGCTCAAATTCGGACTGGCGCTGCGACGCGAGCGTGACGAGGCCCGTGTCGTGCGGGCGCGGGCTCACTTCGGAGAACCACACGTCGTCGCCGCGCACGAACAGCTCGACGCCGAACAGGCCGCGCCCGCCGAGCGCCTCGGTCACCTTGTGCGCGACGTCGCGGGCGCGCGCGAGCGCGGTCGCGCTCATCGGTTGCGGCTGCCACGATTCGACGTAGTCGCCGGCAACCTGCACGTGGCCGACCGGCTCGCAGAAATACGTGCGGGTGTCGAGCGTCGCGGGATCGAGCGCGCGCACGGTCAGCAGCGTGATCTCGTAGTCGAAGTCGACGAAGCCCTCGACGATCACGCGGCCGTGGTTCACGCGACCGCCCGCGAGCGCGTACTGCCACGCGGGCTCGACGTCGGCGTCGGTCTTCACGACCGACTGCCCCTTGCCCGACGACGACATCACCGGTTTCACGACGCACGGCATCCCGATGTCGGCGATGGCGGCCTTGAACGCGTCGAACGAATCCGCGAACGCGTACGGCGACGTCGGCAGGCCAAGCTCCTCGGCCGCGAGCCGGCGGATTCCCTCGCGGTTCATCGTGAGCTGCGTCGCGCGCGCGGTCGGGATCACCTCGGCGAGCCCGGCGGCCTCGATGCCGGCGAGCGCATCGGTGGCGATCGCCTCGATCTCGGGCACGATCAGATGCGGCCGCTCGGTCTCGACGAGCGCGCGCAGCGCCGCGGCGTCGGTCATGTCGATCACGTGCGCGCGATGCGCGACCTGGTGCCCGGGCGCGTCCGGATAGCGGTCGACCGCGATCACTTCGACGCCGAGCCGCTGCAGCGCGATGATGACTTCCTTGCCGAGTTCGCCGGCGCCGAGCAGCATGACGCGCGTCGCGGACGGCGAAAGCGGCGTACCGAGCCGCTGACCGATCTGCATGTACGTTTCCGAGAATGAAGAGTTGAACGAAATCAACCGCGATGCTAGCACGCGCGCCCCCGCGCGTAGCCCCCCAATTCCGGGATGCCGGGCATCAGTACGGCGTAGCGTGCCGCGCGCGCGTCGCGCGAACGATTTGCCGGCCGGATGGTCGACTCGCCTTGCGCGACGCGAGTGCGTTACTCTTACGCCTTGTTCAGCTCATCGATGAAGGAACGAGGCTCATGTTCCACTCCACCGCAGCCGCCCGCGTGCGCGCCCGTCTCGGCGCACCGCTCGGCGCGCTGTCGCCGCTGTCGTTTGCAGTGCTTCTCTCCGCGCTTCTCGGCGCCTGCGCGATGCCGACCCACCCCGATTCGTCCGCCCCCGCTCCCGATCCGTTCAACCCCGCCACCGTCCAGCTGCTCGACGACACGAGCTGGGCGCTGACCGGCTGGCAGAACGCCGACGGCACGTCGCGCGCGGTGCCGCACGGCCCGAGCGACGGGAGCGGCGAGCCGGTCGCGCTGACGCTGTCGACGGCCGACGGCGTGCGCCGCGCGTCCGGCTACGCCGGCTGCAACCGCTACACGGGCACCTACGATCTGAAGAACGGCGCGCTGAGCTTCGGCCCGCTCGCGAGCACGCGAATGGCCTGCGCGAGCGCCGGCGGCGCGCTCGAGCCTGCGTACCTCGACGCGCTCGCGCACATCGCGAAGACCGGCGTGCAGATGCGCGCGCCGCAGCAGCTTTTCATCGTGACCGACGACGGCGCGACGCTGACGTTCGCGCGACGCAGTCCGTAACCCCGATCCGCGCGGCGCGGCGCGACGTTGGGCCGCGCCGGGCGAAGCGCCGCGCCGCGTTCGGCGACGTGCCCGAAAAACATCATCGTCGGCCAGTTAAACTCGGCGGATCGCGCCACGCGTTTCCGCCCCTCTCCTGTTTCGAAGCATGCACACGGTCGTTTTCGGCTGGTTCGGCGTATCCGCCGTCTGGCTCCTCCCTCTCTTCTGGCGGCTCGTGAAGGCGATGCTGCCCGGTGGCGGCGGCCTCGCCGGCCCCGGCTCGATCCGGCTCTGGCTCGGCTTCGCGTGCGTGTTCGTCGCGAGCTGCGTGCTGACGAGCGCGTTGTCCGGCGCCGACGCGAACCTGCTCGGCCACGCGCTGTCGGCCGGCTTCGAGCACGTGCTGGGCCGCGTCGGAACGCCGCTCGCGATGATCGTGCCGTTCGTGCTCGGGCTGCCGTGGCTGATCGGGATCAGCTGGCCGCGCGTGTTCGAGTGGCTCGACGCGTCGTTCGGGCTCGGGCTGTCGCGCGGCGATGGCGACCGCGACGCGGCACGCGGCGTCGCGGACCTGCCGCGCAACGCGCTTCATCGCGACGACGAGCGCCGCGTGCGGCGCGCCGGCGACGTGCAGCCGACGTCCGCGCATACGGTGAATTCAATGGCGCCGCGACAGAACGGCCGCTTCACCCGGCCGACGCTGTGGAAGCCGGGGCCGCAGGCGCGTCCGCGCGGGCAGACGCCGCCGCGGCAGGTCGTGGAGCCGGTCGCGCCGTCGGGGTGGCTGAAGCCTGGCGCGGCGGGGAAAACGCCGGGCACGGCAGCGACGGCGGCGGGCGTGGGGACGGTGGGTGGCGTCGGTGGCGTCGGTGGCGTCGGCGGCATCGGCGGCACGGGCCGGGCGGCCGCCACGATCGGCACGCCGCAGGCGCCGCGCGCCGCGACGATGCCGAAGGTCGGCGAACCGGCGCGCGCGCGCGCGGCGGCGCCGCTGCAAACACGGCCGGTCAGTGCGGCCCGTCAGGCCGACCTGCCGCGCGCGAACATCGCGCCACGCCAGGCCGCGCAAGTGCCGGCACGGCCGCCGGTGCGGCCGGCGGTCGCGCCGGCGGCGCCGCAGCCGTCCGCGCCGCCGCGCAGGCGGCCGCCGACAACGCAGGCCCGCGCGCCGCTCTACGCGTGGTCCGAACGGCCGGCGGAGCGGATCGCGCCGGCGCCGAGCGTGCACGACACGCTGCGGTCGATCGAGGCGAGCACCGCGCAATGGGCAACGCTCGCCGGCACCACGCCGGGCGACGCCGCGCATGCGGCCGCGCCCGCGGTCGCGGCCGGCGTTGCGGCAGCGTCGACGCTGGCTGCCGCGGCAACGCTCGCCGACACCGGCGCGCGTGACGTCGGACGCGATCGCGTCGATGCGAGTGCCGTCGCCCGCACGGCCGGGGCGTCGGCCGTGCCGTTCGCGACACCGAATTCCGGCACAACCAGGGCATCAGCCGTGCCGTTCTCGGCACCGAATCCCGTCACGACCAGGGCATCGGCCGCGCCGTTCGCGGCACCGAATCCCGGCACAACCACGGCGTCGGCCGTGCCGTTCGCGGCACCGAATCCCGGCACGACCACGGCGTCGGCCGCGCCGTTCTCGGCACCGAATCCTGGCACGACCACGGCGTCGGCCGTGCCGTTCTCGGCACCGAATCCTGGCACGACCACGGCGTCGGCCGTGCCGTTCTCGGCACCGAATCCCGTCGCTGAGCATGACGTCGCACACGCGTCGTTCGCCCCGAATGCGGACGCAGCGCCGGTCGTTGCCACCGGCGCCGCCAGCGCATCGACACCGCCGTTCGCCGCGCCGACTCCGGTCGAAGCGCACGAAGCCGCTCACGACGCCGCGCGCGAGCCGCTCGACGCGCTCGACGCTGCCGCAAACACCCGCGCATCGACCCTCCCCTTTGCGACGCCGGCTCAAGTCCGGACGCCCGCCGCTGTCGGCTCCATCGCAACGATCCCGTCTGTCGGTGCCGCGCGCGTCCCCGTGCCGTTCGCGGCCGCTTCCGGAATCGGCCTCGCCGCCGCATCGGCCGGCATCTACGAAGACACCACGGACACCTCCCATCACCAGGTGAACGCGCACGACGCGCAAATCACGCCGATCGAGCTTCCGGTCGCGCCGTTTCTCGCCGCGCGGAGCCACGTCGCGCCGTGGGAAGACGAGCCCGCGGCAAGTACCGCGCTTGACGCCCGGATGTCGAACATCGTGCCGCCTGCCGCAACGGTCGCGCCCGCCGCGGTCACCCACGCGTTCGCGCCATCGGTCGCGACGGCGATCGCTCCGGTACGACACGCCACCGAATCGGCGCATGACGGCGAAAGCATCGCGACGTCGGCACCCGCCGCACGACCGGATCGCATCGACAGTGTCGCGCCAACGTCGCCGGCCGATGCCGATGTTGATGCCGATGTTGATGTTGATGCCGATACGCCCACCGTCGATCGGATGTCGCGCGACGCCACGACAGCGCATGTCGCCGCCTTCACGACGCCCGCACCCCTGACTTCGTCGATCGGCCCCGTGCCGACGCCGCCCGCCGCCGACACCCCGGCGCCCCGCCCGCCGCGCCCGAACGCGTTCGAATTTCACGCGCCGGCCGCGTCGAACGTCGAGCTTCCGACGCTCGACCTGCTCGAGCCGGCGTCCGGCGATATCGAACCGATCACCGACGAGCACCTCGCACAGACCGCGCAGGTCATCGAGCAGCGCCTGCAGGAATTCAAGGTGCCGGTCACGGTCGTCGGCGCGTCGGCGGGCCCGGTGATCACGCGCTTCGAGATCGAGCCCGCACTCGGCGTGCGCGGCAGCCAGATCGTCGGCCTGATGAAAGACCTGTCGCGCGGGCTCGGCCTCACGTCGATCCGCGTCGTCGAGACGATCCCCGGCAAAACCTGCATGGGCCTCGAGCTGCCGAACGCGAAGCGCCAGATGATCCGCCTGTCCGAGATCCTCGCCGCGCGCGCGTACCAGCACTCCGCGTCACAGCTGACGATCGCGCTGGGCAAGGACATCACCGGCAACCCGATCGTCACCGATCTCGCGAAGGCACCGCACATGCTCGTCGCCGGCACGACCGGCTCCGGCAAGTCGGTCGCGATCAACGCGATGATCCTGTCGCTGCTGTACAAGGCGACGCCCGAGGACGTCCGGCTGATCATGATCGACCCGAAGATGCTCGAACTCTCCGTCTACGAAGGGATTCCGCATCTGCTCGCGCCGGTCGTCACCGACATGAAGCTCGCCGCGAACGCGCTGAACTGGTGCGTCGGCGAGATGGAGAAGCGCTACCGGCTGATGTCCGCGGTCGGCGTGCGCAATCTCGCCGGCTTCAACCAGAAGATCCGCGACGCCGAGGCGAAGGAGAAGAAGATCGGCAACCCGTTCTCGCTGACGCCCGACGATCCGGAGCCGCTGTCCGCGCTGCCGCTGATCGTCGTCGTGATCGACGAACTCGCCGATCTGATGATGGTCGCCGGCAAGAAGATCGAGGAGCTGATCGCGCGCCTCGCGCAGAAGGCGCGCGCGGCCGGCATCCACCTGATCCTCGCGACGCAGCGGCCGTCGGTCGACGTGATCACGGGTCTGATCAAGGCGAACATCCCGACGCGCGTCGCGTTCCAGGTGTCGTCCAAGATCGATTCGCGGACGATCCTCGACCAGATGGGCGCCGAATCGCTGCTCGGCCAGGGCGACATGCTGTTCCTGCCGCCCGGCACCGGCTATCCACAGCGCGTGCATGGCGCGTTCGTCGCCGACGAGGAAGTGCACCGGATCGTCGAGTATCTGAAGCAGTTCGGCGAGCCGCAGTACGAGGAAGGAATTCTCGACGGGCCGGCGTCCGAAGGCGCGTCGCAGGATCTGTTCGGCGAAGCGCCCGACGCCGAGGCCGATCCGCTGTACGACGAGGCGGTCGCGTTCGTCGTGCGCACGCGGCGCGCGTCGATCTCGTCGGTGCAGCGCCAGTTGCGGATCGGCTACAACCGCGCGGCGCGGCTCGTCGAGCAAATGGAGGCGGCCGGGCTCGTGTCGCAGATGGGCATCAACGGCAGCCGCGAGGTGCTCGTGCCCGCCGCGGCCGAATAGTTCGCGGCAACCCGGTATTTGCCGTCCGGCGGCACGCTCGGATAGCAAGGATCGTTCCCTGTCGACGACTCGTGCCTCGGGATACGCCGGGCATCTCACCTCCTCCTTGCATCGATCCGCCTGGAGTGTTGTGATGTGACGAAACACCGGCCGCTTGCGCGTCCCGCCGCCGCGCCGAGTATGGGGGCCACCGTCGCCGCGCGTGAAGCCCGGCCGCGCGGCCCGCATCGTGAAACGCACCGAGGATTGCCGCCCATGCCCGCCCTGATCGAAGACTATGCCCTCGTCGGCGACGGCCATACCGCCGCGCTGATCGCGAAAGACGGCTCCGTCGACTGGCTCTGCTGGCCCCGTTTCGATTCGGGCGCCTGTTTCGCGGCGCTCGTCGGCACGCCCGAGCACGGCCGCTGGCTGCTCGCGCCGGCCGCCGACGCCGCCGTCACGCACACGGCGCGCCGCTATCGCGGCGACACGCTGATCCTCGAAACCGACTATGAGAGCGCCGACGGCGCGGTCACCGTCGTCGACTTCATGCCGCCCGGCAACGGCTGGTCGGAGCTCGTGCGGATCGTCGTCGGCCGGCGCGGCACGATGAAGATGCGGATGGATCTCGTGCTGCGCTTCGACTACGGCTTCTCGATCCCGTGGGTCACGCAGCTCGCGCGCGAGGACGGGATCAAGGCGATCGCGGGGCCGGACACCGTCGTGCTGCGCACGCCGGTGCCGCTGACCGGCAAGAACCTGCACACGCGCGCGGAATTCACGGTGTCCGCGGACGAGCGCGTGCCGTTCTCGCTCGGCTACGCGGCGTCGCACCTGCGCCCGCCGCCCGCGCGCGATCCGCACTCGATGCTCGCGCGCACCGAGAACTACTGGCTCGAATGGTCGTCGCGCTGCCAGGTCAAGGGCCGCTACGCGGCCGCGGTGCGGCGCTCGCTGATCACGCTGAAGGCGCTCGCGTACGAGCCGACGGGCGGGATCGTCGCGGCGCCGACGACGTCGCTGCCCGAGCAGCTCGGCGGCACGCGCAACTGGGACTACCGCTTCTGCTGGCTGCGCGACGCGACGATCACGCTGCTCGCGCTGATGCGCGGCGGCTATTTCGACGAGGCGCGCGCGTGGCGCACGTGGCTCGGCCGCGTGATGGCGGGCTCGCCCGAGCAGATCCAGATCATGTATGGCATCGCGGGCGAGCGCCGGCTGCCGGAGATGGAGCTCGACTGGCTGCCCGGCTACCAGGGCGCGAAGCCGGTGCGGGTCGGCAACGGCGCCGCGCACCAGCTTCAGCTCGACGTGTTCGGCGAGGTGATGGCCGCGCTGCACCTCGCGCGGGTCGGCGGGCTGCAGGCGGACGACACGGTCTGGTCCGTGCAGTGCACGCTGCTCGACCATCTGGAGAAGATCTGGCGGGAGCCCGACGAAGGGATCTGGGAGACGCGCGGCGGCCGCCGGCACTTCACGTTCTCGAAGGTGATGGCGTGGGTCGCGTTCGACCGCGCGATCAAGTCGGCCGAGATGTTCCGGCTGCCCGGCGCGCTCGAGCGCTGGCGCGGGTTGCGCGACGCGATCCACGAGGACGTCTGCGCGAACGCGTGGAACCCGGCGAAGCGGGCGTTCGCGCAGAGCTACGGCAGCGACGAGCTCGACGCGAGCGTGCTGCTGATGCCGCTGCTCGGCTTTCTGCCGCCCGACGATCCGCGGATCGTCGGCACCGTCGAAGCGATCGAGCGCGAGCTGCTGCACGACGGCCTCGTGATGCGCTACCGCACGACCGACTACGACGACGGGCTGCCGCCCGGCGAAGGCACGTTCCTCGCTTGCAGCTTCTGGCTCGTCGACAACTACGCGCTGCTCGGCCGCATCGGCGACGCGCACCGGCTGTTCAACCGGCTGCTGTCGCTGACGAACGACCTCGGGCTGCTCGCCGAGGAGTACGACCCGATCACGGGCCGGCTCGTCGGGAACTTCCCACAGGCGTTCTCGCACGTCGCGCTCGTCCACACCGCGATGAACCTGATGCACCACGAGGAGGAAATGGCGCGTGCGACCGGCCAGCCGGCGCCGGCGGAAGCCGCTGCCGGCAGGTGACGCGCTACGCCGCCGAAAAGTTTCAAGGATCGAAAAATTTTTGGGATTATCAGGAAATATCAGGGCTATGCTGCATTGCAACACAACGCATTGTTCGCTATGATCGCCGCAGTCCACAGGCCGTCTGAGCGCCTGTCCTCAACTCACCCCGACGGCACGCGACCATGCTCCGCGCACCGTTTTTCCGGCGGGAGCAAGCATGCTTTACCAAATGCGTGAATTCCAGCGAGCCATGCTGAGCCCGCTGACGGCCTGGGCCCAGGCCGCGTCCAAAACGTTCGTGAATCCGTCGAGCCCGTTCTCGCTGATGCCCGGCGCGCCGCGGATGGCGGCCGCGTACGAACTGCTGTACCGGCTCGGCAAGGACTATGAGAAGCCCGAGTTCGAGATTCACCAGATCGTCAAGGACGGCCACAACATTCCGATCGTCGAGCAGACGGTCGTCGAGAAGCCGTTCTGCCGCCTGCTGCGCTTCAAGCGCTTCGCCGACGACGCGGAAGCGGTCAGCCAGATGAAGGACGAGCCGGTCGTGCTGGTGTGCGCGCCGCTGTCCGGCCACCATTCGACGCTGCTGCGCGACACGGTGCGCACGCTGCTGCAGGACCACAAGGTCTACATCACCGACTGGGTCGACGCGCGGATGGTGCCGATCGAAGCCGGCCCGTTCCACCTGGACGACTACATCGCGTATATCCAGGACTTCATCCGCCACATCGGCGCGCGCAACCTGCACGTGATCTCGGTGTGCCAGCCGACGGTGCCGGTGCTCGCGGCGATCTCGCTGCTGGCGAGCCGCGGCGAGGACACGCCGATCACGATGACGATGATGGGCGGCCCGATCGACGCACGCCGCAGCCCGACCGCGGTGAACTCGCTCGCGACGCAGCACTCGCTCGCGTGGTTCGAGAACAACGTGATCCACACGGTGCCGGCGAACTATCCGGGCGAAGGGCGTCAGGTATATCCGGGCTTCCTGCAGCACACGGGCTTCGTCGCGATGAACCCGGACCGTCACACGCAGGCGCACTGGGATTTTTACCAGAGCCTGCTGCGCGGCGACGAGGAAGACGCCGAAGCGCACCGCGCGTTCTACGACGAGTACAACGCGGTGCTCGACATGGCTTCCGAGTATTACCTGGAGACGATCAGGATCGTGTTCCAGGAATTCCGTCTCGCGGAAGGGACGTGGGACGTGAACGGCGAGCGCGTGCGCCCGCAGGACATCACGCAGACCGCGCTGATGACGGTCGAGGGCGAGCTCGACGACATTTCGGGCAGCGGCCAGACGCACGTCGCGCACGAGCTGTGCACGGGGATTCCGCAGGATCAGCGCCGCAGCCTGACCGCCGAGAAATGCGGGCACTACGGGATTTTCTCGGGCCGCCGCTGGCGCACGATCATCTATCCGCAGCTGCGCGATTTCATTCGCGAGCACTCGCCGGAACCGAAGCGCGGCGACGCGATCGAGCCGTCCAGCCTGCCGCAGGCGACGCCGCTCACGACCGTGGGCTCCGCCTCGGCCCAGCAGGCCGATTCGGTGAAGACGGTCGCCGAGCGCGCAGGTGTCGAGAAGTCCGTCGCCGTGAAAGCGGTCGCCGTGAAATCGACGCCCGCGAAGCGCGCGCGTGCGAAGGCTGCCGCAGCCGCGCCGTCGGGTGCCGCCGCGAAGGGCACGGCCGCGAAGCGCGGCACCGCGCACACGAAGCCGGCCCGCGTCCGCAAGGTCGCCTGACGACGACGACCGCGGCCGGCTTCGGCCCCACGGTCGACACGCCGCTCAAAAAGAACGCCGCCCTGCTCTCGCACGGCGGCGTTTTTGCATGTCAGACCTCGCCGGGCCGCCCCAAGAGGGCTGACCACCCCCTCGGGGGCAGCGAACGGAGTGAGCGTGGGGGCGTTTCATTTCAGCCCCGGCGTTGCGCGTCAGCGCCGCAGCAGATACGCGAGCAGCACCTCGGTGTTCATCTTGACCATTTCCGCGCGCTCGGCCTCGGCGCTGAAGTCACGGCCGAGCGTCGCGGCGAGCGTGAAGCGGTTCGACACGATGTAGTAACCGAGCCCCGACAGCGTCACGTAGAAGCGCAGCGGATCGACGTCGGTACGGAACAGTCCGGCCTTCTGCCCGCGCCCGAGCACGTTGCCGAGCAACGAGACGACCGGCGACAGCATCTCGCGAATTCGCGTCGACTTCTGCAGATAGCGCGCCTCGTGCAAATTCTCGTTGTTGATGAGACGCAGGAATTCGGGGTGATCGCGGTAATAGTCCCAGACGAAATGCGCGAGCCGCGTGAGCGCCTCGACGGGCGATGCGCCGTCGAGGTCGAGCGCGCGTTCCGCCTCGGTCAGCGCCGACAGCGCGTGCTCGAGCACCGCGGTGAACAGCTGCTCCTTGCTGCCGAAGTAGTAATAGAGCATGCGCTCGTTGGTTTCCGCACGCCGCGCGATCTGGTCCACGCGCGCGCCGAACAAGCCCCCACTCGCGAATTCGTCGGCGGCGGCCAGCAGGATGCGGCGGCGCGTGCCTTCGGGATCCCTTTTGATTTTCGGCTGATTCATGGTGGCGTTTTGCTATGTGAGCCGCGTCATCCCGATCAGTCGCCGCTGCCCGCGCCGGCGACACTGGAGCGGTACGCCGCATGCGGCGACCATCCTGCTGAGCCCCTGCAAAAATGCGTCTCGATTATGGGGCACAGGCGCCTTCAAGCGCAATGCGGGAAATCGGCGATAATTCGCCTTTGGCCACTCGTTGCGGCCGCGCAGCCGCGCGGCTGCGCGCATCGTCCGTCGTCATCGTGACCGATTCCAAGACTCTCGCCGATCGCATCGAAGATCTGCTGCCCCAGACCCAGTGCACGAAGTGCGGCTACGACGGCTGCCGTCCGTACGCCGAAGCGATCGCCGCCGGCGACGCGAACTACAACCAGTGTCCGCCGGGCGGCGCCGAAGGTGTCGCGCGCGTCGCGCGCCTGCTCGGCAAGCCCGTGATTCCGATCAATCCCGACAACGGTGTCGAGCGCCCTCGCCCGGTCGCATTCATCGACGAGCAGCTCTGCATCGGCTGCACGCTGTGCCTGCAGGCGTGCCCGGTCGATGCGATCGCCGGCGCACCGAAGCAGATGCATACGGTGATCGCGTCGCTGTGCACCGGCTGCGACCTGTGCGTGCCGCCGTGTCCGGTCGACTGCATCGAGATGCGGCCCGTCACCGGCGAGCGCACCGGCTGGGACGCGTGGACGCAGGCCGACGCCGACGCCGCGCGCGAGCGCCACGACCGCCGTCTCGCGCGCCTGCGCCGCGAGCGCGACGCGGCCGAGGCGCGTGCGGCCGCACGCCGTGCGGCGAGCACGGCCGGCTCGCCCGGCGCGCCCGGCGCGGCCGGCGCGGCGCAGGCGACCACGGGCGCCACAGCGGCATCGCCCGCATCGCCCGCCGACGACGCCGACGCGAAGAAACGCGCGATCATCGCCGCCGCGCTCGAGCGCGCGCGCCAGAAGAAGGAGGCGCTCGCCGCGCAGGGCAGCGCGCCGAAGAACACGGACGGCGTCAGCGCCGCGGTCCAGGCGCAGATCGACGCGGCGGAAGCGCGCCGCAAGCGGCTCGCCGAGCAGCGCGCGCGGGAGCAGGCCGAATCCGGCGGCGCGCCCGCGAGCGGCGACGGCGAACGCGGCAGCGACAGCGACAGCGACAGCGACAGCGGCAAGAACGACCACGACGACAGCGGTGGCCCGTCCGCGCCGCCCGACCAAACCTGACGATGAACGCCAGCAAACGACGCGCGATCTACGAAACGCTACAGAGCCTGAATCCGCATCCGACCACCGAGCTCGAATACTCGAGCCCGTTCGAACTGCTGATCGCTGTGATGCTGTCCGCGCAGGCGACCGACGTGTCGGTCAACAAGGCGATGCGCCGGATGTTCCCGGTCGCGAACACGCCGCAGCAGATCGTCGCGCTCGGCGAGGAAGGCGTCGCGGATTACATCAAGACGATCGGCCTGTACCGGACGAAGGCGAAGAACGTCGTCGCGACGTGCCGGATCCTGCTCGACCAGTTCGGCGGCGACGTGCCGGCCGATCGCGAAGCGCTCGAGAGCCTGCCCGGTGTCGGCCGCAAGACCGCGAACGTCGTGCTGAACACCGCGTTCGGGCATCCGACGATCGCGGTCGACACGCATATCTTCCGCGTCGCGAACCGCACCGGGCTCGCGCCCGGCAAGGACGTGCGCGCGGTCGAGGCCGCGCTCGAGAAGTTCACGCCGGCCGAGTTCCGGCACGACGCGCATCACTGGCTGATCCTGCACGGCCGCTACGTGTGCAAGGCGCGCCGCCCCGAGTGCTGGCACTGCGCGATCGAGCCGCTCTGCGAATTCAGGCCGAAGACGCCCGCGCCGGAACTTTGAGTCGCGGCGCACGCGGCGCGCGAACCGCCGCCGATGCGCGCGAAAGTTCGCCGTCACGCATTCGACGTCGCGGTCGCCGCGTCGTCGGCCGCCCCGCCCGCGCGCACGAGCCACAGCACGGCCGCGAGGATCGCGACGCCGCCCGCCCATTGCATCGGCGACAGCGCCTCCCCGAACAGCATCGCCGCGAGCGCGACGGTCACGACCGGCTCGAGCGTCGACAGCATCGCGGTGCGCGCGGCGCCGAGCCGCGCGAGGCCGGCGAAGAACGCGAGCATCGCGGCGACCGTCGACACGAGCGCGATCCCGAGCATCGCGGCCCAGCCACCCGCGGTCGCGGGCCAGCGCGGCGGCTCGCCGAGCGCGGCGGTGCGCGCGAGCGCGAGCAGCACGAGCGCCGCGGTCGCGGAAACGCAGATGATCGCGGTCGACGCGAGCGGATCCACGCCGTGCGTCGCCTTCGTGCCCGCGACGATGTACACCGAGTAGATCAGCGCGGCGGCGAGCGCGAGGCCGATGCCGAGCGGCTCGCCGTGCCCGCCGCCGACCATCAGCGCGGAGCCGGCGACGCACAGCGCGAGCGCGACGCTCTTCACGCGCGTCAGCCGCTCGCCGAGCCGCCACGCGGCGAGCAGCGTGACGAACGCCGGATACAGGTAGAGCAGCAGCGCGACGAGGCTCGCCTGCGCGTGCCGCAGCGCGCTGAAATAGCAGAACGACTGCCCGACGTAGCCCAGCGCGCCCATCGCGACGAGCGGCCACAGCGCGCGGCCGCGCGGCCACGCGACGCCGCGGCGGCGCGCGATCGCGGCGAGCAGCGCGCCGCCGATCGCGAACCGGACGATCAGCAGGCCGAGCACGTCGACGCCGCCCGCATACGCGTAGCGGCCGAAGATCGGCATCGCGCCGAACGCGACGGCGGACAGCGCGACGCAGAGTGCGCCCTGCGCGGCGGCGGACGAGGAACGAGCAAGCGAGGGCATCGCGCGACGCCGGGAAAAAGGGGAACGTCGAGTATAGCGGCGGCGGGTGCCGAGCGGCGCGGGCCGAGCGGGCGTACAATGCGCGCGACGCGGCACGACGCCGCCCGACTTCAGACGTCCCCATCATGTTCAATCCGAGCCGCGACGAAGTGCGTCGCTTTTTCATCGATACCCGGCGCAAGCAGCGCGCGGGCGAAATCCTGACTCCGCTCGAGGCGATCGCCGCCGACTGGATCGTCGAGCATCCCGAATACCACGCCGACCTCGACGACACGACCGGCGCGGCCGCGCGCGAGTACGCGCCCGAGGACGGCCGCACGAACCCGTTCCTGCATCTGTCGATGCACCTCGCGATCAGCGAGCAGTTGTCGATCGACCAGCCGCCCGGCATCCGCGCCGCGCACGACAAGCTCGCCGCGCGGCTGAACTCCACGCACGACGCGCAGCACGCGATCATGGAATGCCTCGGCGAGACGATCTGGGACGCGCAGCGCACGAACACGCCGCCCGATTCGGACGCTTACCTCGCGCGGATCCTGCGCCGCGCGTCGCGCGACTGATCCGGCCGCGCCGCGCGACGGCGGGCCGGACATTCAGTCATGCCGAGCGATAGCGCGTTCGGACTGCCTTGCGGTTCAGCTTTCCGACGGCTGTCTTGGGGATGCTGTCCGCAAAGAAGATGCGCCGAGGTCGCTTGTACGACGCAAGTCGTTGCGCCACATGGTCGATCAACGCCTGTTCGCTGACGCACTGCTCGTTGCGCAGCACCACGACGGCCGCGACAATCTCGACCCATTTCGGATCCGGGAGCCCGATCACGGCGCACTCCAGGACTGACGGATGGGTCATCAGCACGTTCTCGACCTCGCTCGGGTACACGTTATACCCGCCACTGATGACCATGTCGGACGTTCTGTCTTTCAGCCGCAGGAATCCTTTCTCGTCGAACACGCCAATGTCGCGCGTACGGACCCAGCCGTCGCCGACGAAGGTTTCGCCGGTCAAGGCGGCGGCATCGTGGTACCCCGCGACAGCGGACGGGGCCCGCACGGTAATCTCGCCGGGCGTGCCGGCCGGCACGTCATTCCCGGCCTCGTCGACCAGCCGGATTTCAACGTCGACGGCCGGCTGGCCGCACGCGTCCAGGGTCGCTTCGGTGTGATGCTCCGGGCGAAGCACGGCAAGGCAAAGGGGGACTTCCGTCTGCCCGTAGTATTGCCAGAACCGATGCTGCCCCCACAGGGCCATCGCCCGTTCGATGACCGGTCTCGGCATCGGCGAAGCGCCGTAGATGACGTACTTCAGCGATGCAACGTCGGCCCGGGTGACGTGCGGGTCATCGAGCAGCATCTGGATCATCGTCGGAACCAGATTGATCGCCGTGACACGATGATCGGCAATGGCTTGCAGGAACTGCGCCGGTTCGAACCCGGGCAGGATGACCGTTCGCCCGCCTCGCAGCCAGAGCGGCAGAACGAAGACGCCGCTCGCATGAATCAACGACGCCGCATGGAGCATCGCGTCGTCCTGTGTCGCCGGCAGCAGGTTCAGCAGGACGTTACGGCAGATCGCGGCGTAGGACGCATGCGTGTGCATGGCGGCCTTCAACGTGCCCGTCGTTCCCGACGTGAACAACGTCAGCACGACATCGTCGGGCAGAATCGTGATGTCCGGCGCCAGCACGTCGCGATGCCGGGCCAGCTCCAGCAGATCCGGGGCGTTGTCCAGCGTGACCCCCACGCCGAAGCAGTTCAGCTCCGGCATCTCCTTTTGCAGCGCTGAAGCCCGCTCCGCCAGATCCTGCCCGAAGAACAGATGCCGGCACCCGGTGTCCTCCAGCATGCGCCGATGCTCATGAAGGGACAGACGAGCGTTCAAAGGGACGCGATTCATGCCTGCCTTGACGGTACCGAAGTCCATCGGCACGCTCAGCAGACTGTTGTTCAACAGGATGCCGATGCGCGTTCGCTGCGCAGCGATGTCCAGCAACGCATGCGCGATCCGGCTGCTCAGTTCGTCGACCTCACGGAATGACATCTGCTGTTCGCCGAACTCGACGGCAATGCGTTCGCCGTGCTGAGCCGCGCCGCGCCGAATCAGCTCGCGATAGGTCGGCCCGCGGCCTGGTTGCCCGGCATGGATCGCCTGATTCATGTTGTTGTCTCCTGGATGTCTCGATAGGCTCCGGGTCGCCGCTCGGGCGATCTACTCGGAGAATTTTCCGTGCCGCCCTTCCCCGCCGCTGAAGCGCGCAGCGCCGGACACGCCTTCCGCGAATACGATGGGGGTGCCGCGCGCGCCCTCCTGGATCAACGCTTGCGCCAGCGGCAGATCCCACTGCTCATAAGCCGAGCGCCGATCCGTCAGCATGCACTGCTGAGGGAACTGGGCAATCTGACGAGCAATGCGTGTCGCATGGGCCAACCCCTCGCCGTTCGGCGCCAGATAGTTGGCCAGCCCCATTGCCTTGGCTTCCGATGCCGTCACGGGCCGCCCGGTCAGGATCATGTCCAGCGCATGTCCCATGCCGACGATGCGTGGCAGTCTGACCGTACCGCCATCGATCAGCGGAACGCCCCAACGCCGGCAGAAGACCCCGAAAACCGCATCCTCTTCCGCCACCCGGATATCCGCCAGCAGCGCCAGCTCCAGGCCGCCCGCGACCGCATAGCCGCTGACCGCGGCGATAAGCGGCTTGGATAGCGCCATACGACTCGGCCCCATGGGTCCCAGGCCCGTTCCCTTCTCATCGATCTCGTTACTCAACGCGGGATCACCCACCGCCTTCAGGTCCGCACCCGCACAGAAATTGCCGCCCGCGCCGGTCAGAATGGCGACGCTCAGCGCGCTGTCCGCCTCGAACCTGAGAAAGGCTTGCCGCAGTTGCAGCGCGGTGGGCCCATCCACTGCATTTCTTCGCTCGGGCCGATTGATCGTGATCGTGCAGATGGGACCATCGATCTCAAACGTGATCGCTTCCATCGTCTCCTCCAGGAAATGGCGCACGGCGCGAGCCATTGCACGCCGTCCGATATCGAGCGAGACTAGGCAACATTTCATTGTTACGCAACCGCAGACATGACGCGTAATATTCAGACCGAGCCGCTCAAGGCGCCGGAATTCGTGCTCGATCTGCTGATCCCGGGCGGGGCGCTGTCGGTTCGCTCGCTTTGCCTGGCGGGCGAGATCATGCAGGTGGGCGAGATAGCGATCCGGGTCGCGCTGACACGCCTCTGTCGCCAGGGAAAAGTGCGTCAGGCGGGGCGCGGCCGATACGAGATCGACCCGAATGCGGGCCCGCTGATGCGGGACGTGGAGGACTGGCGCAATCGGGAGCGCCAGATGGTCCATTGGCGCGGACTTTGGGTCGCGGTTCACGACACCGCGGTGCCTCGGTCGGACAAGACCGCATGGCGACACCATAGCCTGGCGCTCAAGCTGCGAGGATTCGCCGAGTTTCAGCCCGGACTGCACTTGAGACCGGATAATTTGTCCGGGGGCGTGGCGGCGCTGAGACTTCAGCTCGCCGAGTTGGGACTGTCCCGGCTGGCGCACGTGTTTTGCGTGACGGAATTCAGCGACGCACAGCTCGAACGGGCCGCTTCGCTTTGGGAAATCGGGCACCTCGAGCGGAAGTATGACGCCCTTGCACGGCACCTCGACGCGCGCCGCGCATTCCTGTCGAATTCCGCGGGAAACGGTGCGCTGCGAGAATCGCTGCTGCTCGGCCGCGAGGCGATCGGCATCATCCTGCGAGACCCGTTGCTGCCCGTGGATCTGATGGCGGCGGAGCACCGGCGAATGCTGGTTGCCGCCACCCTGCGCTACCAGAATCAGGCGCGGCAGCTTTGGCGGGAATGGCTGGCGAGTGTCGATTAGGACGGGGGCGCCGGTCCAGTCCGCTCATGCGCACGCGATGCCGGACCAAAAAAATACCCCGCCGCCGGCGAGGTATCGGATGCTGCGCGGCCCGCGTCGGGCCGTCGAACGTGCGCGGACTTACTTCTTGAAAACCAGATCGCCCTGCAGCGTCTCGATGTACGCGGCGATGTCCTTCATGTCCGCGACCGACAGGCTCTGCACCTGCGCCTGCATGATCGCGTTGTTGCGACCGAGCAGCGGATTCGTGAGGCCCATCTGGTATTGGCGCAGCGCCCAGACCAGGTAGTCGGCGTGCTGGCCCGCGAGGCGCGGATACTCGGCGTTGATCGGCTTGTTCAGGCCCGCGCCGTGGCAGGCCGCGCAGTTGTGCGCTTCGACGAGATTCTTGCCGTTGCCGACGTCCGCAGCGTGCGCGGTGCCGATCGCGAGGCCGGCCGCGAACGCGACTGCCGCCGCCGTCTTGAATACGTTGTTCATGAGTGCTCCTGTCCCGCGTATGAGATCCGTTCGTGCGGACGCTTACTTGTAAGGATTGTCCTTCGAGTCCGGCTTCTGCGCGGCGTAATAGGCCGCGAGATCGGCGATGTCCTGGTCGGTCAGCGATCCGGCGACCGCGTTCATCGACGGGAAGTGACGATCCTTCTTGCGGTAGGCTTGCAGCGCGTTTTCGAGATATTGCTGGTTCTGGCCGCCGAGGATGGGCACCCGGTAGACCTCCGGATAAGCCGCGCGGTAGCCATCGATGCCGTGGCAGCCGATGCACATCGCGGCCTTGCCCGCCCCGTCCTTCGGATTGCCGACCACACCGGCCGCCTGCGCGCTGCCCGCGAGCGCCACGAGCGCTGCGACAACGACGTGTTTGCCGACGAATTTGTTCATAGCTCTTGTAACCTAGCTTGAGGGGAAACTGGCGCCAAAGCGGCAACGGCCCGCGCCGTTTTGCTTACCGGATCGCCACGCAGGCCAAAAAAACGGGCCGATTGTACCGCGCCGGCGGGGAACGCGTCCATATTCGTCCACCCCATCCGCCGCGCAGCCTCGCCACGATACGTGCCCCCGCGCGAACCCGCCACCGCTTCTGACTTATACTGGGATTTTTTCGCGATAAGAGAGCGCCGCCGCCATGCGTTTCGAAGGGTCCTCGCACTACGTCGCCACCGACGATCTGAAGCTCGCGGTCAACGCCGCGCTGACGCTGCAACGCCCGCTCCTGATCAAGGGCGAACCGGGCACCGGCAAGACGATGCTCGCGGAGGAAGTCGCCGCGGCGCTCGGGATGCCGCTGCTGCAATGGCACATCAAGTCGACGACGAAGGCCCAGCAGGGCCTGTACGAGTACGACGCGGTGTCGCGGCTGCGCGACTCGCAGCTCGGCGACGCGCGCGTGAAGGACATCGCGAACTACATCGTGAAGGGCGTGCTGTGGCAGGCGTTCGACGCCGACGAGCCGTCCGTGCTGCTGATCGACGAGATCGACAAGGCCGACATCGAGTTCCCGAACGACCTGCTGCGCGAGCTCGACCGGATGGAATTCCACGTGTACGAGACGCGCGAGACGATCCGCGCGAAGCACCGCCCGCTCGTGATCATCACGTCGAACAACGAGAAGGAGCTGCCCGACGCGTTCCTGCGCCGCTGCTTCTTCCACTACATCCAGTTCCCGGACGCGTCGACGATGCAGAAGATCGTCGCGGTCCACTTTCCGAACATCCGCGAGGAACTGCTGCAGGCCGCGCTCGGCAGCTTTTTCGAACTGCGCGGCGTGTCGGGCCTGAAGAAGAAGCCGTCGACGTCGGAACTGCTCGACTGGCTGAAGCTGCTGCTCGCCGAGAACATCCCGCCGGAAGCGCTGCACGGCCCGGACCGCAAGCAGATCGTCCCGCCGCTCGCCGGCGCGCTGCTGAAGAACGAGCAGGATCTCGCGCTGTTCGAGCGGCTCGTCTACATGAACCGCCACAACCGCTGAGCGCCGCGCACGCCGCGCACCGAGGAGACACGCCCATGCCCCGCTGGATCGAACCCGTGACGCTCGAAGGCCGCCACGTCCGCCTCGAGCCGCTGACGCTCGACCACACGCCGGGCATCGCCGCGGCCGCCGCCGACGGCGAGCTGTGGAAGCTCTGGTATACGTCGGTGCCCGCGCCCGGCGAGGAGCGCGCGTACGTCGAAACCGCGCTCAGGCAGCGCGACGAGCAGGGCTGGTGCCCGTTCGTCGTGCGCGACGCGGCGGGCGACATCGTCGGCTCGACGCGCTACATGAACGTCGACGAGCGCAACCACCGGCTCGAGATCGGCACGACGTTCTATGCGGCGCGCGTGCAGCGCTCGGCGCTGAACACCGAAGCGAAGCTGCTGCTGCTCGGCCACGCGTTCGAGCACCTCCGCGCGATCGCGGTCGAGTTCCGCACGCATTTCATGAACCACGCGTCGCGCACGGCGATCGCGCGGCTCGGCGCGAAGCAGGACGGCATCCTGCGCAACCACCAGGTCGGCCGCGAAGGCGAGCTGCGCGACACGGTCGTGTTCTCGATCCTGCCTTCCGAGTGGCCCGCGGTGCGCGCGAACCTGCAACTGAAGCTCGCGCGCTGAAACGCGCGCGCCAAAACGCGAAGGCCCGGCCATGCTGCTCAACTTCTTCTACGCGCTGCGCGCCGCGAAGCTGCCCGTTTCGGTCAAGGAATACCTGACGCTGCTCGAATCGCTGAAGGCGGGCCTGATCGTGCCGTCGATCGACGATTTCTACTTCCTCGCGCGCATGACGCTCGTGAAGGACGAGCAGTACTTCGACAAGTTCGACCGCACGTTCGGCGCGTACTTCCACGGTGTGTCGACGCTGCCGACCGACGCGTTCGACATCCCGCTCGACTGGCTCGAAAAGCGCCTGCAACGCGAGCTGACGCCCGAGGAACGGGCGCAGATCGACGCGATGGGCGGGCTCGACAAGCTGATGGCGCGCCTGAAGGAGCTGCTCGACGAGCAGAAGGAGCGCCACGAAGGCGGCAACAAGTGGATCGGCACCGGCGGCACGTCGCCGTTCGGGCACGGCGGCTACAACCCGGAAGGGATCCGCATCGGCGGGCCGTCGGCCGGCAACCGCACCGCGGTCAAGGTGTGGGAGGAACGCGCGTATCGCGACTACGACGACTCGGTCGAGATCGGCACGCGCAACATCAAGGTCGCGCTGCGGCGGCTGCGCCGCTTCGCGCGCGAAGGCGCGGCCGAGGAGCTCGACCTGCCCGGCACGATCCGCAGCACCGCCGCGAACGCGGGCTGGCTCGACCTGCGGATGGTGCCCGAGCGGCACAACAACGTGAAGGTGCTGATGCTGCTCGACGTCGGCGGCTCGATGGACGATCACATCAAGCGCACCGAGGAGCTGTTCTCGGCCGCGAAGGCCGAGTTCAAGCATCTCGAGTTCTACTACTTCCACAACTGCGTGTACGACCATCTATGGAAGCACAACCGCCGCCGCCACGCGGAGCGCACCGCGACGTTCGACCTGCTGCACAAGTTCACGCCCGACTACAAGCTGATCTTCGTCGGCGACGCGACGATGAGCCCGTACGAGGTGCTGCAGCCCGGCGGCTCCGTCGAGTACAACAACGAGGAAGCCGGCGCGGTCTGGTTGCGCCGCCTCGCCGATCAGTTTCCGCATCACGTGTGGCTGAACCCCGAGCCCGAGCGGCTGTGGGAATACCGGCAGTCGATCGCGGTGATCCGCGACCTGCTCGGCCAGCGCATGTATCCGCTCACCATCGCGGGCCTCGAGGCCGCGATGCGCACGCTCAGCAAATAAAGGGCCGCGGCCGCGGTCCGTCACGGAGAGAGAGAGACGCATGAATCAGCCGTCCACCGCGAGCGCGGGCCGCGCACGCGGCCGCTTCCTCGCGGATTCGTCGGTGTCGGCGATGGTCGCGGGCTTCGTCGCGATGATGACCGGCTACACGAGCTCGCTCGTACTGATGTTCCAGGCCGGCCGCGCCGCGCATCTGTCCGACGCGCAGATCTCGTCGTGGATCTGGGCGCTGTCGATCGGGATGGCGCTGACGACGATCGGGCTGTCGCTGCGCTATCGCGCGCCGATCGTGATCGCATGGTCCACGCCCGGCGCGGCGCTGTTGATCTCGTCGCTGCCCGGCGTGCCGTATCCGGAGGCGATCGGCGCGTTCGTCGTCTGCGCGCTGCTGCTCGCCGCGGTCGGCGTCAGCGGCCTGTTCGACACGCTGATGCGCAAGATCCCCGCCGGCATCGCGGCCGCGCTGCTCGCCGGCATCCTGTTCGAGATCGGCATCGAGATCTTTCGCGCCGCGCAGCACCAGACCGCGCTCGTGCTCGCGATGTTCTTCACGTACCTGATCGTGAAGCGCGCGGCACCGCGCTACGCGATTCCAATGACGCTCGTCGCCGGCACCGCGGTCGCGAGCGCGCTCGGCCTGCTCGATTTCAGCCACTTCCACGTCGCGCTCGCGAAGCCGGTGTTCACGATGCCCGCATTCTCGATCGCGTCGATCGTCAGCATCGGAATTCCGCTCTTCGTCGTCGCGATGGCGTCGCAGAACGTGCCCGGCATCGCGGTGCTGCGCGCGGACGGCTACCAGACGCCGTCGTCGCCGCTCGTCGCGACGACCGGCCTCGCGTCGGTCGTGCTCGCGCCGTTCGGCTCGCACGGGATCAACCTCGCGGCGATCACCGCCGCGATCTGCACCGGCCCCGAAGCGCACGAGGATCGCGCGAAGCGCTACACGGCCGCGGTCTGGTGCGGCACGTTCTACCTGATCGCCGGCACGTTCGGCGCGACGATCGCCGCCCTCTTCGCCGCATTCCCGAAGGCGCTCGTCGTGTCGGTCGCCGCGCTCGCGCTGTTCGGCTCGATCATGAGCGGCCTCGCGAACGCGATGGCCGACGTGCGGCAGCGCGAAGCGGCGCTCGTCACGTTCATGGTGACCGCGTCCGGGCTCACGCTGCTGTCGATCGGCTCCGCGTTCTGGGGGCTCGTCGCCGGCATCGTCACGCAGGTGATCCTGAACGCGCGCCGGCCCACATGATGCGCGTCACGATTCGGGCCTAGAATAGCGGTGTCGGCAGCGGCGCCGCGCGCGCCGCTTCGCTTTGCTACTCCACTACGCCGCCGCGTTTCGCGCGGCACTTTGAGGACTCCGGCGCGCTGCGCCCTCTTCCCGACTCGCCATGACTACCGCACTCGACCAGCTGAAGCAGTACACGACCGTCGTCGCCGACACCGGCGATTTCCAGCAGATCGCGCAGTACAAGCCGCGGGACGCGACCACGAACCCGTCGCTGATCCTGAAGGCGGTGCAGAAGGACGCGTACAAGCCGATCCTCGAGCAGACGGTCCGCGATCATCGCGACGAGCCCACCGGCCACATCATCGACCGCCTGCTGATCGCGTTCGGCACCGAAATTCTGAAGCTGATCCCGGGCCGCGTGTCGACCGAGGTCGACGCGCGCCTGTCGTTCGACACGCAGCGCTCGGTCGACAAGGCGCACGAGATCATCCGCCTGTACGAAGCCGCCGGCATCGGCCGCGAGCGGATCCTGATCAAGCTCGCGTCGACGTGGGAAGGCGTGCGCGCGGCCGAGATCCTGCAGAAGGAAGGGATCAAGTGCAACATGACGCTGCTGTTCTCGCTCGTGCAGGCGGCCGCGTGCGCGGAAGCGGGCGCGCAGCTGATCTCGCCGTTCGTCGGCCGCATCTACGACTGGTACAAGAAGCAGGCCGGCGCCGAGTGGGACGAAGTGAAGAACGGCGGCGCGAACGATCCGGGCGTGCAGTCGGTGCGCCGCATCTACACGTACTACAAGACGTTCGGCCACGACACCGAAGTGATGGGCGCGAGCTTCCGCACGACGAGCCAGATCACCGAGCTCGCCGGTTGCGACCTGCTCACCATCAGTCCCGATTTGCTGCAGAAGCTGCAGGACAGCAATGAAGCCGTCGCGCGCAAGCTGTCGCCGGAGGCGCTCGATGATGCGCCAAAAGCGCGCGTCGCGACCGACGAGGCGTCGTTCCGCTTCCAGCTCAACGACGACGCGATGGCGACCGAGAAGCTTGCCGAAGGGATTCGCCTGTTCGCCGCCGACGCGGTGAAGCTCGAGAAGATGATCGACGCGCTGCGCGGTTGATTCGTCGATCACTGGCGGCAAAGCGTTATAGTGGGGCCGCGGACTGTATGTTCGCGGCCTTTTATTTGGTCATCGGGTTCCGTGTCCCCATATTGAGATGAGAATTCCCGAATATAGGATGGGTGCTCGCTTGGGCATGCGACGCTATTACACATAAGAAAATGCCTAAAAATTGAGCGCAATTGCACAGTCCGATGCTTTCCGACGTATATTCGGAAAAATTCAAAAAAAGGAGCATCGGATGCAGAATCGCGCTTCACTGTTCAGCCCGAGGGAACAGCAGAATCCGCTTTATGGACGGATCTGTTGTAGACAAGAATCACGAGTGGAGTTTCTGCTTTAACGGGATCCAGCTCTTCGTCAACATAAGTTCCGCCGATCACAAGATCCTGCGCAGCCGCAACCTCGGTCGCCACCTTACCCTCGTCATCAATCCTCGTGAGAACTTCGACGCAGTGGCAAGTGTCCATACCCGAAGCGGGCGCCTTGTTCGCGAGCGAATCAGATCGCGCATAGCCGAATTCAACGGTGGCCTATTACCGCCGGAGCTCGGATTTTATGGCGACGCTGACAACCGGGAATGGCAACAATATCAGTTACATGAAGAGGGTATCGAAAAGCCCGCTCGCTGTCCGTTTAGAAAAAATCGCTTCGAATAAGGACACGTATGACCATTAACTTCAATATTCTCGTGCTCTACGTGGTGACGACCATTACCGCGATCGCCGTTCCCGGTCCGGTGGCCGTTCTGGTCGCTGGAGCGGGACTTGCCGGCGGCCCGGCGAAAGCACTGAGGACGATCTTCGGAACGAATGCCGCTTCCCTTGTGTTGATCCTTCTATCGGCTCTCGTGGTGAAAGGGCTCTTTGCCGTCGACGAGACGGCGTTCGACATCGTGAAACTCGCTGGAGCGTGCTACATCGCCTACATCGGCTGGGACATGTTGCGCACATCACGCTCGACGGATGACGGCCATGCCGCGATTCAGCCGCGCGTCGGGGGATTCTCGAAAGGATTCGTGATGGCGATCTCGAATCCGAAGGACATCATCTTTTTCGCATCGTTCTTCCCGCAGTTCATCGGCATCACCAGTGATACCAACGCAAGCCTCGCGCTGCTCACGGTGCTCTGGGTCATTCTCGATTTCGCCACGCTGATGCTCGTCTTCCTGCTGGTGAGCAAGCTGCTGAAACCATCGGTTCATCAAACGATGCTTCGCATTTCCGGCGCGCTGCTCATCGTCATTGCGACGGGCGGCATCGTCATGACCGTGGCTTCACTGCTTCGATCAATCGGGTGATGCCCCGCGGCGACGCAAATGATCCTGCCCCGGTATCCCCTTCGCTCGACTTTCTTTTTTCTCCGAACCGTCAGAATCGCGCACTACAATCCACGACACGGGCGCGCCGGCCGCTTCCGGGCGCGTTCGTCCCAGTCCAAGGAGATGACGATGCAAGTTCAACCGTACCTGACCTTCTACGGCCAGGCCGAGGCTGCCCTTCAGTTCTACGAGAAGGCGCTCGGAGCGAAGACGATGTTCAAAATGCACTTCAAGGACGCGCCGCCGAACCCCGATCACCCGATCACGCCCGAGATGGCGGACAAGGTCATGCACGCGAGTTTCACGATCGGCGATTCGGTGATGATGTGCTCGGACGGCGACTGCAGCCAGCCGGCCGGCACGCACAGCGGCTACGCGCTGTCGCTGAGCCCGGCGACCGTCGACGAAGGCAAGAAGCTGTTCGATGCCCTCTCCGACGGCGGCGAAGTGACGATGCCGTTCCAGAAGACCTTCTGGGCGCTCGGCTTCGGGATGCTGAAAGATCGCTTCGGCGTGCACTGGATGATCAACGTCGAGGATCTGTCGCAGCGCGACGAGCTCGCGGAGCGCGCGCAGTAACGCCGCAGTAACACGATAGCCGCGCTTTCGCGCGGCGATAAAAAACGCCCGCCACCTTGACGGTGGCGGGCGTTTTCATTGGCGTGCCGGGTATCAGCCCTCGACGACGTCCAGATAATCCTCCGGCCGCGTGCGGTCTTCCGCGTGCGCCATCCCGAGCATCCGCACGAGCGCGCTGACGGCCACCGCGACGACGAGGTTCACGACCAGCGACCACACCGCCGCATAGCCGGGAATCGCGTAGCCGAACAGATGAATCGCATAGATCGAGCCTTTCAGCTGCAGCGAGATCGCCATCCACGTGCCGCAGACGATGCCGGCCGCCCAGCCGGCGATCAGCCCGCGATAGTCGAGCTTGCGCGTGTAGAGGCCGAGCACGATCGCGGGCAGCGTCTGGATGATCCAGATCCCGCCGAGCAGCTGCAGCTGGATCGCATACGTGAGCGGCAGCCCGAGGATGAACGCGACCGCGCCGACCTTCACGATCAGCGACACGAACTTCGCGACGTGCGTCTCCTGCGCGGGGCTCATGTTGCGGTTCACGAACTCGCGATGGATATTGCGCGTGTACAGGTTCGCGGCCGCGATCGACATGATCGCCGCCGGCACCAGCGCGCCGATCGCGATCGCCGCGAACGCAACACCGACGAACCACGACGGGAAGTACTGCAGGAACAGCGCGGGCACCGCGAAGTTCGGACCGAACGCCTTGAAGTACGGCGCGTACTGCGGCATGTCCTTCACGCCCGACGCGAGCGCCATGTAGCCGAGCAGCGCGAGCAGACCGAGCACGAACGAGTACGCGGGCAGCAACGCCATGTTGCGGCGGATCGAGTTGCCCGACGCCGACGACAGGATCGCGGTGACCGAGTGCGGATACAGGAACAGCGCGAGCGCGGAGCCGACCGCGAGCGTCGCGTACGCGCTGTAGCCGTTCATGCTCGACACGTCGGGCGCCTTCAGCAGCAGCTTCGCGGGCGGCACCGTGCTGAAGATGTGTCCGAAGCCGCCGAGCTGCGCCGGAATCACGATCACGGCCGCGATGATCGTGATGTAGATCAGGATGTCCTTCACGATCGCGATCATCGCGGGCGCGCGCAGGCCCGACGTATACGTGTATGCGGCGAGGATCGCGAACGCGATGATCAGCGGCAGGTCGCCGACGAAGCCGGTCGTGTCGAAGCCGAGCGCGCCGATCACGACCTCGATGCCGACGAGCTGCAGCGCGATGTATGGCATCGTCGCGACGATCCCCGTCACCGCGATCATCAGCGCGAGCGAGCGGCTGCCGTAGCGCGCGCTGACGAAGTCGGCGGCGGTCACGTAGCCGTGCCGCTTCGCGATGCTCCACAGCTTCGGGAACACGACGAACGCGAACGGATAGATCATGATCGTATACGGCAGCGCGAAGAAACCCATTGCGCCCGCACCGAACACGAGCGCCGGCACCGCGACGAACGTGTACGCGGTGTACAGGTCGCCGCCGAGCAGGAACCACGTGACGATGGTGCCGAAGCGGCGGCCGCCGAGGCCCCACTCGTCGAGATGCGCGAGATCGCCGCGCCGCCAGTTCGCGGCGAGGAAGCCGAGGATCGTGACGCCGACGAAGAACAGGACGAAAACGAAAGTGGCGGCGAGATTCATCGACGGTCTCCCTGCGGGCCGCCCGCCGTCCAGCAGTCCTTCGTCACGAAATAGACGAACGCGGTGATCACCGCGCTAACGAAGACCCAGGCCAGCTGATACCAGTAGAAGAACGGAAAGCCGAACAACTGCGGCTCGATCTTGCTGTACGACGGCACCCAGACCATCGCGATCAGCGGCAGGACCAGCAACCAGAGCCAGCGCTTGGCGGCCCGTTTGGCGTCGGCGTCGTGTGCCATGACGGCTCCTCATCATTCCCGATTGTTGATCTTTGTAAACGGGGTACGGCAGCGAGAGGAGACGACGGAACCGGTAACCCGACGCTCCCCTGGCTGGCGCCAGTATAAAAGCCGTAAGCGCACCGTCAAGCAGGGACGAACCCCGAGGGATCCGTCCCCGCGAAATATGACCGGAGTGCGAAGCGTCAGATCGAAAACGACGTCGCGCGCGGCTCGACCGAGGCTTTCAACGCTTTCACCCACGAGCGGGCGGGCAGATCGATCGAGTCCTCGACCAATCGCGCGCGCGCGTCGAGCTGCGCGAACGTCACGTCGAGCGACGGGCCCGCGAACGCGAGCGCGATCCGGTTGCCGTCGTGCACTTCCGGCAGCGCGATCACGCGATGGTCGAACGCCGCGTTCAAGTGCTTCATGTTGCGCACGAAACTGGGATGGTCGCCGAACAGGTTGATCGTCGCGATGCCCGCATCGGCGAGGCAACCGCGCACCGCGCGATAGAACGCGACGCTGTCGAGCACCGGGCCGCGCGCGGTCGCGTCGTAAAGGTCGATCTGCATCGCGCCCGTCGTGCCGCGGTTCGCCGGATCGTTGACGAAGTCCCATGCGTCCGCTTCGTGCACGGACAGGCGTGCGTCGTCGGGCGGCAGCTCGAACATCGAGCGCGCGGCGACGATCACGGCCGGGTTCAGCTCGACGGCGTCGACTTGCGCGCGCGGCAGGAAGCGATGCGCGAACTTCGTCAGCGCGCCGGTGCCGAGGCCGAGCTGGACGATCCGCGCGGGCGTTTCGAGGAACAGCAGCCACGCCATCATCTGCTGCGCGTATTCGAGCTCGATCTTGTACGGCTTCGACAGCCGCATCGCGCCCTGCACCCACTCGGTGCCGAAGTGCAGATAGCGCACGCCGCGCTCCTCGGAGAACGTGACGGGCGCGAAGCGCGGCTTGCGCGGCGCGTCGAGTACGGGGAGATCGTCGCGGCCGTCGAGGTCCGCGCGACGCTTCGCGCGTATGGGCTTCAGGTTCGCCGCGCCGTCGTACGCGGCGGACTGGTTGCGGCGGAACGCGCGCGCCTCGGCGGACGCGCGCTTGATCAATCGGGTCATTGGAAAGTGTCCTGCGGGATACGTTTAAATCGGCCGCCCGGCCTCGCCGGGCGGCACGACTCATTTACTGCGTTACTGCGCCTGAACCGCCGCCAGCGCGTCGTTGAGCGTCCGGCTCGGCCGCATCACCGCATCGAGCTTGTCGAAGTCGGGCTTGTAATAGCCGCCGATATCGGCCGGCTTGCCCTGCACGGCCGACAGCTCCGCGAGGATCGCCTGCTCGTTGTCGGCCAGCCGCTTCGCGAGCGGCGCGAACTGCGCGGCCAGCGCCGCGTCGTCCTTCTGCCCGGCCAGCTCCTGCGCCCAGTACATCGCGAGATAGAACTGGCTGCCGCGATTGTCCAGCTGGCCCGTCTTCGGGTTCGGGCTCTTGTTGTTGTCGAGCAGCTTGCCGGTCGCCGCATCCAGCGTCTTCGCCAGGATCTTGGCCTTCTCGTTGCCGGTCTTGATGCCCAGCTCCTCGAGCGACACCGCGAGCGCGAGGAATTCGCCGAGCGAGTCCCAGCGCAGATGGTTTTCCTCGACGAGCTGCTTCACGTGCTTCGGCGCCGAGCCGCCCGCCCCCGTCTCGTACATCCCACCGCCGGCCATCAGCGGCACGATCGACAGCATCTTCGCGCTCGTGCCGAGCTCCATGATCGGGAACAGGTCGGTCAGGTAGTCGCGCAGGATGTTGCCCGTGACCGAGATCGTATCGAGCCCGCGCACCACGCGCTCGAGCGTGTAGCGCATCGCGCGCACCTGCGACATGATCTGGATGTCGAGGCCCGTCGTGTCGTAATCCTTCAGGTAGGTCTCGACCTTCTTGATGAGCTCCGCCTCGTGCGGGCGATACGGGTCGAGCCAGAACACGGCGGGCGTGCCCGAGTTGCGCACGCGCGTGACCGCGAGCTTGACCCAGTCGCGGATCGCCGCGTCCTTCACCTGACACATGCGCCAGATGTCGCCTTCCTCGACGTTCTGCGTCAGCAGCACCTCGCCCGTCGCGAGATCGACGATGCGCGCCTCGCCGTCCTCCGGCATTTCGAAGGTCTTGTCGTGCGAGCCGTACTCCTCGGCCTTCTGCGCCATCAGGCCGACGTTCGGCACGCTGCCCATCGTGACCGGATCGAAGTTGCCATTGGTCTTGCAGAAGTTGATCATCTCCTGGTAGATCCGCGCGAACGTGCTCTCCGGAATCACGGCCTTCGTGTCCTTCGGACGGCCGTCGGCGCCCCACATCTTGCCGCCGAGGCGGATCATCGCCGGCATCGACGCATCGACGATCACGTCGTTCGGCGCGTGCAGGTTCGAGATGCCCTTCGCCGAGTCGACCATCGCGAGCTCCGGACGGTGCTCGTGGCACGCGTGCAGATCGCGGATCACTTCCTCGCGCTTCGATTCCGGCAGCATTTCCAGCTTCTCGTACAGGTTGACGAGGCCGTTGTTCACGTTCACGCCGAGCTCGTCGAACAGCTTGCCGTGCTTGTCGAACGCTTCCTTGTAGAACACCCTCACCGCGTGGCCGAAGACGATCGGGTGCGACACCTTCATCATCGTCGCCTTCACGTGCAGCGACAGCATCATGCCGGTCTTGCGCGCGTCTTCCATCTGCTCTTCGTAGAACGCGAGCAGCGCGTTCTTGCTCATGAACATGCTGTCGATGATCTCGCCGTCCTGCAGCGCGACCTTCGGCTTCAGCACGATCGTGTTGCCGCTCTTCGTGACGAGCTCCATCTTCACGTCGCGCGCATGGTCGAGCGTCATCGACTTTTCGCCGTGGTAGAAGTCACCGTGCCGCATGTGCGCGACGTGCGTGCGCGACGCCATGCTCCATTCGCCCATGCTGTGCGGATGCTTGCGCGCGTAGTTCTTCACCGCGGCGGGCGCGCGGCGGTCCGAGTTGCCTTCGCGCAGCACCGGGTTCACCGCGCTGCCCAGACACTTCGAGTAGCGCTGGCGGATCGCCTTCTCTTCGTCGGTCTTCGGATCTTCCGGATAGTCGGGCACGTTGTAGCCCTTCGCCTGCAGTTCCTTGATCGCGCTCTCGAGCTGCGGCACCGAGGCGCTGATGTTGGGCAGCTTGATGATGTTGGTGTCCGGAAGCTGGGTCAGGCGGCCCAGCTCGGCGAGGTTGTCGGGCACACGCTGCGCATCGGTCAGGTATTCCGGGAACTCGCCGAGAATGCGGCTCGCGACCGAAATGTCGCTCGTCTCGACCTGAATGCCCGCCGGCGCGGTGAAGGTCCGGATGATCGGCAGGAACGCGCTGGTCGCGAGCAGCGGGGCCTCGTCGGTGAGGGTGTAGATGATCGTCGGTTGCTGGGTCGTCATTGCTGGGCTCTGGACAGGCAGTTGAAAGGCATCCCGCGTGCGTCGTCCGGGTGGGAGCGCAAACGCCGGGCGCGAATCGGGCAAATCGGATTCTGCCTGATTTTCCCGGTCGCGGAAAAGCCGGTGGGGTTTTCCACGCGACCGCGAAAGTTGTCTAGTGTTGCCGAATTTCGTATTCTTGGCCCAACTGTTCCCGCCCCGGGTAATACCGTCACCCGATTCATCCGTCGATCGCCGGCCCATCCAATGAAGACGAACCACGCGCAGACGAGCGCGCCGCCCGCTCCCGCACCGCATCTCCCCGGCGAACCGGCGGGCACGCCGCAGGCACCGCTGCCTTCGGGGCACGTGGTGCTGGCCAATGCGGAGAGCGACAGCTACCGTTCGTTGCGGCGGCGCCCGATATCGCGCGCGGAACGATTCGAGCTCGGCCGCAGCCTGCGCCATCAGGTGCCCCGCAGCGTGCTGGGCGACTGGAAGGCGCCGGCCGACCGGCCCGATCCGGTCGAGCAGATCAAGCATTCGCACGAAGGCCGGCTGGACCGGCTGATCCCGATCCGGGTCGCCCGCATGGCAGGTTCGCCGTATGGATTTCTGCGCGGCACGGCCATCGTGATGGCCGAGGACGTCGCCCGGCTTCCCGCGACCGGCATCACGCCCGTCATCTGCGGCGATGCGCACCTCGGAAACTTCGGTTTCTACGCATCCCCGGAGCGGGATCTGGTCATCGACCTGAACGACTTCGACGAAGCGCATCCCGGCGCGTGGGAATGGGATCTGCGCCGGCTGGTGGCCAGCATCTGGGTGGCGGGCCGGCAAACGGGCGCCCGCGAGGATCAATGTCACGACTCGGTCGCGTCCTGCGTCGCCGCGTATCGCGACGAAGTGCGCTTCCTGGCCAACGAGCCGCTGCTGTCGCGCTCGTACGAGCGGATCGACGTCGACCGGTTGCGCGACACGGCGAGAGACAGCGGATTGCGCAACGAGATCGCGCGCGCGGCGAAACGCGCGCGCTCGCGCACCAGCGATCGCGCGCTGCCGCGCTTCACCACGGAGCGCGACGGCCGGCGCTTCATCGTGGACGAGCCGCCGTTGATCACCCGGGTGCCGGAAGCGGAGGCGGAACGCGTCGCCGCCGCGCTGGACGCGTATCTGAACACGCTGGCGTCGCATTGGCGCCGCGCGCTCGGCGGCTACACGCTGGTGGATATCGCGCACAAGGTGGTGGGCGTCGGCAGCGTCGGCCTGCGCGCCTATGTGGCGCTGCTCGAGGGCAGCAGCGCGGACGACGTGGTGTTCCTGCAACTCAAGCAGGCGCGCCGCTCGGTGCTGGCGCGGTTCGTGCACGGCGATTCGGCCTGGCACGCGCACCAGGGGCAGCGGGTCGTCGAGTACCAGCAGGCATTGCAGACGGTCAGCGATCCGCTGCTCGGCTGGACCAGCATCGACGGGCTGCAGTACTACGTCCGGCAGTTCCGCAACATGAAGGGGACCATTTCGCTGGACGCGCTCGACGCGGCGGCGCTGACCGATTACGCCGGCATCGTCGGCCGCCTGCTCGCGAAGGGGCATGCGCGCACGAGCGGCGCGTCGATGATCGCCGGATACGCCGGCGCGTCGGATGCGCTGGACAAAGCGCTGTGCCGCTTCGCGAAGGCGTATGCGGACCAGACCGAGGCAGATCATCAGGCGCTGGTCAAGGCCGTGGCGCGGGGTGTTCTACCGGTCGAGCACGGGGACCAGGAGAACGGCGGCACGGCGTTTCGACCTTAACGTGCTGTTGAAGCGGGCCTTTGAAGCGGGCCTTTGAAGCGGTCGAGCGGATCATGCCGACCGATCGTCTGCGCTAGGGTTTCACGACGGTATACTCCCCCGCCGGAAAACCGAGCAAATCGCGCAGCGCATGCAGGCGTCGCAGATCCTGCGAGGACAGGCCCGTCTGCTCGAGCAGCCTCTCGATCTGCGACACCCAGTAGTCGCGGCGGACGAGTTTCGGGCGATAAACCAACACGTTCAGTGCCTTCTCGAGTTGTTCGATCTCCGTCTTCACCATGTTCGTCTCCTTGCGCGAGCGGGGTCGAAAGTCACGACAGCAACGGCGTTCAGACAAACGTTTGCTCTTTCGCATCCAAACCCTTGTCCGGCACCGCTGACGTCAACGGCGATAACGGCTTCGTCGCGAATGGTCTTGACTGGTGAAAACCCGAATTCAGCCCGGCCGGCGGAACTCGTTTTCCACCCAGCTCGCGGCGCTCGCCCTGCTGAGCTTGAAGTTCGCCGCCACCTGCACCTGAGCAAGCTGCTCGCCAAAGGCGTCGAGCGCCGTCAGCAGCGCGTACGGCTCGTCCTCTTCGGGAACGATGTCCAGCGTGATTTTCAATTCGCCATCGCCCGTTGCCGTCGCCACCGTCAGGCTCTTGTGCAACTGCGCGCGAAGCTGCTGTTCGTGCCGGCGCAATACCTCCGACGCCGTTTTCACCAGCGTATTGAAGGCAGCCGTATCGAGCGGCTTCGGATCCTTCTTGTTGCGGCCCATCGTCCACGGACCGACGAGCGCGGGCTCCGGCTCACCGTCCTTGATCATTTCAACGGCCCACCCATCGTCGTCCTCGTTCTTGATGACGCGCGCGGTCCAGCCGCCGTCGCGCCACAGACCATCCTCGTGCAGCGTTTCAGGGGCCTCCGTGACGGGGCTTTCGGCGGCGGGATCGGCGATGAGATCGGTTGCGGGGTCGGATGAGGGAAAGGATGTAACGGTCATTGCGGGTTCACTGATTGGGTGCGAGGCATACTGCACAATGCATGCCATTTTACCGACTGGGCGCGGCCAGCAGATCGACATGCGCAACCGAGGCAGGACGACAGCCGTCCGTCATATATGATCGCGTTTTCCCTGTATTGGACATGCCGCCATGCAAGTGCTGGTTGACGCTGATGCCTGCCCCGCTGTCGTCAAGGACATGCTGTTTCGGGCCGCGCGTCGGGCCGAAATACACGTGACGCTGGTCGCGAACCAGTATTTGCGCACACCGCCGTCCCCCTTTATCAAGGCACTGCAAGTGCCGGCGGGTTTCGACGTGGCCGATGCGCGCATCGTCGAACTGGTCACGGCGGGCGACCTGGTGATTACCGCCGATATCCCCCTTGCCGCGGCCGTCCTCGACAAAGGCGCTCACGCGCTCGATCCGCGCGGAAACTGGTTCAGCCGCGAGAATATCGAGGAACGCCTGACGATGCGCGCGATGATGGACCAATTGCGCAGCACGGGCGTCGATACCGGAGGGCCGGCGCCCTATGGCACACGCGACAGCAAGGCGTTCGCGGGACAGCTCGACCGGTTCCTCGCGCGTCACGGCACGCCGCCCGGCCGCGCCGTTTGATATCCAGACGCGATCGCACCGCAATGAGGTGGCGGGACGGGCGGCCTCCGCTGACCTGACGGCCGCCCTTGCGCTGGGTCACACCTTCTTGACGAATTCCGATTTCAGGCTCATCGCACCGAAGCCATCGATCTTGCAATCGATATCGTGATCGCTGTCCACCAACCGGATATTTTTTACCTTGGTGCCCATCTTGACCACGCCGGACGAACCCTTCAGTTTCAGGTCCTTGATGACGGTGACGGTATCGCCATCCTGCAACACATTTCCGGCCGAATCGCGATAAACCCTTCCGGCCGTTTCGGTCGGCGCGGCCGCTTGCGTCGCCCATTCATGCGCGCATTCCGGGCAGATGTAGACGCTCCCGTCTTCGTACGTCAGTTCGGAATGGCATTTCGGACAAGGGGGCAATGCGCTCATGTGTCTTCCTGGCTCTCGGGTGAAAGCGATAAAAGCGGGGAAGTATAGCGCTGGAAGGAACCCTGTTGGCCGTCAGCCGATCGCCGAACCTCGCACCGGTTCGGCGCCGACCGATGTCAGGCGCTCGACAAACCAGTCGCAGACGAGCGCAGTCCGCTCCGCGGCATGGTTGTAGATCGTGTGTTCTCCATCCGGCCAGATCTTGAGCGTCACATCGCCGGGCGCCGCGGCGTCAAGGAACGGCTGCTGATCCTCGAGCCGGATCAACGGATCTTCGCCGCCGTGCAGAACGAGCAGCGGACAGGCGATCCGATCGCGCTCCGGCACGAATCGCATGCGGGCGAAATTCGCCGCGATCGCATCGGAATCGTCGTTACCGAGCATCGCGGCGGCCTGCTCGACGAATGTCCTGAAGGGCAGCAGCGTGGGCGCGGCGAGCGCACCGTTCACGCAGCAAGCAGCGATTCGCGGGTCGGACGCCGCCGTGGACGCGGCCCACAACCCACCGACGCTGTTTCCCCAAATACCGACCCGACCGAGCGACGCGTCCGCGGCGACGTGATCGACGAAGCGCCGGTAAGCGGCCGCGACATCGACATCGACGAATATCCGCTGTTCGAGCCGCGTCTCCCCCTGCCCCGGCCCTTCGGCGAGCAGCGTCGCGAGCCCGCGTGCCGCAAGCGCGCGCGCGATCGGCCAGTAGGCAAAACCCCAGCCGCTTTGCCCACCGAAGACGATGACCGTGCCGCGCACGGCGCGCCCGGTCGGACGAACGAGCCAGCCGATCAGATGCGCGCCGGCGAAGGGCAGCTCGACGCGCTCGATCCCTTTGTCCGACCAGTCCGAGAAACGGCAGGCCGCTTCGTGCAACCGCGCGTACAGCGAGCGCTTGCGCGGCAGGTCCGCGTTGAACGCCATCTGCGCGAACAACAGATCGGCCATCCCCATCGCCTGCGCATCCGCTGCCGTTATCAGGTGCCCGGCGTCGGCCGCGCGTGCCGCACGCTCGAATTGCGCGTCGGCCAGTGCTTCGGCGGTCACGTCCCACGGCGCGCCCATCGACGTGCGCGCGTGCAGCGCCGAGGCGTCCGCGTAATCCATGCCACAGTCGAGCAGCCGGGTGAACGGCATCGCCCGCTGCAGCGCCAGCATCGAAGGAAACAACGTTGTTGTCATTGCCGATTCCTCGCTCACGAAACTCGCATGCCGTCCGTACGGGCCGCCCGATCCGCAACGGGTCGGGCACACCAGTGAAGCTGATCGCGCAGATCATCGACCAGTGCGCCGAGGTCGCGCAAATCGGCGACCGAGCCGAACACGACGAAATCCGGTCGACTCATGTAGGCCTCGATCCCGTGTTCGTCCATGAACGCACGCTGATCGCCGTCGAGTTCGACAACGGCGTCGGTTGCAGCCGAATCGTCGGAGAGCACCGCGAAACGACAACCGAGTCGTTCGAGGAAGGCGAACTGGTGCGCGTCGAGATAGTGCGCCGGATGCGCGCGGGAGACAATCTGGAACCCGTAGCCGATCACGTCGTCGAGCCTGCCTTCCGCCGCGCCCTGGCGCACGCGTCCCTGCGGTGCGGGCGCGCCTGTCGACGGCGACAGCGTGCCGTCGGCGTTGCGGTGCAAGATACCTTGCTCGATCTTCGGGAACGGCGGCATCGGCGGAACGCTGCCGGCGCGGAACGCCGCATCGCGCTCGGCAACCTTGTGCGGATCGTCTTCGTTGACGACCTTGCCGAGGAACAGCGACATCTGCGCGATCGCGCTCACGTGCGGCCGGCGTTCGGTTTCGTAGGTGTCCAGCAGCGCTGGCGAAGCGCACCCGCTCAACACCAGATCGAGCTTCCACGCAAGGTTGATCCCGTCGCGCATGCCGGAACACGCGCCCTGGCCCATGTACGGCATCATCGTATGCGCCGCGTCTCCCGCAAGCAGCACGCGACTCTCACGCCAGCGCTCGGCCATGCGCGTCTCGAAGGTATAGACGACGTGACGCAGCATCTTCAGATCGTCCGGACCCAACCCGTAACGCTCTTTCAGCCACCGCCAGCCGGCTTCTTCCCGCTCCCAGTCCTGCGTCGCTTCGCCCGGCAACACACGCAATTCGAAGCGCGTGCGCTTCGTGCCGATCGGCATGTGCATGTAGGCGCGCGCCGGATCGCAGAAGATCGTCGTGCGCGCGCACGCGTCGCCCAGATCGCGCTTGTTCTCGGAATCGAGGTTCAGCCAGCGTTCGTTATGTCCAAAATCGGTCCGCTCGATACCGAGTGTGCGTCGCACGAAACTGTTCGCGCCGTCCGCGCCGATCACGTACCTGACGTGGAAAGTGCGCGGCGCTTCGGTCCATTGCGCATCTTGCGCACACCGCCACGGATGCGCGGACAGTACGACGCCGCCCCCATCCTGCTTCAGCGTTTCGACTTCCCAGCCACGCAGGAGGGTCACGTTCTCGTACCGGCTCGCGCGGGCGTCTATCGCGTCCTCGATGTCGGGCTGGTAGATCGAGATGTGGCCCGGATACCCGCACGCGCGGCCGGTCCAGTTCACTTCGAGCAGCAGTTCGCCCTGCGCATCCCGATAGTGGTAGGTATCGACCGGCTTCGCGTTGCGCAACGCCTGTTCGACGTTGCTGCTTGCCTGAACGATGCGCGCCGTTTCGCCATCGATGTGCGTGAGGCGCGGAAGGCCGTACGGCGTCGGCCAACGCTCGATGACCACGACCCGGTGTCCGGCACGGCCCAGCATCGATGCGGCCACGAGACCGGTTGGGCCATATCCGATGACCGCGACGTCGTAATGCTCGGCGGCATGCTCGCCACCTTGATTCAAATCCGGCTGCATTCTGTGTCTCCTTGATTGTTTCGGTAGCGCGTTGCGCCGATTCGGCCAGTCATCCCGGCTTGCCGAATCCGCCGCATCCCACTACAAAGGGAAGCTGATCTCCATCCACAACTTGTCGCCCTGCGGGCGATTGCGGACAGCGAATTCGTGCTGGTACTTGACGACGATTCCGGCGGCCTGCGACCACATGTAGCGGATCTGCGGCCCTATCGCGACCGCCTGTCCGCGAAAGCCTCCCCCGGGAACGGACACACCATTGACGGTATCGTCGGTGAACTGCTTCAGAAAATATCCCTGAACACCGACCTGAACCTTGCGGTTGATCGAATATCCGAACAGGTAGTCCAGGGTCGCCACGGCGCCCGAGTGATAATGCGTCGCGGCATTGGGCGAGTTGATTTCCACGAGCGTGGTCGTGGAAATCTCGGTAGCCGCGGTCGGAAACCATGTCGTGCTGAGATACGGCATCAGCGCATAGGTGTTGAGCCCCGTGTTGGTTATCCGGTTTGGCGCGTACGCCCCACTCGGCACCGCGACGTCGGTAGCGAAAAAAGCGAAGAATGTGTGTGACGGGTTCGCATAGCCGATCAGCCATGGCTCGAGGATGACGTCCCCCAGCGCGGTACGATTGCCGGTTCCCGCCGGCGTACTCGCATGCAGATAAACGAACGGGACGATTGCGCCGCTCGACACCGTGAAAGGGCCGAACGTCGCGCCCCAGGTGTGAACCACGCGAGGCGCGTCGGCGAACGTATTCAAATGAAACCCTGGAATCAGGCTTTGCCCGCCAGCGCCCGCAAACTTGTTCGCATTGTAGTAAAGCGTGTAGTTGTAGAACTGCGTGTCTCCGGGGGGAGGCAATACGCCGTTCAACACCGTGTTGACGCCGACCGGGTAGCTGATGAGCCCATTTTCGGTCGCGTCGGCGTTCGAATGCAGCAACCACGTCAGCGCGATTGCCACCGCCAGCTTGCGCGGCGTTCTTGACATGTCTCCCTCCGATATGAATAGGTATGCTGATTAATTGGAATTTTTATCTCTGGCACGCCATATGGCTCGACAGAGCCGTGCTGTGCATGACGAAATGCTAGTGATGGCCGCGAGCGTGCACACCTATACAAAGGAGGGAACCGTGCGCCATCGCCGCGCATCCTGGCGACCGGATCCGCCGCCGCCTCATCCGGCGCGGCTTTGAAAGACGTTTCGGTGTTTTCCCGTGGGTGCGGGTGAGGCTCTGTTTTCCCGTTCGCGCCGGCCGGTCCGAACGGCCGGCACACGGCAAAACCTATCTTTGGATAGGCGTCACGGGATTGGGGCGCGTGTATGCTTTGAGAAGGTCAAGGAGGAAGACGTCAATGGTACCCGTCGTCGCCACGCGGTTGCGGCCGCCCAGCAGAGCGGGCGCGGCGGTGCCGCGGGAGGTGCTGCCCACGGCACTGGCACACCTGCTCGCGCGACGCCTGCTGCTCGTGCGCGCGCCGGCCGGATACGGAAAAAGCCTGCTGATGGCGCAACTCCACGATGCGCTGCGCGCATCCGGCCGGGAGTCGATTGCCTGGATCAGCGTCGCGGACATCGGCTCGTCGCTCCAGGAAGTCGCGCTGCATTGCGCGACTGCCCTCGCGCAGACGGTTGCCGGGCTCGATAGCGCGCTGCAAGGTCTGTTCGAGGCCCACATCAACGCATCGCCGGAAACCATCAGCGCGATGCTGTGCAATGAGCTCGAACGTGCGACAGGCGATCTGTACCTGTTTATCGACGATCTTCACGTATTGGCCGGCTCGCCAGCCGACAGGCTCTTCGAGTGCCTGCTGCGTGACGCACCGGGAAACCTTCACTTCGCCATTGCAAGCCGGACGGAACCGGACTTCAACGTGGCGCGATTGCGCGCCCGGGGCGATCTCGGCGAGATCGACGCACAGGCGTTGCGTTTCTCGCGGAAAGAGGCGCAACTGTTCTTCGAAAACAACCACTCGACACTGCCGAACGCGGCGTTGATCGATCTGGCCTGTATCAAAACGGAAGGATGGCCGGCGGGACTGCAACTGCTGTCGCTGTCCGTCGGGAGCGTTGGCGACTGGGTGGAACGGCTGGGCAATCTGTCGGGCGGCAACCGCGCGATCGGCGCGTTTCTGGCGGAAGACGTGCTGTCGGCCCAGAGCGAAGCGGTGCAACGTTTTCTGATCCAGTCCGCCGTGTTTCGGCAGTTCAACGCCGCGTTGTGCGACGAGGTGGGACAACACAGCGACAGCCGCGAGATCATCGAACAACTGCAGCGCCGCGGACTGTTCATCTTTTCCCTCGACGAAGACGGGCAATGGTTTCGCTACCACCACCTGTTCTCGCAGTTCCTGCAGAAGCGGCTCGGCGAAACCGATCCCGCGCTGATGTCGGCGCTGCATCGGCGCGCGGCGCAATGGTTTCGCGTCAACGGCATGCTCGACGATGCGATGTTCCATGCGTTCGCGTCGAGAGACTTCCGGCAGGCGGCGGGCATTCTCGACGAGGCCTGCAACGACCTGTTTTATCAAGGCCAGCTGCTCTCGCTGATGACCTGGGTGAAGCAGATCCCCGAGCGCATCCTGAACGAGTATCCGCGCATCCAGTTGATCAGGACGTGGAGCCTGTTGCTCGAATGGCGCTTCGAGGAGACCGCGAGCGTCCTGGCATCCGTGCTCAAGCGCATCCGCACGCAGGTCGAGAGCGGCCAGCTGACGCCGGAAGCGGCGTCGCGCCTTCATCGGCTCTACCAGCATCGCAGGATGCTGCTCGCGATCTTCACGGACGACATGCGCACGGCGGAACGGATGTGTCTGGAACTGCTCGCCGACTTTCCCGACGACGATCCGTATCTCCGCGGCAGCGTCGAGTTGAGTCTGCTGTATGCCCAACGGGAGCTTTACAGGCTCGATGCGTTGCACCGGCTCGACGTCGCCGCTCGCGGGTATTTCGAGCGAGCGAAAAGCCAGTTCGTCCTGATCTGGCAAGAAAGCATCGCGGGCCCCGCTTTCGTGCAGCGAGGGGAGATCGCAAAGGCCGCGGAGGGTTACCGTTCGGCCATCGGCATCGGCGACCAAATCGCCGGACACGGCAGCCCCCTCGGCGCGATGCCGGCCCTCTTGCTCGCCGAACTGGAGATGGAGCGTGGCGCCTATGACGAAGCGAAAGCACTGTGGGATCAATACCTGCCGGTCTGCGAAGAACTTGGGCTCGTGGATCACCTGATCGCGGCATACGTCGGGCGCGCGAGGCTGGCCGCGCTCGACGGCGAGCACGACAGGGCCGGCGAGTTGCTGTCGCATGCGACCCGATTCGCCGAAGCGAAATCGTTCGATCGGCTCTTTTGGCATGCCACTGCCGAAAGAATCCGGCAGGCCATGCTGCGCAACGACGTGAGTGCCGCGACCCGGATCGCCAACGAAGCCAAGCTGCCGCGCGAAGCGACAACCCTGTACCCGACCGCGCAAACGACGACGAGGACCGAGGCCATGGCGGTGGCGTGGATCCGGCTCGCGCTGGCGCGCGGATTCACGAAAGAGGCTGAAGCGTTGGCGAGGCGCTGGCATACCTTTGCCGTGCAGCGCTCATGCATGCGCACCGAGATCCGGATGGGCGTGCTGGTCGCGGCGTCAAGGCTGGCGTCCGATGATCGTCGAGGCGCATCGAGAGCGTTGATGGATGCGCTGGCGCACGCCGCGCCGCGCGACATCGTGCTTCCGTTCATCGAAGAAGGGGCGGCCGTCAGGCAAGCGGTGGCGGCCATCTTCGGCCTTCCCGCGGACATTCAGTCCGACGCCGCATTCTCCGCCGAACTGCTGGAGGCGTACAGAACGCAGCCGGAACGTGTGCTGTTGCGCACCACCATCGCGCAGGAGCGGCCCGTGCAGTCCCCGCCGGCAAGCGACGGGCGCCTGTCGCAGCGCGAGATCGACATCCTCGAATTCGTCTCGCAGGGGCTTCAGAACAAGGAGATTGGCGATCGCCTCGGTCTGGCCGAAGGATCCGTGAAGTGGTACATGCAGCAGATCTATTCGAAGCTCGGTGTTCGGCGCCGGCTCAAGGCGTTCCAGAAAGCCAAGGCATTGGGGTTGATTCGATGAGCGAGGCTCGTGCAACGTCGGTAGCAAATTTTCCGCAATAAAATACAATAGTCATTATTGAACTCAAATAGCGAGGTCGATGATGACCGCTGCAACCCGAACCTTTACAGCGCAAGTGCCGATTGCGCTGGCCGAAGAGGTGGACGCGCTGGCCGAGCAGTTGGAACGCCCACGTCAGTGGATCGTCAAGAAAGCGTTGATCGCCTATCTGGCACGAGAGAAAGAAAAGCGCCGCCTGATTCAGGAAGGACTGGACGACGTCGCTGCAGGCCGTCTGGTGTCAATGGATGATGCGCAGGCTTGGGCCGATAGTCTCGGGACGGAGAACGAACTTCCGGTGCCGCGCGCATGAGTATTCCGGTCAAGCCTACCGGCAAAGCCATGGCTGATCTCGCGAACATTGCCCAGCACATCAAGACGTTCAATGACGGCATCGCCGCCCGCAAGGTCGTGAAGGCGTTGCTGAACGAAGCGGACAAGCTGGGAGAAGATCACCACCATCGTCTCGGCGAGGAACTGGACGGATACGAGGGCCCGCCGCCTCGGGAGGTGCATAAATGGGTTTGCCTGTACGGCCGGTACGAACTGCACTACGAGGTCACGCCCGCCTACGCGGATACCCCAACGATGATCGCGCTCCTGCGAGTGTGGGATACCCGTCAGGAACGCTAAACCAACGTCAGACTTCCTGCGCTCACCTGGGCCAACGACAGCGGCAGCCGGCATGCGGGCGGCGCCGTCAGGCGTCCCGCCAGCGGCGATACGTTGCCGCCTGCCCTCGATAAATGCCATCACGATCGACCAGATTCCAGACCGTTACGTCTTCGATCCAGAATCGTCTTCCCGAACGCGAGATGCGCAGGCCGCGATAACCGGTCGCGAACCCGCGCAGTCGCACCGATTCGAGCAACCTGTCGCGCTCGTCCCGATTCGGGTGTTCAGCGGAAAGCCTTGAACGCAAAGCCGTCATGCCGTCCCAGTCGTATTCAAAACAGCGCTGAGCAGCCCGGTTCGCGTAGATGAAGCGAGGGTCGGCATCGGTGTTGTGCGCGAGCACGCAGAACAGCGCGTCTTCGTAGAGCCAGCGGGCCGCGTCGGCGCAGGAGAGTCCGCTCTCGACCAATGGCGCGCCGACGAGCCGCAAATGGCTATCCGCCAGCAGGTTGAAGAAGTCGAGGTCGAGATTCGGAGATGCCGTCATCGTATCGATTGCCGTTGTCATTGAGCGTCGAGGATTTTATCCACAAGCGAAGGTCACAAACGCTGCCGAACGGCCGACTTGCGTGAAAGTGGTCGGCGGCGGATAATGCATCGCAATTGCGATGCGCGGAGAGACATCATGAAATCTGCCACTTTTCCATCCATCCGGGTCGAACCAGAACTGCGCGACGCCGCCGAAAGTGTGCTCGACGAAGGGGAAACGCTGTCGGGTTTCGTCGAGCAATCGATTCGCGAAGGCATCGAGCGCCGTCGCAATCAAAGCGAATTCATTGCCCGCGGCATCGCATCGCGCGAAGCGGCCCGACGCACCGGCGACTATTTGCCTGCGTCCGACGTGCTGGAGAAACTGGAGCGGCGGCTCGACGCCCTTCGCGATACGAGGCGGAAACCTCGATGACGTACGCGGTCCGGTTCACGCGCGCGGCTTCAGATGATCTGGACCGTCTTTATGGCTTCATCGTCGATCGCGACGACGCCGACGTCGAACTCGCTGCACGTGCGCTTGCGGCCATCACCGCCGGGATCGCCACACTGGCATCGTCGCCGTTCACTTGCCGCAAAGCCCATCCGTCGATGCCGTTTCTGCGGGAACTGATCATTCCGTTCGGCGCGTCGGGATATGTTGCGCTGTTCGAGATCGACGACGATCGAACGGTGACGATCCTTGCGGTGCGCCATCAGCGGGAAAGCGATTACCACTGAGGCCGTCAGGAAAGAATCTCGCGCCAGCACAAGAGCTTCTGATCATACGAGCGTGTCGCATTCGCCGGACTCGACGAAGGCAGCACGAGCGTGTCGTAGCCCGCTGCGCCGATCACATCGGCAAACCGCCCTGCCGTTTTTCCGTTGAAACAGACTTTCCTGAGCAATGGCGCATGCTCACGCAACGCATCGAAATCATTCGGCTTCGCATTGCGAATCGCCGAATCGAGACTCCCTTCGCGATGGCATGCCGCAAGCACGTCCCAGATGCCGATGCCGTGCTTCAACACGCGTTCCAGCCGCGCGTCATACGCAAGCTCATGCAACGCCGCCTCGCCCAGCACCGCCCCCAACAACCGCCAGAACTGATTCCTCGGATGCGCGTAATACTGCGTCGCCGCGAGCGACGCCTCCCCGGGAAAGCTCCCGAGAATCAGCGTATGCGTATCGGCCGCGACAACCGGCGGGAACCCGCGCAACATCAAACGCCTCCACCGACCCACGGCGCGTCGCCCACCTTCGCGAGATGCGCCCACAGCGCCGGCAACATGCACTCGGTCACCATCAACGGCGCGCCGTGCCGCTGAAACACCGACCGTCGCGCCGCAAACGCATGCGGCGCCCGCGCGCCGGCGCCCAGCGCATGACTCGCGAGCGCATACAGCGGATGCCCGGCGATCACGCGCCGGCTCACGAGCGCCGAGCGCGTGACCTGCGGATCGCTGTACAGCAATTCCGCGAGCGGCCGCGTACGCAGCCGCCGCATCGCCTGCCAGATCCCCTTGCTCGCCGACAGCGGCGCGATGCTGTGCGCGGCGACGTACGGCGTGCCGTCCACCGACAGGATCACCTCGCGCGCCCACACCGGCGTGCGCATGCCGACGGCAAGCGCATCGTCCTCGTCGAACCACGGGCAGTCGACCGCCTCGCGCGTCACGCGCACCGTCACGCCGCCGAGCCGCGCGAGATGCGCGGTCAGCGAGCCGCCGCGCGTGAGCCAGTCGCGCTGCGCGGCGGTGCAGCCGGGCCGCGGCGTCTCCCGCCAGCCCCGCTGCGCGGCATCGAATCGCATCCGCGCGCTCACGGCGCTCACTGCGCGCGCGACAGCAGCAGCGCGTTGGTCCGCTTCACGAAGCTCGCCGGATCGTCGAGCATCCCGCCTTCCGCCAGCAGCGCCTGATCGAACAGCAGATGGCACCAGTCGCCGAAATCGCTGCTGTCGGTGTTCAACCGCTTGACGAGCGCGTGCTCCGGATTGATCTCGAGGATCGGCTGGAACGACGGCGCGCTCTGGCCGGCCGCCTTCAGCATCCGCTGCAGATAGCCGCTCATGTCGTGATCGTCCGCGACGAGGCACGACGGCGAATCGGTCAGGCGGAACGTCACGCGCACGTCCTTCACCTTGTCGCCGAGCGTTTCCTTGATCTTGTCGACGACCGGCCGGATCGCCTCGGTCGACTGTTCCTGCGCCTTCTTCTCGTCGTCGTTCAGCGCGCCGAGATCGAGATCGCCGCGCGCGACGCTCGCGAGCGGCTTGCCGTCGAACTCCTGCAGGAACGACAGCATCCATTCGTCGACGCGGTCGGTCAGCAGCAGCACCTCGACGCCCTTCTTGCGGAACACCTCGAGATGCGGGCTGTGCTTCGCGGCCTGCCACGTGTCGGCGGTCACGTAGTAAATCTTCGTCTGCTCGGGCTTCATCCGCCCGACGTAGTCGGCGAGCGACACGTTCTGCTCGTCGGTCTCGCCGTGCGTCGACGCGAAGCGCAGCAGCTTCGCGATGCGCTCGCGGTTCGCATGATCCTCGCCGGCGCCTTCCTTCAGCACCTGGCCGAACGCGTTCCAGAACGTCCGGTATTTCTCCTTGCCCGCATCGTCGTCGGCGTTCGCGAGCTCTTCGAGCATCGACAGCACGCGCTTCGTCACGCCTTCGCGGATCGCCTTCACGTCGCGGCTCTCCTGCAGGATCTCGCGCGACACGTTCAGCGGCAGATCCGCCGAATCGACGACGCCCTTCACGAAGCGCAGGTACTGCGGCAGCAGTTGCTCGGCGTCGTCCATGATGAACACGCGCTTCACGTACAGCTTCAGCCCGCCGCGATGATCGCGGTTCCACATGTCGAACGGCGCATGCGACGGCACGTACAGCAGCTGCGTGTACTCGCTGCGGCCCTCGACGCGGTTGTGCGTCCACGCGAGCGGATCCTGGTGATCGTGCGCGAGATGCTGATAGAACTGCGTGTACTGCTCGTCGGTGATGTCGCTCTTCGAGCGGGTCCAGAGCGCGCTCGCCTGGTTGACGGTCTCGTCGTCGTCCTTCTCGACCATCTCGCCTTTGTCCTGATCCCACTCTTCCTGCTTCATCAGGATCGGCAGGCCGACGTGGTCCGAGTACTTCTGGATGATCGACTTCAGCCGGTATGTCGACAGCAGCTCGTCCTCGCCTTCGCGCAGATGCAGCGTGATCGACGTGCCGCGCTGCGCGCGCTCGATCGCGTCGACGGTGAAGTCGCCCTCGCCCGCGCTTTCCCAGCGCACGCCCTCGGACGCCGGCAGACCGGCACGGCGCGTGTCGACGGTGATCCGGTCGGCGACGATGAAGCCCGAGTAGAAGCCGACGCCGAACTGGCCGATCAGCGCCGCGTCCTTCTGCTGGTCGCCGGACAGCTTCGAGAAGAATTCCTTCGTGCCCGAGCGCGCGATCGTGCCGAGGTTCGCGATCGCCTCGTCACGGCTCATGCCGATCCCGTTGTCGTCGATCGTGATCGTGCGCGCCGCCTTGTCGTACGAGATGCGGATGCGCAGATTCGGATCGTTCTCGTACAGCGCGTTGTTCGCGAGCGCCTCGAAGCGGAGCTTGTCGGCGGCGTCGGATGCATTCGACACCAGTTCGCGCAGGAAGATTTCCTTGTTGCTGTAAAGCGAATGAATCATCAGGTGGAGGAGCTGCTTGACCTCGGCCTGAAAGCTCATGGTTTGCTGAGTCATGAACGTCGTTTCCTCTTACTTTGCTGTCAAGTTAACGCGCCCCATCTGGGGACGACCGCAAAAAATTCAAGCATCCGCCACCGTCAGCCGCCGCGCCGCCGACTCCAGATACCCCGCCAGCAACCCCGCCAGCGCCGGATCCCCGCAGTTCGCGACGTTGAACCGCATCCACGTCGACGGCGACTGCTGCGGCGAAAACAGGCTCCCCGGCGTCAGTAGAAACCCCGCCTCGTGCGCGGCCGCCGCGAGCGCGTCCGCGTCGACGCCGGTATCGGCCCACAGGAACATCCCCGCCGCCGGCATCGTGAAAAGCCGCATCCCGGCGCGCTCGAGCATCCGCGCGGTCTTGTCGCGAACGCCGTCCAGCCGCCCACGCAGCCGCTCGACGTGGCGCCGGTACTGCCCTTCGGTCAACACCTTGTACAGCACGCGCTCGTTCAGCTCCGGCGTCGTCATCCCGACGAGCATCTTCTGATCGGTGATCGCCTGCGCGATCTCCGGCGCGCACGCGACGTATCCGACGCGCAGGTTCGCGGCCAGCGTCTTCGAGAAGCTGCCGAGGAAAATCACCCGCTTGAGCTGATCGAGGCTCGCGAGCCGCGTCGCCGGATAGCTCGGCGGGCAGAGGTCGCCGTAGATGTCGTCCTCGACCACCATGAAGTCGTACTGCTGCGCGAGCTGCAGGATCCGGAACGCCTGCGCGGCCGACAGCGACGTGCCGGTCGGGTTCTGCAGCACCGAATTGATCACGAGCATCTTCGGCCGCCACGTCTGCACGAGCGCCTCGAGCGCGTCGAGGTCCGGCCCGGCCGGCGTGTACGGCATCCCGACGAGCCGCGCACCCTGCGACGCGAAGCGGCCGAACATCTGGAACCACGCCGGATCGCCGACGATTACCGTGTCGCCCGGCTTCACGTAGATGCGCGAGATCAGGTCGATCGCCTGCGTCACGCCGGACACGAGCACGATCTGCTCCGGCGCCGCGCCGATCTCGATCTCCTCGAAGCGGGTCTGAAGCTGCCGGCGCAGCGGCAGGAAGCCCTGCGCGGTGCCGTAGCCGAGCATCTGCGCGCCGGCCTGGCGCCCGAGCGCGCGCAGCGCGCCGGTGATCAGCTCGCCGTCGAGCCAGCGCCCGGGCAGATAGCCGAGCCCCGGGCCCTTCTCGGGGCTCACCGTGTGCAGCATGTTGCGCAGCAGCCAGACGACGTCGATCCGGTTCTGCACCGGCTCGACTTCCGCGCGGGCGCCCGCGTCGCCGGCCTGCGGGCCCGCGGTCCGCTCGCGCACGTAGAAGCCCGAGCCGCGCCGCGAGTCGAGATAGCCCTGCGCGACGAGCCGCTCGTACGCCTCGACGACCGTGAAGCGCGACACGCGCTTGTCGAGCGCGAGCTTGCGGATCGACGGCATCCGCATGCCGGGCCGGAACACGCGCTCGTCGATCCGCCGCCGCGCCCACTGGACGAGCTGGTCGACGAGCGTCAGCGTGGACGTGTCGTGCGGCGCCGGGATCTGGTCGAGCGCAACGGTGGACATCGCGGACTCCAACTGTACAGAAAATTATTGCGACGATTGTACCGTTACTGTGCTGGTCGGCGCGATTACAGTTGACCGGCCCCAGCCCGCTCGCGCGACCCGATTTGGCGAGCGATAATTGCCGTTTTCGTCCGACCGACACCGACACGACCGAGGAGACCATGAATCCGAGCGACCCGCATCCGCCGCACTGGCAGCTTTCCGAACGCGCCCGCAAGCTGACGAGCTCGGCGATCCGCGAGATCCTGAAGGTCACCGAACGTCCGGAGGTCATCTCGTTCGCGGGCGGCCTGCCCGCGCCGCAAACGTTCCCGGCCGAGCGGATGCGCGACGCGGCCGACCGCGTGCTGCGCGACACGCCCGGCGCCGCGCTCCAGTACAGCGCGACCGAGGGCTACCTGCCGCTGCGCGAGTGGATCGCCGAGCGCTACCGCGTGCGCGTGTCGCAGGTGCTCGTCACGACGGGCTCGCAGCAGGCGCTCGACCTGCTCGGCAAGGTGCTCGTCGATCCGGACAGCCCGCTGCTCGTCGAAACCCCGACCTACCTCGGCGCGCTGCAGTCGTTCTCGCTGTACGAGCCGCGCTACGTGCAGGTGCCGACCGACGATCAGGGCCTGCTGCCCGAGAGCCTGACGCCCGAACTGACGAAGGGCGCGCGCCTGCTGTACGCGCAACCGAACTTCCAGAACCCGACCGGCCGGCGCCTGCCCGTCGAGCGCCGCCGCGCGCTCGCCGCGTTCGCGCAAACGAGCCCGTTCCCGGTGCTCGAGGACGATCCTTACGGCGCGCTGAACTACGCGGGCGAGCCGCTGCCGACGATGCTGTCGATGGCGCCGGACCACGTCGTCCATCTCGGCACGTTCTCGAAGGTGCTCGCGCCGGGGCTGCGGATCGGCTACATCATTGCCCCCGAGGAACTGCACTTCAAGCTCGTGCAGGCGAAGCAGGCGACCGACCTGCACACGCCGTCGCTCACGCAGCGGATCGCGCACGAGGTGATCCGGGACGGCTTCCTCGACGAGCACATCCCGACGATCCGCAAGCTCTACGCCGCGCAGTGCGACGCGATGCTCGCGTCGCTCGCGCGCCACATGCCCGAAGGCGTGACCTGGAACCGCCCGGAAGGCGGGATGTTCATCTGGGTCAAGCTGCCCGCGCAGATCGACAGCATGAAGCTGCTCGACGCGGCGGTCGCGAACCACGTCGCGTTCGTGCCGGGCGCGCCGTTCTTCGCGAACGACGCGCAGCACGACACGATGCGCCTGTCGTTCGTGACCGTGCCGCCCGAAAAGATCGAGGAAGGCGTCGCGCGGCTCGGCAAGCTGCTGCGCGAGCGCCTTTGAAGGCCCTTTTTTCAACGACTCACTTCCACGAGGAATCGCACGCATGGCTAACGTCTACGACACCCTGAAGTCCCTCGGCATCGAGCTCCCGACCGCCGGCGCCCCGGCGGCCGCCTACGTGATGAGCGCGCAAAGCGGCAACACGGTCTACCTGTCCGGCCACATCGCGAAAAAGGACGGCAAGGTCTGGGCCGGCAAGCTCGGCGCCGATCTGAAGACCGAGGACGGCAAGGCGGCCGCCCGCGCGGTCGCGATCGACCTGCTCGCGACGCTGCACGCGCACACCGGCGACCTGAACAAGGTCAAGCGAATCGTCAAGTTGATGAGCCTCGTGAACTCGACGCTCGACTTCACCGAGCAGCACGTGGTGACGAACGGCGCGTCCGAGCTGATCGCCGAGGTGTTCGGCGACGCGGGCAAGCACGCGCGCTCGGCATTCGGCGTCGCGCAGATCCCGCTCGGCGCGTGCGTCGAGATCGAGCTGATCGCCGAAGTCGCCTGAACGACGCCACGCCAACGCCACGCGCCCGCACCCGCGATGACCGCCCGCCTCGTCCGCTTCCGGCAAGTCGACGTGTTCACGTCGACTCCGTTCAGGGGTAATCCGCTCGCCGTCGTGTTCGACGCCGACTCGCTCGGCGACGACGACATGCGGACGATCGCCCGCTGGACCAACCTGTCGGAGACCACGTTCCTGTGCACGCCGACCGATCCGGACGCCGACTACCGCGTGCGGATCTTCACGCCGGGCGGCGAGCTGCCGTTCGCCGGCCACCCGACGCTCGGCACCGCGCACGCGTTCATCGAGAGCGGCGCCACGCCGCGCACGCCGGGGCGGCTCGTCCAGCAGTGCGGCGTCGGGCGAATCGCGCTGCGCCGGCAGGCTGACGGCTGGGCGTTCGCGGCGCCGCCCGCGCGCGTCGCGCCGCTCGCCGAGCACGACTATCCGGCGCTCGAAGCGGCGTTGCGCACCGCGGCAATCGACTTCGACGCGCCGCCGTGCGCGGTCGACAACGGCGCGCCGTGGCTCGTCGTCCGGCTGAAGTCGGCCGACGCGTGCATCGGCCTCGCGCCCGACCCGGCGTTGCTCGAGGCGCTCACGCGCCGCTGCGGCACGCACGGCCTCGCCGCGTACGCGCCGCACCCGGCCGGCGGGCCGGCCACGTTCGAGATCCGCTGCCTGATGACGGGCGGCTTAACGGGCGGCGGCCTCGGCGAAGACCCGGTCACCGGCAGCGCGAACGCCGCGCTGGCCGGGCTTCTCGCGCTGCAGCAGCGCCGCCCGGGGCCTGTCTATACCGCGCGCCAGGGCACCGCGATCGGCCGCGACGGCCGCATCCGCGTCGAATACGACGACGCCGCCGGCGCGATCTGGATCGGCGGCAGCACGGTCACCGTGGTCGACGGGACGTTCCGCCTGCCCGGCTAAAGCCTGATTGACGCGCGCCATCATCCCGCTGATATTTAGACAATACGCCGTGCAGACCAATCCGGCTGACGCTATGCTATGGACGCTATCGCAAAAAGGCTTCCCATTCAGTAATATCGGGCCTAATCGCTCGCCAATCGCGACCCATTGACTCGTCCATCCCCCCGGATGGCGTATGTGCGCGCCAGGACGCCGCCTCTTTTCGATGAGCTCCTCCCGGATCTCCCACTCGCCGCCGACTCGTCCGTTGCGCCCGCCGCGCAAGTCGCGGCGTCATGCGCTGTTCGCGATCCCGGTGCTCGGGCTGATCGCGCTCGTGCTGCTCTGGGCGGTGATCGTCGCGCGGCTCGCGGTCGAGAAGGACGCGGCGTTCAAGGAGGCCGACGCGTCCGCGGCGATCCTGTCGTCGGCGCTCGAGCAGCACACGATCAAGGCGATCCATCAGGTCGATCAGATCACGCGCTTCGTCAAGTACGAGTTCGAGAAGTCGCCTGAGCACTTCAACCTGATCGGCACGGTCGAGAAAGGCGTGGTGCCGAACGACACGCTGGTCCAGGTATCGCTCGTCAACGAAAAGGGCATCCTGACCCAGAACACGGCCGAATTGCATCCGAAGCCGCTCGACCTGTCGGACCGCGAGCACTTCAAGGTGCACATCCTGCGCAAGGACAACGATCTCTTCATCAGCAAGCCAGTGCTCGGCCGCGTGTCGCGCAAGTGGACGCTGCAGATGACGCGGCGGCTCAACTTCCCGGACGGCCGGTTCGCGGGCGTCGTCGTCGTGTCCGAGGATCCGAGCTACTTCACGAACGACTTCTACAACAACGCGGCGATCGGCAAGGACGGCGTGATCGCCGTCGTGTCCGATACCGGCGCCGTGCTCGCGCGCCGCACCGGCGCGGCCGAGAATGCGCCGGGCGCGTTCTCGGCGTCGGGCGTCTATCCGGCGTCCGGGCGGATGTCCGGCATGGGCATCGACCCGATCGACGGCGTCACGCGCATCGTGTCGTACCGGCACCTCGACGGCTATCCGCTCGCGGTGATGGTCGGGCTGTCGCAGGCCGAAGAGCTCGCCGACTACTACCACACGCGCAACGTCTATCTGCTGATGACGAGCTTCATCACGCTCGCGATGCTCGCGTTCTTCGGCGTCGCGACGGGCCTCATCAACAAGCTGCTCGGCCGCGAGCGCGAGATGACCCAGCTCGCCGAGTACGATCTGCTGACCGGCCTGTCGAATCGCTACGCGACGCTGCGCGGGCTGCGCAACGACGTCGCGATGCCGTCGAGCCTGTCGCGGCTCGGGCTCCTGTTCATCGACCTCGACAACTTCAAGACCGTCAACGACACGCTCGGCCACAACGCCGGCGACATCGTGCTGCAGATGACGGCCGCGCGGCTGTCCGACGCGGTCGGCGACGCCGGCACGCTCGCGCGGATCGGCGGCGACGAGTTCGTCGTCGTGATGAAGGGCGAAGACGTCGAGCGGCGCGCCGTCCGGCTCGCGGAGACGATCCTGATGATGTTCGCGCAACCGTTCGACGTGCGCGGCAGCTCGTTCGTGCTGCACGCGAGCATCGGGATCGCGCTGCACACGGTCGCGAACGAGAGCGAAATCGATCTGCTGAAGAAGGCGGACCTCGCGATGTACAGCGCGAAGGACGCGGGCAAGAACTGCTACCAGTTCTACGCGCCGCACCTGTCGCACCGCGCGGACCATCTGATGCGCTGGGAGCAGCAATTGCGCGTCGCGCTCGCCGACGGGCAGCTGTTCCTCGCGTACCAGCCGAAGATCGACCTGACGCGCCGCTGCATCACCGGCTTCGAGGCGCTCGCGCGCTGGGACCATCCGGAGCATGGCGTGATCTCCGCGAACGAATTCATCTCGATCGCCGAATCGACGGGCCTCATCGTGCAGATCGGCGACTTCGTGATCCGCACCGCGTGCGAGCAGCTCGGGCGCTGGCGCGACGAGGGGCACGGCACGCTGACGCTCGCGGTCAATATCTCGCCGGTGCAGTTCTGGCGCGGCGACCTGGTCGAGACGATCTCGCGCACGCTGCAGGAAACCGGGATCGAGGCGCGCCGCCTCGAGCTCGAGATCACCGAGACGGCGATGATGGAATACCCGGAGCTCGTCTCCGAGAAAATCGTCGCGCTGAAGAAGCTCGGGATCCGCATCGCGCTCGACGATTTCGGCACCGGCTACTCGTCGCTGTCGTATCTGCACCGCTTCTCGGTCGACACGCTGAAGGTCGACCGCTCGTTCGTGCAGGCGATCCCGAACGACCGAAGCGTCTGCGTGATGGTCGCGTCGATCGTGCATCTCGCGCGCTCGCTCGGACTGACCGTCGTCGTCGAAGGCACCGAGACCGACGAGCAGATCGCGTGGCTGTCCGCGCTCGGCGAGATCGAGGCGCAGGGCTTCCTGTTCTCCCGCCCGGTGCCGGCCGACGGCATCCCGGCGCTGCTCGACCGCTTCGGCGTGCGCGACGAACGTCCGCAGCCGGAGCCGCGCGTCGCGGCCGGCCGCGCGGGCGCCTGAATGACGGGCCGCCCCTGGCTGCGCCGGCGCCGGGCCCGGCCCGCGAACCTAGCGTTTTCGCGCATGGAGAAGATTCGTCATGCGCATCACAATGCCGGGTCAGGTACGTCTATGGCCAGCGTATCCTAAGGTTTTCCCATACTAGACGCCATGATGAGCCTTGATGCCACCGAGCACGTGGAGCAGGAAACCCTGTGGGCCTTGTTCAAGGTCGTCGCGGGCGTTTCCGCCGTGTCCTGGGGCGGGCTCGCGATGATGGCGCAGCTCGAGCGCCACTACGTCACCCGGCTGGGCCTCATCGAGCAGAACGCGTTCTCCGACCTCGTCGCGCTCGCGTGGCTCGTGCCCGGGCCGGTCGGCTGCAACGTCGCGATCCAGATCGGCCAGGAACTGCGCGGCCGCACCGGCGCGTGGGTCGCCGGCATCGCGAGCGTGCTGCCGTTCTTCGTGATGATGACGCTGTTCGCGATCTTCTATCGAACCCCGGTCATCCGCACGCTCGCCGCGCCCGTGATGCTGAACCACTTCAGCATGGTGCTGGCCGCGCTGATCACGATCACCTGGGTCAAGCAGCTGCGCTCGCTCGCCCGAACGCCGCTCGAGCAGGTGATCGCGGCGATATCGACGGTGTTGCTCGCGTTCGCGCACAGTCCGGCCGCGTTCGTCGTGATCCTGTTCGCCGCGTTCGCGGGCGGCTGGATCACCGGGCCGCCGCAGAACGGCCGGTTCTCGTTCTCGCTGTCGTCGCGCGACCGCAACCTGCTGATCGCGCTCGCGATCTTCCTGTTGATCTTCGCGGTGCCGCTGCCCGGCGACTATCAGTCGACGCTGTTCTGGCCGCGGCTCGCGGGCGCCGGGATGACGCTGTTCGGCGGCGGCTTTTCCGCGCTGCCGGTGCTGAAATCGCTGTTCGTCACGCCGGGAACCGGCATCTCCGATCGCGACTTCACGCTCGCGTTCGCGCTGTCGCCGGTGTCGCCGGGGCCGCTGCTGAACGTGGTGCCATTCCTCGGCTATTTGACCGACGGTTGGCGCGGCGCGCTGCTCGCGACCGCCGCGCTGTTCGTGCCGTCCGGCTGCCTCGTCGTGTTCGCGCAACGCCACCTGTTCCGGCTCAAGCGCCATTCGCGCTTCGAGCACGGGATGCGCCTGTTGCGCGCGGCGACGACGGGTTTTCTCGTCGTCGCGGTCGTCAAGATCGTCGTGCGCGTGCCGCTCGATCCGGTCTACTGGCTGACGGGCTGTTTCGCGCTGCTGTGCTTCGCGCGCTTCAAGGTGCCTGTCTACGCGGTGTACGGCGCGGTCGCGGTCGCGTGCGGCGCGTGGCTATGGGCCGTCGCGCACTAGCGCGGGCATCCGCGCTCCCCGGTTCCGCTCTCCCCGGTTCCGCGCCCGGCGTTACGCGATCGCGCGCCGCGCGACCCAGTGCGCGCGCAGCCGGTCGTACACGGCGTTGAAGCCGAACGTGTACGGCAGGAACAGCAGCAGGAAGCCGAAATCGAGCAGCAGCGCGTCGACGAGGCCGATGTCGAGCCACCACGCGGCGAGCGGCACCGCGAGCACGACGAGGCCGAACTCGAACGCGCACGCATGCGCGACGCGCACCGCGACGTTCCGCACGAGCCCGAAACGCCGCTCGACGCGCTCGAACCATGCGTTGAACACGACGTTCCAGGCCATCGCGATCGCCGAGATCGCGACCGACAGCACGCCGACGTGCGCGACCGGCAAACCGAGCAGCCACGCGCCGAGCGGCGCGAACAGCGCGAGTGCGAGCAGTTCGAACGCGAGCGCATGCGCGACGCGCGCCACCATCGTTTTCTTCAGATATTTCATGGATTCCTCCGATCAAGCTGATCAAACTGACATTCGGCGCTCATTCTGATCGGCTATCGCGGGATAAACCAATTCGTTATCATCGGTTTTTCCGATATGACGAAACCGGGAGTCCGCATGCGTCATTCGCCCGAAGCCCTGATCGCCTTCGCGGAAGCCGCGCAGCTCGGCTCGTTCAGCGCCGCCGCGCGCAAGCTCGGCAAGCGCCAGTCGACGGTCTCGGAGGCGATCGCGAACCTCGAGATCGATCTCGGCGTGACGCTGTTCGACCGCGCGACGCGCTCGCCGACGCTGACCGACGCTGACCGACGCGGGCCGCGCGCTGCTGCCGCAGGTGCTGCGCGCGCTCGACGCGAGCGAGGCGATCGACCGCACCGCCGCGCGGCTCGCGCGCGGCGACGAGGCACGGCTCGCGCTCGTGGTGTCGGACACCTACCAGTCGCAGCGCTACGAGGAAACGCTCGCGGCGCTCGAGCGGCGCTTTCCCGCGCTCGAGCTCGAATGCCAGATCGCGGAGAACGAGGACGTGATCGACCTGATCCAGCAAGGGCGCGCGCAGCTTGGGCTGATGGCCGCGCAGCCGTCGTACCCGGCCGAAATCGGCGCGGCGACGCTCGCGGAGGAATCGGAGATCGCGCTGTTCGTCGGCCGTGCGCATCCGCTCGCCGCGCACGGCGACGCCGAGGTGCCGCACGCGGCGCTGCGCGACGCGCACGAGCTGCGGCTCAACACGTATGTGGCACCGCACGGGCGCGGCGCGCGACGCATGCCCGTCGCGGGCACGCACCGCTGGTCGGCGCCGAGCTACATGATGCTGCTGGAAATGGCGTTGCTGGGATTCGGCTGGGCAGAGCTGCCCCGGTGGATGGTCGACCATTTCGCGCGCGACCGGCTGTGCGAGTTGCGCGCGCGCGGCTGGCCGCGCCGGGTGCCGGTCGATGCGGTGTGGTCGCGCAGCCGGCCGCTCGGGCCCGCCGGCGCGTGGCTGCTCGACGCGATGCTCGCGAGCTGACGCGGCCGCGTTGGCCGCGTTGGCCGCGTTGGCCGCCGTGGCCGCCATGGCACGCCGCCGCGCGCCGGACGATCAGAGGCCGCGCGACAGCACGGCGGCGCCAATCGTCACGACGCCGAGCACCAGATTGACGACGACGAGCAGGCGCACCGCGCCCACCGCGCGCGCGCCGTCCGGCCAGTTCTGCGCCTGGACTGCACGACGGATGCGCGGAAACAGCGCGAAGCGGATGTGACCGAAGATCAGCATCATCACGACGCCGAGGCCGGCCATCGCATGCAGCGTCCACGTCGCATGCGCGCCGCCGAACGCCATCAGCAGCACGCCGCCGGACAGCAGGATCACGATCACCGCGCCCGCGACCCAGTTGAAGAAGCGGCCGAACACGCCCTCGATCAGCGGCAGCCGGAGCTGCGGCGACAGGTCCGACAGCGCCGGCCGCAGGCAGAAGTTGGCGAACACCATCCCGCCCACCCAGACGGCAACGGCCAGCAGGTGGAGAAACAAGGCGACGGCGATAGCGTGGGACATGACGAGAATCCTGTGATTGAGGAAAACGGCGGCGCGGCGCGGCGGACGTCCGGTCCGCGGCCTGGCCGAGCGACGTTCGACAGGCGCCGTGTCGCGCGGTTCAGCGCCGATTGCCGCACTTCACACTATTTAGCAAATGCGGCGGCCGGCGCGCGACGCCTGGCGCCCAGCGCCGGCCGCCGGACCATCAGCCGAGCATCGGCCGCAGCGCGCTCACCACCTTCACCTTCGTGTCCGGCGCGCGGCCCTTGCGCGCGCGCTTGCCGACGTGCGGCGCGAGCGTGGCACCCGCCAGCACGTCCTCCTGCGCCTTGCCGCCGCGGCCGGTGCCGACCAACACGACACCGGCCGGATCGATCGCGAGCGCCTGCACGAGCGTTTCGTTGTCGTCGAGCGCCATCAGGATCACGCCGCGCCCACCGCCCGCGAGCGTCTTCATCTCGTCCATCCCGAACACGAGCAAGCGGCCACCGCCCGACAGGCACGCGACCTGCGTCGCGTTCGGCAGCACTGGCATCGGCGCGAGCGGCAGGCAGCCGTCATCGATCGTCATGAACGCCTTGCCGGCCTTCACGCGGCTCACCATGTCGCCGACCTTCGCGACGAAACCGAAGCCGTTGCTCGACGCGAGCAGCAGCGGCTGCTCGGCCGGCGCCGCGAAGTAATGCAGCAGATGCGAGCCCGATTCGAGCTCGATCAGCGACGTGACCGGCACGCCGTCGCCGCGCCCGCCCGGCAGCAGCGACACTGCGACCGAATAGACCCGCCCCGAGCTGCCCCACGCGATCAGCGTGTCGGGCGTGCGGCACTGGAACGCCGCGTACAGGCTGTCGCCGGCCTTGAACGAGAAGCTGGCCGGATCGAGCCCGTGGCCTTTCAGCGCGCGCACCCAGCCCTTTTGCGACACGACGACCGTCACCGGCTCGTCGACGACCTTCGCCTCGAACGTCGCGCGCTTCTCCTGCTGGATCAGCGTGCGGCGATCGTCGCCGAACTGCTTCGCATCGGCCTCGATCTCCTTGATCATCAGCCGCTTCATCGCACTTTCGTTCGCGAGCAGCTCTTCGAGCTTCGCCTTCTCGTCGCGCAGCGACTCGAGCTCCTTCTCGATCTTGATCTTCTCGAGCCGTGCCAACTGACGCAGACGGATTTCGAGAATATCGTCGGCCTGTCGCTCGGTGAGGCCGAACGCGCTCATCAGCGCGGCCTTCGGCTCGTCCGCTTCGCGAATGATCCGGATCACCTCGTCGATGTTCAGGAAGACGATCATCCGGCCTTCGAGGATGTGAATCCGGTCGTCGACCTTGCCGAGGCGATGGCGGCTGCGCCGCGTCATCGTGATCTGGCGGAACTTCACCCATTCGTCGAGGATCGGCAGCAGCCCCTTCTGGCCCGGCCGGCCGTCGGCGCCGACCATCACGAGGTTCAGCGTCGCGTTCGATTCGAGGCTCGTGTGCGCGAGCAGCGAGTGCACGAATTCCGTCTGGTCGATCGTGCGCGACTTCGGCTCGAACACGAGCCGCACCGGCGCGTCCTTGCCGGACTCGTCGCGCACCGCGTCGAGCAGGTCGAGCAACGTCTTCTTCGTATTGAGCTGCTCGGGCGTCAGCGTCTTCTTGCCGAGCTTCAGCTTCGGGTTCGTCAGCTCCTCGATTTCCTCGAGCACTTTCTGGCCCGACGTGTTCGGCGGCAGCTCGTTGACGACGAGCTGCCACTGGCCGCGCGCGAGATCCTCGATCTTCCAGCGCGCGCGCAGCTTCAGGCTGCCGCGGCCGCTCTCGTACGCAGCCGAGATTTCCGCATCGCTCGAAATCAGCTGGCCGCCGCCCGGGAAATCCGGGCCGGGGATCAGCGACATCAGCTCCGCATGCGTGAGCTTCGGATTGCGGATCAGCGCGACCGCCGCCGCCGCGACCTCGCGCAGGTTGTGCGACGGAATCTCGGTCGCGAGGCCGACCGCGATCCCCGACGCGCCGTTCAGCAGCACGAACGGCAGCCGGCCCGGCAGCAGCTTCGGCTCGTCGAACGAGCCGTCGTAGTTCGGCATGAAGTCGACCGTGCCCTGGTCGATCTCGTCGAGCAGCAGCTTCGCGATCGGCGTCAGGCGCGCTTCGGTGTAGCGCATCGCCGCCGCGCCGTCGCCGTCGCGCGAGCCGAAGTTGCCCTGCCCGTCGATCAGCGGATAGCGCATCGAGAAATCCTGCGCGAGACGCACGAGCGCGTCGTACGCGGACTGATCGCCGTGCGGGTGGTATTTGCCCAGCACGTCGCCGACGACGCGCGCCGACTTCACCGGCTTCGCGTCGGCGGCAAGGCCCATTTCGTTCATCGCGAACAGGATGCGGCGCTGCACCGGCTTCTGGCCGTCGCAGACGTCCGGCAGCGCGCGGCCCTTCACGACGCTGACCGCATAGCTGAGATACGCCTGCTCCGCGTAATGGCCGAGCGTCAGTGCGTCGCCTTCGGGCGCCGCCGGCTCGGCGAAGAGATCGGGAGTGTTGTCGTCCATCTGAATTCCGTATTCTTGTGTCGCGTGCGTGCGCGCCGGGCATCAGGCCCGGCGGCCATCAGATATCCGCTTCGACGTCGTTGCCCTTTTCCTCGAGCCAGCCGCGACGCGCGGCCGCCTCGCCCTTGCCCATCAGCATCGTCATCCGCACGACGGTCGCGTCGTAGTCGAGATCGCCGAGCGCGACCGGCATCAGGCGGCGCGTGTCCGGGTTCATCGTCGTGTCCCACAGCTGCTCGGCGCTCATTTCACCGAGGCCCTTGAAGCGGCTGATGCTCCATTGCGACTCACGCACGCCGTCCTTGCGCAGCTTGTCGAGCGTCGCTTCGAGCTCGCCTTCGTCGAGCGCGTACAGCTTCTGCGCGGGCTTCTTGCCGCGCGCGGGCGCGTCGACGCGGAACAGCGGCGGACGCGCGACGAACACGTGGCCGCGCTCGATCAGCTGCGGGAAGTGCTTGAAGAACAGCGTGAGCAGCAACACCTGGATGTGCGCGCCGTCGACGTCCGCGTCCGACAGGATGCAGATCTTGCCGTAACGCAGGTTCGACAGATCGACACTGTCGTCGGGACTGTGCGGATCGACGCCGATCGCGACCGAGATGTCGTGCACCTCGTTGTTCGCGAACAGGCGGTCGCGCTCGGTCTCCCACGTGTTCAGCACCTTGCCGCGCAGCGGCAGGATCGCCTGATATTCCTTGTCGCGGCCCATCTTCGCGGAGCCGCCGGCCGAATCGCCCTCGACGAGGAACAGCTCGTTGCGCGCGATGTCCTCGGTCTCGCAATCGGTCAGCTTGCCGGGCAGCACCGCGACACCGGAGCTCTTCTTCTTCTCGACCTTCTGGCCCGCGCGCGTGCGCGCCTGCGCCTGCTTGATCACGAGCTCCGCGAGCTTCTTGCCGTGCTCGACGTGATGATTCAGCCACAGCTCGAGCGCCGGACGCGAGAACGACGACACGAGCTTGACCGCGTCGCGGCTGTTCAGCCGCTCCTTGATCTGGCCTTGGAACTGCGGATCGAGCACCTTCGCGGACAGCACGAACGACACGCGCGCGAACACGTCCTCGGCGAGCAGCTTCACGCCCTTCGGCTGCAGGTTGTGCAGCTCGACGAAGCTCTTCACCGCCTGATAGAGCCCGTCGCGCAGGCCCGACTCGTGCGTGCCGCCGGCGGGCGTCGGGATCAGGTTCACGTACGATTCGCGTACGAGCGAACCTTCCTCGCTCCACGCGACGACCCACGACGCGCCCTCGCCCTCGGCGAACGTGTCGTCGCTCGTGCGCGAATCGGCAAAGCGCTCGCCTTCGAACAGCGGGATCAGCAGTTCGCTGCCGTTCATCTCGTCGAGCAGATACCCGCGCAGGCCGTCCTCGTACTTCCAGCTCTGCCGCTCGCCGGTCTTCTCGTTGACGAGCGCGACCTCGACGCCCGGCAGCAGCACCGCCTTCGAGCGCAGCAGACGCTGCAGCTCGCCGGTCGGCAGGTTCGGCGAATCGAAGTACTTCGGATTCGGCCACACGCGCACGAGCGTGCCGGTTTTCTTGTCGCCGCGCGCGGCGGCCTGCGTCACGAGCGGCGTGACGACGTCGCCGTCCGCGAAGCCGAGCGTCGCGATCTTGCCGTCGCGCCACACGGATACGTCCAGACGCGTCGCGAGCGCGTTCGTCACCGACACGCCGACGCCGTGCAGACCGCCCGAGAACGTATACGCACCGCCCGCGGCCTTGTCGAACTTGCCGCCCGCGTGCAGCCGCGTGAACACGATCTCGACGACCGGCACGCCTTCGTCCGGATGCAGGCCGAACGGAATGCCTCGGCCGTCGTCCTCGACGGACACCGACTGGTCCGCGTGCAGCGTGACGACGATCTGCCTGCCGTAGCCGCCGAGCGCCTCGTCGGACGCGTTGTCGATGACTTCCTGAATGATGTGCAGCGGATTCTCGGTACGGGTGTACATGCCGGGCCGCTGCTTGACCGGCTCGAGACCCTTGAGCACCTTGATCGATGCTTCGCTATAGGCCGCGCTGGGCTTCTTCGTTGACATAGGCGCTAAGGTTCGTCATTCATCGGGACGTTGTCCCCAGCTCGTGTGGACAACGTCGTGGACAAAACGTTGAGTGTCGTAAAAACGCGAATCGAAACAACGACATGCGTTGCCTGCTCTGAAAGCGGGCGCGCGCAGCGGGCGCGGCGCGCCGCCGAGCGGCCCGGAACGCGGCGTATTTTACTGGTTCCGGGTGACAGAACCAGCCGTTCCGGTCGTTATGGCTTGCGTTACGGCCAGCGTTACGGCTTGCGTTTCGCCTCCAGCGTTTCCCAGCGCTCGAGCGCGTCGAGCAGTTCGTCGTCGATCGCCCCGAAGCGCTCGGTCAGCCGCGCGCCTTCGGCCGGATCCTTCGCGAAGATCGCCCCGTCCTCGAGCTGCGCGCCGATCGTCTTCTGCTCCGCTTCGAGCGCGGCGATCCGGTCCGGCAGCGCGTCGAGCTCGCGCTGCTCGTTGAACGACAGTTTCACCGTGCGCTGCGCGTTGCGGCCGGCCGCGCTCTTCGCGGGCTCGTCCCTGGCGGGCGACGCGTCCTTCGCCGCGCGTTTGGCGGCTTCCTGCTGCGCGAGCTGCTCCGAACGCTCGCGCTGCACCTGCCAGTCGGTGAAGCCGCCGACGTATTCGCGCCAGCGCCCGTCGCCCTCGGACGCGATCACCGAAGTGACGACGTTGTCGAGGAACGCGCGGTCGTGGCTCACGAGCAGCACCGTGCCGTCGTAGTCGGTCAGCAGCTCTTCGAGCAGTTCGAGCGTCGGGATGTCGAGGTCGTTGGTCGGCTCGTCGAGCACCAGCACGTTCGCGGGGCGCGCGAACAGGCGCGCGAGCAGCAGACGGTTGCGCTCGCCGCCCGACAGCGACTTCACCGGCGAACGCGCGCGTTCCGGCGCGAACAGAAAGTCGCCGAGATAGCTCATCACATGCTTGCGGGTGCCGGCGATCTCGACCCATTCGCTGCCGGGGCTGATCGTGTCCGCCAGGCTTTTTTCCTGATCGAGCTGCGCGCGCATCTGGTCGAAGTACGCGACCTGCAGGTTCGTGCCGCTCCTCACCGTGCCTTCGTCGGGCTTCAGCTCGCCGAGGATCAGCTTCAGGAGCGTCGTCTTGCCGGCGCCGTTCGGGCCGACGAAGCCGATCTTGTCGCCGCGCATCACGGTCGCGGTGAAGCGGTCGACGACCGCGCGCGCGCCGTAGCGCTTCGTCACGTCGGTCAGTTCCGCGACGATCTTGCCGGACTTTTCGCCCTGCGCGACGTCGAGCTTCACGTTGCCCTGCGCGTTGCGGCGCTCCGCGCGCTCGTGGCGCATCTGCTCGAGCCGCGCGATGCGGCCGACGCTGCGGGTGCGGCGCGCCTCGACGCCCTTGCGGATCCACACCTCTTCCTGCGCGAGCAGCTTGTCGAATTTGTCGTTCTCGACGCGCTCGACTTCGAGCTGCTGCGCCTTGCGCGTCTGATACGCGGAGAAATTGCCCGGATACGACAGCAGGCGCCCGCGGTCGAGCTCGACGATGCGCGTGGCGACGCGATCGAGGAACGCGCGATCGTGCGTGATGAAGAAGAGGCCCGCGCGCTGCGCGACGAGCAGTTCCTCGAGCCAGCGGATGCCGTCGAAGTCGAGATGGTTGGTCGGCTCGTCGAGCAGCAGCACGTCGGGACGCACGACGAGCGCGCGCGCGAGCGCGACGCGCTTGCCCATCCCGCCCGACAGCGCATCGACGCGCGCGTCGCCGTCGAGGCCGATCTGCGCGAGCGTCGTCGCGACGCGCGTGCGCCAGCTCCATGCGTCGGTCGCGTCGAGCGACGACTGCAGCGCGTTCATCCGCGCGAGCAGCGCGTCGTGCTCCGCGCCTTCGGGTGTTTCCGCGAGCCGGTGCGCGATCGAATCGTATTCGTCGAGCAGCGCGCGCGTTTCCGTGAGGCCGGATGCGACGGTGTCGAACACGGTCGCGCCCGCTTCGAATTCGGGCTCCTGCGGCACGTAGACGGTGACGAGATGCTGCTGACGCGTGACGAGGCCGTCGTCGGGCTTCGCGAGCTCGGCGACGATTTTCAGCAACGACGACTTGCCCGCGCCGTTGCGGCCGATCAGGCCGACGCGCTCGCCGGCCTCGAGCGAGAAATCCGCGTGATCGAGCAGCGCGACGTGACCGAACGCGAGCTGCGCGCCGGTAATGGAGTAAAGCGACATGAGGGAAGACGGCCGAGGTGAATGAGCGAAGCGCTCATTGTACCGGTGGCGGGCACCGCCACCGGTTCGGCCGGACGGGTTATGCCGGACGGGTTATGCCGAACGGACGGCTGGACGCGTCGCGCAAACGGCGGCAATCTGCGAAACGCGCCGGGTGGCGGTTATTTCACGTCGACCGTGACCGTGCTGCTCGCTTCCGGGCCATACGAGCGATGCGCGCCGTCGCCGAGCTGGAGCGTCAGCGTATGCCGGCCGGGCGGCAGCGTCAGGTCGGTGGCGGTCTGCGCCTTGCCGAAATGCAGCACGCGATCGCTGAACGGAATCACGTCGCCTTTCGGCGCCGGCTTGCCGTCGATCAGCAGATGGTGATGACCGGAATTCGGCGTCGTGTCGCCGGCCGGCTTCAGCTCGGCGCCTTCGAGACCGAACTGCACGTGCACCGGGTTCGACACGGTCGCGCCGTTCTGCGGCTCGACGAAGAACACGCGCGCGTCGGCCCACGCGACCGGCGACGCGGCGAGCGCCGCCGCGCACACCGTGCCCGCGATCCACTTGCGGTTGAGCATCACTCCCCTCCTCGGGATTGAAAGGAAATCGAAGGATACACCGCACGCGCGACGCGCGTACCGCGAGCAGGTGGTTTGCGCGCCGTCAAGGGGCGAATCGGCGGAAATCCGGTAACATTGCGCCTTTCGCCTGGCGGCAACCGACACGGACTGCCCCGGCATTCCAAACGACCGACCCGAGCACCACATGAGCGAAGTGACCGAATACCAGAGTTGGGTCTGCCTGATCTGCGGGTGGATCTATAACGAATCGGAAGGCCTGCCCGAGGAAGGCATCGCGCCCGGCACCCGGTTCGCCGACATCCCCGCCGACTGGCGCTGCCCGCTCTGCGACGTGAGCAAGGCGGATTTCGTCGTCGTCGATTTCTGACGGGACGCGTCGCCCGGTTCGGGCGGGTTCGTGCGGGTTCGTGCGTTTCCCCGCTTCAACCGAATCGCGCGTTTGCTATACTTTGCCGTCTGTCTGTCCGCGGCCCGCAACGGGCCGCTCGCTCCCCGTAGTTCAATGGATAGAACAAGCGCCTCCTAAGCGCTAGATACAGGTTCGATTCCTGTCGGGGGGACCAGCCAAGCGCCAAACGTTCCCCAAGATTCGCAAGAAAAAGCCCGCCTCATTGCGCGCCCCTCCCAATGCAAGCCGAAAATCTCCGGTAGCATGACTTCATGTGCGATCGAGCGTTCCCCAAAGCGCTCCTGCACAGCACGCATCCTCACTGGATCGATCCCCAGCTAGGAATTGCGGTCGTCGGGAGCCGGAATCTCATAACAGTAGATGATGATCTCGCCCGATTCATCCTCGACAACCTCGAGCGCCTGATTGACCAGATCGCCCAACGTCACAAGTTCAGCGAGCGCATAACCGAACAGTTCGGCCTGCCGGTCTGGTGTCATCGGCCACCACGATACGAGGCAGACGAGGCCAGCGTGGATCGCCTCATTGGCATGCAAGCCACCGGGCGGCCCGCCGTTCGGCCCGCGGAAGTCGACCGCGTTGTGCGTGACGAGGGTGTAGTCGCCCGCGACAGCGAAACGGATCAGTTGATGATCCTTCATTCCGGACAGACCGCGATCACGCACGCAAGTCGATTCATGATGGCCCGCGTCCCGCGCGATTTGCACCAGCCCCGGCCACAAGCATTCGTCGATCAGGAAGCGCAACGTCACGCGTGTTCTCGCGGATGACGAACCACCTTGCGACTGACCAGCTTCATCCGGGACGCGTCTTCGTCTAGTCGCCGCGGTCGCCCAGGACGCGGATGGGCCTTCATGTACACCTCGGCGTGGTCGAGTAACTCCGCGGTGAGGAATGGCCAAGCTGCGTGCAGCTCGTCAAGCGCCATTCCCTGCTGCTTCGCAGCGAGCACGCTCGCGACAGGCACGCGGGTACCTGCAAAGCAGGGCATACCGCCGAGGATCTGCGGATCTTCGGTAACGTGCTGTGCTGCCTCGCTGACTCGTCCCGCCCTCTGCGAAGCGACCTCGACATAGCGCGTGAGGGCGACGGTCAATACATCGAGATGCACGCTCCAATCAAAATTGCCTCGCAGCACGCTGTCGCTGAGCGTCAGGAAAGCGTCGAGGTCAGGGCGCACTAGCAACCGCTGCGTCAGCGTGTCGATGATGCCGATACGCGCGCTGCGAGTCAGGCTCTCACTCATACTGAAATAGAAGTCCGCAAAACATGCCGTGAGCGGCGCAAAACGGCGGCCGTCGTCGCGTTGTACCAGCGGTGCGGACAGAACGTTTTCGTCGACCAAACGATTGATTTCCCGATCGGTCAAGCCAGCCATGAACGCAACTTCGGCAGCCGTTACAGTTTTGGGGACAATGCTAGCGGCCATGATCTCTCCAATTATTCCTGAACCCCAGAATATTTCCGGCGCTTCGGATTAATTATAGCCTAAGCCGACGTACGCGCTCGGTCGCGGTGAGCAACGCTAACGGAGCGGGCCTGACGACGGCGGTACAGTCACGCGCAGTTCGGTGATATGCCCTACGACGAACCGCAAAAGATGATCAGTCCCTCGATATACCCTTTCGGCACGTGCGAGCGCCTACCAGCTTCGGGCCGAAAGCACCGGAATGCCCCCTAGAATGATAGGTAAAGAAGGCTCCACCGCCTTAAAAGGAAGCCACCGACGCCCCTTCCCCTTGCGCCTGACCGTGCGCACGCGTACGAACGAACGCCCCGGCCAGCACTGACGCCGTGACCGCCGCAACGGCCCCCAGCATGAAAGCCAGGTGGTAGCCGCTATTGAGCGCAGTCACGCCATCGGCACCCGCAGCGGCCAGGCCTTCGGTACGCGCGGCCGCCAGGCTCGCCAGGATGGCCAGGCCCAGCGCGCCGCCCATCATGAACGACGTGTTGACCACGCCCGAGGCCAGGCCCGACTCATCCGGCGCAACGTCACTCATCGCGGCCAGCAGCACCGGGTTGAAGAGCACCCCCGCCCCCAGGCCCAGCAGCACCATGCCGGGCAGCACGTCCTGCACGAAGCTGCCGCCGACCGGCGCACGCGCAAACAGCACCAGCCCGGCCGCCGCCACCAGCAAACCCAGCGACAGCGGCGCGCGAATCCCGAAGCGCATCACCAGCCTGGCCGACAGCCCCAGCGAGAACGCCGCCATGATGACGCTGGCCGGCAGGAAGGCCAGCCCCACCTGCATCGCGCTGTAGTTCAGCACGCGCTGCATGTAAAGCGCCGAGATAAAGGACCACGCGAACAGCGCAGCCGCCCACAGCACACCCACCACGTTGGCCGTCGCCACGTTGCGCAGCGCGAACAGGCGCAGCGGCATGAGCGGATGCGACACGCGCGATTCGATCACGAGGAACGCGATCGCGAGCACGATGGCCATGCCCAGTTGGACAAGCGTCTGCGCGGACGTCCAACCGGCCTCGTTGCCGTGCACGACGGCGTACACAGCCAGCATCAGCGAGGTGGTAACGGCCATGGCGCCCGCCACATCCAGCCTGGCGCGATCGGCCGGCGGCTTCCCCGTCGGCAGCAGCGCCACGCACGCGGCATACACCGCCACGCCGATCGGCAGGTTGACCAGGAAGATCCAGTGCCAGCTCAATGCGCTCGTCAGCAGCCCGCCCAGCAGCACGCCGATGCTGCCGCCGCCCGCGCCGACGAACCCGTAGATACCCATTGCCTTCGCGCGGTCCGCCGGCGAGGTGAACAGGTTCATGATCAGCGACAGCGACACGGCCGACACCAGCGCGCCGCCCAGCCCCTGCATGGCCCGTGCCGTAATCAGCACGCCCTGCGAGTTCGCCAGCCCGCACGCTGCCGAAGCCAGCGTGAACAGCGCGATGCCGAGGAGAAACAGCTTGCGATGCCCGAACAGGTCGCCCAGCCGCCCACCCAGCAGCAGGAAGCCGCCGAAGGTCAGCATGTACGCGTTGATCACCCACACGAGCGAGGTTTCGCTAAAGCCCAGGTCCGCCCGGATGGACGGCAGTGCGACGTTCACGATGGTCGTATCCAGCACGATCATCAGCATGCCCAGGCAGAGCACGATGAGGGCAAGCCAGCGCTTGCGTTCGTCGATGCCATGCGTCATGGAACGGCTCCTTTCAGATGCTGCGCGGCTCAAGACCGCCAGCGGATTCGGAATACATTTCGACCGCGATCTCGCGCGGTTGGCATCGGTCGACGAAGGACCGGATCAACGCACCACACCCTTCGCGCGCAGTTCGCGACCGATGCGCGCGATTTCACGCTCGCCCTCGATCAGCGCCGCGGGGCTGGTGTGCACCGAGTAGCGGCCAAGGTGGAGATCGTGCGGATGCGGGATGGCCGAACCGAGCACGAAGCGCGCATCGGTCACGGCCTCGAATTCGATCGCCGCATCGGACGCGTCGAATACGGCCAGCTCACCGCTGTCGACCGGGTCCGGCGTGCGCAGGTTGCCGTCCATCACGGCGATCCAGCCGACCAGGCAGCCCTGCGGCGGCGCGTAGGTCCAGCGCTGGCCGGCCTTGAGTTGCACAATGAAATAGTTGACGCCCGGCGGTGCATCGATCGGGCTGACCGCATCGCCGCTACGGCCGAGCAGCACGCGCGCCGGGCCGTCCGACGGGATGTCGTCGACCGACAGATGCTGGCTGAACGCGGGAGCCAGTTCGCGCTCCGCCGGCAACGCAACCCACAGCTGGAAGGCCTTGATCGGGGGCTCGGCGGAGCCGGTATGCCAGACGCCACGGCCGGCGCTCATCCATTCGATGTCGCCCGGCGCCATCGTTCCTTCATGGCCGGTGGATTCGGCATAGCGGCCTCGCCCCTCGATCGCCAGGGTCAACGTGGCGATGCCCGAATGCGGATGCCAGCCGAACCCCTGCTGGCCGATCCCCTCCTGCGTATCGATGAGATCGAGAAAGACGAACGGCTTGATCATCGTGCCCGCGTCGGCGGGGCTGGCCATGCGGACGAGCGGCCCGTGCGCGTTGCCGCGCGTGCGGAAGATGACGTGACGGCCGACACCGGTAAGCGGGGTGGGCTGAGTTTGAATAACGGCATTCATCGGATGCTCTCCAGGTAATTGACTTGCCATCGATCAGGCATCGCTCAGATATCCGAATCGGTTTCCGCATAATTGAGGAAATAACCGGTGAACACGGTCAGCCCCAGATAGGCGAACGCCTCGGCCAGCTGCTCATCGCTCCAGCCCGCTTGTTGAGCGACCTTCCACGTGGCATCGGTGACCTTTCCCGAATGAGCGGCCGCTTCCCTGACCAGGTCGGTCAGCGCGTGGATCCTGGTGTCGCCCGTCGTGGCGCCGGTTCGCAGCGCGGTGATCTGCGCGTCGGTCCAACCGTTCATGCGGGCGAATCGACTGGCGATACCCATCATGTAGTCATTGCCGACCGTGCCGGCGATGGCGAGATTGAGTGCCCAGCTCACCTTCGGATCCAGGGTGCCGTGCTCGGCGATGACGGCACGCAGCGACGTGTACGCCGCCAGCACCGCCGGAGAATGCGCCATCTGGGCATGCAGGTTCAGCGGGCGTCCCGTCGGCGAAGACTGTGCAATTTTTTGCAGAAACGGGCGCGACGCATCGGGCGCGCCCTCGACTGTGTGGGTAGGAATCCGGCTCATGTGGGTTCTCCTTCGCGCAGATGCGTGTTCAGGCGGCGGCCGGCGTCGCGAAATTCGCTTTGGCCCATTCGGCGAACTTCGTCGGCGGCTGACCGGCGACCTGGTTGGCGAGCGCGATCGCGTCGCGCGAATCCGAGCCGAGATACGTGTGCGCTTCGAAGTAGGCGAGCATCGCCGCGATACCGGCGGCGCCCGGGAACCAGCCGGCAAAAACCTCGCGCGGGACTTGCCTGAACGAAAGCCCGTTTCCCTGACGATTCAGGATGTCGATGATTTCGTTGAAGCTCAGGAAATCGCCGACAAGCGGCAAATGCTCACCGTGCCCCGCGAGTTCCGGGTGCGCGAACGCGCCCGCCACGATGCGGCCGAGTTCAGTGATGTCGCCCATATGAATGGCCCGTCGCTCGGGATCGAGCGGCAGCGCCCAACCCGAGGTGCCATCCGCCTGTTTCTGCGGCGCCATGACGCCGAGCAGGTTTTGATAGTAAAACGAAGCAATCACGAACGTGTGGTGGGCAAATCCGGCTTCGCTCACGATACGCTCGACCTTCGCCTTGGCCGTGAAATGCGGGACGTCGATCTTGCCGCCGCTGATCGCCTCCACGTTCGGGAGCGTCGACCAGATGAAGTGCAGCACGCCGGCGTGTTTCGCCGCGTTGACGGCGGCGAGCGCCTGCGCGGGTTCGTCCGCACCGGCTTCCCAGGCGTTGGTCACCACGAAAGCGCCGTGTGCGCCGGCAAACGCTGCTTCGAGCGTTTCCGGACGATTGAAATCCGCCAGAACGACTTCGTCACCCAGTGTCGGATGCTCGGCCGGATTGCGCGTCAACGCGCGCACTTTGAATCGACCGCTCGCCTGCAGCGCGCGCACGACGGCGCCGCCTTGCTGGCCGGTTGCGCCGACGACGGCGATGAGCTTCGGGGTATTCGACATGGTTTCTCTCCAGTGAGGATGGTGCCGGGGCGATGCCCTTACGCAGCGAGCGCGGCGGCCTCTTTCTTCGCCGATGCCATGGCCCCGCTGCGTGCCTCCGGCCCCATCGCGACACCTTCCGCGCGAATGAAAGTGACATCCGTAATGCCCAGAAAACCGAAGGCCGCATTCAGATAGGTTTCCTGATGATCGAACGACGCGGCGGGCGAGCCTTCGCTGTAAACGCCGCCGCGCGACGAGACGACGATCAGCTTCTTGCCGCCGCACAGTCCGACCGGGCCGTGCGCCTCATAGCGGAACGTCTTGCCGGCGATCGAGATGCGGTCGATCCAGGCCTTCAGTTGAGAAGGCACGCCGAAGTTGTACATCGGTGCGCCGATGACCACGATGTCGGCTGCCAGGAACGCGTCGAGCGCGACCTGGCCCATCGCGACGTCGGACTTCAACGCATCGTCGACCGGTGCGCCTTGCGCGGCGGCGAGGTGTGCGGCTGTCAGATGGCCGATCGGCGTAACGGCGAGGTCGAGCCGGGTGACCTCGATGTCGGCATGGCGGCTCCGGAAGGTCGCGACGACATCCGCCGACAACTCACGGCTGACGGAGCCTTGCCCGAGGATGCTGGAATCGACGTGTAGCAGTTTCATGAGACTTCTCCGAATAGGGTGACTTGACAGCAGGCCGGAAGCGGCCGCCTGCTGTGTGACACCTCAAGTATGGGGATGGAGGACGTCTCACACTAGATGGCAAAATAGGATTTGATTAATCCATTTATGGAGAAATACCATGCTCGATCTGAATGATCTGGCGATGTTCGTCCAGGTCGTGCGCGCCGGCAGCTTCTCCGAGGCGGCGCGGCGTCTGCGCATGCCGGCCAATACGCTGAGCCGACGCATCGATCAGCTCGAAGGGCAACTCGGCACACGCCTGCTGCACCGCTCGACACGCAAGCTCGCGCCGAGCACGGAAGGCCAGGCGCTGTTCGATCGCTATGCGCCGGCGCTCGACCAGATCCTCGAGATCGGGCGGCTCCATGCGGACGAGCAGGCACCGTCCGGCTCGGTTCGCGTCGCCGCGATGGCCGGCCTGTTCGAATTCTTCAACATGGAATGGCTGGTCGAGTTCTACGCACGATATCCGCACATCAGCGTCGACTTTCTGCTCGACGATGCGCCGACCGATCTGATCGCCGAGCGCGTCGATCTGGCCCTGCGCATGGGCATCGAGACCGGTAGCGGCTTCAGAGCACGTCGGCTGGCGCCGACTGCGATGATCCTGTCGGCCAGTCCGTCTTATCTGGAACGGCGCCCCGCGCCCCGCACGCTGCGCGAGCTGGCCGAGCACGACTGCCTGACGATTTCCAATCGCCAGGGCCGCAACACGTGGCGTCTGCAGGGGCCGCGCGGCAGTCAGGAAGTGACGATCAACAGCCGGTTCTCGGTCAACGACATGCGCGTGCTGGCGCAGGCTTGCGTAGCCGGGCTGGGGATTGCGCTGCTGCCGCAGTTGATCGTCGAGCCGATCATCGCGCAGGGGAAACTGGTGCGGGTGCTGCCGAGCTATCGGCGCGCGAGCACCAGCTTCGGCCTGCAGCTCGTCTATACGAGCCGCCCGCCGGTGCCGCCCGCGGTCGCTGTCGTCGCCGAATTTCTTTTGGAGAAACTGGGCGACACGATGACGAACCCGTCACAGCACCATGCCGACCGATAACGCAACGCGTCCCATTCGCGTCGAGCCAGCTTCCCTCTTCCGGCTCGAGCGCGATGCCGCTCCCCATCACGTGAACGATCCGCCGGATTCCGACGACGCGCGAAGGCACGAGGCTTCGCGCATTTCAGTCCGCGCCGCCGTGATCGCGACACCCGCATCCGGTGCCATGCGCATGTCCGCGCCGATCGTCCCACGCGGAGCCGAGAATGATCTCGCAGAAGTTCGCCCGCTTGTAGGTCGGGTCGCGCAGCGCGAGCACGTCGGCCTTCACGTTGCCGAACGTCGTCTCCGGCTTGCGGATGGTGCCGCCGGCGAACGCGTCGATGATGTCGTTCTTGAACGTCTCGGCGCGCGGATGCGCGTCGACGACCTGAACGCGCTGCGCCTGCGTGAATGCGTCGTACGCGATGCCAAGCACGTCCATCTCGACGCCCGCCGTCACGAGCGCGACGACCGGCTTCATATGCTTCGGAATGCCTGGCGTCGTGTGCAGCGCGATCGACATCCATACCTGCTCGATGTCGTAGTCGCTCGCGCCATGCCGCGCGAGAAAGTCGCGCGCCGCGTTCGCGCCGTCGACTTCGAAGCGTTCCGTCTTGCTGCTGTAGGCCTCGACGAGGCCGACGTCATGGAACATCGCGCCGATATAGAGCAGTTCGGGATCGTACTCGAGCCCGTCGCGCTCGCCGGTCAGCGCGCCGAACAGAAACACGCGGCGCGAGTGGTGATAGAGAAGATCGGATTCGGTGTCGCGAACGAACTCGGTTGCCGCGCGCGCCATCGCGCTGTCGGGGATCTTGATGCCGGCGATTGTCGTGCTCATGGTGGGAAGTCCTCCGGGATAACGGAGCGCCTGCGGTCGACGTGCGTTTGATATGCTGCTCGACCAGGCGCCCCGGCGTTGTCGGTGCAATCGAGTATTCGCGAACGCGCGGCGGTCGACAACGCACGACGACCGTCGAAGACTGCCAATCGCACGACGTTTGCTGCCGCCGAAATCGGATGCTCCCACCGCTTCCGCTTCCACTTGCAACGGAGCGCATGATTCGAGGCCCCGCAACCATGAGATCCGTGGCGATTGCGATTTTTCCCGGCGTGCAGGCGCTCGATGTCGCCGGTCCGATCGACGTCTTCTCGGAAGCCAACGGCTTTCTCGCGCCCGGCGACCATTACGCGGTGACGCTGCTCGCGGCGACGCGGTCCGCATTGCGCGCGTCGAACGGCATGACGCTCGTGCCGGATGCGACGTTCGATGCAGCATTCGATCCGACGTTCGATGCGATGCCCGACGCCGCGCCGGATGAAAGCGCGCGGACTTTCGATCTGGCGCTCGTGGCGGGCGGTCCGGCGCTACCCGACGCGCCGCCGGATCCGCCATTGACGGCCTGGCTCACCGGCGTGGCGTCGCACTGCGAGCGCTATGGGTCGATATGCACGGGTGCGTTCGCGCTGGGCCATGCGGGGCTGCTCGACGAACGCCACGTGACGACGCACTGGCAACACGCGCAGCAACTGGCGGACCGGTTTCCGCGTGCGCGCGTCGACTTCGACCGGATCTATCTGCGCGACGACCGGCTCGTGACGTCCGCCGGCGTGACGGCCGGCATCGATCTTGCGCTCTCGCTCGTGGCCGAGGACCACGGCGCACGCACGGCGCTCGCCGTGGCCAAGCGCCTCGTCGTGTTCGCCCAGCGGCAGGGCGGGCAGTCGCAGTTCAGCCCTTATCTGACGGCGCCCGCCGACGATACGTCACCGATCGCCAAAGTGCAGGCGCACGTGATGGCAAACATTCGCGGCGCGTTCACGGTTCGACAGCTCGCCGACGTGGCGGGCATGAGCGCACGCCACTTCGCCCGCGTTTTCGTTCAGGAAACGCATGTGACGCCGCACGAGTTCGTCGAGCGTGCGCGCCTCGACGCGGCGCGGCAGATGCTCGAGAGCGGCGATGCGCCGCTGAAGGCGGTCGCGTGGGAAAGCGGGTTCGGCCACGCGGACCGGATGAGAACCGTGTTTGCGAAACGCCTCGGCGTCACGCCGCAGCAGTATCGCGAGCGGTTCCGGCGCGAGGCCGACCGTCACGCGCCCTCATAAACCGTCCGCGCCGGCCAGTTCAGCGTATTGAACGCCGCCGCGCTATTGTTGACGGTGGGCGCGGCCGCCGGCGCGATCGGCATCGCATGCGGGCACGGATGCATCTCGCTCGCCTTGCGCGGCTGCGTGAGCGTCAGCAGCGCCGACAGATCCGACGCGCTCGCGAAACGATCGCCCAGGAGCAGCGGCGGATTCACGCGCAACGCGATCTTCGCGAGCGTCTTCCCGATCGACAGATGATCGTGGAACGCGTGATCGATCGTCGCCTGCTTCACGTACGGCGACACGACGATCGCGGGCACGCGAAACCCGTACCGGTCGAAGCGGAAGCCGCGCTGCGTGAGCGCGGTCGGCGCGACCGGCTTCAGCACGGGCATGTCCGGCACGTGCTCGCGTGTCGGAATCACGTGATCGAAGAACCCGCCGTGCTCGTCGAACACGATCAGCAGAACGCTCTCCTCCCAGTACGGCGACGCGAGAATCGCGTTGTACATCTGCTCAACGAGCGCCTCACCCTTGCGCACGTCGCCGCACGGGTGCATCGATTCACCGTTGCGAAAGCTGCCGACCGGATCGTACGTCGGCTCGATGAAGACGAAGCGCGTGCCGTCGCCGAGGCGGCCGCCCTGCAGCGCATTCACGAGCTCGACGTGATGCAGGAAACGCGCCGGATGCGCGTCCACGCCACGCAGCGACCACGACTGCGGCAAGTCGCCGTGCGCGACGAGCCATTCGTCCGGCGTCAGGCGCGTGAGCAGCGAATCGCTGCCGTTGCCGAACTTCGAGCCGTCGAACAGGCTCGCCGCGACCGTCGTCGTGTTGCTCGGCGAATGGTCGAGCCCCCACGACGTGCCCGCGAGCGCGAAGAAGCGGTTCGGCCAGGTCGGCCCGGGCATCGACGCGAACCAGCGGTCGCACACCGCGAACTGCTGCGCAAGAAAATTCAGCACCGGCAGCTGATCCGGCGTGAAGCCGCGCATGCCGGTCGCGACGTCGTAGCCGTGCAGCGCGAGATCGCACGCGAAGCCGAGGTCGTTCGCGGTCGCGGCGAGCGGCGGATACTGGCCGCCGGCCAGATTCGCCGCATCCTTCGCGGCCTGCGTCAGATACGCCTGCGCGTTGGCCGGGCCGCACATCTGCACGAGCGTGTCGGAAAACTCGTGGCCCGGATCGAACGCGAGCCGGAACGGCGCGCCCGGCGCGACCGCGTAACGATGGCCGGTCGCGTCCGCGTTGCCGAGCGCCGGCTTGCCGACGAGCCCATCCGCCTGCGTCGCGACGCCGTCCGGCGTCCAGCCGCGGAAATCCGACCAGCCGAACAGGTTGTCGTACGAGCGATTCTCCAACATCAGCACGAACAGCTTCTTGATCTTCTGGATCGCCGACATCGCAGCCCCCGCGGCCGGTTACTTGAACGCGTCCGCGAACTTGTTCGCGCCGTACGGCAGGAACATCGCGGCACCCGACGCGAAAAACGTCCATGCCTTGTTCGCGTCGTCGATCGGCTGGCCGTTGCAGAGCGCCCAGACCACGTAGAAGCCGACGCCGATGAAGAACGCGCTGAAGACGATCAGGCCCATCAGCGCGATGAGCCGCGACGCGCTCGGGACCATCGGCGGCCGCTGCCCCGCTGCCGGCGGCGGCGTGCCGTCCGGCAACGCGGCCTCCTCCGACAGCGCGAGACCGAGATCCCAGTTCTGCTTGCGCAGCGTCTTGATCACGATCATCCAGCTGATCACCAGCATCGCCGCGATACCGATCATGACCGCCAGACGGGAGCCGTCGCCCATCGGCACCGCATGCGCCGCGCCCGGCTGCGACGCCGGTGCGCCGGCTGTAGCCGACGATGCGGCTGCGGACGCGGGCCCGTCGTCCGCGAGCGCGACCTGCCACCCGGTGATGCCCCACAACACGCATGCGTCCCGCACGCGCCGAAGGTCCGGCCAATGCCGCGTGCGGCGCGCGCGCGCGCATTCACAGCCGTGATGCGTCCCGTCCATGCCGATCCCCCGTCTTGTTCTCGCTCGCGCGAAACGCGGTGCCCGGTTCATTCCTGCGTGGAAGTGTGCATGGAACCCGCGTCGCGGCGCCAGCCGGCCGAATGGCCAACGCGCGTCGCGCAGCCTCCATGCGTCATGCGGCGCAATCGTCGGAGATAATCAACCACGTCGCCATAATGGAAACGTGCTATTGACCATCATTTCGCAGAGGAATCTAATCAGTGGTTGTTCAGTTACGCGTCCGCTGCAGCGCGGCGAGGTCCGGCGGGCACACGCTACTGCGCGACCGCCTGCTTCACCTCCTTCGACGCGTGCCACACGCGATACCGCACGTCGAAGCCGTCAGGCACGTACACGACGAGCGGCAGCCGGCTGTTGTAACGCAGCAGCTCGCCGCCACGCACCTGCACGAAGCGCTCCGCGCTCGCCTGCCCCGGGCAGGCCATCATCGTCGACACCGGCCCCGTCACGCGGCCGAGACGGTAGTACGTATAGCCCCAGCCCTGCACGGTCCCGGCCGTGAGCTCGCCGCCGAACGCTTGCGCGTTGCAATCGGTCACGATCGTCTTGCCGATCATCAGCTCGACGCGCGCATCGGCCTCGTCGTCGCGCGCCGGCAACGCGACGACCATCCGCCGCTCGCCGGCGGCAGGCTGGGGATACATCTTCAGCGACTCGGCGGATGCCGCGGCGCCGGACGTCGGAGCGGCCACGCAGGCGGCCACGGTCGTCACGCAGACAACCACCAGCGCGGCCCGGAACGCGAAAGTCATCGACATGCTCCTGCAGGATGGACAGCCCCGCATGTTAGCAGTCGCGGCGCGGCGCGGCCTGCCCGCGGGCACTCACCAGGCCGACGGCTGCGGCTGCGCGTAGCACGGCACGTACGCGTGCCGATAGTTGTCGTAGCAGTACCCGGACGGCTGCCCGCCGTATGCGCCGCCGCCCTGATACTGCGCCTGCTGATAGCCGGGGGCGTCGTACGGCGGCTGGTAGGCGGGCGCTTGATAGGCCTGCGGCTGATACGCGGGCGGCGGGTAGACCGGCGCCTGATACACGACCGGCGGATTCAGCGCGGACGACACGATCGCGCCGAGCACCGCACCGCCGATCAGCGCGCCGACGATCGCGCCGCCGTTCCCGTCGTGCGCGGACGCCGGCCCGGCAACGGCCAGCGAACCGGCGAGAATGCCTACTGCTGCGATCTTCTTCATCATGATGCGCTCCCTGCGAAGTGGTACGGCATGCGCTGCATTGTGGATGCCCTCGTCCGTAATAGATGCAGCAAGTGGTAACGCCCGATTACCGCGTTCGACGGCCACATCCACGTCCGGTGCCTGCGCCCAGTGCCTGCGCCCCGTGCCCGTGCCCGCGCCCGAAACATGCGCGCGACGTGCTACGATTTTCGCGATCAAGGAGCCCCCCCGATGCATCCGGAAACCGCCCATCGCTTCGATACCGAATTCGCCCCCCGCATCGCGCGCACGATCGCCGAACTGCACGCCGGCCACGTCCGGACGGAAGTGATCCCGTACGGCGGTCACGGCCATCCGACGCAGGTCCGCATCCACGCCACCGCACACGAGCACGCGCACGGCTACACGCATCCGCTGAACATCGAGATGACCTGGGACACCGACGAGATCGAGCGGCTGATGGGCGCCGACGGCGAGCGGCGCTTCGCGCGCTATCTGGCCGCGCTGCCCGCGAAGCTCGACGCGTGGCAGACCGCGCGCGACCTCGATCTCGGCTCGCGCACGCAGGCGGATCCGCTCGTGCTGCTCGGCGGCCTCGACTTCGAAGGATGACGCGGCACGCCGCCGCCCCGCGCCGGCCCACGACGTAATTCGCGGGCCGGTGATACACTCGACCGGCCCGCGCCGGCCACCGGCGCCCGTCATCCCACCGACCCCTACGAAGGAGGCACCATGGCTGAATTCCGGCTCTGGACCGACGCATTCGCGGCAAACGGCTTCATGCCGAAAGCACAGGAATACAACCACGCGGGCTTCGGCGTCGACGGCGGCAACGTGTCGCCCGCGCTGCACTGGGAAGGCGCGCCCGCCGGCACGAAGAGCCTCGCGATCACCTGCTACGATCCGGACGCGCCGACGGGCAGCGGCTTCTGGCACTGGATCGCGGTGAACCTCCCGGCCGACGCGACCGGCGTCGCCGAGGGCGCCGGCGCGGCCGGCGGCGCCGCGCTGCCGAAAGGCACGGTGCAGGTGCGCAACGACTACGGCGACGAAGGTTTCGGCGGCGCCGCGCCGCCGCGCGGCGACAAGCCGCACCGCTACATCTTCCGCGTGCACGCGCTCGGCGTCGACAGCCTGCCGGTCACGCCGGACACTACCAATGCGGTCGCGCGGTTCATGATTCACCTGAACCAGATCGCGAGCGCCGAATACATCGGTCTCTACCAGTTGAAGTAACCCGGCCGGCCAGACGCTCCTGCCCGGCCGACGCTTCGTCCCGGCCCGCCCGAAGATGGTTGCGCGCGCAACCGCACGGGCGGCGCGCCGGCCCCGCTCACCCCATCGCCCCGCCATGAACGCCGATTCCGGCCTGCCGCTTCCGCAACGCTACTGGGCGATCCTCTGCGTCGCGCTCGGTGTCACGCTCGCCGTGCTCGACGGCGCGATCGCGAACGTCGCGCTGCCGACGATCGCGCACGACCTGCACGCGTCCGACGCCGCGTCGATCTGGATCGTCAACGCATACCAGCTCGCGGTCACGATCTCGCTGCTGCCGCTCGCGTCGCTCGGCGACCGGATCGGCTACCGGCGCGTCTACATCGCGGGGCTCGCGCTCTTCACCGTGGCGTCGCTCGGCTGCGCGCTCTCGACGTCGCTGCCGTCGCTCGCGCTGATGCGCGTGATCCAGGGTTTCGGCGCGGCCGGCATCATGAGCGTGAATTCCGCGCTCGTGCGGATCATCTATCCGACGTCGATGCTCGGGCGCGGCATCTCGATCAACGCGATGGTCGTCGCGCTGTCGTCGGCGGTCGGGCCGACGGTTGCGTCCGCGGTGCTGTCGCTCGCGCCGTGGCCGTGGCTCTTCGCGATCAACGTGCCGATCGGCATCGCCGCGGTCGCGGGCAGCCTGCGCGCGCTGCCGGCCAATCCGCTCCACGACGCGCCGTACGACATCCCGAGCGCGCTGATGAACGCGTGCGTGTTCGGGCTGCTGGTGATCGCCGTCGACGGCTTCGGCCACGGCGAACGCGCGGGCTTCGTCGCCGCGGAGCTGACCGGGGCGATCGTCATCGGCTACTTCTTCGTCCGCCGGCAGTTGTCGCAAACCGCGCCGCTGCTGCCGGTCGACCTGATGCGGATTCCGCTGTTCGCGCTGTCGATCAGCACGTCGGTCGCGTCGTTCACGTCGCAGATGCTCGCGTTCGTCGCGCTGCCGTTCTGGCTGCAGGGCGCGCTCGGCTTCTCGCAGGTGCAGACCGGCCTCTACATGACGCCGTGGCCGCTCGTGATCGTCGTCGCGGCGCCCGTCGCGGGCAGGCTGTCCGACCGCTATTCGGCCGGCATCCTCGGCGGCGTCGGGCTCGCGCTGTTCGCGGCCGGGCTGCTGTCGCTCGCGACGGTCGGCGCGCATCCGGACACGATCGGCATCGTCTGGCGGATGGCGCTCTGCGGCGTGGGCTTCGGGCTGTTCCAGTCGCCGAACAACCGCGCGATCCTGTCGTCGGCGCCGCGCGCGCGCAGCGGCGGCGCGGCCGGCATGCTCGGCACCGCGCGGCTCAGCGGCCAGACGCTCGGCGCCGCGCTCGTCGCGCTGATCTTCGGTGTCGCGCCCGACCACGGGCCGACGCTCGCGCTATACGTCGCCGCCGCGTTCGCCGCGGTCGCGGCCGTCGTCAGCATGCTGCGGATCGCATCACCGGCGCCGCCGCACGCGTAAAGCGCAGCGCGGCGCGGCGCGGCGCGGCGCGGCGCCGGCAGCGTCACGCATCCTGATCGACGCCGAGATCGCGCTGATAGTCGAGCCCTTCGGGGCGGGCGCCGCCCTGATTGTGATCGCCGTCGGATGGGGGGCCGCCGGCAGGCGGAGAGACCGGCGGAGAGACCGGCGGAGAGGCCGGCTGAGAAGCGGGCTGAGAAGCGGGCTGAGAAGCCGGCGCATCCGGCCGCGGCGGCGCGTGGTCGTCACGGGTGTCGGGGTTCGGGCGCGCGGATCGCCGGGCGCGGCGCATAACAGGATGTCTCATGTTCGGAGCGGCGCCAGGGCCGCGTTCGCACTGTTCACATCTCAGAGTCTATGGTCCGCGCCGCACGCGTCAAGGCGTGCATTTTCGACAATTTGTAACGTTACGACCCCGTACGCACCGTCTGTCAGACAATATCGCGCGTGCGCGCCGGGCCCCGCCTCCGTCATTTGTCAATTGCTTGCCTTTTTCGTCCGATGATTGGGCGACAATGGCCGGGCGTCCGCACCGCCGCTCCGAAGACAATGATCGCTCAGGGATGAACATTCGTATCGACTCGCCGCTTCGTACCGTGCACACCGTGCGTATGGTACGCATCGCGCTCGCCGGCGTCGCAATCGCCGTCGCGCTATCCGGCTGCAATTCGTTCTACAGCGAAGGCGCCGCGGCCGGCGCCGGCATCGCGGGCGCCGCGGTCGCCTCGAAGGTCACGAAGAACGCCGCGGTCGCGACCGGCATCGGCCTCGGCGCGGTCGCCGGCGCACGCGCGGGCGTCCAGTACACACAGCGCGTCGCGCACCACTACACGCAGCAGCAGATCGCGAACGCGGCCGGCCCGCTCGACGTCGGCGGCGTCGCGCCGTGGTCCGCCACGCACTCGATGCCGATCGAGGACGACGAGCGCGGCCGCGTAACCGTCAGCCGCCTGATCAGCGTCGGGCCGCTCGACTGCAAGGAAATCGTGTTCGCCGTCGACACGCCGGCCAAATCCGACGCGCCCGCCCAATCGGCGTTCTACGTCGCGACGATCTGCCGCGACGGTCCGCAATGGAAATGGGCGTCGGCCGAGCCCGCGACCGAGCGCTGGAGCCCGCTCCAATGAGCGTCGCGCGCGCCGTCGCGTACGTCGCGGTGCTGTGCGCGGCCGGCGTCTCGCTGTCCGGGTGCGGCTCGGTCGGCGCGGCGAGCGGCGCGCTCGCGGGCGCGGCGACGGGCCTCGTGACCGCGAATCCGGCGGTCGGAATCGGCGTCGGCATCGCGGTGCAGGCGGCCACCGACGAGGCGGTCATCCGGACGATGCGCCAGCTCCACGAAAATCAGCAGAACGCGATCGCGCGGACGGTGGGTCGCCTCGCGGTCGGCGAGGTCGGCCCGTGGCACGTCAGCAACACGCTGCCGCTCGAAAACGGCGAAGGCGAGGTGCGCGTCACGCGCGCGTATTCGACGCCGCTCGCACTCTGCAAGGAATTCGCGTTCTCGATGAAGGACGGCGCGCAAGAGAGCTGGTATTTCGCGAACGCATGCCAGCAAGGGCAGTACTGGAAATGGGCGTCGGCCGAGCCGGCCGTCGAGCGCTGGGGGAATTTGCAGCAGTAAGCGCGCGACGGCACGACCGCACGACGCCCGCCGGTTCGGGCGGGCGCGATTTTTAGGGGCTGTCGGGTTTTGCGAGCCGCCGCCGGGCGCGACGGCCCGGCAACGCGGCGGCGGATCAGGACTCGACGTCCTCGAGGCTGAAGATCTCGGTCTGGTCGTTGTACGAGAAGATCTCGCCGTAGCGGCCCCAGTCGATCACCACGTCGAGCGTCTCCTCGGCCGCGCTGTCGGACAGGGAATCCTCGAGCTCCTGCTCGAAGCGCACGCGCGGCGCGCGATGGCCGGGCCGCTCGTTCAGCACCTTCTTGATCCGCGCGGCGAGCGGCACGTGCCGCAGCAGATGCTCGGCGAACATCATCTTGCGCTCCTGCGTGCCGAACTCGGCGAACACGCGCGCGGGCGGCGTCAGGAACACGTCCCCTTCGCGCACGTCCGCGAAGCCGAGGTATTGCAGCGCTTCGGCGATCGGGAACAGATCGTCGACTTCCAGATGCAGCGAACGCGCGATCTCCGGCATATCCGCGCGGCCGTGGTAAGGCGGCGCCGCGAGCGTCTCGATCAGGCCCGCCATCAGGTTGGTCGACACGCGCGGCAGCCAGCTGTCGAGCTCCAGCCCCTTCTTCGTCGCGCCGCCGATCTGGCGCGCGGTCATCTTCGCGTAGATGTCGTCGACGAGGCGGCGGAACGCCGGATCCAGACGATTGCGCGGATGCTTGAACGGCACCTTGATCTCGGCGATCACGCGGCCCGGGTTCGACGACAGCACCAGAATCCGGTCGCACATGAACACCGCTTCCTCGATGTTGTGCGTGACGATCAGCACCGACTTGATCGGCATCCGGCCCTGCGTCCACAGATCGAGCAGGTCGGTGCGTAGCGTCTCGGCGGTCAGCACGTCGAGCGCGGAGAACGGTTCGTCCATCAGCAGCAGCGTCGGGTCGACGACGAGCGCGCGCGCGAAGCCGACGCGCTGCCGCATCCCGCCCGACAGCTCGCGCGGATACGCGTTCTCGAAGCCGTCGAGACCGATCAGATCGATCGCCGCGAGCGCGCGTTCACGCCGCTCGCGCGCGCCGACGCCGAGCGCCTCGAGGCCGGCCTCCACGTTCTGCAGCACCGTGAGCCACGGAAACAGCGCGAACGTCTGGAACACCATCGCGACGCCCGCGGCCGGGCCGTCGAGCGGCTGGCCGAGATACGTGACTTCGCCGCCCGTCGGCTCGATCAGCCCGGCGATGATCCGCAGCAGCGTCGATTTGCCGGAGCCCGAGCGGCCGAGCAACCCGACGATCTCGCCCTCGCGCAGCGACAGGTTCGCGCCGTCGAGCACGAGCAGCTCGCCCTGCGTCTTGTTGAAGCCGCGGCTGACGTTGTCGACGCGCAGGATCTCGTCGCCGGCGCGCGGCGGCATCTGAACGGGGGCGTTCACGGCATTCGGATTTTGCATCGCGTTTCGCTCTCAAACGGTGTCGGTCAGGGTGTCAGTCAAGCCGCAGCTTCGCCTCGGCGAACGCGTACAGCGGGCGCCACAGCAGGCGGTTGAACAACGTGACGAACAGGGACATCACCGCGATGCCCAGAATGATCTTCGGATAGTCGCCGGCGGCGGTCGTCTGCGCGATGTACGCGCCGAGGCCGTGCGCCTCGATCTTCGTGTCGCCCCACTGCACGAATTCCGACACGATGCTCGCGTTCCATGCGCCGCCCGACGCGGTGATCGCGCCCGTCACGTAATACGGGAAGATACCCGGCAGGATCGCCTGGCGCCACCACTGCCAGCCGCGGATCCGGAAATTGGCCGCCGCCTCGCGATAGTCGTTCGGATAGGCGGTCGCGCCGGCGATCACGTTGAACAGGATGTACCACTGCGTGCCGAGCACGATCAGCGGCGACAGCCAGATGTCCGCGTTCAGGTGGAACTTGACGATCACGATCACGAACACCGGGAACAGCAGGTTCGCCGGGAACGCTGCGAGGAACTGCGCAATCGGCTGCGCCTTCTCGGCGATCGCGGGCCGCAGGCCGATCCACACGCCGATCGGCACCCAGATCACCGACGCGAGCGCGATCAGCACCATCACGCGCAGCAGCGTGATCAGGCCGAGCACGAACACGTGGCCGACCTCGGCGAACGTGACGCCGGTCGACACGTAGCTGACGACGCGCCACACGACATAGGCGGTGCCGGCGAGCACGAGGATCGCCCACGCGACGTCGGCCGCGCGCGACGCCTTCTTCTCGACGCGCGGCAGCGTGAAGCGCACCTTGCCCGACGGCAGGCGCAGCGGAATGCGCGCGGCCTTCGCGAGCAGCCAGCCGGCCGGCACGAGCAGCTGGTGGATCAGCCGCGTGCGGCGCACGAGGTCGAGCAGCCACGATTCGGGCGCGTCGCCCGAGCTCGTGTTCTCCATCCTGAACTTGTCGGCCCATGCGACGAGCGGGCGGAACAGCAGCTGGTCGTACGCGAGAATCACGATCGTCATCGCGAGGATCACCCAGCCGATCGCGCCGAGGTTCTTGTCCGAGATCGCCTGCGCGAGATATGCGCCGATGCCGGGCAGCGTGATCGTGTTGTTGCCGACCGTGATCGCCTCCGACGCGACGACGAAGAACCAGCCGCCGGACATCGACATCATCATGTTCCAGATCAGGCCCGGCATCGAGAACGGCACTTCGAGCTTCCAGAAGCGCTGCCACGCGGTCAGGTGAAAGCCGCGCGACACTTCGTCGAGATCGCGCGGCACCGTGCGCAGCGACTGATAGAAGCTGAACGTCATGTTCCACGCCTGGCTCGTGAAGATCGCGAAGATCGCGGCGAGCTCGGCGCCGAGCACGCGGCTCGGGAACAGCGCGAGGAAGAACGTGACCGTAAACGAGATGTAGCCGAGCACCGGCACCGACTGCAGGATGTCGAGGATCGGAACCAGCACCATCCCCGCGCGACGGCTCTTCGCGGCGAGCGTGCCGTAGACCAGCGTGAACGCGAGCGACGCGACCATCGCGGCGAGCATCCGCAGCGTCGTGCGCAACGCGTATTCGGGCAGCATCGACGGGTCGAGCGAGATCGCCTGGGTCTTCAGCGTCGCGATCGGCGCCATCGTCTGGTGAAAGCCGACGATCGCCATCGCCAGCACGCAGATGATCAGCGGAAACGCGACGAAATCCCAGCGGTTCGGCAGGACCCGCCACGTGGAGCCGTTGGCGAGCCGGTTCGGATCGAGTCCGATGTCCATCAGGCGCCCTCCCCGGCGAGATCGTACGAATCGAAGAATGAGACCGGCAAACGAAGTTGATTCATGGCAAAGCGCGCGCGCGCGGGTTTTCGTGCGGGTTTTCGTGCGAGTTTTCGTGTTCACTCACGGCCGGACGCGCGCGCCACGGCCGGCCAGACCGGCTCCGCGACGGCACGACACTACTACAACCACTGTTTCAGGCACAACCACCCGGATCCGCCGACGCCATGCGCGCCGCGCGGGTGAGCGGGCCGGGCGCGAAGCGGGCGGGCTGAGCGGACCGACTGAGCAGGCCGACTGAGCAGGCCAACCAAGCGGGCGCACGCGAATCGGCCTCGCTGCCGCCCGGCCGGCGTGCGAGGCGGCATTATGCCGCGATCCGGCCCGGCCGTGAACCCGCCGCCGGGCAGGTTTCATCAAAGGCACGACACCGTTAAGCGGTTATGATCGAGGCTCGCCCCACGTGGATTGATCGATTGACGACCGGGAGAGAGGAATGGCAGGAAATTTGGTGATCGTATGCCGTGACCAGGAAGCCGACGCGTTCGCCGAGCTGATGCAGGAATACGGGTCGTTCCAGACGCGGCTGTCGTCGACGGCCTGGTACCTGAGCATGAACATCGTGCCGGAATCGCTGCAGGACGAAATTCTCGACCGCCTCGGCAAATACACGACGCTCTACATCTTCGAGGCGAGCAGCGTGACCTACAACACGATCGACAGCAACGCCGCCGAGACGCTGAGCACGCTGTTCGGCGAATGACGCCGGTGCGCAGTGCCGGCGCGGGCCGGCACTGCGCGGCATGAGCCGCGGCGCCCACCCGGCCGCGATGCCGGCCGCCGCACCTATCTTTTAGCTTCTCGCCCCGCTCAATCCGCCGGCTGGCCCGGCTCGGGCTTCGGCACCGCATCGAACGGGAAGATCATCGCGACGCGCAGCCCGCCTTCCGGCTGATTGCCGATCTCGCAGTCGCCGCCGACGCGCTGGACCAGCCGCTCGACGATCGCGAGGCCGAGCCCGCTGTGCCCGTTGCCGCCGCGCGCCGGATCGAGCCGCACGAAAGGCCGCGTCGCCGCCGCGAGATCGCGCGGCGCGATGCCGTTGCCGCGATCGCTGACCGCCAGCACATAGCCGGTCGACGTGCGCTCGGTCTCGACGACGACGGGCGGCGCGCCGTACGCATGCGCGTTATCGAGCAGGTTCGACAGGATCCGGTCGAGCGTCGCGGTCGGCAGCCGGAACCCGGCGCCCGCCGCGAGCCGGCTCTGCACCGTCGGCGCGTTCGGCGCGACCGCGCGATACGTGCGCGCGATCCGCTCGCACGCCTGGTCGACCGGCACCGGCTCGCTGCGGTCGGCGCCGCCGTGCGCGAACACGAGGAACTGGTCGACGATGTGCGACATCGAGTCGACGTCGCGCACGACGCCGTCGCGCAGCCGCGCGTCGTCCATCATCTCGGCGCGCAGTCGCATCCGCGCCAGCGGCGTGCGCAGATCGTGCGCGACGCCGGCGAGCATCACCGCGCGGTCGTTCTCCGCGCGCGACACCTGCTCGACCATCTGGTTGAAGCCGCGCGTGAGCTGGCGCAGCTCGCGCGGGCCGCGCTCGCGCAGCGGCGGCACCGGCTGGCCGCGGCCGAAGCGCGCGACCGCGCGCACGAGCGAGCGCAGCGGCTGCTGAAGCTGCCACGCGGCGAACAGCGCGGCGATCACGGCCGACGAGAAGATCGTCGCGAGCCAGAGCATCATCCGGTCGCGCGGGCGCGGCGGTCGCAGCGGCTGCACCGGCACGACGATCCAGTTCGGGTCCGACGGCTCCCGGACCCACAGCACCGGCGGCCGGCCCGACGCGCCGATCTCGACGTGCGTGCCGGCCGGCATCCGCTCGCTCACGTCGTCGCGAAAACGCTTGAGCGCCGCGGGTAGATCCGCGCCGTCCCCGTGCGGCACGTCGGCGCTGCCGGGCGACACGATCCGCACCCGCGACGGCAGCGGCAAGTCGGGCGTGCGCGCGACGTGCTGCCGCACCGCTTCGACGAGAAATGCGGCCTCCTCGACCGCGTACCGCGTCTGCATCTGGTTGCGCTCGAGGCGCATCGCGAAATACCACGCGAAGTGCGACAGCAGCAGCACGCCGACGACGAGCAGCGCGAGCCGCCCGAACAGCGAATCAATGGGCTTGCGCATGAGCCTCGCCGTCGGGCACGAACACGTAGCCGCGCCCGCGCACCGTCTGGATGAAGCGCGGCGACGACGGATCGGTTTCGAGAATCCGCCGCAGACGCCACACCTGGACGTCGATGCCGCGGTCGGTCCCGTCGTACTCGGGCCCGTGCAGCAGCTCGAGCAGGCGTTCGCGCGTGAGCGTGCGCAGCGCGTGGTTCACGAAGATCTTCAACAGCGCGAATTCGCTGCTGGACAGCGTCGCCGGCTTGCCGTCGATCGACAGCGTGCGGGCCTGGAAGTCGAGCACGAAGCGGCCGAACGCGAACGGTTCGCGCTGCTCGGGCGCGGCCGCCGACGGCGTCGCGCGGCGCCGGCGCAGCACCGCCTGGATCCGCGCGAGCAGCTCGCGCGGGTTGAACGGCTTGCCGAGATAGTCGTCCGCGCCGAGCTCGAGGCCGACGATCCGGTCGACGTCGTCGGCGCGCGCGGTCAGCATGATCACCGGAATGTCGTCGCCGGCGGCACGCAAATGGCGCAGCGCGGTCAGGCCGTCGACGCCGGGCATCATCAGGTCCAGCACGATCAGGTCGGGGCGCTCGCGCTCGAGACGCTTCTCGAGCGTGGCGGCGTCGTGCAGCACGGACACTTCCATGCCCTGGCGCACGAGGTAGTCGCGCAACAGGTCGCGCAGTTCTTGGTCGTCGTCGACGATGAGGATCTGGGTAGTCATGGCTCGGAGTTTACCGTGCGAGGCGGTCGTAAAATCGCAACAAATCGGTGAAAGGGTTACTGCGGGTTACCGCGCAAGGAAGTCGTAATGCCCGGTAATCCCGCTGACCGGCCGCGTAACACCGCGCGCCGGAGCCGTCGCTAACCTGCGTCTTACCGGATCGACGAACGGCAACGACCGCCGCCGCCGGACCTTTCGACTCAGGAGTATCTGAAATGTATAAGAAGACGTCCCGTGCGGCCATCGCTGCCGCCGCCGTACTCACGCTCGCCTTCGGCGCCGCCCGCGCCGCCACCCCGTCCGACGCGCCGCCCGCCGCCGGGCAGGAAATGCACCACCAGATGCACGACCACGACGGCGGCCCGTTCGGCGCGATCCGCCGCCTGCACGACCAGCTCAAGCTGAGCGCCGCGCAGGAGCAGCAATGGCAGAGCGCGGTCAACACGATGAAGCAGAACCACGAAGCGATGCGCAAGAGCCACGAGGCGCTTCATCAGCAGATGAAGGCTCAGCAGAACCAGCCGATCCTCGACCTGAACGCGCTGCACGCGGCGCGCCAGCAGGCCGAGCAGCAGAACGCCCAGTTGCGCGAGCAGAGCGAGGCCGCGTGGCTCGCGTTCTACAACGGCCTGAACGACCAGCAGAAGACGATGGTCAGCACCGCGCTGAAGCAGCAGTTCGCGAAGATGGAGCAGCGCACGAGAAGATGAAGGAGCGCTGGGAGCAGCATCGCGCGGCGAAGGGCGCGTCGGCGCCCGCGGCGCAGTAAGCGCCGCCGCTAGCCGGCGGCGGTCGCGGCCGGACGCGGCGCGGGGCTTTGCGGCCCCGCGTCCGCGCCGCTTCCCCGCTTCCCCGCTTCCCAGCTTCCCCGCCTTCCCCATCACCCGCCACCCGCCCCGCGACGCCACCGTCGCCCCGCCCCGCCTCAACGGCTCGCTCCGCCGCATGCGATTCGCTGCTGCCCGACCATCGCGTTCGGGTAAAATATCGCGCTTTTGGCGCCCGCGCGTCGACCACGCGCCGCCGGGCGCCATCGGGGACGACATATGTTTCTTCAAGGTTACGGTCCGCTGATCCTCGCCGGCACCTGGCAGACCGTCAAGCTGGCGGTGCTGTCGCTCATGCTGTCGTTCCTGCTCGGGCTGATCGGCGCGGGCGCGAAGCTGTCGCGCAATCGCGTCGCGCACGGCCTCGGCACCGTGTACACGACGCTGGTCCGCGGCGTGCCCGACCTCGTGCTGATGCTGCTGCTGTTCTACAGCCTGCAGATCTGGCTGAACAACCTGACCGACGCGCTGAACTGGGATCAGATCGACATCGATCCGTTCCTCGCCGGCGTGCTCGTGCTCGGCTTCATCTACGGCGCGTACTTCACCGAGACGTTCCGCGGCGCGTTCCTGTCGGTGCCGCGCGGCCAGCTCGAGGCGGGCAGCGCGTACGGGATGACGAACTGGCAGGTGTTTACGCGGATCATGTTCCCGCAGATGATGCGCTTCGCGCTGCCGGGCATCGGCAACAACTGGCAGGTGCTCGTGAAATCGACCGCGCTCGTGTCGATCATCGGCCTCGCCGACGTCGTGAAGGCTTCGCAGGACGCGGGCAAGGGCACGCTGAGGTTCTTCTTCTTCACGGTGGTTGCGGGCGCGGTCTATCTGGCCATCACCACGCTCTCGAACTTCGTGCTGATCTGGCTCGAGAAGCGTTATTCGACCGGCGTTCGCAAGGCGGACCTATGATCGAGCTGATTCACGAATACTGGCGCAACTACCTCTACACCGACGGCTACCGGATCACCGGCCTCGCGGTCACGCTGTGGCTGCTCGTCGTGTCGATCTCGATCGGCTTCTGCCTGTCGGTGCCGCTCGCGGTCGCGCGCGTGTCGAAGCGCAAATGGCTCGCGGGCGCGGTGTGGCTGTACACGTACGTGTTCCGCGGCACGCCGCTGTACGTGCAGCTGCTGCTCTGTTACACCGGCATCTACAGCCTGCAGGTCGTGCACGACACGCCCACGCTGAACGCGTTCTTCCGCGAAGGGATGAACTGCACGCTGCTCGCGTTCGCGCTGAACACGTGCGCGTACACGACCGAGATTTTCGCGGGCGCGATCAAGGCGACGTCGTACGGCGAGATCGAGGCCGCGCGCGCGTACGGGATGTCGACGTTCACGATGTATCGCCGCGTGATCCTGCCGTCCGCATTGCGCCGTGCGCTGCCGCTGTACAGCAACGAGGTGATCCTGATGCTGCACGCGACGACGGTCGCGTTCACCGCGACGGTGCCGGACATCCTGAAGATCGCGCGCGACGTGAACTCGGCGACGTACATGTCGTTCCATGCGTTCGGCATCGCCGCGCTGCTGTATCTCGCGGTGTCGTTCGCGCTCGTCGGGCTGTTCCGGCGCGCCGAGCAGCGCTGGCTCGCGTATCTGCGCCCGCAGGGCAAGTAAGTTTTCTCAGGTTTTCAGAATGCGTTCCCAGACTCAAAAGCTGTTCGTCGACGACCTCCACAAGCGCTACGGCAACAACGAGGTGCTGAAAGGTGTGTCGCTGAAGGCGAACGCGGGCGACGTGATCAGCGTGATCGGCTCGTCCGGCTCGGGCAAGAGCACGATGCTCCGCTGCATCAACTTCCTCGAGCAGCCGAATGCGGGCCGCATCGTCGTCGACGGCGAGGAAGTGCGCACCGTGCAGGACAAGGCCGGCGCACTGAAGGCCGCCGACCACAAGCAGTTGCAGCACGTGCGCACGAAGCTCGCGATGGTGTTCCAGCACTTCAATCTGTGGGCGCATATGACCGTGCTCGAGAACGTGATGGAAGCGCCGGTGCACGTGCTCGGCCTGTCGAAGAAGGAAGCGGAGGATCGCGCGCGTACGTATCTCGAGAAGGTCGGCCTGGCGCCGCGCGTCGAGAAACAGTATCCGTCACATCTGTCGGGCGGACAGCAGCAGCGCGTCGCGATCGCGCGCGCGCTGGCGATGCATCCGGACGTGATGCTGTTCGACGAACCGACGTCGGCGCTCGACCCGGAACTCGTCGGCGAAGTGCTGAAGGTGATGCAGAAGCTGGCCGAAGAAGGCCGGACGATGGTGGTCGTCACGCACGAGATGGGGTTTGCGCGCAACGTGTCGAACCACGTGATGTTCCTGCACCAGGGGCGCGTCGAGGAAGAAGGCGTGCCCGCCGACGTGTTCGCGCAGCCGAAGAGCGAGCGCCTGCGGCAGTTCCTGTCCGGTAGTCTCAAGTAACGCTCGTTGCATCGCGCCGCGCCCGCCCGGGCGCGGCCGCCCGCCTCGCCTCGCCTCGCCTCGCCTCGCCTCGCAAATATTACGTATACCATACAAAAACGACGCAATCGCGCCGTTATCCGCTCCCATTCCTGTAGTCAATAGTGGCAATCCTGGGGTCGCGTTGCCGCGATTCGCGCACGCCTTGACCGGCAAGGCTTTGCGGCCGCTCGACGCCACTCCATCCCCGTTTCCCGGCCCGTGTTGCATGGCAATTTGGCGACACAGGTTAGTCAAACAACGATTTTGATCGCCACAAAATTGTATTTTTGCTAAATTAGTAATCAGAGTAGCAAAACGAAGTTCATGAAATGTAGTTTGACTTCATGACAGCAAGGAGACCCCGCAACCGCTTCGGCATGCGGGTCCGGTCGACGGTTTCTCGCATGCTTGCCGCGCCGCCGGCTTCGCGCGAGGTCTCCCAGGGGAACCCAAGTATGTCCGATGCCCGTGCGGGCGTCAGGCATGTCATGCAGTTCCGGGTCGATTCTTTGACAAGGTTTGGAGGAGAGGAAATGAAGAAAGCAATGCTCGCAGCCGCACTGATGTCCGCCGGCGTCGCCGCGCACGCGCAAAGCAGCGTCACGCTGTACGGCCGGCTCGACGCCGGCATCGAATACATGAGCGGGCTCGTCAACGCGAACGGTGGTTCATCGAGCCGCTGGCGCGCGGAAAGCGGCGACTGGGGCACGAGCCTGTGGGGCATGAAGGGCGCCGAGGATCTCGGCGGCGGCACGAAGGCCGTGTTCCACCTCGAAGGCAGCTTCAATACGGTGAACGGCAACGGCCCTGCCCCCGGCAGCATCTTCAATCGCTGGGCGACCGTCGGCCTGTCGAACGATCAGTACGGTACGCTGCTGCTCGGCCGCGAGCTGTTCATCTCGAACAGCGGCGTCTGGGATTTCGATCCGTTCGGCCAGACGAGCTGGTCGTCGGCATCGCTCGTGCGCGGCCGCAACTGGCCGGCGTCGAGCAACAACATTTCGTATCAGTCGCCGACCGTCGCCGGCTTCGACGTGTACGGCCAGTATTCGCTGTCGAACGCGACGAGCTGGAACGGCAACGGCACGACGACGACGGGCCGCCAGGACGGCATCCAGATCACGTACACGAACCCGCTGTTCCAGGTGCGCGGCCTCTATGACGAAATCCGCGATCCGGCCAACGGCAAGCTCGACGACGTATTCAACTACTCGCGCGAATACTTCGCCGGCGTGAACGTGTTCCTCGGCCAGTTCAAGCTGCAGGCGGTCTATCAGGCGTCGCACGCGAACGGCGGCCCGGCCGTCAACGGCGGCATCACGTCGACGCAGCAGGAATGGGGCGGCGTCACGTGGCAGGCCACGCCGGCGGCGGCGCTGATCGCTGCCGTCTATCACGTGAACGCGAACAACGGCGGCGGCAACGCGAACATCTACTCGATCGGTGGCTCGTACAACCTGTCGAAGCGCACGCTGCTCGACTTCCAGGTCGCGACGGTCCGCAACAGCAAGAACGCGAACTTCGGCCTCGAAGCGAACGCTGCGGGCGCCGGCGGCCCGACCTCGACCGGCTACAACGACAACCCGGCGCCGGGCCACAGCCAGACCGGCGTCTACGCGGGCATCCAGCACTCGTTCTAAACCCGCTCCACAGAACAGCTCCAACCACGCTTTCCACGCTGCTGCGAGAGGCGCGTATCGGTGCGATGCCCGACAGGGTATCGCACCGTTTTTTATTGGAAAGCGGCACCGAGCCGGGGCGCGCCCGGCCGGCCCCGCCCCGTCAGACCGCGGCTTCGTTCTCCTCGCCGGTGCGGATGCGGATCACGCGCTCGACGTCGGACACGAAGATCTTGCCGTCGCCGATCTTGCCGGTGCGCGCAGCACCGATCACTGCGTCGATCACCTGATCGACCTGCCCTTCCGCGACGACGACCTCGATCTTCATCTTCGGCAGGAAATCGACGACGTACTCGGCGCCGCGATAGAGCTCCGTGTGCCCCTTCTGGCGGCCGAAGCCCTTGACCTCGGTGACGGTCAGCCCCGTCAGGCCGACCTCGGCGAGCGCCTCGCGAACTTCGTCGAGCTTGAACGGCTTGATGATGGCGGTGATGCGTTTCATGATGGTCGTCCCTCTATGTCTGTCGAATGTGGATGAAAGCCGGCGAATGAGCCGATTCTACGCCCCGCTCGGCGTCAGTCGACGCGCTCCGTGAAGCGCGACGTGATCGGATAGCGCCAGTCGCGGCCGAACGCGCGGTGCGTGACGCGAATCCCGATCGGCGCCTGTCGCCGCTTGTACTCGTTGATCTTGATGAGCCGCGTGACGCGCTTCACGTCCGCCTCGCCGTAACCCGCCGCGACGATCTCCGGCAGCGGCCGGTCCTCCTCCATGTACATCCGCATGATCGCGTCGAGCACGTCGTAAGGCGGCAGGCTGTCCTGGTCGGTCTGGTTCTCGCGCAGCTCGGCCGACGGCGCGCGCGTCAGGATCCGCTCGGGGATGATGTCCCGCTGCGCGAACTCCGGCGCCGCGTTGCGGTAATGGCAGAGGCGGTACACGAGCGTCTTCGCGATGTCCTTGATCACCGCGAAGCCGCCCGCCATATCGCCGTACAGCGTGCAGTAGCCGACCGCCATCTCGCTCTTGTTGCCGGTCGTCAGCACGATCGAGCCGAACTTGTTCGACAGCGCCATCAGCAGTGTGCCGCGAATGCGCGCCTGGATGTTCTCCTCGGTCGCGTCCTCCGCGCGGCCCTCGAACTCGCGCGCGAGCGAGCCGCGGAACGCGTCGAACATCGGCGCGATCGCGATCTCGTCGTAACGCACGCCGACGCGCTTCGCCATGTCGGCCGCGTCGGTCGTCGAGATGTCGGCCGTGTAGCGCGACGGCATCATCACCGCGCGCACGCGGTCGGCCCCGAGCGCGTCGCACGCGATCGCGAGCACGAGCGCCGAATCGACGCCGCCCGACAGCCCGATGATCGCGCCCGGGAAGCCGTTCTTGCCGATATAGTCGCGCACGCCCATCACGAGCGCGCGATAGACCTGCGCCTCGACCGACAGCTCCGGCGCGATGGCGCCGGAGAGCGGCCGCGCACCGTCGAACTCGACGATCGCGTGCCCTTCCTCGAACTGCGGCATCTTCGCGACGAGCGCGCCGTCCTTGTCGAGCACGAACGAGCCGCCGTCGAACACGAGCTCGTCCTGCGCGCCGACGAGGTTCACGTAGACCATCGGCAGGCCCGTTTCGCGGATCCGCGCGCGCAGGATGTCGACGCGCACCGCGTCCTTGTTCATGTGATACGGCGAGCCGTTGGGGATCAGGATCACGTCTGCGCCGGCCGCCTTCGCGATCTGCGCGGCCGACGCGTGCCACGCGTCCTCGCAGATCACGACGCCGAACTTCGTACCGTTCAGCTCGAACACGAGCGGCTCGGCGTCGGACGCGAAGTAGCGCAGCTCGTCGAACACCTCGGCGTTCGGCAGCTCCTGCTTGCGATACGTGCCGACGACGTCGCCGCCGACGATCAGCGACGCCGCGTTGTACGTGTCGGACGGTGGCACGCCGCGCTCGATCGGGCGGTTTGCATTACCATCGACGCTTGTTGCCGACGCGCCGGCCGCGCCTGCCCCGGTAGATCGCAGCGGATGGCCGACGAGCACCGCGAGGCCGTCGAGCGGCTTCAGCTTCGCGGCGAGCTCCGCGAGCGCGGCCGCCGATGCCGCGTAGAACGCGGGGCGCAGCAGCAGGTCCTCGGGCGGATAGCCGGACAGCGCGAGCTCGGGCGCGATCATCAGATGCGCGCCGTCGGCGTGCGCGGCGCGCGCGGCCGCGACGATCCGCGCGACGTTGCCGGCGAAATCGCCGACGGTGACGTTGATTTGAGCGAGAGCGATACGAGTCTTCATGACGGGATCGGTGCGGCCGCGGCAGGCCGCGGCATGAACGGCTGACGAAATTGCCGCCAGCATGCGGTGCATGCGAGGCGGCCTCGACGAACGAAACGGATTCACGGGATTGAAACACGAACGCATCGATTATCGCACGGGCATCCTGTCGTCCCCCGCCGAGGTGGGCGCCGACGAATGGAACGCGCTCGTCGCGCGCGACGCGCACCCGACGCCGTTCCTGCGCCACGAGTTCCTGAGCGCGCTCGACACCGCGCGCTGCGCGGTCGACGAGACCGGCTGGTCGCCGCGCTTCGTCACGCTGACGGACCCGCGCACCGGCCGGCTCGCGGCCGCCGCGCCGGTCTACGCGAAGCGTCATTCGTACGGCGAGTACGTGTTCGACTGGGCGTGGGCCGATGCGTACCAGCGCAACGGCCTCGACTACTATCCGAAGCTGCTGTGCGCGGTGCCGTTCACGCCGGTGCAGGGCACACGCATCGTCGCCGCCGACGACGACGCGCGCCGGCGGCTCGCGGCGACGCTCGTCGCGCTCGCCGAGCAGAGCGACGTGTCGTCGCTGCACGTGCTGTTCCCGACCGGCGCGGAAGCGCGGCTCTTCGGCGAGCTCGGGATGATGCTGCGCGAAGGCGTGCAGTTCCACTGGCTGAACGACGGCTACCGCGACTTCGACGATTTTCTCGGCACGCTCGAGCAGAAGAAGCGCAAGAACATCCGCGCGGAGCGGCGCCGCGTGCGCGACGCGGGCATCACGTTCCGGCGCCTGACCGGCGACGCGATCGCCGACGCGGACTGGCGCTTCTTCTCGCGCTGCTACCGGCAGACCTACCGCGACCACTACTCGAGCCCGTACCTGAACCTCGAATTCTTCCGGACGATCGGCGCGACGATGCCGGAGAACCTGCTGCTCGTGATCGCCGAGCGCGACGGCCGGCCGATCGCGAGCGCGCTCGCGGTCTACCAGCGTGGCGCGGCGGGCGGCGGCACGCTGTACGGGCGCTACTGGGGCGCCGTCGAGCACGTGCCGTGCCTGCATTTCGAGACCGCGTACTATCAACTGCTCGAGTTTTGCATCGACGCGGGGCTCGACACGTTCGAAGGCGGCGCGCAGGGCGAGCACAAGCTCGCGCGCGGCTTCATGCCGACCGTCACGCATTCCGCGCACTGGCTCGCGCATCCGGCGTTCTCGGACGCGGTCGCGCGCTTCCTCGAACGCGAGACCGATCACATCCACGCGTACGTCGACGAGCTGCGCGACCACAATCCGTTCAAGGCCGGCGCGCGCTAGCGCGGCGCGCCCGTCTTGCCCGTCGCGTCCGCCTCGCCCATCCGCATTTCGCCGCCGGCGCGCGGACGCTACAATGCGCTGCGCACGACCGTGCGGTTCCGCGCCCGGCCCCCGAGGGCTCGCCTTCATCCCGCGCCCCGTTCCCGCTCGAACGACCACACTCAAAAAAAGGCTTCCCCATGCTTGCCCGCATCACCCGCCTCTTCCCGTTCTGGGCCGTGCTCGTCTCGGTCGCGGCCTACTGCTCGCCCGCGTCGGTCGCGCCGATCGGCCCGCACGTGACGGCGCTGCTCACGATCATCATGCTGTCGATGGGCGTCACGCTGTCCATCGACGACTTCCGGCGCGTGTTCACGCGTCCGGCGCCGGTGCTCGCCGGCATCGGGCTCCACTACCTGGTGATGCCGCTCGCCGCGTGGGCGATCGCGAAGGCGCTGCGCATGCCGCCCGACCTCACGGCGGGCATGGTGCTCGTCGGCAGCGTCGCGAGCGGCACGGCGTCGAACGTGATGATCTATCTCGCGCGCGGCGACGTCGCGCTGTCGGTCACGATCAGCGCGCTGTCGACGCTCGTCGGCATCTTCGCGACGCCGCTGCTCACGCGACTCTACGTCGACGCGTCGATCGTGGTCGACGTGCACGGGATGCTGATGAGCATCCTGCAGATCGTCGCGGTGCCGATCGGCGCCGGGCTCGTCGTCAATCACCTGTTCGGCAAGCTCGTGCGGAAGATCGAGCCGGTGCTGCCGCTCGTGTCGATGGTGTCGATCCTGCTGATCATCGCGGCGGTCGTCGGCGGCACCGCGAAAAGCATCGCGGTGGTCGGCCCGATCGTGATGCTCGGCGTCGTGCTGCACAACGGGATCGGTCTCATGGGCGGCTACTGGGGCGGGCGCCTGCTCGGCTTCGACGAGGCCGTCTGCCGCACGCTCGCGATCGAGGTCGGCATGCAGAACTCGGGGCTCGCGGCGACGCTCGGCAAGCTCTACTTCACGCCGGTCGCCGCGCTGCCGGGCGCGCTGTTCTCGGTGTGGCACAACCTGTCCGGGTCGCTGCTCGCCGGGCGCTGGGCGGGCCGGCCGGCGGCGGGCGCGCGGCAGGACGGCCCCGCGTTTTTTTGAGACACTGACGGCCTCGCGTCCGGCCGCTTCGCCATGTCCTGGTATCTGTATCTGATCGAGTGCGCCGACGGCAGCATCTACACCGGCATCACGACCGACGTCGCCGCGCGCTTCGACGAGCACGTCGCCGGCAAGGGCGCGCGCTACACGCGCTCGCGCCGGCCGCGCGCGCTGCTCGCGTCGTTCCCGCTCGCGGACCGCTCAAGCGCGTTGCGCGCCGAGTACCGGGTCAAGCAGTTGTCGCCGGCGCACAAGCGCGAGCTGGCCGCGGGCGTGCGCACGCTCGAATCGGTGCTACCGGCGGAGCCGGCTGAATCCCCCGCTGTTGCCGCCGCTGCTGCTGCCGCCGCTGCCGCTGCCGCTGCCGCCGACGCCGACGCCGCTGACGCCGCCGACGCCGCCGACGCAACCGCCACTGCTACCGCCACTGCTACCGCCACTGCTACCGCCGCCGCCGACGACGACGACGACGACGATGCCCCCGCCACCCCGCGCCGCCGCGCCGCGCGCGCAAAACAAAACCGCGCGGCCTCGTAACGAGGCACGCGCGGCTTTTGCACGACGTTGCACGATTGCCGCCGGCGCGCTGCGCCGGCGCCGGCTTACTTCTTGAAGTTTGCGACGCCGTCGGTGATTTCCTTGTGCGCGGCGTCGATGCCCGCCCAGCCGTCGACCTTCACCCACTTGCCCTTCTCGAGCGCCTTGTACTGCTCGAAGAAGTGCTTGATCTGATCCCGCAGGTACTCGGGCACGTCGTCGATCGACTTCATGTGCGCGGTCATCGGGCAGATCTTGTCGTGCGGCACCGCAACGAGCTTCGCGTCGACGCCCGACTCGTCGGTCATCTGCAGCATGCCGAGCGCGCGCGCGCGCACGACCGTGCCGGCCAGCAGCGGGAACGGCGTGATCACGAGCACGTCGACCGGATCGCCGTCGCCCGACAGCGTCTGCGGGATGTAGCCGTAGTTCACCGGATAGCGCATGCCGGTGCCGATGAAGCGGTCGACGACGAGGAGGCCGAGCTCCTTGTCCGCTTCGTACTTGACCGGGTCGCTTTGCGCGGGGATCTCGATGACGACGTTGAAGTCTTGCGGCAGGTCCTTGCCGGCCGGAACATGGTTGAAGCTCATGAGCGTTCTCTGTGGGTCGAAGGGAATTCGGGGAACGGCCGTCCGGGGCGCGCGCCGCCGGCAGGACGGGACGGAATGCGCCATTATAGCCAATCGACCGATGGCGCCCGGATGACGACCGCGCGATAATCGCGCTGACCGTCCGGCCAGCGAACCCACCGAACCCGCCGAACCCAGCGAACCCAACAAACGACACGCGGCATTGCACGGGACCGGAGCGGGCGCTCGAGCGGCGGCGGCGGTCGACAGGAGAGCACGCATGGAACAGGCGAAGCACTTCATCGCGGGCGAATGGACGTTGCCCGCGCAACCAGACACGATCGACGTCGTCGATCCGTCCGACGGGCAGCCGTTCGCGTCGATCGCGCGCGGCACCGCGGCCGACGTCGACCGTGCGGTCGCCGCGGCGCGCGACGCGTACGCCGGCGCATGGGGTGCGGCGAGCGCCGCCGAGCGCGGCCGCGTGCTGTACCGGCTGTCGATGCTCGTCGCCGCGTGCCGCGACGAACTCGCGGACATCGAAGCGCGCGACACCGGCAAGCCGCTGAAGCAGGCGCATGCGGACGCCGCCGCGCTCGCGCGCTATTTCGAGTTCTACGCGGGCGCGGCCGACAAGCTGCACGGCGAGACGCTGCCGTATCACGCGGGCTACACCGTGCTGACGATTCGCGAGCCGCACGGCGTCACCGGCCACATCGTGCCGTGGAACTATCCGATGCAGATCGTCGGGCGCAGCGTCGGCGCGGCGCTCGCGGCCGGCAACGCATGCGTCGTGAAGCCGGCCGAGGACGCGTGCCTGTCGGTGCTGCGCGTCGCCGAGCTCGCGGCCGAGGCCGGGCTCCCGGCCGGCGCGCTGAACGTCGTCACCGGCTACGGGCACGAGGCGGGCGCCGCGCTCGCGCGCCACCCGGGCATCGATCACATCTCGTTTACCGGCTCACCCGCGACCGGCAGGCTCGTCGCGCAGATGGCGGCCGAGCATCACGTGCCGGTCACGCTCGAGCTCGGCGGCAAGTCGCCGCAGATCGTGTTCGCCGATGCCGATCTCGACGCCGCGCTGCCGGTGCTCGTCGGCGCGATCGTGCAGAACGGCGGCCAGACCTGCTCGGCGGGCAGCCGTGTGCTGATCGAGCGCGCGGTGTACGAGCCGCTCGTCGAACGGCTCGCGACCGCGTTCAACGGGCTGAAGGTCGGCCCGAGCCGCGCGGATCTCGACTGCGGGCCGCTGATCAACGCGAAGCAGCAACAGCGCGTATGGGATTTCCTGTCCGACGCGCAGCACGACGGGATTCCGATGGCCGCGCACGGCCAGGTCATGCCGGACGCGCCGGAGAGCGGCTTCTATCAGGCGCCCGCGCTGTTGCGCGACGTGCCGCCCGCGCACCGGCTCGCGCAGGAGGAAGTGTTCGGCCCGGTGCTCGCCGCGATGCGCTTCGCCGACGAGGACGAGGCCGTCGCGCTCGCGAACGGCACGCCGTACGGGCTCGTCGCGGGGCTCTGGACACGCGACGGCGCGCGGCAGTTGCGGCTCGCACACCGCATCCGCGCGGGCCAGGTGTTCGTGAACAACTACGGCGCGGGCGGCGGCGTCGAGCTGCCGTTCGGCGGCGTCGGGCAATCGGGCCACGGCCGCGAAAAGGGTTTCGAGGCGCTGTACGGCTTCACGGTGCTGAAGACCGTCGCGATCCGGCACGGCTGACGCGCTCACTCCGATCGACACAGGAGGCACTCATGCGCTTGAACGGCAAGACGGCGATCGTCACGGGCGGCGGCTCGGGATTCGGCGAAGGCATCGCGAAAACATACGCGCGCGAAGGCGCGAACGTCGTCGTCAACGATCTGAACGGTGCGGCGGCCGAGCGCGTCGCGAGCGAGATCGCGCTCGCGGGCGGCAAGGCGATCGCGGTCGCCGGCGACGTGTCGCAACGCGACGACTGGCGCGCGCTGCTCGCGGCCGCGCTCGACGATTTCCACGCGGTGCAGATCGTCGTGAACAACGCCGGCACCACGCACCGGAACAAGCCGGTGCTCGACGTGACCGAGGCCGAATACGACCGCGTGTACGCGGTCAACATGAAGAGCCTGTTCTGGAGCGTGCAGACGCTCGTGCCGTACTTCCGCGGCGCGGGCGGCGGCGTGTTCGTGAACGTCGCGTCGACGGCGGGCGTGCGGCCGCGCCCCGGCCTCGTCTGGTACAACAGCACGAAGGGCGCGATGATCACCGCGAGCAAGTCGCTCGCGGCCGAGCTCGGCGCGGACCGGATCCGCGTGAACTGCATCAATCCGGTGATCGGCGAGACCGGCCTCACGGCCGAGTTCATGGGCTGCGACGACACGCCCGAGAACCGCGCGCGCTTCATCGCGACGATCCCGCTCGGCCGCTTCTCGACGCCGCAGGACGTCGCGAACGCCGCGCTCTACCTCGCCTCCGACGAGGCCGAGTTCATTACCGGCGTCTGCCTCGAAGTCGACGGCGGACGCTGCGTCTGACCGTCACGCGCGTTGCGCGGGATCGGGGAACAGGGCAACAGGGCAACAACAGGGCCTCATCCGTCCATCCGCGGCCGGGCGCGCCCGGCCGCGTCAGACCACGGTGATCGCGAGCGCGCTCGCGCGGAAGTGCTGCGCGGCCTTGTCGGTCTCGCCGAGATGCTCGAACAGCCGCGCGAGCGCGCGGTGCGTACGCACCTTCAGCGCTTCGTCGTCCGCGAGCTTCAGTGCCGACTCGAGGAACGACTGCGCCTTGCCCCAAAGCTGCTGTTGCTGACACAGGCGACCGAGCGCGAACAGCAGGTCCGCGTCTTCCGGATGATCGCTCTTCCACGACTCCGCCTTCTGGATCAGCGGCAGCGCGTCGGCGCCGGCGGTGTCCGGATAGCGGCGCAGCAGCCGCGCGTCCCAGTGCTGCGCGAGCGCGTCCTCGACGATGCGGCGCGCCTGCGGCCGCCGCTCGAGCGACACGAGCAGCTCGGCCGCGAGATCGGCGAGGCGCGGCGACTGCCGTTCGGCCGCCGACAGCGACTGCCAGAGCTCGAGCAGCGCGTCCGGATCGTGCCGGCGCTCGCGCAGCAGATTCTCGGCCGCCTGCTGGCGCAGCCGCACCGCGGCGGCCGGATGCAGCGCCTCGCGCTTCTCGAGCGTCTTCGCGAGCTTCAGCACCTCGGCCCAGTTCTTCAACTGCTGCTGCGCGCGCAGCGCGACCTGCTGCGCATGGATCCGCTTGCCGCCCGACGTCTGCATCTCGGCCAGCGCGGCGAGCGCGCCGTCCGCGTCGCGCGCGTCGGCGCGCATGTCGGCCGCGGCGAGCAGCCGCGCGTCCTGCCACTCGGGCGCGCCGACTTTCGCGAGCCACTCGTCGCGGCGCGTGAACTCGTGCATCCGGTGCGCGGCGGTCGCGGCGACGAGGCTCGCGGCGCCCTCGTTCGCGCCGATCGCGAGCGCGTCGCGCGCGGCCTTCTCCGCGCGCGAGAAGCGGCCCGCGTAGAGATTCGCGATCGCGTCACGCAGCGACGCCTGCGCCTTCTCGTTGCGCGCGCGGGCGCGGTACGCGGCGACGCGCTGCGGCATCCGCCAGATGTTGCGCACGATGCGCGCGAGCGCGTACACGGCGATGAACAGCACGACGACGCCGAGCACGAACAGGTTCAGCGACAGATCGATCCGGTAAGGCGGATAGATCAGCATCACGTGTCCGGCATCGAAGTGGCCGACGGTCGCGAGCGCGGCGGCGATCGCGAACAGGATCGCGAGCCAGATGATTCCTCTGAGCGTCATCGTCACCCCCGGCTCTTGTACTGCTCGATCGCGTTCAGGCTCGTGCCGAGGGTCGGCACCGCGACCGTCAGCGACGCGCCGTCGACCTGCTTCACCAGATCCTCGACGGTCTGCGTATCCTTCGACGCCTGATCGAAATACTTGCCGAGCGCCGCCTGCGCGGCCTGCAGATCGGCCTTCATCGCGGGCTCGTTGCGCGACAGCAGCGACAGCCGCGCGGTCAGCAGACGCAGCTTCACGTTCTCGCGCACGAAGTAGCCCTGATCCGGCGACGCGAGCATCGCGTCCGCGTTGTCGATCCGGCGCACCTGCACGAGGCCCTGCAGCTGCCGGCCGACGCCCGCCGCGAAACCGTGCCACCAGGCCTTCCAGCGCGGCTCGCCCGGCGCGGCGACCGGTTGCGTGGCGGCCGACTGCGCGCCGCCGCCGGGCTGCTGCGCGGACGGCGGGACGAGCGCCTCGCCCGCGAGCGGCAGCGCGTCGACCTTCGCGATCGCATCGTCGAGCTTGATCGCGAGGCCGGTCAGATCGACGGTCGGCGTCGCCTGTAGTTTCTCGACGTCCTGCGCGATCGCCTTGCGGACCGCGACCGCCTGCGGGCTCTGCGACGTCGCGAGCCGCGCATCGGCGTTCTGCAGCGCGACCAGCGCGAGCTGCGTGTTGCCGGTCAGCTGGAGCTGCTGGCTCGCGCCGGACAGCACCTGGTCGACCTGGTCGAGCAGCCATGCGTCGCGGTTGCGCGCGAGATCCTGGTATTGCTGCTGCAGCGCCTGCTGCGCGTTCTGCGCGTCGGCGAGCTTGCCGTCGAGCTGCGCGAGCTGCGTGTCGACCTGATGCGCGCTCGCGAGCGCCTGATCGGTCTTCATCCGCGTCTCGGCCGCTTGCGCGTCGATCGATTTCTGCCGCGCGACGGACGCCGCGTCGATCCGGTCGAGCTTGCGGTTCAGCACGTAGCCGCCGGCGCCCGCCGCGCACGCGAGCACGACCACGACCAGCCACAGAGCGGCGCTGCCGCCCCGGCGCGTGCGTGCCTCGGGCGGCACATAGGGCGGATTGGGCGGCACGTACGGTGCACCCGGCTGGGAATTGACACTGTTGGAATCGTTGGTATCTGTCATGCGTATAGGCACCGGTGCGGCTGTCGCCGGTTGGACGGCCTCGTCGGCCATCGTACGAAACGCGCGGACGATACGCTCATCGCCCGCGCCGGTCAGCGTAATCCTATCAAAACCCAATGCGCGCGCGGTCTGCGCAATCCGGGGATGCGGCGTGACGAGCGGCGCGCGCTTCAACGCATCGATCTCGGCTTCGGTCAGGTGCGCCTGCGCGAGCTCGTGCAGATTGCGCATGCCTTCGGAGCTCGTGACGAGCCACGCGTGCGGCTCGCCGCCGAGCAGCGCGTGCACGCGCTGCCACGCGCCGATGCGCGGCTCGGGCACGACGCGCCGGTACGCGGCGACGAGCGCGACGTCCGCGCCCGCTTCGCGCAGCTTGTCGGCGAGCCATTCGCGGCCGCCGTCGCCGCGCACGATCAGCACGCGCTTGCCGGCGAGCGCCGCGATGCCGCCGAACGCGGCGTCGATGCTCGCGTACAGATGCTCGGAGTCGTAATGCGGCGGGCTGCCGTCGGCGGGCGCTTGCGGCGCGATCACGCGATATGCGGGCGCGGCGACACCGTGCCGCGCGAGCGCCGCGACGCTGCCCGGCCCGACGACGCCGACCGGCAGCGCGTTCGGCCAGATCGCGCCGAACTGGGCGAACGCGCGATCGATCGCGTTCGGCGACACGAAGATCACGAGCGCGCAGTCGGCGAGCGACGCGAGCGCGGCCGCGAGCGGCGCCGGATCGTCGAGCGGCGCGATGTCGATCAGCGGGAATTCGAGCACGTCGCAACCGGCATCCGCGAGTTGCGACGCGAGTGCGGCCGACTGTCCGTCGGGCCGCGTCAGCACGGCGGTGAACGCGCGCGCGGCGCCCGGCGTCGACCTCCGCCGGGCCGCCCCAAGGGCATAGCAGGGAATTCGCGGAGCATCGCTCCGCGCCTGCGCAGCCGGCCGGCTTTGCAAAGCCGGCCGTGGGCGGTCGACTGCCCCCTCGGGGGGCCGCGGGGGTCGTTCCATCAGGCGTCGCCCTGCCCGGCCTGGCCCGACAGCGCGTGAACGATCTCCATCGCGCCCTGCGCCTCGAGCTCGTCGGACACCGCGCGGCCGAGCGCGAGCGCGTCGGCGACAGTGACCACGGAGCCGCACTCCTCGGCCGTCAGCACGCGCGCGCCGTCGACCGTCGACACGCGCCCGGTCAGATACAGCTCGCCCGCGCGCCATTGCGCATGCGCGGCGAGCGGCACCTCGCAACTGCCGCCGAGCGCGCGCGACACCATCCGCTCGGCCTCGACCGCGAGCGCGGTGCGCGGGTCGTGCAGCGGCGCGAGCCACGCGGCGACATCGGTGCGCGCGGACGCGATTTCGATGCCGAGCGCGCCCTGGCCCGCGGCGGGCGGGCTGTCGTCGACACCGAGCAGCGCGCGGATCCGCGCGCCGAGCCCGAGCCGCTTCAGCCCCGCGGCCGCGAGGATGATCGCCGCGTAGTCGCCGCGATCGAGCTTCGACAACCGTGTGTCGAGGTTGCCCCGCAGCGGTTGCACCCGCAGATGCGGAAAGCGCGCGCGCAGCATCGCCTCGCGGCGCAGGCTCGACGTGCCGACGACCGCGCCCGCGGGCAGCGCGTCGAGCGACGCGTAGTCGTTCGACACGAACGCGTCGCGCGGGTCCTCGCGCTCGAGGATCGCGGCGAGCGAGAAGCCGTCGGGCAGCGCCATCGGCACGTCCTTCAGCGAATGCACGGCGAGATCGGCGCGGCCGTCGGCGAGCGCGAGCTCGAGCTCCTTCACGAACAGCCCCTTGCCGCCGACCTTCGACAGCGTGCGATCGAGAATTTGATCGCCGCGGGTCGTCATCCCGAGGATTTTCACGTCGCAAGCTGGATATAATTTGCGCAGCGCATCATGCACGTGTTCGGCTTGCCACATCGCGAGGCGGCTCTCGCGGGACGCGATCGTCAGCGTGGCCGGCGGCTGGGCCGACGGCCGTGCCGAAAGAATCTCGGAATTCATTGCAGGAACATTGAAGGACGGGATGGAAGATCGAACAATGGTAGCACGCACGCTTGCGCCCGCCTGGGCGCATGGCCGGTCCGCACGCCGCCTGGCGCGGGGCCCGCAGCGTCGATGCGCGGAAGTGCCGCAGCCGTAGCTTGAACGCAGTCCCCGCAGTCCCCGCAGTCCCTTTTCACTCGTGCTTTCCCAAGGAAACCCATCGTGAAGTCTTCCGGATCGGCGCGCTCGGCGCGCCGCAATGCTGCCCCGTCCTCCTCCGACACCCCGACGAACGCCGCCGTAGCGAACGGCCGTGCGAAACCGGCAACGAAACCGAAAGACCCGATACGTTCGACGAAACGCACGACCCAGGCGGCCGAGGCGGCCCAGGCGGCCCAGGCGGTCGAGGGCACCGCCGGCACCGCCGCAGCCGCCGCACCGGCCAAGCCCGGCGCGCGCCGCGAGGACAAGGACCGCCCGCTGTTCGAGGACATCCGCTTCCTCGGCCGCCTGCTCGGCGAAGTCGTGCGCGAGCAGGAAGGCGACGAGGTGTTCGACGTCGTCGAGACGATCCGCCAGACCGCGGTCAAGTTCCGCCGCGAGGACGACCGCGACGCCGCGCAGACGCTCGAGAAGAAGCTGCGCAAGCTGACGCCCGAGCAGACGGTCAGCGTCGTGCGCGCGTTCAGCTACTTCTCGCATCTCGCGAACATCGCCGAGGACCGCCATCACAACCGCCGCCGCCGGATCCACGCGCTCGCGGGCTCCACGCCGCAGCCGGGCACGGTCGCGTACGCGCTCGACCAGCTGAAGCAGACCGGCGGCGCGTCGAAGAAAGTGCTGCAGCAGTTCTTCGATTCCGCGCTGATCGTGCCGGTGCTGACCGCGCACCCGACCGAGGTGCAACGCAAGAGCATTCTCGACGCGCAGCACGACGTCGCGCGCCTGCTCGCCGAGCGCGACCAGGAGCTGACCGAGCGCGAGCGCGCGCACAACGCGGCGATGCTGCGCGCGCGCGTGACCGCGCTGTGGCAGACGCGGATGCTGCGCGACGCGCGGCTGACCGTCGGCGACGAGATCGAGAACGCGCTGTCGTACTACCGCGCGACGTTCCTCGACGAGCTGCCCGCGCTCTATGCGGACATCGAGGCCGCGCTCGCCGAGCACGGGGTGGCCGCGCGCGTGCCCGCGTTCTTCCAGATGGGCAGCTGGATCGGCGGCGACCGCGACGGCAACCCGAACGTGACCGCCACGACGCTCGCCGACGCGATCGACCGCCAGGCCGCGGTGATCTTCGAGCACTACCTGGAGCAGGTGCACAAGCTCGGCGCCGAGCTGTCGGTGTCGAATCTGCTCGTTGGCGCGAGCGACGAGGTGAAGGCGCTCGCGGCCGCCTCGCCGGACCAGTCGCCGCACCGCGTCGACGAGCCGTACCGCCGCGCGCTGATCGGCATCTACACGCGGCTCGGCGCGAGCGTGCGCGTGCGGCTCGGCGAAGGCACGGTGCCGCTGAGAAGCGCGGGCCGCGGCGCGCCGCCGGTGCGCGCGACGCCGTACGCGGACGCCGAGGAATTCACGCGCGACCTGAAAACGCTGCTGGATTCGCTCGAAGCGCACCACGGCGCGTCGCTCGCGGCGCCGCGCCTCGCGCCGCTCGTGCGCGCGGCCGAGGTGTTCGGCTTCCATCTCGCGAGCATCGACCTGCGGCAGAGCTCCGACATCCACGAAGCGGTGATTGCCGAGCTGTTCGCGCGCGCGGGCGTCGAGGCCGACTACGCGTCGCTCGCCGAGGAAGACAAGGTGCGCGTGCTGCTCGCCGCGCTCGCCGATCCGCGCCCGCTGCGCCTGCCGTACTTCGAATACTCGGCGCTCGCGCAAAGCGAGCTCGGCGTGCTCGAGAAGGCGCGCGACGTGCGCGCGCAGTTCGGCCCGCGCGCGGTGCGCAACTACATCATTTCGCATACCGAGACGGTCAGCGATCTCGTCGAGGTGCTGCTGCTGCAGAAGGAAACGGGGCTGCTGGAAGGCAAATTCGGCGCGAAGCACGGCGGTGTGCGCAACGGGCTGATGGTGATCCCGCTGTTCGAGACGATCGCCGACCTGCGCAACGCGTCCGGCATCATGCACGACTACTTCTCGCTGCCCGGCATCGCGGAGCTGGTCGCGCATCAGGGCGGCGAGCAGGAGGTGATGCTCGGCTATTCGGACAGCAACAAGGATGGCGGCTTCCTGACGTCGAACTGGGAGCTGTATCGCGCGGAGCTCGCGCTCGTCGATCTGTTCAAGGCGCGCGGCATCACGCTGCGGCTGTTCCACGGCCGCGGCGGCACGGTCGGCCGCGGCGGCGGCCCGACGTACCAGGCGATCCTGTCGCAGCCGCCCGGCACCGTGAACGGCCAGATCCGCCTGACCGAGCAGGGCGAGGTGATCGCGAGCAAGTTCGCGAACCCGGAGATCGGCCGCCGCAATCTGGAAACCGTCGTCGCCGCGACGCTCGAAGCGACGCTGCTGCCGCAGAACAACGCGCCCGCGCAGCTGCCGGCGTTCGAGGCCACGATGCAGACGCTGTCCGACGCCGCGATGGCCGCGTATCGCGCGCTCGTCTATGAAACGCCGGGCTTCACCGACTACTTCTTCTCGTCGACGCCGATCACCGAGATCGCCGAGCTGAATATCGGCAGCCGTCCGGCGTCGCGCAAGCTGCAGGATCCGAAGCAGCGCAAGATCGAGGATCTGCGCGCGATTCCGTGGGGCTTCTCGTGGGGCCAGTGCCGGCTGCTGCTGACCGGCTGGTACGGGTTCGGCGGCGCCGTCGCCTCGTATCTCGACGGCGCGACCGACGCGGCCGAGCGCAGCAAGCGCCTCGCGCTGCTGAAGAAGATGAACAAGACCTGGCCGTTCTTCGCGACGCTGCTGTCGAATATGGACATGGTGCTCGCGAAGACGGACCTCGCGGTCGCATCGCGCTACGCGCAGCTCGTCGCGGACAAGAAGCTGCGCAAGCTCGTGTTCGACCGGATCGTCGCCGAGTGGGAGCGCACATCGCACGCGCTCGCCGAGATCACCGGCAACGACACCCGCCTCGCGGGGAACCCGCTGCTCGCGCGCTCGATCAAGAACCGCTTCCCGTATCTCGATCCGCTGAACCATCTGCAGGTCGAGCTGATCAAGCGGCACCGCGCGGGCGACACGAACGCCCGCGTGCGCCGCGGGATCCACCTGACGATCAACGGGATCGCGGCCGGCCTGCGCAACACCGGCTGATTGTCGGGGTCTCGTGGTATCGCGGCACCGGCGCGGCGCGGCGCGCGATCGACACGCTGCGCGCGCGCCGGACTAGAATGACCGCCGGGCCGCGCGACGAACGCGGCCCCGATCCCCCCGGCCATGCGCCGCATGGCGCCCGAACCAGGAGACACCATGACGACCGATTCCGCGCCGCGCGCGACGTTTTCCCACATGGAGCACGGCACGCGCGACGACTGGGCCGCGATCTCGGCGGAATTCGTGCCGTTTGCACGCGCGCTGCCCGAGCGCGTGCTCGCGCACCTGTTGCTGCTCGACGGCGATTGCGGCGGCTTTCCGATCGACCGCCTCGCGCACTCTCTGCAGACCGCGACACTCGCGCACCGCGATGGCCGCGACGAGGAATACGTGGTCTGCGCGCTGCTGCACGACATCGGCGACACGCTCGGCAGCTTCAATCATCCGGACATCGCCGCGGCGATCCTGAAGCCGTTCGTCAGCGCGGAAAACCTGTGGATGGTCGAGAAGCACGGGATCTTTCAGGGCTACTACTTCTTCCACCACCTCGGCCTCGACCGCAACCTGCGCGAGCAATACCGCAGCCAGCCCGATCTGTTCGACCGCACGGCGGAGTTCTGCGCGAAGTACGACGGCGCCGCGTTCATGGCCGACTACGACAACCTGCCGCTGTCGTTCTTCGAGCCGATGGTGCGCCGCGTGCTGGCAACGCCGCGCAACTCGATCTACGTGAAGGACGGCGAGCCGGCGATGGCGAAGGCCGAGTAGATCGCACGCGCCGGGTCAATCGCGCGCGCCGCGCGGCCGCCCGCGCTCACCGCGCGTCGATCATCAGCGCATCCAGCTCGAACGATCCGTCGGGCTGCACCGCGTAGTGGCCGCGCACCTCGTCGGGCGCCTGCGTCCACAGCGAGCGGATCGCGTTCACGCGCTCGGCCGGCGTGCGCATCCGCGCGACCCACGCGTCGAAGCCGATCGGCAGGCGCCAGCGCGCGCTCACCTGCGCGGTGAAGCCGGCCGCGCCGAACATCGCGAGCCATTCGTCCGCGCGGTAGTTGCGCACGTGCGACGCATCGCGCAGCACCTCGACCGCCTGCAGGTGCGTATCGATCAGCGGATGATCGTGCCCCGCGATGTCGATCATCAACACGCGGCCGCCCGGCTTCAGCACGCGCCGCATTTCGCGGAGCGCGGCCGGCACGTCGTGCCAGTGATGCGCGCTCATCCGGCTCACGATCCAGTCGAACGCGCCGGCGGCGAACGGCAGCCGCTCGGCCGGCCCCTGCAGCGTGCGGATGTTTGCGAGCCCGCGCTCGTGTGCGGCCGCGTCGACGGTCGCGAGCATCGGCGCCGCGAGATCGTACGCGACGACATCGCGCGCGTGCGGCGCGACCGCAAAGCTCGCATGGCCCGCGCCGCAGCCGAGATCGAGCACCGCCGCACCGGGCGTCGCGCGCACCGCGTCGGCGAGCGCGCCGAGATCGGCGCCCGTCGCATGCACAGCGCTCGTCAGGTAGGCGGCGGCCGTCGAGCCGAATGCGTCGGCAACCTGATCGTGATGTTTCATCGGCATCTCCCGTGTCGGAATGGCGCCCCCGCTCCGTGCAAGCGCGCGAGCCGCTACAATAGAGCCGCGCCTGTACCAGTACAAGTCAAGCAGTTATCCCGGTATTCGACCTACCTGTCTGCGATCCGATCCGCATGAGCCCGTCGCCTTCCTCCGCCCCCCCGCTCGACGCGACGCCCGCCCGCTCGCTCGGCGAATTCATCCGCGCGCACCGCGAGCGCCTGACGCCGCAGGCGGTCGGCCTGCCGCCCGGCCCGCGCCGCCGCACGCCGGGGTTGCGGCGCGAGGAAGTCGCGCAGCTCTGCGGCGTGAGTCCGACCTGGTACACGTGGATCGAGCAGGGCCGCCCGGTATCCGCGTCGGCCGACGCGCTCGCGCGGATCGCGGTCGCGCTGCAGTTGTCGCGCGCCGAGCGCGCGTACCTGTTCGAGCTCGCCGCGCAGCGCGACCCGGCCGAGCCCGACGTCGCCGCGTCCGACCTGCCGCCGACGCTCGCCGCGACCGTCGCCGCGATTTCGACGCCCGCGTACGTGCTCGATCGCCAATGGAACGCGCTCGTGTGGAACCCGCCGGCGGCCGCGCACTTCATCGGCTGGCTCGACGGCGAGCATGACCGCAACCTGCTGCGCTACACGTTCCTGTCGCCGGCGGCCCGCACGTTCATCGTCGACTGGGAGACGCGCGCGCGGCGGCTCGCGGCCGAGTTCCGCGCCGATTCGATCCGCCATCTGAACGATGCGCCGACGCGCGCGCTGATCGACGCGCTGCTCGCCGGCAGCGACGCGTTCGCGCACTACTGGGCGTCGCAGGACGTATTCGAGCGCGAAGGCGGCACGCGCGAGTTCGATCATCCGGCCGACGGCCGCCTCGTCTATCAGCAGATCACGCTGAAGCCCGCGCATCGCGAGGATCTGAAGCTCGTCGTGCTTGTTCCGGACGGCCCGGACCACCCGGAACGGCCCGGCGGCCGCCCCCCCGAATGCTAGAATCCCGGAATTCCCCCGCGGCGCACGCCGCCTCAATCCCGTTCGAAGAATCATCGCCATGACGTCCCAACTGCACAAAAAGGGCGAGGCCTGGTCGGCCCGCTTCTCGGAACCGATGTCGGAGCTGGTCAAGCGCTACACGTCGTCGGTGTTTTTCGACAAGCGCCTCGCGCTCGTCGACATCGCCGGCTCGCTCGCGCACGCGAAGATGCTCGCCGCGCAGAAGATCATCAGCGCCGACGACCTCGCCGCGATCGAGCGCGGGATGGCGCAGATCCAGCGCGAAATCGAGGGCGGCGAATTCGAATGGCAGCTCGACCTGGAAGACGTCCATCTGAACATCGAGGCGCGCCTGACCGCGCTGATCGGCGACGCCGGCAAGCGCCTGCACACCGGCCGCTCGCGCAACGACCAGGTCGCGACCGACATCCGCCTGTGGCTGCGCGGCGAGATCGACCGCATCGGCGGCCTGCTCACCGACCTGCGCGCCGCGCTGATCGATCTCGCCGAGAAGCAAGCGGACACGATCCTGCCCGGCTTCACGCATATGCAGGTCGCGCAGCCGGTCACGTTCGGCCATCACCTGCTCGCGTACGTCGAGATGTTCTCGCGCGACGCCGAGCGCATGCGCGACTGCCGCGCGCGCGTGAACCGGCTGCCGCTCGGCGCGGCCGCGCTCGCGGGCACCAGCTATCCGATCGACCGTCATGCGGTCGCGAAGACGCTCGGCTTCGACGGCATCTGCGCGAACTCGCTCGACGCGGTGTCCGACCGCGACTTCGCGATCGAATTCACCGCGGCCGCCGCGCTGATCATGACGCACGTGTCGCGCTTCTCGGAGGAGCTCGTGATGTGGATCAGCCCGCGCGTCGGCTTCATCGACATCGCGGACCGCTTCTGCACCGGCAGCTCGATCATGCCGCAGAAGAAGAACCCGGACGTGCCCGAGCTCGCGCGCGGCAAGACGGGGCGCGTGAACGGCCACCTGATGGCGCTGCTGACGCTGATGAAGGGCCAGCCGCTCGCGTACAACAAGGACAACCAGGAAGACAAGGAGCCGCTGTTCGACACCGTCGACACGGTCGCGGACACGCTGCGGATCTTCGCGGAGATGGCCGCGGGCATCACCGTGAAGCCGGATGCGATGCGCGCGGCCGCGCTGCAGGGCTTCTCGACGGCGACCGACCTCGCCGACTATCTGGTGAAGCGCGGGCTGCCGTTCCGCGACGCGCACGAGGCGGTCGCGCACGCGGTGCGGATCTGCGACGAGCGCGGCTGCGACCTCGCCGACCTGACGCTCGACCAGATGAAGCAGGAGCTGCCGAACGTCGCGCACCTGATCGGCGACGACGTGTTCGGCTATCTGACGCTCGAAGGCTCGGTCGCGAGCCGCAACCATCCGGGCGGCACCGCGCCGGACCAGGTGCGGGCGGCCGCGCAGGCCGCGCGCGCGGCGCTCGGCAAGTAAGGCCAGGGGCTCGCCCATGACGTTCGCGGCTGCGATCTTCGATATGGACGGCCTGCTCGTCGACTCCGAGCGGACGATCATGAACACGTGGATCGACGTCGCGCACGCGCACGGCGTCGCGCTGTCCTCGGCCGACTATCTGCAGATCGTCGGCCGCTCGTATGCGGAAGGTCAGGTGATCCTCGCGCGTCTGATCGGCCGCGAGGACACGTTCCGCGCGGTGTCCGCGCGCGTGCGCGAGCAGCTCGCGGCGCCGCTGCCTCATCCGAAATTTCCGCTGAAACGCGGCGCGCACGCGCTGCTGGCCGCGCTCGCGCAGGCCGGCGTGCCGTGCGCGGTCGCGTCGTCGTCGGCGCGCGACGTGATCCGCGCGCGGCTCGACGCGGTCGGCGTGCTGGATCGATTCGCGGCGATCGCGGGCGGCGACGAGGTCGAGCGCGGCAAGCCCGATCCAGCCGTCTACCGGCTCGCGGCCGAGCGGCTCGGCGTGCCGGCATCCGCGTGCATCGCGCTCGAGGACAGCGATTTCGGCGCGCTCGCCGCCGTGCGCGCGGGCGCGTCCGTCGTCACCGTGCCGGATCTGAAGGCGCCGACGCCCGACATCGTCGCGCTGAGCCTCTGCGTACTCGACTCGCTCGACGATGCGCTCGCGCACGTGCCCGCGTGGTTCGGCGCACGCGACGCGCGCACCGCGTAACAAACAGTACCGGTGGCACCGGCCGCGCCGGTCACACCGGCGCGCGCCGCTCAGTGATTGCCGACCGTCTCCGACAGCCGCTTCATCGTCGCGATGCGCGCACCGATCAGGTCGACACGCTCGTCCTTGCCGACGACCGGCGAGGTCGAGTCGAGGAACGCGCGCCACGCGCGCTGCGCGCGCACGAGCGTCGGCACCGAGCGCGCCGGCATCCGGCCGCGCAGCTTGTCGTAATAGCGATTCATGTCGAACAGCGCGTGCTCGCACGCGGCGTCCTGTGTGCACGGCAGCACACGGCTCGCCGGATCGCGCGCGCCGTCCGGCGCCGCGCTGTCGGCCACCGCTTCGCGCAGTGCGAGCGCGCGGTCGCGCACCGGCTGAAGCTGCATGTCGGCGCCCGCCATCGCATACGTCGAGCCGCGCGTCGTCTCGAACACCGCCTTCAGCAGATGCGCGTCGTCCCGACGCCATTCGAGCCAGCGGCGCTGGCTCTCCTGCCAGCCACGCTTCGCGGCGGCCGTCGCGCCGCCGTGCTGCAACTGCTGATACGCGGCGTCCACCGCGCCCTGCCACTGCTGGCGCGCGTCGTCCGTGCACTGGATCTGCCCGGCCGCCGACGAGCGGTCGCGCCGCGCGAGACACTGCCGCATCGCGACGTCGATCGGATCCGCGGGCGCGACCTCCGCATGCGCCACGCCCGCCGCTGCCACCCACCCCGCGGCCGCCGCGCACGCGACGAGCGCGGCGGCCACCGCCGCGCGCATCGCGCTCACCCTGCCGTTTTGCATCCACGCCATCGTCAGTCGCGCACGCAATCGACGAAGTACTCGACGCGCCCGTTCGCCTCTTCGGCGACGAGCCCGTGAATGTCGGTATGGAAGCCCGGGAAGCGCGCGTTGAAGTCGCGCGCGAACCGCAGATAGTTGACGATCGTCTTGTTGAAGCGCTCGCCGGGAATCAGCAGCGGAATGCCCGGCGGATACGGCGTCAGCAGGACGCTCGTCACGCGGCCCTCGAGCTCGTCGAGCGGCACGCGGTCGATCGCGCGATGCGCGAGCTTCGCGAACGCGTCGGACGGCTTCATCGCCGGCTCCATGTCCGACAGGTACATCTCGGTCGTCAGGCGCGCGATGTCGTTCGCGCGATAGACGTCGTGGATCTGCATGCACAGATCGCGCAGGCCCATCCGCTCGTACTGCGGATGCTGCGCGACGAACTCGGGTAGCACGCGCCACAGCGGCTGGTTGTTGTCGTAGTCGTCCTTGAACTGCTGCAGCTCGGTCACCATCGAGTTCCAGCGGCCCTTCGTGATGCCGATCGTGAACATGATGAAGAACGAGTACAGGCCCGTCTTCTCGACGATGATCCCGTGCTCGGCCAGGTACCGCGTGACGATCGCGGCCGGAATACCGGCCTCGCCGAACTCGCCGTCGACGTCGAGCCCCGGCGTGATGATCGTCGCCTTGATCGGATCGAGCATGTTGAAGCCGTCCGCGAGCGGGCCGAAGCCGTGCCAGCGGTCGTTCGGCTTGAGCATCCAGTCGTCGCGCGAGCCGATCCCCTCGTCCGACAGCGTGTCCGGGCCCCAGACGCTGAAGAACCAGTCGTCGCCGTACTCGGCGTCGACCTTGCGCATCGCGCGGCGGAAGTCGATCGCCTCGGCGATCGACTCCTCGACGAGCGCGGTGCCGCCCGGCGGCTCCATCATCGCGGCCGCCACGTCGCACGACGCGATGATCGCGTACTGCGGGCTCGTCGACGTGTGCATCAGGTACGCCTCGTTGAAGCGATGCTTGTCGAACGTGCGGTTCTCCGAATCCTGCACGACGATCTGCGACGCCTGCGAGATGCCGGCGAGCAGCTTGTGCGTCGAGTGCGTCGCGAACACGAGCGCGCCGGTGCGCGGCCGGCCGTCGCCGATCGCGTGCATGTCGCGGTAGAACTCGTGGAACGCCGCGTGCGGCAGCCACGCCTCGTCGAAGTGCAGCGTGTCGAGCAGGTCGCCGAGCAGATCCTTGATCATCTCGACGTTGTAGATCACGCCGTCATACGTGCTCTGCGTGATCGTCAGGATGCGCGGCTTCAGGCCCGGGTTCGCCTTCAGTGCCTCGCGCGCGAACGGATTCGCCTCGATCTTCTTGCGGATGTTCTCCGGCTTGAACTCGTCGCGCGGGATCGGGCCGATGATCCCGAAGTGGTTGCGCGTCGGCGTCAGAAACACCGGAATCGCGCCCGTCATCGTGATCGCGTGCAGGATCGACTTGTGGCAATTGCGGTCGACGAGCACGATGTCGCCGGGCGCGACCGTCGCGTGCCAGACGATCTTGTTCGACGTCGACGTGCCGTTCGTCACGAAGAACAGGTGATCGGCGCTGAAGATGCGCGCGGCGTTGCGCTCGGACGCCGCGACCGGCCCGATGTGGTCGAGCAGCTGGCCGAGCTCGTCGACCGCGTTGCAGACGTCCGCGCGCAGCATGTTCTCGCCGAAGAACTGGTGGAACATCTGGCCGAGCGGGTTCTTCAGGAACGCGACGCCGCCCGAGTGGCCCGGGCAGTGCCACGAATACGAGCCTTCGTCCGCGTACTTGACGAGCTCCTTGAAGAACGGCGGCGCGAGCGAGTCGAGATAGACGCGCGCCTCGCGGATGATGTGGCGCGCGACGAACTCGGGCGTATCCTCGAACATGTGGATGAAGCCGTGCAGCTCGCGCAGGATGTCGTTCGGCAGATGGCGCGACGTGCGCGTCTCGCCGTATAGGAAGATCGGGATGTCCGCGTTGCGGCGGCGCACGGCCTCGACGAACGCGCGCAGCTCGATGATCGCGGTCGCGAGCTCGGGCAGTTCGCCGTCGGGGCCGGTTTCGCCGAGCATCAGCTCGTCGTCGTCGATCGACAGGATGAAGCACGACGCGCGGCTCGACTGTTGCGCGAACGACGTGAGATCGCCATAGCTCGTCAGGCCGAGGACCTCGACGCCCTCCTTCTCGATCGCTTCGGCCAGTGCGCGAATGCCGGAGCCCGAGATGTTCTCGGAGCGGAAATCTTCGTCGATGATCACGACGGGAAAACGAAACTTCATGGGCGATTCTCCAAAAAGAACGACCGCGGCGCGTCACGCGCAGCGGTCACCCCGTAAAACGGTGCGGTCTATATCCAACCAGATCAGGTTTTCGGCAGCGTGACACCGCGCTGGCCCTGATATTTGCCGCCGCGATCCGCATACGACACGTCGCAGACCTCGTCGCTCTCGAAGAACAGCACCTGGGCCACGCCTTCGTTCGCGTAGATCTTCGCGGGCAGCGGCGTCGTGTTCGAGAACTCGAGCGTCACGTAGCCCTCCCACTCGGGCTCGAACGGCGTCACGTTGACGATGATCCCGCAGCGGGCGTAGGTCGACTTGCCGAGGCAGACGGTCAGCACAGTGCGCGGAATCCGAAAATATTCGACGGTGCGCGCGAGCGCGAACGAGTTCGGCGGGATGATGCAGACGTCGCCCTTGAAATCGACGAACGAGCCCTCGTCGAAGTTCTTCGGATCGACGATCGTCGAGTTGATGTTCGTGAAGATCTTGAATTCGTCGGCGCAGCGGATGTCGTAGCCGTAGCTCGACGTGCCGTAGCTGACGATCTTGCGGCCGTCGGCGGCAACGCGCACCTGATCGGGCATGAACGGCTCGATCATCTTGTGCTCTTCGGCCATGCGCCGGATCCATTTGTCGGACTTGATGCTCATATCGGTGCGGTGCGCGCGCGAAAACGCTGGATGACGGTGGAAGAATGCCGCCGGCATGAGCCGGCGGGCGCGAAAGGCGGACATTTTACGCGATCGCGGGCATGCACATGCCGATCGTGCATGCGCGTGGACGTGCAACCGGACGTGCAACCGGACATGCATTCGGACATCAACGCGCGACGCCGCACGCGAGCGCCGGGCCCGCGCCGTGCTGCGGGAACGCCGGGTCGATCGGGTCGCGGTACACGAGCACCGACCGGCCGAACGCCGAGCGCACGCCGTCGAGCGCGAGATCGGGCGCGACGATGAAGCCGGCCGCGACGCCGTTCGCGTCCGCGTGGATGTTGCCGAGATCGCCCGCGGCGCGCGCGCCCGCGCGCAGCCGGTCCGCGGCGGGCGAGAATATCGGGCCGGCGCTCGAGCCGTCGCCGGCGTTGCAGTCGCCGCGCTCGTGCACCTGCAGCGCGTGATCGGAGTTCGGCGGCAGCCCGGCGAGGTTGTACGTGACCTGCACGCCGTCGGGCCGCTCGACGAGCGTGACGTCGCCGCGCGCCTGTGCGCCGACGACAGGCTGCAGCGCGGCGTCGGCCCGTTTGTCGTGGGGCGGAAACAGCGCGGTGCAGCCGGCCAGCAGGACCAGGGCGGCGGCGGCCGTCAGCGCTCGTGGCGCGCGGCCGGCGCGCGCGCCGTGTGATCGTCCGCCGTGTGATCGTCGTTTCATGCGGTTCTCATGCCGGAAGGCGCGTTTTGGGTATCGCGCCGGCCGGACGGGAAAAGGGACCCTGGAAAAGTCGCCATGATACCGCGCCTCGCCCCGCGAAAACCGCGCCGGGCCCGTGCCCCGCAACGACTTTACGTATTTTGAACAACGATCGTCGGGAACTTCGCCGTCATGTCGCGCGTGCGCTCCGCGATCGCGAGCGCGACGCCGCGCGCAATCGCGCGGTAATGCCCCGCGATATTGCCGCCCGGATCGGCGACGACGGTCGGCACGCCGCTGTCCGCCTGCTCGCGAATCGCGATGTCGAGCGGCAGGCTGCCGAGCACCGCGACGCCGTAGTCCTTCGACATCCGCTCGGCACCGCCCGCGCCGAAGATGTGCTCCTCGTGGCCGCAGTTCGAGCACACGTGCAGGCTCATGTTCTCGACGATCCCGAGAATCGGAATCCCGACCTTCTCGAACATCTTCAGGCCTTTTTTCGCGTCGAGCAGCGCGATGTCCTGCGGCGTCGTGACGATCACCGCGCCCGTGACCGGCACGCGCTGCGCGAGCGTCAGCTGGATGTCGCCGGTGCCGGGCGGCATGTCGACGATCAGGTAGTCGAGCTCGCGCCAGCTCGTCTGGCGCAACAGCTGCTCGAGCGCGGACGTGGCCATCGGGCCGCGCCAGACCATCGGGTTGTCCTCCTCGATCAGGAAGCCGATCGAGTTCGCCTGCAGCCCGTGGCCGACGAGCGGGTTCATCGTCTGGCCGTCCGGCGACTCGGGGCGCTGGCCGTGGATGCCGAGCATCGTCGGCAGCGACGGGCCGTAGATGTCCGCGTCGAGAATGCCGACCGACGCGCCCTCGGCCGCGAGCGCGAGCGCGAGGTTCACCGCGGTCGTGCTCTTGCCGACGCCGCCCTTGCCCGACGCGACCGCGACGATGTTCTTCACGTTCGGCAGCAGCTTCACGCCGCGCTGCACCGTGTGCGCGACGATTTCCTGCGACACGTTGATACGCGTGTCACGAACGCCCGGCACGCTGTGCAGTGCCGCGGCGATGCGCGCGCGCACGTCGTCGTGCTGGCTCTTCGCAGGATAGCCGAGCACGACGCCCACGCTGACGGCGTCGCCGTCGATCGCGACGTTGCGCACGCCCTTGCTGGCCGCGTACGGGCGGCCGGTGTTGGGATCAACGACGGCCGCCAGCGCGGCGTCGACGAGTGCCCGGTCAATGCTCATCGAAACTCCGTGAGAAGGTGTTTTTCGCGCTCAATTGTCAAAAATGATCAAATAACGCGGCAAATATCGGGAAAAGTGAAAGAATTTATTGCACGCCATTGCGCGGACGCGCGAGCCGGCGCAATCTTCGCGTGCGGCACGCTATGGGGCCAAATCGGGCCCCATACCGCCTATATTGTAGAGGCTCGCGCGCCGCGCTGTCCGAACAGCCACGCTGCCGGACAGGGCATGCGGCCGTCGAAGCCGTGCGCAACCGGTTCGCGCGCGGAAGGTCCACCGTCCTTTTTTCGAGTGGGCCTGCCGAGAGAGATGTAACACGTTTCTGTTGTAGTCGACTCTTCACCACTGAGAGGAATCCGAGATGAATACCAAAATTGCGACTCGCCTGTCCGTCTTCGCGCTCGCCGGCGCGCTCCTGGCTGGCTGCGCGACGCAGCAGGGCAACAACGCGGCGGTCGGCACCGGCGTCGGCGCGGCGCTGGGCGCAGGCATCGGCGCGCTCGCCGGCGGCGGCAAGGGCGCGGCGATCGGCGCGGGCGCGGGCGCGCTCGTCGGCAGCGTGACCGGCTACAACTGGCAGGCGATCAAGAACAAGCTCGCGCCGTCGGCCGCGCAAACGGGCACGCAGATCACCGAGCAGCCGGACGGCTCGCTCAAGCTGAACGTGCCGAGCTCGGTCACGTTCGCGACCGGCCAGTACGCGATCACGCCGGCGTTCACGCCGATGCTGAACGATCTCGCGTCGACGCTGACCCAGAACCCGCAGGTCACCGCGTCGGTGGTCGGCTACACGGACAGCACCGGCTCGGCGCAGCTGAACCAGACGCTGTCGCAGAACCGCGCGCAGAGCGTCGTAAACGCGCTGGCGCAGCGCGGCGTCGCGGGCAACCGCCTGTCGGCGCAGGGCATGGGCGCGTCGAACCCGGTCGCGGACAACGGGACCGAAGCCGGCCGCGCGCAGAACCGCCGCGTCGAAATCTACCTGCGCGCCGCGCAGTAAGCGACGCGACCGGAGGGAGACGGGCGGGGCGCGCCGCCCGGCGAGCCCCGCCCGACGAGACTTTCCGCGACGCAAGTCACGCAAGTCACGAATCGAAAATTTTTTCGAACTTCTGCCGAGCGTCGCGGTCTCTCTCTACGGTACGTGGCTGGTAGTTGCCGGCGCGTCACCATTCTCCTCTTGTCGTTGTTGCTCCGGGGCCACATCCGCCCCGGTTTTTTTTGCCCGCGCGAAATTCGATGCGCTGCGGTGATGCACTTCAGCGACGCAGCGCAACATCGCGGCCCTCCGCCGACGCGCCGGGCCCGCCCCGCCGGGTGCCCGCGTGCCCGGCCGGCGCCCCTGCTAGAATCACGGATTCCCGTCGATTTCCCGCAGTTCCTCTACAGACCCTATGTCCGCCACCGACCTCACCTCCGGGCCGGCCGGCGCGCCGCAAGGCCGCCGCCAGGTCCTCGTCACGTCCGCGCTGCCCTACGCCAACGGGCAGATCCACATCGGCCACCTGGTCGAGTACATCCAGACCGACATCTGGGTGCGGACGCTGCGCATGCACGGCCACGAGGTCTACTACATCGGCGCCGACGACACGCACGGCACGCCGATCATGCTGCGCGCCGAGAAGGAAGGCCTGACGCCGAAGCAGCTGATCGACCGCGTGTGGACCGAGCACAAGCGCGACTTCGACAGCTTCGGCGTGTCGTTCGACAACTTCTACTCGACCGATTCGGACGAGAACCGCGTGCTGAGCGAGAAGATCTACGCGGCGCTGAAGGAGAACGACCTGATCGCCGAGCGCGAGATCGAGCAGGCGTACGACCCGGTGAAGGAAATGTTCCTGCCGGACCGCTTCATCAAGGGCGAGTGCCCGAAGTGCCACGCGAAGGACCAGTACGGCGACAACTGCGAGGTCTGCGGCTCGACCTACCTGCCGACCGAGCTGCTGAATCCGTACTCGGTCGTGTCGGGCGCGACGCCGGTGCGCAAGAAGTCGACGCACTACTTCTTCCGGCTGTCCGACCCGCGCTGCGAGTCGTTCCTGCGCGGCTGGGTGGCCGGCCTCGCGCAGCCCGAGGCGACGAACAAGATGCGCGAATGGCTCGGCGACGCCGGCGAAGCGAAGCTCGCCGACTGGGACATCTCGCGCGACGCGCCGTATTTCGGCTTCGAGATCCCGGGCGCGCCCGGCAAGTACTTCTATGTGTGGCTCGACGCGCCGGTCGGCTACTACGCGAGCTTCAAGAACCTGTGCGACCAGCGCGGGATCGACTTCGAGTCGTGGATCAGCAAGGACACGACCGCCGAGCAGTATCACTTCATCGGCAAGGACATCCTGTACTTCCACACGCTGTTCTGGCCCGCGATGCTCGAATTCTCCGGCCATCGCACGCCGACGAACGTGTTCGCGCACGGCTTCCTGACCGTCGACGGCGCGAAGATGTCGAAGTCGCGCGGCACGTTCATCACCGCGCAGAGCTATATCGACACGGGGCTGAACCCCGAATGGCTGCGCTACTACTTCGCCGCGAAGCTGAACGCGACGATGGAAGACCTCGACCTGAATCTCGAGGATTTCCAGGCGCGCGTGAACAGCGATCTCGTCGGCAAGTACGTGAACATCGCGAGCCGCGCGGCGGGCTTCCTGATCAAGCGCTTCGACGGCCGCGTGCAGGACAGCGCGATGAATCATCCGCTCGTCGCGACGCTGCGCGACGCGATCGCGCCGATCGCCGCGCAGTACGAGGCGCGCGAGTACAACCGCGCGCTGCGCCACACGATGGAGCTGGCCGATGCGGTGAACGCGTACGTCGACGGCGCGAAGCCGTGGGAGCTCGCGAAGGATCCGGCGAACGCGGTCGCGCTGCACGAGACCTGCAGCGTGAGCCTCGAGGCATTCCGCCTGCTGTCGCTCGCGCTGAAGCCGGTGATGCCGCGCGTCGCCGAAGCGGTCGAGAAGTTCTTCGGGATCGCGCCGCTCGCGTGGGCCGATGCGACGAAGCCGCTGTCGTCGCACCAGCCGATCAACGCTTACCAGCACCTGATGACGCGCGTCGACCCGAAGCAGATCGACGCGCTGCTCGCCGCGAACCGCGAATCGCTGCAGGCGACCGAAGCGGGCGCGGCGGTCGCCGCGAACGGCAATGCGGGCAATGCGAACGCGTCGAAATCAACGCAATCGGCACAAGCGACGAAGACGAAGAACGGCAAGCCAGCCGCCGGCGCGAACGGTGCCGACGGCGACGCGCTGCCGATCTCGATCGACGACTTCGCGAAGATCGACCTGCGGATCGCGAAGATCGTCGCGTGCGCGGCAGTTGAAGGGTCGGACAAGCTGCTGCAGCTCACGCTCGACGTCGGCGAGGAGAAGACGCGCAACGTGTTCTCCGGGATCAAGTCCGCTTACCAGCCGGAGCAGCTCGTCGGCAAGCTGACCGTGATGGTCGCGAACCTCGCGCCGCGCAAGATGAAGTTCGGACTGTCCGAAGGGATGGTGCTCGCCGCGTCGGCCGCCGACGAGAACGCGGAGCCGGGCATCTACATCCTCGAGCCGCACAGCGGCGCGAAGCCGGGGATGCGCGTGAAGTAAGCGCAAACGCGCGCGCCGCGCCGCCGGCCATGCAAACCCCGCTACGGCGGGGTTTTCTTTTTGCGTCGCCCCTCGCCCCCTATTGATCGGCGGCCGAATCGGTCGCCGCCGTGCCGCCTTGCGCGCGCCGCCCGAACAGCCGGTTGAAGCGCCGGGTGTAGTTCAGGTCGACGCCCTGGAACGTGCCGCCGTACGCGGACACCGACCAGAACCGCGTCAGGTTGATCGTCACCTTGAACGCGTTGCTCGCCGACTGCAGCCCCTGCTCGTAGCCGAGCACCAAGCGCTCGTTGATCGCCTTCGACAGCAGCACGACCTGCGAATCGGTCAGGCCGACGTCGCTCTGGCCGACCGTGAACTCGTCGAGGCCGATCGTCTGCGCGACGCGCTTGCCGGTCGCGCTGCCGAGCAGCGCGAGCGCGGCGGTCATCGCATTCTGCTGGCCGAGGTTGTTGCCCTGGTCGGTGCCGTGGCCGAACAGCAGCCACGACAGCTTCTCGTTCTCGGCGACATTCGGCTCCGACACGAGCCTCACGGCCGGCGACTGGATCGTGCCCGTCACCTGCACGCCCGCCGCCACCTCCTGGTTGCGCCGCATCGCGAGAATGTTGATCCCCGGATTCGACACCGGCCCGTTGAACGTGAAGAAGCCGTTCTCGATCGCGAGCCTGCGGCCGAACGACGTGTACGTCGAGCCTTCGGTCACGCGCACGTTGCCGATCGCGCGCAGCGGCACGCCCGGCGCGCTCGTCGCGGTGATCGTGCCGCGCAGCCCGAGGTCCGCGCCGTGGCCCTTGAAGCGGAAGTTGTTGCCGAGATCGATCACGACGTTCGCGCGCGGCGCGAGCGACGGCGCCGGCTTGTCGGTGGCCGGCGGCGGCTTCGCGACGGCGGTGCCGGTCGGCGTCTCGCCGCGCACCGTGCCGCCCGACTGGACGACCACGACGTCGTCGGACAGGTGCGGCGCCGACTGCTCCGGCAGATCGAACAGCGCGCGGTCGACGACGAACTTGCCGTCGATCGCGATCCCGCCGCGCGGCCCGTCGTTCGCGACCGTCGCCTTGCCCGACAGCGACAGCTTGCGGTCCGGCGCCGCGAACAGCTCGAGCTTGTCCGCGACGATGCTGGCCGTCAGATCCGGGGCTTCGCCGCCGAGCCCGATGCGGCCGATCGCGCGCAGCGTGCCGTCGCCGCCGTGGAACTCGACCTGCTGGAACTCGACGAGATTCTCCGCGAGCCGGATCCGCACGATCCCGTCCTTCAGCTGCACGCCCTGATCGACGAGCGTCGCCGATAGATCGTCGCCGGTCAGCATCCCGGACAGCGCCGGCTTCGCCGGCGTGCCCGCGATCGTCAGCTTCAGCGTCGCACGCCCGCCGAGCAGATAGCCCGGCCCGAACAGCCCGCCGACCGTCTTCAGCGATGGGACGTCCGCGTCGATGCGGCCCGACAGCGCACCGTCGTTCGCGACCGCGAGCGCGCCGTCGCGCAGCGCGAGCGGCACCGCGACGTTCGCGTCGAGCGTGCCGACGCGGTTCGCGCGCGCCGCGACGGTCACGTTCAGCCGGTTGCCCGCGCCGAACGCCGCGCGCGCGGACACATCCGCGAGCCCGAGCGACGACACGCCGCGCCCGGTCTCGACGGTCACGTCGCCGCTGCGGCGCGTGATCTGCAGCGAGCCGGTCGCGGTCGCGCCGACCGAGAAATCCCAGCCGGCGTCGAGCACGAGATCGGTGCGCACCGGCGGGCGCTGGCCGGTCAGTTCCTCGCGAACCGCGAGCGCGCGCGCGACCGACAGCCCGCTGACGGTGCCCGCCGAGCGCAGCCGGCCTTGATCGTAGACGAACGACTTCAGGTCGATCGCCGCGCCCTCGAGCGTCAGCTTCGCGGCGCCGAGCGTCGCGCGGCCGGCGCCGGCCGACACCGCGAGCGGCGTCTCGAGCGCGAACGCGGGCGTGCCACGGTTCGCTAGGCGCGTGACGGTGCCGTCCCAGCGCGCGCCGTCGCGGGCATCGACGACGCCGCCGTTCGCGGCGACCGTCAGGTCGATCGCGCGATGGTCCGCGTGGCCGGCCGCCGACAGCGCGAGCGTGTGCTTCGCGCGCGTGCCGTCGAGATTCGCGCGCAGCGTGTCGAGTTCGAACGAGCCGAGCGCGACGCCCGTCGCGTCGGCGCTGAGCACGAGCGCGCCGCGCGCGCCGTCGCGGATGTCCGCGCGCCCCTGCGCGGACGCGATCCGGTTCGCGCCGAACACGACGCGCTCGGCCTTGTAGGTGGCGTTCACGTTCGGATGCGCGAAGCTGCCGGTCAGCTCGCCCTGCGCCTGCACGAGCCCCGCGAGGCCGAAGCCCAGGCGGTCGAGCTGCGGCGCATCGACCGCGAAGCGCAGCCGGTCGCCTGCCGCGCCGAAGCTGCCGTGCAGATCGACACGGTTGCCCGCGATCGACAGCGTCGCGTCGCTCGGCAGGATCCGCGCGCCCGCGACCTGCACGACGCCCTGCCCGGTCAGCGGCACGTCGTCGTACACGCTGTCGCCGAGCTTGAACGTCGCCTTCGTCGCGAAGCCCGGCGCGAAGCCGCCGGACGCGGTCAGCGTGCCGTTCACGCGCGCGGCGCCGGCGCGCGCGGCGGACGCGGCCGGCGGTGCGGCCGGTGGTGCGGCCGGTGGTGCGGCCGGCCGTGCGACCGACTGGCGGCCGGCAGCCGATTTCGCCGTGGCCGATCCGGCGGGCGCGGCCGCCGCCGGCGCGCCCGCCGCCGCGAGCAGCAGCGGATCGAAATCCGTCAGCGTCGCCTTGGCGTCGTAGCTCGCGCGCGCGTCGTGGCGGAACACGCCGGTCAGGTCGACGCGCCCCTTGCCCGCGCTGACGCGCGCGTCGGTCACGACCGTCTGCCGCGGTGTCAGCGCGACCTTCGCGCGCGCGCCGAGCGCGAGCTTCGGATCCGCGAGATCGAACGTCACGGTCTGCACGCCTTGCTCGAGCGCGACGCCGACCGGCCCACCGAGCCGCATCGGCCGCAACTGCGCGACGAACGCGTTCAGGTCGAGATTCGCGACCTTCAGGTCGAAGCGCCCCCGGCCGGCCGCGAGCGTGCCGCCGCCCGTCACGCTGCCGTCGCGGATCAACCGCAGCGCGAGCGCGTCGATCCGCTGCGCGTGCGAATCGAGCCGCACGTTCGCGTGCGCGTCGACGACCGGCAGCCGATGCTCGCCGAGCGTGCCCGGCAACGCGTTGACGATCGACACCGGCCCCGTCACCGCGAACGCTTTCGGCCGCGCCGGATCGGGCGCCGCCGGCGCGAGCGACGCGCGCACCGCGAGATCGGCGGCCGGCGCGCCCGGCGCGAACGCCTGCGGATTCACGTGATCGAACGCGAGCGCCGCGCGCGTGAGCGGCACCGCCGCGAACGGCGATGCCTCGACGTGCGCGCGGCCCGCGAGCTTGAGCCCGCTTGCGTCGACGTCGGCGACGAGCGCTTCGAGCGAGCCGCCGACCCGCGCGCGCGCATCGACCGGCTCGTCGGCGACCTTGCCGGCGTACGTCGCGTCGCCGGTCAGCGCGAACGGCCGCATGCCGTCGAGCGACGCGCGCGCGGTCAGCGCGCCGAACGGCGTGTCGAGCCGGTCGAGCGCGAGCGTGTGGTGACGGCCGTCGCTGCGGCCGCTCAGGATCAGGTCGCGGAGTTCCGTCGTCGAGCCGGCGTCGCGGATCGTCAGCCTGTCGAAGCGCAGATCGTCGATCCGCAGTTGCAGCGGCAGTTGCAGATCCTGCGGCAGTCCCGTCGACGGCTTGGACGGCCCGGGCGCGATGCGCACGTCGATCGTGCCGGCGCGCAGATAGGCGAGCGTCAGCCGCAGCGGCGCGCGCGTCAGCGCCCAGCGGCCGTCGAGCCGGTCGATCCGCACCTCGGTGCCGGCGCCGTTCGGGCTCGTCCACGCGACGTTCGACAGATGCACGCCGGTCGCGAGCGCGCCGCCGTCGAGCGTGCCCGCGAGCCGCCCGCCGAGCACGCGCACCGCCGCCTGCCATGCGACACGCGTGCCGCGCTCGGTCGTCGCCGCCGCGAGCGCGAGGCCGACCGCAACCACGACGACGAGCACGAGCGCGGCAACCGTCCACGCGAGCGAGCGCGCCGCGCGCCGGGCACGCGACGGGCGCGGCGCGGGCGGCTGCGGCGCGCCGTCGGGCGCACGGTCACGCGCATTCGGCGGCGGCGGGGTGTCGGTGGCGTCCTTCGTCATGCGTGTCGGTCGGGAGGATTCGGTTCGGGGTTCGGTTGGGTCAGAAGGCGATCCCGAGCGTCAGATACGGCCGCACGCTATGGTTGCGCAGCCCGTACGCGACGTCGACGTTCACCGGGCCGACCGGACTGCGCCAGCGCGCGCCGACGCCGACGCCCGGATAGAACACCTTCTCGCCCCATGTATCGGTCGCGGTGCCGATGTCGAAGAACGTCGCCGCGCCCCAATCCCGATTGAACCAGTGCTGGTATTCGGCCGCACCGGTCAGCAGGTACTTGGTCGGCAGCGTCGAGCCGTCGACCGTATTGCCGATGCTCTGGTAGCTGTAGCCGCGCACCGAGTTCGAGCCGCCCGCGCGGAACAGCAGCGATGCCGGCACGGTCGACGAGCTGCCGCTCGTCATCACGCCACCGACCTCCGCGCGGAACACGAACAGGTCGTTCCTGCCGAGTGGCAGATATTGCTGCCCGCGCGCGTAGCCGCGCACGAAAGTCTGCTCGGACAGCGCGCCCTTCACCGCGAAGCCGGCTTCCGCGTGGATCAGGTTGCCCGAACGCGGGAACAGCGGATCGTCGACGTCGCGGCGCGTCCACGCCCACTGCGGCACCAGCGCGTGGCTCATCGTCGGGCCGGCGCCGTTCTGCTTGAGCCGGTCCTGATAGAACATCAGCGCATACGAGTAGTCGATGAACTGGCCGGCGCGCGCGCGCTGCACGCCGAGCCGCGTGCTGTAGATCGTCGTGCCGGCGACGTTGGTGTTCGTGTACGACGCGAGCACGCTGTTGGTCCACGCGCGCGGCCCGGGCGGCATCGACAGCTGAATCTGCCCGTACCGCTGGATCTGGTCGATGCGGCCCGACAGCGTCAGCGGCCACGCGGCGCCGAACGTGTTCAGGTACGTATACGAGCCCTGCACGTGCGGGCCCGTGTCGGTCGAGTAGCCGACCCCGCCGCGCACGCTGTGAAACGGAAACTCGCTGACCTTCACGTGCACGGGCGTCTGGTTCGGCTTCGTCGTGTCGTCGCCGACGTCGATCGCGACGCTCGCGTAGTACGGCGTGTTCTGGATCTGCCGCTGCAGCTCGGCGATCCGCCGCACGTCGTAGATCTCGCCGACCGACAGCGGATTCACGTTCGTGACGATCCGCTGCGGATAGCGCTTCGCGCCGGACACGTCGAGCGGGCCGATCGTGAACGTCGGGCCGCTGTCGAACCGGACCGACAGCGTCGCGCGCTGCGTGCGCGGATCGATGCGCGCCTCGGACGCGACGATCCGCGCGCCGAGATAGCGGCGCGCCTGCAATGCCTTGAGCGCGGCGCTCTTCGCGTCGTCCCAGCCCGACTGCGTGAACGGCTGGCCGGTCTTCAGCGAGAACGCGCCGCGCGTCGCGGCCTCCTGCTTCGGATCCTCGGTGCCGATCGGCCCGTCGAACGCGAGATCGACCGCCGACACGACCGTGCGCGGCCCGGGATCGACGGCGATCGTCACGTCGCGGCGGCCGTCGCGCGTGCGCACGTCGGTGCGCACGACCGGCGAGAAATAGCCTTCGGTCGAGGTCAGGTCGCGGACCTGCTGCGGCGTCGCGGTGACGAGGAAGTCGAATTGATCGTCGCTGACATCGTCGCGCTTCGCGAAGCGCGCGATGTCGAGATGCTGCGACAGCAGCTTGCGGATCGGGCGCGGCGCGTCGATCGCGACGCCGTACTTCGCGTACGCGGGCAGCGCGGCGAGCACGCCGAGGCAGCCGGCGGCCACGCATCGCGCCGCGCGGCCGACGGCCGAAGCCATCGCCCGTCGGCTGGCGCCCGGCTTCGCACGCTGGTGTGTCGCCTGCCCTGTCAAATATGACCTCTCGACGCTGGAATCGATGGAAACCCTGTATTTGACCACAGCCGCGCAATACTGGCCCCAAGACGACGCGCGGGGCGGCCATTCGCGGGGCGTCACACGGATGGCTGTCCCCGGATGACCGTCCCGCCGATGACCGCCCCCGGGATGGCCGTCCCGCGGTTTCGACGCACGATCGCTGCCGGCTGTTCCCCGCGTTGCGGTAAAATCCCGCCCATCCCCTGTCCCGGCGCGTCGCGCGCCGCCTGAAACGGAAGACGAGCCATGCTGTACCAATCCGACGTCACGCAATTCATCAACCAGCTCAAGCAGCAGAAGCCGGCGCTCGAGGCCGAGCAGCGCAGCGGCCGCGCGCTGTTGTGGGACAAGCAGCCGATCGACCTCGAAGAGCGCGCCGACCAGCAGGAATCGCGCGTGCAGCAAACGCCGTACGTCTACTACCAGAACTTCTGAGCAACGCGAGCGCAGCCGTGAGCGCCGCCGACGAGGCCAGCGCCGCGCGGCCCGACCCGGCCCGACCGGAAGACGCGGTCGCCGCGCCGGCGGGCACCGACTCGACGCCCGACACGGTCGACGGCGTCGCCGCGTTCGCTCGCCTGTACGGCGAGCCGCTCTTCAAGCTCCCGCAGGATCTGTACATCCCGCCGGACGCCCTCGAAGTCTTTCTCGAGACGTTCGAAGGCCCGCTCGATCTGCTGCTCTACCTGATCCGCAAGCAGAACCTCAACGTGCTCGACATCCCGATGGCGGAAGTCACGTCGCAATATCTCGGCTACGTCGACCAGATCCGCACGTCGAACCTCGAGCTCGCGGCCGAATATCTGCTGATGGCTGCGATGCTCATCGAGATCAAGTCGCGGATGCTGCTGCCGGTGAAGAAGGCCGACACCGGCGAGGATGCCGAGGATCCGCGCGCGGAACTCGTGCGGCGCCTGCTCGAATACGAGCAGATGAAGCTCGCGGCGCAGCGCCTCGACCAGTTGCCGCAGCTCGGGCGCGACTTCCTGCGCGCCGAGGTCTACATCGAGCAGAGCGTCGCGCCGCGCTTCCCGGACGTGGACGCCGACGATCTGCGCGCCGCGTGGGCCGACGTGCTCAAGCGCGCGAAGCTCGTCCAGCATCACAAGATCTCGCGCGAGGAGCTGTCGGTGCGCGAGCACATGAGCCTGATCCTGCGCCGGCTGCAGAACGCGCGGTTCATGGAGTTCGCGGACCTGTTCGACACGTCGCGCGGCGTGCCCGTCGTCGTCGTGAACTTCATCGCGATGCTCGAGCTCTCGCGCGAATCGCTCGTCGAGATCACGCAGGCCGAGCCGTATGCGCCGATCTACGTGCGGCTCGCGTATCTGCCGGCCTGAGCCAGCGCGCCCGATCTCGTGCCGGCTTGCGCCGCCGGGCCTTTCGGCCAGTCTTTGACAAGCCTTGCGGCGAGCCTTTCGGCAAGCCATTCGGCGAGCCATTCCAAAGACAAAAGATAAAAGCGAACGCTCGTTCTTTTATCGATGCGCCACGCGGACAAATCCTCTACAATCCGCCGACGTCCGATGCGCCGCGCGGCGCCCGGTCGTTTTGTCAGTTTTTCCGTTTTGCCGTTTTACTGTTTCGACCCGACGCCGCCCGCCGCGGCGCCAACGCGCGCAAGCGCGAGGAACCCGCACACCGATCATGAAAGTCATCAGCTCGATCCATGAACTGCGCGACCAGTTGCGCGGACAGAACCGCATCTCCTTCGTGCCGACGATGGGCAACCTGCACGAAGGCCACCTGTCGCTGATGCGGCTCGCGCGCCAGCACGGCGACCCGGTGGTCGCGAGCATCTTCGTCAACCGGCTCCAGTTCGGCCCGAACGAGGATTTCGACAAGTATCCGCGCACGCTGCAGGACGACATCGAGAAGCTGCAGAAGGAGAACGTCTACGTGCTGTTCGCGCCGACCGAGCGCGACATGTATCCGGAGCCGCAGGAATACCGCGTGCTGCCGCCGGACGACCTCGGCGGGATCCTCGAGGGCGAGTTCCGGCCCGGCTTCTTCACCGGCGTCTGCACGGTCGTCACGAAGCTGATGTCGTGCGTGCAGCCGCGCGTCGCGGTGTTCGGCAAGAAGGACTACCAGCAGCTGATGATCGTGCGCCGGATGTGCCAGCAGCTCGCGCTGCCGGTCGACATCGTCGCGGCCGAGACCGTGCGCGACACCGACGGCCTCGCGCTGTCGTCGCGCAACCGCTATCTGACGCCCGCCGAGCGGCAGGAGGCGCCCGAGCTCCAGCGGACGCTGCAGCGCATCCGCGAATCCGTGCTCGGCGGCGAGCACGATCTCGCGAAGCTCGAGCAGCATGCGCGCGAGCATCTCGCGGGGCGCGGCTGGGCGCCCGACTACATCTCGATCCGGCGCCGCGCGAACCTGATCGCGCCGAGCGCCGCCGAGCTCGAAGCGAACGAGCCGCTCGTCGTGGTCGCCGCCGCGAAGCTCGGCGTCACGCGACTCATCGACAATCTCGAAATCTGACGGCCATCGTCCGCCGGCGCATCAAGGAGGCACCATGCAGCGCAACATGCTCAAATCGAAAATCCACCGCGTGGCGGTCACGCACTGCGAGCTTCATTACGAAGGCTCGTGCGCGATCGACGAGGATCTGCTCGAAGCCGCGAACATCGTCGAGAACGAGCGGATCGACATCTGGAACATCAACAACGGCGAGCGTTTCTCGACGTACGCGATCAAGGGCGAGCGCGGCAGCGGGATGATCTCGCTGAACGGCTCGGCCGCGCGGCGCGCGCAGCTCGGCGATCTGGTGATCATCGCGGCGTTCGCGGTGGTCGACGAGGCGGAGCTGAAGGCCGGCTGGAAGCCGGATCTGGTGTTCGTCGACGAAAACAACAAGATCAAGGGCAGCCGCGATCACGTGCCGACGCAGAGCTGGTCGTAAATCGCCCGGCGCGCGCCCGCGGCGGCATGTGCGCAAGCGCGCGCTCACTCACTTCTTCTGCTCGACCCACTCGAGGATCGGGCGCCACTGCTCGAGATCCTTGTCGACGCGGCTCTTCGCGACGTCCCACAGCGTGAGCCCGTGCGCGGCGAGCTGCACGTAGTTCTGCGTGTCGCGGACGAAGCCGAGCACCGGCAGCTTCAGCCCTTCGACGAACCGGTGAAGCTGCTCGGCCGAGCGCGTGCGCGCATCGACGCGCATCCCGACGATCCCGACCTCGACCGCGCCCTTGCGCACCGCCTTCTCGCTCGCGAGACGCTCGAGGAAGTGCTGGGTCGCAAGGATGTCGAATATCGACGGCTGCAGCGGCACGATCACCTTGTCCGCGAACTGCAGCGACAGGTTGAGCCGGTTGCCGTGCAGGCCGGCCGGCGTGTCGATGATCGCGTATTCGAGGCCGCGTGGAGGCTTGGTCGGCGCGTCCGGCTCGAGCGGCCACGCTTCGATCCTCGGCAGCGTCGCCGGGCGGATGTCGAGCCACGCATGCGACGACTGCTGCCGATCGAGATCGGCGAGCGCGACCCACGCGCCCTGCGCCGCGAAATAACCGGCCAGATTGGTGGACAGCGTGCTTTTGCCGACGCCGCCCTTCGGATTCGCCACCACGATCACCGTCATGAATTCCCCCGAGGAAGCCGCTCGGCGCCGACCGTCGGGCGGACGCCGCCGAATTGCGGATACAGGGTGCGATGATAGGACAAATGGCGTTCGCCGGTGCAGGTCAGTCAGGCGGCCTGGCGCTGGCGCGCGGCCGCGCCGCTCGTGCCGAGCGCGAACGCGCCGCCGCCGAGCAGCGCCTGCACCGCGAGCGCGACCGCCCAGAACGCCGGATATTCCCAGCCGCCGTGCGGCGACGCGAAGCTCCAGCCGTTCGGCAGATGCGCGAACGTCGCGCCGAGCATGAACGGCAGCAGCACGAGTGCGGCGACGCGCACCTGGAAGCCCGCGAGCAGCGCGATCCCGCCGACGAGCTCGACCGCGGTCGTCACGTACGCGAGCCACGCCGGCAAGCCGATCGACGCGAAAAATCCGGCGACACCGGGCAGCGTGAAGACGAAGACCTTCTGCGCGACGTGCGCGAGGTACAGCACGCCGAGCGCGACGCGAAGCAGCGTGGCGGCGAATTCGTTCTGGCGATTCGAGTTCATGTCGGGATCCTTCATGCGTGAATGGGGAATGGCATGCACTCTATTCGAACCACAATCGCTTATAAACAGGCGATTCCGCTTAAATTATTTCCTATTGAGAATGAATAGGACGCAAAAAAAGGGAGCATGACCGATCATGCCCCCCGATGGGCGGCCGGTCGGCAGTCAGTAACTGCCGCCACCGGAGCCTTGCGCGGGCGCGCTCGAAGAGCCGGACGCCCCGCCGCTGTCGCTGCTCATTCCGCCCCCGTCGCACGGATAGACGGACGCTGACGCCAGCAATCCCACCAACAATGCACACCACCAGCGAGCTTTCATCGTCGCGCTCCCGCGGGCGGACCTCCGCCCTGCACTCCTCTTCGTTGTACGTCACCCGGTGAAAAAAGCGAGCGCCGCGTATCAGCCCGCGGCCGAGGGGGCGTGTCAACTCAGCTGAACGCCGCATACAGCGCGGGCAGATCGAGATGCGCGGCCATCGCGTCCGCGAGCCGATCAAGCGACGCGTCGCGCAGCGCCGGGTAGTCGATCCGCTCGGCCGAGTCGAGGCCCGCCCACGCGAGCAGCGCCGCGCATGCGTCGGGCGAGTCGAACAGGCCGTGCACGTAGGTCGCGAGAATCTGGCCGTCGTCGGACAGCGCGCCGTCGGCGCGCATGCGGCGCTCGTGAGCGACGGCGCTGGTGCCGGTGCCGGTGCCGGTGCCGGTGCCGGTGCCGGTGCCGGTGCCGGTGCTGGTGCCGGTGCCGGTGCCGGCGTCGGCGTCGGCGTCGGCGTCACCGTGCGCGCCGCCCTCCGCGAGTTCGAGCGCCGGCGAGCCGAGCGCGGGGCCGCGCGTGTCGCCCATGTGGATCTCGTAGCCGCTCACTGCCGCGCCGCCCGGCAGCGCGAGACGGCCGGCGACGTTCTTCAGCGTCTTGTCCGGCCGCAGCGTCGTGTCGAAATCGAACAGCCCGAGCCCGGGCATGCTGCCGGGCGCGCCTTCGAGGCCGAGCGGATCGTCGAGCGTGCGGCCGAGCATCTGCATCCCGCCGCAGATCCCGATCAGCTTGCCGCCGTAACGCAGATGCCGCTGCACGATGCGCTCCCAGCCCGCGTCGCGCAGCCACGCGAGGTCGCGCTGCACGTTCTTCGATCCGGGCAGGATCAGCAGGTCGGCGGCCGGCACCGGCCCACTCTTCCAGTACGTGAAATCGACCTGAGGATGCGCGCGCAGCGGATCGAAGTCGGTGTGGTTGCTGATCCGCGGCAACGCCGGCACGACGACGCGCAGCACGTCGCGACCGTCGCCACCGTCGCTCACAGCCGCGCTGCGGGCCTGCGCGGGCAGCATGTCCTCCGCGTCGAGCGCGAGCCCGTGCAGATACGGCAGCACGCCGAACACCGGCTTGCCGGTCTGCGCGGTCAGCCAGTCGAGCGCCGGTTCGAGCAGCGTGAAGTCGCCTCGGAAGCGGTTGATCACGAAGCCGCGCACGCGCGCGCGCTCGCTGTCCGACAGGCAGGCGAGCGTGCCGACCAGATGCGCGAACACGCCGCCGCGGTCGATGTCGGCGACGAGCACCACCGGGCAATCGACGCGCTCCGCGAAGCCCATGTTCGCGATGTCGCCGTCGCGCAGGTTGATCTCGGCCGGGCTGCCCGCGCCTTCGATGACCACGGTGTCGTACGCGGCGCGCAGCCGCGCATACGATTCGAGCACCGCGCCGAACGCGACTGGCTTGTAGTCGTGATACGCGCGCGCGTTCAGGTTCATCCGCGCGCGGCCGTGGATGATCACCTGCGCGCCGCGATCGCTCGTCGGCTTCAGCAGCACCGGGTTGAAATCGGTATGCGGCGCGACGCCGGCCGCGAGCGCCTGCAGCGCCTGCGCACGGCCGATCTCGCCGCCGTCGGCGGTCACCGCGCTGTTGAGCGCCATGTTCTGCGGCTTGAACGGCGCGACGCGCGCGCCCGCGCGCCGGGCGAGGCGGCACAGGCCCGCGACGAGCGTGCTCTTGCCCGCGTCGGATGTCGTGCCCTGGATCATCAGCGTGCCGCGCGGCCGCGCGTCGGATGCGTTCGTCATGAGAGGGAAAAGCGTGTCGAAGCGAAGGCCGCATTATCGCCGCGCCGTTACAATCGCACGATGATTCCGCACGATCTCACCTTCGTTCTCGGCGGCGCGCGCTCGGGCAAGAGCGCGTACGCCGAGCGCCTCGCCGCCGACAGCGGCCGCCCCGTCACCTACATCGCGACCGCGCACGCAGCCGACGCCGAATTCGCGCGGCGCATCGCGCATCATCGCGCGCGGCGGCCCGCCAGCTGGGGCGACGCCCACGCGCCCGTCGAACTCGCCGACACCCTCGCGCGGCTCGACGATCCGCACGTGTGCCTGCTCGTCGACTGCCTGACGCTGTGGCTCGCGAATCTGCTCTGCCCGGCCGACGGCGCGCCGCTCGACGACGCGCAATACGCTGCGCACGTCGACGCACTCGATGCGGCGCTGCGCGGCGCGCGCGCGAAAGTGATCGTCGTCAGCAACGAGATCGGGCTCGGCGTCGTGCCGCTCGGCGAACAGACGCGCCGCTACGTCGACGAGCTCGGCCGGCTGAACCAGCGCGTCGCCGCGCTCGCGACGCGCGTCACGCTGCTCGTCGCCGGGCTGCCGGTCGCGATCAAGGCCGAGCCCGCGCGATGCTGATGCTGTCGTTGCCGGTCGTCGCGATGCTCGCGGTCGCCGGTGTGCTCGTCGACCGCCTGTTCGGCGAGCCGCCGTCGGCCATGCATCCGCTCGTCGGTTTCGGGCGGCTCGCCGCCCGGATCGAGGCCGCGCTGAACACCGGCCGGCGCGGCCGCGTGGCCGGCGTTGCCGCATGGCTCGCGGCGGTCGCGCCGCCGGTCGCGCTCGCGTACGGGCTCGCGGCCGCGCTGCCCGCGACGCTCGCGGTGGTCCTGCACGTCGCGCTGCTGTGGTTCGCGCTCGGCGCACAGAGTCTCGCCGATCATCTCGCGCCGATCGCCGCCGCGCTCGGCCGGCACGACCTGCCGGCCGCACGCGCGCTGACCGCGCGAATCGTGTCGCGCGACACGACCGAAGCCGATGAGGCCGCGCTCGCGCGCGCGGCCGTCGAATCGGCACTCGAGAACGGCAACGACGCGATCTTCGGCGCGCTGTTCTGGTTCGTCGTCGCGGGCGGGCCGGGCGCGCTGCTGTTCCGCCTCGCGAACACGCTCGACGCGACGTGGGGCTACCGGACGCCGCGCTTCCTGCGCTTCGGCTGGGCCGCCGCGCGAATCGACGACGCGCTGAACTGGCTCCCCGCGCGCCTGACCGCCGCGAGCTACGCGCTGCTCGGCGACACCGCCGCCGCGTGGCGCTGCTGGCGCACGCAGGCGCGCCACTGGGACAGCCCGAACGCGGGCCCGGTGATGGCGGCCGGCGCGGGCAGCCTGAACGTGCGGCTCGGCGGGCCGGCCGTCTATCACGGCGAGATCGAGGAGCGGCCCGCGCTCGGCACGGGCGCGAACGCGTCGGCGCTGCACATCGCCGCCGCGCTGTCGCTCGTCACGCGCACGCTCGCGCTGTGGCTCGCGCTGTTCGTCGCGTGCGGGGCGCTCGTGCTGGGGGCGCAGCATGGCTGACATGAAACGCCCCCCACGCTCACTGCGTTCGCTGCCCCCCGAGGGGGCGGTCAGCCGCCTTGGGGCGGCCCGGCGGAGGCTGACATGAAACACCCTCCCCCGATCGCACACGGCGGCAACCTGCACGAAGCCGCGAGACGCTATGGCATCCCGCACGACGCGTGGCTCGATCTGTCGACCGGCATCAATCCGGTCGGCTATCCGGTGCCGCCGGTGCCCGCGGACGCATGGCGCCGGCTCCCCGACGACGGCGACGGGCTTGCCGCGCGCGCGGCAAGCTACTACGGCGCGCCGGACGCAGCGCACGTGCTGCCGGTCGCCGGCAGCCAGGCCGCGATCCGCGCGCTGCCCGCACTGTTGCCGCGCGGCGTCGCGGGTGTCGCGCCGCTCGCGTACGGCGAGTACGCGCCGGCATTCGCGCGGCACGGCCACGCCATCGACACGCTCGACGTCTCGGCCGACACGCTGCCCGCGACGCTCACGCATGCGATCGTCGGGAGCCCGAACAATCCGACCGCCGAGCGGATCGCGCCCGAGCGCCTGCTCGGCTGGCACGCGCAGCTCACCGCGCGCGGCGGCACGCTGATCGTCGACGAAGCGTTCGCGGACGCGTTCGCCCCGTCGCACACCGCTCACACTTCGCACACATCCCACACCTCGCTCGCCGCGCACACGCACCGCGCGGGCCTCGTCGTGCTGCGCTCGGTCGGCAAGTTCTTCGGCCTCGCCGGCATCCGCGCGGGTTTCACGCTCGCGCATCCGGAGCAAATCGCCGCGCTGCACGACGCACTCGGCGCGTGGACGGTCGCCGGCCCCGCGCGTCACGCGGTCGAGGCCGCGTTCGCCGACGTCGCGTGGCAGGCGACGACGCGCGCACGGCTCACGGCCGACGGCGCGCGTCTCGCGGCGCTGCTGCGTAGCCACGGCTTCGCGGTGCGCGCGACGCCACTGTTCTGCTGGACCGACGATCCTCGCGCGGCCGCGCTGCATGCGGCACTCGCCGAGCGCGGAATCTGGACGCGCCTTTTCATGGGCAATCTTGCGGGCAATTTCATGGGCAATTTCGTGGACGATTCCGCGCGCCCGTCGAGCGTGCGCGTCGGGTTACCCGGCGCCGAGCCCGAATGGCAACGCCTGTCGGACGCGCTTGCGCAGTGCGTGCCGGCGCTTCAAGGAGATGCACGTTGAATTCGCCACACTTCTTCGCGATCGCGCTCGCCACACTGCTCGCCCCCGCCATCGCACAGGCAACCGTCAGCGCACGCGACGACGACGGCAATACCATCACGCTCGCCGCGCCCGCGCAACGCGTCATCACGCTCGCGCCGCACGCGACCGAGCTCGTGTTCGCGGCCGGCGGCGGCGCGAAGCTCGTCGGCACGGTCGCGTACAGCGACTATCCGCCGGCCGCGCAGGCCATCGCGCGCGTCGGCGACAACAAGGCGCTCGATCTCGAACGGATCGCCGCGCTGAAGCCCGATTTGATCGTCGTCTGGCGGCACGGGAACGCCGAGCGGCAAACCGACGCGCTGAAGGCGCTGCACATCCCGCTGTTCTTCAGCGAGCCGACGCATCTCGACGACATCGCGACGTCGCTCGACAGGCTCGGCACGCTGCTCGGCACCCGGCCGGCCGCCGACGCGGCCGCCGCGTCGTTCTCGCGCGACATTGCGGCATTGCGCACGCGCTACGCGTCGCGCCCGCCGGTGACCGTGTTCTTTCAGGTGTGGGACCGTCCACTGATGACGCTGAACGGCACGCATCTGATCAGCGACGTGATCAGGCTGTGCGGCGGACGCAACGTGTTCGCGTCGCTGCAGCCGCTCGTGCCGACCGTGTCCGACGAAGCGGTGCTCGCCGCGAATCCCGAAGCGATCGTGACGACCGGCAGCGGCGCGACGCCGTCGAACGCGCCGCTGCCGAGCCTCGCGCGCTGGCGCGCATGGCCCGCGCTGACCGCGGTCGCGCGCGGCAATCTGTTCTCGATCGACGGCGATCTGCTCACGCGTCCGGCGCCGCGCATCGCGCAGGGCGCGGCCGCGCTCTGCGCAGATCTCGACGCCGCGCGCGCACGGCGTCCTGCTCACCCGGCACCGCTCACGAACAAGTGAACCACGCGTCGCTTACGTATCCCAGTGCACGATCTCCCACGCATCGCGCGCCGCATCGCGTCGCAGCCACACGATGCCGCCCGGCGGCACCGGCCGCGCGAGCAGCGCGTCGAGCGGCGCACGCAGCGCATGCGACGCGAACACGCGGATCACGCCCGCATGCGTGAGCGCCCACTGCGGCGCGTCGACCTGCACGGTCGCGTCGAGCACGTGCGCGATGCGCTCGGCGAACCGCGCGACGCTCTCGCCGCCATGCACGCACGCGTGCATCAGATCGGCGGCCCACGCATCGAGCGCCGCGCGATCGACGTCGTCCCAGCGCTGCATCTCCCAGCTGCCGAAATCCATCTCCTGCCAGCAGACGTCGCGCTGCAGCGGTGCGCGAAGCATCTGCGCGAGGCGCTCGCCGATCGCCGCGCAGCGCACGAGCGGGCTCGACCAGATCCGCGCCGGCAGCGGCACGCGCAGCGCGTCGAGACGCTCGCGCACCGCCCGCGCGCCGTCGTCGGCGGGCGCGGCGAGCGGCACGTCGGCGCGTCCGTAGCAGACGCCGGCGTCGACGTCGACCGCCGGATGACGAATCAGGACGACGTCCATGCCAGCACCGTCAGATAGATAGTCAGTTCGCCGAACTGTTGCGCGAGCCCGAGACAGTCGCCGGTATAGCCGCCGATCCGCTTCACGAAATACCGCGCGAGCAGCATCCGCACGACCGCGAGCGCGACGAGCGCCGCGAGCCCCGCACGCCAGTCCGGCCAGAGCAGCCACGGCAGCCCGAACGCGGCCGCGACGCACCACGCGCGCGCGCTCATCCGTTGCGCGACCGGCTTCGCCTTGCCCTCGGGCCGCACGTAGTCGAGCGTGACGAGCAGGCTCACGGCCATCGCGCGGCTCGCCGCGTGCGCGGCGATCATCGTCCACGCGGCGCGCAGCGGCGGCAGCGCCGCGAGCGTCTGCCACTTCACGCCGAGCGCGACGACGAGCGCGACCGCGCCGAACGTGCCGATCCGCGAGTCGTGCATGATCCGCAGCACGTCGTCGCGCGCATAGCCGCCGCCGAACGCGTCGCAGCTATCGGCGAGACCGTCCTCGTGGAATGCGCCGGTCGCGGCGAGCGTCGCCGCGATCGACAGCCCCGCCGCGACCGCCGCCGGCCACAGATGCAGCGCCGCGAGATAGACGAGCGCGCCCCACGCGCCGACGCATGCGCCGACGAGCGGAAAGTAGCGCGCCGCGTGCTCGAGGTCGTCCGACGCGAAGCCGATCCGGCTCGGCACCGGCACGCGCGTGAAATAGCCGAGTGCGACCGCGAAGTAGCGCAGTTCCGCGCGCCACCCGCGCGTCTGCTCAGGCGTCACGATTGTCGACACCCGCGGATTCGAAGCTCGCCATCTCGGCGACGAACGCGGCCGCCGCGCGCACGAGCGGCAGCGCAAGCGCCGCGCCCGTGCCTTCGCCGAGCCGCAGATCGAGCTCGAGCAGCGGGTGCGCGCCGAAGTGCTCGAGCATCCGCCGATGCCCGGCCTCATTCGACGCGTGCGAGAACACGCAGTAGTCGCGCACCGCCGGCACGAGCGCATCGGCGACGAGCAGCGCGGCGGTCGCGATGAAGCCGTCGACGAGAATCGTCATCCGCGCACGCGCGGCTTCCAGATACGCGCCCGCCATCATCGCGATCTCGAAGCCGCCGAACGTCGCGAGCACGTCGAGCGGCGCGATCGCATCCGGATGCTGTTCGAGCGCGCGCGCGAGCACCGCGCGCTTGTGCGCGAGCCCCGCGTCGTCGAGGCCCGTGCCGCGGCCGACACACGCGTCGATCGGCAACCCGAGCAGGCGGCTCATCACGCAGGCGGCCGACGACGTGTTCGCGATGCCCATCTCGCCGAAGCCGATCACGTTCGTGCCGAGCGCCGCGTGATGACGCACGCGCGCGGCGCCCGCCTCGAGCGCGGTCAGCGCGTCGTCGTGCCGCATTGCGGGCCGCTGCGCGAAGTTGGCCGTGCCGGGCGCGACCGGCAGCGAAATCAGCCGGTCCGACTCGGGCAGCGGCGTCGCGACGCCCGCATCGACGATCTCGAGCACGCAGTCCGACACGCGCGAGAACGCATTGATCGCCGCGCCGCCCGCGAGGAAGTTCGCGACCATCTGAGCGGTCACCGATTGCGGATACGGGCTCACGCCTTCGGCCGCGATGCCGTGATCCGCGGCGAATACGATCATCACCGGACGCCTGACGGTCGGCCGCTCCGTCTGCTGAATCATCCCGAGTTGAAGCGCGAGCGCCTCGAGCTGGCCGAGGCTGCCGGGCGGCTTCGTCTTGTGGTCGATCGCATGCTGGAGCGCGGCGCGCAACCATGCGGCGAGCGGCTCGATTTCGGGGAGGGTATAGGTCGCGGTCATCGGAGAGTCGCCTGGTGGGCGCGGCAGCCGCCGCGCATCGATGGAGAAAGGAAGCAAAAGAGGTTCATCGCCGTTCGGGCCATACGGGCAGCAGCGCATCGCGGTCGCCGTCGCGGATCAGCACGAGCGGATAGCCGAACGCGTCGCTCGCGCGCTCGGGCGTCAGCACATCGTGCGCGGCGCCCGCCCACGCGCGGCCGCGGCCGTCGAGCAGCAGCGCGTGCGTCGCGAAGCGGCGCGCGAGATTCAGATCGTGACACGAGAACAGCACGGTGCGCGTGCCGGCGGCCAGCCATGCGGTGAGCGCGCTCAGGCATTCGACCTGGTGATGCAGGTCGAGGTGCGCGAGCGGCTCGTCGAGCAGCAGCAGCGGCGCGTCCTGGCACAGCGCGGCGGCGAGCGCGACGCGCTGGCGCTCGCCGCCCGACAGCGACAGCACGTCGCGCGCGGCGAACGCGTCGAGATCGAGCGCCGCGAGCGCCGCCCGCGCGGCCGCGCGATCGCCGTCGCGCTCCCAGCCCCAGCCGCCGAGATACGGATAACGGTTCAGCAGCACGGTGTCGAACACGGTCGCGCTGAACGCGTCGTGCAGATGCTGCGGCATCAGCGCGCGACGCTGCGCGAGCTGTGCGGGCGGCCACGCGGCGAGCGCGCGGCCGTCGAGCTCGATGCGGCCGGCGGCCGGCGCATGGAGGCCCGCGAGCGTCGCGAGCAGCGTCGTCTTGCCCGCGCCGTTCGGCCCCGCGACGCACCAGATCTCGCCGGGCGCGAACGTCTGCGTGAAGCCGTCGAGCAGCGTGCGCGCGCCGGCCGTGAGCGTCACGCCGATCGTGGCGAGACCGGCAGCGGCGGCAGCCTCGGCCTTTGCGTGCGGAGCAGTCGCATGGCTCATCGTGCGGGCCTGCGCAGCAGCATCCACAGAAACACCGGCACGCCGATCAGCGCGGTCATCACGCCGACCGGCAACTGCGCGGGTGCGATCGCGGTGCGCGCGAGCAGATCGGCCGCCATCACGCCGCCGCCGCCCGCGAGCATCGAAGCGGGCAGCAGCATCCGCTGATCGTTGCCGAACGCGAGACGCAACGCATGCGGGACGACGAGCCCGACGAAGCCGATCGTGCCGGCGGTCGTCACCGCGGCGGCGGCCGCGAGCGACGCGATCAGATAGATCCGCACGCGCAGCCGGGCGACCGGCACGCCGAGCGCATGCGCGGCCGCGTCGCCGCGCAGCAGCACGTTCAGTTGCGGCGCGACCGGCAGCGCCGCGCACGCGGCGAAGAGCAGCGCGACGCCCGCGAACCACGGCGACGCGACGCCGTTCAGATCACCGGTCAGCCAGAACAGAATGCCGCGCAGATGCGCGTCGGGCGCGAGCGACAGCAGCAGCGTGACGATCGCGCCCCACCCGGCCGCGATCACCACGCCCGTCAGCAGCAGGCGCGGCGAAGCGTCGCGCGGCTCGCCGCGCCACAGCTCGCGGCGCGCGAGGCCGAGCACGAGCAGCGTCGACACGAGCGCGCCCGCGAACGCGCTCGCATCGACGAGCCACCACGCGCCGCCCACGATCATCGCGACGAGTGCGAACGCGGCCGCGCCGCCGGACACGCCGAGCACGTACGGCTCCGCGAGCGGGTTGCGCAGCAGCACCTGCAGCAGCGCGCCGGCGAGCGCGAGCAGCGCGCCGCACGCGAAGCCCGCGAACGCGCGCGGCAGACGCAAGGTCCGGACGATGTCGCCGACGAGCGCGTCGCCGCTCGCGTGCGGCACGAGCGACGCGAGCGCATGCGGCACGAGCGACGCGAGCGCGTCGAGCGGCGACGTCGATACGCTGCCGAGCGTCAGCGACGCGACGAACAGCGCGGCGACGCCGATCGCGAGCGCGGCCCAGATCGCGGCGGCGCGTGTCGCGTTCATGCGGCAAGCGCCGCCGCGCGCGGCACATCGAGCGTGCCGGGCATCGGGCGGGCGATTGGGGTCAGCATCGAAGAAACGTTCCATTGAAGCGATAGCCGGCCTGCATCGATCCGATGCGGCCGCTTACCGTTGCGGGGCAGCGTAGGTTCGCCGCGCGTGGCCGCGCAAGCGCCCCGCTTTCCGTTTAACCGCGGTTTGACCACGCGACGCGCGACGCGCGCGCGCACCGAGGCGGCGCCAGTTTAGGAGCGGGCCGCGCGAGCGTCAAGAAAGCCCGGCCGATCGCCGCGTCATCGACGCGCATTCACGGCAGAAAGCCGGGGTGTTACGACTAGATACGTTACGGAAGTCGGACTATCGGCCATTCCGCGCTAAAATGCTCGGTCTTTAGAGGACGCAGCAGATGCTCAACGAACTCGAAACCTTATCTCAAAATATTGGCCGGCTGATCGCGCTGAACCAGCGCTATCACTCGGAACGGCTCGCGCTCGAAGAGCAGGTCGCGCAACTGCGCGCGGATGCGGATGCGGCGCGCGCGGAACTCGAACAGCTTCGCGACGAACGCAACGCGCTCGCGGCGGAGCGCGATGCGTTGTCGGCGAAGATCGACGACGCGCAGGTGAAGCTGAACGCGATTCTCGAGAAGCTGCCGCGTTCGAAGAGCGCGGCCGAAGCCGACAATCAGCTCGACCTGCTCGAAGCGCAGCGTGCGAACGGCGACGACTCGGCCAGCCACGGAGAACATGCATGAGCACGAAGCAGATCGAAGTGTCGATTCTGGGCCAGGCGTATCGCCTCGCCTGCTCGACCGACACGGAAGCGGCACTGCTCGAGGCGGTCGCGCGCGTCGATGCGGAAATGTCGAAGATTCGCGCGAACAGCTCGGTGCGCGGCACCGACCGCATCGCGGTAATGGCGGCGCTGTCGCTCGCGTCGGAACTGCTGCGTCTGCAGACGAGCGTGCGTCACGGCGAAGCGTTTCCGGCCGAGGAAATCCGGCGTACAATGCGCCAGATGAACGATCAGCTCGGCGCTGTGCTCGCACAGCACGAGCCGCAGTAACACCGCAGTAACACTTACTGCAGTCACACGGGTTACACCGATTTTCGCGCGGATTCCGCTTGATCTGAGCGACCAACGGTGTTCAAATTGAGCCCGAGATTCACTGTTCACTCAGCTTCCCTGCCTGGTTCGCCAAGGTCATATATTCCTTGAACCAATGCCATGTGCACGGTTGCGGAAATTTGTAGCACGGGCGCGCGCGTCACTCTGTCTGATGTACCCAAAGTGCTGCTAACTGCGACCAATTCTGAACCTCAGGTTCAGGATGCCGGCCTAGCGGCCAAGGCGGGGACCTTTTCAACGGCATCGGGCTTGTCCCGATGCCGTTTCCATTTGCAGCGGCCTTTTTTCTGCGTCGATCACGATCCATGCAATATTGGCTGATGAAGTCCGAACCGGACGAAGCGAGTATCGACGATCTCGCGAACGCGCCGCAGCGCACGCTGCCGTGGACCGGCGTGCGCAACTATCAGGCACGCAACTTCATGCGCGACACGATGAAGATCGGCGACGGCGTGCTCTTCTATCATTCGAGCTGTCCCGAGCCCGGCATCGCGGGGCTCGCGGAGGTCTCGTCGACGCCGTACCCGGATCCGACGCAGTTCGATCCGAAAAGTCCGTACTACGATCCGAAATCGACGCAGGAATCGCCGCGCTGGCTGCTGGTCGACGTGCGCTTCGTGAAGAAGGCGCCGCTCGTGGCGCTGGCCGCGCTGCGCGAGCACGACGCGCTCGCCGACATGCGCGTGCTCGCGAAAGGCAACCGGCTGTCGATCACGCCCGTCACGCGCACCGAATGGCACTACATCACCGAGCGGCTGATGAAGTGAGCGGGCGCGCGCCGGACGGGCGCGGCGCACGCATCTCGCTCCGGAACTCGCGGCCCGGCCGTGCGGCCTAAGTCACGCGGCCGCCGATCATGGCGGCCGCGATCCGGCGTCCGGCGTCCCGTGCCGGCGCTCCGCGCACGCGCGCGGATTCATCACCTGCGCGTGCGCGCCTTCGTACAAGGAGTTCCAATAATGACCAAGAAATCCGCACGCGCGCTGTCGCTCGCCGCCGTTGCCGTCGCCGTCGCACTCGTCGCCCCCGTCGCCACACACGCGCAGGAGATGAATCCGCGCGCGTGGCAGCCGTCCGGCGTGCTGTCGCTGTCCGCGCAGGCGAGCACCGACGTGCCCGAGGACGTGATCCACATCACGATGTTCTACGAAGAAGAAGCGAAGGATCCGGGCAGCCTGACCGCGCATCTGAACCAGCGCGCGGACGCCGCGCTCTCGCAGGCGAAGGGCGTTGCCGGCGTGACCGCGCGCACGGGCGCGTTCGCCGTGTATCCGAGCACCGATCGCGACGGCAAGATCTCCGCGTGGCGCGGCCGCACCGAGATCGTGCTCGAATCGCACGACTTCCCGGCCGCGTCGAAGCTCGCCGGCCAGATCGGCAATCAGATGCAGGTCGGGAACGTCGACTTCTCGCTGTCGCCGGAAGCGCAGCGCGCGGCCGAGCAGAAGCTGACGAGCGAAGCGATCCGGTCGTTCCGTGCGCGCGCCGACGAGGCCGCGAAGGCGTTCGGCTACAGCGCGTACTCGATCCGCGACGTGAACGTCGGCAGCGGCCGCAACGTGCAGCCGATGCCGCGGATGATGGCGATGCAGGCCGCGCCCGCGATGAGCAGCGCTTCCGCGCCGATCTCGGTCGAAGGCGGCAAGGCGACCGTGACCGTGACGGTCAACGGGTCGGTGCAGATGAAGTGACGGCGTGTCGCCGATACGCCCAGATCATCATCCCGACGCCGACGATGATCATCGGCAGCGACAGCCACTGCCCCATCGACAGCCCGAGCGCGAGCAAACCGAGAAAATCGTCCGGCTCGCGCGCGAACTCGACCGTGAAGCGCGCGAGCCCGTAGCCGATCAGGAACAGCGCGGCCACCGCGCCGCGCGGCCGCGGCTTGCGCGAGAAGAACCACAGCGCGATGAACAGCGCGACACCTTCGAGCGCGATCTCGTAAAGCTCCGACGGATGGCGCGGCAGCATCTGGTACTGCATGAACACCTCGTTCAGATGCCACTTCGCGGCGAGCGCCGGGTGCGTCGCGAGCCATGCGGCGTCGTCGCGCGTCGCGCCCGGGAACAGCATCGCCCAGGGCGAATCAGGCGACGTCACGCGGCCCCACAGCTCGCCGTTGATGAAGTTACCCAGGCGCCCCGTCGCGAGCCCGGACGGCACCATCGGCGCGACGAAATCGGTGACGTCGAGCCAGTTGCGCTTGCGCTGCCACGCGAACAGCGCCATCGCGAACGCGACGCCGAGAAAGCCGCCGTGGAACGACATCCCGCCTTCCCACACCTTGAAGATGTCGAGCGGATGCGCGAAATAGAAATCCGCCTTGTAGAACAGCACGTAGCCGAGCCGGCCGCCGAGCACGACGCCGAGCACGCCGTAGAACATCATGTCGTCGATGTCCTTCGCGGTCCAGCCCTGCTCGGCGACGTGCGGCAGCTTCAGCCGCAGCCGCGCGACGACGATCGCGAGAATGAAGCCGACGAGATACATGATCCCGTACCAGCGCACGGCGAGCGGGCCGAGATGGATCGCGACGGGGTCGAAATTCGGGTGAATGATCATGGGTTAGCGGTGAAGTTGCGGGTGCGACGCGCCTTGGCAGCCCGTAATGATGTCACAAAAGCCGGGGGCCACATGGCGGCGCGATTGCCGACGAATAATATATTGGACATGCCCAAAGAGACATCGCATTCTTGTCCCACGCAGGCCGGCGTGCGCCGCGCACGATGCGCGCCGCCCGCACCGGCCCCCCCGAATACGACGACACGACGATGGAGGCGCCCCATGCCGTACAACCGCCGCTCGAAGAACGTCACGCAAGGCGTGGCGCGCTCGCCGAACCGCTCGATGTATTACGCGCTCGGCTACGGGAAGGACGATTTCGACAAGCCGATGATCGGCGTCGCGAACGGCCACTCGACGATCACGCCGTGCAACGCGGGCCTGCAGCGGCTGTCGGACGCGGCCGTCGCGGCCATCCGGGATGCCGGCGCGAATCCGCAGATCTTCGGCACGCCGACGATCTCCGACGGGATGTCGATGGGCACCGAAGGGATGAAGTACTCGCTCGTGTCACGCGAAGTGATCGCCGACTGCATCGAGACCTGCGTGCAGGGCCAGTGGATGGACGGCGTCGTGGTCGTCGGCGGCTGCGACAAGAACATGCCGGGCGGGATGATCGCGCTCGCGCGGCTGAACGTGCCGGGCATCTACGTGTACGGCGGCACGATCCGCCCGGGCAACTGGAAGGGCCGGGACCTGACGATCGTGTCCGCGTTCGAGGCGGTCGGCGAATTCACCGCGGGGCGGATGTCCGACGAGGATTTCGAAGGCATCGAGCGCAATGCGTGCCCGTCGACCGGCTCGTGCGGCGGCATGTACACCGCGAACACGATGAGCTCGTCGTTCGAGGCGCTCGGGATGTCGCTGCTGTACTCGTCGACGATGGCGAACCCGGACGAAGAGAAGGTCGGCTCCGCGGCCGAATCGGCGCGCGTGCTCGTCGAGGCCGTGAAAAAGGACCTGAAGCCGCGCGACATCATCACGAAGCGGTCGATCGAGAACGCGGTCGCGCTGATCATGGCGACGGGTGGCTCGACGAACGCGGTGCTGCACTATCTCGCGATCGCGCACGCGGCCGGGATCGAATGGACGATCGACGACTTCGAGCGGATCCGCAAGCGCGTGCCGGTGATCTGCGACCTGAAGCCGTCGGGCCAGTACGTCGCGACCGATCTGCACAAGGCCGGCGGCATTCCGCAGGTGCTGAGGATCCTGCTCGACGCGGGTCTGCTGCACGGCGACTGCATCACGATCACCGGCCGCACGATCGCGGAGGAACTGAAGGACGTGCCGGGCGTGCCGCGTGCCGATCAGAACGTGATCTACCCGATCGACCGGGCGCTGTACGACGAAGGCCATCTCGCGATCCTGAAGGGCAACCTCGCGGAAGACGGCGCGGTCGCGAAGATCACCGGCCTGAAGAACCCGGTGATCACCGGCCCGGCGCGCGTGTTCGACGACGAGCAGAGCGCGATGGAAGCGATCCTCGGCGACCGGATCCACGCGGGCGACGTGCTCGTGCTGCGCTACCTCGGCCCGCAGGGCGGCCCGGGGATGCCGGAGATGCTCGCGCCGACGTCGGCGATCATCGGCAAGGGCCTCGGCGAATCGGTCGGCTTCATCACCGACGGCCGCTTCTCGGGCGGCACCTGGGGGATGGTGGTCGGCCACGTCGCGCCGGAGGCGTTCGTCGGCGGCACGATCGCGCTCGTGCAGGAAGGCGACTCGATCACGATCGACGCGCACGCGCTGCTGCTGCAGCTAAACGTCGACGACGCCGAGCTCGCGCGCCGCCGCGCCGCGTGGAAGCAGCCGGCCCCGCGCTACACGAGCGGCGTGCTCGCGAAATACGCAGCGCTCGCGCGACCGGCGAACCAGGGCGCGGTCACGGGCTGACGCATCGGCACGCGCACGGGCTTCGGTGCGGGCTTGGATGCGCCCCTTTCACCTACCTGACGAAAAGGGAACGCGGCGAACCCGCGTTCCCTTTGCTTTTATAATTTGCGGACCGTAAGCCGGCTGCATCCGCCGGCGGAGATTCGTATGAAACGATCGATAGTGCACGCGACGCTTCTGACCCTGCTCGTCGCCAGTGCGGCGGCGCGCGCCGGGCAGGCCGACGGCCTCGCGCTCGCGCAGCAGCGCAACTGCATGGCCTGCCACGCGGTGAGCAAGCCGCTGATGGGACCGTCATTCCACGACATCGCCGACAAGTACGCGACACGCGGCGACGCCGCCGACTATCTCGCGCAGGCGATCGTCAAAGGTAGTTCAGGCGTGTGGGGCGGCGTGCCGATGCCCGCGAACACGCAATTGTCGAACGGCGAGGCGCACACGCTCGCGAGCTGGGTGCTGTCGCTTCGATAGGCGGCCGGATCCCGCGCAAAACGCACGGTCATGCACGGTCACGCGTGCTCAGCCCGCGCGGCGCCGCGCAATCTCCTCGTCGATCGCATCGCGCACCCATTCCATCACTTCGGTTTCGAGCGCGAGTGCCACTTCGCGCGTGATCTGGTTCACGAGCCACGCGGAGTGGTCGCGCAGCGCATCGCGGCAGCGCGCGTCGATCGCGTCGCGCCCCTCGCCCGTCAGGTAGGTCACCAGCCGGTGCCGCAGCCGCTCGGCGACGTGCTGCGCGTCCTCGGGTGTCAGCACGGCCGGTGGCGTCGCCGGTGCGATTGCGGGCTCCATTGTCGCCTCGTGCGGAATCTCGGGCACGACCGCCGCCGGCACCGCGTCGGGCGCCGAATGCGGCGGCTCCGTGCCGCCTTCCGCGACGCTCGCCTGCGGCGCCAGCTCGACCGCCGGCACGTCCGGCATCGGCACCGGATGCGCGACGACGTCCGCGCCCTCCAGATGCGCATGCTCGCCCGGCAGCGCGGCTGTCTCGGCTGTCTCGGCTGTCTCGGCCGTCTCGGCCGGCTCCGGGGCGGCCTGAGCCGCCTGAGCCGTCGGCGCGGCGGGCTCGCGCTTCATCCCCGGATTACCCGGCGCGAGCACGTCGGTCAGCGTCGGAATCGAGGATGGATCGGTCTGGATCATCGCGACCTCCGTCGACGAATAGGGCTAGTTGCCCTGCTTGTAATTATTGAGCGCATAGCCGCGATCGCGATAGAAGCGATAGCGGTCGCGGCCCGACGCGAGTTCGGCCGGCTCGTTGCCGACCACCTCGAGCAGCCGCTCGAAGCGCGCGAACTGCGCGGGCACCGTGGCGCCGAGATTCAGCAGGATGCCGTGATGCGGCGCGCGCTCGAGATCGGTGGTCAGCACGATCGGCGTGTCGGCCGCGTGCGGGCTGTCGACGCCGCAATGCGGGATGAAGTCGAGCGGCGAGAACGTCCACAGCCGCTCATCGAGCGCGCGCAGCCGCGCGGGCTCCGCGAGCACGACCACCGGCTGCCCGGCCTGGTAGGCCTTGCGCAGCAGCCGGCACGCGTACGCGAGCGAGTCGCCGACGTTCGTGTGGAAGTCGATCCGCGTCATCGTCCGCCGCGCCCCGCTCGCCGGTGCTCCGGCGTCGCCGTGCGCACCGCCATCACTGCCCGGCGCGGTCGATCAGGAACTGCGCGAGCAACGGCACCGGGCGGCCGGTCGCGCCCTTCGCCGCGCCGCTCTTCCACGCGGTGCCGGCGATGTCCAGATGCGCCCACGGATACGCGTCGGTGAAGCGCGACAGGAAGCACGCGGCCGTCACGCTGCCCGCCGGACGCCCGCCGATGTTCGCGACGTCCGCGAAGTTCGACTTCAGTTGCTCCTGATACTCGTCGTCGAGCGGCAGGCGCCACGCCGGGTCGTTCGCCTCGCGCGACGCGTCGAGCAGCTCGCCCGCGAGCGTGTCGTCCTTCGAGAAGAGGCCCGAGTTGTGATGGCCGAGCGCGATGATGCACGCGCCCGTCAGCGTCGCGATGTCGATCACCGCGGCCGGCTTGAAGCGCTCCGCGTACGTGAGCGCGTCGCACAGGATCAGGCGGCCCTCGGCGTCGGTGTTCAGCACCTCGATCGTCAGGCCCTTCATGCTGGTGACGACGTCGCCCGGCTTCGTCGCGTTGCCGGCCGGCATGTTCTCGCAGGTCGGGATGATGCCGACGACGTTGATCTTCAGGCCCATCTCGGCGACTGCGCGGATCGTGCCGAGCACCGAGCCCGCGCCGCACATGTCGTACTTCATCTCGTCCATGCCCTCGCCCGGCTTCAGCGAGATGCCGCCGGTGTCGAACGTGATGCCCTTGCCGACGAGCACGACCGGCGCGGCCTTCGCGGCGGCGCCCTGGTAGTGCAGCACGATGAACTGCGGCGGCTCGACGGAGCCGCGCGTGACGGACAGGAACGAGCCCATCTTCAGCGCCTCGATCTGCTTGAGCCCGAGCACGTCGACCTTCAGCTTCCAGTCCTTCGCGATCGTCTTCGCGGTGTTCGCGAGATAGGTCGGCGTGCACACGCTGCCCGGCAGGTTGCCGAGATCGCGGGTCAGGTCCATCCCGTTCGCGAGCGCGACCGCGCGCTTGATCGCGTCGCGCGCCGGCTTCACGTCGTCGGAGTCGACGGTGAACACGACGCGCTTGAGCCCGTACTGCACCGGCTCCGGCTTGCTCTTCATCGCCGTGAAGCGGTACGTTTCGCCGCGCAGCGCGAGAATCGCCTCGCGCACGCCCCAGTCGGCGCCGCGCTCGTCGTCGGCGAGCGACTGCGCGAGCGTGAACGTGACCTGAGCGATCCGGGTCGCGAGCAGCGCGCGCCATGCGGCACGCACCGCGTCGCGATAGGCTTTCTGGTTGAAAGCATCCTGCTTGCCGAGGCCGACGAGCAGCACGCGCGACGCGCCGATCCCGGCGACTTCGTGCAGGAACAGCGTCTTGCCGCTCTTGCCGTCCATGTCGCCCGCCTTCACGACGCGCGACACGAGGCCGCCGGTGGCCTCGTCGACGTCGAGCGCCGCGCCCGACAGGGTCTGCGCCTCGAACACGCCCAGCACGATGCAATCGGCCTTGCCGGTCGCGAAACCCTTGGTCTCGCCCTTGGTCCAATCACAGCCTTTTATGCTAAAGTCCATCGCGCTTGTCCTCGGATAAAATCTGGGCTTAGGATGAAAGCCGCAATTATCCGCTATTTTTCCCGCGGCGGCGCGAGCGCCCTCCCCGGCGCACGCACTTTCCCGCCCTCTTCTCATCAAGAATGATCTTCGAACGCTCCCTCCAGCGCGAGCTTGCGTATACCGCCGGCGCCGTCTTCATGGTGCTGCTCACGATCATGCTGACGACGATGATGATTCGCATCGTCGGCTATGCCGCGTCCGGCGAAATCGATCCGAGGGACGTGCTCGTGCTGATCGGCCTCACCGTGATCGGCTACCTCGCGGTGATGCTCGTCGTCACGCTGTTCGTATCGATCCTGTTCGTGCTGACGCGCTGGTACCGCGATTCGGAAATGGTCGTATGGCTCGCGTCCGGCGTGAGCCTCACGCGTCTGATCAAGCCGATCGGCATGTTCGCGACGCCGATGGTGCTGCTGATCGCGTTCTTCGCGTTCGTCGGCTGGCCGTGGTCGAACCAGCAGAGCAAGCTGATCAAGGCGCGCTTCCAGCAGCGCGACGAGATCTCGCTGCTCGCGCCCGGCCAGTTCCGCGAATCGGCGGTCAATCATCGCGTGTTCTTCATCGAGAAGATGTCGCCCGATCAGAGCAAGGTGCAGAACGTGTTCGTCACGTCGACGGAGAACGGCAAGGTCAGCGTCGTCGTGTCGCGCACCGGCCATACGGAGGCGACGAAGAACGGCGACCGCTTCGTCGTGCTCGAGAACGGCCGCCGCTACGACGGCACGCCGGGCCAGCCGAACTTCAAGATCATGGAGTTCGAGCGCTACGGCGTGAAGATCCAGAGCCGCCAGATCGTCAACCCGCCGACGACGACCAGCACGCCGACGCTCGAGCTGCTGCGCAATCCGACCAAGGACAACCTCGCCGAATTCGCGTGGCGCGCGGGCCTGCCGCTGATCGCGATCAACCTGATGGTGCTCGGCATTCCGCTCGCGTACCAGAACCCGCGGCGCAGCCGCACGATCAACCTGGTGATGGCGGTGCTGATCTATCTGACCTATTCGAACCTGCTGAACGTCGTGCAGTCGCAGATCGAGCAGGGCAAGCTGTCGTTCGGCGTCGGCCTCGTCGGGCTGCACGTGATCGTCTCGGCGCTCGTCGCGGTGATCTTCTGGCTGCGGGTGCGCAATCGCCCGCTGTTCACCCGTGCGCTGTTGCGCCGCTCGGCCGGAGCCTGACCGATGCGGATCTACGAGAAATACCTCGCCCGGCAGATCTACGTCGCGTTCGTGTTCATCCTGTTCGCGTTCTCCGGCCTGTTCTTCTTCTTCGACCTGATCAGCGAGCTGAACACGGTCGGCCACGGCAACTACAAGTTCGGCTACGCGGTGCTGCGCGTCGCGCTGCAGACGCCGTCGCGCTTCTACGAGATCATCCCGGTCGCGGCGCTGATCAGCGCGATCTACGTGTTCGCGCAGATGGCCGCGAGCTCCGAGTTCACGATCTTCCGCGTGTCCGGCCTCGCGACCGGCCGGGCGCTGCGCTCGCTGTTGAAGATCGGCATCCCGATGGTGATCGTCACCTACCTGATCGGCGAGTTCGTCGGCCCGTACGCCGATCAGCTGTCCGAACGGGTGCGGCTGCAGGCGCTCGGCGCGTCGGTGTCGTCGGACTTCCAGTCGGGCGTCTGGGTCAAGGATACGCTGACCGCGCGCGACAACGGCGAGCCGGTCACGCGCTTCGTGAACGTCGGCAAGCTCGCGCCCGACTCGACGATCAGCGACGTGCGGATCTACGAGTTCGACTCGAACTTCCATCTGCAGGACGTGCGCGTCGCGCAGACGGGCCGCTATCAGCCGCCCGGCCACTGGCTGCTGACGGGCGTCACCGACACGAAGCTGTCGCCGATCCCGCAGAGCAGCGCTCAACCGGCCGACGCGCTGAGCCCGGTCTACCGGTCGCAGCAGATCACGCGGCCCGAATACTCGCTGCGCTCCGATCTGACGCCGCAGATCCTGTCGGTGCTGCTCGTGTCGCCGGAGCGGATGTCGATCGTCAACCTGTTCCGCTACATCCAGCATCTGCGCGAGAACCAGCAGAACACGCAGGTCTACGACATCGCGCTGTGGCGCAAGGTGCTGTATCCGTTCGCGGTGTTCGTGATGCTCGTGCTGTCGCTGCCGTTCGCGTATCTGCATACGCGCGCGGGCGTCGTCGGCGTGAAGGTGTTCGGCGGGATCATGCTCGGGATGAGCTTCCAGCTGCTGAACACGCTGTTCTCGCACATCGGCACGCTGAACACGTGGCCCGCGCCGCTGACGGCCGCGACGCCGGGCCTGATCTACCTCGGGCTCGGCCTGTTCGCGCTCAAATGGGTCGACCGGCACTGACGCCGGCCCGGTTCTCGACGGAGGCGCCATGAACGCGCACGGCATCATCCTGTTCGGCCACGGCTCGCGCGACGCGCGCTGGGCCGAGCCGTTCGAGCGGCTCGCCGCGCGGCTTTCCGCCGCGAGCGTCGATGCGCGGCCGCCTCGGCTCATATCGCTCGCGTATCTCGAATTGATGACCCCGTCGCTCGAAGACGCGATCGCCGGGCAGGCATCCGCTGGCTGCACGCGGATCACCGTCGTGCCGGTGTTTTTCGGCCAGGGCGGGCACGTGCGGCGCGACCTGCCGCAGTTGATCGACGCGTGCCGCGCCGCGCATCCGGGCGTCGAGATCCGTTGCGCGACCGCGGTCGGCGAGGACGATCACGTGCTCGACGCGATCGCGCGCTACTGCCTCGATCAGGCGGACGACCGCGCGTAGGCACGCAAGCGGGCCGCGCTCGCGAACGGCGGCGCGCATCCGGCGCGAAACTCCGGTCGAAACGTCGGAACTTTGCGCGGCGGCCTTCATGACTTTCCCCAAGTTGCCAAGCCGCGTCGCGCCCCTTACTAATCGAATCGTGCACGACAAGAAAGGAGCGGAGATGAACACCACACGCGACGGGAACGGCGGGCGTCCGCCCGCGAACGGACACCAGTGGACGGCCCGGCACGACGCCGACGCGGCGGCGCCCGACACGGCGAGGCGGCTCGCAGCGCGGACGGCCGCGCTCGCCGCGCTGATGTCGCTTGGCGCCTGCGTGCAGGTGCCCTGCGGCGACCCGTCGTGCTATCCGGGCGCGGGCCCGATGCCGATGTACGCGCAGCCGACGCCGGTGCCCTATGCACCCTATACACCCTATGCGCCCGCACCCGACGACATGTATCTCGCGACGGTCGTCGACACCGACGTCGTGCTGATCGGCGGCGATACGTATATCTGGTTCGTCGGGTCGGACGGCGCCCGGCATCGGCGCTTCTACGCGCACGGCGATCGGCGGCAGGACGTGTTCCGCCGTCGTGACGAGTTGCACAACACGATGATGCGCAATGGCGGCCGTCCGCCCGGCCCTTCGGGCGACGCGCGCGGGCCGCAGGAACGCGGCGGCTACGGTGGGCCCGGCATGCCGGGCCAGCCGAATCAGCGCTATGGTGGGCCGGGCATGCCGAACCAGCCAAATCAACGCTACGGCGGCCCAGGCATGCCGAACCAGCCGAATCAACGCTACGGCGGCCCAGGCATGCCGAACCAGCCATATCAACGTTACGGCGGGCCGGGCGGGCCGAACCAGAATCCACAGAACCCGCCGAACCAGCGCTACGGCGGCCCGGGCATGCCGGGCCAGCAGAACCCGCACTACGGCGGCATGATGCGGCCGAATCCCGGCCAGCCGCAGCCGGCGGAGAGAAGACCGTATTCGGATAAGGACAAGAAGATGCCGCAGTAAGCGGCAACGGGCTCGCGCCGCTCAGGCCGCTCAGGCCGCTCAGGCCGCTCAGGCCGCGCTGCGCAGCGCGTGAGCGTTCGTGTCGGCGTCGCGCCCGCGCGCCGCGAACGCATCGCCGATCATCAGCAGGCTCGGCTGCGCGGGATCGAGCCACGCCTGCGCGTCGCCCGCGGCCATCCCGGAGAGGGTCAGTGTCAGCGTGCGCTCGCGCGGCGTGCTGCACGCCTCGACGATCGCGACCGGCGTCGAGCCCGCGCGACCCGCGTCGATCAGTTGTTGCGCGATGCCCGGCGCGCTGTCGCGCCCCATGTAATAGACGAGCGAATCGGCACGCGCCGCCTCGCGAATCGCGTCGCTGTCCGGCGCGCGGCTGTGCGTCGCGAATGCGACGCTGCGCGCGACGCCGCGCAGCGTCAGCGAGCGCTTCAGTGTCGCGGCACTCGCGAGCGCCGCGGTGATGCCCGGCACGACCTCGTAGTCAATGCCGGCCGCCTCCAGCGCGCGCATCTCCTCGTCCGCGCGGCCGAACAGCATCGGATCGCCGCCCTTCAGCCGCACGACGCACGCATGCTCGCGCGCCGCATCGACGATCTGCTTGTTGATGAAATGCTGCGCGGTCGAGCGCTGCCCGCAGCGCTTGCCAACCGCGATACGGCGCGCGTTCGGCGCATAGTCGAGCATCGCGGGCTCGACGAGCGCGTCGTGCAGCACGACGTCGGCCTGCGCGAGCAGGCGCGCGCCGCGCACCGTGATGAGGTCCGCCGCGCCCGGCCCCGCGCCGATCAGATACACCTTGCCCATACCCGCCACTTCCCTGGCTCGCCGCGCGCGAAGCGCCGCGGCTCGCCGATTACGCCAATTACACCAATTTACGCCGAAAACGCGCGGATCATGCCCGCGGCGACCGTGTGATGCGTCGCCTCGTCGATCAGCACGAATGCGCCCGTGCCCGGATGCGCGTCGTACGTGTCGCAGACGATAGGCTTCTGCAGCGTCAGCGCGACGCGGCCGATGTCGTTCATCTTCAGGTCGTGACGATCGATCGCTTGCGACAGCGTGTGCACGTCGAGCACTTCCTTCACCGCGCCGATCTTCGCGAACACCGTGCTCGTCGTCTGCTTCAGCAGATACTTGCGCTGCGGCGACAGCGGCACCTCATCGAACCAGCACAGATCCGCCTCGAGCTTCTTCGCCGGCGCGACCGGCTCCAACGCCGGCACGAACGTATCGCCACGCGACACGTCGACATCCTCGGCGAGCCGGATCGTCACGGTCTGGCCCGCGAACGCATGCTCGACCGACGCGGTGCCGCCCGGCACCGGCGCGACGATCTCGGCGACGGTCGCGGTGCGGTTCGACGGCAGCACGAGGATCTCGTCGCCGACCTTCACTTCACCCGATTCGATGCGGCCCATGTAGCCGCGGAAATCGTCGGCCGAGCTGCCGTCCTGGCGCGCGACCCACTGCACCGGGAAGCGCAGCACATCGTGCGCCTGCGATTCGACCGGCAGCGTCTCGAGCACGTCGAGCAGCGGCTCGCCCACGTACCACGGCATCCGCTCGCTCAGGCCGACGATGTTGTCGCCCTTCAGCGCGGACACCGGCACGAAGCGCACGTCGGTCAGGCCAAGCTGCTTCGCGAGCGTCACGTACGCATCGCGGATCTCGTTGAAGGTCGCCTCGCTGTAGTCGACAAGGTCCATCTTGTTGATCGCGACGATCACGTGCTGCAGGCCGAGCAGCTTCACGATCGCGCTGTGGCGCTTCGTTTGCGGCAGCAACTGCACGACGCCGTCCTCGACCGTGATGCGCGTCGCGTCGATCAGGATGATCGCCGCGTGCGCGGTCGACGCGCCCGTCACCATGTTGCGCGTGTATTGCTCGTGGCCCGGCGTGTCCGCGATGATGAACTTGCGGCGCGCGGTCGCGAAATAACGGTACGCGACGTCGATCGTGATGCCCTGCTCGCGCTCGGCCTCAAGGCCGTCGGTCAGCAGCGCGAGGTCGAGTTCTTCGCCGACCGTGCGCTTGTTCTTCGCGCGCGACAGCGCGGAGAGCTGGTCGGACAGCACCGCCTTGCTGTCGTACAGCAGGCGGCCGATCAGCGTGCTCTTGCCGTCGTCGACGCTGCCCGCGGTGATGAAGCGCAGCACGCCGAGGTCTTCGTTGTTTCCGGTGATGCTCATGATGTGAATGTCCTCGCGTGCTTCAGAAATAACCTTGCTTCTTGCGCTGTTCCATCGCGGCTTCGGAGGCCTGATCGTCCATCCGGGTCGCGCCGCGCTCGGTGATCTCGGTCACCGCCGTCTCGGCGATGATCTTCTCGACGTCGTCCGCATCGCTCTCGACCGGGCACGTGCAGCTGATGTCGCCGACCGTGCGGAAGCGCACCTGGGCGAGCTCGCTCGCCTCGCCTTCGCGCATCGGCGTGAGCGGCGTGACGGGCACGAGCAGGCCGTTGCGGCGCACGATCTCGCGCTGATGCGCGTAGTAGATCGACGGCAGCTCGAGGTTCTCGCGCGCGATGTACTGCCACACGTCGAGCTCGGTCCAGTTCGAGATCGGGAACACGCGCAGGTGCTCACCCTTGTGCAGACGCGCGTTGAACAGGCTCCACAGTTCCGGGCGCTGCGCCTTCGGATCCCACTGGCCGAACTCGTCGCGGAACGAGAAGATGCGCTCCTTCGCGCGCGCCTTCTCTTCGTCGCGGCGCGCGCCGCCGATCATCGCGGTATAGCCGTACTGCTCGATCGTCTCGAGCAGCGTGACCGCCTGCGCGGCATTGCGCGAATCGGTCTCGCGGCGCAGCACGACGGTGCCGCGCTTGATCGAATCCTCGACGTGGCCGACGACCAGCTCGGCGCCGATCTCCTTCGCGCGGCGATCGCGGAAGTCGATCACTTCGCCGTAGTTGTGGCCGGTGTCGATGTGCACGAGCGGGAACGGCAGCGTCGTCTTGCGGCCCGCGCCGAGACCGAACGCCTTCAGCGCGAGATGCAGCACGACGACCGAATCCTTGCCGCCCGAGAACAGCAGCGCCGGCTTGCTGCATTCCGCGACGAGCTCGCGCAGGATGTGGATCGACTCGGCTTCGAGCCAGTCGAGGTGGCCCATGCGGCTGTCGTCGCCGGTGGGCGTGGCAATGTCGGTTTGCTCGAGCGTCGTGCTCATGGTTTCGGTCCTTCTCATCTGGGTTCGTGTCGCCCGTTCTGGCGGGCGGCGCTCTGTTCCGTGTGGCGTGCGGCTCACTGCGCGGCGCCGGCGTCGGCCGTCGCGGGAATCGGCGTGATCGAGATGTGCAGCCCGCATTCCTTCGTGTCGCGCGATTCCCACCACCAGCGTCCGGCCCGGCTGTCCTCGCCGGGGCGGATCGCGCGCGTACACGGCTCGCAGCCGATGCTCGGGTAGCCGCGCGCGTGCAGCGGATTGACCGGCACGTCGAACGCATTCAGGTAATCCCACACGTCCGTTTCCGTCCAGTCCGCGAGCGGGTTGTACTTCGCGATTCCGCGCGCGTCGTCCTGCTCCTCTTCGTGCAGCTCCGCGCGCGTGACCGACTGCTCGCGGCGCTGGCCGGTGACCCATGCGTCGACGTCGGCGAGCGCGCGATTCAGCGGCTCGACCTTGCGGATGTGGCAGCACGCCTTGCGCAGGTCGACGCTGTCGTAGAACGCGTTCGCGCCATGCTCGGCGACGTACTGGTCGACCGCATCCTGCCGCGGATGGAACTGCTCGATCTCGTAGCCGTAGCGCTCGCGCACGGTGTCGATCATGCCGAGCGTCTCCGCGTGCAGGCGGCCGGTGTTCAGCGAGAAGATGCCGATCGCGGCGCCATGCGACAGGATCGCGTGCGTGAGCAGCATGTCCTCGGCCGCAAGGCTGCTCGCGAGCTTCACGTTCGGGTGACGTTCGCCGATCCGCGCGAGCAGCGCGTCGAGCCGCTCGACCTTCGCCGCGAGCGCGGGCGAAAGCGCCGGTGCGTGCACGCCGCTCATGCGCCCGCCTTCGCGTCGGCCGAAGCCGCGGCGGCCGCCGCACGGCGGCGGAACAGCGGCTGCGTCTCGTCGACCGCGGTCTGGTAACGCACCGAGAACGCGCCGAACGCGTTCAGCGCGTCGTGGATGTCCTTGTCCGCGCGCACCGCGAACGCGTCAAAGCCGCAGCGCGCCATGTAGAACAGCTGGTCGCGCAGCACGTCGCCGATCGCGCGCAGCTCGCCCGTCCAGCCGTAGCGCTCGCGCAACAGGCGCGCGATGCTGTAGCCGCGGCCGTCCGCGAAGCGCGGGAACTCGACGCCGACGAGCGTGATCGCATCGAAGTCGGCGACGAGATCGGCCGGCTCGCTGTCCGGCGCGAGCCACACGCCGAGCTCGTCCTTCGCCTTCGCGGCGACGAGCGCCGCGCGCTCGGCCTGCCAGTACGCGAACGGCACCAGCACCTTGCCGGCCGGCAGCGCGTCGACCGCCGGCAGCGCGCCGTCCTCGGCCGCGCGCACGACCTGCCATGCGTCGTCGTCGATCACGGTGCGGTTCTTGATAATCGAAGCCATCTGCAAATTCCTTGTACCGGTGGGTTACGCGTGCGCGGGCTGGCGCGCGGCGTACACGCGCTCCTTGAACGGCGCGATGCCGATGCGATCAAACGTGTCGATGAAACGCTCGCCGTCGATGCGCGACTCGACGAACGTGTCGATCAGCTTCGCGACGACGCCCGGCACCTCTTCCGCCGAGAACGACGGGCCGATCACGCGGGCGAGGCGCGCGCCGTTGTTGCCCGTGCCCTGCTCGCCGCCGAGCGACACCTGATACCACTCCGCGCCATCCTTGTCGACACCGAGAATGCCGATGTTGCCGACGTGGTGGTGACCGCACGAGTTGATGCAGCCCGAGATGTTCAGCGACAGCTCGCCGAGGTCGTACACGAAGTCGAGATCGTCGAAGCGCTGCTGGATCGCGAGCGCGATCGGGATCGACTTCGCGTTCGCGAGCGAGCAGAAGTCGCCGCCCGGGCACGCGATGATGTCGGTCAGCAGGCCGACGTTCGGCGTCGCGAAACCGGCGGCCTTCGCCTTTTCCCACACCGCGTACAGATCCTTCTTCTTCACGTTCGCGAGAATCAGGTTCTGCTCGTGCGACACGCGCAGCTCGCCGAACGAGTATTCGTCCGCCCAGTCGGCGACCTGCTCCATCTGCTCGGCGCTCGCGTCGCCAGGCGCGACGCGATGGTCCTTCAGCGACAGCGTGACGGCCGCGTAGCCCGGCACCTTGTGCGACGCGACGTTGCGCTCGACCCAGCGCGCGAACGCGCGGCTCTCGAGCAGATGCTGCTCGAACGACGCGTCGGTGTCCGCGAGCTTTTCATACACGGGCGGCTGGAAGTACTGCGCGACGCGGTCGAACTCTTCCTGCGTCAGCGTCGACGGGCCGTCCTTCAAGTGCTGCCATTCTTCCTCGACCTGCTGCGAGAACTTCGCCGGCGACAGCGCCTTCACGAGGATCTTGATCCGCGCCTTGTACATGTTGTCGCGGCGGCCGTAGCGGTTGTACACGCGCAGCACGGCTTCGCAGTACGACAGCAGGTGCCGCCACGGCAGGTTTTCCCGGATGATCGCGCCGACGATCGGCGTGCGGCCGAGGCCACCGCCCGCGAGGATGCTCGCGACGACTTCGCCGTTCTCGTCCTTCTTCAGGTAGACGCCGAGGTCGTGGATCTGCACGGCCGCGCGGTCGGCCTTCGAGCCCGACACCGCGATCTTGAACTTGCGCGGCAGCCACGCGAACTCGGGGTGGAACGTCGACCACTGGCGCAGGATCTCGGCCCACGGACGCGGATCGATTTCCTCGTCCGCCGCGACACCGGCGAACTGGTCGGCGGTGATGTTGCGGATGCAGTTGCCGGACGTCTGGATCGCGTGCATCTGCACCGACGCGAGCTTCGCGAGGATCTCCGGCGTTTCCTCGAGCTGGATCCAGTTGAACTGCATGTTCGAACGGGTCGAGAAGTGACCGTAGCCGCGATCGTGCTCGCGGGCGATGCGCGCGAGCATGCGCAGCTGCTTGCTGCGCAGGTTGCCGTACGGAATCGCGATGCGGTGCATGTACGCGTGGCGCTGCAGGTACAGGCCGTTCTGCAGGCGCAGCGGACGGAACTCGTCCTCGCTCAGTTCGCCCGACAGGCGGCGGCGCACCTGATCGCGGTACTGCTCGACGCGCTCGTCGACGATCGTCTGGTCGTACTGGTCGTACTGATACATTCGGGAACCCCAGGGTTGTCTCGGTTGACCGCGCGGCGGCCTAGCCACGCCGCGCCCGACTCTCCGTACCGCCCGCGCGCCGCTGCGGCCCGCTCATGACGAATACAGATATCCATATTTGAAAAACTCCAGGCAATCGTAATAAACTCGCCTTATATTTCAAACGACTAAAAAATTCTGTTGATATGCGGAAGGGTTATAAATGAACCTGCACCAATTTCGCTTCGTGCGCGAGGCCGTCCGGCAGAATTTCAACCTCACCGAGGCGGCCAAGGCGCTCTTCACGTCGCAGCCGGGCGTGTCGAAGGCGATCATCGAGCTCGAGGACGAGCTCGGCGTCGAAATCTTCACCCGCCACGGCAAGCGCGTGCGCTCGCTGACCGAGCCCGGACGGATCATTCTCGCGTCGGTCGAGCGGATCCTGCAGGAGGTCGAAAGCCTGAGAAGGGTCGGAAAAGATTATGCGGCGCAGGATCAGGGCAACCTGACGATCGCGGCGACGCATACGCAGGCGCGCTACTCGCTGCCCGCGGCGATCGCCGAATTCAAGAAGCGCTTCCCGAAGGTGCATCTGTCGATCCTGCAGGGCAGCCCGACGCAGGTCGCCGAGATGGTGCTGCACGACCAGGCGGACCTCGCGGTCGCGACCGAGGCGATCGCCGACTACAAGGATCTCGTGTCGCTGCCGTGCTTCCAGTGGCACCACGCGGCCGTCGTGCCCGCCGATCACCCGCTGCTCGACCGCAAGACGCCGTCGCTCGACGATCTCGCGCAGTATCCGCTGATCACCTACGACGACGCGTTCGCCGGCCGCAAGAAGATCAACCAGGCGTTCGCGCTGCGCGGGCTGTCGCCGGATATCGTGCTCGAGGCGATCGACGCGGACGTGATCAAGACCTACGTCGAGCTCGGTCTCGGGGTCGGGATCATGGCCGACATCGCGTTCAATCCGGAGCGCGACCGCGGCCTGCGCGCGATTCCGGTCGGCCATCTGTTCGGCAGCAACGTGACGCGCGTCGCGCTGAAGCAGGGCGCGTATCTGCGCAGCTATGTGTATACGCTCGTCGAGCTGCTGTCGCCGACGATGACCCGCAGGCTGATCGAGCAGGCGCTCAAGGGCGAGGCGGAATCGTACGAGCTTTGAGCCTGCACGGCGACCCGTGGTGGGCGGCCCGCGGTGGGTGACCCGTGGCGGGGCCCATGGCGGCCCGCGCCATCATCCCGACAACAACCAGAAGGAGACCTCCGCATGACGCTTCCCGCCCTGCTTCGCCGCGTCGCCGCCGGCGCCGCCGTCGCGCTGACCTGCGCGGCCGCGCACGCCGACCTGAAGGTCGGCGTCGATCTGTCGACGACCGGCCCCGCCGCCGCGATCGGCCTGTCGAGCAAGAACGCGATCCTGATGTGGCCGAAGACGATCGCCGGCCAGAACGTGCAGGTGACGCTGCTCGACGACGGCTCCGATCCGGGCGCGGCGGTGCGCAACATCCGCCGGCTGGTGTCCGAGGACAAGGTCGACGTCGTGATCGGGCCGAACATCACGCCGGCCGCGCTCGCGGCGCTCGATCCGATCGCCGCCGCGCAGACCCCGATGATCACGCTGATCGGCTCGAACGCCGTCGTCGAGCCGCAGGAAGGCGCGCGGACCTGGGCGTTCCGGATGGCCCAAGGCGACCGCGCGATGGCCGACGTGATCACGCGCTACATGGCGAATCACGGCGTGAAGACCGTCGGCTTCATCGGCTTCGCGGACAGCTACGGCGACAGCTGGCTCAACGAGTTCACGCGCTTCGCGGCGCTGCGCCAGATCCGGATCGTCGCGACCGAGCGCTTCAACCGCACGGACGCGAGCGTCACCGGCCAGGCGCTGAAGCTGATCGCCGCGCGGCCGGACGCGATCCTGATCGCGGGCGCCGGCACGCCGGCGGTGCTGCCGCAGCGCACGCTGATCGAGCGCGGCTACCCGGGCCCGATCTACCAGACGCACGGGATCGCGACGCCGGAATTCATCCGGCTCGGCGGCAAGGACGTCGAGGGCACGCTGTTCCCGACGCAGCCGGTCGTCGTCGCGCGGACACTGCCGGCCGACCATCCGGCGCGCAAGGCGGCGCTCGCGTTCGTCGACGCGTACGACGCGAAGTACGGCCCGGGATCGGTCACGCAGTTCGCGGGCGACGCGGCGGGCGTCTATCCGCGCCTCGCGGACGCGGTCGGCCGCGCGCTGAAGACCGCGCAGCCGGGCACGCCGGCGTTCCGCGTCGCGCTGCGGCACGAGCTGGAGCGCGCGCATGAGCTCGTCGTGCCGAACGGCATCGTCAACACGAGCGAACAGGATCATGTGGGGCTCGATCAGCGCGCGAGCGTGATGGGGATCGTGAAGCACGGCGAATTCGTGTTTCTGAGTCAGTGACGGTGGCGAGCGACCGCGGGCTGCTTGCCCGGTAGCCGGTTTTCCGACATAATCCGTGGTTCGCCGCGCGCAATTGCACGCGCGGCACCGAACAAGCCCAGGTGGTGAAACTGGTAGACGCAGGGGACTCAAAATCCCCCGCCGCAAGGCGTGCCGGTTCGATTCCGGCCCTGGGCACCAGAAGATGTTCCGGCGAAAGCCGAAGAATTCCGATAAACCCCGCAAGATCAAGGTCTTGCGGGGTTTTTTCATTCCGGTATCGTTCGGTTGAGCCTAGGGCAGAAGTCATCCCAGTCAGAACGGCAGCGCGGTAGACGACCGACAGCACACATACCGCGCCGCCCCGATCACTTCCGCATCAGGTAGCCGGGGACGTCGCGCCCCCAGTAGATCTTCCCGTCCTTGTCCATCTTCCACGGATCAGACTGCGCGCGGTGACTGCGAGTCTCGTAGTCAACCGCGTCTTCCTTGAGACGGGCCGACTCGATTCGGCGGTGACGGCGATGCCATTGGGCCTTGTCCTGCGCTTCGGACTCCGCCGTTGTGACGCCGATGAACGGCGACTTCCGCCTGCTCCTGCTCATTTCGCACCTCAGTTTCGTAGGCTTAACGTGCGAAAGCCCGCTCGAGGCGGGCGATCAGGGGGTGCGCAATTTTGCGCAGCCGGGCAAACGATGAAGAGCCCCGCACAGCCTAGGCGATGTCTAATGCAGTGTCGGTTGATTGGCGGCCCTGGCAAGGGCGGAATATAGCATTGCACTCGCCATCGATCCGATGATTTGTTTTTCCGTTTCGGCTTTCATCAAATCCCCACGATCGTCGATGACAACACGTATCGTTGGCGTCTCTCCGGGTGCGCTTAACACATCGCCAAGCTTTCGCATCAAACCACCGGTAGCCTGTGGACTAGGACTGAGCACGTCTACAAGCTCACTTCCCCACATGAACTGGAAAGTGTATTCGTTATTCGAAATACCTTTTACCTTGGGATTCCGAACGATGGGTTGCTCGGGCCTGAGGACACGCAAGTAATGCTCAACATCATCGGCAAGGTTATTGACGGCCTCGGGAACACCGACCCACGCACGCTCCTGTTCGGCAAGTGCGAGCAAGCCGGCTATGTAGGTAGCTATCAACGTACTGGTGTTCTCAACCGGAGCAAGGGCGCGTATCTCGCCGTTTGCCTCAACGGTCATCCCGTGTTGCGTCAGCAGGTTACGGATTGCCGAGAGTCGTCGCCCGTTGAACGGGTCCGTTCCACTCGAACTGAGATGGAACAGTGTGTCCCCATTGTCACTGATAAGCGAATGGGTACCGTGTTCGATTACATAGAACGTGATCGCGCTGCCGTCAACGAAGCTGAACGGCGTCCCAATCTCGAACGCGCACTCTCCGTTCACCGTCTTAACGGCGCGGCAATCGTAAGCCAGCTTTTTGTGAAGCCATGCGCAATCGATGTTCATGATGTGTAGATACTTCCGTCGAAGCTGATGTTCGATCTTTTGCAGAATACTGCAAAAAATTCTTCCAGCGGGGTCTGGCAGGACAGCGTTACATCTTCAAGAGCGAGCGTCTCATCACCACGATGTTCATGCGGACCATAGAGCGGCCCACCCGGAGCGTTGTGGGATCGCTTGTGCGTCGGTTGCACCTCAATCTGATGTACTCGCCATTTCACGCCTTGACGAAGAACAAATAGCGTCGCTGTCGTTCGGCACGCGTCGATGATCAATGGGGCCTTAGTCTCGATCTCAACTGTCATACCGGGCAGCGTGGCACCGAGATCGTCTTCGGGCCGAAGAATCGCCAAAAGGTAGCCGGCATGATTCTTCCGAGCCTTGAGCTCCACGTCGCCACGTAAAATTTTCTTCATAGCGATCAATCGCTCAGCTTCGGCGCGCGAAAGGTCTGGCATGGCTTCAATTGTCAGATTGTCGTACGCGATCCCCGGCTCGCGATTAACCGTTCTCTGCAAGGCGGCATACCGCGCCTGCCAGTACGCGGTTGCGCGATTATATATCTGGATGTCCGCGTCGGAAGGTAGGCTAGCTCGCTAACATCATACGAATTACACGAAAGTTGAGCCAGATCAGAATCCATCCGCCGAGCCAGCGAAGACGAGGACCGGAGCCGAGACGGCGGCGCAGTACCACGTCTTTCCGGCACGATCCCTGCTCACCGCTGCCAAGGGTTGCGGCCACGGGATCGGTCGCCTAATCTTCACATAGCATTCGCGGGCCCCTATTGGCGTCGAGTGCGGTCGTCGCGCGAGGCTTTGATTCGTCGGCATTGCCTTACGGCAAGCTCTGACTTTCGGGGGAAGCGGGCATGACCGATGCCATCAGGCGACTGGGAAAATCGGCCTCACTCTGGATCGACATTGGACTGGGAACCGCCGCCGCGATGCTGATGCTGACGGCCGGCATCGGCGCGTTCGGCACCGCCCGCCTGTACGGCAACGAGGCCGAGGTCTTCCAGGCCAGCGAGCTGATCACCAATCTCGAACGGCTACTGTCGCTGGAACGCGATATGGAGGCCGGACAGCGCGGGTACGTGATCACCGGCAAGCCCGAGTACCTCGAGCCCTATCAGTCCGCGCTGCCGAAAGTCCAGCAACAGTTCGATCTCCTCGCGCCCGGCGTTCAGGGCGATGCCGTCCAGCAGCAGCGTCTCGCCGCGCTGCGCGTGCTGCTCGACAAAAAACAGGCGGAACTGGCCTCCACGATCGAGCTGCGGCAAGTCGAAGGTTTCCGCGCCGCACAGGCCATCGTGCTGAGCGATACCGGCAAGGCCTTCATGGATCAGGCGCGCGCGCTCGTCGACGATATGGAGCTCACCGCGCTGGAACGTCTGACCGCCCTGCGCGCCACCGCCACGACGACACGCGACCTGGCGATCACGGCCGGGCTCGCCGCCGGCGTGCTGACCCTGACGGTGTGTCTGTCGTTCGGCTACCTGATGCGCCGTCTGCTGCTGGGTGAAGCCCGAGCCGCGACCCGCCTCTTCGAGCAGCGGGAGTTGCTCCGCGTCACGCTGTCGAGCATCGGCGACGGCGTCGTCGCCACGGACGTCGACGGCCGCATCACGTTCTTCAACCGGGTCGCCGAGCAACTGACCGGCTGGCAGAGCCACACCGCGGTGGGCCAGCCCATCGCCGGCGTGCTGACCCTGAAACATGCGTCGACGCAGGAAAACGTCCCCAATCCGGCGCTGATCGCGCTCGAGGAGCGGCAAACCACCAACCTCGCCGGCCGGACCCGGCTGGTCAGCCGCGACGGCACGGAAACACGGGTGGACGGCAACGGCGCGCCGACCTTCGACGAAGCGGGGAAGCTGGTCGGCTCGGTTCTCGTCGTGCGGGACGTGTCCGAGCGCGAGCGCGCCGAGGAGCGTTTCCGGCTTGCGGTGGAAGCGGCCCCCAACGCGATGATCATGGTGAACGGCGAAGGCCGGATCGTGCTGGTCAACTCGCAGGCCGAAAAACTGTTCGGCTACCCGCGCAGCGACATGATCGGGCAAAGCATCGACCTGCTGGTGCCCGAGCGCTTTCGCGCCGCGCATGCCGACCACCGTTCCGCGTTTTTCGGCAGGCCGCACACCCGGCCGATGGGAGTCGGCCGCGACCTCTATGGCGTGCGCCACGACGGCACGGAATTCCCGGTGGAAATCGGTCTCAACCCGATCAACACGTCGGACGGCATGCTCGTGCTCAGCGCGATTGCCGACATCACCGAGCGCAAGCGCGCCGAGCGCGAATTGCGTCTGCGCAGCGAGGAACTGGCCCGTTCGAACAGGGATCTCGAGCAGTTCGCCTATGTGGCCTCGCACGATCTGCAGGAGCCATTGCGCGCCGTGGCGGGCCCGCTGCAGCTGCTGCAGCGCCGCTATCGCGGGCAACTGGACGAGCGGGCCGACGAGTTCATCGGCCACGCGGTGGATGGCGCGACGCGGATGCAGTCGCTGATCGACGATCTGCTCAGCTATTCGCGCGTCGGACGGCTCGAAAACCCGCGGCAGCCGACCGACGTCGAACAGGTGCTCGACGACGCGCTCAGGAATCTGAGCGCCGCGATACGGGACGCGCAAGCGGAAATCAGCCGCGATCCGCTTCCGGTCGTTCCGGCGATTGCCACCCAGGTCACACTGCTGTTCCAGAATCTGGTGGGCAATGCGCTCAAATTCCGCAGCGCGGAACGCCCGGTGCGCATTCACGTGGGCGCGCAAACCCGGGACGGCGCATGGGTGTTCCACGTGCGCGACAACGGCATCGGAATCGACCCGCAGTATTACGAGCGGATCTTTCTGATCTTCCAGCGGCTGCATACCCGCCGCGAGTATCCTGGCACGGGGCTGGGGCTCGCGTTGTGCAAACGGATCGTCGAGCACCATGGCGGCCACATCTGGGTCGAATCCCTGCCCGGGCAGGGCACCACGTTCTTCTTCACGCTGCGCGGGCCGGCCGGCGATGACCGCGATGGCGGCACAACCTGACAAAGAGGTAGCCGATGATTGCCGATGCGAATGGAAATCTGGTCGAGATCCTGCTGGTGGAAGACAGTCCAAGCGACGTGCTGATGACCCGCGAGGCGCTCGAGTATTACAAGGTGCTCAATCCCCTCCACGTCGTCGACGACGGCGTGATGGCCATGGAATACCTGAGGCGGCAGGGGCCGTATGCGAACGCGCGGCGGCCGGGGCTGATCATCCTCGACCTCAACCTGCCGAGGAAGAGCGGGCGGGAAGTGCTTCAGGAACTCAAGAGCGACCCGTCGCTCGCGACGATTCCGGTCGTCATCCTGACCACCTCCAAATCGGAAGAAGACGTGATGAAATCCTACGGCCTTCATGCCAACTGCTATATCAGCAAGCCGGTGGACTTCGAGAAGTTCACCGAAGTCGTGCGCAACATCAACGCCTTCTGGCTGGGTGTCGTCACTTTGCCGCCGACCAAGCCATGAACACGTCGCCGCGAATCGTCGAGATCCTGCTCGTGGAAGACAGCCCGACCGATGCGTTGCTGATCCACGAGGCATTCTCCGACGTAACCGATTTCGAACCCCGGCTGGCGCACGCCGAGCTGATGTCGCAAGCGGTTGCCCACGCGCAGACCTCCCGCTGCGACGTCGTGCTGCTCGACCTCGGCCTGCCCGATGCTCAGGGGCTCGACTCGTTCCGCACGCTGCACCGGCAGATACCCGACGTGCCCGTGCTCGTGCTCACGGGGCTGGACGACGTGCTGGTCGGACTGCAGGCGATTCAGGAAGGCGCGCAGGACTATCTGCTCAAGAAGGAGATCGAGCCGTCGCTGCTCAGCCGGGCGGTCCGCTATGCGATCGAACGGCACCGCGTCGCCGCCGCGCTGTCGGCCAGCGAGGAACGGTTTCAACTGGCGGTGAGCGGCGCGACGGCGGGGCTGTGGGATTGGAACCTGAAAACGGGCGCGGTCTATTTTTCGCCGCATTTCAGGACGATCACGGGGATCGGCGCGGGCGCGCTGCCCGACGAGATGCGTGCGCATCAGGATGCGATCCACCCGGACGACCGGAATCGCGCCACCCAGGCCCTCGAAGCGCATCTGGAGCACGGGCATGCGTACGACGTCGAATATCGCGTGCGCATGCCGTCGAACGGCTTTCGCTGGATCCAGTCGCGCGGGCAGGCGCTGTGGAACAGCGCCGGCGAGCCGTACCGGATGGTGGGCTGGATCATGGATGTGACGGACCGCAAGCGCGACGAAGACGCGCTGCGGATCTCGCGCGAAGAGCTGCGCCGCCTGTCCGCGCATATCCAGCATATCCGCGAGGAGGAAAAGACACGCATCGCGCGCGAACTGCACGACGACCTCGGCCAGCAGCTGACCGCGCTGAAGATGGCCGTCATTCTGGTCGGAGACGAACTGAAGCGCGCGGCGCCGGCGGCAGGTGCGAGCCATCTGCCGGATGTGTATTCGCTGATCGACCAGTTGCTCGACTCGGTGCGGCGGATCGCGGCGGATCTGCGCCCCGTGATGCTGGACGATCTCGGCCTGATTCCGGCGATCGAGTGGCTGACGAGCCAGTTTTCGGCGCGCTATGGCGTGCAGGTGCAGCGCCGCTTCGACGCGGATGACATCGCGTTCAGCCGCGAAAGCGTCACCGAGGTATTCCGCATGGTTCAGGAAGCGCTGACGAACGTGGTGCGCCATTCCGGCGCGACGGAAGTCACGCTCGACATCGTCCGCGACAAAACCCACTGCATTGTGCGCGTCGCCGACAACGGCCGCGGCACCGCGCGCGACATACGCCCGGGCCCGCACTCACTCGGCCTGCTCGGGATGCGCGAGCGCGCCACGCGGCTGGGCGGCGAAATCCGGATCGGCACGGCGCCCGGTTCCGGTTTCGAGCTCGTGATCACGTTGCCGCTCGCCGTTGTCGAGGCGCCTAATCGCGAATGACGGCGGGCAATGACGGCGGCGCATCGCCGATCCCTGCGGCGATGAGGCTTCTGGCCAGTTCGCGCAGCAGGTGCTGTGTCAGCGCCCCGGCGCCGCCTTCGGCGAGGCGCAGGAGTTCGATCAGGTCGTGGGCAGAGTGGCTCATTTGGATCCCCCGGTGCGGCGCTCGGACGATGGCCGCGTTTTCTCTCGAAATCTTTTTGTTGTGATTCAAGTATCGGAGAGCGCCCGCGGGAAAAAAATCAGACGGCGCTGAAGATCGCGTAGTCCAGTGGGTGTGGGTGTCGGCGTTTTCCTACACGGCCGCACAAGCGCCCCTCCGCAACGCGCCCCCACGCCCGATGCGGGTAGAATGCGCGCGCTATGGATCTCGAAAGCATTCTCTTCACGCAGGGCTTCGGCTCGCGCCGCCAGTGCCGCGGCCTGATCGAGGCGGCGCGCGTCGAAATCGATGGCGCGGCCCGCTCCGACCCCGACGCGACGTTCGACACAGCCGGCCTCGTGTTCTCGGTCGACGGCATCGCATGGCCGTTCCACGCGCGCGCCTACCTGATGCTCAACAAGCCGGCCGGCTACGAATGCTCGCGCGATCCGCAGCATCATGCGAGCGTGTTCAGCCTGCTGCCGGCGCCGCTCGTCGCACGCGGCGTGCAGTGCGTCGGCCGGCTCGACCAGGACACGACCGGCCTGCTGCTGCTGTCCGACGACGGCCAGTTCGTGCACGCGTACACGTCGCCGAAGCGCAAGGTGCCGAAGACCTACGTCGCGACCGTCCGCCATCCGCTCGACGACGCGCAGCTCGGCGCGCTGCGCGCCGGCGTCGCGCTGCACGGCGAACCGAAGCCGCTCGCGGCCGTGGCCGCCGACGCGCGCGACACGCACCAGCTCGCGCTGACCGTGCTCGAAGGCAAATATCATCAAGTGAAACGCATGGTCGCCGCCGCGAGCAATCGCGTCGACGCGCTGCACCGTGAAAGCATCGGCGGCCTCGCGCTGCCCGATGCGCTCGCGCCCGGCGCGTGGCGCTGGCTCGGCGACGCCGATCTCGCGGCGCTGCGCGCGCCGCCGCCCGCCGCCGGATAACCGCCCGCCGCGCCGGCCCCGCGCTGGCCCCGCGCTGGCCTCGCGCTGGCCCCGCGCGGGCTCCGCGCGGGCTCCGCCCCCGCATGCTGCGCGGCAGCATGGCATCGCCGGATGTGGCTCCTATACTCGATTTACAAGCAGAAAAAAAGCAATAGGGGAGCCATCATGCCAATCCACAATCCGTTCGAAGTGACGTATGGGCTGCTCGCGGTCGCGGCGCTCGGCGCGATCGCCATCGCCGCGCTGACGGCGGCGATGCACGTGAAGCACAAATCCTATCCGGGCCTGATCGGCGCGCTCGTCGGCGCACTGCTCTGCTTCCTGCTGATCGAGGCGCTACCGGCGCTGACCTGACGCGCCGTCGCGCGCGGCGGCCCTTAAAAAGTCGTCGACGGTCGGATAGCGCAGCGTCACGCGCAGCTCGCGCTTGAGCCGCGCGTTGCGCAGCCGGCGCGATTCGCGCATGAACGACAGCAGCGTCGGCTCGAGCTGCCGCTGAGCATCCGCGCGGCTCACGCGCGGCGGCGGCGGCAGGCCGAATGCGTGCGCGACGCGATCGAAATAGTCCCCCATCCGCAACTCGCTGTCGTCCGACGCGTGCACCACGCGCGCCGGCCGGCCCCGCACCGCCGCACGCAGCAGGATCGTCGCGAGATCGTCCGCATGGATGTGGTTCGTGTAGACGTCGTCGGCGCGCGCGAGCGCCGGCGTGCCGCGTTCGAGGCGCGCGATCGGCAGCCGGTTCGCCGCGTAGATCCCCGGAATCCGCACGATCCGCGCCGAGATCGCGCCGCGCGCGGTCGCCGCGCGCAGTTGCTGCTCCGCCGATACGCGCCGAAACGCGCGCGGATTCGCCGGGCACAAAGGATGCGTTTCGTCAACCCATGCCCCGCCGCAATCGCCGTAAACGCCGCTCGTGCTCGCATAAACGAGCGTCGGCCCGCGAAGCCCGTCGGGTACAATACGCGCTGCCTGCAAGGGCGAGCCGGCCGACCGGGCCGCCGCGCGCCCGGGCCGCAGCCTGCCCCTGCCGTATGACGGCACCGGCACCGGCTGACGCGCTCGTCGCCGCGCATGCGCGGCCAGCGCCGCGACGAGCGCGCGCGTGCGCAAGTCGTCGGTACCGTGCGGACGAGGCGGTGCGAGATGCAGGATCGTGCGCGCGATGCCGGCCACGCGCGCGAGCGTCGCCCGGCGATCGAGGTCGCCGACGAGCGGCGTCGCGCCCGCCGCGCGCAGCTCGGCCCGCCGGGCCGGATCGTGCGTCAGCGCGACGATCCGCACGGCGCCGCGGCGCGCGCGCAGTTGCTCGATGCAGCGCAGGCCGACGTCGCCGCAGCCGACGATCAGCAGGCGCGGCCGACGCAGAATTCGTGTTGCGATCATGATGGTGGCGAAATCAGTAGCGGATGCATTGTAGCTGCCGTGCGCGACATCCACGGTCCCCCTATTTTGTTCTCGATGGACTTATGGCATTCAACGTAACTCTCAAGCAAAGCGGCCGGCAATTCCAGGTCGAGCCGGACGAAACCGTGCTGTCGGCCGCGCTGCGCCAGAATGTGCATCTGCCGTACGGCTGCAAGAACGGCGCGTGCGGCTCGTGCAAAGGCCAGATCGTGTCGGGTCAGGTCGAACAGGGCCCGCACTCGGCCTCCGCGCTGTCGAACGACGAGCGCACCCGCGGCCTCGCGCTGCTCTGCTGCTCGAAGGCGCAGTGCGATCTCGAGCTCGACGTGCGCGAAATCGCCGGTGTCGACGGCGTGCAGGTGAAGAAGCTGCCGTGCCGGATCGCCGCGCTCGAGCGGCGCGCCGACGACGTGATGGTCGTGAAGCTCCAACTCCCCGCGAACGAGCGCCTGCAGTATCTCGCGGGCCAGTACGTCGAATTCATCCTGAAGGACGGCGCGCGCCGCAGCTACTCGATGGCGACCGCGCCGCACCAGGAAGGCCCGGTCGAGCTGCACATCCGCCACATGCCGGGCGGCAAGTTCACCGACCACGTGTTCGGCGCGATGAAGGAGCGCGACATCCTACGCTTCGAAGGCCCGATGGGCACGTTCTTCCTGCGCGAGGACTCCGACAAGCCGATCGTGCTGCTCGCGTCCGGCACCGGCTTCGCGCCGATCAAGGCGATCATCGAGCACGCGCGGCACGTCGGCCTCGCGCGCCCGATGACGCTCTACTGGGGCGCGCGCCGCAAGAAGGACATCTATCTCGGCGAGCTCGCCGAGCAGTGGGCGAGCGAGATGCCGAACTTCACGTACGTGCCGGTGCTGTCCGAGCCGGACGACGACGACCAGTGGACCGGCCGCACCGGCTTCGTCCACCGCGCGGTGATCGAGGATCTGCCCGACCTGTCCGGCCATCAGGTGTACGCGTGCGGTGCGCCGGTGATGGTCGAGTCCGCGCAGCGCGACTTCACGCAGCATCACGGCCTGCCCGCGGACGAGTTCTACGCGGACTCGTTCACGAGCGCCGCCGATCTCGCGCATCCGGTCTGACGGGCGCCACGGCCCGCGTCCGCCGGACCGCCGCTTCATTGACCAGGAGATGCATCGCCCCCGATGCATCGCGGCGGTGAATCGCGGCGGTTTACAGCGGAACGCGGGATGCCTTATGCTTGCGCACATGAACCGCACCCTGTCCGCCCTTCGACGTCGCCGCTCGCCGCTCCGCCCGGATGCCGCCGGCTCGTCACGGACTCGCGCGTAACGCCTACGACGCTACGCACAAGCGGTTCGAACCACCCAGCCACGGCATGCCCCGTGGCTTTTTTATTGCCCTTTTTCCCTTGAACACCCGCTGGAGCCTGCCGCCATGCCGCTGAACGACTATCCGATCGACTCGCTGATGTACATCACGAACCGCCCCGACCTCGTGTTCACGCACGGCAAGGGCTCGTGGCTCTACGATCACGCCGGCAAGCGCTATCTCGACTTCATCCAGGGCTGGGCGGTCAACAGCCTCGGGCACTGCAACGACGGCGTCGTCGACGCGCTGAAGACGCAGGCGGAGAAGCTGCTGAACCCGTCGCCCGCGTTCTACAACGAGCCGATGGCGAAGCTCGCCGGCCTGCTGACCGAGCACAGCGTTTTCGACAAGGTGTTCTTCACCAACAGCGGCGCCGAGGCCAACGAAGGCGCGATCAAGCTCGCGCGCAAGTGGGGCCGCAAGTTCAGGAAAGGCGCGTACGAGATCATCACGTTCGATCACAGCTTCCACGGCCGCACGATCGCGACGATGTCCGCGAGCGGCAAGCCCGGCTGGGACACGATCTACGCGCCGCAGGTGCCCGGCTTCCCGAAGGCCGAGCTGAACGACATCAACTCGGTCGAGCGGCTGATCAGCGACAAGACTGTCGCGGTGATGCTCGAGCCGATCCAGGGCGAAGGCGGCGTGATCCCGGCGACGCGCGAATTCATGCAGGCGCTGCGCGCGCTGACGAAGCAGCACGATCTGCTGCTGATCGTCGACGAAGTGCAGAGCGGCTGCGGCCGCGCGGGCACGCTGTTCGCGTACGAGCTCGCCGGCATCGAGCCGGACATCATGACGCTCGGCAAGGGAATCGGCAGCGGCGTGCCGCTCGCGGCGCTGCTGTCGAAGGCCGACGTCGCGGTGTTCGAGGCCGGCGACCAGGGCGGCACGTACAACGGCAACCCGCTGATGACGGCGGCCGGCCACGCGGTGATCTCGCAGCTCGTCGCGCCGGGCTTCCTCGAAGGCGTGCGCGCGCGCGGCGAATACCTGAAGCGCCGGCTGCTCGAGCTGTCGGAGGAGCGCGGCTTCGAGGGCGAGCGCGGCGAGGGGCTGCTGCGCGCGCTGCTGCTCGGCAAGGACATCGGCGCGCAGATCGTCGAGAAGGCGCGCGACATGCAGCCGGACGGCCTGCTGCTGAACGCCGCGCGCCCGAACCTGCTGCGCTTCATGCCGGCGCTGAACGTGACGAACGACGAGATCGACCAGATGATGGCGATGCTGCGCGCCGTGCTCGACACGCTGTAAGGAGACCCGCGCGATGAAGCCCGCCGCCGAAGCGATCGAGATCCGCCCGTTCGATCGAGCCGACACCGAAGCCGTGATCGCGCTGTGGCGCGTCGCGTTTCCCGAGTACGACGAGCCGACCGCGCCGCACCGCGACGCGCGGCGCGCGATCGAGCAGAAGCTCGCGACGCAGCCGGCGCTGTTCTTCGTCGCGACGGTCGACGCGCGCGTCGTCGGCACGCTGATGGCGGGCTACGACGGGCATCGCGGCTGGCTCTACTCGTTCGGCGTCGACGCCGGCGCGCGGCGGCTCGGCATCGGCCGCGCGCTGATCGCGCATGCGGAACGCGCGCTCGCCGCGCGCGGCTGCCTGAAGGTCAACCTGCAGGTGCTGCCGGGCAACGACAGCGCGTGCCGCTTCTACGAAGCGCTCGGCTATCGCGTCGAGGCGCTGATCTCGTTCGGCAAGCGGCTCTATACGGCCTGAAGGGCGCCGTCGCGCTGCGCGGGCGCGGCGCGACGGCGCCGCCCGTCATTCGCCCAGATACGCGGCGCGCACCTTCGGATCGTCGAGCATCTGCTTCGCGTCGCCTTCCATCGTGACCATGCCCGAATCCATCACGTAGCCGCGGTCCGCCGCCTGCAGCGCAAGCCGCGCGTTCTGCTCGACGAGCAGCACCGTGATGCCCTCCTGCGAGATCGTCCGCACCACTTCGAAGATCTTCTCGACCATGATCGGCGACAGGCCCATCGACGGCTCGTCGAGCAGCAGCAGCTTCGGCTTCGACAGGATCGCGCGCGCCATCGCGAGCATCTGCTGCTCGCCGCCCGACAGCGTGCCCGCGAGCTGCGTCGCACGCTCCTTCAGGCGCGGGAAGAAACCGAACATCCGGTCGACGTCCTTCTTGATCCCTTCCTTGTCGTTGCGCAGATACGCGCCCATCTGCATGTTCTCGACGATCGACATCCGCGCGAAGATCCCGCGGCCCTCCGGCACCATCGCGAGCCCGCGCCTCAACAGCTCGTGCGCCGGCACGCCCTTGATCGACTTGCCGTCGTACTCGATGTCGCCGGCCGAGTACGGCTTCAGGCCCGTGATCGCCTTCATCGTCGTCGTCTTGCCCGCGCCGTTCGCGCCGATCAGCGTCACGAGCTCGCCCTGCTGGACTTCCATGTCAACGCCCTTGACGGCCTGAATCCCGCCGTAGTTGACCTGCAAGCCCTTGATTTTCAACATTGCCGCTGCCATGTCAGTGCACCCCCGCGCCGAGATATGCCTCAATCACCTTCGGATTCTTCTGCACGTCCTGCGGCAGACCTTCGGCGATCACCTTGCCGTAATCGAGCACCGTCATCCGGTTGCACAAGTGCATCACGAGCTTCACGTCGTGCTCGATCAGCAGAATCGTCTTGCCGTCCGAACGGATCTTGTCGAGCAGACGCGTCAGCTCGACCTTCTCGGTCGCGTTCATTCCCGCCGCCGGCTCGTCGAGCGCGAGCAGCTTCGGATCGGTCGCGAGCGCGCGCGCGATTTCCAGACGGCGCTGGTGGCCGTACGACAGGTTGCGCGCGGTGTAGTCCGCGTACTGCAGCACGCCGACGTACTCGAGCAGCTCGATCGCGCGTTCCTTGATCTCGCGCTCCTCCTTGCGTTCCGCCGGCGTCTGGAACACCGCGCCGATGAGGCCATGCTTCGTGCGCACGTGACGGCCGACCATCACGTTCTCGAGCGCGGTCATCCCGCCGAACAGGCGGATGTTCTGGAACGTCCGCGCGATCCCGGCCTTCGCGACCTGGTGCACCGCGGTCGGCTTGTAATCGAGGCCGTCGAGCTTGAACTCGCCGGAATCCGGCGTGTACAGGCCCGTGATCACGTTGAAGAACGTCGTCTTGCCGGCGCCGTTCGGGCCGATCAGCCCGTAGATCTGCCCTTCCCTGATTTCCAGGCCGACGTCGGACAGCGCCTGCAGGCCGCCGAAGCGCTTGTTCACGCCCTTCACGGACAGGCGGATTTGTTTGTCGCTCATCTCTTTTCTCCTACCCGTCCGTTATGCGCGCGCCGACTTGGCGCTGCGCTTCGCCAGTTTCGCGATTCGGTCCTCATGCTTCGCCGCAGGCCACAGGCCTTCCGAGCGATACAGCATGATGACGACCATCGCGAGGCCGTACAGCGCCTGACGGATCACTTCCGTATCGATGATCTGATGGCCGAACAGCGCATGCTGCAGCGGGCCCATCGTCGAACGCAGGAATTCCGGGAACACCGACAGCAGCACCGCGCCGAGGATCACGCCCGGAATGTGGCCCATCCCGCCCAGCACGACGCACGCGAGCACGACGACCGATTCCCAGAACGTGAACGATTCCGGCGACACGAAGCCCTGGAACGAGCCGAACATCGCACCCGACAGGCCGCCGAACGACGCGCCCATCGCGAACGCGAGCAGCTTCACGTTGCGGGTGTTGATGCCCATCGCCTTCGCGGCGATCTCGTCCTCGCGAATCGCGGCCCATGCGCGGCCGATCCGCGAATGCTGCAGGCGCGTACAGGTCCAGATCACGAACAGCGCGCAGAGCACGAACACGTAGTAGTACAGGTACACCGACGTGATCGTGAAACCGAACAGCGTATGCGCATGCGCCAGATTGAAGCCGAACACCCTCAGCGGCGCGACGCCGGTGATCCCCTGCGGCCCGTTCGTGATGTTGACCGGCCGGTCGAGGTTGTTCATGAAGATCCGCACGATCTCCCCGAAGCCGAGCGTGACGATCGCCAGATAGTCGCCGCGCAGCCGCAGCGTCGGCGCGCCGAGCAGCACGCCGAAGAACGCCGCGAGCCCCATCGCGAACGGCACGACGATCCAGTACGGCGTATTCAGGCCGTTCGGGAACATCGCGGCGATCCACGCGAACTGGGTGGTCAGGTGCGGCGACGTGAGCAGCGCCGCGGTGTACGCGCCGACCGCGTAGAACGCGATGTAGCCCAAATCCAGCAGGCCGGCGAAGCCGACCACGACGTTCAGGCCCAGCGCGAGCATCACGTACAGCATCGCGAAGTCGAGCACGCGAACCCAGTAGTTGCCGCCCGCGGCGCCGATGACGAACGGCGCCGCGACGACGAACAGCGTGACGAGCGCGCCGATGGTGATGGTCTTCGCGGTGTTGCGCTCTTCGACGAGCGACGTCGACGATTCGATCGGTTGAATGGATGTCATGTTGTTCTCCCGTTGCCGTTACGCGCGGTCCGCGACACGTTCGCCGAGCAGGCCCGACGGACGGAACACCAGCACGATGATCAGCACGACGAACGCGAACACGTCCTGGTAGTTGCTGCCGAACACGCCGCCCGTGAGACCGCCGATGTAGCCGGCGCCCAGCTGCTCGATCAGGCCGAGCACGACGCCACCGACCATCGCGCCGCCGAGGTTGCCGATCCCGCCCAGCACTGCGGCGGTGAACGCCTTCATGCCGGGGATGAAGCCCATGTAGAAGTGCACGTTGCCGTATTCGGACGCGATCATCACGCCGGCCAGCGCGGCGAGCGCGGAGCCGATCATGAACGTCGCCGAGATCACGAAGTTCGGGTTCACGCCCATCAGGCTCGCGTTGTTCGGGTTCTCCGCGATCGCGCGCATCGCGCGGCCGAGCTTGGTCTTGTGGACGAGGAGCAACAGGCCCGCCATCACGAGGAACGCGACCGCGATGATCACGATTTCGGTCATCGAGATCACCGCGCCCGGCGTGGTGTCGGTCGCCTTGATCACGTTGAGCGGATCGGTCGAGATCAGCTGCGGGAACGACATCGGGTTGCGGCCCCAGATGATCATCGCGGCGGTCTGCAGCAGGATCGACACGCCGATCGCGGTGATCAGCGGCGCGAGGCGCGGTGCGCGGCGCAGCGGCCGGTACGCGATCTTCTCGATCGCGTAGCCGACGACCGCGCAGACGACCGCGGCGATGCCGAGCGCGATCACGAGTGTCGCGACGCTACCGAGCGCGGGAAAGTGGTTCTGCAGCACGGTGATCGCGGAGAGCGCGACCATTGCGCCGATCATCAGCACGTCGCCGTGCGCGAAGTTGATGATGCCGAGAATGCCGTACACCATCGTGTAGCCCAACGCGATGATGGCGTACACACTACCGAGCACCAATCCGTTGAGAACCTGCTGGATGAAGATATCCATTTAACGCTCCTTGGCCGATACAGCCGGATGAACGTCATGCCACGCGGGTAAGCGGGGTATCGGATCACCTCGACCGCACTGCGGGTACTAGAAAAGACCGGTAAGGGTTGGATCGTCCGGCGGCATCGTTCAGCCTGTTCGGCCTCGCGCGCCGCCGAAGCGGATACAGAAACGGCACCGCACTGGTTCGGCACCGTCACGCGTCCCGTCACTACATCGTCACGACATCGAGGACGGTTGTCGAGGCCTCCTTGAAATCGTAGAGCGTGATCGCGCCGTTTTTCGACGCGGCGTCATCGGCATGCGTGAAAAAAAGTTGAGACAGGCAAATTGCATGCCCATCTCGTCGTCGCACTTGCCGCTGCAGTCGAACGGCAGTGCAACCCCCGTGGCGACGAATACGTCGTTAGCCAACTTTAGATGCATTTATTAGTTCTCCCACGCCTTCCAAACCCGGTTTCCCGGGCCAATCCAGCCTGAAAACGGGCGCATTGTAACTCCATTTATGAGGCGTCAATATTCCTGATTCGACAGGGTTTTCCTGCATTGCAACCTTTTTTGGCAAGCGCGAATGCAAAATGGGAGCAACCTGGTTGCACTTTGAATGAAGGCTCGGAGTTGCACGTTCAAAACGGCAAGACGAAAAAAAAGCGCGCCACGAGGCGCGCCTTTTGCGATGAGCGGGAAAAACCGCGGGCCGTCAGGCGGCGGCGGGCGGCGGATTCAGGCCGCGCGGCAGCGGGAACGACACGTTCTCCTCGATCCCGTCGAGCGCGCGGACGTTGCGCACGCCGAGTTCGCGCAGCCGCGCGATCACGGCCTGCGCGAGCACCTCGGGCGCCGACGCGCCGGCCGTCACGCCGATCCGGCGCTTGCCCGCGACCCACGCGGGATCGATCTGCTCGGGCGCATCGACCATGTACGCGGCGACGCCGCGCTTCTCGGCGACCTCGCGCAGACGGCTCGAGTTCGAGCTGTTCGGGCTGCCGACGACGATCACGACGTCGCACTGCGGCGCCATGAACTTCACCGCGTCCTGGCGGTTCTGCGTCGCGTAGCAGATGTCCTGCTTCTTCGGCTCGCGGATGTCCGGATACTTCGCCTTCAGCGCGGCGATGATTTCGGCGGCGTCATCGACGGACAGCGTCGTCTGCGTGACGAGCGCGATCCGCTCGGGATCGGGCAATTCGAGCTTCGCGACGTCGTCGACGCTCTCGACGAGATGCATCCCGCGCTCGACCTGCCCCATCGTGCCCTCGACCTCCGGATGGCCCTTGTGCCCGATCATCACGATGTCGACACCATCCTGGCGCATCTTCGCGACCTCGACGTGCACCTTCGTGACGAGCGGGCACGTTGCATCGTAAATGCGCAGACCGCGCACCGCCGCCTCGTCGCGCACCGCCTTCGACACGCCGTGCGCGCTGAAGATCACGGTGTTGCCGGTCGGCACCTCGGCGAGTTCCTCGACGAAAATCGCGCCCTTCTTGCGCAAATCCTCGACGACATACTTGTTGTGCACGATTTCATGGCGCACGTAGATCGGCGCGCCATACATCGCGATCGCGCGCTCGACGATCTCGATCGCGCGGTCGACGCCGGCGCAAAAGCCGCGCGGCTGGGCCAGCAGGATTTCCGCGTCGGCGGCGACGGTCTGCCCGGTCAGGGAATCGGTGGAACGCATGATTACAGGATCCCGATGATTTTCACTTCGAACGTGAGCGCCTGGCCCGCGAGCGGATGGTTGAAGTCGAACAGCGCGGAGGTCTCGCTGATTTCCTTCAGCACGCCCGCGTAGCGCCCGCCGTCGGGCGCGTTGAATTCGATCAAGTCGCCGGGCGCGAAATCGTCGCCGACCATGCCGTTCGCGCGCAGCGCCGCGAGCGTCACGCGCTGGATCATGTCCGGATTCCGGGGACCGAACGCCTGCTCGGGCGCTAGCCGAAAAGTCGAATGGTCTCCCACCCTGAGCCCGACGAGAATCTGTTCCAGCGACGGCGCGAGCTGTCCGGCGCCGAGCAGCAGCGTGGCGGGCTTGTCGGTGAAGGTGTTGACGATGTCGGCGCCGTCGGCGAGGGCCAGCCGGTAATGGAGCGTGACGTGCGAACCGGGCTTGACTTCGGAAAGATCGATGAGGCTCATGAATGGAATGACTCGTTCGGTCGCGCCCGCGACAGCCGTGATGCCCGGCGCAAAACCGTTATTGTAAGTCACCTCGGCGCACAGGGCGGAGAGTCCGGCGAGACCGCCGCCGCGCGCGCCGCTGCTGGAGATTCGACGATGCTGCTTTCCTCCCTCGCGCTGGTGTGCCGCGACGCCGACGACGACACCCGGCGCGCGCCCCCGAAAAAGCGCCGCAAGCCCGACCTGCCGCGCGAGCGGCTCCTCGACCGCGGGCCGGCGGCGCTGACGAACGCGGAGCTCGTCGCGGTGCTGCTCGGCACCGGCATACCGGGCCGCAACGTGTTCGATGTCGCGCGGGCGCTCGTCGGGCAGTACCGCTCGCTGCGCGAGTTGCTCGACGCGTCGCCCAACGACTTCCAGGGCCAGCGCGGGATCGGCCCGGCGCGCGCCGCATTGCTCGTCGCGGTGACCGAGCTCGCGCGGCGCGCGCTCGCGGAGAAGGCGTGCGAGCGGCCGTTCGTCGATTCGCCGGGCGCGGTCGAGGACTACCTGCGCCTCAAAATCGGCACGCAGCCGCAGGAGGTGTTCGTCACGCTGTTTCTCGACGCGCGCCACCGGGTGATGTCCACCGAGGAAAGCGCGCGCGGCTCGCTGACGCGGATGGCCGTGTATCCGCGCGAAATCGTGCACCGCGCGCTATCGACGCAGGCAGCCGCGCTGATCGTCGCGCATAATCACCCGTCCGGCGCGGTGCGCCCGAGCGCGGAGGACCGGCGCCTGACGCGCGTGCTGCGCGACGCGCTTGCGCTCGTCGACGTGCAGCTACTCGATCACGTGGTCGTCGGCGTGAGCGACACGTTCTCGTTCGCGCGGGCCGGCTGGCTGTAGCGCCGAGGGCCGCCCGGCGGGCCGCGCACGCGAGCGCGGCACGCGCGCGCATCGGCCCGCATCACGCGAGCGAAATTCGGTTTGATTTTTCTGAGTTTTTTCTGCTAGAATCGCCGTCTGACTTTTTTCCAACCAGTTCTAGCCATCGAAGGGCCTCGTCTGTCAGGGCTTGGGCGTTCCGAAGGCGTGCATGGATCACGTGCGCGCTCGAAGATGACCTTCACCGGCGATCGAACCCCGAATTTAGCGTATTAGGAGTGCTCTCATGGCACGCGTATGCCAAGTAACTGGGAAAGCGCCGATGAGCGGCAACAACGTTTCCCACGCGAACAACAAGACGAAGCGTCGCTTCCTTCCGAACCTGCAGAACCGCCGGTTCTGGGTGGAAAGCGAAAACCGTTGGGTGCGCCTGCGCGTTTCGAACGCCGGCCTGCGCCTGATCGACAAGAACGGCATCGATACCGTGCTCGCTGACCTGCGCGCACGTGGCGAAGCCTAAAGCCGAAGGAGCGTAATCATGGCAAAAGGCGCACGCGACAAGATCAAGCTCGAGTCCACCGCTGGCACGGGTCATTTCTACACGACCACGAAGAACAAGCGCAACATGCCGGAAAAGATGGCGATCATGAAGTTCGATCCCGTCGTCCGCAAGCATGTTGAGTACAAGGAAACCAAGATCAAGTAAGCCTGGTTCCTGTCGGCTCGACGACGACGAAAAGCCCCGCAATCGCGGGGCTTTTTGTTTTTGCACGCGCGCGCGACGCGGTATCCTCTCCCCTTTGCCCAGCCGCCCCGGACGAACGCGGGCGCCCCTGGCGCAACAACGGAGACGCAGTATGAAATTCGACGTGGCGATCGTCGGCAGCGGCCTGGCAGGGCTGTCGGTCGCGCTCAACCTGGCCGGCACACGACGCGTGGCGGTGATCGCGAAACGCTCGCTGATGGACGGCGCGAGCAATCACGCGCAGGGCGGCATCGCCGCCGTGCTCGATTCCGCCGACAGCATCGAGAATCACGTCAGCGACACACTGATCGCCGGCGGCGGCCTCTGCGACGAGGGCGCGACGCGCTACATCGTCGAGAACGGCCGCGCGGCGATCGAATGGCTGATCTCGCAACACGTGCCGTTCACGAAGGACGATGCGGCCGAACTCGGCTTCCATCTGACGCGCGAAGGCGGTCACAGCCACCGGCGCATCATCCACGCCGCCGACGCGACCGGCCATGCGGTGCTCGCGACGCTGTCCGAGCGCGTGCGGCGCCATCCGAACATCACGTTCCTCGAAGACCATCATGCGATCGACCTGATCACGTCCGAACGGCTCGGCGTGCCCGGCCAGCGCTGCCACGGGCTCTACGCGCTCGACGTGAAGCAAGGCCGGACCGTCACGATCGAGGCGCAGCACACGGTGCTCGCGACCGGCGGCGCGGGCAAGGTCTATCTGTACACGACGAACCCGGACACCGCGACCGGCGACGGAATCGCGATGGCGTGGCGCGCCGGTTGCCGCGTCTCGAACATGGAGTTCATCCAGTTCCATCCGACCTGCCTGTTCCATCCGTACGCGAAATCGTTCCTGATCTCCGAGGCGGTGCGCGGCGAAGGCGGCCTGCTGAAGCTGCCGGACGGCACCCGCTTCATGCCCGCGCACGACGAGCGCGCGGAGCTCGCGCCGCGCGACATCGTCGCGCGCGCGATCGACTTCGAGATCAAGAAGCGCGGGATCGACTGCGTGTACCTCGACATCAGCCATCAGCCCGAAGCGTTCCTGCGCGAGCATTTCCCGACGATTCACGCGCGCTGTCTCGAGTTCGGCATCGACATCGCGCGCGAGCCGATTCCGGTCGTGCCGGCCGCGCACTACACGTGCGGCGGCGTCGTCACCGATCTCGCGGGCCGCACCGATCTCGCGGGCCTGTACGCGGTCGGCGAAACCGCGTACACCGGGCTGCACGGCGCGAATCGCCTCGCGAGCAACTCGCTGCTCGAATGCGTGGTGATCGGCCGCGCGGCCGCGCAAGCGATCGAGACGGCTGGCTTCGACGCCGCGCCGCCCGGCCCGCTGCCCGCGTGGGACGAGAGCCGCGTATCGGATGCGGACGAGGAAGTCGTCGTCGCGCACAACTGGGACGAGTTGCGCCGCCTGATGTGGAACTACGTCGGCATCGTGCGCACCGACAAGCGCCTCGAGCGCGCGAAACACCGGCTGTCGCTGCTGCGCGACGAGATCCACGAGTATTACGCGAACTTCCGCGTGAGCCGCGATCTGCTCGAGCTGCGCAATCTCGTCGACGTCGCGTCGCTGATCGTGAAAAGCGCGCAGTCGCGGCGCGAGAGCCGCGGCCTGCACTTCAGCCGCGACTGGCCGCAGACGCTGCCGAAGGCGCTGCCGTCGGTGCTCGCGCCGCGCGTGCGGCGCTGATCAACCGACCGGAATCAACCGATAATACGCATCGAATAATCGGTCGCACGCACGTCCTTCGTCAGCGCGCCGATAGAGATGCGGTCGACGCCGGTCTCGGCGATTGCGCGCACCGTGTCGAAATTGACGCCGCCCGACACTTCGAGCACCGCCCGGCCGCCCGCGACCCGCACCGCGTCGCGCATCATGTCGAACGTGAAGTTGTCGAGCAGCACCGACTGCGCGCCGTGCGCGAGCGCGACGTCGAGCTGCGCGAGCGTCTCGACCTCGATCTGCACCGGCACGCCCGCGTTCAGCGCGAACGCGGCGTCGAGCGCCTCGCCGACGCCACCCGCCGCCGCGATGTGGTTCTCCTTGATCAGGATGCCGTCGTACAGCGCGAGCCGCTGGTTCGCGCCGCCGCCGACGCGCACCGCGTACTTCTGCGCGAGCCGCAGGCCCGGCAGCGTCTTGCGCGTGTCGAGAATCTTCGCGCGCGTGCCTTCGATCCGCTCGACGTAGCGGCGCGTCGCGGTCGCGACGCCCGATAGCAGTTGCAGGAAATTGAGGCCGTTGCGCTCGGCGGTCAGCAGCCCGCGCGCCGGGCCGTCGAGCTCGCAGACGGTCGAATCGGCGGTCATCCGGTCGCCTTCGCGATACTGCCAGCGCACCGCGATCGACGGATCGATCGTGCGCATCACCGCGTCGAACCACGGCACGCCGCAGAGCACTGCCTCGTCGCGCACGATGATGCGCGCGCGGCGCCGCTCGTCGGCCGGTACGAGCCGCCCGGTCCGGTCGCCGTCGCCGACGTCCTCGGCGATCGCATCGGCGACGTTGCGCGCGAGCGCCTGATCGAACGCGGCGCCGTACTGCGCGCGGATTTCGTCGTACAGCGGTGAAACCGCGCGGCCTTCCGCCGGGCCGCCCCAAGGAAGGCCGTCGCCCCCTCGGGGGGCAGCGAACGAATGTGAGCGTGGGGGTCGTTCGTTCATGCGGGCCCCACGTTCGCGAACAGTTGCGCGTCGCGCTGCAGGTCGCCACTCGCCTGCACGCGCTGTTTCTGACGCGCGGCGAAGTCGAGCATCCGGTCGATCGGCACGCGCGCACGCTCACCGATCGCCGCGTCGACGAAGATCTCGTTGTGGCCGCGCTCGAGCACGTCCGCGAGATTCGCGAGACCATTCATCGCCATCCACGGGCAATGCGCGCAGCTCTTGCAGGTCGCGCTGTTGCCGGCGGTCGGCGCTTCGATGAAGGTCTTGCCCGGCGCGGCGAGCCGCATCTTGTACAGAATGCCGAGGTCGGTCGCGACGATGAAGCGCGTCGCATCGAGCTTTTGCGCGGCGTCGATCAGCTGCTTGGTCGAGCCGACGACGTCGGCCAGCGCGACGACGCTCTCCGGCGCCTCCGGATGCACGAGCACCTTCGCGTCCGGGTATTCGGCGCGCAGCAGATCGAGCTCGATGCCCTTGAACTCGTCGTGCACGAGGCACGAGCCCTGCCACATCAGCATGTCGGCGCCGGTTTTCTTCTGAATATACTGGCCGAGGTGACGGTCCGGCGCCCAGAGAATCTTCTCGCCGCGCGCATGCAGATCGGCGACGATATCGAGACCGATCGCCGACGTGACCATCCAGTCCGCGCGCGCCTTCACGGCAGCGCTCGTGTTCGCGTAGACGACGACCGTGCGATCCGGATGCGCGTCGCAGAACGCGGTGAATTCATCGACCGGGCAGCCGAGATCGAGCGAGCACGTCGCGTCGAGATCCGGCATCAGGATCCGCTTGTTCGGGCTCAGGATCTTCGCGGTCTCGCCCATGAAGCGCACGCCGGCGACGACGAGCGTCTGCGCATCGTGATCGCGGCCAAAGCGGGCCATCTCGAGCGAATCGGCCACGCAGCCGCCGGTTTCGTCCGCGAGTTCCTGCAACTCGGCGTCCACGTAATAGTGTGCGACCAGCACCGCCTTCTCGCGCGCGAGCAGTGTCCTGATACGCGCCTTGAGCGCCGCGCGCTCGTTGGGGGACAGCGCGTCGGGCACTTTCGCCCAAGCCTGCCCGACGCCACAGGTCATGCCTGCCGCGACCGGCCGGTCGTACTCGACGGGTTTGATCGCCGATTGCATCATCATCTCCTCAGCCCTGCTGATCCGCCGCTCGAAATGGACGGCTCAAAAGAAAAAACCCCGCCAACGCGGGGTTTGTGACGTCCTCGAATTCTAATCGATTTCAGATTACGCGTAGCGGCGCAGACGCGACGCAAATTCCTGCAGCGCCTTGATGCCGCTTTGCTCGGCGCGATGGCACCAGTCCTGCAACTGGACGAGCAGCTGTTCGCGCGACGCGGTCGAGCGATCCCAGATCGCCGCGAGATCCTGGCGGAGCTGGAAGTACGTCTGCAGTTTCTGGCTGTTCGCGAAGATTTCCGGCAGCAGGCGCTTCTGCGGCTCGTCGAGGCCGTCTTCGTCCTTGTGGAACCACTTGCGCGCGCCGCGCATCAATTGATACTTCTCGCGCGCGGCGCCGAGCTCCTTCAGACGCGCGAGCTCCTGGCGATACGCACGCTTCACCGCCTTGCCGTAACGCGCCATCACTTCGTAGCGATTCGACAACACGGCCTGCAGCGTTTCCTGATCGAGCACGGCCTTGCCGGCCTTCAGGCGCGGCGTCGGCGCGATCTTCTTGACCTTCGCGAGCCCGAGCGCCGACATGATCCGGATGTACATCCAGCCGATGTCGAACTCGTACCACTTGTTCGACAGCTTCGCCGACGTCGCGAACGTGTGGTGGTTGTTGTGCAGTTCCTCGCCGCCGATCACGATGCCCCACGGAATCAGGTTCGTGCTCGCGTCGGCCGAGTTGAAGTTGCGATAGCCCCAGAAGTGGCCGAGGCCGTTGATCACGCCGGCCGCCCAGAACGGGATCCAGATCATCTGCACCGCCCAGACGGTCAGGCCGACGAGGCCGAACAGCGCGACGTCGATCACCATCATCAGGCTAATGCCGAGAATCGGGTACTTCGAGTAGACGTTGCGCTCGAGCCAGTCGTTCGGCGTGCCGTGGCTGAACTTGCGCAGCGTTTCCTCGTTCTTCGCCTCCGCGCGATAGAGCTCGGCGCCCTCGAGCAGCACCTTCCAGATGCCGCGCGTCTGCGGGCTGTGCGGATCTTCCTCGGTCTCGCACTTCGCGTGATGCTTGCGATGGATCGCGGCCCACTGGCCGGTCAGCATGCCGGTGGTCGCCCACAGCCATGCGCGGAAGAAGTGGCTCGCGATCGGATGAAGATCCAGCGCGCGGTGTGCCTGGCAGCGATGCAGATAGACGGTCACGCCGATGATCGTCACGTGCGTGACGGCAAGCGCGAACAGCACGATCTGCCACCACGAGAAGTGCAGCAGCCCGTGGGCAAGAAAATCGGACAGGGAATTCAACAAGTCGGTTACCTGCGGTGTGAAAGTGGCGCCGGCCACACGGCCGGGCGTCAGAAAAATGAAAGCGTGCAGAACGATAGACCAGAATTTTACTGCATTCGATCCAAGTCTTTGTAAAAAATGAATATTTCTTGACGGTTCGCAACGTCTGGCAGTCCATGTACGGACGTTCTCCGCCTGACAATCCGCTTTTGGCCGCGCTTTTGGCTACCTTACTCGTGTACGCGATCCGCGTCGCCGTCCGCCTGCGCGCGGCCCGCGAAGCCGTCCGGCAGCCCGACGACGCGCACCTCGCGCTGCGGGAACGGAATCGAGATCCCGTGCTCCGAAAAAAGGCGCCAGATGTTCCGGTTCACCGTCGAGCGCACGCCCGACGTGCCCTTCGCGGCGTCCTCGATCCAGAAGCCGAGCTCGAGATTGATGCCGTCCGCGCCGAAGCCCGCCAGATACGGCGTCGGCGCCGGCTCGCCCAGCACGCGCGGCACGCCTTTCGCCGCGTCGGCGAGCAACGCGAGCGCCGCCTCGACGTCGCTCGTGTACGCGACCTGCACCGCGAGCTTCGCGTAGCCGCGCGTCTGGTACGACGACTGGTTCTGCACGACGTCGGTGATCAGCTTCTCGTTCGGGATCAGCGTCTCGTTGCCGTCGAGGCCGCGCACGACCGTGTAGCGCGTGCGGATCTGCGTGACGATGCCGTTCAGCCCGCCGACGCTGATCGCGTCGCCGAGCCGCAGCGACCGGTCGAGCAGGATGATGAAGCCGGACACGTAGTTGCTCGCGATCTTCTGCAGCCCGAAGCCGAGCCCGACGCCGAGCGCGCCGCCGAACACGCCGAGCACCGTCACGTCGATGCCGACGAGCGACAGCCCGATCAGCACCGCCGCGACGACGAGCAGCGCGCGGCCGATCCGCGACAGCACGACCTTCAGGTTCGCGTCGAGCGTGCTCGCGCGCGCGAGGCGATCCTCGAGCATCGAGCCGAGCCACATCGCGACGATCAGCGTCACGCAGATCCACAGCGCGCCCGACAGCACCGACAGCAGCGTCAGGTGCGCGTTCGCGACGCGGAACTGCACGCTGTCGAGCCACTGCAGCACGTCGCGCTGGATGCCGAGCACCGTGAACGCCATCCCGGCCCAGATCACGACCGACACGATCTTCTCGACGATCGACAGCCACGCGTACGTGCTGCCGTCGCGCGCGAACACGCGGCGCGCGACGAAGAACAGGATGTAGATGAGGCCGATGCCGACGAGCGGCACGAGCGCGAGCGACAGCACCGCCGTCGGCATCACGCCGTCGAGCGCGGCCTGCGCGATCGACACGAACACGCCGCCGATCAGCGGGAAGATCGCGCGGTTCAGGCTCCGCGCGCCGGCACCCGGCCGGCGCCCGGCCGCGCGGCGCCGCGCGTCGAGGCGGCCGCGCAAAAAGCGCGCAACGACCCACGCGAGGCCGAGCGCGCCGGCGAGCACGCCGAGCTGCCAGACCGTCGCGGGCTCGTTGAAATCCTGGATCACCGCCGCGACACGGCGCGCGAACAGCCGACCGTCTATCATCGGACGAAATCGTCGCCGTCAGCGCGCGCGCCGCTCGAGCACCGCCGCGAAGAAGCCGTCGGTCGCATGGCGGTGCGGCCACAGCGACAGGTAATCGCCGGTTTCGAGCGTGATCCGCTGGTCGGCGAGCACCTGCTGCGCGGGCACGAGCACGAATTCCGGGTGATCGGCGACGAACTGCGCGACGATCTGCTCGTTCTCGGCGTCGAGCACGCTGCAGGTCGCGTAGACGAGCCGGCCGCCCGGCTTCACGAGGCGTGCGGCGCTCGCGAGGATCGACGCCTGCTTCGGCCGCAGCTCGTCGATCGACGCGGGCGACTGGCGCCACTTCAGGTCCGGATTGCGGCGCAGCGTGCCGAGGCCGCTGCACGGCGCGTCGACGAGCACGCGGTCGATCTTGCCCGCGAGCCGCTTGATCTTCGCGTCGTGCTCGCTGTCGATCAGCACCGGGTTCACGTTCGACAGCCCGCTTCTCGCGAGCCGCGGCTTCAGCTTCGCGAGCCGCTTCTCGGACACGTCGAACGCGTACAGGCGCCCGGTCGAGCGCATCGCCGCGCCGAGCGCGAGCGTCTTGCCGCCGGCGCCCGCGCAGAAATCGACGACCATCTCGCCGCGCTTCGGCGCGACCAGCGAACAGAGCAGCTGGCTGCCCTCGTCCTGCACCTCGATCATTCCGTCCGTGAACAGCGCGAGCTTCGTCAGCGCGGGCTTGCCGACGACGCGCACGCCGTACGGCGCGAACGGCGTCGCGCCCGCCTCGATGCCGGACGCCTTCAGCGCGGCGAGCACCTGGTCGCGCGTCGCCTTCTGCGCGTTCGCGCGCAGGTCGAGCGGCGCCGGATAATTCAGCGCGGCGGCGAGCTGCGCGAGTTCGGCCGCGTCGAAGCGCGTCGCGAGCGCCTGGTGGATCCAGTCCGGCAGGTTCGTGCGCACGCGCAGCGGCAGGCTCGCCGGATCGATCTTCGACACGTGCTCGAGCCACGCGTGCTCGGCCTCCGACACGAACGGCCGCAGCGCGCCGCGGCCGTTCGTCTGCATCAGCCCGAGCAGCGCGAGCCGCCGCGCCGGGCTGCCGCTGCCGCTCTCGGCGAGATGCCCATACTCCATCTTGCGGCGCAGCACCGCGAACACCGCCTCGGCGATCACGCCGCGCTCCGCGTGCCCGAGCTTCGGGTGCGCGCGAAAGAAGCGGCTCGTCGTCGCGTCGGCCGGGCCCGCGAATTTCAGCACCTCGGCCAGCAGCGTCTCGGTCTGGCCGATCAGGAAACCGTGCAGTTTCATACGTTCTCGCTCGTTTTTACGTTCGTATCGTCCGCGAAGATCCAGCGGTTCTCGTCCGGCGCGACCACCGCGCGGCTCCCGTCGAGGCGCAGCTTGCCGTCGACGAACCAGCGCACCGCGCGCGGATACAGCACGTGCTCGACCGCGAGCACCCTTTTCGCGAGCGCGTCGGCGTCGTCGCCGGCGCGCACCGGCACCGCGCCCTGCGCGACGATCGCGCCGCTGTCGAGCTCGGGAATCACGAAATGCACGCTCGCGCCGTGCAGCGCGACGCCCGCGTCGAGCGCCTGCTGGTGCGTGTGCACGCCCTTGAAGCTCGGCAGCAGCGACGGGTGGACGTTCAGCATCCGGCCCTCGTAGCGCTGGACGAAGGCCGGCGTCAGGATGCGCATGAAGCCCGCGAGGATCACGAGATCGGCGCCGAAGCGGTCGATCTCGGCCGCGAGCGCGGTGTCGAAGCTGTCGCGGCCGTCGAACGCGCGGTGGTCGACGACCGCGGTCGGGATGCCGCGCGACGCGGCAAATGCGAGACCGGCCGCGTCGGGCCGGTTGGCGATCACGGCGGCGATGCGGGCGGGCCACGCTTCGTCCGCGCACGCGCGGACGATGGCCTCCATGTTGCTGCCGCGACCGGAGATCAGGATGACGAGATTTTTCATCCGCGGATTTTACCATTCGGCCATGCGGTTTCCGGCGCGCCGAGCCGCCCGTCCGCCCGAACGTTTATAATCTTCTGCTTTGCGGGATCCCCTGCCCGTTCCCCGACGCTGCCACTCACTATCGTGAAAGTCTTCCGCGGCCTGCCCAACGCCGAAAGCCGCGCGCCCTGCGCGCTGACGATCGGCAACTTCGACGGTGTCCATCGCGGCCACCAGGCCCTGCTCGCGCGCGTGCGCGCGGCAGCGGACGCGCGCGGGCTGCCGGTCTGCGTGATGACCTTCGAGCCCCATCCGCGCGAGTTCTTCAATCCGGCCGCTGCCCCCCCGCGGATCGCGATGCTGCGCGACAAGCTCGAAGCGTTGCGCGACCACGGCGTCGACCGCGTCGTCGTCGAGCACTTCAATCACTCGTTCGCGAGCCAGTCGCCCGAGACGTTCGTCGAGCATACGCTCGTCGGCGGGCTGCACACGCGCTGGATGATGGTCGGCGACGATTTCCGCTACGGCGCGAAGCGCGCGGGCACGTTCGAGTCGCTGCGCGCGGCGGGCGAGCGGCACGGCTTCGACGTCGAGCAGATGGGCACGATCGTCGATCCGGGCGGCCAGCGGATCTCGAGCTCCGGCGTGCGCGCCGCGCTCGCGGCCGGCGATCTCGCCACGGCCGCGCAGGCGCTCGGCCACGGCTACGCGATCAGCGGCCACGTGACGCACGGGCTGAAGCTCGGCCGCGACCTCGGCTTCCCGACGCTGAACCTGCCGATCGCGCACAAGCGGCCGGCCCTCGCCGGGATCCTCGTCGTCCAGGTGCACGGGCTCGGCGACACGCCGCTGCCCGGCGTCGCGAGCCTCGGGCTGCGCCCGACCGTCGTCGATTCGGGCCGCGTGCTGCTCGAAGTCCACCTGCTCGACTGGCACGGCGACGCGTACGGCAAGCTCGTGCGCGTCGAATTCCTGAAGAAGCTGCGCGACGAGGCGAAGTTCGACGATCTCGAGGCGCTGTCGCGCGCGATCGCGCAGGACGTCGCGAACGCACGCGCGTATTTCGCGGAACACGCGCCGGGCAGTTGCGCGACCGGCTTCTCGACGTCGGCAACCGACCGAATTAGCTGATTCTCCGCCGGACGACGGCGCACGGCGCCGCCGACGCCGCATGACGCCATGACGCCATGACGCGCGAGCGCGCGCGTCAACGCCCCCGATTCACGACGCACGAGCGTCCCTCGATTCAGATAGCGATCTCACCATGAGCAACAAGAAAGCCGATTCGAAACCGCAGGCGAAGTATCCGGTCAACCTGCTCGACACGCCGTTCCCGATGCGCGGCGACCTGCCGAAGCGCGAGCCGCAGTGGGTCAGGGAGTGGGAGGAGCGCGGGATCTACGAGAAGATCCGCGCGGCCAGCAAGGGCCGGCCGAAGTTCATCCTGCACGACGGCCCGCCGTACGCGAACGGCGACATCCACCTCGGCCACGCGGTCAACAAGATTCTGAAGGACATGGTCGTGAAGTCGCGCAACATGGCCGGCTTCGACGCGCCGTACGTGCCCGGCTGGGACTGCCACGGCATGCCGATCGAGATCCAGATCGAGAAGCAGTTCGGCAAGTCGCTGCCCGCGGCCGAGGTGATGAGCAAGGCGCGCACGTACGCGAGCGAGCAGATCGAGAAGCAGAAGGCCGGCTTCAAGCGGCTCGGCGTGCTCGGCGACTGGGGCAATCCGTACAAGACGATGAACTTCGTCAACGAGGCCGAGGAAATCCGCGCGCTCGGCAAGATCATCGAGAAGGGCTACGTGTATCGCGGGCTCAAGCCGGTGAACTGGTGCTTCGACTGCGGCTCCGCGCTCGCGGAAGCCGAGGTCGAGTACAAGGACCGCACCGACCCGACGATCGACGTGATGTTCCCGTTCGCCGAGCCCGACCGAACCGCGAAGGCGTTCGGCCTCGCCGCGCTGCCGCGCACGGAGGGCGGGATCGTGATCTGGACCACGACGCCGTGGACGATTCCCGCGAACCAGGCGCTGAACCTGCATCCCGAGATCGTCTATGCGCTCGTCGACACCGAACGCGGGCTGCTGATCATCGCGGAAGAGCGCGTCGCCGCGTGCATGCAGGAGTTCAAGCTGACCGGCACGATCGTCGCGACGACGCGCGGCGAGAAGCTCGCGAACCTGCGCTTCCATCACCCGCTCGCGGCCGCGCATCCGGGCTACAAGCGCACCGCGCCCGTCTACCTCGGCGACTACGTGACGACCGACACCGGCACCGGCGTCGTGCACTCGTCGCCCGCGTACGGCGTCGAGGATTTCCAGTCGTGCAAGGCGCACGGGATGACGGATTCCGACATCATCAACCCGGTGATGGGCGACGGCCGCTACATCGAGTCGCTGCCGCTGTTCGGCGGCCTCACGATCTGGGATGCGAACCCGAAGGTCGTCGACGCGCTGAACGCGGCCGGCACGCTGCTGCGCAACGAGAAGTACACGCACAGCTACATGCACTGCTGGCGCCACAAGACGCCGATCATCTACCGCGCGACGTCGCAGTGGTTCGCCGGGATGGACGTGAAACCGAACGACGGCGCCGGCACGCTGCGCGAAACCGCGCTCGCGGCAGTCGACGCGACCGCGTTCTATCCGTCGTGGGGCCAGCAGCGCCTCTACAGCATGATCGCGAACCGCCCGGACTGGACGCTGTCGCGTCAGCGCCAGTGGGGCGTGCCGATGGCGTTCTTCGTGCACAAGGAAACGGGCGAGCTGCATCCGCGCACGCTCGAGCTGCTCGAGGCCGTCGCGAAGCGCGTCGAAGCGGCCGGCATCGAGGCATGGCAGACGCTCGATGCGCGCGAGCTGATCGGCGATGACGCGAACATGTACGAAAAGAACCGCGACACGCTCGACGTGTGGTTCGACTCGGGCACCACGCACTGGCACGTGCTGCGCCGCTCGCACGCGCACGATCTGCAGTTCCCGGCCGACCTGTATCTCGAAGGCTCGGACCAGCACCGCGGCTGGTTCCACTCGTCGCTGCTGACCGCGTCGATGCTCGACGGCCGCGCGCCGTACAAGGGCCTGCTCACGCACGGCTTCACCGTCGACGGCGAAGGCCGCAAGATGAGCAAGTCGCTCGGCAACGGCGTCGATCCGCACGAGGTCGCGAACCGCCTCGGCGCGGAGATCATCCGCCTGTGGATCGCGTCGACCGACTACTCGGGCGAGCTCGCGATCTCCGAGGAGATCCTGAAGCGCGTGACCGAAGGCTATCGCCGGATCCGCAACACGCTGCGCTTCCTGCTCGCGAACCTGTCGGACTTCGACTATGCGAAGCACGCGGTGCCGGCCGAGGAATGGCTCGAGATCGACCGCTACGCGGTCGCGTTCTCCGCGCAGCTGCAGACCGAGCTGCTCGCGCACTACGAGAAGTACGAGTTCCACCCGGTCGTCGCGAAGCTGCAGACGTACTGCTCGGAAGATCTCGGCGGCTTCTACCTCGACGTGCTGAAGGACCGCCTGTACACGAGCGCGCCGGATTCGAAGGCCCGCCGCTCCGCGCAGACGGCGCTCCATCACCTGACGCAGGGCCTGCTGCGCGTGCTCGCGCCGTTCCTGTCGTTCACGGCCGAGGAAGCGTGGAAGGTGTTCCAGCCGGCGAGCGACACGATCTTCACCGAAACGTATTACGCGTATCCGGAGATCGCCGGCGCCGCCGAGCTGACGGCCAAGTGGGCCGTGCTGCGCGCGGTGCGCGGCGACATCATGAAGGCGCTCGAGGAAGCGCGCACCGCGAACCGGATCGGCTCGTCGCTGCAGGCCGAAGTGACCGTGCGCGCGAGCGACGCGCGCTACGACGCGCTCGCGAGCCTCGGCGACGACCTGAAGTTCGTGCTGATCACGTCGGCCGCGACGGTCGAGAAGGTCGACGACGTCGCGGACGAAAGCGTCGACGTCGCGGCATCGGCGTACCAGAAATGCGAGCGCTGCTGGCACTATCGCGCGGACGTCGGCACGCACGCCGAGCATCCGACGCTCTGCGGCCGCTGCTTCTCGAACCTGTTCGACAACGGCGAAATCCGGAGCGCAGCGTAAATGGCGAAAACGATGACGAAATCGCGCGGCAATTCCACAACGGGCGGCGCGCTCGTGCCGTGGCTCGGCGTGTCGCTGATCGTGATCCTGTTCGATCAGCTGTCGAAGATCGCGATCGTGAAGACGTTCGCATACGGCGCGCAGCACGCGCTCACGTCGTTCTTCAGCCTCGTGCTCGTGTACAACCGCGGCGCCGCGTTCGGCTTCCTGTCGACCGCGAGCGGCTGGCAGCGCTGGGCGTTCACCGCGCTCGGCATCGTCGCGACGCTCGTGATCTGCGCGCTGCTGAAGCGCCACGGCCATCAGCGCCTGTTCAGCCTGGCGCTCGCGCTGATCCTCGGCGGCGCGCTCGGCAACGTGATCGACCGGGTGATGTACGGCCACGTGATCGACTTTCTCGACTTCCACGTCGGCGCGTGGCACTGGCCCGCGTTCAATCTCGCCGACTCGGCGATCACGGTCGGCGCGGTGCTGCTGATCTACGACGAGCTGCGTCGCGTGCGCGGCGCGCGCTAAAGCAGCGCATACTCTGCGTCGTCGGCCGGCGCCCGCGCGCCGGCCGACGCGCTCGCCCCCAACGGAGACATGAGTTGGCACACGCAGAACTCGCAGGAAAGCATCTGGTTCTCGGCCTGACGGGCGGCATCGCCTGCTACAAGATCGCCGAGCTCACGCGCCTGCTGACGAAAGCCGGCGCGACCGTGCAGGTCGCGATGACCGAAGCGGCCACGCAGTTCATCACGCCCGTCACGATGCAGGCGCTGTCCGGCCGGCCCGTCTACACGAGCCAGTGGGACGCACGCATCGACAACAACATGGCGCACATCGACCTGTCGCGCGAAGCCGACGCGATCGTGATCGCGCCCGCGTCGACCGACTTCCTCGCGAAGCTCGCGCACGGGTTCGCGGACGATCTGCTGTCGACGCTGTGCGTCGCGCGCGACTGCCCGCTGCTCGTCGTGCCCGCGATGAACCGCCAGATGTGGCAGAACCCGGCGACGCAGCGCAACGTCGCGCAACTGCGCGCGGACGGCGTCGCGGTGCTCGGCCCCGATTCCGGCGCGCAGGCATGCGGCGAGGTCGGCGACGGCCGGATGCTCGAACCGGAAGCAATCTATGAAGCGATCGTGTCGCATTTCCAGCCGAAGCGGCTCGTGCACCGCCGCGTGCTGATCACGGCCGGCCCGACGTTCGAACCGCTCGACCCGGTGCGCGGGATCACGAACCGCTCGAGCGGCAAGATGGGCTTCGCGCTCGCGCGCGCCGCGCAGCAGGCGGGCGCCGACGTGCACCTCGTCGCGGGCCCGGTCGCGTTGGCGACGCCGTGGGGCGTGTACCGCGAGGACGTGCAGACCGCGCAGCAGATGCACGACGCGGTGATGCACGCGGTGCCGGACGCGGACATCTTCATCGCGGTCGCGGCGGTCGCCGACTGGCGCGCCGCGCAGCCGGCCGAGCACAAGATCAAGAAGACCGCCGACCGCAAGATGCCGACGCTCGCGTTCGTCGAGAATCCGGACATTCTCGCGACGGTCGCGGCGCTGCCGCATCCGCCGTACTGCGTCGGGTTCGCGGCCGAGAGCGGCGATCTCGACGTGCACGGCGACGAGAAGCGCCGCCGCAAGAACGTGCCGCTGCTCGTCGGCAACCTCGGCCCGCAGACGTTCGGCCGCGACGACAACGAAGTCGTGCTGTTCGAAGCGTCCGGCATCACGCGCCTGCCGCGCGCGAACAAGGATCTGCTCGCGCACACGCTGATCGACGAGATCGCGAAGCGCGTGCCGGACACCCGCCTCATCTGACCTCATACTGCCGCATGAACCTCGACCTGAAGATTCTCGACGCGCGGATGCGCGACTACCTGCCGAAGTACGCGACGCCCGGCAGCGCCGGCCTCGACCTGCGCGCGTGCATCGACGCGCCGATCACGCTCGAGCCGGGCGCGACGGTACTCGTGCCGACCGGCCTCGCGATCCACGTCGCCGACCCGGGCTACGCGGCGCTGATCCTGCCGCGCTCGGGGCTCGGCCACAAGCACGGCGTCGTGCTGGGCAACCTGGTCGGGCTGATCGACTCCGACTACCAGGGCGAGCTGATGATTTCGACGTGGAACCGCGGCCAGACGACGTTCACGCTGAACCCGTTCGAGCGCCTCGCGCAGCTCGTGATCGTGCCGGTCGTGCAGGCGCGGTTCAACATCGTCGACGAATTCGGCGCGAGCGAGCGCGGCGAAGGCGGCTTCGGCAGCACCGGGCGCCACTGACCGGGCGTCACTGACCAGACGGCGGCGCGCCGCCGTCGCCCGAAAATGAAAACGGCGCGGGAAACTTCCCGCGCCGTTCGGTGAGCCGCCGGACCCGCCGGCTCATTCGACTTCGACCGTTTCCTCGTTCGGCTTGTGCGGCGGATTCGCCAGCTTGTCGAACGACAGCTGGATCTTGTCGTTCTCGTCGACATCGACCGTCACGTGGCCGCCGTTCAAGAGCTTGCCGAACAGCAGTTCGTCGGCGAGCGCGCGGCGGATCGTATCCTGGATCAGCCGCTGCATCGGGCGCGCGCCCATCAGCGGATCGAAGCCGTGCTTCGCGAGATGCTTGCGCAGCGCGTCGGTGAACAACGCGTCGACCTTCTTCTCGTGCAACTGGTCTTCGAGCTGGATCAGGAACTTGTCGACCACGCGCATGATGATTTCCTCATCGAGCGCGCGGAAGCTGATCGTCGCATCGAGCCGGTTGCGGAACTCGGGCGTGAACAGCCGCTTGATGTCGGCCATCTCGTCGCCGGTCTCGCGGCGCGTCGTGAAGCCGATCGTCGACTTCTGCATCGACTCCGCACCCGCGTTCGTCGTCATGATGATGATCACGTTGCGGAAGTCCGCCTTGCGGCCGTTATTGTCCGTCAGCGTGCCGTGATCCATCACCTGCAGCAGCACGTTGTAGATATCCGGATGCGCCTTCTCGATCTCGTCGAGCAGCAGCACGCAATGCGGCTTCTTCGTGACGGCTTCGGTCAGCAGGCCGCCCTGATCGAACCCGACATAGCCCGGCGGCGCGCCGATCAGCCGGCTCACCGCATGGCGCTCCATGTATTCGGACATGTCGAAGCGGATCAGCTCGATGCCGAGCGTGAACGCGAGCTGGCGCGCGACTTCGGTCTTGCCGACGCCGGTCGGGCCCGAGAACAGGAACGAGCCGATCGGCCTGTCGGTCTTGCCGAGCCCGGCGCGCGCCATCTTGATCGACGCCGCGAGCGCGTCGATCGCCGGATCCTGGCCGAACACGACGCTCTTCAGATCGCGATCGAGCGTCTGCAGCTTGCTGCGGTCGTCCTGCGACACGCTCTGCGGGGGCACGCGCGCGATCTTCGAGATGATTTCCTCGATCTCGCTCTTGCCGATCGTCTTCTTCTGCTTCGACTTCGGCAGGATCCGCTGCGCGGCGCCGGCCTCGTCGATCACGTCGATCGCCTTGTCCGGCAGATGACGGTCGGTGATGAAGCGCGCCGACAGTTCGGCCGCCGCCGACAGCGCACCCGACGAATACTTGACGCCGTGATGCTCCTCGAAGCGCGACTTCAGGCCGCGCAGGATCGCGATGGTCTGCTCGACGGTCGGCTCGGTCACGTCGACTTTCTGGAAACGACGCGAAAGTGCCGCATCCTTCTCGAAGATCCCGCGATATTCGGTGAACGTCGTCGCGCCAATGCACTTCAGCGTGCCCGACGACAGCGCCGGCTTCAGCAGGTTCGACGCATCGAGCGTGCCGCCCGACGCGGCGCCCGCGCCGATCAGCGTGTGGATCTCGTCGATGAACAGGATCGCGTGCGGACGCTCCTTCAGCTCCTTCAGCACGGTCTTCAGGCGCTGCTCGAAATCGCCGCGATACTTGGTGCCGGCGAGCAGCGCGCCCATGTCGAGCGAGTAGACCTGCGCGTTCGCGAGGATGTCCGGCACTTCGCCGCGCGTGATGCGATACGCGAGGCCTTCGGCGATCGCCGTCTTGCCGACGCCGGCCTCGCCGACGAGCAGCGGATTGTTCTTGCGGCGGCGGCACAGCACCTGCACGACGCGCTCGACTTCGGACTCGCGGCCGATCAGCGGATCGATGCGGCCGTCCTTCGCCATCTGGTTCAGGTTCTGCGTGAACTGCGCGAGCGGCGTTTCCTTCTGCGCGTTCGCGTCCTCGCCCTCGGCGTTCGCGTCGGCCGCCTTCGCGGTCTCGCCGCTGCTCGTCTTCGCGATGCCGTGGGAAATGAAGTTGACGACGTCGAGACGCGTCACGCCCTGCTGCTGCAGGTAGTAGACCGCGTGCGAATCCTTCTCGCCGAAGATCGCGACGAGCACGTTCGCGCCGGTCACTTCCTTCTTGCCGTTCGACGTCGACTGCACATGCATGATCGCGCGCTGGATCACGCGCTGGAAACCGAGCGTCGGCTGCGTGTCGACGTCGTCGGTGCCCGGAACGGTGGGCGTGTTGTCGTGGATGAAATTGCGCAGGTTCTGACGCAGGTCCTCGATGTTCGCCGCGCACGCGCGCAACACCTCGGCCGCCGTCGGATTGTCGAGCAGCGCCAGCAACAGATGCTCTACCGTAATGAACTCATGGCGCGCCTGACGTGCCTCCATGAACGCCATGTGCAGGCTGACTTCCAATTCCTGGGCAATCATGCTTCCTCCATCACGCACTGCAGCGGATGCCCTGCCTGCCGCGCATGGGTAACGACTTGCTCAACTTTGGTCGACGCGATGTCCCGCGTGAAGACCCCACATACCCCTCGCCCTTCGCGATGCACCTTCAGCATGATCTGCGTGGCCGTTTCGCGATCCTTCTTGAAATACTCCTGCACGACCATCACGACGAACTCCATCGGCGTGAAGTCGTCGTTGAGCAGCACCACCTTGTACATCGAAGGCGGCTTCAGCTTCTGCTGCTTGCGTTCCAGGACGGTGCTGTCCTGCTTGTCCGGGATAATCGCCATACACCCATTCTAAACAACTCGGACAGGCCCGCAATCCTGTCATAACCCGACCGACCGGCCGGCGCCCTCCCCGGCTTCCCGGAATCACGCTTGCGCGTTTTCGCGCCATGCGAAAGCCGGCTGCGGTGCCGGCTTTCACGCTTGGCGCGCGCGGCGAGAACCGATTCGTTTCGCCGCGATCGCATCCAGTATCCCACAAGCCGGGATCGCTCGAACGCGTGTCACTCGAGCCTGGTATGTGCGTCGATTATGCTTCTTTTCAAGACGTCGCGCTTGTGACGGCCACGCAAAGCAAAGCCGGAAAAACCCTGAAAATGGGTTCTTTACAACGCCCTCCGATACGCCCAAAAATTTTCTTGACACTCAAATAAAGAGCGCCAACAATCAAGCTGGCACTTTTTTCAATTTGCCGTAAAGGCAAATAAAAAGGGGCCGTGGTGAGCTTGTGAGGGGGGAACGGCTGTATTTTCCGGTCGTTTAGCTTTTCGAGCGTGCTCGTGGTAAGTAGCGACTGTGTGACAGGGGAAGTAGGTATGGCAACAGGTATTGTCAAGTGGTTCAACGACGCGAAGGGCTTCGGTTTCATCACCCCCGACGAGGGCGGTGAGGATCTGTTCGCACACTTCTCGGCCATCAACATGCAGGGCTTCAAAACCCTGAAGGAAGGCCAGAAAGTGAGCTTCGAGGTCGTCCAAGGCCCGAAGGGCAAACAAGCGTCGAACATCCAGGCCGCCTGAGGGCATCGGATTTCGAGTGAGGAAACCCGGCGAAGCGCCGGGTTTCTTTTTTTGTGCCGCCGTCTTTTGTGCCGCCGTCTTTTTTGTACCGCTGAATGGATTATCGCGACGCGCGCGACACACTGTTTCGCCTGCATTGCATAATCGCCGCGCGTCGCGCTTTACGTGTGATTTACGCGTGCTTGACGTGCGCTTGACGTGTGCATTACGTGCGCATTACACGACCTTCAACGTCCCCATCATCCCCATATCCTCGTGCTCGAGGATATGGCAATGGAACATGCGCTCGCCCGGCGTCGGCTGCCGCGTGTCGATCGTCACGGTTTCCCCGCTGCGCACGTTCACCGTGTCGCGCCACGCGCGATACGGCTCCGGCGTGCGCGCACCGTCCGACTCGCGCGCGATCACCTGGAACTGCGTGCCATGCAGATGGAACGGATGATCCATGTCGGTATCGTTGCGGATCGCCCAGCGCTCGACGTCGCCCGCGCGGCTCGTCAGCGTCGCGCGATGCGGCGCGTAGGTCTCGCCGTTGATCATGAAGCGCATGCCGGCCGGGCGGCCTTGTACGGGCGCGCGCATCATCGCGGCCATGTCCATCGACTCCGCGAACGTCACCGCCTTCTGCGCGGCCCGCTCGCCGAGCGCCGGCACCGTGCGCAGCGTCGCCGGCCGCGCGCGTGACTCGGCCGCGGCGAACGACAGATCCGCGAGCGGCAGCGCCGGGGCCGGCGGCAGGCTGCCGTGCCCGCTCGTCGACATCGCCATCTTGCGCCGGTCGTATTGCGCGGCGATCAGCACCGCGCGCGACGCGCGCTCGCCCGCGCGCACCAGCAGCTCCGCGCGCTCGCCCGGCGCGATCAGCAGCGACGTCACGCCGCGCGGCACGTCGAACAGCCCGCCGTCGCTGCCGACGTGCTCGAACGCACGGCCGTCGTCGAATGCGAGCTGCAGATAGCGCGCGCTGCATGCGTTCCATACGCGCCATCGCTCGTCGCCCGCGACGTCGATCCGCGGCCGGCGTGCACCGTTGACGAGCGCGTACTGCCCTTCGCGGCCGTTCATCCAGTCCATCATGTCGTTCGGCGCAATCGTACCGTCGCGCGCAAGCTTCAGGTCGGACACGAACAGATGCCGCTCCGGCCAGCCGGCGAGCGGATCGTCGGCCGCTCGCACGACGAACGGCCCCGCGAGCCCGCGAAACACCTGCTCGGCCGTCATCCCATGCGGATGCGGGTGATACCAGTACGTGCCCGCGCTGCCCTTCGGCAGCGTGAAACGGTAGACGCGCGTCGCGCCCGGCGCGACCGGATCGGACGGGTTGCCGTCCTGGTCCGGCGGCACCGGCAGCCCGTGCCAGTGAATCGTCGACGGCTGCGGCAGCCGGTTCACGAAGCGAATCTCGACCGTGTCGCCCTCGTGCACGTCGATCAGCGGGCCGACCACCGGGCCCTGCGTGCCCGCCCCGAACTGCCAGAACGTCGTCGGCCGCGCACCCGGCAGTATCGCGCGAGCGACCGGCTGCGCGACGAGCGTCGCGCGAAACGTGCCCGGCTCGCGGCTCTCGTCGGCGAGCGTGCGCAGCGCCGGCAGCGGCGCGCCCGCCGGCAGCGCATCGGGCGCCGCGAGCGAGGCCGGCGCCGCAGGCGCCGCCTGCGCGTGGCGAGCGTGCATCGACATGCCGGGCATGTCGTCCATTTCCATATCACCCATGCCGCCCATGCCGCCCATGCCGTCCATGTCACTCATGCCGCCCATGCCGGCGTGGTCCGCGTGCTGGGCCCATGCGCCGCGCGCGAACAGCGACGCAACGGCAACGCCGACGGCGCGCGACAGGAAGGTTCTGCGAATCATCGATCGGTCCTCATAATCGCTCAAAATTTCACGATGCGGAATATACCGTTGCACTGTAAAAAACCATGATGCAAGGCACAAATCGCCGGTTTCGCAATGCCGCAGACCATTCCGCCATTCGGAACAAGAAAAATATCTCTTTGTTTATAAAAGATTATTTTTTGCGTCGAGCATCGCCTACACCCACTCCGCGGAATGGGGGCCCGGACGTAGACTGCTCCACATGGACCGACGTTCCGCTGCGCTCCGGAAGCAGACATTGCGCCGCAGACCGCCAGTCGACTCCGTTCCCGCCCAGGCAGCGGGAGCGTCACCGAAAACGCGTCATAGAAAGGGAGAACGGCAATGAAGGGATTTCGCTTCGGTTCAGCGCAAGGATCGTTCTACATCCTGCCGGGCAACGACGGCTGGGAAGCGACGTTCGGCAACGCGTCGCTCGGCGCTTTCGCGAGCCCCGAACATGCGGCCGATCACATCGCGCGTGGCGCGAGCTGCCCGGCACTGTCCGAACTGGACACCGCGACCCTCGACGTTCCCGAACAGATCGTGGACTGGGAAATCGTCCACGTGTAATGGCGAACGGGGAGCGTCCGGCGGTCCGGGCGCTCCCCGTTTCATTTCATCCCGGCACGCGGCGACGCGTCAGGCTATCGCGTCGACGATCGCGTTCAGCGTCGCGCTCGGACGCATCGCGCGGCTCGTCAGCTCGACGTCCGGACGATAGTAGCCGCCAATCTCCATCGCCTTGCCCTGCGCGGCGCCCAGTTCGTCGAGAATCCGCGCCTCGGCATCGCCGAGCGCCTTCGCGACGCCCGCGAACTGCGCCTGCAGCGCCGCGTCGTCGGTCTGCGCGGCCAGCGCCTGCGCCCAGTACAGGCACAGGTAGAAATGGCTGCCGCGATTGTCGAGGCCGCCGACCTTGCGCGCCGGCGACTTGTTTTCGTCGAGGAACTTGCCGGTCGCCTGATCGAGCGTCTTCGCCAGCACAAGCGCCTTCGGGTTCGCGTACGCCGCGCCCAGATGCTCGAGCGACGCCGCAAGCGCGAGGAATTCGCCGAGCGAATCCCAGCGCAGGAAGCCCTCCTCGACGAACTGCTGCACGTGCTTCGGCGCCGAGCCGCCCGCGCCCGTCTCGAACATCCCGCCGCCCGCCATCAGCGGCACGATCGACAGCATCTTCGCGCTCGTGCCGAGCTCCATGATCGGGAACAGGTCGGTCAGGTAGTCGCGCAGCACGTTGCCCGTGACCGAGATCGTGTCGAGGCCCTGGCGGATCCGCTCGAGCGAGAAGCGCGTCGCGTCGACCGGCGTCATGATCCGGATGTCGAGGCCGCTCGTGTCGTGATCCTTCAGGTAACGCTCGACCTTCGCGATGATCTGCGCGTCATGCGCGCGCGCCGGATCGAGCCAGAACACGGCCGGCACGCCCGTCGCACGCGCGCGGTTCACCGCGAGCTTCACCCAGTCCCGCACCGGCGCGTCCTTCGTCTGGCACATGCGCCAGATGTCGCCCGCCTCGACGGAGTGCTCGAGCAGCACGTTGCCCGTTTCGTCGATCACGCGCACGACGCCGTCCGCCGGAATCTGGAACGTCTTGTCGTGCGAGCCGTACTCTTCGGCCGCCTGCGCCATCAGGCCGACGTTCGGCACGCTGCCCATCGTGACCGGGTCGAACGCGCCGTGCGCCTTGCAGTCGTCGATCACCGCCTGGTAGACGCCCGCGTAGCAGCGGTCCGGAATCACCGCCTTCGCGTCGCACAGCTCGCCGTCCGGGCCCCACATGCCGCCCGAGTCGCGGATCATCGCCGGCATCGACGCGTCGACGATCACGTCGCTCGGCACGTGCAGGTTCGTGATCCCGCGGTCGGAGTTCACCATCGCGACGCGCGGCTGGCGCGCGTACAGCGCCTTCATGTCCGCGTCGATCGCTTCGCGCGTGTCGGCCGGCATGTCCTTCAGGCGCGCGTACAGATCGCCGATGCCGTTGTTCGGGTTGAAGCCCGCGCGCGCGAGCAGATCCGTGTGCTTCGCGAGCACGTCCTGGTAGAACACCGACACGACGTGGCCGAACATGATCGGATCGGACACCTTCATCATCGTCGCCTTCAGGTGCACCGAGAACAGCACGCCCTGCGCATTCGCATCCGCGATCTGTTCGTCGAGGAAGCGGCGCAGCGCGTTCTTGCTCATCACCGACGCGTCGATGATCTCGCCCGCCTTCACCGCGGTCTTGTCCTTCAGCACCTTTTTCGCGCCGTCGGTGGTCGTCAGCTCGATCCTCACGCTGCCGGCCGCGCCGATCAGCGCGGAGCGCTCGCTGCCGTAGAAGTCGCCGTCGGTCATGTGCGCGACGTGCGCCTTCGAATCGGCGCGCCACGCGCCCATCTTGTGCGGATGCTTGCGCGCGTAGTGCTTCACCGACAGCGGCGCGCGGCGATCCGAGTTGCCTTCGCGCAGCACCGGGTTCACCGCGCTGCCCTTGACCTTGTCGTAGCGGGCCCTGATTTCCCGTTCGGCGTCGGTCGACGGCGCTTCCGGATAGTCGGGCAGCGCGTAGCCCTGCGCCCGCAGCTCGGCGATCGCGGCCTTCATCTGCGGCACCGACGCGCTGATGTTCGGCAGCTTGACGATGTTCGCGTCGGGCTTCAGCGTGAGCGCGCCGAGTTCCGCCAGATCGTCGGCCCCCTGCTGCGCCGGCGGCAGCGTGTCCGCGAACGCGGCGACGATACGGCCCGCGAGCGAGATGTCGCGCGTTTCGACAGCGACACCCGACGAGCGCGTGAACGCCTTCACGATCGGGAGCAGCGAGTAGGTCGCGAGCGCGGGCGCTTCGTCGGTCAGGGTATAGATGATCTTCGGGGAATTGGACATGGTGTGTGTTGCGTTGCTGCGTAAGAAATTCAAACCTTGCAGGGGGCGGGCCGCGACGCCCGCAGCACCGCATCGCGCGGCGCACGTCCGGTCCGCCGCGGCGCCTGCCGGCGCGACGGCGAACCGCCCTGCCAAACTGCCATCAATGCATCGATAACACGCCCGGGCGGGCGCTTACATGTTCTCGATCAGCACTTCGCCGAAACCCGAGCACGACACCTGCGTTGCGCCTTCCATCAGCCGCGCGAAGTCGTACGTGACGCGCTTCTGCAGGATCGACTTCTCCATCGCGGCGATGATCGTGTCGGCCGCCTCGGCCCAGCCGAGGTGGCGCAGCATCATTTCCGCTGACAGGATTTCCGAACCGGGGTTCACGTAGTCCTTGCCCGCGTACTTCGGCGCGGTGCCGTGCGTCGCCTCGAACATCGCGACCGAATCCGACAGGTTCGCGCCCGGCGCGATCCCGATGCCGCCGACCTGCGCGGCAAGCGCGTCGGAGATGTAGTCGCCGTTCAGGTTCAGCGTCGCGATCACGTCGTACTCGGCCGGACGCAGCAGGATCTGCTGCAGGAACGCGTCGGCGATCGAATCCTTGATCACGATCTCCTTGCCGGTCTTCGGGTTCTTGAACTGCATCCACGGGCCGCCGTCGATCAGCTGGGCGCCGAACTCCTTCTGCGCGAGCGCGTAGCCGGCATCACGGAACAATCCTTCCGTGAACTTCATGATGTTGCCCTTGTGCACGAGCGTGACCGACTTGCGGTTGTTGTCGATCGCATACTGGATCGCCTTGCGCACGAGCCGCTCGGTGCCTTCCTTCGACACCGGCTTGATGCCGATCCCCGACGTTTCCGGGAAGCGGATCTTCTTCACGCCCATTTCGTCCTGCAGGAACTTGATCACCTTCTTCGCCTGCTCGGACTCGGCCGCCCATTCGATGCCCGCGTAGATGTCTTCCGAGTTCTCGCGGAAGATCACCATGTCGGTCTTCTCCGGCTCGCGCACCGGTGACGGCACGCCCTTGAAGTACTGGACCGGGCGCAGGCACACGTACAGGTCGAGCTCCTGGCGCAGCGCGACGTTCAGCGAGCGGATGCCGCCGCCGACCGGCGTCGTGAGCGGCCCCTTGATCGACACCACGTATTCCTTCAGCACCTGCAGCGTCTCGTCCGGCAGCCACACGTCCGGGCCGTAGACCTTCGTCGCCTTCTCGCCCGCGTAGATCTCCATCCAGTGGATCTTGCGCTTGCCCTTGTACGTCTTCTCGACCGCCGCGTCGACGACCTTGATCATGACCGGGGTGATGTCGAAGCCCGTGCCGTCGCCTTCGATATAGGGAATGATCGGCTGGTCGGAAACGTTGAGCGAGTAGTCCTTGTTCACGGTGATCTTGTCACCGCCGTCGGGAACCAAGATGTGCTGATACGGCATGATCGACTCCAGTGGACGTGCTGAGCAGGTGTGAAACTGGCCGAGGCTGCGCGCGGGACACGCGTGGCGCCCACGCTGGTACGCCCGCTCCCCGGACGACAACAGCGAACAACTATTCTAGCGCCCCACGGGGGCGCGGCATCGCGAAGCGCGGGAGCGAAGCCACCACTCCCTTATGTCTTATATAAGACATAAGATTTAGCGTTCCGTATTATGCATTAAGATCCCGCCATTTGCCATAGACTGCGCCCGGCTTCCCGCGGCGCGCGCCCGCCATGCCCCTGATCGCTCTCAACAAGCCGTTCGGCACGATTTCCCAGTTTTCCGCGCACGAGACCCGGCCGTCGCTCGGCGACTGGGTCAAGACCCCGGGCGTGTACCCGGCCGGCCGGCTCGACGCCGACAGCGAGGGGCTGTTGCTGCTGACCGACGACGGCGCGCTGCAGGCAAAAATCGCCGAGCCGCGCCACAAGCTCGTGAAGCGCTACTGGGCGCAGGTCGACGGCGCGCCGGACGCGGCCGCGCTGAAGGCGCTCGCGCGCGGCGTCGATCTCGGCGACTACGTGACGCGCCCGTGCCGCGCCGAATTCATCGAGCCGCCGGACGCGCTGTGGCCGCGCAACCCGCCGGTCCGCTACCGGGCGGCCATTCCGACCACCTGGATCGAGCTCGCGATCACCGAGGGCAAGAACCGCCAGGTGCGACGGATGACCGCGGCGGTCGGCTTTCCGACGTTGCGGCTGGTGCGCGTCGGGATCGGCGCGCTCGATCTTTTCGCGCTCGGCATTGCACCAGGTGAAACGATCGAGCTGCCGCCGCGCGCGCCATGGGACGGTTTCGCGCGGCCCGCATGACTTTTGCGCGATGCACGATTTTTTTCGTCAACCGCCTGCGAAGATCGCGCGTTAAACGACGCAGATGCCATTCAAAGCTATCCGGCATTGGTGCCCGGACCGCATTTGCGTTGCCCCATCGGCAATTTTTTCGCATGCGATTCGGTGCCGACAGTGCGCAGGGAAATTTCTCGGCGTGACTGTCAACCGAAAGGTGGGTGGCCCCGTTAGACGACGTGACTCCTATTGCCGGGTCATTTGGTTAATTAACTAAAGCTGAGGAACACAACATGAACAAACTGATCGCCGCTCTGGTCGCTGGTCTCTTCGCAACGGCAGCTTTCGCGCAAGCTTCGGCTCCGGCTGCTGCTTCGGCTGCTGCTCCGGCAGAAGCTGCTTCGGCACCGGCCAAGAAGGTCACGCACAAGAAGCACCACGCTGCGAAGAAGCACCACGCAGCGAAGAAGGCTGCTGCTAGCGCCGCTGAAGCCCCGGCTGCTGCATCGAACTAAGCTCTCGAGCTGAATAACGCAGTCAAGAACAAGGTAGTTGCCGTTCTTACGGCGTTGAAAGGCAGGTCTCCGCAAGGCGATCTGCCTTTTTCTTTTTGTGCCCGCCTTCGTGATTCGCGTACCATGCGGGTCTCGATTTCCCCGAAAGGAGCTCTGCTGTGCGATTTCCCCTGCGCCCGTCGCTCGGCCGCCTCGCGCGCGCCGTCCTCGTTCCCGTCGCGCTCGCGCTCGCCGCGGGCGGCATGCAGGCCGCCGTCGCGCAGATCCCGCCCGGCGCGAAACAGCCGAGCGAGTTTCCGCACCTGAAGCTGCGCGCGGGCATGTACGTGATCGACGCGGCCGTCGCCGCGAACGATCCCGACCGCGAGCAGGGCCTGATGTACCGCAGCCAGCTCGCGCCGAACGAAGGGATGCTGTTCGTGTTCAACGAGAACGCGGTGCACTGCTTCTGGATGAAGAACACGCTGATCCCGCTGTCGATCGCGTTCATGCGCGCCGACGGCACGATCACCGACATCGACGAAATGCAGGCCGAAACCACGAACAACCACTGTCCGCGCAACAACGGCGTCTATGCGCTCGAGATGAGCAAGGGCTGGTTCGCCGCGAAGGGCATCAAGCCCGGCATGAAGATCGACGGGCTGCCGCAGCCGCAGTGACCGCCGGCGCGGCGCCGTACGCCGCGCGTCACCCGATCCGCCGGGGCCGGCCGCATCGCGCGCGCCGGCCTTTTGCTTTCGCCCGCCTCTTCGGCACGCTTCGGCCCGCCGCTTTCGCCCGCCCGGCGGCCCGCTTCCTCGGCCCGCCCGGCGGCGCCCCCTCCCGCCCACCGTGCGGTCTGCAAAAGACATGCGCACGCGCTATGCTTTAAATCTCGCTTGATCCATCGCGGGTCGGCGCATGCAACCGGCCCGATTCGTCCCGCACCCACAGGAGGTTCACGTGCCCCGCAAAACCCCCATCGAGCGCTATCGCAATATCGGGATCAGCGCTCACATCGATGCCGGCAAAACCACGACTACCGAACGCATCCTGTTCTATACCGGCGTGAGCCACAAGATCGGCGAAGTGCACGACGGCGCGGCCACGATGGACTGGATGGAGCAGGAGCAGGAGCGCGGCATCACGATCACGTCGGCCGCGACCACCGCTTTCTGGAAGGGGATGGCCGGCAATTATCCGGAGCACCGGATCAACATCATCGACACCCCCGGGCACGTCGACTTCACGATCGAGGTCGAGCGCTCGATGCGCGTGCTCGACGGCGCGTGCATGGTCTACGACTCGGTCGGCGGCGTGCAGCCGCAGTCGGAAACCGTCTGGCGGCAGGCGAACAAGTACAAGGTGCCGCGCATCGCGTTCGTGAACAAGATGGACCGCGTCGGCGCCGACTTCTTCCGCGTGCAGCGGCAAATCGGCGAGCGCCTGAAGGGCGTCGCGGTGCCGATCCAGATTCCGATCGGCGCCGAGGATCATTTCCAGGGCGTCGTCGATCTCGTGAAAATGAAGGCGATCGTCTGGGACGACGACAGCCAGGGCGTCAAGTTCACCTATGAGGAGATCCCCGCGAACCTCGTCGATCTCGCGCACGAATGGCACGAGAAGATGGTCGAGGCCGCCGCCGAGGCGAGCGAGGAGCTGCTCGAGAAGTATCTGACCGACCACAACTCGCTGACCGAGGACGAGATCAAGGCCGCGCTGCGCAAGCGCACGATCCACAACGAGATCGTGCCGATGCTGTGCGGCAGCGCGTTCAAGAACAAGGGCGTGCAGGCAATGCTCGACGCGGTGATCGACTATCTGCCGTCGCCCGCCGACGTGCCCGCGATCCTCGGCCACGATCTCGACGACAAGGAAGCGGAGCGCCATCCGAACGACGACGAGCCGTTCTCCGCGCTCGCGTTCAAGATCATGACCGACCCGTTCGTCGGCCAGCTGATCTTCTTCCGCGTGTATTCGGGCGTCGTCAATTCGGGCGACACCGTGCTCAACGCGACGAAGGACAAGAAGGAGCGGCTCGGCCGGATCCTGCAGATGCACGCGAACGAGCGCAAGGAAATCAAGGAGGTGCGCGCGGGCGACATCGCCGCGGCCGTCGGCCTGAAGGAAGCGACGACGGGCGACACGCTGTGCGATCCGGCCAAGCCGATCATCCTCGAGAAGATGGAGTTTCCGGAGCCGGTGATCTCGCAGGCGGTCGAGCCGAAGACGAAGGCCGACCAGGAGAAGATGGGCCTCGCGCTGAACCGGCTCGCGCAGGAAGACCCGTCGTTCCGCGTGCAGACCGACGAGGAATCGGGCCAGACGATCATCTCCGGGATGGGCGAGCTGCATCTCGAGATCATCGTCGACCGGATGCGGCGCGAGTTCGGCGTCGAGGCGACGGTCGGCAAGCCGCAGGTCGCGTATCGCGAAACCGTGCGCAGCACTGCGTCGGACGTCGAGGGCAAATTCGTCAAGCAATCGGGCGGGCGCGGCCAGTACGGCCACGCGGTGATCACGCTCGAGCCGAATCCGGCGAAGGGCTATGAGTTTCTCGACGAGATCAAGGGCGGCGTGATTCCGCGCGAGTTCATCCCGGCCGTCGACAAGGGCATCACGGAAACGCTGAAGGCGGGCGTGCTCGCCGGCTACCCGGTCGTCGACGTGAAGGTGCATCTGACGTTCGGCTCGTACCACGACGTCGACTCGAACGAGAACGCGTTCCGGATGGCCGGCTCGATGGCGTTCAAGGAGGCGATGCGGCGCGCGAAGCCGGTGCTGCTCGAGCCGATGATGGCGGTCGAGGTCGAAACGCCCGAGGAATTCATGGGCAACGTGATGGGCGACCTGTCGAGCCGGCGCGGGATCGTGCAGGGGATGGAGGACATCGCGGGCGGCGGCGGCAAGCTCGTACGTGCCGAGGTGCCGCTCGCCGAGATGTTCGGCTATTCGACGTCGCTGCGCTCGGCAACGCAGGGTCGCGCAACGTACACGATGGAGTTCAAGCACTACGCGGAGACGCCGACGAGCGTATCCGACGCGGTGATCAACGCGAAGCGCGCCGACACCCGGTAACGTTTCGTATTGTCGGAAAAAAAAAGCCCGTCCGGTTTCGGACGGGCTTTTTTTCTCGACGAGACATATAGTACTAGCGCTGCTAAAGTATCGTTTCAACGGGTCGTAAACATATTGTAAAAAAGAAGTTGATAATCCAAAAAAATTCGCCCTTATTCGATCACGTTACGGAGTAATGAATGCCTTCACTCATCGGCATCGACAACATCGCCGATGTATCGACATCGCCGTCGGATCCGATGCCAAGCACCTCCGCCGCGCGATTCCAGATGCCCAATGCTGCAACTGCACGGTCGACGCCCACGTCGGCCGCCTGTTCCAACGAGGCGGAACGGGCCCGCAGCCGCAAGCTGATCTCGGCCTTGCGCACGCCGCTCAAGCTCAGCGCCGACGCGCAGAGGATCGCCCGCGCGCTCGCGCTCGTCGTGCACGCGATCGTGCGCGAACGGCCCGACCTCGCGCTCGCGCCGTTCGACTTCGCCGTGCGGGACCGTGCGATCCACATTACGTCAGTTGACCTGAACGATGGCGATCGTGCATGGTTCGACAGCCAGCTCAACGGAAACGACCGGCTCGTGCGCGCGGTGAGATCGTTCCACGACAACGCGGTCCGCGGCTACCTGCTGGCCGCCGAATGCCTCGGGCAACCGGTCGCGCCGCACGAGTGCGACGAAGTGTCCCGGCAGGCGGACGCGCTCGTCACGTTCATCGCGCTGTTCGGACAACTTGCCAAGGAGATGGCGGCGAGCCTGGCGTTCGCGTACGGGAAGGACAGTACGTTCCGCGCGGAAAGCGGCGTCAGGATCGATCTGACGCAGCCCATCGCCCATGCGATCGACTTTCTCGCGTTCATGCAAAGCGCGCGCGCGCTTGCGAACGGCCTCGCGTACGCGACACGTCCGGACGGCTCGACGGTCCCCATCGAAAGCCGGCTCAATCTGTTCTACGGCAGCGGGATTCCGGTGTTCTTTCCGCCGGATCTGTACGCGGCCGATCTGCGCGTGATCGAATGACGGACCGCGCACACGCACCGGCCGGCGGGACGGCTCGCGCAGATGCTGCGCCCGCTGTTCCGCTTCGTCACGAAGGGCTGGCGCATGTATCCGGTCGGCGTGCCGTTCGGTCAGGTTTCGATACTGCAACCGAAACCGGCCGGCTTTCGATCGGCGGCATCGACGCGCGCGGCCGCCTCGCCGACAAGCTCGCGCTGCACGCCCCGTTAAGCGATGCGCTCGACGCGAGCGGCCAGCGGTTCGGCATCGTCGGTTAAGGGAACGTCGCGCTGTTCCTGCTCTGCCGGATCGTGTCGATCCTGTTCAATCGCTGACAGCACGCGGCCGACGCGCCAGCGCGCCGACCGCGTATTTTTCGGGCGTTTCACGTCCGAAACATTTCCTCCCTTCCACCGTTTCACGACGCGCTGCGCGTCGCGCATGCGCGTTGCGCGACGGGCCTGAGCATCCGATGGCACGGTTATCGCTGATAGGACGTCGTGCGGAGTGCCCGCGCGCGGACGTCCTTCGACAGGCGACGCGCCCCGGTTTCGACCGGATCGGCGTTCACAACTACTTCAATTCTCGGCTCCCTGCACACAAGGGGTAAATCAGCGCGGCGACAAGGGATCGCACGCATTGGGAGGCCAAGATGGCTAAGAAGGAACGGACGTTCCGCCCCGCTCGGCCGGGCTGCGGAACGAAGTGGCTCGCGCTCGCGGCTTTCGCGTGCTGCTGCGTGCCCCCTGCTGTCGCACAGGAAGCGTTGCCCGCCGGCTTCATCGTCGGCCAGCAGGCAGTCGATATCCCATTCCTGCCCACGTTGACGATCGCGCAGAGCGCGATGCCCGACGCAGGCTCGAGCGGCGCGTCGGGCGGCGCGATGCCGTCCGCGGCAGCGCCCTGCCCGAACGATCGAGAAGGGTGCTTGATCGCTTCGCGTGGCGGCGGCAGCGGCAATAGCGGGACGGGAAGCGGCAGCGGCAGTGGCAGCGGGACGGGTAGCGGCAGTAGCAGTGGAGGCAGCGGAAACGGCACCGTCGGGCCGGCCGGTCATGGCGTCGGTGGCACCACGACCGGCAACACCTCGGGCACCAGCGGTACCTCGGGTACCAGCGGTACTTCGGGTACCAGCGGCACTTCGGGTACCAGCGGCACTTCGGGTACCAGCGGCACTTCGGGTACCAGCGGTACCTCGGGTACCAGCGGCACTTCGGGTACCAGCGGCACCTCGGGCACCAGCGGCACTTCGGGTACCAGCGGTACTTCGGGTACCAGCGGTACTTCGGGCACCAGCGGCACCTCGGGCACCAGCGGTACTTCGGGCACCAGCGGCACCTCGGGCACCAGCGGTACTTCGGGTACCAGCGGTACTTCAGGTACCAGCGGTACTTCAGGTACCAGCGGCACCTCGGGCACCAGCGGCACCTCGGGCACCAGCGGCACCTCGGGCACCAGCGGCACCTCGGGCACCAGCGGTACTTCGGGCACCAGCGGCACCTCGGGCACCAGCGGTACCTCAGGCACCAGCGGCACCTCGGGTACCAGCGGCACCTCCTCGGGCACTAGCGGCACATCGGGCACCAGCGGCACCTCGGGCGGCGGTGGTACCTCGGGTGGTGGCCATCATGGCCATCACGGCCACGGAGGTCATGGTAACGGTGGCGGCGACGGTAATGGTAACGGCAGCGGTGGTGATGGCAACGGCGGGGACAACGGCGTAGGCAACGGTAACGGCCGCGGAAGTGGCAGCGGCAACGGAGGGGGATCGTCTAGCAGCGGCTCTTCCAGCGGCGGCGGATCGTCAGGCACCAGCGGTACCTCTAGCGGTGGCGGCACTTCCGGCGGTGGCGGAAGTCATCACGGAGGTCATGGCAACGGCGGCGGCGACGGCAAAGGTAACGGCAGCGGTGGTGATGGGAACGGCGGGGGCAACGGCGTAGGCAACGGCAACGGTCGCGGAAGTGGCAGCGGTAACGGAGGGGGATCGTCTAGTGGTGGCGGCTCATCCAGCGGTGGCGGTTCCTCTAGCGGCGGCGGTTCCTCCAGCGGCGGCGGTTCCTCCAGCGGAGGCGGTTCCTCCAGCGGTGGCGGTTCCTCCAGCGGCGGCGGTTCCTCTAGCGGTGGCGGTTCCTCCAGCGGTGGCGGAAGTCATCACGGAGGTCATGGCAACGGCGGCGGCGACGGCAAGGGTAACGGCAGCGGTGGTGATGGCAACAGCGGGGCCAACGGCGTCGGCAACGGCAACGGCAACGGCCGCGGAAGTGGCAGCGGTAACGGAGGGGGTTCGTCTAGTGGCGGCTCATCCAGCGGCGGAGGTTCCTCCAGCAGTGGCGGATCGTCAGGTACCAGCGGAACCTCCGGCAGCGGCGGACATAGCAACGGCAACGGCAATGGCGACGGAGGCAACGGCCACAAATAGAGGCCCACGCCACGTCGCGCGTCAGAGCATCTCGAGCGCGCGCTTGCTGCGAGGCGGACGGAAGTATGCATCGAGCCGCGCGCGCTCGTCTTCGCTGAACGCGAAGTCGAGCGCCGCGCGATTGTCGCGCACGTGCTCGATGCGAGCCGCCTTCGGAATCGCGAACACGTCCGGCCGCGCGAGCACCCACGCAAGCGCGACGCGCATCACCGACACACCGCGTTCGCGCGCGATGTCGTCGAGCGGCGAATGCTTCGGCAAGCGCGCGTGATCGACCGGGCTGTACGCCATCGTCGGCATCCGGTGCTCGGCGAGCCACGGCAGCAGATCGAACTCCGGTCCGCGCCGCGCGACGTTGTAGAGGATCTGGTTCGTCGCACACGCGGCACCGCCCGCCTCGTCGACGAGTTCGCGCATATCGGCCGTATCGAAGTTGCTCACGCCCCAGTGGCGGATCTTGCCCGCGCGGCGCAGCGCCTCGAAACCCTCGACCGTTTCCGCGAGCGGCACCGATCCGCGCCAGTGCAGCAGATACAGATCGATGCGATCGGTCCGCAGCCGCTTGAGGCTCGCGTCGCACGCGGCGGCGACACCGCGCCGGCTCGCGTGATGCGGGTACACCTTGCTGACGAGGAACACGTCGTCGCGCAATCCTTGCAGCGCATCGCCGACGAGCGATTCCGTCGCGCCCTCGCCGTACATCTCCGCGGTGTCCACGAGCGTCATGCCGAGCGCGACGCCCTCGCGCAGCGCGGCGATCTCATCCTGGCGGCGCGCGGGCCGCTCGCCCATTTCCCAGGTGCCCTGCCCAAGCTTCGGGATCGTCTCGCCGTCGGGCAAAGCGATCGTCGCGATCGTGTCTGTCATGCGTGCCTCGCTACGGGAACGCGGCCGAACACGGCCGCGGATGCGTCGGAATAAGAGGCCCCAGTGTAGCGATTCGGGCCGCCGGCGGCGTCGCGCACCGCAAAAACCGGCTATAACGCGGCCGCATGATGACTTAGAATGGCCGCAATCTGATCCACAGCCATTCCATGAACGCAACGACGGACGACCGCTGGCAGGACCTGCGCCCCGACCCGGACAACGACACTCCGCTCTATCTTCAGCTCGCGCGCAAGCTCGGCGATGCGATCCATCACAACCGCTGGACGGCCGGCGAAGCGCTGCCGTCGGAGCGCGTACTCTCCGAGGCGCTCGGCGTGTCGCGCATCACCGCGCGCAAGGCGATCGCGCTGCTCGTCGAGCAAGGGCTGATCCGCCGCACGCAAGGCGCGGGCAACTTCATCCAGCCGCGCTACGAAGACCCGCTGTCGCGTCTGTCGAGCTTCAGCGAGATGCTCGAGCGCCGCGGTTTCAAGCCGAGCTCGAAATGGATCTCGCGCGACATCCAGCCCGCGAGCCGCGACGAAGTGATTCAGCTCGGCCTGTCGCCGGCCGCGTCCGTTACACGATTGAAACGTCTGCGACTCGCGGACGGTATCGTCATGGCCGTCGAGAATTCGACGTTTCCGGCCACACTGATTCCGGATCCGCAGGCAATCGGCGATTCACTGTACAGCTACCTCGATCAGCGCGGCACGCCGATCGTGCGCGCGCTTCAGCACTTCCGCGCGGTGAACGCGACCGACGAGATCGCGAAGCAGATGGGCATCGCGCCGCACGACGCGCTGCTGCTGATCACGCGGATCGGCTACACCGCCGACCAGCGCGCAATCGAACTCACCGATACGTACTGCCGCAACGACTACTACGACTTCGTCGTCGAGCTGCGCAAGTAGCTCAGTCGTCCCAGCGCGCCGCGTGCGTGCCGAGCGGCACCGGCGGCAGCGCGAAATACGGCGGCGTCGCGGACAGCCGCTCCGCCGGACGCACCGCATCGACGACGCCGAACGGCGACACGACTCGATCGAGCCTGTCACGCACGTCGTCGAGCGCGAGATCGCGCGCGCGTTCGCCGTCCGGCACGAGGCCGAACGATTGCAGCCAGCGCCCGGTCTGCGCGAGCGACACGCGCACATGCCAGCTTCCGCCGTCGCGCGCGCGTCGCGCGAGCGCGATCATCGCGCCGAACGCGGCGAGATAGCCGGTCGCATGATCGAGCGCCTGGCACGGCAGATGGCGCGGCCCATCCGCGTGCGTCGCCTGCTGTTCGCGCCACGCGATCCCGCTCGCCGACTGCACGAGGCTGTCGAAGCCGCGCCGCCGCGCCCACGGCCCCGCGTGCCCGTACGCGGAAATCGACACGCAGACGATCCCCGGCCGCTCGGCCGCGAGCTCGGCCGGCGCGAAGCCGCGCGCCGCGAGCGCGCCCGGACGATACGCCTGCAGAAAGACGTCCGCGTCGCGCACGAGCGCACGCAACGTCGCGATGCCCACTTCGTCGCGCAGGTCGAGCCACGCGGATCGCTTGCCGCGCCCGTTGTCGATCACGAGCGGCGCGATGTTCGGCAGATGCGGGCCGTTGACGAGCAGCGTCCGCGCGCCGTGCTGCGCGAGCGTGCGCCCGGCGACCGGGCCCGCGATGATGCGCGTCAGATCGAGCGCGCGCACGCCATCGAGCGGCCGGCCCGCGTCACCCACGTCACCCGCATCGCCCGCGCCGATCGGCTGCGCGGGCGCGTCGCCGATCCGCTCGATGTCGAACAGCGGCAGCCCTGCGAGCGCATGCGCCTGCTCGTGCGCAGCCCATTCATCTGGAGTGCGAATCAATGCCGCACACAGGCCCGCGTCGGCGAGCGCGGTGTCGAGCGCGGCGCCGTCCCGTTCGCGAATCGCCGCCGCCACCTCGTCGCGCGATCCGCCGCAGCCGAGCACATTCAGGATGCCTTGTAGATGATGCGGAAAATTCGCATGCAGCTGAATCCAGCGCCCGTCGCGTGTCGCATAGAAGCCCGTCACCGGATGACGCAGCTCGGGCGGCGGCCCGTCGTCGACGCGCAGATAGCGCTCGCTGCGAAACGCGACGAGCGCGTCGCGCACCGGCACGTCGACGCGCTGCGCGATGCCGGTGCGGATCCGGTGGCACTCGGCCGCCGCAAGGCCGGCCGCCGCGATCGTCGCGGCCGCGAGCGTGCCGACGTGGAACACGGACGGCAGCACCGGATCGTGCCCATCGATCGCGACGCGCTCGAGCGCGTCGGGCTCGCCTCGTGCGAGCATCCAGAGATAGGTGAGTGCGAGATGTGGGGTCATGATCGGCGGCGTGATAGAACGCCCCCGGGAACGCCCCCGGGAACGCCCCAGGGAACGCCCCGGAGAGCGAAGATGAGAACGAGTCTAGAATCTGGCCGACGCGCGATCAAGCGCCGCAGGCCTGCGGCCCGCCGCCCTGCCCTCGCACGCCCCGATTCTGCACGCACGCACGGCTTTCCCTACAATGTCGGCTGTTCCGCGCCCACGCGCCGCCATTTCTTCCTCATGTTCCAACGCCCACCCGCCGCCGCTCCCGGCGAAAAGAATCTCACCGTGATGCTCTGGCTCGTCGCGACGGGCTTTTTCATGCAGACGCTCGACGCGACGATCGTCAACACCGCGCTGCCGTCGATGGCCGCGAGCCTCGGCGAATCGCCGCTCAAGATGCAGTCGGTCGTGATCGCGTATTCGCTGACGATGGCGGTGATGATTCCGGTCTCCGGCTGGCTCGCCGACACGTTCGGCACACGGCGCGTGTTCTTCGCCGCGATCCTGATCTTCTCGGCCGGCTCGCTGTTCTGCGCGAACGCGCATACGCTGCAGCAGCTCGTCGCGTTCCGCGTGCTGCAGGGCGTCGGCGGCGCGATGCTGCTGCCGGTCGGCCGCCTCGCGGTGCTGCGCACGTTTCCGGCCGAACGTTATCTGCCCGCGCTGTCGTTCGTTGCCATTCCCGGCCTGATCGGCCCGCTGATCGGCCCGACGCTCGGCGGCTGGCTCGTGAAGATCGCGTCGTGGCACTGGATCTTCCTGATCAACGTGCCGGTCGGCGTCGCCGGCTGCATCGCGACGTTCCTGTCGATGCCCGACGCGCGCAATCCGGCGGTCGGCCCGTTCGACGTGAAGGGCTATCTGCTGCTGACGATCGGCATGGTCGCGATCTCGCTGTCCCTCGACGGCCTCGCCGATCTCGGGATGCAGCACGCGGTGGTGCTCGTGCTGCTGATCCTGAGCCTCGCGTGCTTCGTCGCGTACGGGCTCTACGCGGTGCGCGCCGCGCAGCCGATCTTCTCGCTCGATCTGTTCAGGATCCACACGTTCAGCGTCGGACTGCTCGGCAATCTGTTCGCGCGGATCGGCACCGGCGCGATGCCGTACCTGATCCCACTGCTGTTGCAGGTGACGTTCGGCTACACCGCGTTCGAGGCCGGGCTGATGATGCTGCCGACCGCCGCCGCCGGGATGTTCTCGAAGCGGATCATCACGCGCCTGATCCAGCGCCACGGCTATCGCAAGGTGCTGCTCGCGAACACGATCATGGTCGGCCTGCTGATGGCGAGCTTCGCGCTGATGCGCGATTCGATGCCGATCTGGATGAAGATCGCGCAGCTCGCCGCGTTCGGCGGCTTCAACTCGATGCAGTTCACCGCGATGAACACGCTGACGCTGAAGGATCTCGGCACCGGCGGCGCGAGCAGCGGCAACAGCCTGTTCTCGCTCGTGCAGATGCTGTCGATGAGCCTCGGCGTGACCGTCGCCGGCGCGCTGCTCGCGACCTTCACCGGCATCATGCGCAATGTGACCCCGAGCCACACGCTGTCCGCGTTCCACGCGACGTTCATCTGCATCGGGATCATCACGGCCGCGTCCGCGTGGATCTTCGCGCAGCTCGCGCCCGACATCCGCGGCGCCGCGCGCAAGACCGATCCGTCCGAGCGCGCGTGAGCCGCGCATGACCGGCACTTGAGCCGCACTTGAGCCGCGCACCAGCGACGCATGACCCGCGCGCGTGACCGACACATGACCGACACATGACCGGCAAGTTGTCAGGCACCTGCCCGGCGCCCGCACTGCCCCCGCAAATGGCGCGCGCGGCCCGCCGCGCACCAACACGGTGCAGCGCGCCAGCGCCGGCCCCGTCGCGTGGGCCGCGCCGGTTGTGCATGCTTCTTGCTCGCCTATTCTGTAGGTAAACTGGCAGCCCAACCTCGGCCGACATCATGAGCATGATCGACATCGATCCTCCGGGCTTTCGACCGCCCCGCCCCGTTGCCGGCGATGCCGGCAAGCGGCGCACCGTGCTGTATGGCGCGTACACCGTATTCAGCGTGTTCCAGCCGGTTTTCTCGGTGTCGCACCGGCGCGCGATCGGCTATCACGCGTCGCTGCGCGCGCACGGCGAGGACGGCGGCCAGATCGCGTCGCACGAGGTGTTCACGCAGGCCGCGCGGCGCGGCGATCTGCTCGAGCTCGGCCGGCTCGCCGAATCGTTGCATCTCGGTAACTTCCACGCGTTCGACAGCCACGACGAATGGCTTTTCCTGAGCCTGCACCCGGCCGCGCTGATGGACACCATCTACGGCGACGCGCTGCTCGCGAGCCTGAAGGCACTCGGCCTGCCGCCGCACCGGGTCGTGCTCGAGGTGCCCGAGCAGGCGGGCGGCGAGACGCCGCGCTTCGCCGCGATCGTCGACGGCCTGCGCAAGGCCGGCTTCCTGATCGCGCTCGGCGGCTTCGGCGCGAAGCATTCGAACATCGACCGCGTGTGGCACCTGCATCCGGACATCGTCACGCTCGACCCCGGCATCCTCGCGCAGGCGAGCGAGCACTCGCATCTCGAGCGCGTGCTGCCGGGAATGGTGTCGCTGCTGCACGAATCCGGCCAGCTCGTGCTGATGGGCGGCCTCGCGACCGAGCGCGACGCGCTGATCGCGCTCGAATGCGACGTCGATTTCGTGCAGGGCCAGTATTTCGCGGGGCCGAGCGTCGACCCGGTGCAGCCGCAGGCGGCGGCCGGCCGGATGGACGCGCTGTCGGCCGCGCTGCGGCTGCGCGTCGCCGAGCGCGAGCGGATGCAGGCGGCGCGGCTCGCGCCGTACGTCGCCGCGCTCGAGCACGCGAGCGCGAAGATCGTCGCCGGCGACACGCTGCCCGACGCGGCCGCGACGCTGCTCGCGCTGCCGGAAGCCGCGCGCTGCTTCCTGCTCGACGCGTCGGGCCGGCAGATCGGCGACAACGTGCTGCCGCACGGTAGCGTGTCGCAGCGCGCGAAGCGTTTCCGGCCGCTGCTGCATTCGGAAGGCGCGAGCTGGGAACGCCGCCCGTATTTCATCCACGCGCTACGCACGCCGGGCCGCGTGCATCTGACGCCGCCGTATCTGTCGATCAACGAGGCGCACCTGTGCGTGACCGCGTCGATCGCGACGCCCGCCGCCGCCGGTGAAATGCAGGTGATCTGCGTCGACATCAACTGGGAAGCCGCCGCGCATCACGGGTGATGTGCGGCGAAATGCGGGCGAGATGCGGGTGAAATGCAGCCGGCATTCGGTCGGCTCGCAGCCGCCCTCGCCCGCTCAGCCCTTGCGGACGATCAATCGGTGCACGCGCTTGCCCGACGATTCGCTGACGGTCTCGTGCTCGTCGAGCACGTCGATCGGGTCGCCGAGCGCGGCGCGCACGTGCGCGCCGTCGAGCACCGTGTACAAACGCCCGCGCGCGTCGCGCTGCGACGTGGCGGCATTCACGCGCCAGCTCAGGTACAGCGTGCCGCCGGGCATCAGCAATCCGGCGAGCCGTGCCGCCGACGCGAGCGCCTCGGCCGGCTCCAGATGCATGATCACGGTCTCGCAGAGCACGTTGCGAAACGCGCCGGCCGGCACGCCGGCGAGCTCCGGCAGCACCGCCTGCTCGAAGCGCAGCGCCGGATGGCGCCGTCGCGCCTCGGCGAGCAGCGCGGCGCTCGCGTCATAGCCACGCGCATCGAAGCCGTGTGCCGCGAGCCACGCGGTATCGCGCCCGGCGCCGCAGCCGACGTCCGCCGTCGGCCCCGGCGCGAAATGCTGCTCGAGCAGCGCATACATGTCGTCGGGCGACGGCTGGTCGAGCCAGTCCTGCGCGTATTGCGCCGCGTGGGCGTCGTAGACGTCGAGTGTCGTGCGGTCCATGTTGCTGCGCTCAGACGTGCGCGTCGTGCGCGCCGCCATGCACGGGCCCCGCGCGCCGCTCGATCGCGCGGCGCAAATCGCCGCGCAGCCCCGCGAAGAACGCGAGCTCGGCGACGACGAACAGCGGCCCGACCGCGAGCCCGACCAGATCGTCGACGAACGCCGGCTTGCGCCCTTCGAAGTAATGTCCGACGAACTGCACGATCCAGCCGATGACGAACAGGCCGACACCGATGCCGAGCCACTGCGCGGTCGGCTGCGCGGCGATCGTCTGCGCGGCCCACAGCCCGAGCGCGAACAATGCGGCCATCGCGACGCCGAAGCGCAGGTCGAGCCGCAGATAGAACACGACGAACGCGATCGCGAACAGCAGCGCCGGCGACAGCGCAATGCCCGCCGCGGCGCCGAGCGCCGGCCGCGACAACAGCACCTCGACCGCGAGCACGATCGCCGGGATGCCGGCCAGATGCGTTGCGATGTTGCGTGCGTCGCGGTGATAGGCCGCGTACTGCACGAGATGATCTTCGAGCGACTTCATCGGCGTCTCCTCGCCAGGAGTGGGTTGCGCGCTATGATGCCCGTCACGTCCCCGAATCTCTGTCGGCTAGCCGACATCGCGCGCCTCCGGATGAATTCCCCCGTCGACCGCTACCTGCCGCTGCTCGACACGCAGCCGTGGTTCGCCGCGCTGCCGCCCGCCCTGCGCGCGGCGCTGCTGTCGCACGCGTCGCTGCGGCGGCTGCCGGCCGGCCGCGCGCTGTTTCGCCGCGGCGATCCGCCGTGCGGGCTCTACGCGGTGCTGAGTGGTTCCCTCACGATAGGCGCGGTCGACGCGCACGGCAAGGAGGCGCTGCTGACGGTCGCCGAGCCGCCGACGTGGTTTGGCGAGATCGCAGTGTTCGACGGCCGGCCGCGCACGCACGACGCGATCGCGCTCGAGGATTCGCTGCTGCTCAACGTGCCGCACGCGCCGCTCGTCGAGCTGCTCGACGCGACGCCCGTGTGGTGGCGCCACGTCGCGCTGCTGATGGCGCAGAAGCTACGGCTCAGCTTCCTGAGCGTCGAGGCGATGAGCATGATGCCGGCCGCGCAGCGGCTCGCGATGCGATTGCTGATGATCGTCGACGGCTACGGCGGCATCAGCGTCGGCCGCACGCGGATCCGGCTGCCGCAGGAGAAGCTCGCGGCGATGCTGTCGCTGACGCGGCAGACGACCAACCAGTTGCTGAAGTCGCTGGAAGCGGCCGGCGCGGTGCGCGTGCACGTCGGCGAGATCGAGGTCGTCGACGTGGACGCGCTGCGCCGCGCCAGCCGGCCGCCGGACGCGGCGCGCTGAACGCGCGCCGCGTCGCTTCACGTCACGTCCGGCCGCTTACGGGAACGCCGGCGTCCCGAGCAGCGCGACGACCGCGAAGCCGGACACGTTGGTCTCCAGGTCCGGCGAGCCCGGGTAGTCGTGGATGCCGTACGACGTCGGGTCGACCACGTTGTTCATGAGCCAGGGCAGCGTCGTCGACGGCGGCTGGATGCCGAGCGTGCCGGCCCCGAGCAGCAGGACCACGTTGGACAGCGCATAGGCCGGATCGGTGGACGGCGAGTGGATGCTGCCGTCGGCGCCCGTCTGGCCGATCAGCCACTGGACAGCGCCGATGCTCTGCGTGTTCGCGCCGAGCACCCACGGCAGATAGCCCTGCGGAAAGATCGTGTCGATGCCCAGGTCCGTGTCCAGCGGCGAGCCGGTATCGCGGCCGACCGCATAGCGCTGCTGGCTCGCCAGATAGAACTGCGACGGCACGTTCGCCTTCAGGAACGCCGCCTTGCTCGCGTACGCGGGGTTGTCCGGGAACAGCAGCCCGCCGGCGTTCATCCCGAGATAGACGTCGCCCTGGTCCGCCGCATATTCGTACCCCCAGAACTGCCACGTGCTGCTGCCGTTCGGCAATTGCCACGAGCTGCCGGAGTAGCCGCTCGGGTTGATGTTCTTCGCGAGCACGAAGTCGAGCGCCGCGCGCGCGTTCGCGCCGTACTGGTTCACCAGCGCGTTGCTGCCGGTCAGGCGCTGATCCTGGTACAGCAGATAGACGAACAGCGCGGACGTGGCGTCGACGCCGCGCACGTCGGCGATGCCGGCGCCCGGCGACGTCGGGATCGCGTTGTACGGCGGATTGAACGAATACGCGTAGCGCCAGCTTCCCTTCCAGGTCGGGTCGGTCATCTCCTCGCGCGCGGCGAGCCACGCGATGCCCTTCTCGAGGCCGGTCAGGTATTTCGCGTCGCGCGTCGCGCCGTACGCGGCGGCGAGACCGATCAGCGCGTACTCCATGTCGGAGTCGGTGTTCACGGTCGGGGTGCCCGCTTCGTCGGGGATCGCGCCGTTTGCGTCCTGCTGCGCGAGAATGAAGTCCGCCATCTTCAGCGCCGTCGGGTTCGGGGTGCCGGTGCTGCCCGACGTGCCGCCCGATGTGCTACCCGACGTGCTGCCCGAAGTGCTACCCGACGTGCCGGATGTTCCCGACGTGCTGCCCGATGTACTCGAAGTCGTCGAGCCGCCTTTGGATTTCAGGGTGCTCGCGGCGCCCGAGTCGTCCGAGCCTCCGCACGCGGCGGTCATCAGCGTGATGCCCGCGCAGAGCGAAGCGCAAACCAGTGTCCGAGTCTTTCGTCGAAATGCCATATTTGGGGTTCTGCCTTTTCTTGGAGGAAAGTCAACACCGCGCCCCCCCGGACGCAACGGCACATGGATTGCATCGCGCCGGCCGATCGCCGCCGCGACGCAAAATCTGGGCGTCGACCGTCAAACGGCCGATGCCCGGGAAAACGATGGAGCCGCACTCGCCCGGTCGGGCGGACGGCGGATGGAGGAAACGGCAACGCGACGCAAGTAGGGTGAGCCCCTTTTAATGGCGAAAAAAAAGCCCTCACAAAGGAGGGCCTTTTTCTTCGAAACGGGTTCGAGATCTCGTCACTGCCTATCGCTCGATGTGTCCCGCGTTTCGATGGTCACGTTGCGGCGAAATGTTTACGCGAGCTTACGCGAAGTTCTGGGCGGCGAAGTCCCAGTTCACGATGTTCCAGAACGCTTCGACGAACTTCGGACGCGCGTTGCGGTAGTCGATGTAGTACGCATGCTCCCACACGTCGATCGTCAGCAGCGCCTTGTCCGCGGTCGTCAGCGGCGTTGCGGCGTTGCTCGTCGACACGATGTCGAGCGAACCGTCGGCCTTCTTCACGAGCCATGCCCAGCCCGAGCCGAACGTGCCGACCGCGGCCTTCGTGAACGCGTCCTTGAACGCGTCGTACGAGCCCCACTTCGCGTTGATCGCGTCGCCGAGCGCGCCCGACGGTGCGCCGCCGCCGTTCGGCGACAGGCTGTTCCAGAAGAACGTGTGGTTCCAGATTTGCGCGGCGTTGTTGAAAACGCCACCCGACGACTTCTTCACGATCTCTTCCAGCGACAGGTTTTCGAATTCCGTGCCGGGAATCAGGTTGTTCAGGTTCGTCACATAAGCCTGGTGATGCTTGCCGTAGTGGTACTCGATCGTCTCTTTCGAGATGGTCGGCGCGAGCGCGTCTTGAGCGTACGGGAGCGGCGGGAGCGTATGAGCCATGGCGATTCCTTCGTTGAGGTATGTAGGGAGGCGTGGTGAATGCTGCCGAGCGTCCGATTGTAGGCGAGGACGAATAACCCCGCAAACCCGCGGGCCATTTATCCGCGCCATATGAAAAACGCCCGTTTCCGCGTCGCGCGCGTCGTCAGAACGTATCCGACAGGCGCGGCTGCACGTCCGCGAGCGACACGTCGGCCGAGCCCTCGGCCAGATGCACGGTCAGCCGCCGCTGCGGCTTCAGCGCGGCGGGCGCGCGCACCGCGCGGCCCGTCTGCGTGTCGATCAGCGCCGCGTAGCCGCGCTCGAGCGTGCGCTGCGGGCTCAGCACCTCGAGCCGCGCCGCGCACCCGGCGACGCGCGCCGCTTCGCGCTCGTGACGGCGCTGCAGCGCGAGCGCGAGACGCTGCGACAGCCCGTCGAGCGCGCGCCGGGCGTGCGACGGATCGGGCCGCGCGCGCTGCCAGCGCAACTGCGCGAGCGCGAACCGCGCGCGCGCGTCGCGCACCGGCCGCCCGGCCGCCGACGCGAGCCGCACCGCGAGCTGCGCGAGATGCGTGCGCTGCCGCTCGAGCCGCTCGGCCGGGCTGACCAGCCGCCGCGCGAGCCAGTCCAGCTGCTGCGCGCGCGACTCGAGCCCGCGCCGCATCCCGCGCGCGAGCGCGCGCTGCCGCTCGTCGATCTCGCGCAGCAGCAGCGCGCGCTGCGGGCTCGCGAGCTCGGCCGCGCCGGTCGGCGTCGGCGCGCGCACGTCGGCCGCGAAGTCCGCGATCGTGAAATCGGTCTCGTGGCCGACGCCGCTGACGACCGGCAGCGCGCTCGCCGCGATCGCGCGCGCGAGCGCCTCGTCGTTGAACGACCACAGATCCTCGATCGACCCGCCGCCGCGGCACACGACGAGCACGTCCACCTCGGCGCGCGCGTTCGCGGCCTCGACCGCGGCGACGAGCTTCTCCGCCGAGCCCGCGCCCTGCACCGGCGCCGGATAGACGATCACCGGAACATGCGGCGCGCGACGCGCGAGCGTCGTCAGCACGTCGCGCAGCGCGGCGGCCTGCAGCGACGTGACGATGCCGATCGCGCGCGGATGCGCGGGCAGCGGCCGCTTGCGCTCGGGCGCGAACAGCCCTTCGGCCTCGAGTTGCGCCTTCAGCCGCAGGAACGCCTCGTAGAGCCGCCCCTGGCCCGTGCGCCGGACCGCCTCGACGTTGAGCTGCACCTCGCCGCGCGGCTCGTACATCGTGACGGCCGCGCGCACCTCGATCCGGTCGCCCTCGCGCGGTGTGAACTCCGCGTACTGCGCGCGGCCGCGGAACATCACGCAGCGCATCTGCGCCTGCGCGTCCTTGATCGAGAAATACCAGTGGCCGCTCGCGGCGCGGGTGAAATTCGACACTTCGCCCGCGATCCACATCAGCGGAAACGAGCGTTCGAGCATCGTGCCGATCGCGCGGTTGAGCACCGAGACGGGGATTACGTCGTCGCCGCCGCGCATCGCGCCCGGCGCGGCAAAGGAGGATTCGGAAGGCATGGACTGTCGGAAGAATGCAGGCGGCCACACGATAGTCCGACCGGCGCGCGGCGTCCAGCGCGCGACGCTTTATCGCCTGATCGCATTGCACCATGCGCAAAGTTTCCACATTCCCGCGCGAGCGTGCGCAAACCTGCTAAATGCCGTCGAAAAACCCTGAAGAATTACAATAACTCATTGATTTTTAAAAAGTTTTAAACCTTTCGAAACGATTCTCATCCGAGCGAAGCCCCGCCGGACGGGCTTCCGCGGCTTCCGGCGCCGTGGTTCTTCACAGAGTTATCCACAGGCTGGCCGGTACCGGCGCGCCGCGGTGCAGCGGCGCGCGCGGCTTGCCGGGCGGGGCCGCCGCGCGCTAGAGTGCCGCCTTCCGCAGCCCGCGCGGCCCGCGCCGCACCACGGAGATCCGCCTTGACGAACCCGCCTTCCGCCGCGCCGTCGCGCGCCCCGGCACGCGCGCCGGACGGCCTTGCCGTGCGCGTCGCCGCCCGCATCGAGACGCGCCTGACCCGCGAATGGCAGCGGCGCGGCGCGCTCGCGTGGGCGCTCGCGCCGCTCGCGTGCGCATTCGGCGCCGGCGCGGCACTGCGCCGCGCCGCGTACGCGCTCGGCTGGGCGCAGCGGATCGACGTCGGCGTGCCGGTCGTCGTCGTCGGCAACGTGACGGTCGGCGGCACCGGCAAGACGCCGACCGTGATCGCGCTCGTCGACGCGCTGCGCACGGCGGGCTTCACGCCCGGCGTCGTGTCGCGCGGCTACCGCGCGAACGTGAAGACGCCGACCGCCGTCACCGCGACGTCGCGCGCGAAGGACGCCGGCGACGAGCCGCTGCTGATCGCGCGCCGCACGCATGCGCCCGTCTACGTGTGCCCGGATCGCGTCGCGGCGGCGCGCGCGCTGACCGGCGCGCATCCGGACGTCGACGTGATCGTCAGCGACGACGGCCTGCAGCACTACCGGCTCGCGCGCGCGGTCGAGCTCGTCGTGTTCGATCACCGGCTCGGCGGCAACGGCTTCCTGCTGCCGGCGGGCCCGTTGCGCGAGCCGCTGTCGCGGCGCCGGGACGCGACGCTCGTCAACGATCCTTACAGCGCCACGCTGCCGCCGTGGCCCGACACCTACACGCTCGTGCTCGCGCCCGGCGACGCGTGGCATCTCGACGCACCCGCGCAGCGCCGCCCGCTCGCGCGCTTCGCGCCACTGCGCGTGCTCGCGGCGGCCGGCATCGGCGCGCCGGAGCGCTTTTTCGCGACGCTGCGCTCGGCCGGCCTCGCGCCGGCGACGCGCGCGCTGCCCGACCACTATGCGTTCGCGGACAATCCGTTCGCGGACGACGACGTCGACGCGATCCTGATCACCGAGAAGGATGCAGTAAAATTGGGCGCTTCCTGGCGCGATGCCCGAATCTGGGTCGTCCCGGTCGAAGCCGCGCTCGATCCCCGCCTCATTGCCCTCGTTGTGGAGAAACTCCGTGGACGCACGTCTGCTTGAAATCCTCGTCTGCCCCATTTGCAAAGGCCCGCTCCACTACGACCGCGCCGCGCAGGAGCTGATCTGCAACGCGGACAAGCTCGCGTACCCGATCCGCGACGGCATTCCGGTGATGCTCGTCGACGAGGCGCGCCAGACCGTCGAAGGCACGCCGGTCGATCCGAACGGCCGCTGATCCGCCCGACACACGCTCTCCGATGACCGACACCCCGCCCTTCATCGCCGTCATTCCCGCCCGGCTCGCGTCGACCCGGCTGCCGAACAAGCCGCTCGCCGATCTCGGCGGCAAGCCGATGGTCGTGCGCGTCGCCGAGCGCGCGCGCGACGCGGGCGCGCAGCAGGTGCTCGTCGCGTCCGACGCGCCCAGCGTGCTCGACGCGGCGCGCGCGCACGGCTTCGACGCGGTGCTCACGCGCGCCGACCATCAGTCCGGCACCGACCGCCTCGCCGAAGTCGCCGCGCATTTCGGCTGGCGGGACGACACGGTCGTCGTCAACGTGCAGGGCGACGAGCCGCTGATCGACCCGGCGCTCGTGCGCGACGTCGCGTCGCATCTCGCCGCGCATCCGGCGTGCGCGATCGCGACCGCCGCGCATCCGATCCACGCGGCGGCCGACGTGTTCAACCCGAACGTCGTGAAGGTCACGCTCGACGCGCAGGGCGTCGCGCTGTACTTCTCGCGCGCGCCGATCCCGTGGAGCCGCGACGCGTACCAGCCGCACTGGCCCGACGTCGCGTCGATGCCGGCGCCCGCGTTCCCGGTGTACCGGCACATCGGCCTCTACGCGTATCGCGCGCGCTTCCTGCGCACGTATCCGACGCTCACGCAGGCGCCGATCGAGCAGGCGGAGCAGCTCGAGCAGCTGCGCGCGATGTGGCACGGCGAGCGGATCGCGGTGCTCGTCACTGCGCGCGCGCCCGAGGCGGGCGTCGACACGCCGGCCGACCTCGCGCGCGTGCGAGCCCTTTTTCGACCGGATTCGAAATAACCCGTGGCATAATCAAACGACTGTGCGAACCGTTCGCGACCAGCGCACCCTCGCTTGACCCCGCCCGCAGCCCCGCCCGGCAGCCGCGCGTCGCAAAGCCGACGCGCCGTGTCAGACCGGCCGGCCGCGCGCCCGGCAAGCACCGCGCCCGCCGTCGCCGACGCCGCCGACACTCGCACCACAAATTTACATACCCGGAGATATCACCATGCGTTTGATCCTGTTGGGCGCGCCCGGCGCGGGAAAGGGCACCCAGGCAAACTTCATCAAGGAAAAGTTCGGCATCCCGCAAATCTCGACGGGCGACATGCTGCGCGCGGCCGTGAAGGCCGGCAGCCCGCTCGGCGTCGAAGCGAAGGGCTACATGGACGAAGGCAAGCTCGTGCCCGATTCGCTGATCATCGGCCTCGTGAAGGAGCGCCTGAAGGAATCGGATTGCGCGAACGGCTACCTGTTCGACGGCTTCCCGCGCACGATCGCGCAGGCCGACGCGATGAAGGAAGCGGGCGTCGCGATCGACTACGTGCTCGAGATCGACGTGCCGCCGTCGGAGATCGTCGAGCGCATGAGCGGCCGCCGCACGCACCCGGCGTCGGGTCGCACGTATCACGTGAAGTTCAACCCGCCGAAGGTCGACGGCAAGGACGACGTGACCGGCGAGCCGCTGATCCAGCGTGACGACGACAAGGAAGAGACGGTCAAGAAGCGTCTCGAAGTGTACGAAGCGCAGACGATGCCGCTGATCAAGTACTACGGCGACTGGGCGGTGCGCGGCGAGGAAAATGGCCTGAAGGCACCCGCCTATCGGAAGATTTCCGGCCTCGGCACCGTCGAGGCGATCCGCGACCGTGCATTCGACGCGCTGAAGTAAGCACCGAAGTCGGCGCTGAAGTTGGCGCTGAAAGCAGGATCAAAGCGCCGCACCGAAAGAACCGCCCTCCCCGGGCGGTTTTTTTTCGCGCATGCGTCGCTTACGCACGATCGTTCGCTTTCACCGGACGTGTGGCGGCGGCTCGTACAATCGGCCGAATCGATCCAACCCGGCCAGTCGCCCACCGGCGCGGGCCGGCACCTCATGCCAAGCAAGGAGCAATCATGGAGATTCGCGGAAACGTCTTTCTGATCACGGGCGGCGCATCGGGCCTCGGCGCGGGCACCGCGCGGCTGCTGGCCCGGGAGGGCGGCAAGGTCGTGCTCGCCGACCTGAACCAGGAAGCGGGTGAAGCGCTCGCGCGCGAACTCGGCGGCGCGTTCGTCAAATGCGACGTGTCGCGCGAGGACGACGCGCAAGCCGCGGTCGACGCCGCGACGCAGTTCGGCACGCTGCGCGGCCTCGTGAACTGCGCGGGCATCGCGCCGGCCGCGAAAACGCTCGGCAAGGACGGCGCGCATCCGCTCGCGCTGTTCGCGAAGACGATCACGGTCAACCTCGTCGGCACGTTCAACATGATCCGCCTGGCGGCCGTCGCGATGTCCGCGAACGCGCCCGTCGCCGAGACCGGCGAGCGCGGCGTGATCGTGAACACCGCGTCGGTCGCCGCGTTCGACGGGCAGATCGGCCAGGCCGCGTATTCGGCATCGAAGGGCGGCGTCGTCGGGATGACGCTGCCGATCGCGCGCGACCTGTCGCGCAGCGCGATCCGCGTGATGACGATCGCGCCTGGCATCTTCGAGACGCCGATGCTGCTCGGATTGCCGCAGGACGTGCAGGACGCGCTCGGCGCGATGGTCCCGTTCCCGTCGCGGCTCGGCAAGCCGGCCGAGTACGCGATGCTCGTCAGGCAGATCGTCGAGAATCCGATGCTCAACGGCGAGGTGATCCGCCTCGACGGTGCGATCCGGATGCAGCCGAAGTAACCGGCAACAGCGGACAACAACAGGAAACAGCAGGCAACAGCGGGCAACGCGCGCGGCGCTGGTCAGTCACCGCCGCGCTGCATCCGCTCCCGCAGTTCGGCGACCTGCGATTCGACGACGGTCGCGTCCTCCGCGTCCGGCCGCTCGCCGAGATACAGCTCGAGATCCTCGAGCGCGGGCCGCAGGTAATCGAGCCGCGCATACGCGAAGCCGCGGTCGCGAATCTCGTCGAGCTGGCCGGGCAGCAGGATCACGAGCCGCTGCTGCACCGCGAGCAAGCGCTGCCAGCGCTCGGTCTGCAGATAGATCCCCTTCAGGTTGCGCAGCATCCGCGCGACGATCTCGCGGCTCGTCGCCGGCTGCAGCAACGCGCGCAGCGCGCTGTCGACCGCGCCGCTCGCGCGCGCGACGTATGGCTCGAGCATCTCGACCATCTCGCTTTCGGACAGCGAATGGCCATTGGTCGGATCGATCATCACGTCGCCGTCGGGCAGCGTCGCGCGCAGCAGGAAATGCCCGGGGAACGACACGCCGCGCACCGGCAGCCCGATCTGCTCGGCGATCTCGAGATACAGCACCGCGAGCGAGATCGGAATGCCGAGCCGGCGCTTGAGCACCGCGTTCAGATGGCTGTTGTCGGGGTCGTAGTAGTCGTTGCGGTTGCAGGAGAAGCCGAGCTCGCGGAAGAAGAACGCGTTGAGCGCGGCGATCCGGTCCTTCAGGTCCGCTTCGTCGGGCAGCCGCTTGCGCAGCCGCATCGCGAGCGCGTCGAGCTCGGCGAGCGTGCCCTGCAGATCGAGGTCCGGGTACGCGTCCTGCGCGAGCGACAGCGCCGCCTCGGTCACGGGCAGGCTGTCGTCGTCGGCCACGAGCGACGTGAAGTAATCGAGGACGCGGGTCATGGTCATCACTTGGCACGCCTTCTGAAGTAGGCGTATTTGAAGCCCATCGCCCACAGCATACCGAAATAGAGCGCCGCGAACAGCACGAGGCACGAGCCCATCAGCGCGATCCGCGCGAGCGGCTGCGCGCGCATGCCGGTCCAGTCGAAGCTGATCGCGAGCCAGTGCATCGTGCCCGCGAGCACCAGCGACGCGCCGGCGAGCTGCACGAAAAAGCGCAGCCAGCCCGGCGACGGATGGTAGATCCCGCGCCGGCGCAGCCCCACGAACAGCAGGATCGAGTTCAGGCACGCGCCGACGCCGATGCTGAACGTGAGCCCCGCATGGCCGAGCAGCGGCACGAACACGTAGTTCGACAGCTGCGTGACGATGAGCACGCCGACCGCGATCTTCACCGGCGTCTTGATGTCCTGCTTCGCATAGAAACCCGGCGCGAGGATCTTGATCAGGATGATCCCGAGCAGCCCGACCCCGTACGTCGCGAGCGCGCGCGCGACCATCGTGACCGTATACGCGTCGAACTTCCCGTAGTTGAACAGCGTCGCCGTCAGCGGCGCCGCGAAGAAGAACAGCCCGAGCGCGCTCGGCGCGGCGAGCAGGAACGTCACGCGCAGCCCCCAGTCGAGCAACGCCGAATATTCGGTCGTATCCGCGTCGACGTGCGCCTTCGACAGGCTCGGCAGCAGGATCGTGCTGAGCGCGACGCCTAGCAGCGCGGTCGGGAACTCCATCAGCCGGTCCGCGTAGTTGATCCACGACACCGCGCCCTGCCCGAGCCGCGACGCGATGTTCGTGTTGATGATCAGCGAAAGCTGCGCGACGGACACCGCGAACGTCGCGGGCACCATCTTCGCGAGCACGCGCTTCACGCCGGGATGGCGCAGCGCGCGCGCCGGGTTGAGGCCGATCAGCGGCACCATGTCGATCTTCTTGAGGCCGGGCAGCTGCACGATGAACTGCAGCACGCCGCCGACCATCACCGCCCAGGCGAGCGCGTACACCGGCACCTTCATGTGCGGCGCGACGAACACGGCCGCGAGGATGAACGCGACGTTCAGCAGCATCGGCGCGAACGCGGGCAGCGAGAAGTTCTTGTACGTGTTCAGCACGCCGGACGCGAGCGTCGTCAGCGAAATGAGCACGATGTACGGGAACATGATCCGCGTCATCGTGACGGCGAGCGGGAACGCCTGGCCGTCGGCGCGCAGGCCCGACGCGACCGCGTACACGACCCACGTCGCGCCGACAACCCCGACGACCGACAGCGCGGCGAGCGCCCACGCGAGCACGGTCGACATCGCGTCGACGAGCGCCTTCGTCGCGTCGTGCCCCTTCTGGGTCTTGAACTCGGCGAGGATCGGCACGAACGCCTGCGAGAACGCGCCTTCGGCGGACAGGCGGCGCAGCAGGTTCGGGATGCGGAACGCGACGTAGAACGCGTCGGTGTATTGACTGGCACCGAACGCACGGGCGATCAGCGTCTCGCGGGCCAGACCGGTCACGCGCGACAGCAGCGTGAAGCCGCTGACCGTCAGCAGGGCTCGGAATAGATTCATGGGGCGCTTATTATACGGACGTTGAGCGGCCCGACGACGAAACGCGCCCGGCCGCGGCACCCGCATGCTGCATGCGGCTCACGCCCGGCTTGCCACCTGCTTGATTTTGTTGCTATAATCGCCGGTTTCTGAGCCTGTCATATGCGCGACCTATGCGTCTGTATGGCGTCATGCATGCCGGGCCTCGGTTAAAACCAACGTTTTTTTGATGCGCTCCTGGGCAATCGTTCTCAGGGGTCAGATCGACAAGCAGCGCTTGGCCGTCAGGCTCCAAGCTCTGGGAACAGGACAGGATAAGGAACCGTCATGGCTAACTCCGCACAAGCACGCAAGCGCGCCCGCCAGGCCGCGAAGGCAAACTCGCACAACTCGGCGCTGCGCTCGAAATTCCGCACCGCGATCAAGGCCGTCCGCAAGGCTGTCGAAGCCGGCGACAAGGACAAGGCCGCCGAGCTGTTCAAGCTCGCGACGAAGACGATCGACACGATCGCCGACAAGAAGATCGTCCACAAGAACAAGGCCGCTCGCAACAAGAGCCGCCTCGCCGCAGCCGTCAAGGGCCTGCAGGCCGCGCAGTAAACATCCGGTGTGCCCGCCTCGCGCGGGCGCCCCTGTTTCCTGCGATCGACGAAAAAGCCCGCGCAAGCGGGCTTTTTTATGACCAAGCCCGCTTCCGCGGGCTTTTCTGTGATCAAGCCCACTTGCGCGGGCTATTTCGTGGCCGCCACCGGCCGATATGCCGACGCGCGGCGCGCGTCACCGCGCGCCGGCCGCGTCTCATTTCTTCCCGTAGTCGGGCAGCTCGCACGCCTCGGTGACGACGAGCTCGTTGTCCTTCGCGAAGTTCATCACGAAATCGAACGCCATCGGCTCGATGTCGCGCAGACGGGAATCGACGATCACGCACTTCGTCGCGCCGAGCAGGATCGGCCGCACGTACAGCGAATACTGCAGCCGCGCATTCGGCCCGCTCGCGCCCGGCCCGAAACACGACATCACGCCGGCCAGGCGCTCCGACCAGTCGCTCGGCCGAAACGTTTTCCCGGATTTCGTGATGCCTTGTATGAAGTATTCGGTCGGCGCAGTGTCAGCCATGAGGTTCCCAAGTGACGGCACCGGCGGTGCGCGAGCGGGGTCGCCCGCGCACGAGAACGCAATGCGGAAGGCGGCGCGGATGGGCCGCCGGCGTGCGTGGCGCACCGCGATTGTGCAGTGCGGCGCGCTCGGATGATTGCCGCGTGATTACGTCAGGCAGACCGGATAGGGGCTCGCCTGCCGGGCTCGAAAAAACCTCGAAATTATACCGCAGCGCGCCATCGCGCGGCGTCACCGCGCGGCCGCTCGGGGCCCGCCCCGGCTCGTCAAAGGCGCCGAAATCCTTTATGCTGCCTGCAGTTATCACACCCGACGGCGGCGCCGTCCGGCCCGTCGGCCGGCTGAGTCCGCCGTATTTCGTTTCATGACCGCCAAAACCATTCGTCACTACCTGCAGTTCAAGGATTTCTCGCTGGAAGACTACGAGTACGTGCTCGAACGCACGGGAATCCTGAAGCGCAAGTTCAAGAACTACGAGACCTATCACCCGCTGCACGACCGCACGCTCGCGATGATCTTCGAGAAGAGCTCGACGCGCACGCGCCTGTCGTTCGAGGCCGGGATCTTCCAGCTCGGCGGCCACGCGGTGTTCATGAGCACGCGCGATACGCAGCTCGGCCGCGGCGAGCCCGTCGAGGATTCCGCGCAGGTGATCTCGCGGATGGTCGACATCATCATGATCCGCACGTTCGAGCAGGACGTGATCCAGCGCTTCGCCGAGAATTCGCGCGTGCCGGTGATCAACGGCCTGACGAACGAGTTCCACCCGTGCCAGGTGCTCGCCGACATCTTCACGTACTACGAGCATCGCGGCCCGATTCGCGGCAAGACGGTCGCGTGGGTCGGCGACGCGAACAACATGCTCTATACGTGGATCGAGGCCGCGCAGATCCTCGGCTTCAAGCTGCGCCTGTCGACGCCGCCCGGCTACGGGCTCGACATGAAGCTCGTCGCGCCCGGCAGCGCGTCGTGCTACGAGGTGTTCGACGATCCGAACGAGGCATGCAACGGCGCCGACCTCGTGACGACCGACGTGTGGACCAGCATGGGCTTCGAGGCCGAGAACGAGGCGCGGATGAAGGCGTTCGCCGACTGGTGCGTCGACGAGGAGATGATGGGCCACGCGAACCCCGACGCGCTCTTCATGCACTGCCTGCCCGCGCACCGCGGCGAGGAAGTGACGGCCGGCGTGATCGACGGGCCGCAGAGCGTCGTGTGGGACGAAGCGGAGAACCGCCTGCACGTGCAGAAGGCGTTGATGGAGTTCCTGCTGCTCGGCAAGCTCAAGCACTGATCCGCGCGTATCAAGCGCGTATCAAGCACGTATCAAGCGCACGTGACGCGCACGTCACGCGCGCGAAAGAACCGCGAAAGCGCCGATCGTCGATCGGCGCTTTTCGTTTGCGCGGCGCGGCGCGCCGCTCAGCCGAGCACCGGCTGCGTCTCGGCGAAGCTCGACCGCGCGCGGATCGCCGCCTGCGCGCGCCGCACGTTCGGATACTTGCCGAGCAGCGCGGCGCCTTCCGGGAACATCTCGACGTACGCGAGGATCGGCGCCAGGAACAGATCCGCCATCGAGCGCTCGGTGCCGACCAGATAGTCGCGCTCGCCGTACGCGCCGTCGAACGCCTGAAGCTGCGCGTCGATGTCGGGCAGCGCCGCGTCGATGACCGCGCGATCGGGCTGGCCGTTCTCGCCCTTCGGGAACACGTACTGCAGCACGTAGCGGCGCACCATCGCGTCGTACGCGTGGCAGTTGACGAGGCTGATCCACTGCTCGCCGCGCGCATGCGCGGTCGCGCCCCATTGCGGCAGCAGGCTCGGGCCGTCGAACGCCTCGTCGACGTAGGCGAGGATCGCGCGCGTCTCGTAGAACGACACCGGCCCGTCGCAGAACGCCGGAATGCGCCCGAACGGGTTGTGCGCGAGCACGTCCGGCGAATGCGGCGGCGCCGGATCGAGCGTGTACGCGACGCCCTTCTCCGCGAGCGCCATCCGTACCGTGCGGACGTAAGTGCTGCGCGTGTCGCCGATCACGCGGACCGTGCCCGCGCTGCCCGCCGGATCGAGCAGATCGCTGAGCCGGTTGAACACCGACTGCCAGCCGCCCATGTGCGAATCGCGCGCCTGCGTGCTCGGAAAGCCGCTGTGGCGCATGTGCAGATCGGTGCCGCCGTCCTTGTCGGTGAACGTGACTTCGATCAGCGTCTTCAGCTCGGGCGGCATCGAGCCCGACTCCCATGCCCACGTGTACGCGAGAAAGTCGACGCGATCGACCTTCTGATATTCGCCGACCACGATGTGCCGCGATCCCTCGCGTGTGCCCATCACGATGCGGTATCGGCCGCCGACGCGCGCGTCGGCGCTCGCCTCGATCACGGTCATCCCGCGCGGGCAGTGCCAGGCCGCGAGCGCGGTTTCGTTCGTGAACGCGTCGAACACGCGCTCGCGCGGCGCGCGAATGAAGCGGTGCAATTCCAGATGAAACGTCGCGGCTTGACTCATGGCTTCTCCCGTTGCGGTGAACGCGTGTCCGGCACGGCGGCGGCGTCCTGCCCGGCGCCGGACGACGCTTCGACAAACACTTTCAGGCGATCGAGGCTGTCTTCCCAGAATTGCCGATAGGTTTCGAGCCAGTCGTGCGCATCGCGCATCCCGTCCGCACGCAGCCGGCAGATCCGCCAGCGCGCGTTGACCTCCCGCTCGATCAGGCCGGCGTCCGACAGCACGCGCAGATGCTTCGAGATCGCCGGCGCCGACATGTCGAACGGCCGCGCGAGCTCGCCGACAGGCGCCGCGCCCTCCGCCAGACGGACCAGGATCGCGCGGCGGGTCGGGTCGGCCAGCGCGGCGAATACGGCGGAAAGGGAGTCGGGTGTCGATCGCATGACTTCATTTAACCTCAAGGTTAAATGAAGTTCAAGGAAAATGCGACGCCGCCGGCCTCAGACGCAGAGCGGCTCCGGCTCGAGCTCGACGCCGAAGCGCTCCTTCACGTCGCGCTGGATCGCGTGCGCGAGCGCGAGCACGTCCGCGCCGGTCGCGCCGCCGCGATTGACGAGCACGAGCGCCTGCCGGTCGTGCACCGCCGCCGCGCCGAGCGCGCGCCCCTTCCAGCCGCAGAGGTCGATCAGCCAGCCGGCCGCGAGCTTCACACGGCCGTCCGGCTGCGGGTACGACACGACATCCGGTGCGTGCGCGCGCAGCGCGTCGAACTGCGCGGCGTCGATCACCGGGTTCTTGAAGAAGCTGCCCGCGTTGCCGAGCGCGAGCGGATCCGGCAGCTTCGCGCGACGGATCGCGACGACCGCGTCGAACACGTCGCGCGGCGCCGCGTCGGCGGGCGCGATCCCGCGCGCGTCGAGCTCGCGCGCGACGTCCGCGTAGCCGAGCCGCGGCGTCCAGCGCTTCGGCAGCCGGAACGTCACCGACACGATCGCGAACCGCGCTCGCCCTTCGCGCTTGAAGAAGCTGTCGCGATAGCCGAACGCGCAGCGCGCGGCGTCGAAGCGCTCGCTTCGACCCGTCGCGAGCTCGATCGCGACGAGCGAATCGAAGTACGTCTTCATCTCGAGCCCGTACGCGCCGATGTTCTGGATCGGCGCCGCGCCGACCGTGCCCGGAATCAGCGCGAGGTTCTCGAGGCCCGGCATCCCGTGCTCGAGCGTCCAGGCGACGAACGCGTGCCAGTTCTCGCCGCCGCCCGCCTCGACGAGCCACGCGTCGCCGTCCTCGCGCACGGCGCGGCGGCCGGCGATCTCGTCGATCAGCACGACGCCGTCGAAGTCGCGCGTGAACACGACGTTGCTGCCACCGCCCAGCACGAGCCGCGGCAGATGCGCGATGCGCGCGTCGCGATGGAGCGCGTCGAACTGCGCGGCGTGCGCGATGCGCGCGGCGAAGCGCGCGCGCACGTCGAAGCCGAACGTGTTGTGCGCGCGCAGCGGGTAGTCGGGGAGCAGCGTCAGGGCGGAATCGGCGTCGGACATCGGCAATCTGCGGCAATCGGAATGAAGCAGCCCGGCCGGCGCGAAACGAGCGGCGGGCGGCGGGCGGCCTTGGGCAAACGAGGGGGCTACCGGTAAAATGGCGGACAGTCCGCCATTATAGCGAGCGCCCGCGCACGAGCCGGGCCCGCACGTTTCGAAGGGAGAATGCCATGCCATCGTTCGACGTCGTCAGCGAAGCGAACATGATCGAAGTGAAGAACGCCATCGAGCAGTCGAACAAGGAGATTTCGACGCGCTTCGATTTCAAGGGCTCCGACGCGCGCGTCGAGCAGAAGGAGCGCGAGCTGACGCTGTTCGCCGACGACGACTTCAAGCTCGGCCAGGTCACCGACGTGCTGCTCGGCAAGATGGCCAAGCGCAACGTCGACGTGCGCTTCCTCGATTACGGGAAGGTCGAGAAGATCGGTGGCGACAAGGTCAAGCAGGTCGTGACGGTGAAGAAAGGCGTGTCCGGCGATCTCGCGAAGAAGATCGTGAAACTCGTGAAGGACAGCAAGATCAAGGTGCAGGCGAGCATCCAGGGCGACGCGGTGCGCGTGGCCGGCACGAAGCGCGACGATCTGCAGAGCGTGATCGCGATGCTGCGCAAGGACGTGACCGACACGCCGCTCGACTTCAACAACTTCCGCGACTGAGCGTCGCGGGGCGGGCCGGCGCAGCCGGCCCCACGTTTCCTCATCCGGCGCGGCCGGCCCACCCGTTTCCTCATCCGGCGCGGCCGATCACGCGCGAGCGCGCCGCGCTTGCGCGGTCAGGCCCGCCCGCCGTCCGGCGTCTGGCCGTCGGCGCCCCCCTTCTTCTTTTCGCCGATCCGGCTCTCTTCGCCGGCGAGCAGCTTGCGGATATTCGCGCGGTGGCGCCAGATCAGCAGCGCGCTCATCGCGAGCACCGCCCATGCAACCGGATTGTGCCGCGTGCCGAACAGGAACACGTCGAACACCGGCGCGAACACGGCCGCGCACAGCGCGGCGAGCGACGAATAGCGGAAGAAGAACGCGACGATCAGCCAGGTCAGCAGCGTCGCGACGCCGAGCACCGGGCTCACCGCGAGCAGCACGCCGGCCGCCGTCGCGACGCCCTTGCCGCCCTGGAAGCGGAAGAACACCGGATACAGATGGCCGAGGAACACCGCGATCGCGGCCCACGCGAGCGCGACGTCGCCGAAGCCGAAGCGCCTCGCGAGCCAGACGGCGAACCAGCCCTTGAACGCGTCGCCGGCGAGCGTCAGGATCGCCGCCTTCTTGTTGCCGCTGCGCAGCACGTTGGTGGCGCCGGGGTTCTTCGATCCGTACGAGCGGGGATCGGCGAGACCCATCGCGGCGCTGACGACGACGGCGAACGACACCGAGCCGATCAGATAGGCAGCGAGGGCGACGAGCAGGATCTGCATGCGAAGGACTCTTCTTTCAACATATTGGGGGAAGGACGGCCGCGCGGTGCGGCCCGGCGCGGCGTGGCGTGACCAATGCGGCGCTCATTCTACCGAAGCCGCGGCCGGCCGGATCGCGCGCGTCACTCGACGCTCGCGCATTGCACCGGCTTCGCGCCGAGCAGCGCCGTCAGCACCGCCGGGTCGAGGCTGACCAGATAGCCGCGCCGGCCGCCGTTCAGGTAGATCGTCGGCAACGCGAGGACCGTCGATTCGACGTAGACGGGCATCGCCTTGCGCGTGCCGAACGGCGACGTGCCGCCGACCAGATAGCCCGAGTGCCGGTTCGCGACGTCCGGCTTGCACGGCTCGACGCGCTTCGCGCCGATCTGCCGCGCGAGGTTCTTCGTCGACACCGTGCGGTCGCCGTGCATTAGCACGATCAGCGGTTTCGCGTGCTCGTCCTCCATCACGAGCGTCTTCACGACGATGTGCTCGTCGACGCCGAGCTGGCGCGCCGATTCGCCGGTGCCGCCATGCTCGACGTATTCGTACGGATGCTCGCCGAACGCGACGCGATGGCGGCGCAATAGCTGGGTCGCGGGCGTTTCGGACACGTGTCGGGTTTTGCTCATGGGCGGGATTTTAACGGCGAACGCGCCGAAACCGCGCGCGCATCGTCGCGCTATGCGCGGGGATGGTGCTTCGCATGCAGCGTCCTCAGCCGCTCGCGCGCGACGTGCGTGTAGATCTGCGTCGTCGAGATGTCGCTGTGCCCGAGCAGCAGCTGCACGACGCGCAGATCGGCGCCGTGGTTCAGCAGATGCGTCGCGAACGCGTGGCGCAGCGTGTGCGGCGACAGGTGCGTGCGCACGTCGGCCGCCTGCGCGTGGCGCTTGATGATGTTCCAGAACTGCTGGCGCGTCATCCCGTCGCCACGGCCGGTGACGAACAGCGCGTCGGCCGCGCGCGCACCGAGCAGCGCGGGCCGCGCGTCGCGCAGATAGCGCGTGATCCAGTCGGCGGCGACCTCGCCGAACGGCACGAGCCGCTCCTTCGAGCCCTTCCCCATCACGCGCACGACGCCGTCGTTCAGGCCGACCTCGACCGTCTTCAGCGTGACGAGCTCGCTCACGCGCAGCCCGCTCGCGTACATCAGCTCGAGCATCGTGCGGTCACGCAGCCCGAGCGGCGTATCGACGTCGGGCGCGCCGAGCAGCGCGTCGACCTGGGCTTCGGACAGCGTCGACGGAAAGCGCGCCGCCTGCTTCGCCGACACCACGCGCAGCGTCGGATCGGCGGCCGCGCGATGCTCGCGTATCGCCCAGCCGTAGTAGCGGCGGAACACCGACAGGCGCCGGTTCGACGACGTCGCCTTGCCGTCGCTGCGCGCCGCGATGTAGCGCTCGACCATCGTCTGCGTGACGGCGTCGAGCGCCGTGTCGTGCGTGCGCGCGAGCCACTGAGAAAACAGCGCCAGATCGCGCCGGTACGCGTCGAGCGTGTTGCGCGCGAGCCCGTGCTCGAGCCACATCGCATCGCAGAACGCGTCGATCGACGCGCGGCTCGCGACGAACGCGGGCGACGCGTCGAGCGCGTCGCGGTCTTCCTCTGAAAGCAACGGCTCGCTCATTGGTACGGCACGCCCTCGTGCGCGAGCAGCCAGCGCTTGACCTTCACGAAGTAGCCGTCGCCGTCGTGATTCGCGAAGCCGCCGATCCCGCCCGACGCGACGACGCGATGGCACGGAATCACGAGCGGAAAATAGTTCGCGCCGCACGCCTGGCCGACCGCGCGCGGCGCGCTGCCGATCTGCTTCGCGAGCTGGCCGTAGGTCAGCACGACGCCGGGCGGAATCGCGCTGATCGCATCCCACACGCGATGCTGGAACGCGGTGCCGACGTCGGCGAGCGGCAGGTCGAACGTCGCGGACGCGCGCTCGAAATAGCGCTCGATCTGCTGCGCGGTGCGCTTCGCGAGCGGCGAGGCCGGCGCGATGCTCTTCACCGAATCGGGCAGATAGACGATCTCCCGCACCACCGACGCATCCGTGCGAATGCCGATCTTGCCGAACGGCGCGTCGATCACTGCATCGAACATCGTTGTCTCCTCAAGACGAACCGGAACGTCATACCCAAACGTCAGTTTACGCCGTGCTCACGCGGCGCGCAGCGCCCACTCGACGTGCTCGCGCACGAGCGGCGACGCGTCGGCGGCGCGCGCGCGCAGCGCGGCGACGATCGCGTCGCGCGCAGCCGGCGACAGCCGCTCGCGCGGCGCGCGCAGCGCGTTGCCGAGCCCGACCGCGAGATTGCGCAGCCAGCACGCGTAGCCGATGCGGCGGATCGCGCTGCCCTGCATCCGCTCGTCGAACTCGGCGGCGCTCCAGCCGAACAGCTCGACGAGCGTCGCGCGGTCGAGCCCGTGCCGCACGTCGAAATCGGCGACGGGCGCGGCCTGCGCGAACTTGTTCCACGGGCAGACGAGCTGGCAGTCGTCGCAACCGTACACGCGGTTGCCGATCAGCGGCCTCAGATCCTCCGGAATGCTGCCCTTCAGCTCGATCGTCAGATACGAGATGCAGCGCCGCGCATCGACGCGATACGGCGCGACGATCGCGCCGGTCGGGCACGCGGCGATGCAGCGCGTGCAGCTGCCGCAGTGCGCGCCCGGCGTCTGCGGCGCCGTGTCGGGCGACGTGTGCGCATCGGTCGGCAGCGGTATATCGACGTAGATTTCACCAAGGAAGAACAGCGAGCCCGCGTCGCGCTGCAGCACCAGCGTGTGCTTGCCGCGCCAGCCGATACCGGCCTTCTGCGCGAGCTCGACCTCGAGCACCGGCGCCGAATCGGTGAACACGCGGTAGCCGAACCCGCCGATCTCGCGCTCGATGCGCTCGGCGAGCGTCTGCAGGCGGTTGCGCAGCACCTTGTGATAGTCGCGGCCGCGCGCGTAGATCGACACGACCGCGGCCTGCGGATCGTCGAGCCGCGCGAGTTCGCGTGCGCGCCAATCGCGCGGCGCGGGATCGGCCGGCACGGCAGCGGCCGTCTGGGCGGCGGCCGTCGCGACGTCGGTGCGGGCATCGGCACGTACATCCGGGAGAGCGTCCACGGCGAGCGTGTCGCGCGGCAGATACGCGAGCCGCGCGGAGATCACGCGTCGCGTACCGGCCACAAGTTCGGCCGGCCGCGCGCGTTTCATCCCATGTTTGGCCATATAATCCATTTCGCCGTGGCAACCGGCTTCGAGCCAGGCGGCGAGCCCCGCTTCGGCATCCGAGAGATCGGTATCGCTGATGCCGATCGCCCCGAAACCCAGTTCGCGCCCCCATGCCCTGATGCGTGCGGCGAGCGCGACGAGCGCCGTCTCGTCGAGGACGCGCGGCGACACCGCCTCGTCATGTGACGAAGATGTGTCGGGTGCGGCGCGTTCCGGTAATCGGTTCATCGCACTATTTTACGAGAATGCCAGCCACGCCCAGCCACCTGCCTCAAACGCCCGCGCTGCCCGCGGCGCTCGCGGAGCGCACGATCGCGCTGCCCGACGAGGCGGCGACCCACGCGTTCGGCGCACGCTTCGCGCAGGCGCTCGACGCGACGCGCGGCGCGCTCCTTCACGCGCACGCGTTCGACGGGTTGCAGATCCAGCTCGTCGGCGACCTCGGCGCGGGCAAGACCACCGTCGTGCGCGCGATCCTGCGCGGCCTCGGCCATCGCGGCCGCGTGCGCAGCCCGACCTACACGCTCGTCGAACCGTACGCGCTCGAACGCGACGACGGGGAACTCGAGGTCTATCACTTCGATCTGTATCGATTCAACGATCCGGCCGAATGGTCAGACGCCGGCTTTCGCGAATATTTCAATTCCAGCGCGATCTGCCTCGTCGAATGGCCGCAACAGGCGGGCACGCTGCTCGGCGTCCCGGATCTCGTGTTATCGCTCGACGTGGACGGCGACGGCCGCGCCCTCACCGCACGGGCATACAGCGTTTCAGGAAAGGCATGTCTCGAAAGATGTTGATCAAACCGTTCCGCTCGATCGAATCGGCGGCCACCGCGACGCACAACTGGCGCCGCCGCCAGATCCTGTGCGCGGGCGCGTCGACGCTGGTGCTCGGCCTCGTCGCGCCGCGGCTCGCGCATGCGAGCTCGGTGCTCGGCGTGCGCGTGTGGCCCGCGCGCGATTACACGCGCGTCACGATCGAATCCGACCAGCCGCTGCAGAACAGCCAGCAACTGCTGCAGGCGCCCGACCGCCTCGTCGTCGACCTCACCGGCCTCGATCTCGACGAGGCGCTGCGCGATCTGGTGTCGAAGATCGCGCCGAACGATCCGCAGATCCGCTCGGTGCGCGTCGGCCAGTATCAGCCGCACGTCGTGCGGATGGTGTTCGACCTGAAGGGCTCGGTGAAGCCGCAGGTGTTCACGCTGCCGCCCGTCGGCACCTACCGCTACCGGCTCGTGTTCGACCTGTATCCGGCCGTCGCGCCCGATCCGCTGACCGACCTGATCGCGCAGACCGAGCGCAAGGAGCAGCAGCTCAACGATGCCACGCGCGCGCAGCAACAGGTTCAGCCGCCGACCGCGCTCAACGGCCCGGCCGCGCCGCCGTCCGGCGCAGACGGCAGCGACGCGTTCTTCCAGCGCTTCGCGCAGAACACGCCCGCGCCGCGCACGCCGCCCGCGGCAGGCGGCGCGCCCGCGGCGCCCGCGAAGCCATCGGTCAAGCCGTCGGTCAAGCCGCCCCCCGCCGTCGCGAACAACAACGACGGCGGCAAGGACGACGGCGGCGACGCCAGCGACAGCAGCGACGCGTACGCGTTCACCGCGCCGAAGTCCGGCAAGGGCGGCACCGTGCGCCTGTTGACGGTCGCGGTCGATCCGGGCCACGGCGGCGAGGATCCGGGCGCGATCGGCGGCGGCGGCACGTACGAGAAGCACGTCGCGCTCGACATCGCGAAGCGGCTGCGCGCGAAGATCGACGCGGCGCCGAACATGCGCGCGATGATGACGCGCGACGCGGACTTCTTCGTGCCGCTGAACGTGCGCGTGCAGAAGGCGCGGCGCGTCGGCGCGGATCTGTTCGTGTCGATCCACGCGGACGCGTTCACGACGCCGGCCGCGCGCGGCTCGTCGGTGTTCGCGCTGTCGGAGCACGGCGCGTCGAGCGCGGCCGCGCGCTGGATGGCGAACAAGGAGAACTCGTCGGATCTGATCGGCGGGATCAACGTCAAGACGCAGGACGCGACCGTGAACCGCGCGCTGTTCGACATGTCGACGACCGCGCAGATCCGCGATTCGCTGCGCTACGGCGGCTACGTGCTGAAAGAGGTCGGCACGATCAACAAGCTGCACAAGGGCTCGGTCGAGCAGGCCGGGTTCGCGGTGCTGAAGGCGCCGGACATTCCGTCGATCCTCGTCGAGACCGCGTTCATCAGCAATCCGGAAGAGGAAGCGAAGCTCAACGACGAAAGCTATCGCGACCAGATGGCCGACGCGATCTTCCGCGGGATCAAGCGCTATTTCGCCGCGAATCCGCCGCTCGCGAAGAACCGGATGGCGTGACGCGGCGCCGCAGCAGCTTGCCGCCGAACACGTTGAACCCGAGCCCGCCCATCACGAGCGCCGCGCCGGCGAGTTGCGCGCGCGTCAGCGCTTCGCCGAGCAGCAGCGACGACGACGCGAGCCCGACGATCGGCACGAGCAGCGAGAGCTGCGCGACCTGCGCGGCCGGATAGCGCGACAGCAGCCGGCTCCACAGCCCATAGCCGAGCAGCGTCGCGACGAACGCGAGATACGCGACCGCGAACACCGACGACAGCGTCAACGAGCCGAGCGCGGCGACGATCTGCCGCGGCCCCTCGAACCCGAGCGACAGCAGCAGGAACGGCACGGGCGGCACGAGGCTCGCCCACACGATCACCGATACGAGCTCGGCCTGCCCGAGCTTCTTCGTCACGATGTTGCCGAGCGCCCACATCGCGGCCGCGCAGATCGTCAGCGCGAAGCCCGCGAGCGTCATCGCGTGCCCGCCGTCCGTCGCGATCACCGCGAGCCCGGCCGCCGCGATCGCGAGGCCGACGAGGTTCTGCGCGCGCATCCGCTCGCCGAGGAACAGCGTCGCGAACACGAGCGTGAAGAACGCCTGCGACTGCAGCACGAGCGATGCGAGCCCGGCCGGCATCCCGACCGCCATCGCGGTGAACAGGAACGCGAACTGGCCGAGCTGGATCGTCGCGCCGTACAGCAGCAGGAGCCGCCACGAGATCTTCGGGCGCGGCACGAAGAACACCGCCGGCACCGCCGCGAACACGAAGCGCAGCGCGCCGAGCAGCATCGGCGGCATCCCGTGCAGCCCGACCTTGATCACGACGAAGTTCACGCCCCAGGCCAGAATCACCACGAGTGCGAGCAGCAGATCCTTCGGGGCCATCATCGTCGTCTCCTCGGTGCGCAGGCGTGAAACGGGTCAGTCTACCGGGATTCGGTGAACGCTTCAGAAACCCGCGCGGCGCGCATGGAAACGGTTCGTGCGGCCGCGACGCAGTGACCGGCGACGACCGGCGGCGACCAGCGGCGGCCGGTGCCGGTACAATGGGCCGCATCCCCGTCGCCACCACAGGTTCCCGCCATGACCGACTCCATTCGAGCCCTGCTGAAGCCGCACGTGCACGACATCGGCAATCTTCTCGTGCGGCGCGTGCTGCCCGCGCTCGCCGCGCGCCTCGTCGGCCCGTTCATCTTCTTCGATCACATGGGGCCGGCCGAGCTGCCGGCCGGCAGCGGCCTCGACGTGCGCCCGCATCCGCACATCGGGCTCGCGACCGTCACGTACCTGTTCGACGGCGCGATCCTGCACCGCGACAGTCTCGGCTCGGTGCAGCCGATCACGCCGGGCGACGTGAACTGGATGACCGCCGGCCGCGGGATCGTCCACTCGGAGCGCACGCCGGATGCGCTGCGCGCAAGCGGCCACACGATCCACGGGATCCAGACCTGGATCGCGCTGCCGGTCGCGCACGAGAACGATCCGCCGTCGTTCGAGCATCATCCGGCCGACACGCTGCCGAAGCTCGCGCGCGACGGCGTCGCGCTGACCGTGATCGCCGGCGACGCGTTCGGGCTGCGCGCGCCCGTCTCGACGTTCTCGCGCACGCTGTACGTCGCCGCCGAGTTCGAGGCCGGCGGCCGCATCGTGCTCGACGCGTCGCACGAGGAACGCGCGGTCTATCTGGTCGACGGCGCGCTGTCGATCGACGGCGTGCCGCTCGAGCCCGAGCGGATGGCGGTGCTCGCGCCGGGCGCGGACGTCGCGCTGACGAGCGACGCCGGCGCGCGCGCGATGCTGCTCGGCGGCGACAAGATCGACGGCGAGCGCTTCATCGAATGGAATTTCGTCGCGAGCAGCCGCGAGGCGATCGAACGTGCGAAAACCGCGTGGACGCAGCAGCAGATGGGCCAGGTGCCGGGCGAGACCGAGTGGATTCCGCTGCCCGAGCGCAAGCCGCGTTGAAAAACGCGGGGGCGCCCCCATCCTGAGCACATTCGAACCCGAGAGAACGACATGGACACCAACCTTGCCACCTTCGAGAAGGACGTGATCGACGCGTCGCTCGACACGCCCGTGCTGGTCGACTTCTGGGCGCCGTGGTGCGGCCCCTGCAAGACGCTCGGCCCGCTGCTCGAAAAGCTCGAGAACGATTACGAAGGCCGCTGGAAGCTCGTCAAGGTCAACGTCGACGAAAACCCGGAGCTCGCCGGCCACTTCCAGACGCGCAGCATCCCGCACGTGATCGCGTTCGCGGACGGGCGTCCGGTCGACCAGTTCGTCGGCGTGCTGCCGGAAGGCCAGTTGCGCGCGTTCCTCGACCGGCTGCTGCCGGCGCCCGAGGAGGCGCAGCGGCAGGCGGCGCAGGCCGCGCTCGCCGAATCGCGCATCGGCGACGCGCGCAGCCATCTCGAAGCGGCGCTCGCGCTGAACCCCGGCTACGACGACGCGCGGCTCGACCTGATCGAGCTGCTGCTCGCGCAGAACGCGGTCGACGCGGCGCGCGACGAGGCCGCGCGGCTGTCGCCGCAGACGACGCAAGGCGACGATCCGCGCTACCAGGCGATCGTCGCCCGCTTCGAAGCGCTCGACGCGACGACCGACCTGCCGCCGACCGACGCGCTCGAGGCGAGCGTCGCGGCCGATCCCGCCGATCTGCAGGCGCGCTTCGACCTCGCGCAGGCGCTGATCGCGCGGCGCAATTACGACGGCGCGCTCGAGCAGCTGCTCGAGATCGTCAAGCGCGACCGCGCGTTCGGCGACGATCTCGGCCGCAAGACGATGATCTCGGTGTTCGAGCTCGCGAGCTACCAGCCGGAGCTCGTCGCCGCGTGGCGGCGCAAGCTGAGCATGGCGCTCAACTGATCGACGAGGCCGGCGCCCGCCGGCCTTTTTTAGCTTCCGGCGCGCCCGGGCCTCCGGCGCGCGCTAGCTTCCCGCACGCGCCGCGATCGCGCGCAGCGCATGCGCGGCGGCCGCGAAGCCGAAGCTCGCGGTCACGCAGACGCTCGAGCCGAAGCCCGCGCAGTTCAGCCCCGCGACACCCGCGGCCGCGGACGGCTCGGTGCCGTCGTCGATGTCGCACGCGGCGACTTCCGGATAGATCAGCGGCTCGTCCGAGTAGACGGCCGCGACCTTGAAGCGCGCCTTCGGCCCGCGCGCAAAGCCGTGGTGCTTGCGCAGTTGCGCGCGCACCTTCGACAGCAGCGGGTCCTGGATCGTCAGTGCGAGATCGTCGATGCGGATCCGCGTCGGGTCGAGCTGGCCGCCCGCGCCGCCGACGGTCACGAGCGGCTGCCCGCGCGCGACGCACCACGCGATCAGCGCGACCTTCGTGCGCACGCTGTCGATCGCGTCGATCACGTAATCGAACCCGCCGCCGAGCAGCGCGTCGAAGTTCTCGGGCTCGGCGAAATCCTCGACCCGCCGCACGCGGCACGCCGGATCGATCAGCGCGATCCGCTCGGCCATCGCGTCGACCTTCGCCTTGCCGTAGTTGCCGTCGAGCGCGTGGATCTGCCGGTTCGTGTTGCTCTCGGCGACGTTGTCGAGATCGATCAGCGTCAGCGTGCCGACCGCGCTGCGCGCGAGCGCCTCGGCGGTCCACGAGCCGACGCCGCCGATCCCGATCACCGCGACGTGCGCACGCTCGAACGCGGCGAGCGCGGCCGGGCCGTACAGCCGGCCGATCCCGCCGAAGCGCCGCGCACGATCGGCGTCAAACGGCTCCGGAGGGCTCGGGTTAAGATCGACAGGTGTCGGGACGGGGTCGGATGCGGACATGGCGGCAGGGAAAACGGAAGTCGTGCAGCCCGCTATTTTGCCTGATCGCCGCGCGCCCGACGCGGCGCTGCCACGCAGGAATCTTCGGGCTTCGCTATACTAATTTCATGATTGAAGCGTTCGCATAACATGACGACACTCGCCGATCTCCGTATCAATTATTCCCGCGCGTCGCTCGACGAAGCCGACGCGAACCCCGACCCGTTCGCGCAGTTCGACCGGTGGTTCAAGGAAGCGCTCACGGCGAAACTTCCCGAACCAAACACGATGACACTCGCGACCGTCGGTGCCGACGGACGGCCATCCGCACGGATCGTGCTGATCAAGGGCGTCGACGCGCGCGGCTTCGTGTTCTTCACGAACTACGACAGCCGCAAGGGCCGCGACCTCGCCGCGCATCCGTACGCGGCGCTGCTGTTCTACTGGATCGAGCTCGAGCGCCAGGTGCGCATCGAGGGCCGCGTCGAGAAGACGAGCGCCGACGAAAGCGACCGCTACTTCGCGTCGCGCCCGCTCGGCTCGCGAATCGGTGCGTGGGCATCCGAGCAGAGCGCGGTGATCGACGGCCGGGCGACGCTCGAAGCGCGCGAGAAGGCGCTTGCCGATCGGTATGGCGGCGAGCCGCCGCGTCCGCCGCACTGGGGCGGCTATCGCGTCGTGCCCGATGCGTTCGAATTCTGGCAGGGCCGCCCGTCGCGGCTGCACGACCGGCTGCGCTACACGCGCGAGCCCGATGCGCCGCACGGTTGGACGATCGATCGCCTGTCGCCGTAGCAGCGCTCGCGCGCCGATGGCGCGCGCTTCGCGGTTTCGCACGGATTCCGGGCGCCCGCCTCGCTTGCGGGCGGGCGCCGTCAAGAAGCTAGGCTGTATTCATTTCAACGAACTTCGGAGATTCGAAATGTTCTGGGAAAAGAAGCTGGCACAGTGGGCGGACGATGTACGAGCAAAGGCGGACATCCCCGCGCGCCTCGTGCTGTGGAACGGCGATCAACTGGACTTCGGCACGTTCGCGGCGCCGCAGGTCACGCTGAAGGTCAATAGCGCGTCGGCACTGCCGCTTCTGCTGGAACCGAGTCTCGACAACCTCGGCGAAGCATACGTGCAGGGCAAGATCGACATCGAGGGCAAACTGTCCGACATCATCAACATCAGCTACTCGCTCGCGCGCAGCACGGTCACGAGCGCGAGCAAGCTCGCGCGCGTGCGGCGCTACTTCAGTCACTCGAAGACGGCCGACAAGAAGGCAATCCAGTATCACTACGACGTGTCGAATGCGTTCTACGAGCTCTGGCTCGACGAGAACATGGTCTATTCGTGCGCGTACTTCGAGAACGGCGACGAAGACCTCGCGACCGCGCAGATCAAGAAGATCGACCACATCCTGACGAAGATCCGGCTGCAGCCCGGCCAGCGCCTGCTCGACATCGGCTGCGGCTGGGGCGCGCTCGTGCTGCGCGCGGCGGGCAAATTCGGCGCGCGCTGCGTCGGCGTCACGCTGTCGCAGAACCAGTTCGACCTCGCGACCGAGCGCGTCCGGGCCGCCGGCCTTCAGGATCTGATCGAAATCCGCCTGCAGGACTACCGCGAAATCAACGGGCAGTTCGACCGGATCACGAGCGTCGGGATGTGCGAGCACGTCGGTCGCAAGAACCTGCCGCTTTATTTCGCGAAGATTGGCGAGCTGCTGACCGACGACGGGATCGCGATGAATCACGGGATCACGTCGACCGACGCCGACAGCGGCGAAACCGCGCTCGGCGGCGGCGAATTCATCGACCGCTACGTGTTCCCGGACGGCGAGCTGCCGCACATCAGCCTCGCGCTCGAAGCGGCGCAGCGCGGCGGGCTCGAGGCGATCGACATCGAAAGCCTGCGCCGGCACTACGCGCGCACGCTCGAAATCTGGACCGAGAACTTCGAGACGCACGCGGAAGAAGCGCGCAGGCTCGTCGACGACGAGAAATTCCGCATCTGGCGCGTGTATCTGGCCGGCTGCGCGTATGCGTTCGAGCACGACGACGTGTCGATCTTCCAGATGGTGTGCCGCAAGGCCGGCCAAAGCGCAAAAACGTTGCCGTGGTCGCGACGCTACATGTACGAAAACGCGCTGCCGCGCGACGCGGCGGTGCCTCACACCGGCACGCATGGGTGACGGCAGCGCACGGCGCGGGCAACCGCGCGATCCGGACGGGCCGCCGCCGGATGGGCAGGATCGGCACGATGGGCAATTCGATCTGTTCGGCGCGGCGTCCGGCGACGATGCCGGCCGACTGACGAACGACGCGAACGAAGCGAACGAAGCGGCGGACGATCCGCCGCCCGCCGCTGCGAAGAAGCGCCGGCGCGGCGTCGCGCCGGCCCCGATCGCACCGGACGTCGCCGCCGCCGCGGCCGCGTTGCCGCCGAACGTGCGGCTCGGCACGTCGTCGTGGTATTTCCCCGGCTGGGACGGCATCGTGTTCGACGGCGACTACGCGCAGACGAAGCTCTCCCGCGAAGGCCTCGAAGCGTACGCGCAGCATCCGCTGCTGAAGAGCGTCAGCCTCGATCGCTCGTTCTACGCGCCGCTGTCGGTCGCCGACTATCTGCGCTACGCGCAGCAGGTGCCGGACGACTTCCGCTTCGTCGTGAAGGCGCCGGCGTCGGTCACCGACGCGGTCGTGCGCGGCCGGCGCGGCGAGCCGTCGGGGCCGAACCCGACGTTTCTCGACGCGACGCTCGCGACCGACGAATTCGTCAAGCCGTGCCTCGAAGGCCTGGGCCGCAAGGCGGGCGTGCTCGTGTTCCAGTTCTCGCCGCTGCCCGACAACCTGCTCGCCGATCCGGCCGCGCTGATCGACCGGATCTCCGCGTTCCTCGCGGCGCTGCCGCCTTTACCACCACTCACGGCCGACGACGGTCCGCGCTACGCGGTCGAGATCCGCGACGCGAGCCTGCTCACGCCGCGCTTCATCCGCGCGCTCGCGGCGCTCGGCGTGCGCTACTGCGTCGGCCTGCATGCGCGGATGCCGGATCCGCCGCGGCAGGCGGCCGCGCTCGCGCTGCTCGACGGCGACGCGCCCGGCCCGCTGATCGTGCGCTGGAGCCTGCACGGCGGCTTCAAGTACGAGCAAGCGAAGGCGAAATACGAGCCGTTCGACCGACTCGTCGACGAGGATCCGGTCACGCGCGCCGCGCTCGCCAAACTGGTCGCGCGCTACGTGCTGGCCGGGCAGCCGGTCACGATCACGATCAACAACAAGGCGGAAGGCTCCGCGCCGCTGTCGTGCATCGCGCTCGCGCGCGAAATCGCCGCCGCGTGCGCGCAGGCGCGCGGCGACACCGCCGGCTAGGCACGCGGACCGCCTGCCTGCCGGCGCCGAACGACGCAAACCCGCGCGCGAACCGCTCGCACGCCCTCGCTCACCCGCTCACCCGCTTACCCACGCCGGGACTTCAGCCGGTGCGCGAACTTCTGGCGGAATTTCGCGAGCTTCGGCCCGATCACGACCGCGCAGTAGCCCTGGCCCGGATTGCGCGCGTAATAGTTCTGGTGATAATCCTCGGCCGGCCAGTAATTGCCGCCGAGCGGCTCGACCTGTGTGACGATCGGCTGCGCGTACACGCCCTCGCGCTCGATCTCGCGGATCACGTCGAGCGCGGTGTCGCGCTGCGCGTCCGAGTGCGTGAACACGACCGACCGGTACTGCGTGCCGACGTCGTTCCCCTGCCGGTTCAACTGGGTCGGATCGTGCGTCGCGAAGAAGATTTCGAGAATCTCGCGATACCCGATGCGCGCCGGATCGAACGTCACGGCGACAACTTCCGCGTGGCCGGTGTCGCCGTCGCAGACGTCGCGGTAGCCCGGATTGCGCGTATGGCCGCCCGCGTAGCCGGATTCGACGGCCGTCACGCCGTCGACGTCGAGGAACACGGCCTCCTGGCACCAGAAACAGCCGCCGCCCAGCGTTGCCACTTCGCTCATGTCTGCACCTCGGGGGAAAGAGTCTTCAAAGTGCTCAGTATAGGAACCCGGACGCCCGGCGGGGGAAAAGACCCGCGCGCCGCAAGGCCGGCACGCGCGGGCGAGCGGGTGGCGTGGCGCTCACGCCGGCTGCGGCGGATCGAGCCGGAAGAACGCGACCGCGCGGGTGAGTTGGCGCCCCTGATCCTCGAGCGAGCGCGCGGCGGCCGCGGCTTGCTCGACGAGCGCGGCGTTCTGCTGCGTGACGCCGTCCATCTGCGAGATCGCGACGTTCACGCGCTCGATCCCGAAGCTCTGCTCGCTCGACGCCGCGGCAATCTCGCCCATGATGTCGGTCACGCGCGCGACCGCGTGCGTGACCTCGGCCATCGTGCGGCCCGCGTGGCCGGCAAGCGCCGAGCCGTCCCGGACCTTCTGCACCGACGCGCCGATCAGGTCCTTGATCTCCTTCGCCGCGCTCGACGAGCGCTGCGCGAGGCTGCGCACCTCGCTCGCGACGACCGCGAAGCCGCGCCCCTGCTCGCCCGCGCGCGCGGCCTCGACTGCCGCGTTCAGCGCGAGGATGTTGGTCTGAAACGCGATCCCCTCGATGATCCCCGTGATCTCGGCGATCTTCGTCGAGCTCTGGCTGATGTCGTCCATCGTGTCGACGACCTCGCCGACGACCGTGCTGCCCTTCTGCGCGATCTCCGACGCGCTCGTCGCGAGCATGCTGGCCTGCTGCGCGTTCTCCGCGTTCTGCCGCACCGTCGACGTCAGCTCCTCCATGCTCGACGCGGTTTCCTGCAGCGACGACGCCTGCTGCTCGGTCCGCGACGACAGATCCTGGTTGCCGGATGCGATCTGGCTCGAGCCCGTCGCGATGTTCTCGCTCGCCGAGCGAACCTGCCCGATCAGCCGCACGAGGCTTTCCTGCATCGCGCCCATCGACGCGAGCACGCTGCCGTCGGGCGCCGCGCGCATCCCGTCGACGGAGCTCAGGTCGCCTTCGGCGACGCGGCGCGTCACGTCGCCGAGCGTGCCCGGCTCGGCGCCGAGCGCGCGCGTGAAGCTGCGCGTGATCATCAGCGCCGCGATCACCGCCGCACTCGCCGCCGCGATGCTGATCACGATCAGCAGCAGCCGCTGCAGCACATAGCGCGCGTCCGACTCGCGCAGCATCTGCTGCGCGCGCGTGCGCGTGTAGTCGCTGTAGGCATCGGTCGCCTTGATCAGCGCGACGAGCAGCGGCCGGCCCTGCTCGTTCGTCATCCGGATCGCTTCGTCGTGGCGCCCCTGCAGCGTGGCATCGACGATCGCGAGCGTAATCGGCCCGTAGCGGTGCTCGATCCGTTCGATCTCGGCCTCGAGGCGCCGCGCGTCGTCGGTCGTGTCGGTCGCGCTCGCGATCTTCTCGTTGAGCGCTTTCAGCTTCGCCTGCACTTGCGCGTGCGCCTGCGCGACGGCCTGCTTCTCGAGCTCAAGATCGCCCGGATTCGTCACGAGCACCAGATTGCGCGCGGCGATCGCGCGCCGGTCGACCGCCGCCCGGACGTCCTCGACCAGCCCCGCACGCGCGCTGACCCCGTTCACGTAGCTGGCGAAGCGGTCGTTCGCCCCCGCGAGCGCGAACAGCGCGAGGCCCGACACGAACAGCACCAGCGCCGCGAACAAGCCGAACGCGGCGGTCAGCTTCGCCCTGACCGTCAAATTACCTACATTCATCTTTCGTTTACCTGTCTGACGTGAAAGACAGGAGTTACGGCAAGGGGCCGGATAACTTGAGGTTCGACCGGGCCGGCCACGCGCGATTCCGCTAAAATCGGGGCCATTCACCCCGATTCCAGAAGAACTGCCTTGCCGCCCCTCGTCCGTTTCACACGTTTCACACGTTTCGCTCTTTCCGCCCGCTGTGCACGCACGCCGCGGGTTTCGCTCCGGACGCCCCGCCGATGACCCGCGCCAGCCCGCCGAACTTCGATTCCGCCATGTTCCGGCAAGCGCTCGGCCAGTTCGCGACCGGCGTGACCGTGATCACGACGCGCGCGCCGTCCGGGCAACTGATCGGGATCACCGCGAGTTCGTTCAATACGGTGTCGCTCGCGCCGCCGCTCGTGCTGTGGAGCCTCGCGCAGCGCTCGGCGTCGATGCCGGTGTTCCGCAGCAACAGCCATTACGTGATCAACGTGCTCGCGGCCACGCAGGTCGAGCTGTGCAAGCGCTTCGCGACCGTCAAGGGCGACCGTTTCGAAGGCGTGTCGCACGCGGCCGGCGAATCGGGGATGCCGGTGCTCGACGGCGCGCTCGCGTGGTTCGAGTGTCACAACCGCAGCCGCTACGACGAAGGCGATCACGTGATCTTCGTCGGCGAGGTCGAGCGCTGCGGCGTGCATCCGGACGCCGCCGATCTCGCGCCGCTCGTGTTCCACGGCGGCGCATTCCACGGCCTCACATCGCTTTGACGGGCCCGGTGCGGGCCAGCGCGACGGGCGGGCCCGCTTCGTCCTTCAGCGTCTGCAGCACGATGTTCGAGCGGATGTCCATCACGCCCGGCGCCTTGTAGAGCCGGTTCAGCACGAAGTCGGAATAGTGCTTCAGGTTGTGCGCGAGCACGCGCAGCAGATAGTGGCTCTCGCCCGTCACCACGAACGCGCTGGCGACTTCCGGCCATTCGCGCAGCGCGTCGGCGAAGCGCTCGTGCCATTGCGTCTCCTCGTTGCGCATCGACACCTGGACGAACGCCTCGAGTTCGAAGCCGAGCTTTTCGCGGCTCAGGCACGCGCGATAGTGCTCGATCACCCCCTGCTCTTCGAGCAGCCGCATGCGGCGCAGACAGGCCGACGGCGACAGTGCGATCCGTTCGGCCAGATCGAGGTTGCTGATTCTGCCCTCCTCCTGCAGTACCGCGAGAATTCGGCAGTCGGTGGCGTCTAGCGTGATGCCATGCATTTTTTGGTCTCCGTTTTCCCTCCTATTCGAATTATCTGTCAATCCGGCCGATTGTCCATGTCTATTTCGCAAGCACCTTTTGCGGACATCCGCCTATCATGCGAAGCATCCATCCACCGTTCATGCCGCATGCACAAGCTCTGGGACATCACGCCTTCCATCGCCGCTGAAACGCCCGTCTGGCCCGGCGACACGCCGGTGTCGATCGAGCGCGTGTGGCGCATCGAAGCCGGCTCGCCCGTCAACGTCGCGCGGCTCACGCTGTCGCCGCACACGGGCGCGCATGCGGACGCGCCGCTCCATTACGCCGCCGACGGCGCGCCGATCGGCGCGGTGCCGCTCGACGCGTATCTCGGCCCGTGCCGCGTGATCCACTGCATCGGCGCATCGCCGGTCGTCGAGCCCGGCGACGTCGCGGCCGCGCTCGACGGCACGCCGCCGCGCGTGCTGCTACGCACGTACGCGCACGCGCCCGTTTCCGAGTGGGACCCGCGATTCTGCGCGGTCGCGCCGGCGACGATCGACCTGCTCGCCGCGCACGGCGTACGCCTCGTCGGCATCGACACGCCGTCGCTCGACCCGCAGGAATCGAAGACGATGGACGCGCACGCGCGCATCCGCGCGCATCGGATGGCGATTCTCGAAGGGATCGTCCTCGACGACGTCCCGGCCGGCGACTACGAGCTGATCGCGCTGCCGCTGAAGCTCGCGACGCTCGACGCGAGCCCGGTGCGCGCGGTGCTGCGCGAACTGGCGCCGCGCTGAAACGCGCGTTGAAACAAATACATCGCGCCCGCCTCGCCGGCGCGAACCCACCATCCATTTCATTGGGGAGACAACCGTGAATTCCGGTCATATGCAGCCGCCCGGCGACGACGCACCGTCGGGCTGCCCGTTCTCGGGCGCACGCGCAACACAGGAAGCAACCCACGAAGCCACTCACGAAGCGTCGCACGTGCCCGGCGGGCCCGACGACGGAGCCGGCTGGCACAACGCGCAGCTCGATTTCTCGAAGTCGATGAGCTACGGCGACTATCTGTCGCTGGAGCCGATCCTGAACGCGCAGCATCCGCTGTCGCCGGACCACAACGAGATGCTGTTCATCATCCAGCATCAGACGAGCGAGCTGTGGATGAAGCTCGCGCTGTACGAGTTGCGCGCGGCGCTCGGCGCGGTCCATCGCGACGAACTGCCGCCCGCGTTCAAGATGCTCGCGCGCGTGTCGCGGATTCTCGAGCAGCTCGTGTCCGCGTGGAGCGTGCTCGCGACGATGACACCGTCCGAATATTCGGCGATGCGGCCGTACCTCGGGCAGTCGTCCGGGTTCCAGTCGTACCAGTATCGGCAGATCGAATTCCTGCTCGGCAACAAGAATCCGCAGATGCTGCAGCCGCATGCGCACCGGCCCGACGTGCTCGCGCAGGTGCGCGCGACGCTCGAGGCGCCGTCGTTCTACGACGAGGTGATCCGCCTGCTCGCACGGCGCGGCTTCCCAATCGCGCCGGAACGGCTCGAGCGCGACTGGACGCAGCCGACGCTGCACGACCAGACGGTCGAGGACGCGTGGCTCGAGGTCTACCGCAATCCGCAGGCGCACTGGGAGCTTTACGAGATGGCGGAGGAGCTCGTCGATCTCGAGGATGCATTCCGGCAATGGCGGTTCCGGCACGTGACGACGGTCGAGCGGATCATCGGGTTCAAGCAGGGAACCGGCGGGACGAGCGGCGCGCCCTATCTGAGGAAGATGCTGGACGTCGTGCTGTTTCCGGAGCTTTGGCATGTGAGAACAGTGCTTTGAGCTCCGCACGCGCGGTGTTATTCAGGAATGCCGCCGCTGATGCGCCTGCATGTACGCGCGCAGGAGCTTGTTGATGCGCGTCTGGTAGCCATGACCTTGCGACTTGAACCAACTCAGTACGTCGGCATCCGGAGGTATCCGGAATTTCGTGTGTGAGGCGGGTTGAGACTCAGATTCCGATATTGAATCGCTCCGGGTAAAGCAGTGCAAACTGCGTCATCGCGCCTTTCCAATCGTGCCGGGAGCCGGTCCACTTGGCAACGACGTT
>NZ_JACBNX010000039.1 GCF_013403875.1 Burkholderia guangdongensis | reverse complement strand
GTGGCCGAGTTCGTCGGCGCGTCCGGCGGGAACACGTTCGCGAAGGACATGCGCGCGACCGTCGGGCTGCGCTATACGTTCGATTCGCTGAAGTTCGTGGCCGGCTACCGCTGGGGCAACACGCTCGCGCCGTCGTCGGGCTCGCCGCTGTACTCGCCGCACCAGGACGACATGTACTGGGCCGGCGTCACGTGGACTGCCACGCCGGCCGCGCGTTTCACGGTCGCGTACTACTACGACGACATCAAGCACGCGACTGTCAACGGCACACTCCTCAAGCCGAAGGGGCCGCAGCAGTGGCTTGCGATCGCGGACTACAGCCTGTCGAAGGCGACCGACGTCTATGCGTCATTCATGTATTCGCGCTTCGCGTCGCTGAACTGGGACAACGTCGGTTATACGCCGAGCGGGCAGTCGGTGGGCTACTACCTGCCGTCGGGCGCGCAGACGTACTACATGACGCCGGGCTCGACCGGCCAGCTCGGCGCGTCGGTCGGTATCCGGCACGTGTTCTGAGCGTTCGATTCCGTGCTGGGTGGACGGCTGCTCAATGCGGCAGCCGGATCTCGAGCTTGTACGTGACGAGCCGCGCGATCAGGATGAAGCCGGTGCCGGCGATCACGCTGTAGATGGGATCGACGTCGAGCCGGTCGAGCAGCAGATAGAACCAGCTGCCGACGAACGCGCAGGTCGCGTACGGCCGCGAGTCGCGCAGCAGCAGCGGGATGTCGTTGCACAGCACGTCGCGCAGGATGCCGCCGACGACCGCGGTGATCACGCCCATCAGCACCGCGATGAACGGCGGCATCCCGGCGTCCAGCGCGATCGACGTGCCGGAGATGCTGAAGAGTCCGAGCCCGATCGCGTCGGCGACGAGCAGCACCCGTTCGGCCGACAGCTTCGACAGCATCCGCAGCACGTACGGCGCGACGAGCGACAGCCCGAAGACCACGAGCAGATAGTCCTCGTGCACGACCCAGTAGAACGGCCGGCGCTCGAGCAGCACGTCGCGCACGGTGCCGCCGCCGAACGCGGTGACGGTCGCGACGATGAACGTGCCGACCGAGTCGAGCCGGTTCTTGCGCGCCTCGACGAAACCGGAGATCGCGAACGCCAGCGTCGCGATCGCCTCGAGCACCGCGAGCGCGAGCGTGAGCCTAGGATGCGGCACGCGGCCCCCGATCGCCCGGCGCGGCCGGCGGCTGCAGCAGCACGAGTACCGCGCCCGCGCCGCCGTCGTGGCCGCGCGCCTCGCAGAACGCGATCACTTCCTCCTTCTGCACGAGCCACGCGCGCACCTTGCCCTTCAGCACCGGCTCCTTGCCGATCGAGCCGAGGCCCTTGCCATGGATCACGCGCAGGCAGCGCAGCCCTTTCTTGCCGGCGTCGCGGATGAACTCGGCGAGCGCGTCGCGCGCCTCGTCGCGGCGCATCCCGTGCAGGTCGAGCTGCGCCTGCACGATCCACGCGCCGCTTCTCAGCTTGCGCACGACGTCGCGGCTGATGCCGGGGCGGTGGTAGTACAGCGATTCGTCGCTGTCGAGCAGCGTCTCGGGATCGAACTCGTCGGATAGCGTCGCGGACAGCACCGCCTCCTCGTCGCGCTGCGTCTGCTGCGGCACGGGCGGCGGCGGCTCGCGGCCGCCCGCCGCGCGCGGCGGCGCGGCGAGCGGTGTGATCGCGCCGATTTGGGCACGGAACAGGTTCGCGTCGGCCGACGCCTGCTGCTCGGCCCGCGCGGCTTCCACGCGTTCGCGCTCGCGGCGCTCGGCTTCGCCCTTCAGCGCGGTGCGCAGCGAGCCGAGGCCGGCGAGGCCCTGGCCGCGTGATGTGGCAGGGGCGGGCGCCGTCGGCTGAGCAGGGGCCGTAGCGGCGGGTTGAGCGGAGCGGGCGGCGGCCTGCCGCTTCGCGGGGTCGCTCGGATGGGGCTGGTTCTTCGCCATGATGTCGTACGCAAGGCAAGCGGCGCGCAGGCGGCGCGCACGGGCATAAAAACGCTGCATAAAAAAAACCGCTGCGCGGCGGCAGCGGCTTTTCGGCAGGCGGCGGCGCGGCAGCGGACGCCATTGTAGCGCCCGCCGCGCGCGATGCTTACTTGCGGTCGTGCAGGGTCTCGAGATAGCGCTGCGCGTCGAGCGCGGCCATGCAGCCGGTGCCCGCGCTCGTGATCGCCTGGCGGTACACGTTGTCCTGCACGTCGCCGGCCGCGAACACGCCCGGCGCGCTCGTCGCGGTCGCGTTTCCGCGCAGGCCGCTCTGCGTGATGATGTAGCCGTCCTTCATCTCGAGCTGGCCGTGGAAGATGTCGGTGTTCGGCTTGTGGCCGATCGCGACGAACAGGCCCTGCACCGCGACGTCCTCGGTCGCGCCGGTCTGCACGTGCTTGATGCGCACGCCGGACACGCCGGACTGATCGCCGGTCACTTCGTCGAGCACGTGGTTCCACTTGATCTCGACGAGCCCTTCCTTCTCCTTCTCGAGCAGGCGGTCGACGAGGATCGGCTCCGCGCGGAACTTGTCGCGGCGGTGGATCAGCGTGACCTTCTTCGCGATGCCGGTCAGGTAGAGCGCTTCCTCGACCGCGGTGTTGCCGCCGCCGACCACCGCGACGTTCTGGTTCCGGTAGAAGAAGCCGTCGCACGTCGCGCAGGCGGACACGCCCTTGCCCATGAACGCTTCCTCGGACGCCAGGCCGAGATACTGCGCGGACGCGCCGGTCGCGATGATCAGCGAGTCGCACGTGTATTCGCCGGAGTCGCCGATCAGGCGGATCGGGCTCTCGTGCAGCTTCGCGGTGTGGATATGGTCGAACACGATCTCGGTGTTGAAGCGCTCCGCGTGCTCGAGGAAGCGCTGCATCAGCTCGGGGCCCTGCACGCCGTTCGCGTCCGCGGGCCAGTTCTCGACGTCGGTCGTCGTCATCAACTGGCCACCCTGGGCGATGCCGGTGACGAGCACCGGGGAGAGGTTCGCGCGCGCCGCGTAGACGGCGGCGGTGTAGCCGGCGGGGCCGGAACCGAGAATCAGGACTTTCGCGTGTTTGGGCGTGGACATGTGCAGAATCCGTAAAGGGCGGCCGCGGCGGGCGAATCGGCGCCGCCGGACGGTCGGGTGGACCGGTATGCCGTCGTAGATGGGTATCAGACGCGCATTATAAAGGCCCGCCTGCCGCGTTGCCGAACGAACGTTTCTATCGCGCCGATAGCGTGCGCCGCGCGATGTAACCGTCATTTACACTCGACCGTGCGGTGCAGCGTTTACAATACGCGGGATCGAACGATTGGCGGCCGGCAGCGTGCGCGGCCCGCCTTCTCAATACGGATTCATGGCAAAAGCTCCTTATTCCGCCCAGGCACAGGCGTTGCCGCACCGGATGTCGAAGCTCCTCACGGAGATCCGCTGGATTCTCCAGGTCGCGCTCTGCGCGTTTCTGGTGATGGCGCTGCTGAGCTATAGCCGGCACGACCCGAGCTGGACGCACGCCGCGCAGGTCGACCGCATCGCGAACTGGGCGGGCCGCTTCGGCGCGTGGACCGCCGACATCGTGCTGCTGCTGTTCGGCGTGTCCGCGTACTGGCTGATCGTGCCGCTCGGCCGGCGGATCGCCGCGAACTACCGCCGCATCACCCATCATGAACCGCTCGACGATGCGCCCGAGCGGCCGATCGGCTGGCTCGCCGAAGGCGCCGCGTTCGTGCTCGTGCTGCTCGCAAGCGACGGGATCGAGGCGCTGCGCATGTGGTCGCTGAAGGTCCAGTTGCCGCGCGCGCCCGGCGGCGTCGTCGGCGACGCGGTCGCGCGCGCGACGTCGCACGCGCTCGGCTTCACCGGCGGCACGCTCGCGCTGCTCATCGCGCTCGCGATCGGGCTGTCGCTGTATTTCCGCTTCTCGTGGCTGTCGGTCGCCGAGCGCGTCGGCGATGCGCTCCTGTCGGCCGTGAACGTCGCGAAGCTGCGCCGCGAGGCCGAGCGCGACCGCAAGCTCGGCGAGGCCGCCGCGGTGCGTCGCGAGGGCAAGGTCGAGGAGGAGCGCGTGCGGATCGAGGATCACGAGCGCGTGACGATCGTGCCGCCGGTTGTCACGCCGGCGAAATCCGAGCGCGTCGAGAAGGAGCGGCAGGTGCCGCTGTTCACCGACCTGCCGGGCGATTCGACGCTGCCGCCGGTGTCGCTGCTCGACCCGGCGCCGAAGGCGCACGAGACGATTTCGGCCGACACGCTCGAATTCACGTCGCGCCTGATCGAGAAGAAGCTGAAGGATTTCGGCGTCGAGGCGAGCGTCGTCGCCGCGTATCCGGGCCCGGTCGTCACGCGCTACGAGATCGAGCCGGCCACCGGCGTGAAGGGCAGCCAGATCGTGAACCTCGCGAAGGATCTTGCGCGCTCGCTGTCGCTCGTGTCGATCCGCGTCGTCGAGACGATTCCCGGCAAGAACTTCATGGCGCTCGAGCTGCCGAACCAGCGCCGCCAGACGGTGCATCTGTCCGAGATCATCGGCTCCGAGGTGTACGCGGCCGCGCCGTCTGCGCTGACGCTCAGCCTCGGCAAGGACATCGGTGGCAAGCCGGTGTGCGCGGATCTCGCGAAGATGCCGCACCTGCTCGTCGCCGGCACGACCGGCTCCGGCAAGTCGGTCGGGATCAACGCGATGATCCTGTCGCTGCTGTACAAGGCGACCGCCGAGCAGGTGCGGCTGATCCTGATCGATCCGAAGATGCTCGAAATGAGCGTGTACGAAGGGATTCCGCATCTGTTGTGCCCGGTCGTCACCGACATGCGGCAGGCGGGCCACGCGCTGAACTGGACCGTCGCCGAGATGGAGCGGCGCTACAAGCTGATGAGCAAGCTCGGCGTGCGCAACCTCGCCGGCTACAACAACAAGATCGACGACGCCGCGAAGCGCGAAGAGAAGCTCCCGAACCCGTTCAGCCTGACGCCGGACGATCCGGAGCCGCTCGGCCGGCTGCCGAACATCGTCGTCGTGATCGACGAGCTCGCCGATCTGATGATGGTCGTCGGCAAGAAGGTCGAGGAGCTGATCGCGCGGATCGCGCAGAAGGCGCGTGCGGCGGGCATCCACCTGATCCTCGCGACGCAGCGGCCGTCGGTCGACGTGATCACCGGCCTGATCAAGGCGAACGTGCCGACGCGGATCGCGTTCCAGGTGTCGTCGAAGATCGATTCGCGCACGATTCTCGACCAGATGGGCGCCGAGTCGCTGCTCGGGATGGGCGACATGCTCTATCTGCCGCCCGGCACCGGCCTGCCGGTGCGCGTGCACGGCGCGTTCGTCGCCGACGACGAAGTGCATCGCGTCGTCGAGAAGCTGAAGGAGCAGGGCGAGCCGAACTACATCGACGGCCTGCTCGAAGGGGGCACGGCCGACGGCGACGAGGGCTCGGCCGGCGCGGGAACCGGCGAAGGCGGCGGCGAGTCTGATCCGCTGTACGATCAGGCCGTCGAAATCGTGATCAAGAACCGGCGCGCGTCGATCTCGCTCGTGCAGCGGCATCTGCGCATCGGCTACAACCGCGCGGCACGGCTGCTCGAACAGATGGAGCAGTCGGGGCTCGTGTCGGCGATGTCGTCGAGCGGCAACCGCGAAATCCTCGTGCCGGCGCGCGACGCGGAATGAGTCCGCGGCGCGCGGCGCCGGCCATCCACGGAGAAAACCGTCTCATGCAGCAACATTCGTTCGCTTCTTCCGTTCGATCGACGCGCCGCTGGCTCGGCGCGCTGGCCGGCGCGTCGCTGATGCTCGCCGCGTCGCATGCGTTAGCGAGCGGCACCGAGCAACTGAAGGCGTTCGTCGCGAAGGTACATTCGGCGAAGGGCGAGTTCACGCAGCAGATCGTGAAGGCGCCGCCGAAGGGCGCGAGCGCGACGGACGCCGTGCCGGCCGCGACCGACAACTCGAGCGGCACGTTCGTGTTCTCGCGTCCGGGCAAGTTCATCTGGGCGTATCAGAAGCCGTACCAGCAGGTGCTGCAGGCCGACGGCGCGAAGCTCTACGTGTACGACAAGGATCTGAACCAGGTCACCGAGCGTCCGCTGTCGGGCGCGCTCGGCGCGAGCCCGGCCGCGATCCTGTTCGGCAGCAACGATCTCGACAAGAACTACACGCTGCATGATGCGGGCGTGAAGGGCGGCATCGACTGGCTCGAGTTGCAGCCGAAGTCGCAGGACACGCAGTTCCAGCGGATCGGCATCGGCTTCAGGAACGGCGCGCTCGCCGCGATGGAGTTGCACGACGTGTTCGGCAACGTGACGCTGCTGACCTTCACGAACATCCAGACGAACCCGCCGCTGAAAGCCGATCAGTTCAAGTTCGTCGTGCCGAAGGGCGCCGACGTGATCACCGGCTGATTTCATGTCCGACCTGTTTCAAGTGGAACCGCGCCGGCCGCTGGCCGAGGCGCTGCGGCCGAAGACGCTCGCCGAGGTGATCGGCCAGACGCATTTGCTGGGCGAGGGCAAGCCGCTGCGGCTCGCGTTCGAATCGGGCAGGCCGCATTCGATGCTCCTCTGGGGGCCGCCCGGCGTCGGCAAGACGACGCTCGCGCGCCTCACCGCGCAGGCGTTCGACTGCGAGTTCATCGCGCTGTCCGCGGTGCTGGGCGGCGTGAAGGACATCCGCGAGGCGATGGAGCAGGCGCAGGGCACGCTCAATCGCACCGGACGCCACACGATCCTGTTCGTCGACGAGATTCATCGCTTCAACAAGGGGCAGCAGGACGCGCTGCTGCCGTTCGTCGAATCGGGCCTCGTGACGTTCATCGGCGCGACCACCGAGAACCCGAGCTTCGAGGTCAATTCGGCGCTGCTGTCGCGCGCGCAGGTGTACGTGCTGAAGTCGCTGACCGATGAGGAGATGCGTCAGCTGCTGCGCCGCGCGCAGGACATCGCGCTCGACGGCCTCGCGTTCGACGACAAGGCCGTCGATACGCTGATCGGCTATGCGGACGGCGACGCGCGGCGCTTCCTGAACCTGCTCGAGCAGGCGCAGACGGCGGCCGCGTCGGCGGGCGCGGCGACGGTCGACGCCGACTTCGTGTCGAACGCGATGACGCTGAACGCGCGCCGCTTCGACAAGGGCGGCGACAACTTCTACGACCAGATCTCGGCGCTGCACAAGTCGGTGCGCGGGTCGAGCCCGGACGGCGCGCTGTACTGGTTCTGCCGGATGATCGACGGCGGCGCGGATCCGAAGTATCTGTCGCGGCGGATCGTCCGGATGGCATGGGAGGATATCGGCCTCGCGGATCCGCGCGCGATGCAGATCGCGAACGAAGCGGCCGCGACCTACGAGCGGCTTGGCTCGCCGGAGGGCGAGCTCGCGCTCGGGCAGGCGGTGATCTATCTCGCATGCGCGGCGAAGAGCAACGCGGGCTACACGGCGTTCAACCAGGCGATGGCGTTCGTGAAGCAGGACAAGTCGCGCGAGGTGCCGGTGCATCTGCGCAACGCGCCGACGAAGCTGATGAAGGAGCTCGGCTACGGCCACGCGTACCGCTACGCGCACGACGAGCCGAACGCGTATGCGGCGGGCGAGACGTATCTGCCCGACGGGATGCGCGAGCCGCGCTGGTACGAGCCGGTGCCGCGCGGGCTCGAGACGAAGATCGGCGAGAAGCTCGCGTGGCTGCGCGAGCTGGATCGCGCGGCCGGCAAGAAGGATTAGCGCCCGCGCGGGGCCGGGCCCGGGCCGCAGGTCCGCCGACCATCCGGTCGCGGGGGCGGTGCGTCAGCGCTTGCGGGCCGGCTGCTTCTTCCAGTAGTCGAACGGTTCCTCGTAGCAGTCGATATCGAGCTCGGCGATGCGCGCCTGAAGCCGCTCCTGCGCGTCGGCGATCGCGCGGTTGTAGATCACGGGCGCGATTTCCTCGACGAAGAAATGCAGCAGCGCGCCGGCCTGGATGTTGCCGATCGGCTCGTCCATGTTTTCCGTGAAATAGCGTTGCAGCGAAGCGATCGCGCGGTCGCGCGCGTCCTTGTCCAGTTCGATGGCCATCGGTTCTCCGGGTGGTTAGCCGTCTGCGGGGAGGCAAATGCTACCGGAATGGTAGCCGTGCGTTAGAATTCCCGTCTTATTCAACGAATCGTCCGTCCTCCCATGCTCGACATCCAGTTGCTGCGCAAAGACCTCGACGGCGTCGCGAAACGCCTCGCCGATCGCGGCTACACCCTCGACGTCGCCACGTTCTCCGCGCTCGAAGCGGAACGCCGCGCGATCCAGACCCGTACCGAAGACCTGCAGGCGCGCCGCAACGCGCTGAGCAAGCAGATCGGCGCGATGAAGGGGCGGGGCGAGGACACGTCGGCGGTGATGGCCGAAGTGGGCGGGATCGGCGACGAGATGAAGGCGTCCGCCGCGCAGCTCGACGACGTGCAGGCGCGCGTGTCGGACCTGATGCTCGGCATGCCGAACCTCGCGCACGACAGTGTGCCGGTCGGCAACGACGAGAGCGAGAACGTCGAGGTGCGCCGCTGGGGCACGCCGCGCGCGTTCGATTTCGAGGTCAAGGATCACGTCGATGTGGGCACGCCGCTCGGCCTCGATTTCGAGACCGGCGCGAAGCTGTCCGGCGCGCGCTTCACGATGCTGCGCGGCCCGATCGCGCGGCTGCATCGCGCGCTCGCGCAGTTCATGCTCGACACGCACACGCAGCAGCACGGCTACAGCGAGACGTATACGCCGTACATCGTGAATCCGGACATCCTGTACGGCACCGGCCAGCTGCCGAAATTCGCGGAGGACATGTTCCGCGTCGAGAAGGGCGGCGGCGAGAACACGGTCACGCAATACCTGATCTCGACGTCCGAGATTTCGCTGACGAACACGGTGCGCGACTCGATCGTCGACGCCTCCGCGCTGCCGATCAAGCTGACCGCGCATTCGCCGTGCTTCCGCTCGGAGGCGGGCTCGTACGGCCGCGACACGCGCGGGATGATCCGCCAGCATCAGTTCGACAAGGTCGAGATGGTGCAGGTGACCGCGCCGGACGCGTCTTACGCGGCGCTCGACGAGATGGTCGGCCACGCGGAGGCGATCCTGCAGAAGCTCGGGCTGCCGTATCGCGTGATCACGCTGTGCACGGGCGACATGGGCTTTTCGGCGGCGAAGACGTTCGACCTCGAAGTGTGGCTGCCGGCGCAGAACACGTATCGCGAGATCTCGAGCTGCTCGAATACCGAGGCGTTCCAGGCGCGCCGGATGCAGGCGCGCTTTCGCAACGCGCAGGGCAAGCCGGAGCTCGTGCATACGCTGAACGGGTCGGGGCTCGCGGTCGGCCGCACGCTCGTCGCGGTGCTCGAGAACTACCAGAACGCGGATGGCTCGGTGACGGTGCCGGAGGCGCTGCGTTCGTATATGGGCGGGATCGAGCGGATCGACGCGCCGAAGCAGGCGTCGTGACGCGCGTTCGCGGAGCTTTCGGGGCGCGCGAGAAATTTTTTCGAAAAAGACTTGGAAGTTTCGCGGAAGACGTTCTATAATCTGCGCTTTCCCGGAAACGACCAGCCGGGAAATGCAGTAAAGCAGTAAAACGGAGAGGTGGCAGAGTGGTCGAATGTACCTGACTCGAAATCAGGCGTACGGTTTCCCCGTACCGTGGGTTCGAATCCCACCCTCTCCGCCAAATTCGCAAAAAAGCCCTTGATGATCAAGGGCTTTTTTCATTTCCAGTGGTAAACTTCGGCCGCACGTCATTTCGACCTACGTCCATGGCATCCCGATCCCGCAAACACCTGACCGCATGGCTTGGCCTCGTTGCCATGTGGCTCATCGTGCTCGCGCCGCTCGTGAGCCAGATGGTCGTCGCGATGCATCGGGACGAACCGTCGGCCGTTCTCTGTTCCGTGACGCAGCCCGCCACCGATTTCGCGCATGCCGCGCATGGCGATCCGCTCGCGGCCTGCGGTTATTGCGATCTGCTTGCCGATCACGTTGCGATACCGACGCTTCCGCCGATGTCGCTCGTATTCGTGTTGCTCGTCGCGCTCGCCGTCGCACCCACGCTATCCGTCCGTTTCACGCCGCTCGGCGCATTCCCGTCCGGCAGACCTCGAGCCCCTCCCGCCTTTTCCTGACCTCCGTCATGCACGGCCACGTCGACGCGCCCATGCAGGCGCGCGCGGTCGTTCGTCCAACAATCTCAGGAAAATTTCATGTCGTACTCCACTTCGCGGAGGCTGCGTGCCCGCGCGCGCCGCCACGCGCGGTCCGCGATCACGGTGGCCGGCCCCGGCACCGGATACCGCACGCTCTGGCGCTGGCACTTCTACGCCGGCCTGTTCGTGATGCCGTTCCTCGTCGTCCTCGCGATCACCGGCACGATCTACTGTTTTCAGCCGCAGATCGAGCCGCTGCTGTATCCGCACCAGCTCGTCGTGACGCCGAGACCTTCGCCTCGGCTCGACGAAGACGCGTTGCTCGCTGGCGCCCGCGCGGCCATGCCGCCGGACGCCGTCGCGACGACCGCGCGCATTTCCGCGCGCGCCGACCGCAGCGCCGAATTCGTGTTCCGGCTGCCGGACGGGCGACGCGAAAGCGTGTACCTGAATCCGTACGACGGCACGGTGCTTGGCGCGCTCGACGTCGATCGTCGTTTCATGCAGGTCGACCGGATGATTCACCGCAAGCTGCTGCTCGGCAAGCCGGGCGAACTGCTGATGGAACTGGTCGCGTGCTGGACGCTGGTGATGATCGGCACCGGCATCGCGCTCTGGTGGCCGCGCGGCACCGCGCGCGTCGGACGCGCGCTGCTGCCCGATCTGTCTCTGCGCGGCCGGCCGCTATGGAAAAGCATTCATGCGGCGCTCGGCATCTGGCTCGCGATCGGCGCATTCGCGTTCGTGACGACCGGCCTGCCGTGGACCGGCTCGTGGGGCAAGCATTTCCAGTCGCTCGCGACCAGCGTCAAGCTGGGTTCGCCGCCGGGTTCGTGGGGCGGGTCGCCGCTGCGCTCGACGGTGCCCGGCCAGGCCGCCGGGGCCGGCGCGGCCGGGGCCGGGCACGCCTCGTCGTCCGGCATGGATGCGATGCCGGGCATGACGATGGACGACATGCCCTTGCCGCAGGTGCCCTGGGCGGTCGGCGCGGTGCGCGTGCCTCGCTCGCCCGATGTGGCCGCGCCCGGCGCGCGCCCGCTGCCGCTCGGCCGGATTGTCGCGCGGATGCGGGCGGCCGGACTCGTCGACGGTTACGACGTCGCGCTGCCGACGTCGGTCGACGGCGTGTACACGGTGTCGTATTTCCCGGCGGACCCGAATCTGGAACGTACCGTCCACATCGACCAGTACAGCGGCGCGGTGCTGAAGGACATCCGCTACGGCGACTACGGCGCGGTTGCCAAGGCCGTCTCGTACGGCACGTCGCTGCATATGGGGCGGTATTTCGGGCTCGCGAACCAGATCGTCTGCGTGGCGATTTCGCTCGGGCTCGCCGCGATGGCCGTCACGGGCGCCGTGATGTGGTGGAAGCGGCGCCCGGCGGGCACGCTCGGCGCCCCCGCGCGCGAGCGCGTCGTAGTGCCGATGCGCGGCTGGGTCGCGGGCCTGGTGCTGCTCGGAATCGTGTTCCCGTTGATGGGCGCGACGATCGTTGCTGTATGGCTGCTCGACCGCTTGCTGCTCGGACCTGCCGTTCGGCCCGCCGCATCGTAAACGGACGGGCATTTTTTTGTCATATCGACCGGAGAAGACCATGAAGCTTTCGATGAAAACGACCCTGCTGCCGTTCGCGATCTGTGCGTGCGCAGCGCCCGCGCTCGCCGCGCCCGCGTCCGTCATGGTGTCGGACTGCTGGGTACGCATGCTGCCCGGCGACCTGCCGTCCGGCGGCTACTTCAGCGTGATGAACATGAGCGACAAGTCCATCGACCTGACCGATGTCGAGACCGACGCGTTCGGCATGGCGATGCTTCATCAGACGCAGCGCAACGGCAGCACGTCGACGATGGTCATGGTCGACAAGGCCACGGTGCCCGCGAACGGCACGCTCAAGTTCGCGCCGGGCGGCTATCACTTGATGCTCGAGAAGCCGAAGCAACCGCTCAAGGTCGGCATGTCGATCCCAATGACGTTCTCGTTCGGCGACGGCGAGAAGGTGGCGAGCCAGTGCAGGGTGAAGGGCGCCGGCGCGATGTCGAACTGACGCGCACTTATGTCGACCATCACCGATAACGATTCGTTGTCTTAATGAATTAGCGTACAATCCCGCGCCATGAACGCACTTCGCCATTTTCTGCTTCGGAGCGGCGTCATGAAACAGCTCGTGTGGGGAGTCGTCCTCGCGGTGTTGCTGTCTCGTGCGCTGATGTCCGGGGCCGTGATGCTCGATCCGGATACGCCGGATTCGGGTGTCGTGGTGCTGTGCTCCGGTCACGGACCGTTGATTCTCGATGCGGCCGTTTCCACGTTCGGTCTCGATTCGCGCTCGACGATCACGCGGGCCAACGATGGGTTCGCGCTCGTCGATGCGCTGACGCATGATTCACACGACAACAAGCAGGCGTCGTCCGACAGCGACAACGGAATGTGCGCATTCAGTGCCGCGCTGTTTGCCGCGCTGACGTCGTTCGTGTTGCTCGTGCTGCTGTTTCCCGCCACGGTCGCGGCGCGCGTCCGCATTCGGCCAGTGCGTTGCCCCATTGCGCGATCGACGCTCGACGATCGCCCGCCTTCCCGCGCCCCCCCTCTGTTCGTCTAAGCCTTCCTAGTTACATCGCCCCACGCACGTCGGCGTGGCTGGATGCGTTCGTCGTCCTGCGTTCGTCGTCCGTCTCGCCGCATGACTGCGCCGGACGGACCGCCGCGGCTGCCTGACACGGCGGTTGGGGATGCCGAGCGCCTTCACGGCAGCGCGGCCAGCCTTTGCGCGCGATGTTTCCGATTCCTTTTTCCATACCGATAACAACATGTTTCCTTTGTCCCGAATTGCCATCGCGCTGTCCGGCGTGTTCGCCGTGCTGTTCGCTACCACCAGCTATGCGCAATCGATCGACGCCACCGCCGACTTGTCGAGCGCATCGACGCTGCCTGCGATCACGATCAACGGAGCCCGAACGACGGACTCGCCGACGTCCAGATCGACGGGCACGTTGAAACGCGATCTCGACTCGACCGTCGGCTCGGTCGGCTTTGTCGACGCCGACAGCTACAGGAACACCTACGCGTTCACGCTGCGCGACGTGCTGAAGGACGTCCCCGGCGTGTTCGTCGAGAATCGCTACGGTCAGGAGCTTCGGCTGTCGATCCGAGGCTCCGGAATCGCGCGCGCGTATCACACGCGCGGCCTGGAGATATTGCAGGACGGCGTGCCGACCAATCTCGCCGACGGCAGCGGCGACTACTATCAGATCGATCCGCTCGCGCTGCAGGCGGTCGAGGTCTACAAGGGCGGCAACGGCCTCGCGTATGGCGCGTCGACGCTCGGCGGCGCAATCGATTTCATCACGCCGACCGCGTACACGGCCGACGCGCCGAACGTCGTGCGCGTCGAGGGCGGCAGCGATGGCACGGTGCGCACGAGCGCGCAGGTGTCCCGCGTGATCGGTCCGCTCGATTTTCTCGCGACGTTCAGCATGAATCACGCGGACGGCTATCGCAACCACGAGACGGGCCAGTACGAGCAGTTCAACGCGAACGTCGGCTACCGGTTCAGCCCGACAGTCGAGACGCGCTTCTATGTCGGCGCATACGTGGTCGATCAACTGCTGCCCGGCACGCTGTCGCTATCCGACGCGCTGAACAATCCGACGAAGGCGGCGCCGAACGCGGTGTCCGGCGATCAGGCGCGCAACACGCGCACCGAGCGGATCGCCAACCGCACGACGGTGCGGCTCGATTCCGGCGAACTGCAGTTCGATACGTGGGCGATCCACAAGAGTCTGTATCACCCGATCTTCCAGGCGCTCGATCAGGACGGCTGGACTTACGGCTTCGCGCCGCGCTATACCGGCCATCTGAACGCGGGCGGGATGCGCGACGACCTGATCGTCGGCGCGCGCTTCTTCGGCGGGCGCACGCAGGCGAACCAGTACGTGAACGTCAACGGCGACAAGGGGGCGCAAACGCTCGACTCGACGCAGACGGCATTCAACTACGACGCGTATGTCGAGAACCGCCTGTTCTTCCTGCCGACGGTCGCGCTGATGACTGGTGTGAAGGCGCTGCATTCGGTGCGCGAGTACATCGACCACGGCGGACTCGCGACGGACCCGACGTACAAATCCACGAACGCGAGCTACAGCGGACTCAATCCGAAGCTCGGCCTGCTGTGGCAGCCGGACCGCGACACGCAGGCGTACGTCGACATCACACGCAGCCAGGACGTACCGGATTTCACCGACCTGATGCAGACGTTCGCCGGCACGACGCGATTTACGCCGCTCGCGCCGCAGCACGCGTGGACGCTCGAGATCGGCTCGCGCGGCACGCGCGATCGGCTGAGTTGGGATGTTACCGCCTATCGCTCGCAAGTACGCGACCAGTTGCTGCAATACACGACGAATCCGGACATTCCCGCATCGACGTTCAACGCGAACAGGACGGTGCTGCAGGGGATCGAAGCCGGCGCGTCGTTCGATCTGTTGCGCAACGTCACGGCGCCCGGCGCCGGCGACAGGATCACGCTGTCCGGGCTCTGGAACCTGAGCGACTTCCGCTTCAAGGATGATCCACAGTACGGCAACAACCGGATCGCCGGCGTGCCGCTCAACGTGCTACGCGCGACGCTCGGCTACGCGCGTCCGAACGGCTTCCATGTCGCCGCGACGGTCGACTGGGTGCCGTCGGGCGCCTGGGCGGACGATGCGAACACGCTGCGTGTGCCGGGCTATACGCTGCTCGGCCTGCAGGCCGGCATCGACTTCCGCAACGGCCTGTCGCTGTTCGTCGACGCGCGCAACCTGACGAACAAGCGGTACGTCGCCGACATCAGCACGGTCGCCAACGCGCGCACCGCGAGCCCCGCGATCTTCTATCCGGGCGAAGGCCGCAGCGTCTTTGCCGGGATGCGGTATGCGTTCTGATGCCTTGCACGGATGCCGATCAACGCATTTCACCCCGTCAAACCATGGAGATAAACATGAAGGCCAACCCGTCCTTGCTTGAATCGCTCGTTCGCTACAGGAAACCGTTGCACGTAGCCTGCCTGATCGGCCTCGCGCTGCCGATGACCGCGCAGGCCTGTGCGACCTGCGGCTGCTCGCTGAGCACGGATGCGGCGATGGGATATTCGGCGATGCCGGGCTGGCGCGTCAGCCTGGATTACACGTTCCTTCCGCAGGATCAACTGCGCAGCGGAACGAGTGCGGTGTCGCCCACCGTGCCGGCGTCGATCAATGCAGCGGGCGGCAGTCAGGAAGTCGAGCATCAGACGATCAATCGCTACTGGAATCTCGGCATCAACTACAGCCCGAACCCGAAGTGGAACTTCAGCGCGATCGTCCCGTTCGTCGATCGCGGCCACTCGACGTACGGCAACGCGACGCCGGATCAACTCACGCCGGACAACCTGAGCGGCGCGACGAGCAGCGGGCTTGGCGACATCAAGCTGATCGGCAGCTATCAGGGCTTCCTGCCGACCCATAATCTCGGCGTGCAGTTCGGGATCAAGCTGCCCACGGGGAAATACGGCGGACAGAACGTGCTGACGGGCGCCTCCGCAGGCCGCAGCCCGGTGTTCTTCTCGTCGGGTCCGAATGCCGCGAACGGCCAGGCACTCGATACCAGCCTGCAGCCCGGCACCGGCAGCACCGATCTGATCGTCGGCGCCTACTATTACCAGCCGGTCAGCCAGAACTTCGACGCGTTCGTCAATGGACAATTCCAGTCGGCCGTGATCGAGAACCTTCACGGCGCCGGCCAGGATTATCGGCCGGGCAATCTGGCGACGGTCAGTATCGGCTTGCGCTACGAGGCGAATCCCAAAATCGTCCCGCAACTGCAGATCAACGTGACGCGCAAGAGCGCGGATCAGGGCGCGCTCGCCGATACCACCGACACGGCCGGCACGGTCGTCTATCTGTCGCCGGGCGTCACGGTGAACGTCGTGAAGAATCTGAGCGTCTACGCGTTCGTCCAGAAGGCGCTGTACAGTCGCCTCAGCGGCTATCAGCTGTTCCCGCGCTGGTCGGGCACGGTGGGTGCGAGCTATGCGTTCTGACGCGGACGAACTGTTGCGCACGAATCGCCGCCGGTCGAGGCGCGATTGGCTGCGCAAGGCCGGCGGTGCCATGCTGGGCGCAAGCGTAGGCGGCTGGCTGCCGGCCGCGCGGGCCAACGCGCTCGCCGTTGGCCAGCCCGCGCCCGGCCTGGTTCTGCACACGCTCGATGGGCAAAGCATCGCCTCCGAGGATCTGCACGGAAACGTCGTTATCCTGACCTTCTGGGCGACGTGGTGCGAACCATGTCGAACGGAATTGCCGCTGCTGTCCGCCTATGCCGCGCGGCATGCGGCGAACGGCCTGCGCGTGCTCGGCTTCAGCCTCGACGGGCCGGACGATCTGGCGGCCGTCCGGCAGGTGGCGGCGAATTTGAGTTTTCCCGTCGGGTTGCTCGGCAGCGCCTATGCGGGAGGCTACGGCCGGGTCTGGCGCATTCCGGTGAACTTCACGATCGACCGGAACGGACGCCTTGCCGACAACGGCTGGGACGATCCGAATCCTTCGTGGACCGCCGAGCGCCTCGAGCGCATCGTCACGCCGCTTTTGCGAAGATAGCGATATGTCGAGCTGGCTGTTGCCGAGCAGCCCGGTCTCGGACGCGGCGTCGAAGCGAATGGCCGCTCGATGCATCACCTCGGCCGTCTGTTTTCTTCCCGGGGTGGGGCTCGTCAACCGCCCGTCGGGGACGTATGTCCGAGCACGGCCGCGATCGAAAGAACGGCCAGCATGACGAGCGCTTCAACGGATAGCCAGGCGTCGAAGCGGCCTTGCGCGGCCATGAAGGCGACGCTGTCCTGCCGCGCCCGCGCGCGAAGATCGGGCAGGACCACCAGCCGGTTCCAGCCGCCCAAAGCCACCGCAGTGGCGACGCACACGAGCTTCGCCGCGAGTATCCGGCCCCAGCCCATACCGAAGAGCGGCGCGCTTGCCTGCGCGGTATCCTGCATCACGTTGTAGAAGCCGGTGACCAGCACGACGACGAGCGCGGCCGTCGCCAGGTGCGATAGCTCGTTGCAGAAGGTCGCTCTTTGCTCGGCCATAGCGTGCGTGGCCGGCGAGCGTCGGAGCACCGTCGCCGCGACGATCACGCTACCGGCCCATAGCGCCGTCGCACCGAGATGCACGACGTGGATGGCTTCTCGCACCGAGAAGTCGCCAGTGTCGGCGGCGTGGCTGGCCGCGGCCTTGCCAACCGCCCACGCGACGAGGCCCACAGCGAACAGAGGCAGGCCGCGACGAGCGGAGAGCCGGCTCAATGCCGCCAGCAGCGCGCCGGTGAATCCGACCGACCACGCGATGCCGTAGTGCGATTCCGTGAGCACGGCGGCGACCGCGTCGGTGGCCTCCGCAAGCGGCGAACCGCTCATCACGGCTGCCTGCAGCCACAGATACGCGAGGGCCGTCAGCGTCAGCGCGATCGAAATACCCGCCTGCCAACGGGGCAGCGAGGCGGGCGCGCCCATGCCGCTGCGCTTGCCCATCACGGCGCACGCGAACGAGCCGACCGCCGTCGCGAACAGCACGTCCTGCACGGCGGCGAGGGCAATTTGCACAGCGACGAGCGGCTCCATGGTCACTTCACTGTGAACGTGTAATGCCCCTGCGTGCGATGCCCGTCCGCGGCGACGGCGATCCACGATACCGTGTAGATGCCCGGAGCCAGCGGCTTGAGTGCCACCGACATGTGCTTCCGGTTCGACGGGTCGACAACGGCCTTGCCGCTGGCGGCTGCGTTGCCCTGCGCGTCCGTGACGGCGATCGAGCTGAACGCGGGCTCGAGCCCATCGTCGAAGTCGATCGCGACGTCCTTCTGCGCGTCCGTAACGGTCGAGCCGGCCCCCGGCGCCTGATGAGTCGGATAAGCGTGTGCGTGCGCGAACTGACTGCCGGCGAGCATCAGCGCGGCCACGGCGGCGCGTGTAGTCGTATGTGGTTTCATGAGTGGGCTCCTGCCGGATCAGAACAGCGGCTTGCCGAGCGAGTTCGGGAAGACGTCGTCGAAGTAGATATGGGCTTGCACCAGGATGCCCGTGTGTGTGCCGGTCGCACGATTGACCGGAATCTGGGCTTCAATGCCGAACTGCCCGTAGCGGTTGATCCAGAGCACGCCGGGATTGATCGTGCCCGTCGTCTGGCCGGCGCATGCGCCCGCCGTACAGGTGCTCATCGGGAATTCGACGACCGGAATCAGATTGGCGAACGGCTGCGGCAATCCGAGATCCTTCACCTGCTGCTGCAGGTACGGAATGCTGTACTGCACAGTCAAACCCCATCCGAGCGAGTTCGGTCCCTGGTCCGACGACGCGGTCGTCAGGTTCGGGCCGATCGTGCCGGTGATGGCGAGCGGCCGCAGGTAGCCGAGCGATGCGGGCAGGTCGCCGAAGCCCTTGCCGAAATAGACGGTCGGGGTGAAGGTCGAAAACGAATTCCCGATCGCTTTGGCGCCGGTGCCGCCGAGCGTGGCGAGCAGCCCGACCGATGCCATGAACTCGTGCCGCGGGTTCGCGTAGACCAGATATTTGATGCCGAGCGTCACGTCGTCCCAGCCCTTCGCGTTGCCGTCCGGCGAGTTCTGGCTCACGTAGTCGCTCGCGACACTGAACGCGAGATTCTTCGTGATCAGCTTGTCCCACTCATACGACACCGTGTTGACGTTCATGTCGTTGCCGTTGTTGTCTGGCAATTTGGTGTGGCTGTACTGCAGGTTGAACTCATCGCCGACGCCGGGATCGTCGACAGCCATCGTCGCCGGAAACACGCGGTCGCCGACGACCGCATGAGCCGATGCATCGAGCGGCAACAAGCCCGGCGCAAGCGCGCAGAGCGCCACCGCGCCCCGTTTGAGAGTGGTTCGCATGTTGATGTCCTGATTGAGGGGTGAGCGTGTCGCCGCAACAGATGCGACAACGCCGCGCTGCCGCTCAACGCGTCGGCATCGCTTGAAAATCTTCGACGGGAGTCAGGACGATGCGGGCGGGGCGCGTGGTTGCGCGAGCGTCAGGACGGTGTATGGCCGGAACGCCGCCGCCATGACCGGTGCTGCAAACCCGGCCGGCTGCGCGGCGATGCCGAACGCGACGGCGGCGCCGGGTAGTGCGGGCGTGTGCGCAATCAGTCCGCAGTACGGGCACGCGTCACAACCCGGCGATGAATCGGAACCGTGATGGTGGGCGGCGAACCCGGCGATGGCAGGGCGAACGGCTTGCGCTGCCGGATGCATGTGGTGCGCATGGTGCGCGTGGTGCTCGTGATGGGCATGAAGCGCATGAAGCGTGGCTTCGGTCGATGCGCTGCGAAGCGTCTGCGATATCGTCGGCGCGACCACGCTCAGCAGGATCGCGAAGATCCCGAGGAACGCCCCGATTTTCAGACGGCGGCGGCTGAGCATGACGGTGTACTGAAATGTCTATCCACATAGTATGCGGAAAGTCGAAGACAGTTAACTGGGCCTATGCATTAGGTGAAATACCTAAAAACTACGAAATGCAAATGCCCATCAGGCCTGCCGAGACGTCGCTCTCTCGGCCACGCCGGTAATGGCCGATGCCGCAATCCACGCGCGCCATTGCGTGGCGAAGTCGAATGCCGGATCGATCGCGAAAGCGGCGTCGAGCGCGGCGGCCAAGGTGTTTCCTCGCTGTAGTGCGACGAAGGCTGCGTGCGCGGCCTCGGCGTGAACCAGCACCGTGGGTTGCCACAGGGGACGCACGACGAGCGCCCATGCAGGAACGGCGAGCCGTTGCGGGAAGAGTCCGTCCGGTTGATGGGCGAACCAGATGTCGGCAATGGCGTAGTCCGACGCGATTGCCGCGCATGCCGGATGCACGGCGAGCCGTGCGTCGAGCAGGCGTTCGTCGGCAAATTCAAGCCATTGCCGCGGCGTGAAAGGTGTGACATCGGCAGCGAAGGAGGCGACGTGCAGCGACCATTCGAGGCGCGCAATATCCACAAAGTATCGAAAGCGCGAGTCTCGCTCGTATTCGCCAACAAAGGTCGGCAATACATCGCCGAAGCAGTTGAGATCGCCGCTGCGTGACGGATGAGCGCGTGCATAGGCAAGCGACAATGCATCGAACCAGGCGTCGCCGCCCAGCGCGAGCAGCACGGGATAGGCGTTCGCGAGCGCGGCGCGCCAGTGGGACCGCACGTTGCCCCGGTACAGGCCGATGCGCCGACGCAGAATCTCGCCGGAACTGGCGGCTACCGGAAGCCTCGTCGGTGCACGCGCCGCGTTTTCGGCGGGCTGAGCGGCCGAGGGGGTGGAGAGGGGCGAGAACGGCTTCACGAGCGCGAGCAAGGGCCGCTCGTGCTCGGGGTCGTCGAGCGCCTGCGCAAAGATTTGCTGGAGCGATTCGAGCCGCGTGGCCATCAGGTGCGGTCCTTGCCGGTGACGTCTGCCGGTTGTTCCCCTCCCGGGCGAACCCTGGCCCGCGCATCGCGCGCAAGCCGGGCTTCATCGACCTGCACGCTCAGCGGCGGAATGGCCGTGTCCCATTCGATCAATGTCGGCACATCGCCGAAACGGTGCAGCGCATATTCATAGAGACGCCAGACTGCTGGCGCGACGCGCGAGCCATGTTCGTCGATGACGGCAGTGTCAGTCACACGGTGCCCGGCCAGATGAATCTCGCCGACCACGCCGGGCGCTAGCGCATTCATCGCCTCGATCGCGTCTTCGCCGTGATTGCACTGGTTCACGTACAAGTTGTTGACGTCGAGCAGCACGCCGCATCCCGTGCGGCGCGCCAGTTCGGCGAGGAAGGCCGCCTCGCCATAATGGTCGCCGTCGAACCGAAGCCAGGTGGAAACGTTTTCGAGCAGGACCCGCCGGCCAAGCACGTCCTGCACCTGGCCGACGCGCGCACACAGCTGATCGAGCGCTTCGTCCGTCAGCGGCATCGGCAGCAGGTCGTTCAGGTGGCCGGCCGACGTCTCGCTCCAGCAGAGATGCTCGGAGACGACCGCGGGCTCGATTCGCTCGACCAGCCGCTTTAGCTTGCCCAGATGGCCGGCATCGAGTTGGACGGCGGAGCCGAGCCCGAGGCCGACGCCGTGCAGGCTGACCGGCAAATCCCGCCGCACGCGGCCAAGCACGTGCAGGTCGTAACCGCCGTCGCCGAAATAGTTTTCGCTGTGCACTTCAACCCAGTCGACCGCGGGTGGCGTGCCGAGAAAATCGGCGTAGTGTGCATGGCGCAGCCCGATCCCGACGCCGGATGGTGCGCGAGTAGTTGAGCCGTCAGCAATCATATGACCGGCCGGATGGGGCAACGATGGCTTCGTGACACGCTGCGCGTCAGGTTTCGACCTTGCCGCCCAATTTTTCGCAGGTGCCCTTCGGTACGTTCTTGAAGTCGCCCTTGTCGTTGTCGACCTTGGCTTCGCCCGCGCAATCGTGCACGCCGGTCTTGCTTGCGCAGTCGTTCTGGCCCGCCTTGGCGATGCCGAAACACTGCACCGTTTCTTCGGCCTGCGCGGTTGCGACGGCCGTCGCTGCTACACTGGCGAGCGCGACGGCAAGCAGGGCCCGCCGGCTGAGATTGGATTTCATCTCGATTCTCCTGTGTAATGGGCACGCGTTTGGGTGCTGTCCGAGGATACAACGCTCCGACATGCTACGTCGTTTACTGGGCGCAGCGTTGCGCCATCGCGCCGTGGCGCCCGAAGCCGGTGCGAGTCTATCCTGCAATACCTGGATTCACCGCACCATGCGGACGCCGATTGGGATCATTGAAATTGGTGGCTCAGCTCTGCTTTGTACTATTAACTGGATGATTCCCGCTCAAGCAGAAACTCAACGCCGTTTCCAATCTCATGAAATCAATTTGGAAAGGTAAATGTAGGAATATAGAATTTCTAACATTTCAATGGCTCCGCGGGATACGTTTCTCAGGCGAATTGTGTTTCAATTCTTGTCAGATGTATTGGCGGCTTCAGGGACGAGGTACATTCTCATGACTTGTCGACGCCGCTAAAATATGTAACCGGGGAGCCGTCCCCGTGAGAGCGCGGGCCGCTGCGGCCTGCAACAAACAAGAAGATGGATAACGCATGAACATGACCGAATTGGCTCAGGCGATTCGTGGTGGCCTGATCCAGCAAGACCGCTTGCTCAAGACGGACATCCCGTCGTTGCCGGGCAATGCGCTGGTGCCACGCCGGGCCGTGACCTGTTCCGAACTCGGCCGCGACTTCAGTGTCACGCTCGACATGGTGTCCACCGTGGGTGACATCGAACTCAAGACGTTGATCGCCCAGCCGATGACGCTGTGGATTCAGCAGGCGGACAAATCCTACCTCCCGGTCAATGGCTACATTCACACGGCTCGCAGGCTGGGTGCCGACGGTGGTCTTTCAAGTTATCAATTGACTTTCGCCTCGTGGATGCATTTCCTCAAATTCCGCAGCGATATGCGGTATTGGCAGGACAAGAGCGTCGACGCCGTCATCGCTGACGTATTCAATGCGCATCCGCAGGCCCGAGGCCAGTTCGAGTTCGCGTTGCTGAAGCCGCTGCCCCGGCGCTCGTACTGCCGCCAAAGCGAAACCGACTGGAATTTTGTCCATCGGTTGATGGAGGAGGAAGGCCTGTACGGCTTCTGGCGTCAGGGCAAGGACGGCAAGTCGCATATGCTGGTCGTGACCGACGACATTTACGCGCTCGATGAGATGTCGCCCAATTCGGTCAGGTTCTACCGGTCGGACACAGGCAGCGAAACGGATGCATTCACGCAGTGGGCGGGTTCGCGGACCTTGCAGAGTACCGTGCATACGACGCGCACGTTCGACTACAAGGCACCAGCGTCGGTTTTCAATCCCAAAGGCACCACGCTACCGACGATGTCTGGCCAGGGAGATTTGCCGGAGCAGGCCGAAGTCTACGAATACACCGGGGCCTACACGTACCTGAACCGGGATCGCGGCGAGCAGCTTTCGAAGATTCATCTGGAAGAGTGGGAGTCGCGGGCCAAGCGGTTTTTCGCGGAGGGCGGCGTTCGGGGTATCGATGCGGGACTGCGCTTCGAACTGATCGATCATCCGGAGCATGATCGCGATCCGGTCGGCCAGCGGGAATTCGCGGCGATCAAGGTGCGGCGGTACATCGAGAACAATCTACCGCTATCGGCTCATGAAGCGAGCTTTCCGCACAGTCTGCAGAACGAACTGGTGCAGGCGAAGGCCGGGCATACAGGGGAGGCCGTCATTCATGAGGACGGTTCGGCGGGTTTTTATCTGGTCGAGGTCGAGGCGCAGCGGAAGACGGTTCCATACCGTAGTTCGTTCGAGCATAAAAAGCCGGTGATGCACCTGGAGACGGCCATCGTTGTCGGGCCGCAAGGTGAAGAGGTATATACGGACGAACTGAACCGGGTGAAGGTGATGTTCATCTGGGACCGGCAGAACCAGGGAGATGCGGGTGCGTCGTGCTGGGTGCGAGTCGCGCAGTCGGATACGGGCGGCGGATATGGAAGCGTTCACGTTCCCAGGGTCGGCGAAGAAGTTTTGATCGGTTACATAGGTGGGGACTGTGACCGGCCCATCGTCCTGCACCGTGTCTACAACGGGAACGTCCAGCCGCAGTGGCATAGCAACGGCATTCTGTCGGGCTACCGGTCGAAGGAGTATTCGGGCGCCGGCTACAACGAAATGGTTCTCGATGATGCGACAGGGCAGAATCGTGCCAAATTTTTCAGCAGTACAGGGAACAGCCTGCTTCATCTGGGGTATCTGATCGACCAGAGCGGCAACACGCGCGGCTCGTATCTCGGCTCAGGATTTGACCTGAAGACGGATTCGTACGGTGCCGTGCGCGCCGCGCAGGGGCTGTACGTCACGACGCATCCGAAAGAGGCAAACAGTCAGCAGCTTGATGTGCGCGAGGCGCAGCAGCAACTCGTTGAAGCGGAAAGCACGATTGAGGCGCTGTCACAGGCAAGCCAGGCGCATCAGGCAGAAAGTTTGAGAGATGGGCACGATGCGCTCAGGACCTTCACCGACGCGACGCAAGGTAGCGTACAGGGCTCGCAGTTGGGTGGCAGGACAGCAGGCGGTGGCACGGGCCGTGCGAACGGGTTCAAGGAGCCCGTCATGCTGATTGCGAGTCCGTCCGGTGTTGCCTTGTCGACGCAGCAATCAGTGCACGTGGCGAGCGATCAGCAGACCAATCTCGTTAGTGGGCAGAGCGTGTTCATTGCCAGCGGAAAGTCGCTAGTGGCGAGCGTCGCGGAGAAAATAAGCCTGTTCGCACGGAACGCCGGGATGAAGCTGTTTGCGGCGAAGGGGAAGGTGGAGATTCAGGCACAGGGCGACCAGATGGCTCTCGCAGCCCTGAAGGACCTCACGATTTGCAGCACCGATGGAAAGGTCGTTATCTCGGCGGCAAAGGAAGTCTGGATTGGCGCGGGCGGGTCGTACATCCAGATCAATGGCAGCGGGATCGTCAATGGCTCGCCGGGAACGATCCTGGAGAGGGCCGCAAGCTGGGATGTGCCGGGGCCGGACTCGATGCGCATGCCGTTGCCGCCGATGCCGGTGCCGCAGAATGCCGGACCGTATAGCCTGCGATTCGATCTGTCGGGGGCGCTCGCGGATGGAGAAATACCCGATAACGCGTCGTATCTGATTAAGCTCGGCGAGGACTCGCACTATTACGGAACGCTCGACCAGGATGGCATGACCGGCAGAGTTTTCACCGAGAAGGAAGAAGCCGTTCAGGTTAGTGTAAGAAGTGGCGATTGGACTCATCATATGGACACCGTCCACGATGACCTGTTTTCTGATGAAGCTGGAGCGCAGGGATGACGCAAAGACACAATAAAAAAATGAGATTGAATGGATTTTCCGGAGTTCGTTCGCTCGAGGCCCGATTCCGATTTTTGTGGATGGTTCTGTTTTGTTTCGCTGCATTCGGTTGCAAGGCCCAGAGCCAGGCGCCCGTTGCGGAAAATGTCACTCCGGCAAGCTCTGGATATAAAACAGAGATCTTCAACCTCGTGGATCCGGATGGAAATCAATCTGGGACCGAGATCGGTCGGGCAGTGTCGACCGCATTCGATCATTTTCTGAATATGTCCGGCCTGGATGCGCAAATGCTTCGAAAGCGCTTGCTGAGCGGCCCTGCGACAGAAGGATCGCTTTGGAAAGTGGGCGAATCTCGCGAGTGGCTCTATCACATTTGTCAGGCGAATCAGTGCAACGTCACGAATGTTGCGCTGCTTTACGACGAACAGTCACATCGCACCGCAGGGCGCTTGCTGTATCGCTGCACGCCGCAATGGCTCGGGAGCCCGAGCGACGCGGAAAAGGGGCTGATCGAGAATCAATACCCGATCAAGATCGATGCGGACGACGCTAGAATTTTTTGCAAGAAAAAGTGAACGATGAGCAAAGGCGGAATTAAGGAATTCCTGGGCGCACTCTTTCAGAGCGAGGGTGGCGGGAAATACCAAGTCATCAATAAGTACGGATACGTCGGCAAGTATCAGTTTGGCGAGTCTGCATTGAGCGACCTTGGCTATTACGTGTCGGACGGCTCGTCTCCCTATATCAAGAAGCCGGATGGTCATAAGGCATTTCAGTATCAGTGGAAAGGAACGTGGACTGGAAAGGATGGGATCAACAGCCTGGAGGATTTCAGAAATTCGCCGGACGAGCAGGACGTGGCCGCCGTATCTTGGGTCAGACTGCTATGTTCGCGTGCCCATCAATATGGCGCGGATCAATATGAAGGAAAGGTAATTTCCGGGATAACGATCACGCATTCCGGTATTGTCGGGGCGGCTCACCTCAAGGGTTTCGGAACGAGCAAGCATCCCGGTGTGATGCAATTTCTGGAGTCGAACGGGGCCCAGGATCCGGAGGACGCGAACGGCACGTCGGTTTCGGACTATATCGACAAGTTCAGCGATTACGATCTCGGCTGCTGCTCGGGCACTTTGGGCGTTCAGTTCGTCAACAAGAAAAAGCAGCCGATTTCCGGCGTGCATTATCAGGTGAAGTCCGGTGGGAAAGTGCTGCAGGAGGGGCACAGTAGCTCGTCCGGGAAAATCAATCAGCCAATCAAGAACATTCCGTTCACTCAGACGCTGGAGGTTTGGGTGAAGGAGGTGGAAGCGAATCTCGAGATGGCGTGGACGGGCGCAATTTCCGGCTCATTCTCCTCTTTGACACTGACCAGTCCGCATAGCAAAGTCGAAGCCCGGACAAATGCGCATTCCGGGCCTCGGGGGGATCATCGCCGGAATAGCAAGTTGGAAGCGTATACGGTCAAGCATGGCGACTCGCTGTGGAAAATCGCCCATCAGCACGGGACGAGCGTTGCCGAGATCCGGCGCGTCAATCCCGGGCTGGGCGGCAATTTGATTACGCCAGGGCAACAAATCAAACTGCCGTCGGGTGGAGGGGCACCAGGAGGGGCTTCGGCGGTTGCGTCTCCGACAGCGGCGTCTTCGACAACTGCGTCTCCGACACCTGCGCCTCCGGCGGCAGCATCTTCAGCGGATCAAGCGGATTCCGCGCAGGCATCTTCTCAGGTGTCGCAGCAAGCGAAAGTGACCCGCAATGACAACGGCCATCCTGTTGCGGTGGCGCAGGCGTCCGACCATTCGCAGCCCGAAGGCGATCCCAAGCAGAAGATGTTTGAGATTTTGCGCAGAGACGCAAAGTACGGAAAGGATTATGCTAATTTTAGTGGGCCTATTGCGGCGCATAAGGCAAAACTGGGACAGCCGATCTATAGCGTCGCCAAAGCCCCCAACGTGTCGACGAAGGAGTGCTGGAAGTATGTGAAAATCGCGCTCCTGGCTTCAGGCATGGTCGATTCGTATCCGCCTCAGGTCGAAGCCAAAGACGCCGGAATCGATCTTGAAAAGGCAGGATTCAAAAACATTCTTTCCGATCCTTCCTATCGCATTGCCAGCCCCTACGACGCACCCGAGGGTGCCGTGATCGTCTACGGCACGACCGACGGCTCGACGCATGGTCATGCCGAAGTCGTATTGCCCGGGCCTTTGTTTGCGAGCGATTACATTAGCCCGAATAGCAGGGTGATGCGAAAGGAAGAGAAGCCTACGTTGATAGGGAAAGGACGAAAGGTTACAGGAGTTTGGGTGAAATGAAATGGAAGGGTTTACTTTTTGTTTGTGGCGCGGCGCTCACTTGCTTTGGGACGCCGGCCTTGGCTGATCATGGCGGCTACGACCCGTTCGTCGAGTTTCAGCACCGGTTCGGCGGCAATCAGGAGTTCGTTTGCACGGAAAAGGGCGGGAAGAAGCTTTTCGTCAACGTGAGCGTTCCGCAGGCGGATTCCGATCAGATGAAGGCGGTTCCTCACTTGGAGTGGGGCAGCGTACTGTCGATATACCTCTCCAGAGGAGAAGGAAAATCGATTGATTCGTCATGGGGAACGCCGAAATTCGATCAATCGATGAAGTTTATGTCGATACGGTTGCAGGGTGGCAAGACGCTCGTTTTCGAGAGGTTTCGAAATATCCCTGATCCCGATGCAGATGAAAGGCATTTCGATCATAACCCATACTTCGACCTGACAATCGACAACGGAGAAAAGCTGCCTTGCAGCCAGATCTTCAACTTGCCTTGATGCCGAGTGCAAGGTGGAGCATCTGGAATGAGCGGAGCCTGGAAATCTCGTTGATCCAGTTCCGGGAGTGGGCGATCACTGAACGAAGGAAGCGTCATGATTGATCTGATTCGACTCGGCGACACCACTGACCATGGGGGAGAGGTTATTACCGCCTCCGAGATAATGCGCTACGGTGGGCGGCGTGTGGCTCGCAAGGGGGACTTAGTGAGGTGTCCACAGCATCCCGAGGTGAATCCGAATGTGATTCTTGAAGGCGATGCCAAGATAACCGACCGCGGTGCATGGGTAGCACGGCAGGGCCACCATGCTACATGTGGGTGCACCCTGATTTCGAGCATTGTGTAAAGGACTCGCCGGGCCCACCAACCACCAGCACTACTTCCTGCCATCCGCGGACCCTGCCTTCCGCGCACGGGGCACCGCGTCCGCAAACAGATCGATCACTTCCCCGCGCAGCCAGCGATTGCCTTCGTCCTGCTGCACGCGCGCGTGCCAAAGCAGATGGATCGGCGCGGCGGGCAGCGTCATCGGCAATGCGCACAGGCTGAGCGAGAAGGGCGTGGCGAGTTGCTGGGCGAGCCGCTCCGGCACCGTCGCGATCAGATCGGTGCGCTGCAGGATGTAGCCCACACTCATGAAGTGCGGCACCGTCAGCCGCACCTGGCGTCGCACGCCGCGCCGCTTCAACCACTCGTCCACCTGGCCGTGGCCGGTGCCGGCCGACACCACGACCAGATGCTCTGCCTCGCGCCACGCGGCGAGCGTGAGCGGCGTGTCCTCGAGCGGATGGCCGCGCCGGAACAGGCAGACATACCGCTGATCGAACAGGCGGCGCTGATAGAAGCCGCCCTTGAGCTGCGGTAGCAAGCCGATGGCCAGATCGACCCGGCCGTTCGCCATCTCGTCGCTCAGATTGACACTCGTGTCGCGCACCGTATTGAGTGCGATGCCCGGTGCTTCGCGCGAAAGGCGTTCGAGCAGCGTGGGCAGAAATACGACCTCGCCGATATCGGTCATGCCGATCGTCATGGTGCGCCTGGCAAGCAGCGGATCGAAACCGGTCTCGGGATTGAGCGCAGCGTGCAGGGTCGCGAGTGCCTGCGAGACCGGCTGGGCCAGGCGCAGCGAGAACGGCGTGGGCACCACGCCGCCCGGGCCGCGCACGAACAGAGGATCGCCGAGCCGGCGGCGCAGCTTCGCGAGCGCATTGCTGACGCCCGGCTGGCTCATGTTCATCTGCTCGGCGACGGTCGACACACGCCGCTCCTGCATCAGCCGCTGGAAAAGCAGCAGCAGATTCAGGTCGACATCGCTCAGTTCCATGATTTGGGCATCACTCCGTTCATTCAATCTGGTGATGAAGCAGATTCATTGCATTTTATTGTGGAATGAATATCCGGTGCTGAAAATACCGACACGGCCCACGCATTCGACATGAACGCGGCGCATGCCAAGTCGGACGGATAAACCTGAACATCGGAGAATGAAATGAACGCGTCCCACCCGAAACCGTGAGAGCAGAGGAAGGGGTGGATCCTCACGGGCCAACGGCATCGAAGTGCCCAGGTGGAAAATGCACGCATTTCCCGGCAACCGGAGGATCCACGATGAACAGTAT
>NZ_JACBNX010000038.1 GCF_013403875.1 Burkholderia guangdongensis | reverse complement strand
AAATGGTGATGCCGGGCGACAACGTGTCGATCACGGTGAAGCTGATTGCGCCGATCGCGATGGAAGAAGGTCTGCGCTTCGCGATCCGCGAAGGTGGCCGTACCGTCGGCGCCGGCGTCGTCGCCAAGATCATCGAGTAAGCCAGTTATTCGTTGATCGACAGTTTAGGGGCTGGTGAAAGCCAGCCCCAACATGGTCTAGGGGTATAGCTCAACTGGCAGAGCGTCGGTCTCCAAAACCGAAGGTTGGGGGTTCGATTCCCTCTGCCCCTGCCAAAAAATCGCCACGTTGTCAGACGTGGCATTTGTTTTAGGGTGTTATGGCGAATCCATCCGTCGAAACTGTTAATACCTCCGGCGATAAGCTGATGCTGGGCCTGGGCGTATTGTTGGTCTTGGCCGGATTCGTGGGCTTCTTCTGGCTGGGTAGCCAGGAGTGGTATGTCCGCGGCGCCGCGCTTGCGGTGGGTGTGATTGCCGGTATTGCCGTCGGACTGATGTCCGCGCCTGGCAAGACCCTCATCGCCTTTGCCAAGGATTCGTACAAGGAAGTTCGCAAAGTCGTTTGGCCTACTCGCAAGGAAGCAACGCAAACCACGCTCGTCGTGTTCGGTTTCGTGCTCGTGATGGCAATTTTCCTCTGGTTGAGTGACAAATCCATCGAGTGGGTAATTTTCTCGGCGATCCTGGGTTGGAAATGATATGAGTGATAGTCCGGTATCCCCGAGCGGAAAACGTTGGTACGTCGTGCACGCCTACTCCGGCATGGAGAAGAGCGTGCAACGTGCGCTTCAGGAGCGCATCGAACGTGCCGGTATGCAGGACAAATTCGGTCAGATCCTGGTCCCGACCGAAGAAGTGGTCGAGGTCAAAGGTGGCCACAAGGCCGTGACCGAGCGTCGTTTCTTCCCCGGCTACGTGCTGGTCGAGATGGAAATGACGGACGAAACGTGGCACCTCGTGAAGAACACCGCGAAGGTCACCGGTTTCGTCGGCGGTGCGCGTAACCGCCCGAGCCCGATTTCCCCGAAGGAAGTCGAGAAGATCATGTCGCAGATGCAGGAAGGCGTCGAGAAGCCGCGGCCGAAGACCCTGTTCGAAGTCGGCGAGATGGTTCGCGTGAAGGATGGTCCGTTCACGGACTTCAACGGCACCGTCGAAGAAGTGAATTACGAAAAGTCGCGTGTTCGCGTGTCGGTCACGATCTTCGGGCGCTCCACGCCGGTCGAACTCGAGTTCGGCCAGGTCGAAAAAGTCTGATCAAGATTCGATGGGCAGCTTCGGCTGCCCGTCTTCGCGCTTACGGTCCGCGTGATTGACCGTTGAGGAGCGTCAGTAGCGTCACCGCGAACGCGCGTTATCACTCACCGAACGCCTTCCCGGCGTTCCAACGAGGTTTTCAAAATGGCAAAAAAGATTGTCGGCTTTGTCAAGCTGCAGATCCCTGCAGGTAAAGCCAACCCGTCGCCGCCGGTCGGTCCGGCACTGGGCCAGCGCGGCCTGAACATCATGGAGTTCTGCAAGGCGTTCAACGCGCAGACTCAAGGTATGGAGCCGGGTCTGCCGGTGCCGGTGGTCATCACGGCATACGCGGACAAGAGCTTCACGTTCGTGATGAAGACGCCGCCGGCGACCGTCCTGATCAAGAAGGCGGCGAAGGTGGACAAGGGCTCGAGCAAGCCGCACACCGACAAGGTCGGTTCGATCACGCGCGCTCAAGCCGAAGAAATCGCGAAGACCAAGATGCCGGATCTCACGGCAGCTGATCTGGACGCAGCCGTTCGCACCATCGCAGGTAGCGCACGCTCGATGGGCATCACCGTGGAGGGCGTGTAAATGGCCAAGATCTCGAAGCGCCGTCAGGCATTTGCCGCTAAGGTCGATCGTCAGAAGCTGTACGCGATCGAAGACGCACTGGCACTCGTGAAGGAATGCGCGAGCGCGAAGTTCAACGAATCGATCGACGTCGCAGTCCAGCTCGGCATCGACCCGAAGAAGTCGGACCAAGTGGTTCGTGGTTCGGTCGTGCTGCCGGCTGGTACCGGCAAGTCGGTTCGCGTTGCGGTGTTCGCGCAAGGCGAGAAGGCTGAGCAGGCACGTGCAGCCGGCGCGGAAATCGTCGGTATGGAAGACCTGGCCGAGCAGATCAAGGCCGGTCAAATGGACTTCGACATCGTGATCGCTTCGCCGGACACGATGCGTGTCGTCGGTACGCTGGGTCAGATCCTCGGCCCGCGCGGCCTGATGCCGAACCCGAAGGTCGGCACCGTGACGCCGGACGTCGCGACCGCCGTGAAGAACGCGAAGGCTGGTCAGGTCCAGTTCCGCGTCGACAAGGGCGGTATCATCCACGCGACGATCGGCCGTGCGTCGTTCGAGCCGACCGCGCTGCGTTCGAACCTGTCCGCGCTGATCGAAGCGCTGCAGAAGGCGAAGCCGGCAACGAGCAAGGGCGTGTACCTGCGCAAGATCGCACTGTCGAGCACGATGGGCATCGGCGTGCGTGTCGACCAGGCTACGCTGGCCGCGCAGTAAGCAAGAAATTCCGGCCGCTCCCAGGAGCGGCCTCAAAGGGCTTTGGGCGGTTGCCCGCGCAGTAAGGCGAGCAACCGGTTATCAAAGACCGTTGGTGGGAGCGCAGCAGGCAGGCGGTCCCTTAATTCAAGCCAACGCAGATGGCGAACCCGAAAAAGTTTTGCAGTGGTGAAGCCTCGAAGCAAGAAGCGATTCGCGCGACGAGGTGGAAATACTCCTAACGAGGTCGGACGCCGTTGTTGAACGAGGTACGTGAGGTTTCGTGCCGAGCGTATCGTTTCTGGAGGCTAACCGTGCCGCTTAATAGAGAAGACAAGCAAGCCGTCGTCGCTGAGGTTTCCGCGCAAGTCGCGAAGGCCCAGACCGTCGTGCTGGCTGAGTATCGTGGAATTGCGGTTGGCGATCTGACCAAGCTGCGCGCGAAAGCGCGTGAGCAACAGGTGTACCTGCGCGTTCTGAAGAACACGCTGGCGCGTCGCGCCGTTGAAGGTACGCCGTTTGCTCCGCTGGCAGAGCAGATGACTGGCCCCCTGATCTACGGCATCTCGGAAGATGCGATTGCTGCTGCGAAGGTCGTCAACGACTTCGCGAAGGGCAATGACAAGTTGGTCATCAAGGCTGGTTCGTTCGATGGCAAGGTGATGGACAAAGCTGGCGTGCAAGCGCTGGCAAGCATCCCGAGCCGCGAAGAACTGCTCTCGAAGCTGCTGTTCGTTATGCAAGCGCCTGTTTCCGGCTTTGCGCGCGCCCTGGCCGCGCTCGCCGAGAAGAAGCAAGCCGAAGCTGCATAAGCGAACACGCATCAGCGTCACTGATCGCTGGCTGTATCCGAATTCAATTTAGGAGTATTTCAAATGGCAATCGCAAAAGAAGACATCCTGGCAGCGGTCGAAGGCATGACCGTTCTGGAACTGAACGAACTGGTCAAGGCATTCGAAGAGAAGTTCGGCGTGTCGGCAGCTGCTGTGGCAGTCGCTGGCCCGGCAGGCGGCGGCGCTGCTGCTGCTGCTGAAGAGAAGACCGAATTCACGGTCGTTCTGGCTGAAACGGGCGCCAACAAGGTTTCCGTCATCAAGGCCGTTCGCGAACTCACGGGTCTCGGCCTGAAGGAAGCGAAGGACCTCGTCGACGGCGCACCGAAGCCCGTCAAGGAAGGCGTGGACAAGGCTGCTGCCGACGAAGCGAAGAAGAAGCTGGAAGAAGCCGGCGCGAAGGTCGAAATCAAGTAAGTTTCGACGCGCTGTGCGAAGGCTGGCGGTATTTTCACCGCCGGCCTTTTTGTGCTTTGTGGGGACGCCGCTTCGGCACTCTTTACCGAGGCCGGGCGAACGCCCCCAGAAGCCAAATAGAAGCGTCGCCAGGCGATGTTTCTATTTGTCTTCTGAAGCGACTGCAGAAGGCAAGTTTGGTCGGGCAGCGGGCAACACAGGCATCCGCTGCCGTCAGCCAGCGGTTGGTAGCGGCCAACCACCAAGCTTCTCGGCTCGTTCAAGCCGTCGGACGGCCATCGGGTCTCAGTCGGTGAACACTCGGGTTTGACGCGTCCAGGTATCCCGCCTCGACATCGCCCGCCGTGATTCGGAGATCGTATGCAATATTCCTTCACCGAGAAGAAGCGTATTCGCAAGAGTTTCGCGAAGCGCCCCATCGTTCACCAGGTTCCGTTCTTGCTGGCTACCCAGCTTGAATCATTCAGCACGTTTCTGCAAGCCGAAGTTTCGACGGCACAGCGCAAGCCTGAAGGTTTGCAGGCCGCTTTTACATCGGTATTTCCCATTGTTTCGCACAACGGATTTGCACGTCTCGAGTTCGTGAGCTACGCGCTGTCGTCGCCGGCATTCAACATCAAGGAATGCCAGCAACGCGGCCTGACGTACTGCTCCGCGCTGCGCGCGAAGGTCCGCCTCGTCATTCTCGACAAGGAATCGCCGAACAAGCCCGTCGTCAAGGAAGTGAAGGAGCAGGAAGTGTACATGGGCGAAATTCCGCTCATGACGCCGACCGGCTCGTTCGTGATCAACGGCACCGAGCGCGTGATCGTGTCCCAGCTGCACCGTTCGCCGGGCGTGTTCTTCGAGCACGACAAGGGCAAGACGCACAGCTCGGGCAAGCTGCTGTTCTCCGCGCGGATCATTCCGTACCGCGGCTCGTGGCTCGACTTCGAATTCGATCCGAAGGACATCCTGTTCTTCCGCGTCGACCGTCGCCGCAAGATGCCGGTCACGATCCTGCTGAAGGCGATCGGCCTGACGCCGGAACAGATCCTCGCGAACTTCTTCGTGTTCGACAACTTCACGCTGATGCCGGAAGGCGCGCAGCTCGAGTTCGTGCCCGAGCGCCTGCGCGGTGAAGTCGCGCGCTTTGACATCACCGATCGCGACGGCAAGGTCATCGTCCAGAAGGACAAGCGGATCAACGCGAAGCACATTCGCGACCTCGAAGCCGCGAAGACCAAGTTCATCTCGGTGCCGGAAGACTATCTGCTCGGCCGCGTGCTCGCGAAGAACGTCGTCGACGGCGATACCGGCGAAGTGATCGCGAACGCGAACGACGAGATGACCGAAAGCGTGCTCGACAAGCTGCGCGAAGCGGGCATCAAGGATATCCAGACGCTCTATACGAACGATCTGGATCAGGGCCCGTACATCTCGTCGACGCTGCGTGTCGACGAAACCGCCGACAAGACGGCCGCGCGCATCGCGATCTACCGGATGATGCGTCCGGGCGAGCCGCCGACCGAAGAAGCGGTCGAGGCGCTGTTCAATCGTCTGTTCTACAGCGAGGAAGCGTACGACCTGTCGAAGGTCGGCCGCATGAAGTTCAACCGCCGCGTCGGCCGTGACGAAATCACCGGCCCGATGACGCTGGAAGACGACGACATCCTCGCGTCGATCAAGATCCTCGTCGAGCTGCGCAACGGCAAGGGCGAAGTCGACGATATCGACCACCTCGGCAACCGTCGTGTGCGTTGCGTCGGCGAACTCGCGGAGAACCAGTTCCGCGCGGGTCTCGTGCGCGTCGAGCGCGCGGTGAAGGAACGCCTCGGCCAGGCCGAAAGCGAAAACCTGATGCCGCACGACCTGATCAACTCGAAGCCGATTTCGTCGGCGATCCGCGAGTTCTTCGGTTCGTCGCAGCTGTCGCAGTTCATGGACCAGACCAACCCGCTGTCGGAAATCACGCACAAGCGCCGTATTTCCGCACTCGGCCCGGGCGGTCTGACGCGCGAGCGCGCGGGCTTCGAAGTCCGTGACGTGCACCCGACCCACTACGGCCGCGTGTGCCCGATCGAAACGCCGGAAGGTCCGAACATCGGTCTGATCAACTCGCTCGCGCTGTACGCGCACCTGAACGAGTACGGCTTCCTCGAAACGCCGTACCGCAAGGTCGTCGACGGCAAGGTGACCGACCAGATCGACTATCTGTCGGCGATCGAGGAAGGCCGCTACATGATCGCGCAGGCGAACGCGATGGTCGCCGACGACGGCACGCTCGTCGACGAACTCGTGTCGTCGCGTGAAGCCGGTGAAACGATGATGGTCACGCCGGATCGCATCCAGTACATGGACGTCGCGCCGTCGCAGATCGTGTCGGTCGCAGCCTCGCTGATTCCGTTCCTCGAGCACGATGATGCGAACCGTGCGTTGATGGGCTCGAACATGCAGCGTCAGGCCGTGCCGTGTCTGCGTCCGGAGAAGCCGGTCGTCGGTACCGGCATCGAGCGCACCTGCGCGGTCGACTCGGGCACGACGGTTCAGGCGTTCCGTGGCGGCGTCGTCGACTATGTCGACGCGGGCCGTATCGTGATTCGCGTGAACGACGACGAAGCGGTTGCCGGTGAAGTCGGCGTCGACATCTACAACCTGATCAAGTACACGCGTTCGAACCAGAACACGAACATCAACCAGCGTCCGATCGTGAAGATGGGCGACAAGGTCTCGCGCGGCGACGTGCTGGCCGACGGCGCCTCGACGGACCTGGGCGAGCTCGCGCTCGGCCAGAACATGCTGATCGCGTTCATGCCGTGGAACGGCTACAACTTCGAAGATTCGATCCTGATCTCGGAGAAGGTGGTCGCGGACGATCGCTACACGTCGATCCACATCGAAGAGCTGAACGTCGTTGCACGCGACACGAAGCTCGGGCCGGAAGAAATCACGCGCGACATCTCGAACCTGGCGGAAGTCCAGCTCGGCCGTCTCGACGAATCGGGCATCGTGTACATCGGTGCGGAAGTCGAAGCGGGCGACGTGCTGGTCGGCAAGGTGACGCCGAAGGGCGAAACCCAGCTCACGCCGGAAGAGAAGCTGCTGCGCGCGATCTTCGGCGAGAAGGCGTCGGACGTGAAGGACACGTCGCTGCGCGTGCCGTCGGGCATGAGCGGCACCGTGATCGACGTTCAGGTGTTCACGCGTGAAGGCATCCAGCGCGACAAGCGCGCCCAGCAGATCATCGACGACGAACTGAAGCGCTATCGTCTCGACCTGAACGACCAGCTGCGCATCGTCGAAGGCGACGCGTTCCAGCGTCTGGCGCGCATGCTCGACGGCAAGGTCGCGAACGGCGGTCCGAAGCGTCTCGCGAAGGGCACGAAGATCGACCAGGCTTACCTGCAGGATCTCGACCACTATCACTGGTTCGACATCCGTCTCGCGGACGACGAGGCAGCGGCGCAGCTCGAAGCGATCAAGAACTCGATCGAAGAGAAGCGTCACCAGTTCGACCTCGCGTTCGAAGAGAAGCGCAAGAAGCTCACGCAAGGCGACGAACTGCCGCCGGGCGTGCTGAAGATGGTCAAGGTGTACCTCGCGGTGAAGCGCCGTCTGCAGCCTGGCGACAAGATGGCGGGCCGTCACGGCAACAAGGGTGTCGTGTCGAAGATCGTTCCGGTCGAAGACATGCCGTACATGGCCGACGGCCGTCCGGCCGACGTCGTGCTGAACCCGCTCGGCGTGCCGTCGCGGATGAACGTGGGTCAGGTTCTGGAAGTGCACCTCGGCTGGGCCGCGAAGGGCCTCGGCTGGCGTATCGGCGAAATGCTCGCGCGTCAGACGAAGATCGAGGAGCTGCGTGTCTTCCTGACGAAGATCTACAACGAGTCGGGCCGCGCGGAAGAGCTGGACAGCTTCAGCGACGACGAGATCGTCGAGCTCGCGAAGAACCTGCGCGAAGGCGTGCCTTTCGCGACGCCGGTGTTCGACGGCGCGACCGAGGAAGAAATGTCGAAGATGCTCGACCTCGCGTTCCCGGACGACATCGCCCAGCAGCTCGGCATGAACCCGTCGAAGAACCAGGTCCGCCTGTACGACGGTCGCACCGGCGAGATGTTCGAGCGCCGCGTGACGGTCGGCTACATGCACTACCTGAAGCTGCACCACTTGGTCGACGACAAGATGCACGCGCGTTCGACGGGCCCGTACTCGCTCGTCACGCAGCAGCCGCTGGGTGGTAAGGCGCAGTTCGGCGGCCAGCGTTTCGGTGAGATGGAAGTGTGGGCGCTCGAAGCGTACGGCGCGTCGTATGTGCTGCAGGAAATGCTGACGGTGAAGTCGGACGACGTGAACGGCCGGACCAAGGTTTATGAGAACCTGGTCAAGGGCGATCACGTGATCGACGCCGGCATGCCGGAATCCTTCAACGTGCTCGTGAAGGAAATCCGCTCGCTCGGTATCGACATCGATCTCGACCGCAATTAATCGGACTACGGAGAGAAAGCAATGAAAGCTCTGCTCGATCTATTCAAGCAAGTCCAACAAGAAGAAGTTTTCGACGCGATCAAGATCGGTCTGGCCTCGCCCGACAAGATCCGCTCGTGGTCGTTCGGCGAAGTGAAGAAGCCGGAGACCATCAACTACCGGACGTTCAAGCCGGAACGCGATGGTCTGTTCTGCGCGAAGATCTTCGGGCCGATCAAGGACTACGAGTGCCTGTGCGGCAAGTACAAGCGCCTGAAGCACCGCGGCGTGATCTGCGAGAAGTGCGGCGTCGAAGTGACGCTCGCGAAGGTGCGCCGTGAGCGGATGGGCCACATCGAGCTCGCGTCGCCGGTCGCGCACATCTGGTTCCTGAAGTCGCTGCCGTCGCGTCTGGGCATGGTGCTCGACATGACGCTGCGCGACATCGAGCGCGTGCTGTACTTCGAAGCGTACGTGGTGATCGATCCGGGCATGACGCCGCTGAAGGCGCGGCAGATCATGACCGAAGAGGATTACTACAACAAGGTCGAGGAATACGGCGACGAATTCCGTGCCGAGATGGGCGCGGAAGGCGTGCGTGAACTGCTGCGTGCGATCAACATCGACGAGCAGGTCGAGACGCTGCGCACCGAGCTGAAGAACACCGGCTCCGAAGCGAAGATCAAGAAGTACGCGAAGCGCCTGAAGGTGCTCGAGGCATTCCAGCGTTCGGGCATCAAGCCGGACTGGATGATTCTCGAAGTGCTGCCGGTGCTGCCGCCGGAACTGCGTCCGCTCGTGCCGCTCGACGGCGGCCGTTTCGCGACGTCGGACCTGAACGACCTGTATCGCCGCGTGATCAACCGGAACAACCGTCTGAAGCGTCTGCTCGAGCTGAAGGCGCCGGAGATCATCGTCCGCAACGAAAAGCGGATGCTGCAGGAAGCCGTCGACTCGCTGCTCGACAACGGCCGTCGCGGCAAGGCGATGACGGGCGCGAACAAGCGTCCGCTGAAGTCGCTCGCCGACATGATCAAGGGCAAGGGCGGTCGTTTCCGTCAGAACCTGCTGGGCAAGCGCGTCGACTACTCGGGCCGTTCGGTGATCGTGGTCGGTCCGACGCTGAAGCTGCACCAGTGCGGTCTGCCGAAGCTGATGGCGCTCGAGCTGTTCAAGCCTTTCATCTTCAACAAGCTGGAAGTGATGGGCGTGGCGACGACCATCAAGGCGGCGAAGAAGGAAGTCGAGAACCAGACGGCGGTCGTGTGGGACATCCTCGAAGAGGTGATCCGCGAGCACCCGGTGATGCTGAACCGTGCGCCGACGCTGCACCGTCTCGGCATTCAGGCGTTCGAGCCGGTGCTGATCGAAGGCAAGGCGATTCAGCTGCACCCGCTCGTCTGCGCGGCGTTCAACGCCGACTTCGACGGTGACCAGATGGCCGTTCACGTGCCGCTGTCGCTCGAAGCGCAGATGGAAGCGCGTACGCTGATGCTCGCGTCGAACAACGTGCTGTTCCCGGCCAACGGCGATCCGTCGATCGTGCCGTCGCAGGATATCGTGCTGGGCCTGTACTACGCGACCCGCGAAGCCGTGAATGCGAAGGGCGAAGGCCTGTCGTTCACCGGCGTGTCGGAAGCGCTGCGTGCGTACGAGAACAAGGAAGTCGAGCTCGCGTCGCGCGTGAACGTGCGGATCACCGAAATGGTCCGCAACGAGGACACGTCGGAAGGTGCGCCGCAGTTCGTGCCGAAGATCTCGCTGTACGCGACGACCGTCGGCCGCGCGATCCTGTCGGAAATCCTGCCGCCGGGCCTGCCGTTCTCGGTGCTGAACAAGCCGCTGAAGAAGAAGGAAATCTCGCGTCTGATCAACACCGCGTTCCGCAAGTGCGGGCTGCGTGCGACCGTCGTGTTCGCCGACCAGCTGATGCAGTCGGGCTTCCGTCTCGCGACGCGCGCCGGCATCTCGATCTGCGTCGACGACATGCTCGTGCCGCCGCAGAAGGAAACGATCGTCGGCGACGCCGCGAAGAAGGTGAAGGAATACGACCGTCAGTACATGTCGGGTCTCGTCACCGCGCAGGAACGCTACAACAACGTGGTCGACATCTGGTCGGCGACGTCGGAAGCGGTCGGCAAGGCGATGATGGAGCAGCTGTCGACGGAGCCGGTGGTCGACCGCGACGGCAACGAGACGCGCCAGGAATCGTTCAACTCGATCTACATGATGGCCGACTCGGGCGCCCGGGGTTCGGCGGTGCAGATTCGTCAGCTCGCCGGGATGCGCGGCCTGATGGCGAAGCCGGACGGCTCGATTATCGAGACGCCGATTACCGCGAACTTCCGCGAAGGTCTGAACGTGTTGCAGTACTTCATCTCGACCCACGGTGCACGTAAGGGTCTGGCTGATACCGCACTGAAGACCGCGAACTCGGGTTACCTGACGCGTCGTCTCGTGGACGTCACGCAGGATCTCGTCGTCGTCGAGCAGGATTGCGGCACGTCGAACGGCGTCGCGATGAAGGCGCTCGTCGAAGGCGGTGAAGTCGTCGAAGCGCTGCGCGACCGGATTCTCGGCCGCGTCGCGGTGGCGGACGTCGTCAATCCGGAATCGCAGGAAACGCTGTACGAATCGGGCACGCTGCTCGACGAGACGGCGGTCGAAGAGATCGAACGCCTCGGCATCGACGAAGTGCGCGTGCGCACGCCGCTGACTTGCGAAACGCGTTATGGCCTGTGCGCGTCGTGCTACGGCCGCGACCTTGGCCGCGGCTCGCTCGTGAACGTAGGCGAGGCGGTTGGCGTGATCGCCGCGCAGTCGATCGGTGAGCCGGGCACGCAGCTGACGATGCGGACGTTCCACATCGGTGGTGCGGCATCGCGTGCGGCAGTGGCATCGTCGGTCGAAGCGAAGAGCAACGGTACCGTGCGCTTCACGGCATCGATGCGCTACGTGACGAACGCGAAGGGCGAGCAGATCGTGATCTCGCGTTCGGGCGAGGCGCTGATCACCGACGACATCGGCCGCGAGCGCGAACGTCACAAAATCCCGTACGGCGCGACGCTGCTGCAGCTCGACGGCGACGCGATCAAGGCGGGCACGCAGCTCGCGACGTGGGATCCGCTGACGCGTCCGATCATCACCGAGTACGGTGGTACGGTGAAGTTCGAGAACGTCGAGGAAGGCGTGACGGTCGCCAAGCAGATCGACGACGTGACCGGCCTGTCGACGCTCGTCGTGATCGACGTGAAGAAGCGCGGTTCGCAGGCGTCGAAGAGCGTGCGTCCGCAGGTGAAGCTGCTCGACGCGAACGGCGAGGAAGTGAAGATCCCGGGCACGGAGCATGCGGTGCAGATCGGCTTCCAGGTCGGCGCACTGATCACCGTGAAGGACGGCCAGCAGGTGCAGGTCGGTGAAGTGCTCGCGCGTATCCCGACCGAATCGCAGAAGACTCGCGACATTACCGGCGGTCTGCCGCGTGTGGCGGAACTGTTCGAAGCGCGTTCGCCGAAGGATGCGGGTATCCTGGCGGAAGTCACCGGCACGGTGTCGTTCGGTAAGGACACGAAGGGCAAGCAGCGTCTGGTGATCACGGATCTCGAGGGTGCGCAGCACGAGTTCCTGATCGCGAAGGAAAAGCAGGTGCTGGTGCACGACGGTCAGGTCGTCAACAAGGGCGAAATGATCGTCGATGGCCCGGCGGATCCGCACGACATCCTGCGTCTGCAGGGTATCGAGGCGCTGTCTCGTTACATCGTGGACGAAGTGCAGGACGTGTATCGTCTGCAGGGCGTGAAGATCAACGACAAGCACATCGAGGTGATCGTTCGCCAGATGCTGCGTCGCGTGCAGATCAGCGACAACGGCGATACGCGCTTCATCCCGGGCGAGCAGGTCGAGCGTTCGGACATGCTGGACGAGAACGACCGGATGACCGCCGACGACAAGCGTCCGGCGTCGTACGAGAACATTCTGCTGGGTATTACGAAGGCGTCGCTGTCGACGGATTCGTTCATCTCGGCGGCTTCGTTCCAGGAAACGACGCGGGTGCTGACGGAAGCGGCGATCATGGGCAAGCGCGACGATCTGCGTGGTCTGAAGGAGAACGTGATCGTCGGTCGTCTGATTCCGGCGGGTACGGGCCTGGCGTTCCACAAGGCGCGCAAGGCGAAGGAATCGTCGGATCGCGAGCGCTTCGACCAGATCGCGGCGGAAGAGGCGTTCGAGTTCGGGACGCCGGAGTCGGCCGCGGAGCCTGCGGCTGCGCCGGAGGCTGAAGAGACGCAGCATCAGCATCCGGCAGCGGAGTGAACGATGGCGGTGTGAGCCGCCGTTGTTTGGCTTGAGCTGTTGAGGAAGCCGCCCAGTTTCGACTGGGCGGTTTTTTTTTCGTGTGCTTGTCGAAGCGCGTTGACGTGGGGGGCGCAGAACGGAGCGTGCCATGGCATGACGGCCGTCAAGTTCTGGCAACGAATGACTTCGCTGGTCTATTACAAATAAATTACACTTCTTTCGATGGTCAGCTGCCACAACGGAGCCAACGAAAGGTGAATCGGTCCCAATCAGATTCGAAATGTATCGCGTCCGCCGTCAAGTCCTACGACGTACGCGATTTTTTTCGCTACCCGGAGCGAACGGGATTCCAACTGTCCCCCGACGGGCGCTACTTGTCCTTTCTCGCCACCCATGTGGGACGTCTCAATGTGTTCGTCCAGATGATCGACGCACTAGGCTGTCCCAGCGGCCGCGCTTGGGCGGTGACGCAGGAGACCGCCCGCGACGTGCTCGGCTATTGCTGGAAGGGCAGCGAACGCCTGCTCTATGTGAAAGACTTCGGCGGTGACGAAAACTATCACGTGCTTTCCGTGCCCGTCGACGGCGGCGAGCCGGTCGACCTGACACCTTACGACGGCGTGCGCGCCTCGATCGTCGACGAGTTGATCGATGACGACCGCTATTTGCTGATCTGCCACAACCGGCGAGATCCGCAGCTGTTCGACGTGTTCCGGATCGACGTGGCGACGGGTGAATCTACCCTGGTCGCCGAAAATCCCGGCAACATCGTGGGATGGATGACGGATCATGCGTCCAAGTTGCGCGTCGCGATAGCATCAGACGGGGTGAACAAGACGTTGCTCTACCGCGACGACGAGGCCGAGCCGTTTTGCCCGGTCGTCACGACAAACTTCAGGGAGACAGTTGCCCCACTCTTCTTCACATTCGACAACCAGCGCCTCTATGTGCTGTCGAATCGCGGCCGGGACCGCATTGCGATATTTGAATTCGATCCGAAAACGGCGCGCGAAGGCGAGGTGCTATTCGAGCATGACGAAGTCGACGTGACTGGAATGTCGTATTCGCGGCGACGCGGTACGCTCACGACAATCTGGTATGCCGACGATTACGTGCAACGGCATTGCCTGGACGCGCAGACGGCTGAAGTTTATGCAGACCTCGAAGCGCAATTGCCCGATGCGGTGGTCAGCATCGCCGGCTTCACTAGGGACGAGTCGCTAGCGATCGTCCGGACCGAGAGCGACCGCTCGCCGGGCGCTATGTGGACCTATCACATCGAAACCCGCCAGTTGGCAAAGATCGCGGATCTGATGCCGTGGCTCGACCCCGACGACATGGCGCCGATGCGGCCCATCTCATACACGTCGCGTGATGGACTGAGGATTCACGGGTACCTGACACTGCCGGCCGATTACGATCCAGGTCGCAAGGAGTCTGCCAAACTGCCTCTCGTTGTGAATCCGCACGGCGGTCCGTGGGCACGCGATCATTGGGGCTTCAACGCGGAAGTCCAATTGCTCGCCAATCGCGGCTACGCGGTGCTGCAAGTCAATTTTCGCGGATCGACCGGCTACGGGCGCGCGTTCTGGGAGGCAAGCTTCGGCCAGTGGGGGCGCGCGATGCAGCACGACATCGACGATGGCGTCGACTGGCTGATCGGGAACGGGCTCGTCGATCCGAAGCGAATCGGCATCTACGGCGTCAGCTACGGCGGCTACGCGGCGTTGGCCGGTATCGCGTTCACGCCAAACCGGTATGCCGCGGCTGTCGACTACGTCGGCGTGTCGAGTCTGCTCACGCTACTCGAATCGATCCCGCCTTACTGGCGACCAGAGCTCGACATGATGTACGAGATGATCGGGAATCCGAATACCGAGGAGGGAAAGCGGGCGCTGCGAGATGCGTCCCCGCTTTTCTTCACGGACCGGATCGTGACCCCCCTTTTGGTCGCGCAAGGCGCTAATGATCCGCGAGTCAAACGAACGGAGAGTGACCGGATCGTCAACGCGCTGCGCGAGCGCGGCGTCGATGTTCAGTACCTGCTCAAGGAAAACGAGGGGCACGGGTTCTTGAATGAGGAGAACCGGTTCGAATTCTACGAGGCGATGGTGGCATTCCTCGGTGCCCATCTTGGCACAAATTAGTGTCGTAGCTTATGCCGCAGGCGACGGAGAAGGCGATCTGGCCGGAGATTTCTTCCCCCTTCAGGTGAGGCGTGCGTCGCCCGGATCCGGCCCCTCGAATTCCTGCTCACTGCGCTGCAGCGCTGTCGTCGACACGCGTCTGCCCAAATCACGAAAATAGGCGCGATCCGCCCAAGGGCAGTTTACAAGCGCATCCCGCAAGTCATTGAATGAAAACGGCGCGCCCTCGCTCGTCGTCGGGCGCTATGCAATGTATATAACGTTATGACGTGTGCTCTATCTTAAATCAGTAAGGAACGCGCGGGGTCGCATGCGCTAATCTCAAAATAAATGCTCGCCATCTGTTCGGTTTTATATATTGAGATATTGCCGGATGCTTGACGTTTGAGATCATTACGTATACCTTACGAATGGTGTGTGATTCGGAGGCTGTATATCTCAATTACGGGGGTAAAAAAATAACTTGTAGCGACGGCGAGATTGATGGTGGTATTTGCGGAGACGCTCCTGTTCATCAAGAGGTGCTTCATTCAAAGCATCTGCTTGCTGTTGCATATCGGCGCCGCAATGATTGGGGTCCCGCCGGAAGCTGTATTATGTGGAGGCTTCAAGTCGCTGTCTTATAGGAATCTGGCTATAAATCACGGATTCGTGGAGGCGAACTGCCAAGCACCGGAACTTCTTCTTTGGGTGGTCAAAACCCTAGATGGCACTATCTCAAGGGTTTGGGATGGTGTGCAAAAGCAGGCGAAAATTGTGTATAAGACGATATTTAAGGGGAGGTATGGATAGGCGCAGGCTAAATTCAGGTTTGTTCTTTGTCGCACGAGCGGCCCATTGGTTCATTATTTATGCTGGGGTGCTTCAATGCGTTAATCGATGGACAAGTTTTCATGCGGAATCGACGTCCGTGGCGATTTTTATCGGATTTTTAACGGTTTCCTTGGAAAATTTGTTTTTTGTAATATTTAGATCAAATAAGAGGGTGTAGTGAGCAATCATTTCATCAATCAAGGGTCCAGCAGGGGCAATTCATCGGAACTGATCGATCTTTGTGTCCTCACGGTGGATGAAGTTGCTGCTGTTTCCGGCGCTGTGAATTTCCCTCAATGGAACTGGGGGGCGATGACAACCCAGGGGCTAAAATGGGGAGTTGGAGGTATGGCTATTGGAGGCTTCGGTTCGATGGCAATGGGGAATCCGGCCACGACTAATGCTGTTATAAATGGGCTTTCGATGGGGCTACCTGCTGCTTGGGCCGCTCGAAACACGCCGCGCTAGTCTGATTTTATCGTCACCAGTATTATTCCGATCGCATATATGCGCTCTGCATCGGTAGGCAATTTTGCCTGCCGATGATCTGGGTTTGAGTGCTCGTTGATCGCAAACGCCGATTCCAGGGGGCGAGTCAATAAATAAATTGTTCTTGATCGAAATCGCCGCGAGGGTATGCCTGAAATCGATTGCGCTCTCCGTTTTTGTAACACCGTTTTTTTGAAAACTACCAAACTCTTGGCGAAGTTTCATGATCAACACGTTAATCACGCATCACCTGCGACACAGCGAAACGAATATCGTCCTCCACGTCGGACTGAGCGAGGTCAACGTGCTGTCGGAAGAAGAATTGGGCGCTATCGCCGGCGCGCGGATCTGGGGCAGGATGATCCTTGGCCGATTGCAAGAAGTGGTCTACACGGGGCCGGGCGCTACTGCGCAAGCAGCCTGCTTGAGACAATCCATCGGTTCCGCTGGAGTTGGAGGAATGCTCGCCGGGGCACTGCAAGGCGGCCAACGCCATTGATTGACGAGTATTAGAGCAATGCGCGGTCGGCGCTTCGGAAACGGAGCGACGATCGCGCTATCGTTCGGTCTTGGCTCTCAATCCATGCCAGCTCAGTCACAGCGCCCCCTGTTTCGTCACGAGGCCCAGCAGGCACAACGCACGTCGCTGCTCGGCGAAATCGTACTGGTGCGCCCGATATCGTTCGCGTTCCTGACGCTGGCGGCGGCATGCATGGCGCTCGCCGTCGTGCTGCTTTTCGCGTTCGGCAGCTACACGCGTCGCACGACCGTTGAAGGCGTGGTCGTGCCCGACGCCGGCCTTGTCAAGGTCTACGCGCAGCAGCCGGGCATTGTAATGGGCAAGGCGGTGGCCGAAGGTCAGCACGTGACACGTGGCAAGGTGTTGTACACGGTTTCGACGGAATTGCAGAGCGCGGCCGAAGGGCGAACGCAGGCGGCGCTAATTGAACAGGCGCGCCAGCGAAAACACTCTCTGCTTCAGGAGATCGACAAAACGCGCGTGCTGCAGCAAGACGAGCGCGACACGCTGCAGGCCAAAATCGGAAGCCTCCGTGCGGAACGCGCGCGCCTTGACGACCAACTCACGAGCCAGCATGAGCGAGCGTCGATTGCCGCTGATGGTGTCGCGCGCTACCGACGACTGCTCGCGCAGGACTACATTTCGACCGACCAACTCCAGCAGCGTCAGGCTGACTTGCTCGACCAGCAATCGCGGCTGCTCGGCTTTCGACGCGAGCACGCGAATGTATCGCAGGCGCTCAAGGAGACAACGAATCAGTTGTCCGGGCTCGAGCTCAGGCAGCAGAACCAGCTTTCACAGATCAGCCGCAGCGTGATCGAAGTCGACCAAGCGCTGATTGAAAGCGAGGCGAGGCGCGAACTCGTCATCACCGCGCCAGAACCCGGCATTGTGGCCGCCGTGATTGCCGAGCCCGGCCAGATGATCGGCACGACGCACCCGGCCGCGAGCATCGTGCCGGATGGCGCGAACTGGCAGGTTCACCTGTTCGTGCCGAGCGCGGCGGTCGGATTCGTGCATGTCGGTGACACGGTGCGGGTCCGCTATCAAGCGTATCCGTACCAGAAATTCGGCCAATACCATGCAAGCGTCACTTCGATCGCTCGCACGGCGTTGTCCGCAGCCGAATTGTCGACAAGCGGAATGCCGGCTGCCGATACGCGCATGGACGGCGGAACGTTCTATCGCGTTACGGCCACGCTCGATTCACAAACCGTGACTACGTACGGCAAGCCGCAGTCGCTGCAAGCCGGGATGGTTCTGCAGGCCGACATTCTCCAGGAGCGCCGACGCCTGTATGAGTGGGTGCTCGAACCGCTCTACAGCCTTACAGGCAAACTTTGATTCTGCTGCTTGCTCATGTCCTTTCTAGACCGTCTTTCGCTCGGCGTCGGCAGCAAGTTGCCGATGATCCTGCAGACCGAAGCGACCGAATGCGGGCTCGCATGTCTCGCGATGGTTGCGGGCTATCACGGCCATCATGTGGATCTCGCAACATTGCGCGGCCGGTTTCCGGTATCGCTCAAAGGCGCCGGCCTCGCTCGCGTGATCGACATCGCGCAGCAGTTCGATCTTGGCACCCGTGCACTGAAACTCGATCTCGATCAGTTGAGCCAGTTGCGCATGCCGTGCTTGCTGCACTGGAACTTCAATCACTTCGTCGTGTTGAAGGAGGTGAGCGGTAAAAGCGCGGTCATCCACGATCCCGCGCAGGGCATCCGCAAGCTGCCGCTCGATGTGTTGTCGCGCTCGTTCACCGGCGTCGCGCTGGAACTGTGGCCGACCAGCCGCTTCGAGCCACGCGACGCAGTCCCCGCGGTCAAGCTGCGCACATTGCTCGGGCCCGTGACCGGTCTGTCGCGTTCGCTTGGCCAAGTGTTGTTGCTTGCGCTCGTACTCGAAGTGTTCGCGCTGGTGCAGCCGTTCTTTCTGCAGTGGGTGATCGACGAGGTGATTGTCAGTGCCGACCGCGATCTGCTCACCGTGCTCGCGCTCGGCTTCGGCCTGCTGGTACTGATGCAGCAAGCGACCAGCGCGATCCGCGCGTGGGCGCTGATGTATTTCGGCACGACACTGAACGTGCAGTGGCGAGCGAACGTTTTCACGCACTTGCTCAGTTTGCCGGCGCGCTACTTCGAGCGTCGCCATCTCGGTGACGTCGTATCTCGCTTTGGCTCGATCGACACGATCCAGCAAACGCTTACGACGTCATTCGTGAGTGCCGTGATCGACGGTCTGATGACGATCGTCACGCTCGCGATGATGTTTGTTTACAGCCGCGTACTAGGCTGCATCGCGCTCGTGACGATGGCGATGTACGCGCTGCTGCGCTGGCTTTGGTATCGGCCACTGCAGCGCGCCACTGAGGAGCAGATCGTCCGCGCCGCCAAGCAGCAGAGCCACTTTCTCGAGACCGTGCGCGGCGTGAAAACGATCAAGTTGTTCAACCGGCGGGACGAGCGTCGGGCGAATTGGCTGTCGTTGCTCGTCGAGCAGATCAACGCCGGTCTGCACGTGCAAAAGCTGCAGTTGCTCTACCAGCAACTCAACGGGTTGCTGTTTGGTATCGAAGGCATCGTCATTATCTGGCTCGGTGCGCGGATGGTGGTGGAGGGCCAGTTCACGGTCGGCGTGCTGATGGCGTTCAACGCATACAAGGGGCAGTTCGATAGCCGTGTCGGCAGCCTGATCGACAAGTATTTCGAGGTCCGGATGCTGCAACTGCAGGGCGAACGCCTCGCCGACATCGTGTTCGCGCAGCCGGAACCCGACGCGAGCTCGCGCCACGTGCCGGGCGAAGCGGATGAACTCGCGGCGAGCATCGAATTCGACGAGATCGGGTTCCGTTACGCGGACGGTGAGCCGGCGGTGCTCGACGGCGTGTCGCTCGCTATCGCGCCCGGCGAATCGGTGGCGCTCGTCGGACCGTCCGGTTGTGGCAAGACGACGCTCGTCAACGTGCTGCTCGGGGTGCTCGAACCGACGGCGGGCAAGGTGCGGATTGGCGGTGTCGACGTCGACCGGCTTGGGCTCGACCGGCTGCGCGCGATGATCGGAACCGTCCTTCAGGACGATGTGCTGTTCGCCGGCTCGATTGCCGACAACATCAGCTTCTTCGATCCGGACGCCGATCCGAAATGGATCGCCGAATGTGCGCAGTTCGCAGCGGTTCATGCGGACATCGTCGCGATGCCGATGGGTTACAACACGCTGGTCGGCGACATGGGCACCGTGCTGTCCGGCGGACAGAAGCAGCGCGTGCTGCTCGCCCGCGCGTTGTACAAGCGGCCGAAGATTCTCGTGCTCGATGAGGCGACGAGCCATCTCGACCTGCAACGCGAGCAGCAGGTCAACGCGGCCGTTGGCGCGCTTCGGATGACGCGCGTGATCGTCGCGCACCGGCCGGAGACGATCGCGTCCGCCGAACGCGTGGTGACGATGGATGGCGGGCAGATCGTGTTCGATCGACCGACGGCCGAATGGGCGACCACGTTGGATGGCGATATTCGGTCGCTCGACATGCAGGCCGACCGATGAAGCGCTGTCTGTTTGTCGCCATGTCTGCTACCGCGCTGGTGAGCGCCCCCGTCGCCGACGCGCAAATGCTTGATGTGTTTCGCACGCGCCGGGAAGTGTCCGCCGAGCCCGCCGTGCCGCTGTTAAAGAACACGTCGTGTCGCACGGTATCGCCCATACAGCCGCTCGAACTCGACGACGCGATTCTGCACGCGATCTGCGGTAATCCACAGGTGCGTCGAGCGTGGGCCGAAGCGCGCGCAAACGCTGCCGCGCTCGGCGTTGCCGACGCCGCTTATCTGCCCACGCTGGAGATGGCCGCCGGCATCGAACGCGACACGCAGTCCACTACTTACGACGCCAGCGCGGCTGGCGCGGGTTCGATCAGCCAATCGCAAAATATATCGAGCAAATACGGGGCGCTGAACTTGAGTTGGGTGCTGTTCGATTTCGGCAAACGAAGCGCTGCCCGACGACAGGCGCATGCACTGCTCGCGGCCATGAACGCTGCGCAGGACGAGACGTTGCAAGCCGTGTTCTTCAACGCAGCCGAGGCGTTCTACGCACTACGCGACGCTCAGGCCTCTCTCGACGCCGCACGCGGCACCGAGGCGATCGCGCATGAGAGCCTCGCCGAAGCGACCGCGAAGCACGAAGCCGGCGCCGGCACACTGGCCGACAGGTTACAGGCGAGCACGAGTTACTGGCGCGCGGTGCTCGATCGTGTCGGTGCGGAAGGTGACACGCAGGCCGCAACGGGAGCGCTTGCTGTTGCGATGGGGTTGGAGGCGAGCGCGCTCATACGGATCGCGCCCGCGGAGCATGATGCGGCCATACCTGACGGCTTCGCGGCCGATGTCGACCAACTCATCGATGAAGCGAAGCAGCGCCAGCCGAAGCTGGTCGCGGCGCGCGCGAAACTCGACGTGGCGCGCGCGAATGTCGATGCCGCTCGGGCGCAGGGCCTCCCAACCGTCTCACTTGTCGGCAGCATCAAGCAGAACAGTCCGACGTCCCGGATGCAGTCGATACCGGTGACGCGCAACCGTAGTAGCACGATCGGCGTGCAGGTGACGATTCCGCTGTTTGAAGGCTTCGCGGCCGGCTATCGCATCGCGCAAGCGCAGGCACTCGCCGACGCGCAGGAGGCGTCGATGCGTGACAACGAACTCCAGGTGTCGCTCGACGTCTGGAGGAGCTATCACAGCCTCGGAGCCGATGCAGCCAATCTGTCGAATTCGCGGAAATTGTTCGAAGCCGCGCAGCGTGCGCTCGACATTGCGCGCGGTCGCTATAAGGAGGGCGTCGGGGCGTTCGTCGAGTTGCTGAATGCGCAGACCGCGCTCGCCGATGCGCAGAAACAGCGCGTGCTCGCGGTGTCGAGATGGCGGACGGCGCGGCTCAAGCTTGCGGCAAGTCTCGGCAAGCTCGAACTCGGGGGCGATGGTCGATGAGGAATAGGCTACGGAGCGTGGATCGATGAAGACGCGACGCAATATCCTGCCGGTCCTGGTGGTGGAGGATCATCCGGTCGTGGCAATGGCGATACGGATGCATCTGGCGAAGATCGACGAGAGATTGGCGGTGACTGTGGCCGCCAGTGCGCGGAGCGCTGTCGACACATTCAGGCGGGCTGCCGACTGGTTCAGGGTCTTTGTGGACCTGAGCGTCCCGGGCGCTTGCGATCTTTCGTTGGTTCGGCGGTTTCATGGATTGGGGGCTGTCGGACGATGTGCGATTGTGACGGCCTCTACGCAGGTCTCATTGATTAACGATGCGAAGCGACTGGGTGTGCTTGCCTACATCGTCAAAACGATGCCTGTCGAGGATTTTCATGCTGCATTGACGTGTGTGATCAACGGAGAGGCTGTATTTCCCGAGATTGCTTCGGATGGGGATCCGGTGAATCGATTGACGCGGCGTCAGCGAGAAGTTTTGTCGTTGCTCTGTTGCGGATATTCTTCAAAAAGAATTGCGGATGAACTGAATCTCGCCGAAGGTACCGTCGACAATCATGTCAGCAATATCATGCGGGTATTGGGCGCACAAAGCAGAATGCACGCGGTTGCCAAGGCTATAATTGAAAGGAATTTATGAAATTTAAAATTTCCCGCGAGGCGATCAAGAGATTTTTCCTGTACGGCGCATTTCCTGAGCCATTCAACAAACGATATGGTAATGGGTGGGTTGCGCTCTTGCTGGGCGCGGCACATCGAGCATCACCCATGGGGCTTTTGACCGTTGCAGTTTATTTGCCCCTGGCCCCAACGTCGACCTTTAATTTAACCCCGATATTCGCATTGGCGGTGTTCTTTATATATTGTGTTTTCTTCGAGCGACATTTGATCCGGCGTGCCGGCGGCGGGGAGGCGTTCACCCGCACCCATGCTGATGGAGCCATGGTGTGGCATCAGCTATTTCTTTCGTCAATCAGGGCATTCATCGTATTCCTGATCTACATGGGAATATATTCATCCATCGAAAAATTAACGCCCCTGGACGTCGATCAAACACTTTCGTCTGTCATTGCAGTGATATCGTTTGTCGTGGGGGCATTCCTTCACAAAATCTATAGGCCGTCAGGCCGAACACCATGATCAATCCGTGAACATGGCGCCTCTCGCGAGTTGCGCGCAACGGAGTCTCGTCAATCGATTCGTGGAATCCCAATCGGGCATAATTTCAGGAAACACGGAATTTCCGCCAATCACACACCTTAACGCTGCATCGAAATCCCCGACGAACATCGTCGTGACGATGTGGGAGTTGTTGAAACTAGACCAGATACCGACACTTCGCTCTTGCAGTGCCGGCATCGCCAAATTTACCGGTTAGCGTTGCGTTGAAGTCCTCCGGTCCACGCCCCTGCTATGGCGCCGGTAACCATCCCGCCAATTCCGGCGGATCCGATCGGCTGCCCAGATGCGGCGGCGCCAGCGGCGGTTGAAACTCCGCCAATCACTGAACCTCGCAAGCCGCCCAAGATCATTCCACCCCAGTTCCATTGGCCTCCGGCAATTGCGCCCAACTCGTCTTCCGAGAGAATGTTGAGATCGGTCAGTGCAGGAGAAAATGCGGCAATCGAGGCGTCGGAAGGATGGTGATGAGTGGTGAAATGGCTAGTCATGATTTTTGGCCAATTTGTTTGTAAATTGTTGAGAAAAAAATTTCCAAGAGAACGGAAATTACCGCAATGGCGATCGATAGCGTTTCGTTGATATGTGTGGTCGTCAGTTTTTCGATGGATGAATAAACCCCCATGTAGATAAGAAAGATAAGTAGCATTCTCGCTGGGATTAAAAATGCTTTCTTGTTGATAAAAATTTTCATGGTGCGCTGAATTTTCGAGAGTTGAAATTGGGCGAGGTGTCGTTGGATGTGAAGCCTATCACCCGCACATTTCATTGGAAATGTGGAATTTCTCACGCTTTTCGGCGAAAGCGTTGCTGCCGGTGACGAATAGTTGCGCATGATTAAACTCTTCATTTCGTATCGGCGGGGCATCGAGGCAGTGTCGCGTTACATCGCGGGCGAGGTGCCGGGCGTGCATTGTCTGCAGGACATGAAGATCAGCGACAAGCACATCGAGGTGATCGTTCGCCAGATGCTGCGTCGTGTGCAGATCACCGACAAAGGCGATACGCGCTTCATCCCGTGCGAGCAGGGCGAGCGTTTGGACATGCCGGACGAGAATGACCGGATGACCGCCAAGGACGCACGTCCGGCGACGTACGAGGGGGCCGCGACTGCGGCCCTTCGATTGCTTGACTGGCGGCGATGGCCAGCGGCCCTGTTCGACCGCGGACGGCATACGTCCAAACGGCCAACGTTGCCCGATCCAACGTTTCCGCGCCGCATAGGTTGATAGAATCCCCCCGTCGCTGTCAGCCGTCTCCACGTCACCGCCCATGTCCCGCGCTCTCGAAATCCTCAACGAAGTCTTCGGCTATTCCTCATTTCGCGGGCAGCAGGGCGAAATCGTCGAGCACGTCGCGGACGGTGGTGACTGTCTCGTCCTGATGCCCACCGGCGGCGGGAAGTCGCTTTGCTATCAGATCCCCGCGTTGCTCCGCCGCGAAGCGGGCCAAGGCGCCGGCATCGTCGTCTCGCCGCTGATCGCGCTGATGCAGGATCAAGTCGCCGCGTTGCGGGAAGTCGGCGCGCGCGCCGCGTATCTGAACTCGACGCTGTCCGGCGCCGAAGCCGCCGCGACCGAGCGCGCATTGCGCGAAGGTGACATCGATCTGCTCTACGTCGCGCCGGAGCGCCTGATGACGCCGCGCTTCCTCGAACTGCTCGAGCGCACGAAGATCGGCTTGTTCGCGATCGACGAAGCGCACTGCGTGTCGCAGTGGGGCCACGACTTCCGCCCCGAATACATTCAGCTCTCGGTCCTGCACGAACGTTTCCCGTCGGTGCCGCGCATCGCGCTGACGGCCACGGCCGACGCGATCACGCGCGACGAGATCATCCATCGTCTCGCGCTCGACGACGCGCGCGTTTTCATCTCGAGCTTCGATCGCCCGAACATCCGCTACCGGATCGTCGAAAAGGACAACGCGCGCTCGCAACTGCTCGACTTCATCCGCGCCGAGCACACGAATGCGGACGGCACGACCGACGCCGGCGTCGTCTACTGCCTGTCGCGCCGCAAGGTCGAAGAAACCGCGGATTGGCTGAAGACGCAGGGCGTACGCGCGCTGCCGTACCACGCGGGCATGGAATTCGAGGTGCGCCAGAAGCACCAGGAAATGTTCCAGCGAGAAGAAGGGATCGTGATGTGCGCGACGATCGCGTTCGGGATGGGCATCGACAAACCGGACGTGCGCTTCGTCGCCCACCTCGATCTGCCGAAGAGCGTCGAGGGCTACTATCAGGAAACCGGCCGCGCGGGCCGTGACGGTCTGCCGGCGAACGCATGGATGGCGTACGGCCTCGGCGACGTCGTGCAGCAGCGCAAGATGATCGACGAATCCGACGCCGACGACGCGCACAAGCGCGTCCAGACCTCGAAGCTCGATGCGCTGCTCGGTCTGTGCGAAACGATCTCGTGCCGCCGCGTGCGCCTGTTGAACTATTTTGGCGAAGAGAGCAAACCGTGCGGCAACTGCGATACGTGCCTCGAACCACCCGATTCGTGGGACGCCACGCGCGAAGCGCAGATGGCGCTGTCATGCGCGTTCCGCGCGCAGCGCGCGAGCGGTTTCAACTTCGGCGCGAGCCATCTGATCGAAATCCTGCGCGGCAGCCGCAACGAGAAGGTCCTGCACCGCGGCCACGAGAACCTGAGCACGTTCGGCATCGGCGCATCGCTGTCTGAACCCGAATGGCGTGCGATCTTCCGCCAACTCGTCGCATACGGTTACCTCGCCGTCGACCACGGCGGCTTCGGCGCGCTCGTTCTCACCGATGCCGCGAAACCGGTACTCAAAGGTGAAGAGCGCGTCACGCTGCGCCGCTACGTCAAACCGCAACGCACCCGCCAATCGTCGTCGAGCCGCGCCGGCCGTGCCGACCCGACCGCCGGCATGGGCACGCGCGAACTCGCGCGCTGGAGCGCACTCCGCACCTGGCGCGCCGACACCGCGAAATCCGACGGCGTCCCGGCCTACGTGATCTTCCACGATGCGACCCTCGCCGAAATCGCCCGCAATGCCCCCGAAACGATCGACGACTTGCGCCACATCCCCGGCATGGGCGTGCGCAAGCTCGAGCGTTTCGGCGACGAAATCATCGACGTGATCGAATCGGCCTGACCGAATTTCATCGCCCGGTCACATTGGCCCGGCTGCACCACAGCCTGTGGGAAACCCACGCAACCCCTTGACTCGCCAAGCATTTCCGAACTAATATGCCGGGTTCCGGTTCTCGGAGGGCTTGGTCGCGTGCTCAGGTTCGCGTCAAACCCACCGGCTCGGGAAGTCAAACGCACTCAGATTCTCGCTTTGCCCGAAATCTTTGTGCGTATTTTGTTCAATTTCAGGAATAAACAATGCCAACCATCAACCAACTGGTTCGCAAAGGCCGTCAGTCGGAAACGACTAAGAGCAAGAGCCCGGCCTTGCAGGACTGCCCCCAGCGTCGCGGCGTGTGCACCCGTGTGTACACGACGACGCCGAAGAAGCCGAACTCGGCACTCCGTAAGGTCGCCAAGGTTCGTCTGACGAACGGCTTCGAAGTGATCTCGTACATCGGCGGTGAAGGCCACAACCTGCAGGAGCACTCGGTTGTGCTGATCCGCGGCGGCCGTGTGAAGGACTTGCCGGGTGTGCGTTACCACATGGTTCGCGGCTCGCTGGATACCCAGGGCGTCAAGGATCGTAAGCAAGCGCGCTCGAAGTACGGCGCGAAGCGTGCCAAGGCTGCAAAGTAAGCAGTATCGAAAAGGCGATCGCCTCACGGCGGTCAAGGCGGTGGTGCCGGATTGCCGGTGCTGTCGAGTAAGTGGTCACCCGGCCAAGCTGGTTAGTCTGAAAGATGTGATCGGGTTTGTTGGTGGCCGCGGAGCAAAAAATTGCTCCAACTGAACAGGTAAAGGAAGAAACATGCCGCGTCGTCGCGAAGTCCCCAAGCGGGAAGTGTTGCCGGATCCGAAGTTCGGCAACGTGGATGTAGCCAAGTTCATGAACATGCTGATGCTGTCCGGCAAGAAGTCGGTCGCTGAACGCATCGTTTATGGTGCTTTCGAACAGATCCAGACCAAGGGTGGCAAGGACCCGCTGGAAGTGTTCACCGTTGCGCTCAACAACGTGAAGCCGGTGGTCGAAGTGAAGAGCCGTCGCGTTGGTGGTGCCAACTATCAGGTTCCGGTCGAAGTGCGCCCGTCGCGTCGTATGGCATTGGCGATGCGCTGGTTGCGTGAGGCCGCGAAGAAGCGCAGCGAGAAGTCGATGGCTCTGCGTCTGGCTGGTGAGCTGTCCGAAGCGGCCGAAGGCCGCGGCGGTGCGATGAAGAAGCGCGACGAAGTTCACCGCATGGCGGAAGCGAACCGCGCGTTCTCGCATTTCCGTTTCTAAGCGCCAGGCAGGGCTTTTAGCGGAAAAAATCCGGGCGGGTGCGCTTATCAGGCGCCTCGCCCGTTTGTGTTGAGACGCGACGCACGACCGCTTCGCGTCAACCCAATTGAGGATCAAAGTGGCTCGTAAGACTCCTATCGAGCGCTACCGTAACATCGGTATTAGCGCTCACATCGACGCCGGCAAAACGACGACGACCGAGCGCATTCTGTTTTACACCGGCGTGAACCACAAGATTGGCGAAGTTCACGACGGCGCCGCCACGATGGACTGGATGGAGCAGGAACAGGAGCGTGGCATCACGATCACGTCCGCTGCTACCACGGCCTTCTGGAAGGGCATGGGCGGCAACTATCCGGAACACCGCATCAACATCATCGACACCCCGGGGCACGTCGACTTCACGATCGAAGTGGAGCGCTCGATGCGCGTGCTCGACGGCGCGTGCATGGTGTACTGCGCGGTGGGCGGCGTGCAGCCGCAGTCGGAAACGGTGTGGCGTCAGGCGAACAAGTACAAGGTGCCGCGTCTCGCGTTCGTCAACAAGATGGACCGTACCGGCGCGAACTTCTTCAAGGTCTATGACCAGCTGCGTCTGCGCCTGAAGGCGAACCCGGTTCCGGTCGTCGTGCCGATCGGCGCGGAAGAGAACTTCAAGGGCGTCGTCGATCTGCTGAAGATGAAGGCGATCATTTGGGACGAAGAGTCGCAAGGCACGAAGTTCGACTACGTCGACATCCCGGCCGAGCTCGTCGACACCTGCAACGAGTGGCGTGAAAAGATGGTCGAAGTGGCTGCCGAAGCCAGCGAAGACCTGATGAACAAGTACCTGGAAGAAGGCGATCTGCCGGAAGCCGACATCGTGAAGGCGCTGCGCGACCGTACGATCGCGTGCGAAATCCAGCCGATGCTCTGCGGTACCGCGTTCAAGAACAAGGGCGTGCAGCGTATGCTCGACGCCGTGATCGATTTCCTGCCGTCGCCGGTCGACATTCCGCCGGTCACGGGCGAACTCGAAGATGGCGAGAAGGCCGAGCGCAAGGCATCGGACGAAGAGAAGTTCTCGGCGCTCGCGTTCAAGATCATGACCGACCCGTTCGTTGGCCAGCTGATCTTCTTCCGCGTGTATTCGGGCGTCGTGAATTCGGGCGACACGCTGCTGAACTCGACCAAGGGCAAGAAGGAACGCCTCGGCCGTATTCTGCAGATGCACGCGAACCAGCGTGAGGAAATCAAGGAAGTCCGCGCAGGCGACATCGCCGCCGCGGTCGGCCTGAAGGAAGCGACCACGGGCGACACGCTGTGCGATCCGCAGCACCCGATCATCCTCGAGCGCATGGTGTTCCCGGAGCCGGTGATTTCGCAGGCCGTCGAGCCGAAGACGAAGGCTGACCAGGAAAAGATGGGCCTCGCGCTGAACCGTCTCGCGCAGGAAGATCCGTCGTTCCGCGTTCAGACCGACGAAGAATCGGGCCAGACGATCATCTCGGGCATGGGCGAGCTGCACCTCGAAATTCTCGTCGACCGGATGAAGCGCGAATTCGGCGTGGAAGCGACCGTCGGCAAGCCGCAGGTTGCCTACCGCGAAACGATCCGCTCGACCGCGAAGGACGTCGACGGCAAGTTCGTCAAGCAGTCGGGTGGTCGCGGCCAGTACGGTCACGCGGTCATTACGCTCGAGCCGAACGAGCAGGGCAAGGGCTACGAGTTCCTCGACGAGATCAAGGGCGGCGTGATTCCGCGTGAATACATCCCGGCGGTGGACAAGGGTATCCAGGACACGCTGAAGGCAGGCGTGCTCGCGGGCTTCCCGGTCGTCGACGTGAAGGTTCACCTGACGTTCGGTTCGTACCACGACGTCGACTCGAACGAAAACGCGTTCCGGATGGCCGGTTCGATGGCGTTCAAGGAAGCGATGCGCAAGGCGAGCCCGGTCGTGCTCGAGCCGATGATGGCGGTCGAAGTCGAAACGCCGGAAGACTACATGGGCAACGTGATGGGCGACCTGTCGGGCCGTCGCGGTATCGTCCAGGGCATGGAAGACATGGTCGGCGGCGGCAAGATCGTTCGCGCCGAAGTGCCGCTGTCGGAAATGTTCGGCTACTCGACGTCGCTGCGCTCGCTGACGCAAGGTCGTGCAACGTACACGATGGAGTTCAAGCACTACGCTGAAGCTCCGAAGAACGTCGCCGACGCGATCATCAGCGCGAAGTCGAAGTAATCCATCTACCGTCTGACTAATTTTTGAAAGAAGAGAATCATGGCAAAAGGTAAGTTTGAGCGGACCAAGCCGCACGTGAACGTTGGCACGATTGGTCACGTCGACCACGGCAAGACGACGCTGACGGCAGCGATCACGACCGTGCTGACGAAGAAGTTCGGCGGCGAAGCGAAGGCGTACGACCAGATCGACGCGGCACCGGAAGAAAAGGCGCGCGGCATCACGATCAACACGGCGCACGTCGAGTACGAGACGGCGAACCGTCACTACGCGCACGTCGACTGCCCGGGCCACGCCGACTACGTGAAGAACATGATCACGGGCGCCGCGCAGATGG
>NZ_JACBNX010000037.1 GCF_013403875.1 Burkholderia guangdongensis | reverse complement strand
CGATCGCCGCCAGCCCGACGCCGCCCGCCGCGCCCATCACGAGCAGCGTCTCGCCGGCCTTCAGCTTCGCGCGCTGCTCGAGCGCGTGCAGCGACGTGCCGTAGGTCAGCACGAACGCGGCGCCCGCGTCGTAGTCCATCGCGGCCGGCAGCGCGGTCAGCTTGTTCGCGTCAGCGAGGCACTGCTGCGCGAACGCGCCGTGGCCCGTCGACGCGATCACCGCGTCGCCGACCTTCCAGCCGGTCACGCCGTCGCCGAGCGCGTCGATCACGCCGGCCAGCTCGGCGCCCGGCGAGAACGGCAGCGCCGGCTTCACCTGATACAGCCCCTGGACGATCAGCGCGTCCGGAAAATTCAGCGACGCGGCCTTCACGCGCACGCGGACCTGGCCCGCGCCCGGCTCGGGCGACGGCACGTCGTCGAGCGTCAACTGGTCGATCGGCCCGAAGGCGGTGCAGAGCAGTGCTTTCATGCTTTCGTGTCTCCTACTGATGCGGCGGCCTTCGCCGCCTCCTGTTCCTGAAGCTCCCGCCACATGATCTTGCCGCTGCCCGACTTCGGCAGCGACGCGACGAGCTCGACGACGCGCGGCGCCTTGTACGATGCCATGTGTTCGCGCGCCCACGCAATGATGTCGTCCGGCGTGACGCCCGCCGACTGCTTCGGGTTCGGCACGACGAATGCCTTCACCGTCTCGCCGCGATGCGCGTCGCGTGCGCCGATCACGCAGACTTCGAGAATCGCCGGGTGGTGGTACATCATCGCCTCGACCTCGGCCGGCCAGACCTTGTAGCCCGATGCGTTGATCATCCGCTTCAGCCGGTCCGCCATGAAGAAGTAGCCGTCCTCGTCCATCCGTCCGAGGTCGCCGGTGCGCAGAAAGCGCTTGCCGTCGATCTCGACGAACGCGTCGCGCGTCGCGTCCGGTTTGCGCCAATAGCCCTGCATCACCTGCGGCGCATGCACGATGATCTCGCCGGTCTCGCCCTGCGGCACCGGCTCGAGCGTCACCGGATCGACGATCCGCGCGTCGACGTCGAACACCGGAATGCCGAGGCATTGCGGCTTCGGGCGCTGCGGCGGATTGATGTGCGTCGCGGCGATCGTCTCCGACATCCCGTAGCCTTCGACGTAATCGATGCCGACCGTGTCCTTCAGCTTCTTCACGACCGCGTCCGGCATCGCCGCGCCGCCACCGCGCATCCAGCGCAGGCTCGACAGATCGTAGTCGCCGAGCGTCGGGTTCGACAGGAAATCGACGACCATCGTCGAGATCGACTGCCAGACCGTCACGCCGTAGCGGCCGATCGCGTGCGCGGCCGCGTCGCGATCCCAGCGCGGCAGCACGACGACGGTCGAGCCGCTGTACAGCGGGCTGTTCAGCCCACCCTGCATCCCCGTCACGTGAAAGAGCGGCAGCACCGACAGCAGGATCGAATCCTGCGTGCCGCCGAACCAGTTGGTGCCGCCGATCGCCGTGCACATCACGCTGCGATGGGTGTGCATGCAACCTTTCGGCTTGCCGGTCGTGCCGGACGTGTACGGCATCACGCACAGATCGTCGGGGCCGGCCGTCAGCGGGCCGGGCGCGAGATGCGCATCGAGCACGTCGGCCCAGTGCGCGACGCCCGGGCCTTCGACCTGGCGCGGCGCGGTCACGAAATCGGGCGGCGCGATGCCCGGCGGCTGCTTCAGGTAATCGCCGTACGTCGCGACGACGACGTGCGCGAGTTGATCGTCCGCTTTACCGTCCGCTGTGCCGCTCGATTGGCCGACGAGCGGCGCGATGCGCGGATACAGATCCTGCGCGACGATCGCCGTGCGCGCGCCGGCGTCCTCGACGTAATGGCGCAGCTCGTCCGTCATGTTCATCGGGTTGACCGGCACGACGACCGCGTTCGCACGCAGGATCCCGTAGTACGCAATCATCCACTGCGGGCTGTTCTGCATGTACAGCAGCACGCGGTCGCCCGCGCTCACACCGCAACGCTGCTGCAGATAGCCCGCGACGCGCTCGGCCTCGTCCTTGAACTGCGAGAACGTGACCGGCGTGTCGTAGAACACGATGAACGGCTTGTCCGGATAGCGCGTCGCCGCGACTTCCGCGTTGTAGAACAGATTCGTCGCCGGCAGCGTCAGATGCGTGGGCAAATGCGCGGGCCAGAATGGCGACCTGGCTAGAGGCATGGGTGGGCTCCGTTCTCCATCGGCAATTACAGATAGGCCCCGAGCTCCATCTTCGCGATCGCGTTGCGGTGCACTTCGTCGGGACCGTCGGCAAGACGCAGTGTACGCGCGCTCGCGTAAGCGCGTGCGAGACCGAAGTCGTCGCTGACCCCGCCGCCGCCGTGCGCCTGGATCGCCCAGTCGATCACCTGGCATGCCATGTTCGGCGCGGCGACCTTGATCATCGCGATTTCCTTGCGCGCTTCCTTGTTGCCGAGCGTGTCCATCTTCCACGCGGCGTGCAGCACGAGGAACCGCGCCTGGTCGATCAGGATCCGCGCTTCGGCGATCCGCTCGCGCGTGACGCCGTGATCGGCGATCTTGCGGCCGAACGCGACGCGCGACGTCGCGCGGCGGCACATCGCTTCGAGCGCGCGCTCCGCGCGGCCGATCAGCCGCATGCAGTGGTGAATGCGGCCCGGCCCGAGGCGGCCCTGTGCGATCTCGAAGCCGCGTCCTTCGCCGAGCAGCACGTTGCTCACCGGCACGCGCACGTTCTCGAACAGCACTTCCGCGTGACCGTGCGGCGCGTCGTCGTAGCCGAACACCGGCAGATGGCGCAGCACCGTCACGCCCGGCGTGTCCATCGGCACGAGAATCATCGACTGGCGGCGATGCGGATCCGGATGGTCCGGCGCCGTCTTGCCCATGAAGATCAGGATCTTGCAGCGCGGATCGTTCGCGCCCGACGTCCACCACTTGCGCGCATTGATCACGTAGTGATCGCCGTCGCGATCGATCTGCGCGGCGATGTTCGTCGCGTCCGACGACGCGACCGCCGGCTCCGTCATCGCGAAGGCCGAGCGGATCGAGCCGTCGAGCAGCGGCTTCAGCCATTGCTCCTGCTGCTCCGGTGTGCCGTAGCGCACGATCGTTTCCATGTTGCCGGTGTCCGGCGCCGAGCAGTTGAACGGCTCCGAGCCGATCGACGAGCGGCCCATGATTTCACAGAGCGGCGCGTATTCGAGGTTCGTCAGCCCCGCGCCATACTGCGATTCCGGCAGGAACAGGTTCCACAGGCCAGCGGCCTTCGCCTTGTCCTTCAGCGCTTCCATCACCGGCGCCGGCTGCCATGCGTTGCCGGCCTTGCGCGCCGCGTCCATCTCCGCTTCGAACTGCGCTTCGGCCGGGTACACATGCGCGTCCATGAACGCCGTCAGACGCTTCTGCAGGTCCTTCACTTTGCTCGAATGTTCGAAATTCATCGCTGGTTGTCCTTTCCTGAGGGTGAAGGCCGCGCGCGCCAAGCGCCGACCCGTATGTGCGCCGCGCCGCTCAGCGCGACGCGTCGATCTGTTGCGCGAGCGTCCACGCCTGCTCGGCGAGCGGCCGCGTGCGCTTGCCCATCTCGAGCGCGAGCGTGCTCGACGCATTCCCTTGCAGCGCGCGCGCGTGCACGCCCTGCAGAATGCCGACGAGCCGGAACATGTTGAACACGAGGTAATAGCCCCAGTCCGCCTCCGACACCGCATCGTTCGACGTGCGCGACACGCGCTGCAGATAGCGGCGCAGATACGCCGCCTCGTCCGGAATGCCGAGCGCCGCGAGATCGATGCCCGCCAGCCCGCGCCCCTGATGCGGGCTCATCCGCCACGTCATGCAGTGATACGCGAAGTCGACGAGCGGATGGCCGAGCGTCGACAGCTCCCAATCGAGCACCGCGAGAATCCGCGGCTCGGTCGGATGGAAGATCACGTTGTCGATCCGATAGTCACCGTGCACGATCCGGCTCTCGTCGCCGGCCGGGATGTGCTTCGGCAGCCAGTCGATCAGGCAGTCGGCGGCCTCGATCCGCTCGGTCTGCGCCGCGCGGTACTGCTTCGTCCAGCGCGCGACCTGACGCTCGATGTAGCTGCCCGGCTTCCCGTAATCGGCGAGCCCGACCGCGACCGGATCGACCGAATGCAGCGCCGCGATCACGCGGTTCATCTCGTCGTACAGCGCCGTGCGCTCGCCGTTGGACATGCCCGGCAGCGTGCCGTCCCAGAAGATCCGCCCTTCGACGTACTCCATGATGTAGAACGCGGTGCCGATCACGTCGACGTCTTCGCACAGCGCATACGTTTTCGCGACCGGCACGTCGGTGCCGGCGAGCGCGCGGATCACGCGGAACTCGCGATCGACCGCGTGCGCGGACGGCAGCAGCACGCCCGGCGGCTTGCGGCGCATCACGTAGCGCTGGCCCCCTGCTTCAAGCAGGAACGTCGGATTCGACTGCCCGCCCTTGAACTGCTCGACGTGCAGCTCGCCGGCGAACCCGTCGACGTGCGCATGCATGTAGTCGGTCAGGCGCCCGACGTCGAACGCGTGCGCTTCGGCGACCGGCCGCGTGCCGCTGAAGCTGCTCTGCGCGTCGATCGTCGTCATAATGCGGACACCCCGCCGTCGATCGCCAGATACTGGCCCGTCACGTGCCGCGACGCGTCGCTCGCGAAGTAGACGAGCGCGCCCTTCAGATCCTCGTCGCCGCCGAGGCGGCGCAGCGGCGTGCGCTCGATCATCTGCTCGCCGAGCTTGTCGAGCAGGCCCGCGGCCATCTTCGTCGGGAAGAAGCCCGGGCAGATCGCGTTCACGTTGATCCCGTAACGGCCCCACTCGGTCGCGAGCGTGCGCGTGAAGTTGATCATCGCGGCCTTCGACGTGTTGTACGCGATCGTGTTCATGCCCGGCGGCGTGCCCTTCAGGCCCGCGATCGATGCGATGTTGACGATCTTGCCGCTCTTGCGCGGAATCATGCTGCGGCGGCCGATCTCGCGCGTCAGGAAGAACGGCGCGGTCACGTTCAGGTTCATCACCTTGTGCCAGGCCTCGTCCGGATATTCTTCGGCCGGCGCGCCCCAGGTCGCGCCCGCGTTGTTCACGAGCACGTCGACGCGGCCATGCGCGGACAGCACCTCGTCGACGAGCGACGGAATGCGGTCGAACTGCTGCAGATCGCTGACGATCGCCTTCGCCTCGATGCCGCGCGCGCGCAGATGCGCTTCCGCCTCCGCGAGTTCGTCGGCCTTGCGCGCGGTGATCACGACCTTGCAGCCCATCTCGCCGAGCGCCTCGGCCATCTGCAGCCCGAGGCCGCGCGAGCCGCCCGTCACGAGCGCGATGCGCCCGTCGAGCTGAAACAGTTCCTTCACAGACATAATGTTCTCCGTTGTCGATCGGAGTTAGCGCTTCAGCGCTTACTCCGGTCCCATGCTTCGCAGTTGATCAGCAGACTTCGAACAGGCCGGCCGCCCCCTGGCCGCCGCCGATGCACATCGTGACCACGACGTACTTGACGCCGCGACGCTTGCCCTCGATCAGCGCATGACCGACGAGACGCGAGCCGGACACGCCGTACGGATGGCCGACCGCGATCGCGCCGCCGTTCACGTTCAGCCGATCGTCCGGAATCCCGAGTTTGTCGCGGCAATAGAGCACCTGCACCGCGAACGCCTCGTTCAGCTCCCACAGGCCGACGTCGTCGATCTTCACGCCCGCACGATCGAGCAGGCGCGGCACCGCGAACACCGGGCCGATCCCCATCTCGTCCGGCTCGCAGCCGGCGACCGCGAAACCTCGGAAAATCCCGAGCGGCTGCAGCCCGCGCTGCTCGGCGAGCTTGCCGTTCATCACGACGCACGCCGATGCGCCGTCCGAGAACTGGCTCGCGTTGCCCGCCGTGATCACGCCGCCCGGCAGCGCCGGACGAATCTTCGACACCGCTTCGAGCGTCGTGTCCGCGCGAATCCCTTCGTCCGACGCAATCGTCACTTCCTTCGTCGTCAGACGCCCCGTCGCCTTGTCGACGACGGCCATCGTCGTCGTCATCGGCACGATCTCGTCGTCGAACTTGCCGGCCGCCTGCGCGGCCGCCGCGCGAAGCTGGCTGCGCGCGCCATAGGCGTCCTGCGCTTCCCTCGAAATCCCGTAGCGCTTCGCGACGGTCTCAGCCGTCTGCAGCATGCTCCAGTACAGCTCCGGCTTGTGCTCGACGAGCCACGGATCGGCGCGCATATGCTTGTTCGCCTCGTTCTGCACGCACGAGATGCTCTCGACGCCGCCCGCGACGATCGCGGGCGCGCCTTCGAGGATCACGCGCTGCGCGGCCATCGCGATCGTCTGCAATCCGGACGAACAGAAGCGGTTCACGGTCACGCCGCCGGTCGTGACGGGCAGCCCGGCGCGCAGCGCGATCGCGCGCGCGATGTTGCCGCCCGTCGTGCCTTCGCCGAACGTGCCGCCCATGATCACGTCCTCGATTTCGGCCGGATCGATGCCGGCACGCGCGACCGCGTGCTGCACCGCATGCGCGCCGAGCGTCGCGCCATAGGTCATGTTGAATGCGCCCTTCCAGCTCTTCGCGAGGCCGGTGCGCGCGGTGGAAACGATCACTGCGTCAGTCATGTCGATGTCCCTGTGCGTATCAGTTGAAAGTGCGGCCTGCTTCGGCGAGCTTCACGAGCAGCGGCGCCGGCTGCCACCACGCTTCGGCGCCCGGCGCCGCCGCGATGCGCCGCAGCGCGCGCACGACGTTCGCGAGACCGACGGTGTCCGCGTACAGCATCGGGCCGCCGCGATGGCGCGGGAAGCCGTAGCCCGACAGGTACACGACGTCGATGTCGGACGCGCGTGCGGCGATGCCGTCCTCCAGAATGCGCGCGCCTTCGTTGACGAGCGCGTAGATGCAACGCTCGACGATCTCGGCATCACTGATCTTGCGCGGGGTGACGCCGCTGTCGCGGCGGAATTGCTCGACGATCGCGTCGACGGCCGGATCGGGAATCGGGTCGCGCTTGCCCGCTTCGTAGCGATACCAGCCCGCCCCCGTCTTCTGCCCGAAGCGGCCCGCTTCGCACAGCACGTCGGCGGCGCTGCGCGGCTGCGAGCCCGGTTGCTCGGCCTCGCGGCGCTTGCGGGCAGCCCAGCCGATGTCGAGGCCGGCCAGATCGGCCATCCGGAACGGCCCCATCGCGAGACCGAAGCGCTGCAGCGCGCCATCGATCTGCTGCGGCGACGCGCCTTCCATCAGCAGCATGCCGGCGGCCGCGCCGTAGCGCGCGATCATCCGGTTGCCGATGAAGCCATCGCACACGCCCGCGACGACCGCGGTCTTGCGGATCCGCTTCGCGAGATTCATGCAGGTCGCGAGCACGTCGGGCCCGGTCTTCGCGCCGCGCACGATTTCGAGCAGTTTCATCACGTTCGCGGGGCTGAAGAAGTGCAGGCCGATCACGTCCTGCGGACGCTTCGTGAACGACGCGATCTCGTTCAGGTCGAGGGCCGACGTGTTCGACGCGAGGATCGCGCCCGGCTTCGCGACCTGATCGAGACGCGTGAACACGTCGCGCTTCACGCTCATCTCCTCGAACACGGCCTCGATCACGAGATCGACGTCCGCGAGCGCCGAGAAATCGAGCGTCGGCGTGATGCGCGCGATGCGCTCGTCGAGCTGCGCCTGCGTAAGCTTGCCCTTCTTCATCGTCGTTTCGTAATTGCGACGAATCGTGCCGAGGCCGCGGTCGAGCGCTTCCTGCTTCGTTTCGAGCAGCACGACCGGAATGCCGGCGTCGACGAAGGCCATCGTGATCCCGCCGCCCATCGTGCCCGCGCCGATCACGCCGACGCGGCGGATCTCGCGCAGCGGCATATCGGCCGGCACCTCAGACACATCAGGCAGCTTCGTGGCCGCGCGCTCGGCCGCGAAGATATGGCGTAGCGCGCGCGATTCGGGCGACGCCATCAGCGCCGCGAAGATTTCTCGCTCGAGCCGCAGGCCTTCGTCGAACGGCTTGCCGACTGCGTTCGCGACCGCCTCGACGCACTGCAGCGGCGCCGGGAACGGGCGCGACGCCGCCGCGACGTTCGTGCGCGCGAACTGCAGGAACGGCTCGGCGAGCGGATCCTTGATCCGGATGTCGCGCGCGAGCTTCGCCGGCCGCTTGTCGGCGACGATCTGGCGGGCGAACGCGACGGCCGTGTCGACCACGCCGCTTTCGACGACTTCGTCGAGCAACGCGGTGCCGGCGAGCTTCTGCGCGGGCACCGGCTGGCCCGACACGATCATGTTCAGCGCGGACTCGACGCCGATGAAGCGCGGCAGCCGCTGCGTGCCGCCCGCGCCCGGCAGCAGGCCGAGCTTCACTTCGGGCAACCCGAGCGACGCGTCGCGCAGCGCGACGCGGAAGTGGCAGCCCATCGCGAGCTCGAGCCCGCCGCCCAGGCAGTTGCCGGCGATCGCCGCGACGACCGGCTTGCCGGCCGCTTCGAGCGCGCGGATCACGTCGGGCAGGTTCGGCGCGGCGGACGGCTTCGACGTGCCGAATTCGCGCACGTCGGCGCCGGCGCTGAAGTTCCGCTCGCCGCCGGCGAGCACGATCGCGTCGATCTGCGGATCGGCGAGCGCGCGGTCGAGCTGCGCGACGATCGCGGTGCGCAAGTCGAGCCCGAGCCCGTTGACCGGCGGATGGTTCATCGTGATCACGGCTATGGAGCCGAGCTGCGTGAGCTCGGCGGCGCTATTCATCGACATGGAAGCCTCTTCAGGAAAGCGTTCGGCGATCGGACCGCCGTGGCGGCTGATGATTTTCATGAATTCTGCAATGCAGACATATATGCTGCATGGCGGAAATCGTAACGCGTGAACATCGGCCTGCATAGCGCCATCGAGCTGGTAAAAACCCCTATAAATTCCGTAAATCCTTGTCCATAAAAAGAAAAAATATAGAACGATCGTGCTAAATATGCCCGATCAGCGATTGTGAATTCTGCAATGCAGATTATAATTCCGCAATCCAACTCTCCGTGGCGACCGATATGTCCGACTCGACGATCATCCAAAGGCGCGATCTGGAATTTCAACTGTTCGAGTTGTTCGACGCCGACGCGCTGACGCAGCGTCCGCGCTTCGCCGAGCACAGCCGCGAGACCTTCGTCGCCGCGCTCGACGCCGCGCTGGCGATCGCCGAGGAGAAGTTCGCGCCGCACAACCGGAAGAGCGACGAGCACGAACCGCAGTTCGACGGCGAGCGCGTATCGATGATTCCGGAGGTGCGCGACGCGGTGCGCGCGTACTGCGACGCCGGCCTGCTCGCCGCGGGCAAGGATTACGACGCCGGCGGGATGCAGTTGCCGGCGCTCGTGTCGCACGCGGCGCAGTCGCTGTTCAAGAGCGCGAACATCGCGACGAGTTCGTACGTCGGGCTGACGGTCGGCAACGCGAACGTGATCGAGCGCTTCGGCTCGCCCGCGCAGAAACGCAAGTATCTGCAGCCGCTGCTCGAGGGCCGCTTCTTCGGCACGATGGCGCTCACGGAGCCGCAGGCCGGCTCGAGCCTCGCCGACCTGACGACGCGCGCGGTGCCGAACCCCGACGGCACCTATTCGATCACCGGCAACAAGATCTTCATCTCGGGCGGCGATCACGAACTGTCCGAGAACATCGTCCATCTGGTGCTCGCGCGGATTCCGGGCGCGCCGCCGGGCGTGAAGGGCATCTCGCTGTTCACCGTGCCGAAGTACCGCGTGAACGACGACGGCAGCGTCGGCGAGCGCAACGACGTCGCGCTCGCGGGGCTGATCCACAAGATGGGCTGGCGCGGCACGACGTCGACGATGCTGTCGTTCGGCGAGCGCGGCGCGTGCATCGGCGAGATCGTCGGCGAGCCGCATCATGGCCTCGCGTATATGTTCCAGATGATGAACGAGGCGCGCATCGGCGTCGGGATGGGCGCGACGATGCTCGGCTATCGCGGCTATCTCGCGTCGCTGCAGTATGCGCGGGAACGCAGCCAGGGCCGGCTGCCCGGCGAGAAGCGGCCGGACGTGCCGCAGGTGCCGCTGATCGAGCACGCGGACGTGCGCCGGATGCTGCTCGCGCAGAAGGCTTACGTGGAAGGCGCGTATTCGCTGTGCCTGTACGCGGCACGGCTCGTCGACGAGCTGAAGACCGCCGACGACGAGCACGCGCGCGCGGAGGCCGAGCTGCTGCTCGACCTGCTGACGCCGATCGTCAAGTCATGGCCGTCGCAGTGGTGCCTCGAAGGCAACAGCCTCGCGATCCAGATCCACGGCGGCTACGGCTATACGCGCGAATACCCGGTCGAGCAGTTCTATCGCGACAACCGGCTGAACATGATCCACGAAGGCACGCACGGCATTCAGGCGATGGACCTGCTCGGCCGCAAGGTCGTGATGCGTGACGGGCGCGCGGTCGCGCTGCTCGAGCGCGAGATCGACCAGACCGTGCGGCAGGCGGCCGACCGCGCGGATCTCGCGGAAGCGGCGCATGAACTGAAGCACGCGTGGCGCGAGATCGGCGACACGCTCGCGGTGCTGCGCCCGGCGCTCGCGGACCGCGCGCCGCTCGTGCTGTCGCAGGCGAATGCGTTCCTCGAGGTGTTCGGCCATACGGTCGTCGCGTGGATGTGGCTGCGTCAGGGGCTCGTCGCGGCGCGCGCGCTCGAGCACGCGACGAACGACGACGACGTCCGGTTCTATCGCGGCAAAGTGCAGACCTGCCGCTGGTTCTTCCGCCACGAACTGCCGCGGATGCAGCCGCATCACGCGCTGCTGCGCCGCCTCGACGACACGACGCTGACGATGGCGCCCGACTGGTTCTGACACGACACGCGATGACTTCCGCGACGACTTCCGCGATGACTTCCGAATTGCTCGACACGATGCCGCCGACCGACCTCGACGCGCCTGCACCGACATCCACACCCGCGCCCGCGCCCGCCGCGCCGGCCGGCTACACGACACTCGAACGCGGCGGCGCGTATTTCCGCGCGCTCGGGTCGACCTATCAACGGCTGGCGGACGACGGCACGGTCGTCGTCGCGGTGCGGGTCGACGCGAGCCACGCGAATATCATCGGCGTCGCGCACGGCGGGATGCTGATGACGCTCGCGGACGGTGCGATGGGGATCAATCTGAATCTGTCGCGAGCCGGCACGGCGAAGTCGCAAGCGGTGGTCACGACGACGATGTCGAGCGAATTCCTGTCGGCCGCGCAAGTCGGCGACTGGCTCGAAGCGCATACGCGGATCCGCCGCAACGGCCGGCGCATCGTGTTCGTCGATTGCACGCTGAAGGTCGGCGAGCGCGAGGTGCTGCACGCGAGCGGCACGTTCCTGCCGATCTGACGTCCGTCCGTCCGATCAAAACGAATCGGGCCGCGTGCGAGCGCGGCCCGCATTCTGCTCATCGGCCTGCATTCTGCTCATCGGCCTGCATCCTGCTCATCGGCCCGCATTCCGCTCATCGGCCTGCATCCTGCTCAATGGCCGGGCAGCGCATCCTCGAGCTGTGCGATCACGCGCAGCAGCCTCGGCTTCACTTCGTCGAGCAGGAATTCCTTCGACAGGCTGAACGACGGGCCGCCGATGTTGATCGCCATCACCGGCAAACCGCCGCCCGGCTGGAATGCGCGCGCGATGCCGTTCACGTCCGACTGCCAGTCGCCGAACGAGCACGTGACGCCGAGCGTGCGGTAGTCGTCGAGCCCGCGCTCGATCCCGCGCTTGATGTCGGGCCACGCGAGGTCGTCGAGCTCGCGAATCTGCTCCGTCACGTCGAGCCGCTCGCGCTCCGGTATCGCGGCGAGCCACGCGCGGCCGATCGCGGACGTCGCGATCGGAATGCGCGAGCCGACGTCGAGCGTCAGCGCGAGCGCGGACGTGCTGCGGCAGCTTTCGATGTACAGCATCGACAGGCGATCGCGCACGCCGAGCGACACCGACGCGTGCGCGAAATCCGCGAGCTCCTGCATCATCGGCCGCGCGATCTTGCGCACGTCGAGGCGCGCGAGCATCGAGCTGCCGAGCGCGAGGCACGCTGTGCCGAGGCGATAGCGGCCGCTGTCTTCGAGATGAATCAGGTAGCCGAGCTTCGTCAGCGTCATCGTGAGGCGCGACACGGTCGAGCGCGGCAGCTTGCAGCGCTGCGCGATTTCCTGATTGGTCAGCGCGGTGTCGCCGCCGCGAAAACACGCCAGCACTTCGAGCCCCCGTGCGAGCGCCGTCACGAAATGACGATCCTCCTTGTGCGCGGGCGTGCGATTTTTCTTTTGCTCGGTATCCAGCATCGTCGACAAATAGAACATGCGTTCAGATTCGATCGGACGCGATGCGCGCGTCCGATCACAATACTCGCCGCATGGCGACGCCCGCGCAGGATACTGTCGATGCGCCGGTTCGCAGCGGAGTTCATTTGCGGAATTATATTCTGTATTGCAGAACTTGCCGGCGCACGGGCGAAAAGTACAGATAGGGTTTACGGCAGCGACCGCCACGGAACCGACGAAATTAATCCACCACATTAACAACAGACTCCTCGACTCGGTCAGATCGAACCCGTCAGCCGCTCGGCCCTCACTGATTCCACCTGCATTCTCGCTTGTTTCCCGGCAGTTAAGGGAAATCCCTTCCTCACCATAAATTGGCCCGAGTGTAATCTCTGGGATTAATTTCACCGAACGCGGTCTTGCCACAACCGGGCCGGATCGCCCCTGTCGACACGAGACATCGAGGAACGCGATGAACATGACTGAAACCCAACCGTGCATGGCGCAGCCGGCCATCTCCGAAGACGACGCGTACGCGATCGGCATCGATGCGTACACGTATGCGTACCCGATGGTGCTGATGGAAATGACGCGCCGCATCTCGACCAATGCCGCAGCGCCGGACGAGGTCGCGCAGCACGCGCCGATGAACCAGTTCGTGCACATGCCGCGCCTCGTCGACGCGACGTTCACCGACGTGGTGCGCCCGAACGCCGATACGCTCTATTCGCTGCTGTGGTACGACGTCGGCCAGGAGCCGCTGATTGTGTCGACGCCGACCGTCGCCGATCGTTACTTCGTCCTTCCGATCATGGACCTGTGGACCGACGTGTTCGCGACGCTCGGCACGCGGACGACCGGGCACCAGGGGATCGAGTTCGCGCTCGTCGGCCCGCGCTGGCAAGGCACGCTGCCGGCGGGCATGCGCAAGATCGTCAGCCCGACCGACGTCGGCTGGATGATCGGCCGCACGCAGGTGAACGGCCCGGCGGACCTGCCGGCCGTGCGCGACATCCAGCGGCAGTTGAAGGCCGCGCCGCTGTCTCGCCACGGGCGGCCGGACGCACCGCCCGATGGGCGGCCAGGCAGCGCCGTGGACGCCGCGATCGACATGCGGACGCCGCCGGTCGACCAGACGGCGAACCTGGATCCGGCCGCGTTCTTTTCTATTTTCGCGGAGCTGCTCGATCGCAATCCGCCGCACGCGGCGGACTACGCGATGCTGCTGCGGATGGAGCGCATCGGTCTCGTGCCGGGCAAGCGCTTCGACTTCGCGGGTGCCGATCCCGCGGTGCGGCGCGCATTGATGCGCGCGGCGCCCGATGCGTACCAGCGGATGATCGCGCAAGGGCGCGCGCTGCGGATCGTGCGCGACGGCTGGAGCAAGTCCGCGAGCATGATCGGCATCTACGGCTCCGACTATCTGACGCGCGCGTACGTCGCATTTCGCGGGCTCGGCGCGCTGCCGCCGGACGAGGCGGTCTATCCGTCGCTCGTCGCCGACGGCGACAACCAGCCGCTCACTGGCGCGTCGCGCTACGTGCTGCACTTCGACGCCGGACAGACGCCGCCGGTCGACGCATTCTGGTCGCTGACGATGTACGGCCCGGACCAGTTCTTCGTCGACAATCCGATCGACCGCTACGCGATCGGCGATCGCGACGCGCTCGCGTTCAATGCCGACGGCTCGCTGGATCTTTACATCCAGCACGACTCTCCGGGCAAGGACCACGAGCCGAACTGGCTGCCGGCGCCGACGGGGCCGCTCGACATGACGATGCGGCTTTATCTGCCGCGTGCGCAAGCGTCGGACGGCCGCTGGCAGCTGCCGAAACTGAAGCGCCTGCCGTGACGGGACGGGACTGGACGTGACGGAAGGGGGCGCGACGGCGTTAGCTACGGCCCCTGCCCGAATCCGGCACCGGCCTGCGCGTCACAGTTTCGGCACGTCCGTCGGATCGACCTGCACCCCCGGCACCCCCTGCGTGCGCGCGCTCACGTCGAGCTCGCGCGCCAGCGCCGCGCGGCTCGCCTGCGTCGGCTTCGCGTCCCGCGCATTGTCGAGCGCCGGCACGATGTAGCCGTTCACCATCTGCCGGAACAGCTCGACGTTCTTCGCATCGCGCAGCCCGCCGTCGATCGGCAGCATGCTCGTCATCACGATCACCGCGTTGCGCTTCGGCAGCACCGTGATGAATTGCCCCTTGAAGCCCATCGCATCGTATTCCGGCTCGCTCTGCACGATGTTGTTGATCCACCAGTAATAGCCGAAGTACGGCGACACGCCCGGCGTCGTCATCTGCTCGATCCAGCGCGACGGCACCACCTGGCGCCCCTGCCAGCGGCCATGGTCCAGCACGAGCATGCCGATCTTCGCCATGTCGATCGCGCGCAGCCGCAAGCCCCAGCCGGCCGACACGAGGCCCATGCGATCCGCGCGCTCCCACACCGCGTGCTTCATGGCGAGCGGGGCGAACAGGTGCGTCCGCGCATACCGTTCGATCGGCTCGTGCGCATCCGCGCCGAGCATCGCCGCCGTGAGGATCGGATTGATGTCGGTGTATTCGAACACGGTGCCCGGCGCCGCCTTGCGGGTCGTCTTCGCGGCCAGCTTCAGGCGGTCCGGCGCCGTGTAGTAGATCGGATCGTCCTTCGGGCTGAAGTCGTAGTGCAATCCGCTCGTCATCGACAGCACGTGCCGCAACTCGATGTCGCGCTTGTCCGCGAAATCGGCGCGCAGATCGGGCCGCCACGCGCCGAGTGTGTCGCCGACCGAATCGTCGAGATGCGCGGCGCCGCGATCGATCAGGATCCCCGCGACCAGCGACGTCACGGCCTTCGTGACCGAATACAGCTCGTAGTTCGCGTCGCGCGACGCGTTCGCGCCGTAGCGCTCGAAGATCAGCTTGCCGTCCTTCACGACGAGCAGGCTGTAGACGTCGAGCTTCTGGTCGCGAATCCATTGCGACAGGCGCACCAGTTCGCGCGAGTCGACGCCCACGTCCTCGGGCGCGGCCGCTTCGATGCCCGCTTCAGTGCCCGCTTCAGTGCCCGCCTCGTGCAGCCGCGCGGGCGCCGCCGGCGCCTGTTGCGCGGCCGACAGCGCGGGCAAGAAGAGCCCGGCGCCGCCGATCGCGAGCGACGCCAGCGACGCAACCCGCGCGAGCAGCCGGCGAACGAGGGGCGAACCCGCGCGACGCGTGCGGGCCAGGTCGAGTGACTGAGTGGTCATAGGCGCGGATCTCGTCATTTTTCGGGGGCGTCGTTGAATGCGACAGCGGTGCCGGGCACGCCCTGCGTCCGGTTGCTGAGCGCGAGCTCGTCACGCAGCGCCTGCGTCTTCGCGGCGGTTTCGACCGGCTTCTCCGCGGGCGTCAGCGCGGGGAGGATGTAGTCGTTGACCATCCGGCGATAATCGTTCAGATAGGTCGCGTCGCGCAGGCCGCCATCGGTCGGCAGCAGGCTCGTCATCACGACGACCGCGTGCTGCTCGGGCAGCACCGTGATGAACTGCCCCTTGAAGCCCATCGCGCCGAACTCGGGCTGCCCCTTCTCGACCACGTGCCGGATCCAGCAGTAGTAACCGTAATCCGCGGCGGCCGGCGACGGCGTCTTCATCTGCGCGATCCACGCGGCGGGCACGATCTGCCTGCCTTGCCAGCGCCCGTCGTCGAGCAGCAGCATGCCGATCTTCGCCATGTCGACCGCGCGCAGGCGCAGCCCCCAGCCGCCCGCCACCGCACCCGTCTTGTCGGCGCCAGTCCAGCGTTCGTGCGACATGCCGAGCGGCTCGAACAGCTTCGCCTTCGCGAACGCGTCCTCAGGTTCGCGCGCGGCGACCGACACCGCCGCGCCGACCAGCACGGGATTCACGTCGATATAGTCGAAGCGCGTGCCGGGCGGCGTCGTCGCACGGCTCGTCACCGCGACGCGCAGCCGGTCCGGCGCGGTGTAGTACAACGGGTCCGTGCCTTCACGCGTCTGATAGCTGAGGCCGCTCGACATCGACATCAGATGACGCAGCTCGATCGCCTGCTTGTCCGCGAGCTCGCTCGCGAGATCGGGTCTCGCCTGCTCGATCAGCGGCGCGACCTTCGTCGTCGGGTCGAGCTTGCCTTCGCCGTTCAGGATGCCGACGAGCAGCGCCGTGATCGTCTTCGTGACCGAATACAGCTCGTAGTTGTTGTCGCGCGAGAGCCCGTCGCCGTAACGCTCGAACACGATCCGGCCGTCCTTCACGACGACCAGGCTCCGCACGTCCATCTTGTCGTCGCGCAACCACTTCGACATCCGAACGAGCGGCGCCGAATCCACGCCGATCGATTCGGGCACGACCACGGGCATGTCCCGCGACGCGGCGTCCGCCGCGCGCGCGGGCCCGGCCGGACCGATCGCGAGCGTCGCCGCCGCCGTGATCCCGCACAACACTTGAGGCATTCTCATCGCTTGCTCCTTCTTCGTGCGGCGCGCGCGGCGCGCCGGATCAATCGAGGCAGGGCTTGCCCGCCGCCAGGAACTGCCCGCGCCCGGGTTCGGACGCGAGCCATCGGCCGTCCTCGACGAGCAGCTCGCCCCGCGACAGGCAGTGGCGCGGCCAGCCCGTCACCTCGATCCCTTCGTAAGGCGTGTAGTCGACCGCGTGATGCAGCGCGTCGTTCGAGATCCGCACGCGCTTGTTCGGATCCCAGACGACGATGTCCGCATCCGCGCCGACGGCGATCGTGCCTTTGCGCGGATAGAGGCCATACAGCTTCGCGGGCCGCTGCGACGTCAGTTCGACAAACTGATGAATCGACAGCCGGCCTTTGTGCACGCCGTCGAACAGCAGCGGCATGCGCGTCTCCAGCCCCGGAATGCCGTTCGGAATGTGATTGAACGACGCGCGATGCCCGCCCGGATGCTTGCCGCACGGGTCGTCGTAGTTGAACGGCGCATGATCGGACGAGAACACCGAGAACACCCGCTGCCGCAACGCATGCCACACCGCCTGCTGGTTCGCCGGGTCGCGCGGCGGCGGGCTGCACACGCATTTCGCGCCATCGTACTCGCCGTGGCCGAGATCGGCGGCGGTCAGGTACAGATACTGCGGGCACGTCTCCGCGAGAATCGGCAAGCCGCGCGACTGCCCCCAGCGGATCTGCTCGATCGCATCCGCACCCGACACGTGCACGATCAGGATCGGCACGTCGACGAGCTCCGCGAACGCGATCGCGCGATGCGTCGCCTCGCGCTCGACCACGGCCGGCCGCGCATGCGCATGAAAATGCGGGGCGACGTGGCCCTTGCCGAGCAGCCGCTCGGTCAGCCAGCCGATGCAGTCCGAGTTCTCCGCATGCACCATCACGAGCGCGCCGTGCTCGCGTGCGACGCTCAGCACGTCGAGCATCTGCCGGTCGTCGAGCTTCAGGTCGTCGTAGGTCATGTAGACCTTGAACGACGTGTAGCCGCTGGCGATCAGCCGCGGCAACTCTTCCGCGAGCACGTACGGCGTCGGGTCGGAGACGATCAGATGGAAGCCGTAGTCGATCACCGCGCGCCCTTCGGCGCGGCGATGGTAGTCGTCGACCGCGGCCTGCAGCGACTGCCCTTTCTCCTGCGCGGCGAACGGAATCACCGTCGTCGTCCCGCCGCACACCGCCGAACGCGTGCCGCTCAGGAAATCGTCGGCCATCCGCAGTCCATCGGGCATCGGCTGGTCGAGATGGCAGTGCGCGTCGACGCCGCCCGGCATCACGAGCATCCCGGTCGCGTCGAGCTCGCGCGGCGCGCGCGGCAGGTCGTGGCCGAGCACGGCCACGCGCCCCGCGCGGATGCCGATGTCGCACGAGAACCGGTCCGCCGCCGTCACGACGTCCGCGTGACGGATCACGAAATCGAGTTCGTTCGACATGGCGATGCTCAGACCACTTCGCCGAAGAGCCGCCCCCAGCCCTTCACCTGGCGCGTATCGTAGTCGGCGAGCTGCAGCGACTTCCACACGACGGTCGAGATCGTGTCGTAGATCGGAATCCCGGTTTCCTCTTCGAGCGCCGGCACCAGATGCGCGGCATTCAGGTTCGTGCAGAAGATCGAGATCGCGCGCGGGCCGGCCTTCGCGACCTCGCGCACCATGCCGCTCAACTGCTCGGCCGTGACTTCGGAGAACGAGAAATTGACCTTCAGGTTCAGATGCCGCTCAGCGATGCAGTTCAGGCCGGAACGGCGATAGTTGTCGACGATCTTCGTCTGCACGTCGTCGAGATACGGCGTGACGAGGCCGAAATCGTGCGCGCCCGTCTTCTTCAGGATCTCGTTCAGCGCGAGCACGGACGTCGTCGCCGGAATGCCGGTCGCCTCCGTGATGCGGCGGCACAGCCGCTCGTCGGCCTCGAAGCCGAGCCAGCCCGACGACGTACCGTTCCACGCGATCACGTCGACCTTCGCGTCGGCGAGCAGCTTCGCCGCCTCGATGATCTTGTGATCGTCGAACTGGCCGAGCGCCTGATCGGACAGCGAGATCTCGGTGACCGGGAAGCGGGCGAAGTGCGCGGACACACCGGGCAGGCCGGCGACCATCGCGCTCGTCAGCGGCTCGAGCGACGTGTTGGAGGAAGGCGTCAGCATGCCGAGCAGGGTGCGTTTTTTCATTTCAAGTCTCTCTTGCGGTAAATGGGGTGAGTCAAACGGGGAGCTTGCTTTCGTAATCGATCGCGCTCGAGCACAGCAGCAGGCCGACGCCGGCCGCGGCGAAGAACATCAGCGCGAGGAAATAGGAGCCGGTCAGCTGCACGATCGCGCCGACGATGATCGGCACGGTAATGCCGCCGATGTTGCCGCCGAGGTTCATGAAGCCGCCGAGGAAGCCGATCTTGTTGCGCGTGCCGAGCGCCGACGGGATGCACCAGTACAGTCCGCACCAGCGCAGGAAGAACAGCGTCGACGACAGCAGCGCGACGACGACGACCGGATCCTTCACATAGGCGACGGAGAAGATCGACGCGGTCGCGACGACCGACGCGATCCCGAACAGCGTGCGCATCACGACGTTCGGACGGCCGCCCGCGGCCTTCCACTTGTCGGCGATCCAGCCGCCGAGCAGTTCGCCGACGAAGCCGCTGAAGAAAATGATGAAGCTCGAGCCGCCCATCTCCTTGATGTCGAAGCCGTGCACCTTGTGCAGATAGTTCGGCATCCACGTGAGCAGCCCGTAGAACAGGGTGTTGAAGCACATCCAGCCGAAGAACATCGCCCACACCGAGCGGTACTTGAAGAAGTCGCGCGAGCGACCCGACAGGCCCGTCGGCTCGGCGGCGCGATCGAGCGCATGCGATTCCTCGATGTACGCGGCCTCCAGCTCGTTCACGCCAGGATGCTCGCGCGGCGAGTTGCGGATGTAGGACCAGGCGAGAAAGCCGGCCAGCACGGTGCCGATGCCGGCGACCGCGAACGCGAGCCGCCACGAGCCGAGCGTCGCGATGAGCCCGGCGATCAGCACCGCGCCCAGCGCCGCGCCGAGCGGCGCACCGCCGTCGAGCAGCGTGGCGCCGCGGCCGCGCTCGGTCTGCGTCATCCAGATCGCGTTGAGCTTGCCGCCGGCCGGATAGATCGGCGCTTCCGACGCGCCGAGGCCCAGACGCGTGAGCAGCAGCGCCGGCGCGCTCGTGCAAATTGCGGCGAGCGCCTGGAAAAAGCCCCAGAACACGGTCGCCGTCGCGATCACGATGCGCGGCTTGAAGCGGTCCGCAAGCATGCCGCCGGGGATCTGCATCACCGCGTACGTCCAGAAAAACGCGCTGAGGATCAGCCCTTCCATCGCCGGGCCGATATCGAACTCCTTCGAAATGAACGGCATCGCGACGGACAGCGACGCGCGATCGACGTAGTTGATCGCGATCAGGCTAAGCATGACGACGAATATCTTCCAGCGGACGGTGGACTTGCCCACCGTCATGGCGACAACACCAGACCTTGATGACATGTACGGACTCCGGATGGACGAGAGTTGGAGGACGTCGCGCAACGTTTGCCGGAGTATAGAATTTAAAATTTATAATTACAACGTACGTAAATCGTTGTTTTTTAATGACTCTAGTAAAACTTCGGGTATTCACCGAGATCGTGCTAAGCTTGCGCCATCATGAATCAGCCGAACGGACAAACCCTCCTCCTGCGCACGCGCGGCATGGCCGCCGAGATAGCCGCGCGCCTGCGCGTGATGATCGACGAAGGCGAGCTGCCGCCTGGCGCCCGGATCGACGAGAAGGAATTGAGCCTTGCGTTCGATGTGTCGAAGACGCCGCTGCGCGAGGCCCTGAAGATCCTCGTATCGGAAGGCCGCGCGACGCATCGCCAGTACATCGGCTATCGCGTCGCGTCGATCGATCTCGACGATCTCGCGAGCACGTTCGAGATGCTTCACGGTCTGGAGGCGATGGCGGGTGAGCTCGCGCGGCAACGCATCACGGATGCGCAGGTCGCGGCGATCCACGCGAAGCATCGGCGCATGATCGAGTGTCACGCGGCGGGCAAGCGGCTCGAATATTTCCGGCTGAACCAGCAGGTTCACGAGATGATCGTCGAGTCGGCCGGCAATCCGGTGCTGTCCGGTGTTTATGTGTCGCTGATGGCGAAAGTGCATCGCGCGCGCGGCGCGGCCAACACCGACACGCTCAGATGGGCGGAGTCGCTGAGCGAGCACGAAGCGATTCTCGCGGCGCTGGATGATCCCGAGCATGCGCGTTTGCCGCGGATTCTGCGCGAGCATTCGGAGAATACGGCGCGAGAGGTGTTGATGCTGCTTGGCCGGATGCGGGAGAACGCGTCCGCACCGGAGGCTCGGGCCTGATCCACGGCAAAGCAACCGCGCTGAAACAAGGGCCTTCGTGCGGAAGCCCCGTGTTCACCACCGCAATGCGCTACCCGCTACTACCCGCTACGGCATACTCTTCGGCTGGTACTTCAACCACGCTTTCGATTTCGGGTTCGTGATCCGCTTCAGGTTCTTGCAATCCGGACACCATCGACCCTTGTTTTTCACGTTGTCGAGGTTCGCTGGCCACACGTGCCCGCGATGGCACTGCCAGACAAGATGACTCCGAGCGTTGACGTACTCGTCTGACAGACACAACCCTCCACGCGCGTCGGCAACTGCTTGAGCTTCTGCGAGCGTGCTGCGCTGATCGTCGGCGCTGCATCGCTTGCACCATCGTCCATGCAGGATATTCGCGCCCTTTGCACGCCACTCATGTCCCCTCCCGCAACGAAACCGATAGGCTCGGGCGGTTCCACGATATTCGTCGTCGAGGCAAACGCCACCATGGCTTGCAGCCTTTTCCCGGAGCAATGCGAGACCATTCGCATGGCGCAGAACATCGCCGATATGCGCATTGGCGCATTGCCGGCACCATGTACCCCGCAATATATGTCCTCCTTGCGATTGCCACGTATGCCCGTTCGCGCACTGGAATGCATAGTCCGCCAACCTGCCGTCGTACCGATCCGACAAGCATCGCCCGCCCCGGGCGCGCGCCGCCTCACGTAGTCGTTCGAGCCCGTCAATCGTGCGCTGCTGATCGTAGCCGCATCGCCTGCACCATCCGCCGCTGTAAAGAATCGTGCCTGCGAAAGTCTCAAAGACATGCCCCGCAGCGCACTCGAATCGGTACTTTGCGGTCGTACCGACGAATTCATCCGAAAGCAAGCGCCCACCACGCTTTGATGCGGCGGCGTGAAGGCGTTCCAATCCGTCTGGGAGCACTTCCTTTGCCACTCGCGGGCAGTGCGGGCACCACGACCGCTGATACAGGATCGTCGCACCGCGAGTTTGCCAGGTATGTCCATTTGCGCAGCAAAACGTATAGACGGCCTTCACGCCGTCGTAACGCCGGGACAAGCATTTCCCGCCGCGCTGCTTCGCTATGGCTCGCAGTTGATCAATGCCATCGAAAAGGAGTTGTCCCGTCGCTTTTCCGCTCAGTGCCGCGCAGGTCGGACATAGGCCGCCGCGCAACAACGACTGTCCGAGTGCCGACCATGCGTGGCCTGCGTCGCAGCGCAGCCGATAGCGTTTTGCATACCCGCGCCACGACTTGCTCAGGCAAACCGAGTTTGCGGCATTCGCGACCTGGTGCAACTTCTCGGTCATCGCATCCCGAGCACACTGACGGCAGCCAATCTGGCGTTGACGAATCAAGTTGCGCGGACTGATTTGTGTCACGTGCCCTTGATCGCAAACGAACCGATGCTTGGCCTGCAATCCCCGATACGTCGTACCAGTGCATACCAAACCATGCTTTTTCATCGCAGCCAACAACCCTGTGCTACGACCCAGCGAAGGGGAAGATGTTTCCGATAGTACTTTCGTGCGTCAAGCGGTCATCGTTCGATTAACCCGTGCAAAAGGTCTGCAAGCAGAATCGATCGCTCTTCAGATCAAGGCATGGACATCGTCTTGCCCCGGCTGACCAACGTGCATCCACAGGTCGCGCGATGCCCTTGTAACGCAACCGGATCGCCGCCGATCATGCTCGATTGGTCGCCTTCGGCAATAGTCTGAGTGCCGTGCTCCTTGCACTCGACGGTGTCGCCTTTGCGAGAGATCGGCTTGCCGTCGATGACGTCGGCGCTTGAGCCCGTCACGACAGTACCGCCGTGCGGCGCCAGGGTGTCGCCTACCACTATGACTTGACGAGACATTGTTTTTTCCCGTGAGTGCGGCAGTGCACGCGCCGTGGTGCTTACAGGCCGATCGCGTATATGCCGGGCATGCCGGTTTCCGCATTCGGGCTGCCAAGGTACGTCCATTGCACATCCGTCATGGCGGCATCAATGAAACGATCCCCGGCATGTGGAAACGCCTGTCCCTTCTCGACGAAAGCCTGCCGATCCCAGCGGTTGTAAAGCACGGCCATCGGGTGGTCTTCGGCAACGCGACTTTCCCATATCCCGGATTCTGGACAACGCCGGTCACCCGTGCATTGCAGTGCTACCGGCGACGATGGAATTTCCCGCAGCAGCCCCGCACCGACCAGGTTCGCAAGAAAATCCGCGCGCTGTGGCGGCAGGCGATAGGCTTCGCCGAGGTAATGCCATTGCACACGATCCGGCGGCAGCCAGTCGTATGAGGATGGCTCGAACCGCTCGCCAGCTTCATAACGTTCGGGAAGGCCAGATCGGGCGGCCAAGCGTGCATCGGGTTGCATCGACGAGCCATACAGTGCAAGCCAATAGCCAGTCTTCGGGACCATTTGAGCACCAGTGGCTGTAAGCACGCCGCGATCGAGCGCAGCCACCGCGTGGCCGTCGGGAACGAACGAACGCCCCTGCTGCAAGCTGTTTTTCTCCGATTTCGCTGGCTGACTAACCGGCTTCGCAGCGTCGATCAACGTCTTCGCATTCCCGTCCCATTTGGGGAGTGGAGCAGGTGGCAACGGGAGAACCTTGTCCAGGTTCGGCAATTTCAGGCGGCCTTGATAGTGCTCCAACGCACCCTTCACAACGCGATATCTATCAGCACGAGCCTTATCGATACTGCCGGGAAGGTTCCTCCCGTTGGTCAAATTGAATCCGTCAAACTCAATAGATAACTTGCTTGCACATTTTGCACTCCCTAGCTTTACGCCCTCCTGTAAAACCGCCAGTGCATGACGTTTCGCATCCGCTGTTCTCGCCCTAGCGTAGACAAAACCCAACTCTTCTGCCGCATCTCCGTAGCCTTGTGCGAGAGCACACTCGAGCATCTGGGTAGCGATCGGCAAGTTGCCCCAGAACTCTCCATCCGAATCGTCGTACGTAGCGTCGAGCTTTTCTCCAAGAAATGTCATAGCGGACGGACTACCCATGTCTGCCGCACGTTGAAAAAACGCGTATGCGCTAGTCGCATCGCCACCTTTGATCAACCCGTTCTGGTGATAGGTTCCCATCATGTCGTACGCGTCGGGTACACCCAACTGCATCGCCTTCTCAACCCAGCGAATTGCAATCTCAGGGTCGTGCTGGGGTACGCCAGGATAATCACTCAGAATCAGAGAGGCGAGGTTTAGCATGGCCTTCCAGTGACCATGATCCGCAGCCTGCACATAGAGCTGATAAATCTTCGGATAGTCCCGATTCTGATAGTACAAGTCGGGATTATCTAGCGCGAGAGCCCGCTGAAACCATAACTCTGCCTGGGGATCAACAGGCGGCACATGCTGATTCTGATAAACGCACGTGAAGCTCTTTCGATGCGGGTCGAAGAGGGGCAGTTTTTCGTTACGCGGCAGATCGGACATGGTAAGACTCGGTTTGCTTGTCGATGATGGCAATTCCCCGGCCTGCACGTTGAAAGTGAGCAGACCTAGGGCAACAAAAATGATCCTGCAGAAGGCAGCTATCGGCATCAGGCGACCTCGATCAGACTGTGCGGGGAATATTGGAAGATGAAGGCATATCTATCTGGGCATGCAGCACCGTCTTGGCTCTAGTATCCATAAACGGCAGGAGGAATCCTTCCATCTTTTCTTGACCGGTCTTCTGAATCTCCCGATTGTCCTTCATTCGTCCCTCCCAAAGATCATAAACCGCCGGCACCTGTTGTCGATCCCCACTGCCAGGAGTAGCTCCGCCGGAAAGCAGGGAAAACACCCGCTCGCGGAGGTGCGATGCCCAGTCCTGTCCCGTTGCCCCAAAGTTAATTTCACTGTCGGCAGACATACTGCGCTGGTTCATGTTCGCGCTACCGATTGTCATGAACACATCGTCAATGATCATCAGCTTCGAGTGAATGTAGATTTCGCGATAAGCCATCTGATTACCCACCACGCCACTGGTGCGCAGCCGGGCAATACTGACTTTCAGGCCGAGGGTATCCTGTAGTTCCTTAAGAATCTGCGGATGGAAGGTGTTTTCACCTTTCTTGTTCGTGTACTTTTGAGCCGTCTTGCCTGCCTTTGACAGCGTAGCCTGATTTTTCCAAGCATCGCCATGACCAAGTTCGGCCATCGTGTCGTAGGTACGCGGGACCATGCCCGGATCCTGAGGGTGTGGCGTTACGACAAACAGATGCAGCATCGGTGCATCCTGCTGAGGTTTGTTGGCCAGTTTTGCCCACGCATCATGGAACTTCTTTCGCTCCCGTTTCAAATGCCGGGCGAACTCGGGATAGAAAAAATACTGATTCTCCATGTAGATGTAGTTGCGTGCGTAACTGCTTGCCTGGAAGTAAAGGCTCTTGATCGTTTTCTCGTGCTCGTGCGGCTGGGTACGTACGATCTGCACCTGGTGCGAGGGATCATCTGGCAGGCTGGGAATCCCCGACGGCAGCTCTTTGAGTTCCGCCGTTCGCCACGCTGGCGGCGCAAAAAGATTCCAGCCACGCTCGAAGTTCTGATGCAACCGCTTCAACACCTTGCCGGTCATCTTGCACGCGTAGTCCTGATACGGATTCACATGCTTATACGGAGCGGTGCTCAGAGGGCCGGTTGGATCCTGCGTTTCCTGCTCATGCCGGTGTTCGTCGTCAACATACCATTGCACCCATTCCTCACGGAGCGGATCGTCGATTTCGTGCGCGGTTCTGTCCCAGTAGTCCGTGACCGAATTCAGCCCCATCACATAACCGGTTGCATTTCGGCCGTCATAAGGGTGCGCATAGTCGATTAGGATAGGTTTTTGATGGTGAGTCGCGTAACCCTCGAGAAGATTCTCCTCATCGACATAGTAGAAATCGCCTTCGTCGCTGTGAGTGCTCGGAGCATCCTCTTCCTCCAGGTTAGCGGCTAACAACTTCTTGACGTCGTTGCTTGAAATGCTGCGCAGAACAATCTGTAGCCGCTGATTCTTCGTCAGGATGCCGCTGCCCTTGCTTTCACCATCGGGCAAATTGCGGTTCCACCAGTCAATACACCATCGAGTTCGCTCCGAATTCGCGTAGGGCGCGCGCTGCTGCACCCGTTTTTCAATGGGACTGGTCCAGCCGGAAACTGGAACATCGGTGAATCCTGGCATGCTGTTCTGCTTGCGCGACCCCCGTGGGTCGAACCAAATCAGCAACCGCACGGTGACGGGATTGTCCTTACGTTGGGTAATCTCCTCCAGCAGCGCTCCGTAGACGATTCCGCGTGGCCAGACGCCAGCAGCAGGCTTGGCAGGCACGGGCTTTCCTCCAAACTTCGGGACGCCGATGCCCTCAGGGGACTCGGGACCGCGCCAGAGTTCCATGCCGGGATCAAATCCCCAGCAGCAGATGTCAACCGTTGACTGCGCACCCATGAGATCAGCGGCAATCTGCCTGAACCCTTCCTCGCCGCAGACGAAGAACTGCAGATCGTTGCCCATGGTCGGCATGGCATCCTTGTCGACCTTTTTTTCAAGAAGCCATTGAACAGTGCCTTGCGCTGCACGACCCGCTTCGTCGACTGCGACGTCTACCGCGTTATGGGTTTCGAGAGGAAGCTGTGCCACGTTCTTTTCCCTGTTGTTTGATGTGCGTCGATATCGAGATCACGCCAAGCGTTCACCGCGATTGCTTCGCTGTTCAGCATGATCGGGATCGCCATGCAGCGCGTCTTTCACTCGCAGATCGAACTGCCCACCATTGGCAAGCTTGACCTGATAGGCCGGCGTACCGGGTTGGTGGTCGTTCACGACTACCCGGCCGAATTCATCCGTGACGCCCTCGCCAATCTTTGCGCCGCCCTTGTACAGTTCGTACGGCTCGCTCACGTACTGAGGCCCCTCACCCGGTAGTGCCCGCAACGCAAAATGCAGTTGCTCCTTCTCGGGCGGCAGCGCCGGAATCGCTGGCGTGCTCACACTATCCGGCCCGACGAACGTCCGGCTCGCCGAGTGAACCTCGAAACCACCCGACGTACCGCTCTTGATCTGCCCCGCCGTCCAGCGGGTATAACTCCCGCCGCCGTTGATCTCGACTTCCTGCTGCGCGCTGATCGTGATCTTAGTGGCCGTGACCGTCACGTTCAGCTTCGCCAGCAGGTTGATGCTGTCCTTCAGCGCCTTTACATCGATGTCACCCGCCGCAGCAACGAGCCGCATGCCCGCCTCATAGACGAACAGACGCAACGCCCGACGCGCACTGGCGAAAAAACCGCCACCCGTGCAGACCGACATATGCTCGCCGGTGGTAACTGCGGTGGTCTTGCCGCTGCTCAGGTGAATCTGCTCCTCCGCGCTGGCGGTCACGCCTACGGGACTGGCGAGCACCAGATGCGGCCGCTCAAGCTGCTTGAGCGTGCCACCGCCTTGAATGGACTTCGCCTGCGCTTTCAACGAAGTGGCGACGGATTTTTGCTCACCATCCTGCGCCCCCGCCGATAGCGCCGACTGCGCCAGGCTGGCGGCGGTATCCTGAGCGTTCGCAAGCTGAAGATTCACCTCGTCGACATTGAATGCGTCGCCGGTCGCACCTGAGCGAGCATGAGTCGACAACAGCAGCCCGCGAGCGCCGCGCACCGAAGCATGTCCGTCCGTACGCAATTCCGCACCTTCACCGCGCTTCTCGCCGCGACCTGCCGGCTCGCTCACGCGCGTGAGGTAGCCCATGTGCAAACCGGATTCGAGATGATCGCTACGGATTTGCGTCTGCACCTGCCCCGTCGTATCGTCCTTCAGCCAGACGTTGTTCTGCTCTCCGCCGATTTCCTTGCTGACGAAACCCGACAGCACGTGCTGATCGGGCAGATTCCACTGTGGCCGGTTCGCACCGTTCCCCACGCGCGCCGTGATGACCGGTCGATCAGGGTCACCATCCAGAAAGGACACGACCACTTCGTCTCCGACTCTCGGCAACTGAATACCGCCGAAACCGGCACTGGACCAAGGCTGCGCGACGCGTACCCAGCACGAGCTGCGCGCATCCCGTTGGCCGATCCGATCCCAGTGAAACTGCACCTTTATCCGGCCCAACTCGTCGGTATAGACTTCCTGGCCTGGCGGCCCGACCACGGTCGCCGTCTGCATTTGCATGACCGGCTTGTGGTGTTCAAACGGACTGCGGTATGGCACGGATCGACGTTGTGCCTCGATCTCGGTCAGGAAAAAGCCTTCGGAACCGTCGTGATGGGTGATGCGGGAAGCGTGGGCGTCTTCGTTACCAGCCATCGCTTCGGCCAGTCGGCCTTGCAGGCTGTGCGCAAAATTCGCATGGTGACTCGATTCGGGGATGTTGTTCTCGATCAGCCACACTGCTTCGATGACCGCGAATTGGCGTCGCTCGGCGGAATCCCGGTCATGCTCCGGATGTCCGATGAGTTCGAACCACCGGCCGGCATCGATCTCGCGCAAGCCGCCCGCGCCATAAAACCGCTTGGCGCGCGACTCCCACTCTTCCATACGCACTTTGGTGAGATGATCGCCGCGCTCCCGTTCCAGATACGTATAGGGGCCGGTGTATTCGTACACCTCCAACTGCTCGGGCAACTCGTGCGACAACGTCGGCACGTTGGTGCCCTTCGGATTGGCGAGCGGCGACGGACTCTTGTAGTCGAACGTCCGGGTTGCCAGCACGGCGCTATGCAGGGTCCGCATGCTCGACCAGTGAACCAGCGCATCGACCTCGTCGTTCGTGCCGTAGCGCGAGAACTGGACTGTCCGCGAAGCGAGCGGCTCGCACGTGTCCAGACGGTCGGTGATGGTCAGCGTGTGCGACTTGCCGTCGTCCGCCTGTTTCCAGATGCCGAATAGCCCCTCATCCTCCATCAGCCGGTGAACGAATGTCCAGTCGTCTTCATATTGTGTGCAATACGATCTCGATGGCAACGGCCTGAAGAGCGCAAAGTTGAAGCGACCTTTTGCCTGCGGATGGGCGTTGAAGACATCGCTCAGGATTTCGTCGACAGGCTTGTCCTGCCAGATACGCTGGTCGCGGCGGAATTTCAGGAAATGCATCCATGATGCGAAGCTGATCTGGTAACTGGTCAAGCCACCTTCCGATCCCAGTCGCCGTACCAGATAGACATAGCCGTGCCGGGACAAATAGGACTTGTCCGTCTGCTGGATCCAGAGCGTCACGGGTTGCCCGACCAGCGCTTTCAGCTTGAGATCGCTGCGCATCGACAGGACGTCGAGCGTGAAGTCGAAATGCCGGCCGATACGCGACTGGCCCACCGCGCGTTGGGGCAGCAGCACGTTGGTCCCGAGTGGGGTGTCGAGTTTCAGCAGGCGGTCCTGCTGGATCACTCCCGCAAGAATGGCCCCCACAATGTCTTGTGCACGCATTTCCATCCCTTTATTACTTTTTGACTACTATTTTTTGTCATCGAAATGACAAGGGCGCTCTCCCGGGCGATTCTACAGTCAAATACACCATCATGCGAGATTGGGATGAACCAAACCCGAACAGCGGCAGACCGGTTCGTTTCGAGTCGGATCACAAACAACCACGCCGTCAACGCAAAACGGGCCGGCACGCCCCTCGCGCACCGGCCCGTTGCCGGAATTCGAACCGCCCGCAGGGCTTCCGCACGAAGGCCCAGGCACGGGTAAACCCTTTCCGTCGCGTTACGCCACCGCCGGCTCGAACGCCATCCGCATATCGGCCAGCCGCTTGCGTTCACGCGCGTTCATCACCTGGTTCAGCAGCACCACCCCGATCGTCACCACGCTGATGAACAGCGTCGCCAATGCGTTCATCTCCGGGTTCAACCCCAGCCGCACCCGCGAGAACACCACCAGCGGCAGCGTCGTCGAGCCCGGGCCCGACAGGAACGCCGACAGGATCAGGTCGTCCACCGAGATCGTGAACGACAGCAGCCAACCCGAGATCAACGCCTGCGAGATCAGCGGCAGCGTCACCAGGAAGAACACCTTCAGCGGCGTCGCTCCCAGATCCAGCGCCGCTTCCTCCAGCGACTTGTTCATCTCCTTCACCCGCGACTGCACGATGATCGCCACGTACGACACGCACAGCATCACGTGACCGATCCAGATCGTCACCAGCCCGCGACCCTTCGGCCAACCCAG
>NZ_JACBNX010000036.1 GCF_013403875.1 Burkholderia guangdongensis | reverse complement strand
AACCCTGTTACTGTTTTCGGTTCTCTCGAACCGGTCGCTCACTCAAAGCTGACAGGTCATATGAATTGCTTCATAAACCTGACTTACTTTTGTGTGAGACTCTTGATACTTTCGCTTACCTGCTCCACGGTTACCCGCGGTTCAGGTCTCGACGCCATCAAGCGCCCACACTTATCGGCTGTTCATTGTTAAAGAGCATGTCTGTCAAGAACCGCGAAACTTGCTTCGTTTCGCCCTTCTCGGCAGCGCTGCGTTTTCAGCAGCAGAGAAGCGAGATTATGATCAGTTTTCTGCAACTCGTCAACAACTTTTTTAACATCCCGTCGCTGACTGCCTGATCACTTCCACTTCCCCTTTCGCACCGCGTTCGCCGTAGCGCGAAAGAGGCGTGATTGTAGGCACGCGCCCCCTGCCGCGCAAGGGGGTATCGTAAAAATTTTTAAAGAATCTCTTACTTGCCTTCCGCCACCGCCTGCAGACGCTCGGCCGGCACCGCCTCCGCCATCGCCGCATAGCCCGCATCGCTCGGGTGGATGCCATCGCCACTGTCATAGCGACGCTGCAGCACCTCCGGGTGCGCCGGGTCGCGCAGCACCTGATCGAAATCGACGACGCCGTCGAACCCGCCGCCGCCTCGAATCCATCGGTTCACCTCCTGGCGGATCGCCTCGCGTCCCGCGGGCAGTGCAGCCGGCGTCAGCGTCGCTCCAAAAATCTTCACGCCCCGCCGGTGCGCTTCGTCGATCAGCCGGCGATATCCGTCGATCAGCGACGCAGCCGTCACCTGCGTATGCGGCGTGTCGCAGTCCAGTCCCGCGCGCGGCGGCATGGCCGCGAAGTTGATGTCGTTGATGCCAATCAGCAGAATCACCGCCTTCACGCCAGCCCGAGACAACGCATCCCGCTCGAAGCGCGCCTGCAGCGCGTCGCCATAGCACGCCGAGTCGCTGAGCAGCCGGTTGCCGCTGATCCCGAGATTTACCACGCCGACCGAACCCGCGTCCGACGACGCCAGCCGCCGCGCCAGCGCGTCCGGCCAGCGGTGATTCCGGTTCAGGCTCGAGCGCAGCCCGTCCGTGATCGAATCGCCGATCGCCGCGACGCTCGCCCGCGCCGGCCCCGCCTCCACCGCGAACTCCGTCACCCACGCATATTGCGTGAACCGGGTCCGGTAAGCCGTCTCGCGCGTATCCGTCGTGTGATCGCCGGGCGTCGACACGTAGTTCAGCTGATTCGACACCCGATGCCAGACCGTCATCCGCTGATGCGCGCCCATATAGAGACTCACCGCGTAGGGACGCCCCGCGGCGACGTCGATCGGCACCGGATCGCTGTCGATCTCCTGGCCCGGCGCGAGCGTGACCGACGCCCGGCCGCCGAACCGCACCTCGACCGTCGTGCCGTCGACGAGCGCGGCGCCGTCGCCCGCCCGCGCGAGACTCGCCGCCTCGACGACGAGCGGCGCCTTCCCGTACGCGTTGCTCACGCGGATCCGCGCCGCCCGGCCCGACACCGTCGGGTAGACGATCTCGCGCACGGTTCTGCCCGCGACGTCCGGCGCGCGATAGAGCGGCGGCGGCGCGGCGAGATCCGGAATCGGCTGCAGCGCGGTCGCCCAGGCCGCGACCCAGCCGGCCGGCGCCGCGCTCACCCCGATCGGCGACAAAAAAACAGACGCGCCCAGCACGAACGCGATACAACTACGTCGAAACGACATCAGCGAACACCTCATCGAAAAGCAGCGGGCATTGTGCCGCAGAAGCGCCGCGGCACCCCGCGCGAAGTTGTTGCGGTTCGTTTCGGCATCACGCGTCACACGGATTCACGTTTACCCGGATCACACAAATTTTCAATTAACCGACCGGTCGGTTGGTTTATACTTCGCACACATTCCCCCGGACGAGAGCTTCCGCCATGTACACGCAATCCCTCGACATCCCCGGCAACGTCGCGCCGCTCGACGCCGCCGCCCCTGCCTCCGATGCGCCCGAGCAAGCGCGCTTCGATGCCGTGATGGCCGCCGACGGCAAGATCGAGCCGCAGGACTGGATGCCCGACGCCTATCGCAAGACGCTGGTCCGCCAGATCTCGCAGCACGCGCATTCGGAAATCGTCGGCATGCTGCCGGAAGGCAACTGGATCTCGCGCGCGCCGAGCCTGAAGCGCAAGGCGATCCTGCTCGCGAAGGTGCAGGACGAAGCCGGCCACGGCCTCTATCTGTACAGCGCGTGCGAAACGCTCGGCGTGTCGCGCGACGCGCTGATCGACGCGCTGCACGCGGGCAAGGCCAAGTATTCGAGCATCTTCAACTACCCGACGCCGTCGTGGGCGGACGTCGGCGTGATCGGCTGGCTCGTCGACGGCGCCGCGATCATGAATCAGATCCCGCTGTGCCGCTGCACGTATGGCCCGTACGCGCGCGCGATGATCCGCGTGTGCAAGGAGGAGTCGTTCCACCAGCGCCAGGGCTTCGACGCGCTGCTCGCGATGATGAAGGGCACCGACGCGCAGCGCGCGATGGTCCAGCAGGCGGTGAACCGATGGTGGTGGCCGGTGCTGATGATGTTCGGCCCGAGCGACGCCGATTCCGTGCACAGCGGCCAGTCGGCCAAATGGGGGATCAAGCGGATCTCGAACGACGATCTGCGTCAGAAGTTCGTCGACGCGACCGTCGAGCAGGCGAAGGTGCTCGGCGTCACGCTGCCCGATCCGGACCTGACCTGGAACGAGGCCCGCGGCCATTACGACTACGGCGTGATCGACTGGGACGAATTCTGGCGCGTCGTGAACGGCGACGGCCCGTGCAACAAGGAGCGCCTCGCGACCCGCGTGAAGGCGCACGACGACGGCGCATGGGTGCGCGAAGCCGCGCTCGCGCACGACGCGAAGCGCCGCGCGCGCGCCGAGCAACAGGCTGCCTGAGCAACACTCTGAGGAGAACACGATGAACAAGGAATGGCCGATCTGGGAAGTCTTCATCCGCAGCAAGCAGGGCCTCGATCACAAGCACTGCGGCAGCCTGCACGCGGCCGACGCGTCGATGGCGCTGCGCATGGCGCGTGACGTGTACACGCGGCGCCAGGAAGGCGTGAGCATCTGGGTGGTGCCGTCGGCGGCGATCACCGCGTCGGATCCGAACGAGAAGGCCGAGCTGTTCGAGCCCGCCGGCGACAAGATCTACCGGCACCCGACGTTCTACACGCTGCCCGACGAAGTCAACCACATGTGAGCCCGCGCGCCATGACGACCACGCCCGAACACCTCGCCTACGTGCTGCGCCTCGCGGACAACGCGCTGATCCTCGGCCAGCGCAACGCCGAATGGTGCGGCCACGGCCCGATCCTCGAAGAAGACATCGCGCTCACGAACATGAGCCTCGATCTGATCGGCCAGGCCCGCATGCTGTATACGCACGCCGCCGAGCTCGAGCGCCAGCTCACCGGCGCGACGAAGACCGAAAACGACTACGCGTACTTCCGCGCCGAGCGCGAGTTCGCGAACTTCACGCTCGCGGAGCTGCCGCACTTCGGCCCGCTGTCGGGCAACGCGGACGCCGACAAGGACTACGCGGTCACGATCGTGCGCAACTTCCTGTACGCGACGCTGATGCTGCATCTGTGGAGCGCGCTCGAATCGTCCGACGATACGCAGCTCGCGGCGATCGCCGCGAAATCGGTGAAGGAGACGCGCTATCACGTGCATCACGCGCGCGAGTGGCTCGTGCGGCTCGGCGACGGCACCGACGAATCGCATCGCCGCGCGCAGGCCGCGCTCGACTATCTGATGCCGTACACGAGCGAATTTTTCGCGGCGGATGCGATCGACGACGCGGCCGCCGCGCAGCGGGTCGGGCCGGCGCCGGCGTCGCTCGAGGCCGCGTGGCGTGCGGACGTCGACGACGCGCTCGCCGACGCGACGCTCACGCCGCCCGCGCCCGTCCAGCACGTGATGACCGGCAAGCAGGGCGAGCACTCGGAGCACATGGGCTATCTGCTCGCCGAAATGCAGAGCCTCGCGCGCCAGCATCCGGGCGCAACCTGGTAACGCCGCGTTTTCCACGGAGCCTCACGATGTCCGCCGACACCACTGCCGCAACTCCCGCCACAATCGCCGCCACAAATGCCGCCACATTCGCCGCCACATTCGCCGCCGCCCCTCACCGCGCCGATCCGCTGCTCGCGCACGCGTGGCAGGTGCTCGAGGCGGTGCCGGATCCGGAGATTCCGGTCGTGTCGATCCGCGAGCTCGGCATCCTGCGCGACGTGCGGCACGGTGCCGACGGCCGGCTCGAGGTCGTGATCACGCCGACCTACTCGGGCTGCCCCGCGATGTCGCAGATCGCCGAGGACATCGCAGCCGCGCTGCAACAGGCCGGGCTGCCCGAGCACAGGATCGAGACCGTGCTCGCGCCCGCGTGGACGACCGACTGGATCACCGACGACGCGCGAGACAAGCTGCGCGCGTACGGGATCGCGCCGCCGACCGGCACGTGCGGCAGCGGCAGCGCCGCGCCGCAGGAAAACGTCATCCGTTTCGTTCCGAAGCCGCCGGCGCCGCCGGCCTGCCCGCGCTGCGGCTCAGCGCACACCGAACGTCTCGCGCAGTTCGCGTCGACCGCCTGCAAGGCGCTCTACCGCTGCATCGACTGCCGCGAACCCTTCGACTACTTCAAACCCTACTAGACATGGCGACTCCTCAATTCCACCCGCTGCGTATCCGCGACGTGCGCCCCGAGACCGCCGACGCCGTCACCGTCTCGTTCGAAGTGCCGCCCGAGCTGCGCGAGCAGTACCGCTTCACGCAAGGGCAGTTCGTCACGCTGAAGGCGCACGTCGACGGCGAGGAAACGCGCCGCTCGTATTCGATCTGCGTCGGCACGACCGACTACGACCGCGACGGCGAGCTGCGCATCGGCATCAAGCGCGTGCGCGGCGGGCGCTTCTCGAACTTCGCGTTCGACACGCTGCAGCCCGGTCACACGATCGACGTGATGACGCCGGACGGCCGGTTCTTCACCCATCTGAACGCGGATCACGGCAAGCAGTACGTCGCGTTCTCCGGCGGCTCGGGGATCACGCCGGTGCTCGCGATCGTGAAGACGACGCTCGAGTTCGAGCCGCGCAGCACGTTCACGCTGATCTACGGGAACCGCAGCGTCGACGCGATCATGTTCGCGGAGGAGCTCGAGGATCTGAAGAACCGCTATATGGAGCGCTTCGTGCTCTATCACGTGCTGTCGGACGACCTGCAGGACGTCGAGCTGTTCAACGGCGTGCTCGATCAGGCGAAGTGCGCGGCGTTCCTCGACACGCTGGCGCCGGCCGACTCGATCGACGAGGCGTTCATCTGCGGGCCGGGGCCGATGATGGACGCGGCCGAGGCGGCGCTGAAGGCGGCCGGCGTGCCGCAAGCGAAGGTGCATGTCGAGCGCTTCGGCACGCCGCTGCCGCAGGCGGGCGTGCCGATCGTCGAGATCACCGACGACACGCCCGCCGCCGAGCTGGAGATCGTGCTCGACGGCAAGAAGCGCAAGCTGCGGCTGCCGTACGAAGGCGTGAGCCTGCTCGACGTCGGCCTGCGCGCCGGCCTCGCGCTGCCGTACGCGTGCAAGGGCGGCGTGTGCTGCACCTGCCGCGCGAAGGTGGTCGAGGGCGAAGTGAAGATGGACAAGAACTACACGCTCGAGGAACAGGAGGTGAAGGACGGCTTCGTGCTCACCTGCCAGTGCCATCCGGTCAGCGACAAGGTCGTCGTCAGCTTCGACGAACGCTGAGCGACGCGCGCGCCGCGGGATTTCTCCGCGTCACACATCTCGCTTACACTAGGGGCCGCCCGCCGGCCGGACTGTTCATCGTCCGGCCGGCGGGCGGTTTTCTTTTTTGAGCGACCAGGCCGATGAGCACCATTCACGTCATTCAGGGCGGCACCGCCGCCGCTTCGCTGCGCACGGCGCTCGCGGAAGCGGGACGCGACGAGCGTGTCGTCGGCCTGCTCGACGACCTCGGGATCGGCCCGCTGCGCGGGATCGACGATGCCCCCGGCGCACGCGCCGCGTTCTGGCAGCGCGCGCTCGGCGACATCGTCCCCGACTGGACCGCCGAGCTCGCCGGCGAATGCGAACGGCTCGCGTCGCTCACGCCCGGATCCGGCCAGATCGTGATCTGGCACGCGCCGAGCGTCGCCGACCAGTTGCTGCTGCGGCGCGTCGCCTATCATCTGCGCAATGCGCCGCAGCGGCTGAACGAAGTCCGGCTCGCGGCCGCCGACCTCGGCGCATCGCCCGTGCGCGCCGACGACGCGTGCGCGACCGGCATGTTCCCGCCCGAGCGCCTGCGCGACAAGCTGCCGGAAGCCGCGCCGATCTCGGTGCTGCGCATCAGCCGGCTCGCGCTCGAATGGCAGGAGGCGAAGCACGCGAACGCCGAGCTTCGCTACTGGATCGCCAATACGATCACGAGCGGCCACTATGCGGACCTCGACGCGCGCGTGCTCGAGCACGCCCCCGCCGACTGGACGCCGGCCGCACGCACGGTCGGCACGGTGATCGCGCTCGCCGACCGCGGCCATCTGTTCGTCAGCGACACCGTCGCGTACTGGCGCTGCCGCGAACTCGCGGCGGCCGGCCGCCTCGAGCTGAAAGACGACGACCGGCGCGCCGACGCGCTGCGCTCGGCCGCCCTGCGCGCGGCACGGCACGCGGGCGCCGCCCCCCGATAATTTCTTCCGCATCCCAGAACATGGCCCGTACCCGAGCGCCCGACCACGAATCCCAGCGCGAGCAGATCCTCGATCTCGCCGCCGACAAATTCGCTCAAACGAGCTACCCGAGCACGTCGATGTCCGATCTCGCAACCGCGAGCGGCACCTCGAAGGCGCGGCTCTATCACTATTACGAAAGCAAGGAAGCGATCCTGTTCGATCTGCTCGACCGCTACACGAAGCGGCTGATGCTGATCATCGCCGAGGTCGAGGGCAGCAGCCAGCGGCGCCAGCTGACCGAGCGCGAGGCGTTCGCGGAGCTCGTGCGCGCGTTCCTCGGAGAATACGAGACGTCGCACAGCCGGCACGTCGCACTGCTCAACGACGTGAAGTATCTGGAGGACACGCAGCGCGCGGTGATCCTCGACCGCCAGCGCGACATCGTCGCCGCGTTCGCGCGGCAGCTCGCGCGCGCATACCCGGGGCGGATCTCGAAGGACAACCAGACGTCGGCGACGATGATGGTGTTCGGGATGATCAACTGGACGTTCACGTGGCTCAAGCCGGGCGGCCGCCTCAGCTATCGAGCCTTCGCCGAGCAGGTGATCGACATGATCGAGCGCGGCTTCTCTCAGGTCGCGTAACGGTCGCGTGGTGGCCGCGCAATGACCTCGTGATGGCCGCGGGGCAGCGCGCGCCGTCCCGGCGAAACGCTGTTTCAATTTTCACGCGGTCTCTCACAATCTTTTTCATTTTCATTACATTCAATAAAATCAATGGCTTAAGCCGATAATTTGGTCGGTTTAGAACATTCGCTCAAGCAAGAGTACGGGTTTTCCCCAATCCGGGGCCCCGCTGTCGGGTAGAATGCTGTTGCATTGCACAACCCGCAGTATGGTCACAACATTGAGGAACCCACGATGAACACGCATTCAGACCGCTCTGCCGTTTCCGGCAACGCCGGCCTTGCGCCGGTTCTCGTCAGGGAACTGGCTTCCAAAGACCGAGAGCATCTGCTGACTCACTTTCTTGCGCTGAACGACGACGATCGTCTGCTGCGCTTCGGGCAAATCGTGCCCGACCACGTGATCGAGAACTACGTTCGTTCGATCGACTTCGGCCGTGACACCGTATTCGGCGTCTTCGACCAGGAGCTCGCGCTGGTCGGCGTCGGCCATCTGGCCTACCTGCCAGCCGAAGGCGACACGCGCACCGCCGAATTCGGCGTGTCCGTGCTCGAGCGCGCGCGCGGCCAGGGTGTCGGCACGAAGCTGTTCGAGCGCGCGGCGATCCGCAGCCGCAACACGCGCGTGACGACGCTCTATATCCACTGCCTATCGCGTAACGCGACGATGATGCACATCGCGAAGAAAGCGGGCATGCGGATCGAATATGCGTACGGCGAAGCGGATGCGTATCTGTCGCTGCCCCCGGCCACCCACTCGACGATCATCGCCGAGATGATGCAGGAGCAGGCCGCGGTATTCGACTACGCGCTGAAGCGCCAGGCGTGCCGCACGTCGCGCATCTTCGAATCGCTGATGTCCACGCCGCTGGCGGTCTGACGACGGCCGCTCCGGCCGGTCGCCGGGATAAAACGAAAAAGGGCGGGAATTCACTCGGAATTCCCGCCCTTTTTTTCGATTCGCGGCGCACATGGCCGCGCGATGGGGTCAACGCACGATCAACGCGCCGGCGCGTACGGGCTGTCGACCGTGGTCGGCTGCGCGGCGACGGCGATGTCCTGGGCCGCCGGCGCGAGCTGGCGCATTTGCACCCCGGCCGCCGCCAGTGCGCTCGCGCCGTGCGCGCGCACCGGGCCGCTCATCGCGAAGAACGCAGCGGACACCATCAGGAAACTCTGGATATGACGTGTATTCATGGCACCTCCTATTGAACCGCCGGCGCCTCCCCACGCGCGCTGGACGAGCCGACGCCGGTGGGCACCTCCGGCAGGCCGCACAGATTAGCCGCACTAGACTGCAGATGCGCGCGTCTTTACATGCCTTTACATGCTGTAACGCGTGACGCCCGTCGCGCGACGCGGTGCTACCCCACCCTTTTTGGCGATAGGCGGCGGGTTTATCCCAGTGCTACCATCGCTCAAAACCCGCCAATATGGCGGCCCCGGCCGACGCGTCCACAAGACGCCGACGCCATTCGAAGTTTTGGTGATCCCAAACTGGGTGGAGGAGATCTCATAATGAATGCCCCGCTAGACGCAGACCAACGCGCGTCCCTCGAGGCTGCGCTGCAGTCCGTCACGCTCGACGACAAATACACGCTCGAACGCGGCCGCGCGTACATGAGCGGCATCCAGGCGCTCGTGCGCCTGCCGATGCTCCAGCAGGAACGCGATCGGGCCGCCGGCCTGAACACCGCCGGCTTCATCTCCGGCTATCGCGGCTCCCCGCTCGGCGGCCTCGATCTGTCGCTGTGGAAGGCCAAGCAGCATCTCTCCGCCCATCGGATCGTCTTTCAGCCCGGCCTCAACGAGGACCTCGCCGCCACCGCCGTCTGGGGATCGCAGCAGGTCAACCTGTTCCCCGGCGCGAAGCACGACGGCGTGTTCGGGATGTGGTACGGCAAGGGCCCCGGCGTCGACCGCACCGGCGACGTGTTCAAGCACGCGAACTCGGCCGGCTCGTCGAAGCACGGCGGCGTGCTCGTGCTCGCCGGCGACGACCACGCGGCGAAATCGTCGACGCTCGCGCATCAGTCCGAGCACATCTTCAAGGCCTGCGGGCTGCCGGTGCTGTTTCCGTCGAACGTGCAGGAATATCTGGACTTCGGGCTGCACGGCTGGGCGATGAGCCGCTATTCGGGCCTGTGGGTCGCGCTCAAGTGCGTGACGGACGTCGTCGAATCGTCGGCTTCGGTCGATATCGACCCGCATCGCACCGAAATCGTGCTGCCAACGGATTTCATCATGCCCGATGGCGGCCTGAACATCCGCTGGCCCGATCCGCCGCTCGTGCAGGAAGCGCGGCTGCTCGACTACAAGTGGTACGCGGCGCTCGCGTACGTGCGCGCGAACAAGCTCGACCGCATCGAGATCGATTCGCCGAACGCGCGCTTCGGCATCATGACCGGCGGCAAGGCGTATCTCGACGTGCGCCAGGCGCTGATCGACCTCGGCCTCGACGACGACACCTGCGCGCGGATCGGCATCCGCCTGTACAAGGTCGGCTGCGTGTGGCCGCTCGAGGCGCAGGGCGCGCACGCGTTCGCGCATGGGCTCGACGAGATTCTCGTCGCCGAGGAAAAGCGCCAGATCCTCGAATACGCGATCAAGGAAGAGCTGTACAACTGGCCGGACGCGCAGCGCCCGCGCGTGTACGGCAAGTTCGACGAGAAGGACGGCGCCGGCGGCGAATGGTCGGTGCCGATGGGCAACTGGCTGCTGCCCGCGCACTACGAACTGTCGCCCGCGATCATCGCGAAGGCGATCGCGACGCGCCTCGAGAAGTTCGAGCTGCCCGCCGACGTGCGCGCGCGGATCGCCGCGCGGCTGGCGGTGATCAACGCGAAGGAGATGGCGCTCGCGAAGCCGCACGTGACGACCGAGCGCAAGCCATGGTTCTGTTCCGGCTGCCCGCACAACACGTCGACGAGCGTGCCCGAAGGCTCGCGCGCGCTCGCCGGGATCGGCTGCCATTACATGACCGTCTGGATGGACCGCGAGACCAGCACGTTCAGCCAGATGGGCGGCGAAGGCGTGCCGTGGATCGGCCAGGCGCCGTTCACCGACACGAAGCACGTGTTCGCGAACCTCGGCGACGGCACCTACTTCCACTCGGGCCTGCTCGCGATTCGCGCGGCGATCTCGTCGAAAGCGAACATCACGTACAAGATCCTGTACAACGACGCGGTCGCGATGACCGGCGGCCAGCCGGTCGACGGCACGCTGACGGTGCCGCAGATCACGCATCAGCTCGCGTCGGAAGGCGCGAGCCGGATCGTGATCGTCACCGACGAGCCGGACAAGTACAAAGGCCACGAGTCGAGCCTCGCGCCCGGCGTGACGATCCATCACCGCGACACGCTCGACGACGTGCAGCGCGAGCTGCGCGAGATCGCCGGCACGTCGATCCTGATCTACGATCAGACCTGCGCGACCGAAAAGCGCCGCCGCCGCAAACGCGGCGTGTATCCGGACCCGGCGAAGCGCGTCGTGATCAACGAAGCTGTGTGCGAAGGCTGCGGCGACTGCTCGGTGCAGTCGAACTGCCTGTCGGTCGAGCCGCTCGAGACCGACTTCGGCACGAAGCGCCAGATCAACCAGTCGACCTGCAACAAGGACTTCTCGTGCGTGAAGGGCTTCTGCCCGAGCTTCGTCACCGTCGAGGGCGGGCAGCTGCGCAAGCCGAAGGCCGCCGGGGTCGACAACGCGGATGCGAGCACGCTGCCGCCGATCCCCGAGCCCGTGCTGCCGGCGGTCGACCGCGCGTACGGTGTGCTCGTGACCGGCGTCGGCGGCACCGGTGTCGTGACGATCGGCGCGCTGATCGGGATGGCCGCGCACCTCGAGAACAAGGGCGTGACCGTGCTCGACGTGACCGGCCTCGCGCAGAAGGGCGGCGCGGTGATGAGCCACGTGCAGATCGCGAACGCGCCCGCCGATATCCACGCGACGCGCATCGCGATGGGCGAAGCGGATCTCGTGATCGGCTGCGATGCGATCGTCACCGCCGGCGACGAATGCACGTCGCGGATGCGGCACGACGTGACGCGCGTCGTCGTGAACAGCGCGAAGACGCCGACCGCCGAGTTCATCAAGAATCCGAACTGGACGTTCCCGGGCACGAACGCGGAGCAGGACATCCGCGCGGCCGCGGGCAGCCAGGTCGATCTCGTCGACGCGAATCAGCTCACGGTCGCGCTGCTCGGCGACGCGATCTACACGAACCCGTTCGTGCTCGGCTACGCGTGGCAGCGCGGCTGGCTGCCGCTCACGCACGCGTCGCTCACGCGGGCGATCGAGCTGAACGGCGTGCAGATCGACAAGAACCGCGCGGCGTTCGAATGGGGCCGGCGCGCGGCGCACGACCTTGCGAGCGTGAGGCAGGCAGCCGCCGGCGGCGCACCGCAGGCCGGCGCGACCGTGATCGCGCTGCATACGAAGAAGGCCGTCGACGCGGCGATCGCGAAGCGTGCCGAGTTCCTGAGCGCGTACCAGAACGCCGCGTATGCGGCGCGCTATACGCGCTTCGTCGACAAGGTCCGCGCGGCCGAGCGCGCGATCGACGCCGACGCCGCGCAGGAGCCGCTGACCGAGGCGGTCGCGCGCAATCTGTTCAAGCTGATGGCGTACAAGGACGAATACGAGGTCGCGCGGCTGCAGTCCGATCCGGCGTTCCTCGCGCGGCTCTCCGCGCAGTTCGAGGGCGACTGGAAGCTCACGTTCCATCTCGCGCCGCCGCTGTTCGCGAAGAAGGACACGCACGGCCATCTCGTGAAGAAGCAGTACGGCCCGTGGATGATGCGCGCGTTCCGCCTGCTCGCGAAGCTGAAGTTCCTGCGCGGCGGCGCGCTCGATCCGTTCGGCCGCACCGACGAGCGCCGCACCGAGCGCGCGCTGATCGACGAGTACGGCGTGCTGATCGACGAGCTGCTCGGCAAGCTGACGGCCACGAACCGCCCGCTCGCGGTCGAGCTCGCGGCGCTGCCCGACGGGATTCGCGGCTACGGCCACGTGAAGGAGAACAATCTGCGCGCGGTGCGCCAGAAGTGGGACGCGCTGCTCGCGAAGTGGCGCTCGCCGGCGCCGGCCGGCGGGCAGAGCCAGCAGAACGTCGCCTGAGCGGAGCGTCCGCTTCGCGTGCCCGTTGTTGCTCGGGCACGCGAGCACTCGAGCACTCGGGCACGCGAGCGCCCACGTGCCCGAGCGGCAAAGCAAAACGCCACGGAACTTGCGTTCCGTGGCGTTTTTTATGCGCGACGCGTGAGCGTTACTTCGTGTTCACGTTCGCGGCGGCGACCGCCGTCATGTTGATGATCCGGCGCACGGTCGCGGCCGGCGTCAGGATGTGCACCGGCTTCGCGACACCGAGCAGGATCGGGCCGACCGTCACGCCTTCGCCGCCGACCATCTTCAGCAGGTTGTACGCGATGTTCGCCGCTTCGACGTTCGGCATGATCAGCAGGTTCGCTTCGCCGGCCAGCGTCGTGCCCGGGAACGCGGCCTTGCGGACCGCCTCGGACAGCGCCGCGTCGCCGTGCATCTCGCCGTCGACCTCGAGGTGCGGCGCGCGTTCGACGATCAGCTTGCGCGCTTCCGCCATCCGACGCGACGACGCCGACGGCGTGCTGCCGAAGTTCGAGTTCGACAGCAGCGCGGCCTTCGGCGCGATGCCGAAGCGCTCGATCTCGGACGCGGCCTGGATCGTCATGTCCGCGAGCTGCTCGGCGCTCGGCTGCTCGTTCACGTACGTATCGCAGATGAACAGGTTGCGGCCCGGCAGCATCAGCAGGTTCATCGCCGCGAAGTGATCCGCGCCCTTCGCGCGCCCCAGCACCTGCTCGATGAACTTCAGGTGGCTGTGGTACGTGTCGATCATCCCGCAGATCATGCCGTCCGCGTCGCCGAGATGCACGAGCATCGCGCCGATCAGCGTGTTGAACTTGCGCAGCGCGGCCTTCGCGACTTCCGGCGTCACGCCGTCGCGCGCGCCGATCTCGTGATACGCCTGCCAGTAGCGGTGATAGCGGGTGTCGTCCTCGGGGTTGATGAGCTCGAAGTCGACGCCCGCCTGCATCTTCGAGCCGATCTTCTCGAGACGCATCTCGATGACCGACGGGCGGCCGACGATGATCGGCTTCGCGATCCCTTCATGCGACACGAACTGCGCGGCGCGCAGCACGCGCTCGTCCTCGCCTTCCGCGTACACGATGCGCGCGGGCTTGCGCTTCGCGGTCGCGAACACCGGACGCATCACCATGCCCGTGCGGTAGACGGTCGTGCCGAGCTGCTCGCGGTACGCGTCCATATCCTGGATCGGGCGCGTCGCGACGCCGGAATCCATCGCGGCTTGCGCGACGGCCGGCGCGATCTTGATGATCAGGCGCGGATCGAACGGCTTCGGAATCAGGTAGTCCGGCCCGAACTCGAGCGAATGGCCTTCGTACGCCTTCGCGACTTCCTCGCTCTGGTCGGTTTCCTGCGCGAGCTCGGCGATCGCGCGCACGCACGCGAGCTTCATCTCTTCCGTGATCGTCGTCGCGCCGACGTCCAGCGCGCCGCGGAAGATGAACGGGAAGCACAGCACGTTGTTGACCTGGTTCGGATAGTCCGAACGGCCCGTCGCGACGATCGCGTCCGGACGCACGGCCTTCGCGTCTTCCGGGCGGATTTCCGGCTCCGGGTTCGCGAGCGCGAGGATCAGCGGACGCTCGCCCATCGTCTTGACCATGTCCTGCTTCAGCACGCCGGCGCTCGAGCAGCCGAGGAACACGTCGGCGCCCTGGATCGCATCGGCGAGCGTGCGCGCGTCGGTCGTCGCCGCGTAGCGCTGCTTCGACGGATCGAGATTGCCGCGGCCTTCGTAGATCACGCCCTTCGAGTCGCAGACGAGCACGTTCGACTTGGACAGGCCGAGATTCACGAGCAGGTCCAGACACGCGATCGCCGCCGCGCCCGCGCCCGAACACACGAGCTTCACCTTGCCGAGATCCTTGCCGACCACCTTCAGGCCGTTCAGGATCGCCGCCGACGCGATGATCGCGGTGCCGTGCTGGTCGTCGTGGAAGACCGGAATCTTCATCCGCTCGCGCAGCTTCTTCTCGATGTAGAAGCACTCGGGCGCCTTGATGTCCTCGAGGTTGATGCCGCCGAGCGTCGGCTCGAGCATCGCGATCGCGTCGACGAGCTTGTCCGGATCGGTTTCGGACAGCTCGATGTCGAACACGTCGATGCCCGCGAATTTCTTGAACAGGCAGCCCTTGCCTTCCATCACCGGCTTCGCGGCGAGCGGGCCGATGTTGCCGAGGCCGAGCACCGCGGTGCCGTTCGTCACGACGCCGACGAGGTTGCCGCGCGACGTGTATTTCTGCGCGTCGAGCGGCTCATCGAAGATCGCCATGCAGGCGGCCGCGACGCCCGGCGAATACGCGAGCGACAGGTCGAGCTGGTTCGACAGCGGCTTGGTCGGCGTGACCGAAATCTTGCCGGGTTTCGGATTCTGGTGATAAGCGAGAGCGCTCTGCTTCAGTTGTTCGTCCATGATTGGCCTGCGAGGAGAGACTAGCGAAGGAATTCGGGCGCCCGGCACGGGGCACCTGGAGCCGCGAGCGCGGACATCGAGGGGATGCTCGATCGCGACGGTCGGCACGCGCCGGATCGGCGCGGTATCGAACCTTGGCGGATGGCAAGAGGGAAGGACAAAGTACCGGGCGTCTTTCTAAGGGTCGCCTAGTGTACACCCCGCCCACGGCCGCGCGTTACTGCGGCGCCACATGATCGGGATTAACGGTTCGACACGGTCGCACCCCGTTTATCGGGCACCGCGCGCGGCGCCTACGGCCCGCCCGAATCCCGCCCGAGTCCCGCCCGGAACCCGCCGGGAACGGCCCGAATCGGGTAAAATCGCCGCCTACGCGCGCAGCGATGCAGCCGGCCCGAAGCGGCCGCGCCCGGCCCTCGCGGGCTTCCCTCGCCGCGCCACCGGGCCCGCGCCCGCTCCCTGCTCACCGCTCACCATCCGAGGAATGCCCATGACAGGCTTCGATCGCCAGACGATCTCCGATACGACCGCCAAAATCCTGCTCGAAGTGCAGGCCGTGCACTTCAATGCCGACAAGCCGTTCATCTTCACGTCCGGCTGGGCCAGCCCGGTCTACATCGACTGCCGCAAGCTGATCTCGTACCCGCGCGTGCGCCGCGCGCTGATGGAGATGGCGGAAACGACGCTCACGCGCGACGCCGGCTTCGAGCAGTTCGACGCGATCGCCGGCGGCGAGACGGCGGGCATTCCGTTCGCGGCGTGGCTCGCGGATCGCTTCGACCTGCCGATGCAGTACGTGCGCAAGAAGCCGAAGGGGTTCGGGCGCAACGCGCAGATCGAGGGCCATCTGGTCGAAGGCTCGCGCGTGCTGCTCGTCGAGGATCTGACGACCGACAGCCGCAGCAAGATCAACTTCATCAACGCGCTGCGCACCGCCGGCGCGAAGGTGAATCACTGCTTCGTGCTGTTCCACTACAACATCTTCAAGGAGAGCGTGTCGGTGCTGAAGGACATCGACGTCGACCTGCACGCGCTCGCGACCTGGTGGGACGTGCTGCGCGTCGCGAAGGCGTCCGGCTACTTCGAGACGAAGACGCTCGACGAGGTCGAGAAATTCCTGCACGCGCCGGCCGAATGGTCGGCCGCGCACGGCGGCGCGACGGGCGCGCAGGAGTAACGCGCGCGGCCGGCGGGCCGCGCATCGCGATCGAACCCCGGTGCTAGACTTCATTCATCGCCGGGCGCGCCCCGGCATACGTGACGGGAGAAGCACCCTATGCGTGTCGGTCGCCTGCTCGCCTGGCCTGCGCTGCCGGGCCTGCCGTCCGTGCTCGGGCTTGGGCTCGCGCTCGCATGCATGGCCGGCTTCGTGTGCGGGCCGGCGCGCGCGCAGCCCGCGTTCACGCTCACGAGCGACAACCTGAAGTCCGGCGGCCGCGTGCCGCCCGCGCAGGTGTTCGACCGCGGCGACTGCAGCGGCGGCAACCACTCGCCGCAACTGTCGTGGCACAACCCGCCGCCCGGCACGCGCGGCTACGCGGTCACGATGTTCGACCCGGACGCGCCCGGCCACGGCTGGTGGCACTGGGCGGTCGCGAGCATTCCGGCCACCGTCACGAGCCTGCCCGCCGACGCGAGCGCGTCCGGCTTCCTGCGCCGCATCGGCGCGGCCGAGGCCCGCAACGACTTCGGCATCGACGGCTACGGCGGCCCATGCCCGCCGCCCGGCAAGCCGCATCGCTACGTGATCACCGTCTACGCGCTGCAGGACGTCGACCTGCGCGTCAGCCAGGGCCGCCCCGCGCAGATGTTCGAGCACGAGATCGGCACGCGCGCGCTCGGCAGCGCGCAACTCGTCGTCACTTACGGGCAGTAGTAGTAGCAGCAGTAGGCCGCGGCCGCGCGCCGCGCCGCCGGACACACGTGTGTCACCGCGCGTCGACAGACTCGTACGGGCCCGGCGCGACGCCTGATTTTCCGCCGCGGTGACGATCGGCCGCATCACGTCTTAAAATGGCGGTTTCGGGGCGCGGGCAGCCGCGTCCGTTTCAGTGAGAGCGAAATGAGCACGAAAGTTTTTGTCGACGGCCAGGAAGGCACGACCGGCCTGAAAATCTTCGAATATCTGTCGGCGCGCGGCGACATCGAGATCCTGCGCATCGACGACGCGAAGCGCAAGGACGTCGACGAACGCCGCCGCCTGATCAACGCGTCGGACGTGACGTTCCTGTGCCTGCCCGACGTCGCGTCGCGCGAATCGGCATCGCTCGTCGACAACCCGCACACGACGCTGATCGACGCGAGCACCGCGTTCCGCACGAGCGCGGACTGGGCGTACGGCCTGCCCGAGCTGACCCGCGCGCAGCGCGAGCGGATCCGCTCGTCGAAGCGGATCGCGGTGCCGGGCTGCCACGCGTCGGCGTTCGTGCTCGCGATGCGTCCGCTCGTCGATGCCGGCGTGGTCGCGCCGTCGTTCGCCGCGCACAGCTATTCGATCACCGGCTACAGCGGCGGCGGCAAAAAGATGATCGCCGACTACGAAGCCGACGCTACGGCCAAGCTGGCGGCGCCGCGCGCCTATGCGCTCGCGCTCGCGCACAAGCATCTGCCGGAGATGGCCGCGCACACCGGGCTCGAGCACGCACCGATCTTCACGCCGATCGTCGGGCCGTTCTTCAAGGGCCTCGCGGTGACGACGTACTTCACGCCGTCGCAGCTCGCGAAGCGCGCGACGCCGCAGGACGTGCAGCGGATCTTCGCCGAATACTACGAAGGCGAGGCGTTCGTGCGCGTCGCGCCGTTCAACGCGGACGCGAATCTCGACGACGGCTTCTTCGACGTGCAGGCGAACAACGACACGAACCGCGTCGACCTGTTCGTGTTCGGCAACGACGAGCGCTTCGTGACCGTCGCGCGCCTCGACAACCTCGGCAAGGGCGCGTCGGGCGCCGCGATCCAGTGCATGAACCTCAACATCGGCGCGGCCGAGGACGCGGGCCTCAAGCGCTGATGCCGCACGCGGTTCGCGTCGCACAAGAGCCGGCCATTGGCCGGCTTTTTAATTGCCCGTAAATCCGCATTACCCACTATTTCACCCGCGCTTTTACATTTATTTACAACCTTTCGGATTGCCATTATTCCGCAATCCGCACCAACGTCATTCGATCATGTCGCGCCCGCCCGGGAATCACGCGACACGCCCATCCAGCACGGAGAACGGCGCGCCGCCGCGCGTGTCGCAAAATCGGCACTTCGAACCAACATTCAAACGATCACGCCGTTTCAATTGTCGCGCTCACCCTTATAGACAAAGGGATAATCGAGTCGATGCCGTTTCAAGCGACTTTTTTAGACGACTTCATCAATTGACAGCAAAATGCGGCGCGGCCAAATTAGCTCGCACAATTAAACGACTGGAGACAGCGGTATGTCGCACGCCTTATCGAAGGGGATGGCAACGGCCTTTGCCCTCGCCCCGTTCCTGGTTGCTTGCGGTGGTGGTGACGGTGGTGGCGCTCCTTCTCCAATCAACGCCCCTCAATGTTCCGGTTCGTCGTGCGGCACGCAAGGGCCGCCCGTGTCGCAGCCCGTGAACGGCTCACTCTGCCCGGCTGATGCCGACATCGTGAAAAGCACCTATCTCGGCGGCGCGGGCAGCGGCGAAATCGCGAGCGTCAACATCGACGCGGTCGCGATGACGTACACGCTGAAGTGGTACGAGTCGCCGATTCCGCTCGCGGTCGGCAACGTCACGCCGACGCGCGCCGGCACGACGATCACCGGCAAGGTCGTGCACCCGACCACGCTGCCGAGCGCCGAGCAGAACCGCTGCGCGTTCGTGCTCACGCCGGGTTCGGGCATCGCGTCGGACGGCTCCACCTACTCGACCGCCAGCACGTTCAATCCGGCGAACCCGCCGATGCTGCTGATCGGCATGGGCGTCGCGGGCGGCGGCATTCCGGGCGCGGAAGTCCAGTTCAACGGCGTGCTCGGCCAGTTCGCGGTGCCTGACCGCAAGTTCGATTTCTATCCGTTCCTCGCGTTCGCGCAGGTCGACAACAACCTCGCAGACCTGCAAGGCACGTACAACGCGCTCACGTATCACATCCAGCCGTCGAAGCAGTACAAGGCGGTCGGCGAGAACGTCGTCGAGACGTTCGACGCGAGCGGCAACTGCACGTCGCCGTCGGGCAGTTGCGTGACGACGGGCGGCGCGTGGTCGCCGAACGCGAACGGCAGCTACTTCACGAGCAAGAACGCGCCGCAGACGACGGGCCCGAACACGCTCGGCGGGCTCGTCACGTTGCCGATCGTCGCGAACGCGAACATGGTGCTCGGCAAGCTGAACGGCGCGATCGTGCCGGTCGTCGTGCGCACCGGCGTCGCCGATCCGAGCAAGGTCGAAGTCGACGACGAATCGGGCATCGCGGTGCTCGGCGCCGCGAACGCACTCGCGTCCGGCGGCTTCGACGGCGGCTACGCGGGCGCGGACTCGAACTTCAAGTACACGGCGGCGCTGATCCGCGGCGGCAACGGCACGTTCATCAACCCGACCACGGCCGCGGCCGAGGACGGCTTCACGCTGCAGTACGGTGCGTCGAGCCCCGGCCTCGTCAGCGTAACCGCGCCGGGCGGCAACGGCTTCGCGATCGCGACGGGCGGCCTGTATGCGGTGTTGATCCAGGGGACGGTCAACGGTGGCGTCACGCCGTCGTCGGCGATCGCCGGCACGTCGTCGGCACCGTACTTCGGCGTCGGCGCGAAGATCAGCAATTAACGGCGAAGCGGCGAACGAAGGCGCGCGGTACGGCGCCGGCAGCACGAACAACAGAAGCGGTCGACAGGGAGCCGGCCGCCACACAAGACAAATCTGGAGGAGCAACATGAAGCGGAAGCTGATTCTGGCGGCGGCGATCACGGCGCCTTTTCTTTCGGCCTGCGGGGGCGGCGGCGGTGACGGTTCGGGTCCGCTCGTCGAGGCACCGCTGTGCCCGTCGTCGCTCGACTACGGCACGGTGTTCACCGGCGGCGCCGGCAGCGGCGAGCTCGCGAAGCTGCAGATCGACACGACGAAGATGACGTGGCAGGTCACGTACGTCGAATCGCCGGTTCCGCAGACGACCGGCACGGTGACGCCGACGCGCGCCGGCACCGTCGACAGCGGCACGCTCACGCAGGAGACGCAGCTGCCGACCGCGAAGCTGAACGCCTGCACGTATCGCCTGAACGGCGCGAGCCTCGACCCGACCCGGCCGGCGCGCGTGTTCATCGGCTTCGGCGTCGCGGGCGGCACGATTCCGGGCAAGGAGGTCCAGTTCGGCGGCGTGCTCGGCCAAGCCGCGGTGCCCGACACGAAATTCCCGTATTACCCGTTCATCGGCTTCTCGTCGATCGAGACGAACATCGCGAATCTCGCCGGCACGTACAGCCAGCTCGGCTTCGGCGAAGTGCCGTCGCAGAACTTCGCATCGGCGGCGACCGACGCGAAGATCACGATCAACGCGGACGGCTCGTGGACCAGGTGCGACTCGGGCGGCCAGAACCCGGGCACGTGCAGCCAGCAGGGCACGAACTTCGTGCCGTCGTCGGACGGCAGCGGCGCGTTCGAGACCGATCACTATCAGAGCGAGCTGAAGCCGACACTGTCGGCGACGCCGCAGGGCAAGGGCTTCATGATCGTCGGCAAGCTGCGCAACCAGCTCGTGCCGATCCTCGTGCGCACCGGCGTCGCGAACCCGAACCCGACGCCCGACAGCAACGGCGTGCCGGGCCTGACCGCCGACGACGAATCGAGCATCTCGATCCTGTCGCCGCAGAAGAACGTCACCGTCGGCTCGCAGGACGGCGAATACATCGGCGTCGACAGCCAGTTCGACTACCGGACCACCGCGCTCGCCGGCACGCAGGCGACGCTGCTCGATCCGTTCCAGCCGTCGCAGGCGTCGCTCGCGACCGCGCTGAACCTCGACTACACGCAGGCGGTGCCGGGCACGGTCACGTCGTCGCACGTCGGCGCGAGCACCTCGGCGCCGACCGGCAAGTTCATCTTCACGGGCGGCGTGTTCGGCTTCCTCGACAAGAACAATCCGTCGTCGCCGTACTTCACGATCGGCGCGTTCGTGCAGTAAGCGCAACCGGGAGGAGCCCGTCTCATGAAAAAACTTCTCTGCGCGGCAGCCGGCGCCGCCGCGCTGGCGCCCTTCGCGGCGCACGCGCAAAGCGCCGGCAGCAACGTCGTCACGCTCGGCTGGTTCCACATCATGCCGCAGCAAAGCAGCACGCCGCTCACGACCAACGTCGCGCCGACGCCGATCAACACGCCGCTCAGCCTGCCGCCGACGTTCACGTCGCCCGGCACCGGGAACCATACGAGCGGCGCGGACACCGTCGGCCTGACCGTCAGCCACTTCCTGACGGACAACATCGCCGTCACGACCGTCGGCGGCGTTCCGCCGGTGTTCAAGGTGTCGGGGCAAGGCACGATCAAGCCGCCCGGCCCGGCCGGCGCGCTCGGCTCGCAGAACATCGGGCTCTCCACGGTCAACCCGCTCGTGAAGAGCGTGCGGCAGTGGAGCCCGGCCATGATCTTCCAGTACTACTTCGCGAAGTCGACGTCGAAGTTCCGGCCGTTCCTCGGGCTCGGCGTGTCGTACAACTGGTTCAGCGACATGCAGCTCAACACGAACTTCATCAAGCAGACGCAGCAGAACCTAGGCGCGGTGCTGGCCGCGGGCGCGGGCAAGCCGGGGCTGACGCAGGTGTCGGCGAAGGCGTCGTCGTCGTGGCAGCCGGTGTTCAACGCGGGCGTCACGTACGCGTTCACCGATCATTGGGGACTCGTCGCGTCGGTCACGTACATTCCGCTGAAGACGACGTCGACGGTCACGATCAAGGCGGCCGACGGCACGACGCTCGCGCAGTCGAAGTCGGACCTGAAGGCGGACCCGATCATCAGCTACGTCGGGATGTCGTATAAGTTCTGACGATTGCGGGTGAAATCGCGGGCAAAAAAAAGCCCGCCTGAAGAGGCGGGCTGAATCCATATCAGAGGAGACATGGAGGAGACAGGAGTAACTATACCCGCTCCATTGTCGCAACGCAACATTTCCTTAGAGAAAATAGGGATTTTCCCTCGAGGGTTTCCTCTAGATTGGTCAGTGCCGGACGAGCGCCATCATCGCGCCGAAGCCGACGAACAGCCCGCCCGTCGTCCGGTTGAACGCCTTCGCGACGTTGCGGCTCTTCAGCGTCGCGCCGATCCGCGTGCCACACGACGCGTAGACCAGATACCAGCTCACCTCGATCACCGCGAACGTGACCACGAGCACGCCGAACTGCGGCAGCTTCGGCGCGGACGTGTCGATGAACTGCGGCAGCAGCGCGGCCGCGAACAGGATCGCCTTCGGATTGCTGCTCCCGACCAGGAAGCCGTTGCGGTACAGCGCCCAGCGCGATGCGGGCCCCGCCGCGCGCGGCGCCGCGTCGGTATCGGCCGGTGTGCCGCCGTCGTCGACACGCGCGCGCCACGCCTTCACGCCGAGGTAGACCAGGTACGCGGCGCCGATGAAGCGCAACGCGTTGAACATCGCCGGCCACGCGCCGAGGAACACGCCGAGCCCGGCCGCCGACACCGACAGCATCAGCACGAGCGCGCTCAGGCAGCCCGCCATCGTCGCCGACGCGCGCCGCAGCCCGTGCCGCGCGCCGTGCGTCATCATCAGCAGCATGTTCGGTCCGGGAATCGCCGCGATGACGAACACCGTCGCCACGTAAAGCCACCAGGTATGCATGCTCATAGCCGCCTCTGCCGCGTGAAAAACCCAATCCGCCATTATGCCGGGTACCGCGCCCGTACGATGTGGCCCCGTGCGCTCAGCGGCCCGCGCGCCGCGCGGCGACCTCGCCGAGCACCGCGAAATCCTGATCGCCACCGCCGTGCGCGAGCGCATCGAGCAGGCTGTCGCGCACGACGCTCGCGACCGGCAACGGCACCGACGCCGCATCGCCCGCCGCGAGCGCGAGCCGCACGTCCTTCAGCCCGAGGCGCGCCTTGAACCGCGCCGGCTCGTAGCGCCGCTCGGCGATCATCGCGCCGTAGCCCTCGTACACCGGCCCCGGGAACACGCTGTGCGTGATCACGTCGAGGAAGTCGCGCATCGCGACGCCATGCCCCGCGAGCAGCGCCGACGCCTCGCCGAGCGTCTCGATCGCCGCCGCGAGCGTGAAATTCGCGGTGATCTTCACCGTATTCGCGTGCTCCGGCAGCGAGCCGAGCCGCCAGGTCTTCTGGCCGATCGCGTCGAACAGCGGCTGCATCCGGTCGATCGCCTCGGCCGGCCCGGCCGCGATGATCGTCAGGCGCGCGGCCGCCGCGACGTCCGGCCGGCCCATCACCGGCGCGGCGACGTAGGCGAGCCCGCGCGCCTCGTGCGCATGCGCGAGCGCGCCGGCGAGCGCGACCGAGATCGTCGCCATGTTCACGTGGATCAGGCCGCGCGGCGCCTGCGCGAGCAGCGCGTCGTCGAACACGGCGCGCGCGGCCGCGTCGTCCGCGAGCATCGAGAACACCGCGTCGCCGCGAAACGCGTCGGCGGGCGTCGCGACCGCCTGCGCGCCGAGCTCGACGAGCGGCCCGAGCCGTTCGGGCGAGCGGTTCCAGACCCGCACGCGGTGCCCCGCCTTCAGCAGATTCGCGGCGATCGCCTGCCCCATTTCGCCCAACCCGATAAATCCGAGATCCATCTGACGCTCCTTCGACTCGTGGAAGACCGGAGTTAAACACACTTGCGGGTAATTTGCCGACGCGTGTAACGGGCGCGGGCAACACACGCGTGTAACGGGCGCATGCAACAGAGGCGTGTAACAAGCGCGCACCGGCCGGCCCGCGCGCGGTGCGATACTGCGACCATGATGGCCGCGACCTTCCGCTTCCACGACGAATTGAACGCGTTCCTGCCGCGCGAGCGGCGCGAGCGCGCGTTCGCGTATGCCTGCGCGCGCGACGCGACCGTCAAGCACACGGTCGAGGCGCTCGGCGTGCCGCACACCGAAATCGGGCGGCTCGACGTGAACGGCGCGTCGGTCGCGCTGGACCGGCGGCTCGCCGACGGCGACCGCGTCGACGTGTACCCGGAGCGCGCGGCGGCGCCGGACGGGGCAACCGCCCCGCCGCCTCGCGAATGGCGCTTCGTCGCCGACGCGCATCTCGGCGCGCTCGCACAACTGCTGCGGCTCGCCGGCTTCGACACCCGCTACGACAACCATTTCAGCGACGACGAGATCGCCGCGCTCGCCGAGCACGACGGCCGGATCGTGCTCACGCGCGACCGCGAACTGCTGAAGCGCCGCGCGGTCGCGCGCGGCTGCTACGTGCATGCGGTGCAGCCCGCCGCGCAGCTGACCGAGTTGTTCGTGCGGCTCGGCCTCGCGCCGCACATGCGGCCGTTCCGGCTGTGCCTGCGCTGCAACGCGCCGCTCCATCCGCTCGGCGCGGACGAGGCGGCCGCGCGCGTGCCGGACGGCGTGCGGCGGCGCCATCGTCGCTTCGCGGCCTGCGACGTGTGCCGGCGCGTGTTCTGGGAAGGCTCGCACTGGCAGCGGATGCGCACGGTCGTCGACGCGATGCGCGCGGTCGCACCGGACGTCTGAAAAAAAAGAAACCCCGCGCGTCGCAAGACGGGCGGGGTGGCAAGATCCGGCCGGCAGACCCGGCCGACGCGGCAGGGTTACTGCGCCGCGCCCTTGTCGTTCGTGCCGGCAGCCGAAGCGGCAGCAGCCTTCGCCATGCCCTTCTTCGTGCCGTGCGTCTTCAGCGTGTGCTTCGGCTTGCTCTTGTCAGCCTTCATCGGTGCCGGTGCGGCAGCCGATGCTTCCGGAGCCGAAGCCTGTGCGAAAACCGAAACCGATGCCAGTGCGAAAGCGGCGGCGATGATCGAAGCGAGAGTCTTCTTCATTCTTTTGTTCCTTTGAGTGGGAAATCCAACGTACCGGTACGAAAGATGCGAGACGTCCGCATCGGGAAAGCCAGCCATGCCGGGCGTCCGCCACGCGGGAAGGCGTCCGCCCTCCGGTCACGACAAACACCGACATGCTGGCTCCTTAACGCGTCGCCTTCGCAATGAGTTGACAAGCCTCGCGGCGGGCGCGCCGGCTTGCGCCCGCCATTATCGGCGAGCCGCACGGGCGTGCGACTCGGCATGAATCCGGGTTGCGGCCGGCGTGCCGGCATGCTCGATGACGGCGGCATTTCGGATTGTGGAATGCGGGCGGCTGCGGCTGCGGCTGCGGCTGCGGCTGCGGCTGCGGCTGCGGCTGCGGCTGCGGCTGCGGCTGCGGCTGCAGTGGCGGTGGCGGTGGCGGCTGCGGTGGTGGTGGCAACGGTGGCGACGGCGGCGACGGCGGCGACGCGCGCCGCGTCAGCGCACGAGGCTGGGACGCTTGTTGTCGAACGTCCAGCCCGGGATCAGGAACTGCATCGCCACCGCGTCGTCGCGGGCGCCGTTGCCGAGCCGCAGGTACGCCTGGTGCGCGTGCTCGAGCGCGTCCATGTCGAGCTCGACACCGAGCCCCGGCTTCTCCGGCACCCGCACCTTCCCGCCGACGATGCGCAGCGGCTCGCGCGTGAGCCGCTGCCCGTCCTGCCAGATCCAGTGCGTGTCGATCGCGGTGACACGGCCTGGCGCCGCCGCACCGACGTGCGTGAACATCGCGAGCGACACGTCGAAGTGATTGTTCGAGTGCGAGCCCCACGTCATCCCGAACATCTCGCACAGCTGCGCGACCCGCACCGCGCCCTGCATCGTCCAGAAATGCGGATCCGCGAGCGGGATGTCGACCGATTGCAGCTGGATCGCGTGCGCGATCTGGCGCCAGTCGGTCGCGATCATGTTCGTCGCGGTCGGCAGGCCCGTCGCGCGCCGGAACTCGGCCATCACCTCGCGACCCGAGAAACCCTGCTCGGCACCGCACGGATCTTCCGCGTACGCGAGCACGCCGTGCTTGTCGCGGCACAGGCGCACCGCTTCCGCGAGCGACCACGCGCCGTTCGGATCGAGCGTGATCCGCGCGTCCGGGAAGCGCTCGTGCAGCGCGACGATCGCGTCCATTTCGGCCGCGCCTTCGAGCACGCCGCCCTTCAGCTTGAAATCGCTGAAGCCGTAGCGCGCATGCGCGGCCTCGGCGAGGCGCACGACCGCGTCGGGCGTCAGCGCGACCTCGTTGCGCAGCCGGAACCACGCGTCGTCGGCGTCGGGCTCCGCGCGGTAGCCGAGCGTCGTGCGGGTGCGATCGCCAACGTAGAACAGGTAGCCGAGCATGTCGACCGCGTCGCGCTGCTGCCCGCTGCCGAGCAGCGCCGCGACCGGCACGTTCAGGAACTGGCCAAGCAGATCGAGCAGCGCCGATTCGACCGCGGTCACCGCATGGATCGTCGTGCGCAGATCGAACGTCTGCAGCCCGCGGCCGCCCGCGTCGCGATCGGCGAACGCCGCGCGCATCGCGTTCAGCACGTCGTTGTACGCGCCGAGCGGCTTGCCGACGACGAGCGCGCGCGCGTCGTCGATCGTCTTGCGGATCGACTCGCCGCCCGGCACTTCGCCGACGCCGACGTGGCCCGCGCTGTCCTCGAGAATCACGATGTTGCGCGTGAACCAGGGGCCATGCGCGCCGCTCAGGTTCATCAGCATGCTGTCCTGCCCCGCGACGGGCACGACCCGCAGACTCGTCACGACCGGCGCGCCGGAAACCGATGGTTGCATGAAAGACTCCAGATGATCTTGTCTGAAACGTCGTCGGTGCCGCTCAGCGGACCAGCGACTTCACGAGGGTGACGCGCCGGATCTCGCCGACGATGAACAGATAGCAGACGATCGACATCGCCGCATTCGCGCCGACGAACACGAGCGCGCCCGCGAACGAGCCGGTCGCCTGCACGATGTAGCCGATCACGATCGGCGTCGTGATGCCGGCCGCGTTGCCGAACGTGTTGAAGAGGCTGCCGGACAGCCCGCTCGCCTCCTTCGGCGACGTGTCCGACACGACCGCCCAGCCGAGCGCGCCGACGCCCTTGCCGAAGAACGCGAGCGACATCACCGCGACGACGAGCGTGTCCGCGCTGAGATAGTTGCACGCGATCATGCTCATCGACATCAGCATGCCGATCACGATCGGAATCTTGCGCGACGCGGACAGCGAGCAGCCTGCCTTCGTCAGGCGGTCCGACAGCCAGCCGCCGACGATCCCGCCGAGAAAGCCGCAGATGGCCGGCAGCGACGCGACGAAGCCGGCGGTGAGGATCGTCATCCCGCGCTGCTGCACCAGATAGACCGGAAACCAGGTCAGGAAGAAGTACGTGAGCGTCGTGATGCAGTACTGGCCGATGTAGACGCCGAGCAGCATCCGGTTGCCGAGCAGCTCCTTCACGCACGCCCACACGTTCACCTCGCGCGGCTTCGCGGCGGCCTTCACGGTATCCAGATGGATCAGCGCGCCGCCTTCCTCGAGATACCGGAGTTCGCTCGCGCTGATGCCCGGATGCTGCGCGGGGCCGTGCACGGTCTTGTGCCAGACGAACGCGCAGAGGATGCCGAGGCCGCCCATGAAAAAGAACACGCTCTGCCAGCCGTACGTGTGCACGAGCCAGCCCATGATCGGCGCGAACAGCACGGTCGCGAAATACTGCGCGGAATTGAAGATCGCGGACGCGAGGCCGCGCTCGTGGCTCGGGAACCACGCGGCCGTGATCCGGCTGTTGCCGGGGAACGACGGCGCCTCCGCCGCGCCGACGAGCAGTCGCAGCGCGAACAGCGCGAAGACGGCCGCGCCGCCGGTCAGGAAGCCGATCCCGCCCTGGAACAGCGTGAACAGCGACCACAGCAGGATGCTGAAGAAATAGGTGATGCGCGAGCCGAAGCGGTCGAGCAGCCAGCCGCCCGGCAGCTGCGCGAGCACGTATGACCATGCGAATGCGGAAAAGATGAAGCCCATCTGGACTGGCGACAGCCCCATCGCGTTGCGGATCGCCGGGCCGGCGATCGCGATCGTCGCGCGATCGGCGTAGTTGACCGTCGTGACGACGAACAGCATCGCGAGGATGCTCCATCGAGCGCGCGACGCGAGCTTGCCCGCGACGGGCGCGCTGTGCGCCTGTACGTGTTCCATCTTGTCTCCTGTCGACCGGGGCGGCGCGTCGGCGCCGACTCCGATCCCATGCAAAACGCCTCTGCGGGATCGAGCGCGGGATGGCAAACCGCGCTGTCATTTGTGTTATTGATTGTCAGAGGACATTGATTCAGGATCAAATCAACTGGTGATGGCAACGATCCAGAAATTGAATCGATGCGGGTGTGGGTGCGCGGTGCGGGCGCGCCGCGCGGGCACGGATCAGCGGTCCGCGAATTCGGGCAGGATCCGCGTGCGGATCAGGCCGAGAATCGGATTGTCGTTGTTCTTCCGGTATGCGCAGACGGTCTCGACGGGCCGCGCGGGATCGGTCTCGATGCGCCGCATCACGACGCCTTCGAAGTGCAGGCGCGTCGCGGTTTCCGGAATCAGCGCGACGCCGATGCCGAGATGGACGAGCGCGAGCATCGTGTGGATCTGCGCGACGTGCTCGACGATCTCCGGCGCGACGTTCGCGCGGTCGAAGATGATCTGCAGCAGCCGGTGGAAATACTGCGCCTCGTACGGCGTGTACATCAGGAACGGCTTGCCGTCGAGGTCCGCGGCGACCGGGCGCTCGGGCCAGCCGGCCGCCTCGCGCTCCGGAATCGCGAGCACGAGCCCCTCGCGCGCGAGCGGCACGGTGTCGAGTTCGGTGTGCCCGGCATGCGGGCGCAGCAGGCCGAGATCGAGCTGGCCGGACGCGAGTGCGTCGAGCTGGTTGCGGCTGACGAGCTCCTTCAGCGTCAGCGACACGCCCGGCGAGTGCTGCCGCACGAGGCGCACGAGCCGCGGCAGCAGCCCGTAGCCGGACGCGGCGGTGAAGCCGATCGACAGCGTGCCGGTCTCGCCGCGCGCGATGCGTCGGGCGGTGTAGGTCGCCTCCTCGGCGAGACGCAGGATCCGCACCGCCTCCGGAAAGAACGACCGCCCGGCGGCCGTCAGGCGGACCGAGCGGCTCGAGCGGTCGAGCAGCGGCGTGCCGACCTGGTGTTCGAGCAGACGGATCTGCCGGCTGAGCGGCGGTTGGGTCATGTTCAGGCGCTCAGCCGCGCGGCTGAAGTGCAGTTCTTCGGCAACGGCGACGAAGCAGCGGATCTGGCTGATTTCGAACATGGGGAGGGTTGGGGAGAAGAAACGGCGTGACGGTATGGATGTCCCGCTGCTCGCTATCGATCAAGCGTCCGTGCTCAGGCGAAACTCACGTGATAGATCGGCGGTAGATGCGCGGAGACTTCGTGCCAGCTTTCGCCGGCGTCGTCGGAAGTCCAGAGTCCGCCCGTCGTCGAGCCCATTGCGAGACGCGTACCCGTCGCATCGACGGCGAGCCCGTGCCGGTAGACCAGATCGTAAGCTGGCGCCGGTGGCAGGCCCTGGGAGAAAGATTCGAACGTGTTGCCTCCGTCGCGTGTGCGCGTCACGAGGAAACGCCCGTCGACGGGAATGCGGCAGGCGTCCTTGATCGCGGGCACGAACCACGCCGTGTCAGGAGCGTTCGGATGAACGGCTACGGCGAAGCCGAAGCTCGATGGCTGGGCCTCGATGCGCACCCAATGCTCGCCGCCGTCGGTCGAGCGGAAGATCCCGCAATGATGCTGCGTCCAGAGCACGTCCGGCGCGGTTTTGCACTGGACGATGCGGTGCGGGTCCTGGATGTTCGGCTCCTCGCTTCGCTCGGGCGGCATGTAGTCGGCTTTCATGCCTCTCGTCGTCGGGCGCCAGGTGGCGCCGCCGTCGGCCGTCTGCCAGACGCCACCGGACGAGACGCCGATCGTCACGTGACGGCTGTCGCGTGGATCGACCATCACCGAGTGGATGCCGGCGTGGTCGTAACCGCCGCCCATCCACTCGCGGCGATTGGGGTGGTCCCAGAGTTCGCGATTCAATGTCCAGCTCTCGCCGGCGTCGTTCGAGCGGAACAGGCCGCCCGGGATCGTGCCGGCCCAGAGAGTGCAGGGTTCGTCGAGGCCGCCGGGTTCCAGGGTCCAGATTTGTTCTAGGGACCAGAGGGGGTCGGGTGGGGGGGCTGGCTGGTCGGGGGAGGTGGTTGTCGGTTCGGGGTCGGGTTGGGGTGGGTAGATGGGGGTCGTGCATGGGGTCCATTCGCGATCGCCGGGCTGGAGGCGGTGCAGTTTCACGCCGAAATGACCGAGATTGAGTGCCGCGTAGAGCGTGCCGTCGCGTGGGTCGGCGAGCACGGAACTGATCGGTTCGCCGGGGAAGTGGTGGGCGGTTGGCTTCCATTCGCGCGGGGCGGTGCTGCTCGCTTCGAATACGAACAGGCCTTTGCGAGTGCCTACGATCAAGCGGTTGTTGTTCACGGTGGGTCCTCCGATCTCAGGTGTCGGGCGGTGCCTGTGTCAGCCGCCAGAGAGCGCTTGCACGACGTAGATACGGCTATTTGCATCGACTGGGTCCGATAGGCGGCGGCGGTCGCGCAATGGGTTACCGTCGATGAACACGGATAGGTGGCGGCGCAAGCCTCCCTGGTCGTCGAGGATGTAGCCGCGCAGCCGCGGCTCGGCGGCGAATGCGACGGATAGCGCTTCGTCGACCGAGTGCGCGGGGACGTTGCGTTCGGGCATCGGGATGTGCCGTTGGATCGCGGCGGCGAAGAATAAGTGCGCCATGGCGGGCGGTGGGGGTTTGCGGCTGAGGTATTAAGTGTAGTTCAGTGGGGCGGGGTTGATTTGGTGGCGGGGGCCTACTTCGGCGGTTGGCGTTGGCCGTTTGGACGTGCGGACGGGGGTGCCCAACGTAGTCAGATCGTGGTCCACACCGCTGCCAGCGCGTAGCACTGTCATGTGCGGTTGAAAGCTGCGAGCCGGGGGAGTCAGTAATTAATGAGATGGTTGAAAGGGGAGGTATCCGGAATTTCGTGTGTGAGGCGGGTTGAGACTCAGATTCCGATGTTGAATCGCTCCGGGTAAAGCAGTGCAAACTGCGTCATCGCGCCTTTCCAATCGTGCCGGGAGCCGGTCCACTTGGCAACGACGTTACGCAGGGCCAACCAGATCAGCTTGAGCGCGGCCTCGTCCGACGGGAA
>NZ_JACBNX010000035.1 GCF_013403875.1 Burkholderia guangdongensis | reverse complement strand
GAAACGACAGTTCAGACCTGCATCGTGCATTTGATCCGGAACTCGCTCGACTTCGTGAGCTGGAAAGATCGCAAGGTAGCCGCCGCCGCGCTCAAGGAGGTGTACCGGGCGCCGACGGCCGAGGCGGCCGCCGTGGCGCTGGATGCGTTCGACGCCGGCCCATGGGGCACGAAATACCCGCCAATCGCCGCGCTCTGGCGGCGAGCCTGGGAGCAGGTCATCCCGTTCTTCGCCTTCGCGCCGGATATCCGAAAAATTGTATATACGACCAACGCCATTGAGTCGCTGCACATGCAGCTTCGGAAGATCATCAAGNCGCTCAAGCTGATCTGGTTGGCCCTGCGTAACGTCGTTGCCAAGTGGACCGGCTCCCGGCACGATTGGAAAGGCGCGATGACGCAGTTTGCACTGCTTTACCCGGAGCGATTCAATATCGGAATCTGAGTCTCAACCCGCCTCACACACGAAATTCCGGATACCTCCAGCCCATGCGAAACGCGTTCCACTACACCCCCGTGACGCCTGAACGCCAACGCCCATTGCGAAGGCCCATCGCCCACGGATCACGATTCGCTTTCACCGCCGTAAATACGCCCTTCCGTCACCACCCACCCCATCGCCAGATCATGCTCCTCGACCGGCAGCGCCTCGACCCGGCACGCGTCATACGCGATCCCGACCGTCACCGGCAGCACCGCTCCCGGCCAGGCCGCCAACGTCCGATCGTAATACCCGCCGCCATACCCGAGCCTGAACCGCCGCGCATCGAACCCGACGCACGGAATCAGCAGCAGATCCGGCGCGACGACCTTACCCGACGTCGGCTCCGGAATCCGGTGATGCCCTTCGCGCATCGGCGTCGCCTCATCCCACGCATGAAATTCGAGCGGCTCGCCCGGCGCGCGAATCACCGGCAACGCAACCACCCGCCCCGCCGCCGCACCACACCACCCGAGCACCACCGCCCGCGCATCGAACTCACCCGGCAGCGGCCAGTAAAATCCAACCGTGCGCGGCGCGACGCGATCGAGCAGCGCCCGCACATGCTCGCCCAGCGACGCATCCGTACCGGGCTGCGACTGCGCGTCGCGGCGAGCCTGCAACAGCGCCCGCCGCAGCGCTTTTTTCCGTTCCGCGGACCCGGACGAAGTCCTGGCGGCAGAGGGGTTGCGTGCTATGCTTTCGCTCACTCCGTGCTCCAATCAAGACGATGTCAAACAGCCTTTTCCGAGTATATCGTGCGGTCACGCTGACGCTTTCCGCCGCGCTGCTCGTCGCGGGCACGGCCGCCTGCGCCGCGCCCTCCGACGACACGCTTTCCGGGGACGACCAGACCTTCATCCAGCTGCGCGAGGCCGCGCGCCGCAACGACGCCGCGAAGGCCGCACAGCTCGCCGCGTCGATCCCGAACTATCCGGTTCCGTCGTACGTCGAGTACTTCCAGATCAAGCCGCAACTGTTCGATTCGGCCGGCCACGCGCGGCTCGATGCGCCTGACGCGCCGGTGCAGTCGTTCCTGCAGCGCTACGACGGCCAGGCGATCGCCGACCGGATGCGCAACGACTATCTGCTCGTGCTCGGCGCGCGCCACGACTGGCGCAACTTCGACGACCAGTACAAGCGCTTCGTGCTCGACGACGACACGCAGGTCAAGTGCTACGCGCTCGAATCGCGCGCCGCGCGCGGCGAGAACGTCGCCGACGCGGCCCGCGCGCTGCTCGTCGAGCCGAAGAATTACGGCGACGCATGCGTCGACCTGATCACCGCGCTCGCGATGAACCAGCAGTTCACGAGCGACGACGTGTGGCAGCAGATCCGCTTCGCGTTCGAGCAGAACTACACGACGCTCGGCAGCCGCATCGCCGACGCGCTCGGCACGCGCCCCGCCGCGTTCGATCAGGCGACGAGCGTGCCGCCGCTCTATCTCGCGAACGGCGTCGGCCCCGATCCGGTGTCGCACCAGCTCGCGCTCGTCGCGCTCGTGCGCCTCGCGCGCAACGATCCGGATCAGGCCGCGTCGTTGATGACCACGGTCGGCGCGTCGCTCTCGAAGCAGGAGCAGGCGATCGCCTGGGGCGAGATCGGCTATCAGGGCGCGCTGAAACGCTCGCCGCTCGCGTCGGTCTGGTATCAGAAGTCGGCGAACGCGCCACTGTCGAATCCCGCGTACGAATGGCGCACGCGCGCGGCGCTGCTCGCCGGCGACTGGCCGATGGTGCGCTGGTCGATCGAGCAGATGCCGCCGTCATTGCGCGACGATCCGGCGTGGGTCTACTGGCACGCGCGCGCGCTGAAGCAGAGCGGCAACACGCTGCAGGCGAATCAGGAATTCGAGCAGATCGCCGGCCAGTTCAGCTTCTACGGTCAGCTCGCGGGCGAGGAGCTCGGCCAGCGCACGACGATCCCGCCGCGCACGACGGTCTCCGACGACGAGATCAGCGCGATGAGCAAAATTCCCGGCTTCGCGCTCGCGCAGCGCTTCTACGCGATGAACCTGCGTCTCGAGGGCAACCGCGAATGGAACTGGCCGCTGCGCGGGATGACCGACCGCCAGTTGCTCGCGGCCGCCCAGTACGGCAAGCGCCTCGACATGCTCGACCGCACCGTCAACACCGCCGATCGCACGAAGGCCGAGCACGACTTCACGCTGCGCTATCCGTCGCCGTACCGCGAGACCGTCGTGCGCTACGCGCAGTCGACCGGCCTCGACGTCGAATGGGCGTATGGGCTGATTCGCCAGGAGTCGCGCTTCATCACGAACGCGCGTTCGTCGGTCGGTGCGGGCGGGCTGATGCAGCTGATGCCGGCGACCGCGCAGCTCGTCGCGAAAAAGCTCGGCCTCGGCCCGATCTCGCGCGAGCAGATGCATGATATCGACATGAACATCCAGCTCGGCACGTCGTATCTCGCGGACATCTACGGGTCGTTCGACGACTCGGCGGTGCTCGCGACCGCGGGCTACAACGCCGGGCCGGGGCGGCCGCGGCAGTGGCGGCAGTCGCTGACGCAGCCGGTCGAGGGCGCGATCTTCGCGGAGACGATCCCGTTCAGCGAGACTCGCGAATACGTGAAGAACGTGCTGTCGAACACCACGTACTACGCGGCGCTGTTCGAGGGCAAACCGCAATCGCTGAAGAAGCGGCTAGGCTACGTGGCGCCCTGAACCGCAACCCGCACGCTGCCGCGCACGACGCGGCAGCGTGCTTTCATGAGTCTCGATCATGGATCGCCAGACCGTCGCGCTCTTGGGGGGAACCGGCTTCATCGGCAGCCGGCTCGTGAATGCGCTGATCGCTGCTGGCCGGCATGTGCGGATCGGCACACGCCGGCGCGACCGTGCGCGCCATCTGATGATGCTGCCGGTCGAGATCGTCGAGCTCGACGGCTTCGACGCGCAGCACCTGGCCCGCTTTGCCGCGGGCGCGCAGGTGGCCATCAATCTGATCGGCGTGCTGCACGGCGGCCGAGGCTCGCCTTACGGCGCGGGCTTCGAGCGCGCGCACGTGTCGCTGCCGGCCGCGTTCGCGACCGCGTGCGTCGAGGCCGGCGTGCCGCGCCTCATGCACCTGAGCGCGCTCGGCGCGAATTCGCACGGCCCGAGCATGTACCAGCGCTCGAAGGGCGACGGCGAGGCGGCGCTGCACGCGGTCGCCGCCGCGTGCCCGCTCGGCGTGACGATCTTCCGGCCGTCGGTCGTGTTCGGCCCCGGCGACGCGTTCCTGAACACGTTCGCGCGGCTGCAGCGCACGCTGCCGGTGTTGCCGCTCGCGATGCCGGACGCGCGCTTCCAGCCGGTGTTCGTCGGCGACGTCGCGCAGGCGATCGTCAACACGCTCGATCTCGCGGCCGCGCGCGGCAAGACCTACGAGATCGGCGGCCCGGCCGTCTATACGCTCGAGGCGCTGGTCCGCTATTGCGGCACGGTCGTCGGCCGGCACGCGCGGATCGTGCGGCTGCCGGACGCGCTCGCGCGGCTGCAGGCGGCGGTGTTCGAGCGCCTGCCCGGCGAGCCGCTGATCACGCGCGACAACCTCGCGTCGATGTCGGTGCCGAACGTGCTGTCGGGGCCGCTCGCGCCGGAACTCGGCATCGATCCGGCGAGTCTCGAAAGCATCGCCCCCGCGTATCTCGGCGACGCCGCGCAGCGTTCGCGCTTCGACTGGTTTCGCGCGCGGCGCTGAACGTCAGATGATCCGCCTTTTATCAGGAAATCCGTCATGAAACTCGTCATTGGAGACAAGAACTACTCGTCGTGGTCGATGCGGCCGTGGGTGCTGCTCACGCATTTCGGCATTCCGTTCGACGAGATCCCCGTCGAGCTCGGCGAAGCAGACTCGACGGCGCGCATCCTCGAGCATTCGCCGACCGGTAAGGTGCCGTGCCTGATCGACGACCACGGGCTCGCGATCTGGGATTCGCTCGCGATCGCCGAGACGCTCGCCGAGCGCTATCCGCAGCATCTGTTGTGGCCCGCCGATCCGATCGAGCGCGTGCACGCGCGCTGCGTCGCGGCCGAGATGCACTCGGGCTTCTTCGCGCTGCGCGAGAACATGCCGATGCACATCCGCGCATCGTTTCCCGGCGTCGGCGCGACGCCCGGCGCGCTCGCCGACATCGCGCGGATCGACGCGCTGTGGAGCGAATGCCTGGAAGCGTCGGGCGGGCCGTTCCTGTTCGGTGAGTTCGGGATCGCGGACGCGATGTACGCGCCCGTCGTGATGCGCTTCAATACGTACGCGCCGGGGCTGTCGCCGGACGCGGCCGGTTACGCGGCGCGCGTGAGCGCGCTGCCGGCGGTGCAGGCGTGGATCGCCGGCGCGCGCCGCGAGACGCACGTGCTCGCGAAGTACGAGCCGCGGCAATGAATGTCTACGCGGTAGGCGGCGCGATTCGCGACGAGCTGCTCGGCGTGCCGGTGCAGGACCGTGACTACGTGGTGGTCGGCGCGACGCCGGAGCAGCTCGCGGCACAGGGTTTCAGGCCGGTCGGCAAGGATTTTCCGGTATTCCTGCATCCGCGCACGCACGAGGAATACGCGCTCGCGCGCACCGAGCGCAAGACCGAGGCCGGCTATCACGGCTTCCAGTTCCACTACGCGCCGGACGTGACGCTCGACGAGGACCTCGCGCGGCGCGACCTGACGATCAACGCGATGGCGCGCGAGGTGAGCCCGGACGGCGCGCTCGTCGGGCCGGTGATCGATCCGCACGGCGGGCAGGCGGACTTGCGCGCGAAAGTGTTCCGGCACGTGAGCGACGCGTTCGTCGAGGATCCGGTGCGGATCCTGCGCGTCGCGCGCTTCGCCGCGCGCTTTTTCGACTTCGCCGTCGCCGACGACACGATGGCGCTGATGCGGCGGATGGTCGACGCGGGCGAGGCCGACGCGCTCGTCGCGGAGCGCGTGTGGCAGGAGCTGGCGCGCGGGCTGATGGAGGCGCGGCCGTCGCGGATGTTCGCGGTGCTGCGCGAGTGCGGCGCGCTCGCGCGGATCCTGCCGGAGATCGACGCGCTGTTCGGCGTGCCGCAGCGCGCCGACTATCACCCGGAAGTCGATACCGGCGTGCACGTGATGATGGTCGTCGACTACGCGGCGAAGCAGGGTTACTCGCTCCCGGTGCGGTTCGCGGCGCTCACGCACGATCTCGGCAAGGCGACGACGCCCGCCGACGTGCTGCCGCGCCACATCGGCCACGAAGGCCGCAGCGTCGATCTGCTGAAGCCGCTGTGCGAGCGGTTGCGCGTGCCGAACGAGTGCCGCGACCTCGCGCTCGTCGTCGCGCGCGAGCACGGCAACCTGCATCGCGTGATGGAGATGGGCGCGGCCGCGCTCGTGCGGCTGTTCGAGCGCACCGACGCGCTGCGCAAGCCGGCGCGCTTCGCGGAGCTGCTGCAGGCGTGCGAATCGGACGCGCGCGGCCGGCTCGGGCTGGACACGCAGCCGTATCCGCAGGCGGAGCGGCTGCGCGAGGCGCTCGCGGCGGCGCGCAGCGTCGATGCGGGCGCGATCGCGCGCGAGATCGGCAACGACGCGCAAAGGATCAAGGAAGCCGTGCATCGCGCGCGAATTCTCGCGGTCGCGCATGCGGCGGGAGTGGGAGAGGGGTGACGCGGGAAGGAAAAAGCGCGGGCCGCCTGAACGGCCGGCCCGCGCGTCACCGCACGACGGTCGACACGCGCCCGTCCGGGCCGTAAAAGCCGACCTTCGCCGGCGTCGAGCGCAGCACCGCGAGCGTGCGCTCGTTGTAATCCATCCGGATCCGGACCAGCATCCCGTTGGTCGCGTTCGCGCGCCGCGCGCGCTCGGCCGCCTGCTGCAGCAACTGCCAGCGGCCCGCGAGGCGCGTGTCGCGCGCGGCGGCCTGATCCATCCCTTTCTTGCCGGCCGGGAAGCCGAGCGCCGACAACTGCGTGTCGCGCGTGCGCTCGAGGTTCGCGAGCCGCTCGATCAGCTCCGTCTTCTGATCGACGATGCCCGGCAGCATCTGCAGCGGCTCCGGCGTCGTCAGCGCCTTCTCTTCGTACGCCAGCAGCGACGCGAACGCTTCGACCGTCGCGTGTTCGTCGTTGACCGTGGCCAGCAGCTCGTCTCTCATGGGCTTTCGCTCAGCTCGTTACACCGGCGCGCGGCCGATCCGCGCGTCGTTCATCCGGTGCCCGCGCCGGCTCAGCCTTGTTTCGGCGGCTGCAGCAGCTCGCGGGCGGTATTCAGTACGCCGTCGGCGATCTTGCTCGGATCGATCGACAGCGTGCCGTTCTTCAGCGCGTCCTTGATCGACTGGACGAGCCCGGTATCGATATCGGCGGCGCCGGACGCCGCCAGCGAACGCAACTGCGCGGACAGGCCCGACAGGTTTACGCTCGCGTCACCACCGGTCGTGCCGGGCGTGTTCGTCCGCGCATCGGCCGCCGGCGCCGCGCCTGGTTGCGCTCGCGTGGTGCCGGCGCTCGTGTTCGTCAGCGTCTGCGCGCTGGAGGATGTGGAATCGACTTTCACGATGGGCTTCCTGATTCGGTTTGACCCAGATAACGGCATGGCCGGGTCGAACTTTAGCATTCCCGTCCGCGTCGCGATCGTCGCCGAATTCGTCGCCGAATCGATGTCCTCCCGGGGTCAGAGCGGCAGCTCGACCGTGCCGGCATCCTTCACGATGCCGGTGACGATCTGCCCCGCCGCCATCCTCACCCGTACCTGCTGGCCCGGCGGCGCGCTGGCGAGCGCGGCCCCCTCGGCCGAAATCGTGAAGCCCTGTCCGGCCGCGACGACGCGCACGGTCTGTCCGGCCGTCACCGACGCCGCGCTCCTCAGCATGTCCTGCCGCAGCGGCAGGCCGGCCGATACGCGCGCGAGCGCGATCGCGCCGACCGCCTGCGACGGATCGGTGATGATCGTGCGCGGCAGCACGGTCAGGTCGCCGTCGCGCGCGACGAGATCGGCCGCGGTCAGCGCCTCGCCCGGCGCGATCTGCCGCGCGGCGACATAGTAGGGGGCCTGCACCGCGACCTTCGCCTGCAGGTAGACGGTCCACGGCCGCTCGCCCACGCAGCGCACGCCGACCGTCGTGCGGCCCCACAGCCGCGCGCCCGTTGGCAGGAACGGTTCCAGCGTCGCGCAGGCGGCGAGGCCGCGCGCGAACGACGGCGATACCGTGACCGTCGTCTTGCCCGGCAGACCCTCCGCCTGCTGCTGAAGATACGCGAGCGCCGCACGGCGGACCGATTCGGCGTCCTGCTGGCCGGGCGGCGTGGCCGGTGCGGCGGTTTGGGCGGTGGCTTGGCCGGCGTTCTGCCCGGCGGCCGTGGCGGGTGCCCGCCCAGCGGCCGGGGCGACGGTGCGCACGCTCCGGTTCTCCGCCGCTGCCGCAGGCGTGCCCGCGACGATCGTCACGATTCGGCTCGGGTCGGTGGCCGAGGCCGCCTCGGCGGTCTCGCCGCGCCCCGGGATCACGATCATCCCGTCCTGCTGCGCGGCGGCCACGCTCGCCCACAGCGCCGCGACGAGCGCGCACGCGAGCCGCCGGAGCGACTGGCGCGCGGCGGGGCCGCGATGTGCGATGGCTTTCATGGCGCTGTCCTCGAGATAGGAGTCCCGATTCGCATTCTAGGGAGCCGGCCCGCCACGCAAACGGTGGATATAGGGGGGCTTTGCCGTGTTATTCGGCCGATTGCGGCTTGACGCTCCCGCCTACCATGCATTCCATCGAAAAAGGGCTCTTCGGCCGCGCGGCGGCGAAGAGTGGCAGGGCGGTGCATCGCTTGAGAAACGGAGAGGCGCACAGATGCTGGACAAACTCGATGCCGAATTCGCGTTCGGCCGCCAGGCGCTCGACGTGCGCGCCTATCGACAGGAACTGCTGTCGTCGAACGTCGCGAACGCGGACACGCCCGGCTACCAGGCGCGCGACGTCGATTTCGCGTCGACGCTCGCGCGTTCGCTGCAGCAGACGGGCGCCGGCGGCCTCGCGCCGGCCAACGCGGCGCCGCTCGCCGCCGCGCAGCCGGCGGGCGTCGCGTCCGGGATGACGCTCGCGTCGACGTCGCCCGGCCATATCGCCGGTGCCGCGACGCTCGCGGCGACGGGCGGCCCGGCCGACGACTTCGGCCGCCCGCAGTACCGGCAGCCGCTGCAGCCGGCGCTCGACGGCAACACGGTCGACCTCGACGTCGAGCGCGTGCAGTTCGCGGACAACGCGCTGCACTACGAAGCCGGCATGACCGTGATGACGCAGCAGATCAAGACGATGATCGCCGCGATCACGTCCGGCTCGTGACCTTCCCGGCCTTCATGACCTGGCCGAACAGCATGCCCGCGAATGGGCACAAGGAGCTTCGATGCCATCACTGATGAACATCTTCGACGTCGCCGGCTCGGCGCTGTCCGCGCAGTCGCAGCGGCTGAACGTGACCGCGTCGAACCTCGCGAACGCCGACAGCATGACGGGCCCCGACGGCCAGCCGTACAAGGCGAAGCAGGTCGTGTTCGAAACCGACCCGCAGGGCGGCGCGCGCACCGCGTCGGGCCAGGGGATCGGCGGCGTGCGCGTCGCGAAGGTGATCGACGATCCGTCGCCGATGAAGAGCACGTACGACCCGTCGAATCCGCAGGCCGACGCGAACGGCTATGTGCAGATGCCGAACGTCGACCCGGTGCAGGAGATGGTCAACATGATCTCCGCGTCGCGCTCGTACCAGGCGAACGTCGAAACGCTGAACACCGCGAAGTCGCTGATGCTGAAAACGCTGACGATCGGCACCTGAGCGTATCTCTCTCTGACACAAGGCGAATCCGGATGACTTCCTCCTCCACGACGATCGGCGGCAACGGCACGACCGTCTCGAACACGCCGACCGACACGATGAGCGCGACGAGCCTCGGCGGAACGTCGGCGAGCGACCTGCAGTCGACGTTCCTGCAACTGCTCGTCACGCAGCTTCAGAACCAGGATCCGACGAACCCCGTCGACAGCTCGCAGATGACGTCGCAGCTCGCGCAGATCAGCACGGTGAGCGGCATCGCGCAGCTGAATACGTCGCTGACGTCGCTGTCGACGCAGCTGATGGCCGGCCAGCAGACGCAGGCGGCGTCGCTGATCGGCGAGAACGTGCTCGCGCCGGGCAACGGCGTCACCGTGGCGAACGGCGCCGCGACGTCGTTCGGCGTGCAGCTGTCGAGCGCGGTGTCGAACCTGACGATCACCGTGAAGAATGCGGCGGGCACGGTCGTGAACACGATCAACGCGGGCGCGCAGTCGGCCGGCACCGTGCCGTTCAACTGGACGCCGACCGACAGCGCGGGCAATACGCTGCCGGACGGCACGTACACGATCGGCGCGCAGGCGGTCGGCAGCAGCGGCAGCACCAGCTCGGCGACCGTGCTGTCGTCCGCGAAGGTAGACAGCGTGATCCAGCAGGCGGACGGCACGCCGGGGCTCGTGCTGTCGAACGGTTCGACGGTGGGCCTGTCGCAGGTCGCGTCGATTTACCCGGGCACGACGTCGAGCACGACGGCGTCCACCACCAACTGATTCAACCTCGACAAAACGGAGACCAGGCATGGGTTATCAACAGGGATTGAGCGGCCTCGCCGGGGCGTCGAGCGCGCTCGACGTGATCGGCAACAACATCGCGAACGCGAACACGGTCGGCTTCAAGGGCGCCACCGCGCAGTTCGCGGACATGTACGCGAATTCGGTCGCGACCGCGACCAACAACCAGATCGGCATCGGCACGACGATGTCGTCGGTGCAGCAGAATTTCAGTCAGGGGACGATCACGACGACGGACTCGGCGCTCGACGTCGCGATCAACGGCAACGGCTTCTTCCAGATGTCGAACAACGGCGCGCTCACGTATTCGCGCGACGGCACGTTCCAGCGCAACGCGAGCGGCTATCTCGTCAACGCGCAGGGCCTGAATCTGATGGGCTACGCGGCGAACGCGAACGGCGTGATCAACACCGCGACGACCGTGCCGCTGCAAGCGCCGACGACGAACCTCGCGCCGAGCGCGACGAGCACGATCAGCGCGCAGTTGAACCTGAACTCGCAGGATACGGTGCCGACCGGGGGCGTGGCGGCGTTCAGCGCGACCAATGCGTCGACGTACAACTACTCGACGTCGATCCAGACCTACGACTCGCTCGGTGGCGCGCAGCAGGTCAACATGTATTTCCTGAAAACCGGTCCGGCGGCCGGCGCGACCGGTCCGGGCACGTGGGAAGTGTTTGCGGGCGCGGCGGGCCAGACGCCGACGGACGCGGGCCCGATCACGTTCGACTCGTCGGGCAACATCACGAGCCCGTCGCCGGCGACGCTGTCGTTCACGATGCCGAACACGGCCAACACGCCGACGACGCCGACGGTGACGCTCGACCTGACCGGCACCACGCAGTACGGCGGCCAGGACGGCGTGAACAATCTGTCGCAGAACGGTTACGCGAGCGGCACGCTGACGAACTACACGATCGGCACGGACGGCAAGATCACCGGCAACTACTCGAACGGGCAGACCTCGGTGCTCGGCCAGATCGTGCTCGCGAACTTCAACAATCCGAACGGCCTCGTGAACCTCGGCGGCAATCAGTATGCGGAGACGGCCGATTCGGGCGTGCCGCAGATCTCCGCGCCGGGCAGCACGAACCACGGCACGCTGCAGGGCAGCGCGCTCGAAAACTCGAACGTCGACCTGACGAGCCAGCTCGTCGACCTGATCACCGCGCAGCGCAATTACCAGGCGAACGCGCAGACGATCAAGACGCAGCAGGCCGTCGATCAGACGATCGTCAATCTCTGACGCGCCACTGGCGCGCGCTGAAAGGCACACATGAAACGATCCCCACGCTCACGTAGTTCGCTGCCCCCCGAGGGGGCGGTCAGCCTTCTTGGGGCGGCCCGGCGGAGGCTGACATGGACCGACTGATCTACACGGCGATGACGGGCGCGTCGCAGGCGCTCGACCAGCAGGCGATCGTCGCGAACAACCTCGCGAACGCGTCGACGACGGGCTTTCGCGCGCAGCTCGCCGCGTATCGCGCGGTGCCGATGAACTTCGGCGACGGCAGCGCCGTCGATCCGAACACGACGCGCACGTACGCGATCGCGTCGACGCCGAGCGCGGATTTCGCGACGGGCCCGATCGAGCGAACCGGCAATCCGCTCGACGTCGCGGTCGAAGGGCAGGGCTGGCTGTCGGTCCAGACGGCCGACGGCAGCGAGGCGTACACGCGCGCGGGCAACCTGCACGTCGACGAGAACGGCCAGCTCGTGACCGCGAGCAACCTGCCGGTCGTCGGCGACGGTGGCCCGCTGGCGGTGCCGCCGAACGCGCAGATCACGATCGGCAAGGATGGCACGGTGTCCGCGCTGATGCCGGGCGATCCGCCGACCGCGGTCGCGGTCGTCGGCCAGCTGAAGCTCGTGAACCCCGACCCGTCGACGCTCTCGCGCGGCGCGGACGGCCTGTTCCGCACCGCCGACGGCAATCCGGCCGACACCGACCCGAGCGTCGCGATCGTGCCGAATTCGCTCGAAGGCAGCAATGTGAATCCGGTCAACGCGATGGTGTCGATGATCGACAACGCGCGCGCATTCGAGCTTCAGTCGAAGCTGATCAGCAGCGCGGACCAGAACGAGCAGTCAGCCAACCAGCTGCTCAGTTTCAGCTGAGCGGCCCCGGCCGCCCACGAAGGAGAACGAACCAATGAACCGATCGCTCTACATCGCCGCCACCGGCATGAACGCGCAGCAGGCGCAGATGGACGTGATCTCGAACAACCTCGCGAACGTCAGCACCAACGGCTTCAAGGGCTCGCGCGCGGTGTTCGAGGACCTGCTGTACCAGACGGTCCGCCAGCCCGGCGCGAACTCGACGCAGCAGACCGAGCTGCCGTCGGGCCTGCAGCTCGGCACCGGCGTGCAGCAGGTCGCGACCGAGCGCCTGTACACGCAGGGCAGCCTGCAGCAGACCGGCAACTCGAAGGACGTCGCGATCAACGGCGCCGGCTTCTTCCAGGTGCTGATGCCGGACGGCACGAACGCCTACACGCGCGACGGCTCGCTCCAGACCAACGCGCAGGGCCAGCTCGTCACGTCGAGCGGCTACCAGGTGATCCCGGCGATCACGGTGCCCGCGAACGCGACGTCGCTGACGATCGGCTCGGACGGCGTCGTGACGATCACGCAGCCGGGCTCGAGCAACGCGGTGCAGATCGGCGCGCTGCAGCTCGCGACGTTCATCAATCCGGCCGGCCTCGAGGCGAAGGGCGAGAACCTGTTCGCGGAGACGTCGTCGTCGGGCGCGCCGAACGTGTCGCAGCCGGGCCTGAACGGCGCGGGATCGCTCAACCAGGGGTACGTCGAGGCGTCGAACGTGAACGTCGTGCAGGAGCTCGTGAACATGATCCAGACGCAGCGCGCGTACGAGATCAACAGCAAGGCGGTGACGACGTCCGACCAGATGTTGCAGACCGTCACGCAGATGAAGCAGGGCTGACCCACGCCGATGCCCCCTCACGCCGCAGGATCGTCATCATGAAGTTCGCCGTTCGACCCGTTCCGTTTTCCGCTTGCGTCGCGGGCCGCGCAAGCGGCCTGCGCGCGCCGGCCGCCGCGCTCGCGCTGGCCGCGCTCGCCGGCTGCGCGCTGGTGCCGCACCCGCCGATCGTCCAGCAGCCGATGACCGCGCAGCCGCCCGCGCCGCCGTCGATGCAGGCGCCGGGCTCGATCTACAACCCGGGCTTCGCCGGGCGGCCGCTGTTCGAGGACCAGCGCCCGCGCAACATCGGCGACATCCTGACGATCATGATCGCGGAGAACATCAACGCGACGAAGTCGTCGGGCGCGAACGCGAACCGCGGCGGCAGCACCGACTTCGGCGTGCCGACCGCGGGCTTTTTCGGCGGGCTGTTCGCGAAGACGAATCTGTCCGGATCGGGCGCGAACAAGTTCACGGCGGCAGGCGGCGCGAGCGCGGCGAATACGTTCAACGGCACGATCACCGTCACCGTGACGAACGTGCTGCCGAACGGCAACCTCGTCGTGTCCGGCGAGAAGCAGATGCTGATCAATCAGGGTAACGAATTCGTGCGCTTCTCGGGCGTCGTCAATCCGAACACGATCTCGGGCCAGAACTCGGTCTACTCGACGCAGGTCGCCGACGCGAAGATCGAGTATTCCGCGAAGGGCTACATCAACGAAGCCGAGGACATGGGCTGGCTGCAGCGCTTCTTCCTCAACATCGCGCCGTGGTGACGACCATGCCGACCGCCGATTCCCGTTTTGTGCCGCGCTTCGTTCCCCGCGCGCGTGCGCGCCGCGCGCTCGCGTGGTTCGTCGCCGCATGCGCGGCCGTTGCCTGCGCGGCCGCGTTCGCGCCGGACGCGCACGCGGAGCGCCTGAAGGATCTCGTGCAGATCCAGGGCGTGCGCGACAACCCGCTGATCGGCTACGGGCTCGTCGTCGGCCTCGACGGCACCGGCGACCAGACGATGCAGACGCCGTTCACCACGCAGACGCTCGCGAACATGCTCGCGAACCTCGGCATCTCGATCAACAACGGCTCGGCCAACGGCGGCCCGTCGACGCTGTCGAACATGCAGCTGAAGAACGTCGCCGCGGTGATGGTGACCGCGACGCTGCCGCCGTTCGCGCGGCCCGGCGAGGCGCTCGACGTGACGGTGTCGTCGCTCGGCAACGCGAAGAGCCTGCGCGGCGGCACGCTGCTGCTGACGCCGATGAAGGGCGCGGACGGGCAGGTGTACGCGCTCGCGCAGGGTAACCTCGCGGTCGGCGGCGCGGGCGCGAGCGCGAACGGCAGCAAGGTTCAGGTGAACCAGCTCGCGGCGGGGCGCGTCGTCGGCGGCGCGATCGTCGAGCGCACGGTGCCGAACGCGCTCGCGCAGATGGGCGGCCACCTCACGCTGCAACTGAACGACATGGACTACGGCACGACCGAGCGGATCGTGTCGGCGGTCGACTCGACGTTCGGCCCCGGCACCGCGACCGCGCTCGACGGCCGCACGATCGAGCTCGCGGCGCCGGCCAATTCGGCGCAGCAGGTCGCGTTCATGGCGCGGCTGCAGGACATCGACGTACGGCCCGAGCAGGCGGCCGCGAAGGTGATCTTCAACGCGCGCACCGGCTCGATCGTGATGAACCAGATGGTCACGCTGCAAAGCTGCGCGGTCGCGCACGGCAACCTGTCGGTCGTCGTGAACACGCAGCCGGTCGTGTCGCAGCCGGGGCCGTTCTCGAACGGGCAGACGGTCGTCGCGCAGCAGTCGCAGATCCAGATGAAGCAGGACAACGGCGCGCTGAAACTGGTGACGGCCGGCGCGAACCTGACCGAAGTCGTGAAGGCGCTGAACGCGCTCGGCGCGACGCCCGCGGATCTGATGTCGATCCTGCAGGCGATGAAGGCGGCCGGCGCATTGCGCGCGGATCTGGAGATCATCTGATGGACGGCTCGACGAAGACGGCGGACCTGTCGCAGCGCTTCGCGCTCGACGTCCAGGGTTTCGACGCGCTGCGCGCGCAGGCGCAGCAGTCGCCGCAGGCGGGCGCGAAAGTCGTCGCGGGCCAGTTCGACGCGATGTTCACGCAGATGATGCTCAAGAGCATGCGCGACGCGACGCCCGACGGCGGGTTGTTCGATTCGAGCACGTCGAAAATGTACACGTCGATGCTCGACCAGCAGCTCGCGCAGCATATGTCGTCGCGCGGGATCGGCGTCGCCGACATGTTGATGAAGCAACTGATGCGCAGCGCGGGCGGCGGCTCGGGCGCGGCGGCCGGCGGCGGTGCGGGCGGCGCGGCCGGCACGCCCGCGGCGGGCCTCGCGGCCCTCGGCGCGGGCGGTGCGGGTGGCGGAGAAGGCGGCCTCGCGGCGATGAACGCGCTCGCGAAGGCGTACGCGAATGCGGGCGCGAGCAATGGCAGCCTCGCCGACTCGCGCGGCTACACCCGCGACAGCGCGCTGACGCCGCCGCTGAAGGGCGCGGGCGGCGGCTCGGCGGACGCGGACGCGTTCGTCGGGCGGCTCGCCGGCCCCGCGCAGGCGGCGAGCGACGCGACCGGGATCCCGGCGCGCTTCATCGTCGGCCAGGCGGCGCTCGAATCGGGCTGGGGCAAGCGCGAGATCCGCGGCGCGGACGGCACGTCGAGCTACAACGTGTTCGGGATCAAGGCGACGAAGGGCTGGACGGGGCGCACGGTGTCGGCGCTGACGACCGAGTACGTGAACGGCAAGGCGCACCGCGTCGTCGCGAAGTTCCGCGCGTACGACTCGTACGAGGACGCGATGACCGACTACGCGACGCTGCTGAAGAACAATCCGCGCTACGCGGGCGTGCTGAGCGCGAGCCGCAGCGCCGAGGGTTTCGCCAACGGGATGCAGCAGGCCGGCTACGCGACGGACCCGAACTACGCGAAGAAGTTGATCTCGATCATGCAGCAGATCGGCTGAGTCGTTCGTGCCCTTTGGCCGCGGTGGGCGGGCGAACGACGCCCGGTTTAACGTTTGCTCGAAAAAAAATACGAATCCGATCTAAACTTCCGCTAACCACTGCCGCTAAGTGTGGGATGCTTGGACCGGGCGGCCGTGCCGACCCGGTCCGATCGCGTGCGGGATCGCCCGCGCGCCCGTCACGACGTTTCAAAGAAAAAAGAACCCTACCGGCAAGCCATGAATACCGAACAGTCGACGTATCCGGCCCAGGGCGGGGCGCACGCCCGGGCGGATCAGGCCGCGCGTGACTCGGCCCCCGACGTGGCCGTACCCGATTACGGCCGCCGCAATCCGCTCGAGATCGGGGTGCAGCTGCGCAACCTCGTCAATCGCGGCGATTTCCTCACCGTGCACTACGACGGCGGCCAGCTCGTCACGCGGCTGCTCGCGGTCGACGTCGGCGCGCGCACCTTCACGTTCGACTGGGGCGCGCTCGCCGAGCAGAACGCCGGGATGCTCGCGGCGCCGCGCTGCAAGTTCTCGGCCGCGCCGGACGGCGTGCGCGTCGAGTTCACGACGAGCACGCCGCGCGAGAGCCGCTACGAAGGGCTGCCGGCGTTCACCGCGAATTTTCCGGACGTGCTCTATTTCATGCAGCGGCGCGAATATTTTCGCGTCGATGCGCCCGTCGTCGATCCGTACACGTGCAGCGGCGTGCTGCCGGACGGCTCGCCGTTCCAGTTCGACGTGCTGAATCTGTCGCTCGGCGGCGTCGGGTTGCGCACCGCCGATGCGGGTGTCGCGTCGCTCGAGTTCGGTGTGCGGCTCAACGGCGTCGAGCTGTCGCTCGGCAGCCACGGCAAGCTCGCGCTCGATCTGGAGCTCGTGTCGCGCTACTCGAGCGAGCTGCCGAGCGGCACGCGCCGCTATCAGCTCGGCTTTCGCTTCCTGTCGCTGCCCGGCAGCGCGGAAAACACGCTGCAGCGCCTGATCACGCAGCTCGAGATGAAGCGCCGCCAGCTCGCGCGAGGGTAGGCGGCCGCACTTTTCCTCAATTTTTCCGATCCGCGGCCGATATACCGGGAGTTACGCAACCCGGCGGCCGCAGCGCGGCCGGCCCATCAGGATCGCGCATGTCGAACTCTCTCCTGAACCTCGGAATCAGCGGCCTGAACGCCGCGATGTGGGGCCTGACGACAACCAGCCAGAACATCAGCAACGCGTCGACGCCCGGCTACTCGGTCGAGCGGCCCGTCTATGCGGAAGCGAGCGGCCAGTACACGGCGAGCGGCTACATGCCGCAAGGCGTGAACACGGTCAGCGTGCAGCGCCAGTACAGCCAGTACCTGAACGATCAACTGAACAGCGCGCAGGCGCAGAGCGGCGCGCTGACGACGAACTACAACCTCGTCGCGCAGCTGAACAACTTCATCGGCAGCCCGACGACCGGCATCTCGAGCGCGATCACCGGCTATTTCACCGGGCTGCAGAACGTCGCGAACAACGCGTCCGATCCGGCCGCGCGCCAGACGGCGATCAGCAACGCGCAATCGCTCGCGGCGCAACTGAACGCGGCCGGCCAGCAGTACGACCAGCTTCGCTCGAGCGTGAACACGCAGCTGACGAGCACCGTGTCGCAGATCAACGGCTACACCGCGCAGATCGCGCAGTTGAACCAGCAGATCGCCGCCGCGGGCAGCCAGGGGCAGCCGCCGAACCAGCTGCTCGACCAGCGCGACCTCGCGGTGTCGAACCTGTCGCAACTCACCGGCGTGCAGGTCGTGCAGAACGGCGGCGGCTACAACCTGTTCCTCGGCAACGGCCAGCCGCTCGTCGTCGCGAACCAGAGCTACCAGCTCGCGGCCGTTCCGTCTTCGTCGGATCCGAGCGAGCTCGCGATCGTGTCGCAGGGGATCGCGGGCGCGAACCCGCAGCCGCCGGCCGTGGCGGTGCCGGACTCGTCGCTGACGAGCGGCACGCTCGGCGGCCTGCTCACGTTCCGCAGCCAGACGCTCGATCCGGCGCAGGCGCAACTCGGTGCGATCGCAACCAGCTTCGCCGCGCAGGTGAACGGCCAGAACGCGCTCGGCATCGACCTGACCGGCCAGCCGGGCGGCGCCCTGTTCTCGGTCGCGGCCCCCGCCGTCTACGCGAACCAGGGGAACCAGGGCGGTGCGACGCTGACCGCGTCGCTCGCGAACCCGGCGCAACCGCCGGCGAGCGACTACACGCTGTCGTACGACGGCACGAACTACACGCTGACCGACCGCGCGAGCGGCGCGGTCGTCGGAGAGGCGACGTCGCTGTCGAGCCCGATCGACGGCCTGAACTTCTCGCTGTCCGGCTCGATGGCCGCCGGCGATTCGTTCACGGTGCTGCCGACGCGCGGCGCGGCCGATAGTTTCGCGCTCGCCGCGACGAACGGCTCGGCGATCGCGGCGGCGTCGCCGGTCGTCGCGGCCGCCGCGACGTCGAACACCGGCACCGGGACGATCGGCACGGTCTCCGTCACCAGCGCGGCGGCGGCGCTGGCCAGCGACAACTACACGATCACGATCGGCGGCACCACCGCCGCGCCGACCTACACGATCACCGATACGTCCGCGAACCCGCAGACCACGACGAGCCCGCAGGCGTTCGTGGCGGGGGCATCGATCAGCGTCGGCGGCGGCCAGACGGTCGCGATCTCCGGCTCGCCGGCGAGCGGCGATACGTTCACGGTCGGCCCGTACGCGGGCGGCACGAACGACGGCAGCAACGCGCTCGCCATGTCGCAGCTCGTCAGCGCGGCGACGTTCGGCAGCGGCACGAGCGGCATGAGCGGCGGGAGCGGTGCGACCACGCTGACCGGCGCGTACGCGAGCTACGTGAACGCGATCGGCAACACCGCGGGCCAGCTCAAGTCGTCGAGCGCCGCCCAGACCGCGCTCGTCGGCCAGGTCACCGCCGCGCAGCAGTCGGTGTCCGGCGTGAACACGAACGAGGAGGCGGCGAATCTGATGCAGTACCAGCAGCTCTATCAGGCGAACGCGAAGGTGATCCAGACCGCGGACTCGCTGTTCCAGACCGTGCTCGGCATCTTCAACTGATTTCCGGGAAGCCCGCGATGCGTATTTCCACGTCCCAGTTCTTTCAGGTCAACGTCGCGCAGATGAACGACCAGCAGTCCCAGCTCACGCAGCTCTATCAGCAGATCGCGAGCGGGGTCAGCCTGTCGACGCCCGCCGACAATCCGCTCGGCGCCGCGCAGGCGGTGCAGCTGTCCGCGACGTCGGCGACGCTGTCGCAGTACACGACGAACCAGAACGTCGCGTTGACGTCGCTGCAGGCCGAGGATTCGGCGCTGTCGAGCGTCACCAACGTGCTGAACAGCATCCAGACGCTGCTGGTCCGCGCGGGCGACAGCTCGCTGTCCGACGCGAACCGCTCGGCGCTCGCGACGCAGCTGCAGGGCTACCGCGACCAGCTGATGACGGTCGCGAACTCGACCGACAGCGGCGGCCACTACATCTTCTCGGGCTTCCAGGCGAGCGCGCAGCCGTTCGCGAACCAGCCGGGCGGTGGCGTCACGTACAGCGGCGACAGCGGCACGCGCAACGTGCAGATCGCCGACGGGCAGACCGTCGCGCAGGGCGACAGCGGCGCGGCCGTGTTTCTGTCGGTGCCGACGCCCGGCGCCCAGCCGGTGCCGGCGGCCGGCCCGAACAATTCGGGCACCGCGACGATCGGCACGGTGTCCGTCACCGATCCGTCGGTCGGGGCGAACGGCGACAACTACACGATCACGTTCGGCGGCACCGCGGCCGCGCCGACCTATACGGTCACCGACACCTCGGCGAACCCGCAGACGACGACCGCCGCGCAGGCGTACACGTCGGGCGCGCCGATCAGCGTCGGCGGCGGCCAGACGGTCGCGATCTCGGGCACGCCGGCGTCCGGCGACACGTTCACGGTCACGCCCGCGCAGCAGGCCGGCACCGACATCTTCGGCGCGCTCGACACGATGATCTCGGCGCTGCAGACGCCGATCACCGGCAACGCGGTGGCCGGCGCCGCGCTGAGGAACGCGGCCGCGACGTTCTCGACGAAGCTCGCGAACACGAGCGCGAACGTGCTGACCGTGCACGCGGCGGTCGGCGGCCGCGAGCAGATGGTGCAGACGATGCAGACGGTCACGTCGACGAACACGATGCAGACGTCGAGCAACCTGTCCGACCTGACGAGCACCGACATGGTGTCGACGATCAGCCAGTACACGCAACTGCAGAACGCGCTGACCGGCGCGCAGAAGGCGTTCGTCCAGTTGCAGAATCTGTCGCTGTTCCAGTACATCAATCCGTGACGGACGGATCGCGCATCGGTAAACTCGCGCCTGATCCCGTTTCAGGAGAGTTTTCGATGGCCGATTCCTACTTCCCGCGCTGGCGGGTGCAACCGCGCGGCGCGGCGGACCGCGTCGTCGGTCCGGACGAGCGGCTCGCGTGGCCGCAGATGATCGCGATGGGCGTGCAGCACGTCGTCGCGATGTTCGGCTCGACCGTGCTCGCGCCGCTGTTGATGGGCTTCGATCCGAATCTGTGCATCTTCATGTCCGGGATCGGCACGCTGCTGTTCTTCGTGCTCGTCGGCGGCCGCGTGCCGAGCTACCTCGGCTCGAGCTTCGCGTTCATCGGCCTCGTGATCGCGGTCACCGGCTACGCGGGCGGCGGCGCGAACGCGAACATCCCGGTCGCGCTCGGCGGGATCGTCGCGTGCGGCGTCGTCTATGTCGCGCTCGGGCTGATCGTGTCGGCGCTCGGCACGCGCTGGATCGAGGCGCTGATGCCGCCCGCCGTCACCGGCTCGGTCGTCGCGGTGATCGGCCTGAACCTCGCGCCGATCGCGGTCAAGGGCGTGTCCGGCTCGACGTTCGATTCGACGATGGCGCTCGTCACCGTGCTGTCGGTCGGCGGCGTCGCGGTGTTCGCGCGCGGGATGGCGCAGCGCCTGCTGATCCTGATCGGGCTCGTGATCGCGTACGCGATCTACGCGGTCGCGACCAACGGGATGGGCCTCGGCAAGCCGATCGATTTCGGGATCGTCGCGCACGCCGCGTGGTTCGGCATTCCGAAGTTCAGCGCGCCGGTGTTCGAGTCGCACGCGATGCTGATGCTCGCGCCGATCGCGGTGATCCTCGTCGCCGAGAACCTCGGCCACATCAAGGCGGTCAGCGCGATGACGGGCACGAACCTCGACCGCTACGTCGGCCGCGCGTTCATCGGCGACGGACTCGCGACGATCGTGTCCGGTTTCGCCGGCGGCACCGGCGTCACGACGTACGGGGAGAACATCGGCGTGATGGCCGTCACGCGGATCTACTCGACGCTCGTGTTCGTCGTCGCCGCGCTGATCGCGATCGGGCTCGGCTTCTCGCCGAAGTTCGGCGCGGTGATCCAGACGATTCCGGGCCCGGTGCTAGGCGGCATGTCGATCGTCGTGTTCGGGCTGATCGCGGTCACTGGCGCGCGGATCTGGGTCGTGAACCGCGTCGACTTCTCCGACAACCGCAACCTGATCGTCGCCGCGGTCACGCTCGTGCTCGGCGCCGGCGACTTCTCGCTGAAGTTCGGCGGCTTCGCGCTCGGCGGGATCGGCACCGCAACGTTCATCGCGATCATCCTGTACGCGGTGCTGCGCAAGGAGAAGGAGCCGGGGCCGGTCGTCTGAGCCGCGCGCGGGCGGCGCGTGAAAGTCCGCGCCCGCCACGCCCCCCACGACCCGCTACGTCACGCGCGCGCCTGCGCGTCGAGCCACGCGCAGAACTGCGCGACGAGCGGCTCGTTCGCGCGCTCGAGCGGCGTGATCCACCAGTACGTGCGCGTGCCGATTCGCGGGCCGGCGAGCGGCATCACGAGCCGGCCGCTCGCGAGCTCGTCGTCGATCAGCGGCAGCGGGCCGAGCGCGACGCCGAGCCCGTCGACGGCCGCCTGCAGCGCCAGATAGAAGTGGTCGAACGACTGCTTCTTGCGGTTTTTCATCGGCGTGCCTGCCGCGTCGAACCAGTCGCGCCATGCGTCGGGGCGCGTGTCCGCATGCAGCAGCACGTGGCGCGACAGGTCGTCGGCGCTCGCGATCGGCAGGCGCTTGAGCAGCGCCGGGCTGCAGACCGGAATCATGCTCTCGTCGAGAAAATGCCCGCTCGCGCAATGCGGCCACGGGCCCGGGCCGCGATGGATCGCGACATCGAAATCGTCGAGCGCGTCGAGCGGCGCGTTCGACGTCGACAGCTTCAGTTCGACGCTCGGCACCTCCAGCTGGAAGCGCGACAGGCGCGGCAGCAGCCATTTCATCGCGAAGGTCGGCAGTGCGTTGATCCGCAGCACGCGCGCGGTGCCGGCGCGGCGCAGCCGTTCGGTCGCGAGCGCGATGCTGTCGAACGCGGCGCGCACGCTGTCGAGGTACTGGCGGCCGTCGTCGGTGAGCTTCACGCGCTTGCCGATCCGCAGGAACACCGGTTTGCCGAGCCACGCCTCGAATGCGGCGATCTGCCGGCTGATCGCACCGTGAGTCACATGCAGCTCGTCGCCGGCGGCGCTGAAGCTCTCGTGACGCGCCGCGGCTTCAAAGGCGCGAAGCGCGGAAAAGGGTGGCAGAAGGCGGGACATGCTTGTGATTCTAGATCACAAGCACACGCCGATAAAATCGTTTTGCGCGCGCACCGGGCGGCGGTAATCTCGACGTCGACCGTTTGCCGAGGACCATCATGCCATCCCCTGTCGCGCCGCCCGGCGCCGTCTCCCGCCGCATCGGGCTCGTCGAGCTCTTCACCGGTTTCCTGCGCCTCGGGCTGATTTCGTTTGGCGGAGCGCTGCCGTTCGTGAGGCGCGCGCTCGTCGACGAGCGCCGCTGGCTCTCCGCCGACGAGTTCACCGATCTGCTCGGCCTCTGCCAGTTCCTGCCCGGCGGCAACGTGATCAACCTGTCGGTCGCGGTCGGCATGCGCTTTCGCGGCGTGCCCGGCGCGCTCGCCGGACTGCTCGGGCTGATCGCGGGGCCGACGCTCGTCGTGATCGGGCTCGGCGTGCTGTACGCGAAAACGCAGAACGATCCTGCCGTCCGCCATCTGTTCGGCGGGCTGTCGGCCGCCGCCGCCGGGCTGCTCGCGGCGATGGCGCTGAAGGTCGCGAAGCCGCTGCGCGGCGCGCGGATGCTCGGCGTCGCGGCGGCCGCGTTCGTCGCGATCGCGGTGCTGCGCGTGCCGCTCGTCGCGACGATGCTCGTGCTGACGCCGGTCAGCATCGGGCTCGCCGCGCGCGCCGACCGGAACGCTGCCCCCGCCGATCCCGTCGATCCCGCCGACCCGGCTCGCGGAGGCACGCGATGAACGCCACGCTGGCCGTGCTCGCGGCGATCTTCACGCAGCTGTCGTTGCTCGCGTTCGGCGGCGGCAACACGATCCTGCCGGAGATGCAGCGGCAGGTCGTCGACGTGCATCACTGGATGAGCGCGTCCGAGTTCACCGCGCTGTTCGCGCTCGCGCAGGCGGCGCCGGGCCCGAACATGATGATCGTGCCGCTCGTCGGCTGGCACGTCGCCGGCTGGTCCGGGCTACTCGTCGCGTCGATCGCGAAGTTCGGGCCGTCGTCGTGCGTGACGATGGCCGCGCTGCATGCGTGGGAGCGCTTCAGGCATCGTCCGTGGCGGCGCTACGTGCAGCTCGGGATGGTGCCGGTGACCGCGGGCCTCGTCGTGTCGAGCGCGGTGCTGATCGCCCGCGCATCGAACGCGACCGCGATCCAGTGGGGCATCACGGCCGCGTGCGCGGTGCTCGCGTGGCGCACGCGCATCCATCCGCTGTGGCTGCTCGCGGCTGGCGCGCTGGTTGGTCTGACGGGCTTCGGGCAGTAGTGCCGGCGGTGGCGTGGCTGTCGATCCGACTGCGGGTCTGACCGTGAGCCAAACTGCGAGCTTGACTGCGGCCTGACTGCGGCCTGACTGCGGGTCTGACTGCGGGTCTGACTGCGGGGCTGACCGCCGATCCGACTGTCGGTGTTTACCTCGCCGGATGCGCTTCGCTGCCGACGAGGCCGAGCAGCTTGCCGCGCTCGGCGCCGACGTCGCCGGTCGTCGCGGGCCAGTCGATCACGTAGCCGCCGTCGAGCGCATCGCGCATGATCGATCCGTAATCGGACTTGCTCAGCTTGCCGTCGTGTATCGCGTCGCCGACTTCGCGCTGCAGCGCCGGCGTGAACGACGGATACGCGGCGGCGAGCGCCGCGTACTGGCGCGCGTCGATCTCGCCGGATTCGTGGTTGAACGCCCAGACGGCCACCAGGACGATCGCGACGAACGGCACGGCGGTGTAGCTCAGGAAAAACTTCGCGGGTGTCATTGAATGCTCTGAAAAGATGGTGCGGCGCGGCACGCTTCGTGCCGGCCGCGAGCATTATATTGGCGCCGATCGTCGGCAGGCTGGCACGTCGGCACGTCGGCATGCGCGGCCGCCGTTCAGGCCGGCGGCGCGGACCGAACGCGCAGCCCGGCGGCGCGCCGCTCCCCCGCCGTTGCGCGCAGGCGACAGTTGCTTGTTGCGGGACTATTTCAATTTCTTTCAACGAAACGCGCGGTCTTATGATGCAGAGCGTATCGCGTGCGCCACGAGCGCGCGCGATCGACCCGGCCGCGCAAGCCGGCGGCCGGCCACGACACGGAGACAACACGAAATAAAGGAACGCTCATGAAGCAGACCAGCACATTCGCAGCAATCGCAGGGGGCGTGGCGCTCGCATTCGCATGCCAGCACGCCGCGGCGCAAAGTTCGGTGACACTGTGGGGCGTCGCCGACGTCAGCATCCGCTACCTGACCAACGCGAACGCGAACAACGACGGCAAGGTGTTCATGACGAACGGCGCCGTCACGAACAGCCGTTTCGGGATGTACGGCACCGAGGATCTCGGCGGCGGCATGAAGGCGCTCTTCAAGCTCGAAAGCGGCGTGAACCTGCAGGACGGCTCGATGGCCGACAGCGGGCGCCTGTTCAACCGAGCGGCATACGTCGGGCTGTCGAACCCGTGGGGCACGCTGACCCTCGGCCGCCAGAAGACGCCGCTGTTCGATCTGCTGTCCGACACGTACGATCCGTTGACCGTCGGCAACTACTTCGAGAACGCATGGCTGCCGGTCGCGCTCGGCGCGGGCCTGTACGCGGACAACATGGTCAAGTACACGGGCACGTTCAGCGGGTTGACGGTCAGCACGATGTACTCGTTCGGCACGAACTACGAATCGACCGGCGCGAACGGCTTCTCCGGACAGATTCCGGGCAGCCCGGGCAAGGGCAATGCGTACGGGATCTCGCTGTCGTACGTGACCGGGCCGCTCAGCATCGCGGGCGGCTTCCAGCAGAACAGCGACAACTCCGCGCGCAAGCAGACGATCTTCCACGCGAACGCCGTGTACGCGTTCGGCCCGGCGAAGGTCTACGCGGGCTATCTGCACTCGAAGGACGACACGGGCTTCGTCGACAGCCTGCTCGCGCAGCAGGCGATTCCGTCGTCGAAGGGCACGGGCCGGGTCGACGACGGTCCGTTCGCGGGCGTGAGCTGGCAGGTCAGCTCGCCGCTGACGGTGACGGGCGCGTTCTACTACGACCACATGCGTAACGCGATGACCGCGGACGGCTCGCTCGCGAGCGGCAATCGCTATGCGATCGTCGGGCTCGCCGAGTATGCGCTGTCGAAGCGCACGGAAGTGTATGGCACCGTCGACTTCAACAAGGCGACCGGCGCGGCGACGGTGGAACTGCCGGGCCGCAACAACCAGACCGGCGTCGCGATCGGGCTGCGCAATATTTTCTGACGAAAAACGTTGCGCGTTCGAACTGGAGCAAGGTACACCCAGTATGGGCGCACCTTGCTCCAGTTCTTGACAGTTGCGGGCGCGCGAGACTCTATTCGGATTTGTGTGACAATTCCTGCCGGATGTATTATTCGGTTCAGGATCGTGGTACATCTTTGTGCCTTGCGGTTGTCGATACTATTGCCGCATGTAATTTCGGTGTCACGCTCGATATGATGACCATGACCCCTGAGCAGGAGCAGGATGCGCGGGCCAAGGCGTTTTATCTGCTCAAAAAGTGGACAAGCTTCACGTTCCTGGATCACGCGGTCGGGCTGTACCGGGATTTTCTCAGCGCGTATGCAAAGCAATTGGACACGCCGAGTTCAAATCAGAAGGAGCTCGAGACCGCATACGTCAGCAATTTCCTGGGTGCATTGGTACAAATGGATCAGGGCATCGAGACATTGCGCAAAGGATCTGACAAGCGATCGGCTTACGATGCACTTGTTGCAGGTACTGAACGGGGTAGCGACCTTCTCTTCGGTAGAAGTGCGCATGAAATCGGTAGAACATATGATCCATTCTTTCACTCGCTCGGCGTGAGGGATACGAACTATACGGATTCCATATATGCCACTGGATTTGCAGAGGGGGTATGGATTGAGGAGTTGAGTTGTTTGGCGCTTAAGTGTACTGCCGGGTTGAATTTTATGGGGTTGCTTACACACGGAAAACGCGCCGATGGTGGGAGCCGTATCTTCGAGCATTGGACGTATGAATCTCTGTTCCAGAATGCGCGATATCCAGCATGGCGATATTGGCCGCCCGGCCGCAGCTATCCTGCAGAACTCCCCCCCTGCCCGCCCAAAAACGAATCCAGCGAGGGTGAGGTCTACAGCGACCAGGAGATTTCGATTGAAGGTATCTGGGAACCGTGGTTCCCGGCGGGCAAGGTTGGCTGCCCGAATTACTTCCTTAAAGGTAGCATCGCCCACATGTATTTGCTGGAAGGTACCAATGACGAGCACGTGGTGCGCTGGCGGCTGTTGTGGGAGGACAAACGTTACCAGGACGGTAACCTCCCCGCGGAGGAGGAGACCTATTTCCCCAAGCCCCGTGCGCAGCCGAAAAACCGAAATGAGCAATGACCGCGCATACCGCACGCGCGAACGCCGACCATACGAAATCCCCACTATCCAGCGTCCGCTCCATAGCGGATCGCGCAAGTCGTAAGCGATTCGTCGGGATCCCCGAACATATTTTTACAACGGCGCCGAAAGCTTTCCGCTAATCTGCGTGCATCGTCCGGCGCGTGCCTGATACGGCGCGCGTGCGTCGCCGGTCGTAATTTGTGTATCCGCCGATGACAATCGCTGTCGGCCGGTTTTTTTCGTGGGACGATGCGCCTCACGATTCATTTGAAAGGGGATCACGATGGGTATCCTGAACACCGTTGGCGAAATCGCGGGCGCCGTCGCGGCAGTCGAAGGCGCGGAAAAGCTCGATCCGGATGCGGGCCTGCTGACGAAGGCCGCCGCGGCCGTCGCGGGCTTCAAGGGCGCCGAGGCGCTCGAAGGTCTGGTCGAGAAGAAGAAGGACGAGGATCAACCTCAGGATGCATCGGCGGACGATTCGACGAACGCATCCGACGGCAGCGACACGTCGCAGGCTTGAGCACGGCGGCCGGCCCGGCCGTCGCCGCGCACATCGCGCGGCCGGCGGGCCGCTGCCGAGCAACCAGCCTGTCGGGCATGCGGTCGATCGGTGACGCATGGCACACCCGGCGGCTGGTTTGAGGGGCGAGAGACACGAAGGTCTCTCGCCATTTTTTTGCGCGCCGCATGAAAACCGGAATCTTGCTATCGTGCCGTCATCGTGACGGCAACGTGGAGGCGGCGCGATGACATTCGACTACGACCTGTTCGTGATCGGCGCGGGCTCGGGCGGCGTGCGGCTCGCGCGGATGTCCGCGTCCTACGGCGCGCGCGTCGGCATCGCCGAGGAAGAGGACATCGGCGGCACCTGCGTGCTGCGCGGCTGCATCCCCAAGAAACTGCTCGTCTATGCGTCGCACTATCCGCACGAAGTCGACGATGCGAAGGGCTTCGGCTGGACGTTCGGCGACGGCGTGCTCGATTGGCCGGCGCTGATCGCCGCGAAGGATCGCGAGATCGGGCGGCTCTCCGGCCTTTACGTGAATCTGCTGAAACAATCAGGCGTCGACCTCCACGCGGGGCGCGCGACGCTCGTCGATGCGCGGACGGTCGAGGTCGGCGCGCGCCGCTTCACCGCGCGGCACATCGCGATCGCGACCGGCTCGCGGCCCGTGCTGCCGCCGCTGCCCGGCATCGAGCATGCGATCACGTCGCGCGAGGCGCTGTCGCTGCCCGCATTGCCGAAGCGGATCGCGGTGATCGGCGGCGGCTACATCGCGGTCGAGTTCGCGGGGATCTTCAACGGTGTCGGCAGCCGCGTCGAGCTGTTCTATCGCGGCGCGCAGATCCTGCGCGGCTTCGACGACGACGTCCGCGATTTCCTGGCCGGCGAGATGACGAAGCAGGGCATCGCGATCCATACCGGCGCGGCGATCGACGCGATCGAGCGCGCGGCCGACGGCACGCTGGCGCTGCGCGTCGGCGACGCGCACGCGGGGCCGTTCGACGCAGTGCTGTTCGCGACCGGACGCGTGCCGAACGTCGAGGGGATCGGGCTCGAGGCCGCGGGCGTCGCGCTCGATGCGCGCGGCGCGATCGCGGTCGACGCGTATTCGGCGACGTCGGCCGAATCGGTGCACGCGATCGGCGACGTGACGTCGCGACCGCAACTGACGCCGGTCGCGACGCGCGACGCCGGTCTGCTCGCGATCACGCTATTCGGCGGGCGGCGCGTCGCAGCCGATCACGAATGGGTGCCGTCGGCCGTGTTCAGCCAGCCCGAAGTCGCGACGGTCGGGCTCACCGAGGCGCGCGCGCGGGACGTGCACGGCGCGCTCGACATCTACCGCACGTCGTTCAAGGCGCTGCGCCACACACTGTCCGGACGCGATGAGCGCACGCTGATGAAACTCGTCGTCGCGCGCGACAGCCAGCGCGTGGTCGGCGCGCACATGGTCGGCCGCGATGCCGGCGAGATCGTGCAGGGCATCGCGATCGCGATCCGCGCGGGCGCGACGAAGGCGCAGTTCGACGACACGATCGGTATTCATCCGACCGCGGCCGAGGAGTTCGTCACGATGCGGCAGAAGGTGGCCGATTAGCGCGCGTTTCGATCTGAAGCATCGTCGCGCTATATCGCTCAGTGATACCCGAGCATGTCGAGCATCCGATACCAGCTCATCGCGAGCACGAGCGCCGGCGTGCGCAGCGCCGCGCCGCCCGGGAAATCGCGATGCCGGATCTTGCCGAACAGGTCGAAGCGGCTCGCCTGGCCGTCGATCGCCTCGGCGATCAGCCTGCCCGCGAGCGCGGTCACGTTCACGCCGTGGCCGGAGAAGCCCTGCGCGAAATACACGGTCGGCTTCACGCGCCCGAAGTGCGGCGCGCGGTTCATCGTGATGTCGACGAAGCCGCCCCACGCATAGTCGACCTTCACGTCCGCGAGCTGCGGGAACGTCTTCAGCATGTCGCGCCGCATCGCTTCGCCGAGATTGCGCGGCGGCAGCGTCGAGTAGCTGACCTTGCCGCCCCACACGAGCCGCGTGTCGGGGGCCGGCCGGAAATAGTCGAGCACGAAGCGGCTGTCGCAGACCGCCGCGCGCGCCGGCATCAGCGCGTGCGCGCGCGCTTCGCCGAGCGGCTCGGTCGCGATCACGTACGTGCCGACCGGCATGATCTTGCGCGACAGCGCGGGCGCGAGCGCGCCGAGATACGCGTTGCACGCGAGCACGACGAAGCGCGCGCGCACGTTGCCGCCCGACGTTTCGACGACGTGTCCGTTCGGCGTGTCGCGGAGCTGTGTCACGCAGCTGTTCTCGAAGATCCGCACGCCGGCGTCGGTCGCCGCGCGCGCGAGGCCGAGCGTGTAGTTCAGCGGATGCAGATGGCCGCTGTCCGGATCGTACAGGCCGCCGCGATAACGTTCGGACTGCACATAGTCGCCGAGATCGTCGGCTTCGACGAAAGCGAGGCGCGTGTAGCCGAAGCGCTTCGCGACGTCATCGCGCCAGCGCTTCAGCGAATCGGCGTCGCGCTCGGTGTTCGCGGCCGTCAGATAGCCGGGCACCAGCGCACAGTCGATGTCGTGCTTCTCGATGCGCGATTTCACGAGATCGAGCGTTTCGAGGCCCATCTCCCAGATGCGCTTCACGTCGGTATCCGGCATGAACTGCGCGAACGTGTCGATGTCGCACGCGAAGCCGCCGATCAGTTGCCCGCCGTTGCGGCCGCTCGCCGCCCATCCGACCTTCGACGCCTCGAGCACGACGACGGAATGGCCGCGCTCGGCGAGGTTCAGCGCGGCCGAGATGCCGGTCAGGCCCGCGCCGATCACGCAGACGTCGGCGTCGACGGTGCCGGCGAGCGGCGCGTGCGTGGTGGTGTCGTTGACGGTGGCCGCGTAATACGACGCGGTGTGCGGTTGTTGCGCGAAATTCTGCATGGTCGGGAATACCGAATAAAAGGCTCAGAACATTTCCAGCATACGGTGATACAGCATGCCGAGTTCGAGCGCGGGCTTGCGCCACGCGTCGCCGCCCGGAAAGCGGCGGTGCCGCAGGCGCGAGAACAGCGAGAACGCGCGCGCGTCGCCCGCGATCGCGCCGGCGATCGTGCGCCCCGCAATGCCGGTGAGCGCGACGCCGTGGCCGCTGAAGCCCTGCACGTAATAGAAGTTCGGATCGATCGCGCCGAAGTCCGGCGCGCGGTTGCGCGTGACGTCGACGAAGCCGCCCCACGCGTAGTCGACCTTCACGTCCGCGAGTTGCGGAAACACGCTGACCATGCGCTGCCGGATCGCGTCGCTGAGCATCGCGGGCGATGCGCCGGCCGAGTTCGCGCGGCCGCCGAACAGCATCCGGTGATCGGCGGACAGCCGGAAATAGTCGAGGAAGAAATTGTTGTCGCAGATCGCTTCGCGTTGCGCGATCAGCGCATCGGCGCGGGCCTGGCCGAGCGGTTCGGTCGCGATGATGTACGACGCGATCGGCGCGATCCGCGCGGCGCTCGCGCGTGGCAGCACGCCGCCCGGGCCTGCGTTGCAGCACGACACGACGAACCGGCAGCGCACTTCGCCGGCCGGCGTGCGCACGACGGGCCGCTCGCCGCGCGCGACGTCGATGACCGGCGAATGCGCGAACAGCGCGACGCCTTCACGGCGCGCGGCATCGGCGAGGCCGAGGCAGTATTTGAGCGGATGCAGATGGCCGGACAGCGGATCGTGGACGCCCGCGAGGTAGCGCGTCGACGCGATCCGCGCGCGGATCGCCGGTTCGTCGAGCCACGTCAGCGACGGATGCCCCCAGCGCGACGTCGCGGCGGTCATCCACGCGCGCAGATCGTCGACGCGGCGCGGCTTCGTCGCGACGGTCAGATAGCCGCGCGTGAAGTCGCAGTCGATGCCGTAGCGCGCGATGCGCTCCGCGATCAGCGCGACGCCGTCGAGCGACAGCGCCCATGCGGCGCGCGCGCCGTCGGCGCCGAGCTGACGCTCGATGATCTCGTCCTTCGCGAAACCGGTGATCGCCTGCCCGCCGTTGCGCCCCGACGCGCCCCAGCCGGGGCGATGCGCATCGAGCACGGCGACGGACAGCCCGCGCGCGCGGCAGTCGAGCGCGGTCGACAGGCCGGCGAAGCCGGCGCCGATCACGCAGACGTCGACGTCGAGCGTGCGCTCGAGCATCGGGTCGTCGGCGGCGGGGCGCGTGACGGATGCTTCGTAGTAGGAATCGCGCGCAAGTTCGTCGGCGCGGCGGACGAAATCGTGATTCATGAGCTGGCCTGAATTCGATCGAGGTCGGGGCGGCTGCGCGCGGCGCCGCCCGTCATGTTGAAACGCGATGCGAGGTGGCTCGCATCGCGTGGTGGGGCGGCACGCCGCGAAGCGTGCCGCCGGTGCTGCATCAGAACGAGTAGATCAGTTGCGTGCCGAGCAGATCGTTCGACTTCGCGTACGACCCGTCGTTGCGCAGGAACACGTGACGGTTCGCCCAGTCGTGACGGTATTCGACCTTCACGGTGATCTGCTGCGTCGGGTAGAACAGCAGGTCGACCGCGGCATCCTGGCGCGTCGCGCCCTTGCACTCGAAGCCCACGCCGCCGTTCGCCTTCGACATCGCGAGGCAATCCGAATCGATGCCGAAGCCGTTGAACGGATCCATCCCGTTGCCGTTCAGCGCGATGCCGCCGCCGCCGCCGCCGTTCTTCTGATCGACCAGCAAGTCGTAGCGCAGCGTCACGCCCATCCGTCCGACCACCGGCGCGTTGAACTTGCGGTGCGCAAGCAGCGACAGGCCATACCACTGCGCGAGGCCGCCGTTGAACGCCGCATGCTGCTGCTGGCCGTAGTCGAGTTCCGCGTTGTACTGCACGTCCGCGAGCGTGTACGTCGCATCCGCTTCGCCGAAGAAGTACGTGCCGAACGGGCTCGATGCGCCGCCGCCCGGGCCGTACACCAGGTTGCCGGCCGAGTCGGTGCTCTGTCCGAGCGTCTGGCGGCCGATGTTGATCGACCCGCCGATGTCGAGCGCGCTCGACTTCGTGTAGTCGACGCGCGCCGTGAAGGTCGGCACGCGGTTGCTCGTCGTGATCGGATCGCCGAACGCGTTCGCGCCGGTCGTCACCACCGAGCCGGACGTGCGGTACTGCTCGTTGCCGACCATGAACTTCCACGCCCAGTTGCTGCCGTCCGGCGTGTAGTTCACGCCGAGGCCGACGTAGCTGCCCGGATCCGAGAAGTCGTACAGCAGGTTGTGCGTGAGCGTCAGCATCTGGTTCGACTGCTGAACCTCGTAGCCGCCGAAGCTCGACATCAGGCCGCCGACCAGCGTCGTCGTGCCCGACACCGGCACCGTGATCACCGCGGTGTTCAGGATGTTGTTGCCGACGTTGCCGCGCTCGTTCGACAGCAGTGTGATGCCGTTGCCGCGGTTCGGCATCAGCGTGATCTCGGCCGACGGCGCCATCGGGCCGACGCCGAACGTCTTCTTGATGTCGAGGTACAGGTCGCCGAACGTGCTGTTGAAGTAGTTGTAGTTGCTCTCGTGGTTCGCGAACAGGAACGACGACGTGCTCGCCGCACGGTTGTAGATGTAGGTCGGATCGAGGTAGCCGGTGATCGACAGGCCGGCGATCGGGCCGGTGTTCGCGGCGTCGCTCAACGAGTCGACCTTCAGCTGCTGGTTCGCGATCTGCTGCTTCATTTCGCCGAGGTCGTCGTTCGTCAGCACGGCCGGCGCCTTGCCGTAGTCGGGCGACGACGCATCGACCGGCGCGGCGGTCACGGCCGCCTGCGCTGTGCCGGCCGGCTTCGCGGCGAGCGCCGACTTCAGCGTCTTCACTTCTTTTTTCAGGTCGTTGAGCTCGGCTCGCAGTGCCTTGAGCTGTGCCGACGTCGTGTCCGCCAGCGCGATGCCGGGCAACGCACTGGCGACGAGCAGGCAGATCAGCTTCTTCTTCATCACAGGTTCTCCTAACGGATCGTTTTGTTGTGAAGCGGTGGGGAAGCAACGGGGCGCCGCCCGAAGGCGGCGCACATTTAATTTGTGATCGGTGAAAATCGGTGAAAGGGGGAGGGCGGTCAGGCGGTTGCCACCGCCGGCTCGAATGCCATCCGCATATCGGCCAGCCGCTTGCGCTCACGCGCGTTCATCACCTGATTCAGCAGCACCACCCCGATCGTCACCACGCTGATGAACAGCGTCGCCAGTGCGTTCATCTCCGGGTTCAGCCCCAGCCGCACCCGCGAGAACACCACCAGCGGCAGCGTCGTCGAGCCCGGGCCCGACAGGAACGCCGACAGGATCAGGTCGTCCACCGAGATCGTGAACGACAGCAGCCACCCCGAGATCAACGCCTGCGAGATCAGCGGCAGCGTCACCAGGAAGAACACCTTCAGCGGCGTCGCCCCCAGATCCAGCGCCGCTTCCTCCAGCGACTTGTTCATCTCCTTCACCCGCGACTGCACGATGATCGCCACGTACGACACGCACAGCATCACGTGACCGATCCAGATCGTCACCAGCCCGCGACCCTTCGGCCAACCCAG
>NZ_JACBNX010000034.1 GCF_013403875.1 Burkholderia guangdongensis | reverse complement strand
GAATGAGGTGCGAGTCAGCGGATTTCATACGGGCCCGCAGCGGCACGACCGCCTGCAACAAGGCCGGATATAGAGCTGCAGCCCATCCTGTCTGTCGGAACACACGAAAACTGTTGCAAACGGGACGCGTTCATATAGACGGAATCATGAAACAGATCGATCTGAAGATTGCGATTGTCGGTGCCGGCATCGGCGGTCTGACACTGGCGCTCGCGCTGCGCGAGCATGGCATCGACGCGCAGCTCTACGAGCAGACCGATGAGCTGCGCGAAGTCGGGGCGGCCGTCGCGCTATCGGCCAATGCCACGCGCTTCTACGATCGCATGGGGTTGCGTACGGACTTCGATGCGGTGTGCGCGGAAATCCCCGGCCTGATCTATCGTGACGGGCGCAGCGGCGCGGTCATCGGACATCATCGCGGTGAACCCAGCTATCGCCAGCAATTCGGCGGCGCGTACTGGGGTGTTCATCGTGCCGATCTGCAGGCCGTACTGTCGAAGGCGGTTGGCCTCGAGCGCATCAACTTGAGCCATCGGCTGGTCGATCTCGCGCAGCACCCGGACCGCGTGAGTCTGGCCTTCGACAACGGTCAGCGTATCGAAGCCGATCTCGTGATCGGCGCCGACGGCGCGCGCTCGATGACGCGGCGCTGGATGCTTGGCTATGATGACGCGCTGTATTCGGGCTGCTCGGGCTTTCGCGGCGTGGTGCCGGCCGAGCGCATGGATCTGCTGCCCGATCCCGAGACCATCCAGTTCTGGATCGGACCGCACGGCCATCTGCTGCACTATCCGATTGGCGACGATGGCGACCAGAATTTCCTGCTGGTCGAGCGTCATCCGTCGCCGTGGCCGTCGCGCGACTGGGTCATGCCGGCTACCGAGGGCGAGCAACTGCGCCTGTTCAAGGACTGGCATCCGGCCGTGGTGCAGATGATTACGGCCGTACCGATCAGCCAGCGCTGGGGCCTGTTCCATCGTCCTCCGCTCGGCCGCTGGAGCAGGGGCCGCGTGACCCTGATCGGCGATGCGGCGCACGCGCTGGTGCCGCACCACGGCCAGGGCGCCAACCAGTCGATCGAGGATGCCGTCGTGCTGGCCGCGCAACTGGCCAAGGCCGGGCCGGACCATTGGCGCGATGCGCAGGAAGCCTACGAGCGCCTGCGCCGGGGCCGCACGCGCAAGGTGCAGTACGCGTCGATCACCACCGCGGACGTGCTGCACCTGCCCGACGGGCCGGCCGCTCAGGTGCGTAACGCTCGCCTCGGCGCGCGAGACAGCGTGCTGCATCACCTGGACTGGATTCACGATTTCGACGCGCTCACACAAGAACCGAGCGAGCGTCAGGGTGGCACCTGGCTTTGATCTCGTCCGAGCCCGAGGTCACAACGTGTTCTGGATCAGCTGGATGGGCGGAATCCGATAGCCGCCCTCGAGGAGCGCCGCTTTCAGAAGATACGCGCGCAGGATCGGCACGAAGTCGCCGGCCGCCAGCGCCGTTGCCGATCCCTGTGTCAACGCTCGTTCGGGAATGCGTCGCCGAACATCGGATGGCCGCCTGCGGATTCGCCGCGCGTCGCTTCGTCCTGCAGCACGTCCCAATGCTCGACGAGCTTGCCGTCCTCGATTCGCAGAATGTCCACGCCGATCAGCGCGGCAGACCCCGTCGAATGGCTGTATCGGCTGTGCACCCATACGTAGTCGCCTTTGGCAGCGACCATGTCGTACTCGAAGCGCGAATCGCCAAACGTGCGGACCAGGCCGAAAAGCCCGTCGCGCCCGGCTGGAACCAGCCGGCTGTGCTGAACGTAGGATTCGGACCAGAACTGCGCGGCCTTCGCGTAGTCCCTCTTGTTGAACAGCGTGTCCAGCGCCTCGAGAACGAGCGCGGTGTTCCTCTCTTCGAGTGTGGAAGCCATGATGTGCACTCCGGTCGGTTGATTGGATAGGTTTCCTGAGCGAATCGTTGCTTATTCGACGGGAATCGGATTGTCGGCGATGAACTGGTTGAACTGCTCGACGAACGCATGCTCGTTGGGGCCCGCGTTGTCGCGCAGCGGTCTGGCCGCGTCGACGATGACCTCGGTGGTCGCGGTTTCCAGCAGCTTCAGCGTTTCGGCGATGAACGCGTCGACGGGCATCGCGCGCGGGTCGCCGCTCTTGTGGACGAGATCCGTGTCGACCCACGGCGGCGCGATCTCGAGCACGCGGACGCTCGTATCGCGCAGCGCGAAGCGTTGCGACAGTGTGTACGAGTGAATCGCGGCCTTGGTGGCCGAGTACAGCGCGGTCGCCGCGAGCGGCACGTAAGCGAGCACCGAGCTGTTGTTGATCAGGGTCGCGTCGGGCTGCCGCTTCAGATGCTCGATGAAGGCGGCGCTCACGCGCACGGGCCCGAGCAGGTTCGTGTCGACGAGACGGACGGCCTGCTCGTCGTCGAGCGGACCGCCGGCGTCGTCGAACGGCATGATGCCCGCGTTGTTGATCACGACGTTCAATGCCGGATAGCGCTCGATCAATCGCGCGGCGACTTCGCGAATCTGCGCGGCGTCGCCGATGTCGAGCTCGACGGTATCGATGCCGGGATTCGCGTTCGCGATCTCGTCGAGCAGCGCTTTGCGCCGTCCGGCGACGATCACCTTGTTGCCGCGCTTGCCGAGGGCTTCCGCCAGTGCGCGGCCGATGCCCGACGTTCCGCCGGTGATGAATACGGTGTTTCCGCTGAGTTTCATGATAGGGGTTCCTGATTGAAATGGATCGGGTGCGGGTGGGGTATCCAGCGCTTATCGCGCCGTCGCATATCGCGGTGCGGGCACGGCGGTCGACAGATGCGGCGCCATCGTTCGACGCGCGGCTTCATACGCGTCCCACTCTTCGCCGGCCTGCAATGACGGGATCGTCACGAGTTCGCGGCGGTCGAAGCCGGTCAACGCCGCGTCGACCATGTCGGTGGCCGACATCACGATTTCCTTCGGCAGATGCTCGAGCGGGAGGCCGCCGGTCTGCCAGAAATCGGTCGCGGTTGCGCCGGGCAAGACGGCCTGCACCTGCACGCCCTTGCCGGCGAGTTCGTGGTGCAGCGACTGGCTGAACGCGAGCACGAAAGCCTTGCTGCCGCCGTAGACGCCGTTGAGCATTTCCGGCGCGATCGCAACGATCGACGCGATGTTGATGACGGCCCCGTTGCCGCGCGCGACGAAGCCCGGCACAGCCGCATACGTGAGCCGGGTGAGCGCGGTGACGTTCAGGTCGATCATCCGCGTCATCGCGTCGACGTCGGTGTCGAGCAGCGGCGTGTGCGTGCCGACGCCCGCGTTGTTGACCAGCAGCGTGATGCTGGCGTCCTGTTTCAGTTTCGTCTCGACGCTGGCGAGCGCCGCGCGCTTGCCCAGGTCCGCGTCGACGATTTCGACGCTGCGGTGCGTGTCGTTCGTGATGCGGTCTGCCTGGGCGATCAGCCGGTCGCGGTTTCGCGCGACCAGAATCAGGTCGTAGCCGCGGCGTGCCAGCCGGTCGGCGTAGACTGCGCCGATGCCCGACGATGCGCCGGTGATGAGGGCCGTGCCTCGATGTGCTTGGGTCATGATGTCGCTCCGTTCCGAAGGTTGTCGATGAATGCGTGACTGCATTCTGGCTCCGTGTCGGTGAGACGGAAATGACGTATATGGGTATGATTCAGGACATGGCTTGACGGAGAACGGACATGCACCGGATCGGCTTTCTGCTCAGCGACGGTTTTCAGATCATGGCGCTCGCGCCGCAGTCCGTGTTCGAGTACGCGAACATCACGGCGGGCGACGCGTTCTACACGCTCGACAACTACTCGGTTGCCGGCGGCGAGGTGCGCTCGTCGCTCGGCATCGCGGTCGCGACGCGACCGTTGCGGGGGCGGATCGACGTGGACACGTGGATCGTCGCCGGCGTCAACGATCCGCTCGGCTCACCGGCGTCCGACGGGATGCTTGCGTTCCTGCGCAAGGCGAGCCATCGCGCGAGGCGCATCGCCGGGATCTGTACCGGCGCTTTCGTGCTCGCGGAAGCGGGCTTGCTCGCGAACCGGCGCGCGACGACGCACTGGGCGTTCGGGCGCGAGATGCAGACGCGCTTTCCGGACATCCGCGTCGAGGACGACCGTATCTACATCGTCGACGGTCCGATCTGGACGTCCGCCGGCATGACGGCCGGCCTCGACCTGGCGCTCGCGATGGTGGAAAAGGATCTGGGCGCGGAAACGGCCCGATCGGTCGCACACAAGCTGGTCATGCATCAGCGCAGAGCGGGCGGGCAGTCTCAGCACTCCGAAATGCTGGACCTCGCGCCGAAGTCCGATCGCATCCAGAATGCGCTGAACTATGCGCGCCAGAATCTGAGCCATGCGTTGACGGTGGAGGAGTTGGCCGAGGTCGTTCATCTGAGTCCGCGCCAGTTCAGCCGCGTGTTCACGCCCGAAACGGGGCAATCTCCGGCCAAGGCCGTCGAAGGATTGCGACTTGAGGCGGCGCGGCTGATGATCGAACGCAGCCGGCACCCGCTCGACGTCATTGCGAAAGAAACGGGCTTTCGCGACCGCCGTCACATGCGCGAGGCCTTCATGCGCGGGTTCGGGCTTCCGCCCCAGGCGGTCCGGCGCGACGCGCGCATGGAGGCCTGAATCGCCGATGCCCGCCAAGGTGCGCGTTCATTGCGCACGCGTTGGCTTTTGACGAGATGTCGGGGGGAGCGGCCGACGCGGGCGGTCGGCCGCGTTTGGCGGCGAATTCACTTGCGCTTGGCGTTCAGCGGCGAATACTCGCTCGTTCGCGACAGCGCATGCATGCTGCCGGATTCCGATTTCACGGTGCCGTCGCGCCCATACCCCGACACGTCGCCTTGCGCGGCATCGTGACGGCTGTCGACGATCGCCTGGGCGCTCCGCAGGCTTTCCGGATAGAAATAGTCGCTCGGATCGTACCCGGCCTGCTTGAGTTCGCGGAGCTCGGCACGAACCTGGGCGCGGGTCAGCGGGCGATCCACCTGCGCGAACGACAGGGTCGGAGCGGCGAGCGTCAGCGCGATGGCGACTGCTTGAATCAGGGATTTCATGATGGCGACCTCCAGGATGATTGGCATGACGACACGAGCGATGTCGATGAATGCAGTCTAGGTCCGGGGGAGGGCTGGATAAATGCCTCGCACGCCAATGCAATGTTCCGTGGACGACAACAATGCGTGGACAGGTCGAAGGGATTTTTCCCGCTGCCACAAAAGAGCGTTGTCTGCGGTCGGCTTTCCGGCGCCGATGTCGCGGCATACAGTCGTGTCACCGCCATGGCACGCATTTCAGAGCCGTTTCATGTCCGACGATCGTCCAATCCCACCGTCCGAATACGAAATGACGCGCGAGCGCCTCGCGCGGGGCGCGCTGCTGCACGCGCTGCGCGCGAACCCGCCGGCCGGCATCACGGTGAGGAGCGACGCGGAGCTGGACCGGACGCTGCGCGCGACGCTCGATCGTCACGATCGCGGCCAGGATCTCCATGTATTCGGCTACGGATCGCTGATGTGGAATCCGGCGCTCGACGTTGCCGATACGTTCGTCGCGCGCGTGGACGGCTGGCATCGGCGATTCTGCCTGCGGCTGATCATCGCGCGCGGCACGCCCGAGCAGCCCGGCGCGATGCTCGCGCTCGACCGCGGGGGCGCGTGCAACGGCGTGCTGTACCGGATCGATGCGGCGAAGGTCGAAGCCGAACTGCGGCTGCTATGGCGGCGCGAGATGCTGGCCGGCTCGTACGACCCGCGATGGATTGCCGCGACGGCCGGCGGCCGGAAGATCCGGGCGCTGACGTTCGTCGTCAACCGCACGCACGACCGCTATCTCGGCGGCGCGTCGCTCGACCACGTCGCGCACCTGATCCGCACGGGCAGCGGGCCGCTCGGCACGTCGCGCGCGTATTTCGACGCGACCGTGCAGACGCTCGAGCGCCTCGGTCTTCGCGACGCCGGCATCGAACGCCTGCGGCGCGCGATTCGCGACGCGGACGCGGCCGGCGGCGGAGCGTGACTGTGACCGTGACCGTTACCGGCGTTTAAGCTGCTCGTCGCGCTCGAACAGCTCGACGATCCAGTCGATGAACACGCGCACTTTCGCGCTCAGATAGCGGTTCGGCGCGTAGATCACGTGCACCGGGTTGGCCGGCGGCTGCCAGTCCTCGAGCAGCGGCACGAGTTGTCCGGCGGCGACCGCGTCGCGCACCGAGTATGCGGGCGCCTGGATGATGCCGAGGCTGGCGAGGCCCGCGGCCAGATACGCGTTCGTGTCGTTCACGACGAGGCGATGGTTCAGCGTGAGATCCCCTTTCTGATCGTCGTGCGAAAACCGGAACGACAGCGAGCGCCCGCCGCGCGACGGGATCATGCCGACGGTCGGCAGCTCGCGCAATTGATCGGGCGACGTCGGCGTGCCGTGCGTGTCGAGAAACGCCGGTGTCGCGCACGTCGTGAAGCCGAAGCTGCCGATCTGCCGCGCGACCAGAAACTGCTCGTCGACCTCGCCGGCACGGATCGCGCAATCGATGCCCTCGGCGATCACGTCGGAGCGCTTGTTGCCGATGTCGAGTTCGATCTCGACGTCCGGATACATCCGGTAGAAGTCCGCGAGCGCCGGCACGAGCACCAGTGTGCCGATCGCGGCCGCGGTATCGACGCGGATTCTGCCCGACGGTTTCGCGCGCGCATGCGTGGTCGACGATTCGATGTCCGCGAGGTCCGCCAGCAGGCGCACGACGCGCTCGTAGTAGATCGCGCCTTCCGGCGTGACCGTCAGCGAGCGCGTCGTGCGGTACAGCAGGCGAACCTTCAGGTCTTCCTCGAGCTTCTGGATGAGCCGCGTCACCGTCGCGTTCGGCAGATCGAGGGTGTCGGCCGCCTTCGTGAACGTCCCGGCTTCCACCACGCGGACGAATACGTTCATCGCAGCGATGCGGTCCATGATGCGCGGCTCCATTCGATGGGGGAGACGCCATTAGACCGCAATCTCGATGCCGGCTGCTAGCACCCGTGGGAAGCCATCGCAGGACGCGGAAGGCGTTACGCGGGGCGGCGCGCGACGATCAGCCTGGCGGTCTGGTTCTGCACGACTTCGCCGCGCTGATTGATCGTTCTGGAGCGCAGCACCAGCGTGCCGAGATGCGCGCGCGAGCGGGACGGGACCAGCTCCACGACTTCGCTTTCGACGTGCAGCGCGTCACCGGGGCGCGTCGGCATCTTCCATTCGATCTCGCTGCCGGCGCCGAGCGCGCCGTTGGCCAGCTTCGGGCCGCCGCCGCTGAGGAGCAGCCGCATCGTGATCGCCGCGGTATGCCAGCCGCTCGCGGCGAGCCCGCCGAACATCGTGCCGCGCGCGGCCTCGTCGTCGAGATGGAACGGTTGCGGATCGAATTCCGCGGCGAACCGCTTGATGTCGGCGGCGCTCACTTCGTGTGTGCCGCTGATGAAGGTGTCGCCGACGGTGAGGTCGTCGAAATAGAGGGGCTGCGGGTTCATGAGCGTGTCCGTTGCGGATGGAAGGGGGCCGGGCGGCGTCGCGGATGCGCTGTCGTTCGGGGCTTGACGCCACTGTAGGGAACGCGCGGGAGCGGAGTAAGAGGGGGCGGACGAATGCGGCTTTGCTGATTGATCAATAATCGGCGACGCGTCGTTCGGCGCCGGGTGCGGATTATTGCTCCGCGCGAAAAGCCGCATTGAGCCGGCGCCCCTGTGGGCGCGACGCGCGCGTTCCTAGAATGAACGCATGATGACGTTCCGGCCCGACGTGGCCGCGTCGATGGCCGGGCCGAACGGATCCCGGGCGCGCGTGACGAGAAAGGTGAAACTGGCGGAGGTGAAGATGGACACGATCGCAATCGAAGGGAGCCGCGCGAGCGCGACGGCGCCGGACGCGCTGGCCGAAACCGTTCGGCACGTCTGGCACGCGAAGGACGGCACGCCGGTGCTGGTGCGGGCGATCGAGCCTGACGACTTCGCGATCGAGCGCGACTTTGTCTGCGGGCTGTCGAAAGAGAGCGGCTATATGCGGCTGATGTCGGGGCGCGAGCCGACCGCCGACGAGATGGTTCGCTGGACCCATATCGATTGGCGGCGCGAAGGCGCGGTGATCGCGGCGGTCCGGCTCGATGGCCGAGAACGGCAGATCGGCGTCGCGCGCTACGCGATGAACGACGGCGAGTTCGACACCGCCGAATTCGCGATCGTGATCAGCGATGCGTGGCACGGGCGCGGGCTCGGCGGCGAACTGCTGTCGAGTCTGATCGATCTTGCCGCTCGGTCGGGGGTGAAGCGACTGTTCGGCACGACGCTGAGCGAAAACCACGCGATGATCGGACTGGCGCGGCGTTTCGGGTTCACGGCGTATCACGAACGGGGCGCGGCGTTCATCACGGAGTTGACGCTCGACTTGCATTCGCGATCGCCGGCAGCGGCGAGTTGACCGCCAAGCGCTGCCGCTGCCACAGCGGTAGACTGGAGCCGTGCCGTTCGAGGGGACGGCGACAAGAAGCAAAAACGCAAGCAAAACGGGAAATAACCCCGTAAGAATGATAAGGAAAACAACACATGAACCATCTGTTGCAAACGGGTGAGATCGCAGCGCTGTACCTGGCCGTTCCGCTGGCGATCGCGGCGCTGTTCTGGGTCGCCGGCATCATCCGCTATATCCCGAACGATCGTATCGGCGTCGTCGAGAAGCTCTGGAGCCTGCGCGGCTCGGTGAAGACCGGGCTGCTCGCATTGCAGGGGGAAGCGGGCTTTCAGCCCGAGTTGCGGCGCGGCGGCTTCCATTTTTTCGCGCCGTTCCAGTATCGCGTGCATATCTACTCGATGGTGTCGGTCACGCAAGGCAAGATCGGCTACGTGTTCGCGCGCGACGGACGCGATCTGCCGGCCGGACAGACGCTCGCCGACAATTCGGCCGTCAGCGATTTCCGCGACGTGAGCGCGTTTCTCGCCGGCGGCGGCGAGAAAGGTCCGCAGCGCAAGGTGCTGCGCGAGGGCACGCACATCATCAATCCGGCGCTGTTCGTCGTGATGACCGAGGAGGCGACGTATTCGCTGTCGCTCAACACGCAGGAGAAGGCCTATTACGGCAAGATGCGCGAGCTCCTCGACGAGCGCCGGGCGTTCTCGCCGGTCGTCGTGAAGAGCGCCGAAGGCGAGCACGACTCGGATCTGCTCGCGATCGTGACCGTGCAGGACGGCCCGGCGCTCGTGAAGGACGAACTGCTCGCGCCCGACGTCGGCGAAGTGCACAACTCTTATCAGGAGCCCGAAAAGTTTCTCGCCGCGGGCGGCCGCCGGGGCCGGCAGGAGCGCGTGCTGGTGGAAGGGACGTGGTACATCAACCGTCTGTTCGCGACTGTCGAATTCATTCGCAAGACCGTCATTCCGGTCGGCTACGTCGGCGTCGTCGTGTCGTACACGGGCCGTCGCGGCGACGATCTGTCCGGTAGCGAATACAGCCACGGCGAGCTGGTCGCGAACGGCTGCCGCGGCGTATGGCGCGATCCGCTGATGCCGGGCAAGTACGCGTTCAACACGTATGCCGGCAAGATCGAGCTCGTGCCGACCACGAACTTCGTGCTGATGTGGAAGTCGGGCGAAAGCGGCTCGAACTTCGATTCGAACCTGCGCGAAATCACGTTGATCACGAAGGATGCGTTCGAGCCGCTGCTGCCGCTGTCGGTCGTCGTGCACATCGATTACCGGAAGGCGCCGATGGTCGTGCAGCGCTTCGGCAACATCGCGCAGCTCGTCGAGCAGACGCTCGATCCGATGGTGTCGTCGTACTTCAAGAACGTGTCGCAGACGAAGACCTTCATCGAGCTGATCCAGTCGCGCAGCGAGCTGCAGGTCAATGCGTCGAACGACATGCGCGAGCGCTTCCGCGCGTATTCGCTCGAATTCGAAGAGGTGCTGATCGGCACGCCGAAGGCGCAGCAAGGCGACGTGCAGATCGAGAACATCATGGCGCAGCTGCGCGATCGCCAGATCGCGCGCGAGCAGGTCGAGACGTTCGCGCAGAAGCAGATCGCCGCCGACAAGGAGCGCGAGCTGAACGAGGCGGAGCAGCGCGCGGCGAAGCAGAAGGAGCTGACGGGCTCGCTCGTCGACATCAGCATCAAGGAGAACCAGGGCTCCGCGAGCGTGAAGGCCGCCGAGAAGCGCCGGCAGGAGATCGAGGCGCTCGCGCACGCCGAAAAATTCAAGCAGGAAATGGAAGGCTCGGGCCGCGCGTCGGCGATCCGTTCGGTCGGCGAGGCCGAAGCGTCGGCGATCAAGGCGAAATCGGAAGCGCTGCAGGGCGACGGCGCGGACAAGCAGCTGATGCAGACGGTGATGCTGCGGCTCGCGGAGGCGTTCGAGGCGTCGAAGGTGCCGCTCGTGCCGCAGATCCAGCTCGGTGGCGGCGCGGACGGCAACGCGTTTTCGACGCTGATGTCGCTGATGAGCTCGCTGAAGGCGGTCGAGCTCGCGCAGGTGCATGCGCGGCCGGACGGCGCGCTCGGCAATCAGATCTCGGTCGGCGATTCGCGCGCTTGATGTCCGCGCGCGCGTCGACCCGTTCGTCCACGCGCGAACGCGCGCCGCGCGTGTTGCAGTGCGCGAAAACGCAACGATTGAAACGGGGGCGTATCGATGATTCGGCATGCTTGCACTGACATTTTGTCGGACAAAAGCGATTCCGCTGTGTGTTTTCATCGCTGAAACGATATACCGCATTGCAGCAAAAAACATGCATCGACACGCACCCGCGCGTTCGATTCCGGACTGCCGATACGACGGTGCCGGAGCCGGCGCGCGGCTCGCACATCCATCGACGAGCCGTCCGGTCTAGGCCGGACGGGAAGTCGCCTGATACATGGAGCGGTGATGGCCGGGCGGCGGCGTTGGCGCCTCGCCGATGCTGCACCCGCACAAGCGGCGCGCGCCGCGCCGCGACACGGCTGCGGCGACGCCGTGCGCCACTTTTCGCCGCGGATTGCCATTTGAAAATATCGATTTGACTCATGCCCCGCTTTCGGTTGAAGCTAATAACTTGCTGTCCGACTGGGGCTGTATCCGCATGAGTTCGATCTTGACCGTTCGTCGTATCGCTGCCGATCAGGGCGGCGTATATCGCGAACTCCGTGCCGCGTCGATGCGTGAGCCGTATGCGTCCGGCGAGGCGCCGGACGCGGAGCGGACCGTCGACGCAGCCACCGCGTCGGCGATCGCCGCGCAGCGCGCGACATCCGAACAGGCGACGACGTTCGTGCTGTACACCGAGGGCCATCCGGCCGGCATGATCGGCGCCTATTTCGACAACACGCCCGCGCGCCGCGCGTTCGTCAGCGAGCTGTATGTTGCGCACGCGGTGCGCCATCTGCGCGGCGGCGTGCTGCTCGTGAACACGGCGCACGCGTGGCTCGCCGATCGCGGCGCGCAGGAAATCTACGCATGGATCGCCGACGCGAACCGCGACGCGATCCGTTTCTACGAACGGTTCGGCTTCGTCCACACCGGCGAGCATGCGCCGATCGCCCGCGTGCCGGGCGCGATGAAGACGCTTTTCCTGTACCGGCCGGGGCCCTGACGCGCACGGCCGTGGCCCGGCCGCCCAAAAATAATGGCCGCTCGCGTGGACGCCTGTAAAATACGAAAAATTTTTTGCAGAATGTCCATGTCGCTTAAAAAATCGCCATTCTTCGAACTGCGCAGCGGGACGGTCGACACGTTGCTCTTCATCGTGAAGACCGCCGATCTCGGCGCGCTGCGTACCGAGCTGGTCAAACGTTTCGAAGCGACTCCCGAATTCTTCGCCGACGACGTCGTCGCGATCGATGTCCGCCGCCTGGCGGACGGCGAGCGCGTGTCGCTCGACGAGATCCACCGGATGCTGAACGACGTGCGGATGCGTCCGGTCGGCGTCGTCGCGCTGCCGGCGCAGCAGGCATGGGCGAGCGGCGCCGGTCTGCCGCTGCTCGAGGCGCGCGATCGCCGCGCGCCGGCCGCGAAGGCGGACGACGAGCCGGCGGCGGCGGAGGGCGCACCGGCCGTGCCGGGCGTGCCGGGCGTGGGCGGGCAGGACACCGCGGCAGCGGGCGCCGCCGACGCGAGCGCCACATCGTACGCCGCGCCGGCCGCCGCCGAGCCCGCCGCAACTTCTGCGGCTGCTGCGGCTGCTGCGGCAGGATCATCCGGCCAGACGCTCGTCGTCGACCGGCCGTTGCGCTCGGGGCAGCGGATATACGCGAAAGGAGACCTCGTGGTGCTCGCGCCGGTCAGTCACGGCGCCGAAATCATCGCGGAAGGCAACATCCACATCTACGCGCCGTTGCGCGGCCGCGCGCTCGCGGGCGTGCACGGCAATCACGACGCGCGCATCTTCTGCACGTGTCTCGAGCCGGAACTGATTTCGATCGCGGGCATCTATCGAACGACCGAGAACCCGCTGCCCGCCGACGTAGTGGGCAAAGCGGTGCAGATCCGGCTCGAAGAGGAAAAACTGATGATCGAACCGCTGCGCCTGACGTGATCCACGCGGCGCACCGCGGCTCGATCGGCTCTCATTGAACGAACACAGGGTATTGGGTAAATGGCAAAAATCATCGTGGTGACTTCGGGCAAGGGCGGCGTGGGCAAGACGACGACGAGCGCGAGCTTCGCTTCCGGTCTCGCGCTGCGCGGCCACAAGACGGCCGTGATCGACTTCGACGTCGGCCTGCGCAACCTCGATCTCATCATGGGCTGCGAGCGCCGCGTGGTGTACGACCTCGTCAACGTGATCCACGGCGAGGCGAACCTGAACCAGGCACTGATCAAGGACAAGAAGTCCGAGAACCTGTACATCCTGCCGGCGTCGCAGACGCGCGACAAGGATGCGCTGACGCGCGAGGGCGTCGAGAAGGTGATCAACGACCTGATCGCGATGGACTTCGACTACATCGTCTGCGATTCGCCGGCCGGCATCGAGGCGGGCGCGCTGCACGCGATGTACTTCGCGGACGAGGCGCTGATCGTCACGAACCCGGAAGTGTCGTCGGTGCGCGACTCGGACCGCATCCTCGGCATCCTGTCGTCGAAGACGAAGCGCGCGACCGAAGGCAAGGATCCGATCAAGGAGCACCTGCTGATCACGCGCTACAGCCCGAAGCGCGTCAGCGAAGGCGAGATGCTGTCGCTCGAGGACATCAGCGAGATTCTGCGGATCCGGCTGATCGGCGTCGTGCCGGAATCGGAGGCGGTGCTGCATGCGTCGAACCAGGGCCTGCCGGCCGTGCACCTCGACGGCACCGACGTCGCCGAAGCGTACAAGGACATCGTTTCGCGCTTCCTCGGTGAGGAAACGCCGCTGCGATTCACCGAATACCAGAAGCCGGGCTTCCTGCAGCGCCTCTTCGGCAGCAAGTAAAGGAGGCCCGCCATGTCGATTCTGTCATTTCTCCTCGGAGAGAAGAAAAAATCCGCTTCGATCGCGAAGGAGCGCCTGCAGCTGATCATCGCGCACGAGCGGATCGGCGGCCGGCCGCCGGCCGACTATCTGCCCGCGTTGCAGAAGGAGCTCGTCGCCGTGATCTCGAAGTACGTGAAGATCTCGAACGACGACATCCACGTGAGCCTCGAGCATCAGGACGATCTCGAGGTGCTCGAAGTCAAGATTGAGATTCCGCAGGCCTGACCGGCCTCGCGTCCCCCCGCCCGGCGGTTCGCGCCGCCGGGCACGCCTGACGCTCGCGCGTGACGCCCTGTTTGCGCGCGGTTTTACGCGCTGTTGCATTTTCGGGCATGCCGTAACACAGCGTCTGTCGGCCATTGTTCGCCCTCCCGCATTGAACGGATAGGTTGGTTCGCTACTCACGTTCACGTTCGTTCCGGAGGTCGTCATGGCTGCTTCATCGATTCGTCGTTTCGTCATCGCGTTCGCCGCCGCCGCGGCGGGCGCATCCGCACTCACCGCGCCGCTCGCCGCGCGCGCGGATGAAATCCTTGTCGCCGCGCCGGTCGTCGCGCATGCGAACGAGATCGTCGTCGCCGAACCGGTGGCCGCGCACGTGGACGAAGTCGTCGTCGTCGCGCCGAGCGCGCCGCCGCCGGTGCGGTACGAGGTCGTGCCGCCGTCCCGCATCGGTTACGTGTGGGATCGCGGCCACTGGCGCTGGGGTCCCGCCGGCTACGTGTGGATCGGCGGACACTGGGAAGTCGAGCGGATCGGCATGCACTGGATGCCGGGCCACTGGACGCAGCGCGGCCCGAACTGGTTCTGGACACGTGGCCACTGGGCCTGAGCGGAGCGCGCGATGAAAAAGACCGTGTTCGTCCTCGCGCTCGCCGCGATCACGCTGGCCGGCTGCATCGTCGTGCCGGCGCGGCCCGTCTACTACCGGCCCGCGCCGGTCGTGATCTATTGAGCGTCGCGCGCGGCGTGCGGCGTGGGCGAGCCGGCGGCGGGTGCCGGCGCGGCGGGCGCGTCAGGAGCGTCAGGAGCGGCGTCGTCGGCCATGTCGTCCCGATGCGCGTTGCCGCCCGTCGTCTCGTCGAGCAGCGTATCGAGCGGATCGGTCGGCTCGACGGCCGCGTCCTGCGGCGCGCTCGCGCCGGCGCGGGGCGGCTCGCCTGCCGCCGCCGCGTGCATGGCCGGCGCGAGATAGCGCTGCGAGAGCGTCTCGTAGAGCGGCGGCACGAACAGGCGCGACAGCCGGCTCGAGATCAGCGCGGTGGCCATCAGCGAGATCACGAGCGCATGGCCGTTGATCATCTCCATCACGATCACGAACGACGTGATCGGCGACTGCGTGACGGCCGCGAGATAGCCGACCATCGCGAGCGCGATCAGCACCGGCAGGCGCATGTCGCCGAACACGAGGTGCAGCAGGTTGCCGAAACCGGCGCCGATCGACAGCGACGGCGCGAAGATCCCGCCCGGAATCCCCGGCAGGTACGATGCGACCATCGACACCATCTTCGCGAATGGGTAGAACGCGGACAGCTGCTCGCTGCCGTCGAGCAGGCCGCGCGCCTCCGCATAGCCGCTGCCGAACGTCGTGCCGCCCGACGCGATGCCGACGGCGGCGATCGTGAAGCCGCACAGCGCGGCGAACGCGACCGGCCGCTCGTGATACAGCGCGAGCAGGCGCGACGGCAGCCAGCGGCCGGTGTTCAGCAGCAGCCAGCCGAAGCACCCGCCGGCGATGCCGGTCACGAGCGCGGTGACGACGACCGCGACCGCGAGCAGCTTCGGGAAGCTCGGGCCGATGTCGATCGTGCCGAAATACGTGTAGTTGCCGTTCAGGCCGAGCGCGATCACGCCGGCGACGATGATCGCGGTGATCAGCACGCCGCTCGCGCGCTCGGAGAAGCTGCGCGTCAGCTCCTCGATCGCGAACACGATCCCGGCGAGCGGCGTGTTGAACGCCGCCGACAGGCCGGCCGCCGCGCCCGCGAGTACGAGCTGGCGCTCGATCAGCGCGTTCGAGCGCGGGTAGAATCGTCGCAGATTGAACATCAGCGCCGCGCCGATCTGCACGGTCGGCCCTTCGCGGCCGATCGTGAAGCCGCCGAGGATCCCGAGAAACGAGATCAGGATCTTGCCGAACAGCAGCCGCAGCGTCAGCAGCCGCGAGCCGAATGCGCTGGGGTTCGCGTGCAGCGTCGCGATCACCTGCGGGATGCCGCTGCCCTCCGCGCCGCGGAAGAAGCGGCGCGTGAGCCACACGGAGCCGGCCGCGATCGCCGGCGTCGCGACGAGCGGCAGCCACGCGGCGTGCTGGCGCACCGTGCGGAACGTGTCGTAGCCCCAGTCGATCAGCCGCGCGTACAGCACGGCGGTCAGGCCGACCGCGATCGCGCCGAGCCAGAAGACGCCGTACTGGCGCCAGAGGCGCCGCGTGCGGCGCGTGAGAGCGGGAAAGAGGGAGGCGGGTCGCATCGGTCGGACAGGGCGCGGCAAAACCCCGATTATAGGGAGCGTCGGGTTCGTTTTGCAGTTTGGGCGCGGGATCGGCGAAAATCGTCGGATTGCGATGCCGCTCGATTGACAGACAATACGATGGTCGCCACCCGGTCCACAGGCCCGGGCGGGCGCCGAGGGCCCCATGAAAACGATGAAACGAATCCTGATCGTAAAAGTGACGTCGCTCGGCGACGTCGTCCAGACGCTGCCCGTTGTCGAGGATCTGCGGCACGCGTTTCCGGGCGTGACCGTCGACTGGGCCGTCGACGAATCGTGCGCCGAGGTCGTGCGCTGGCACCCCGGCGTCGCCAACGTGCTCTGCGCGCCGCTGCGGCGCTTCAAGAAGATGCGCCACGCCGGCGATTTCCGGGCGATCGCCGCGTCGATCCGCGCGCTGCGCACCCATCGTTACGACGCGGTGATCGATCTGCACGGCGTCTACAAGAGCGCGATCATCGCGCGCCTCGCGCGGGCCCGCGCGCGCTTCGGCTACCTGACGCAGGATCTCGGCGAGTCCGGCGCACGCTTCGCGTATTCGCACCGGTACGGGCCGCGGCCGCATTGCGGCGCGTGGCACGGGATGCGCGTGAACGCGGGCGAGGCGCTGGGTTACGCGCCGCGCGCCGTCGCCGACTACGGGGTCGTCGCGCCGCGGGACGCGCGCCTGCCGGCCGCGGTCGTCGAGCCGACGCCGTTCATGCTGATGTTTCATGCGACGTCGTGCGACGACAAGAAATGGCCGACCGACCACTGGGCGGCGCTCGCGACGCGGATGATCGCGCGCGGCGTGCGCGTGCTGCTGCCGTGGGGATCGCCCGCCGAGCGCGACGAGGCTGAGCGGATCGCCGCGCGCGCGCCCGGCGCGGCCGTGCTGCCCGCGATGACGGTGCGGCAGCTCGGCGCGGCGATCGGCCGGGCCGCGCTGGTCGTCGGCGTCGATACCGGCTTCGTCCACATGGCGCACGCGCTGCGGCGGCCGACGGTGATGATGTTCGTCGCGACGTCGCGCGAGCATCTCGGCATCGAGGACGGGCCGCGCACGCGGTCGATCGGCGAAGCGGGCGCCGCGCCGTCGGTCGACGACGCGCTGCGGGCGATCGACGCGGTTTGCCCGGCGCTGACGGTGGGCGCGGCCGTGACGGCCTGAGCGCGCGCCCACGCGCACCAAGCACGCCGCGCGTGACCCGCGCGGCGGCACCGCACGACCCGGGCTGGCCCGGCGTGCGGGCCGGGTCAGACGAGCGACGCGTCGCGCGTCTCGCGCATCAGCAGCACGCCGGCGAGGCTCAGCGCGGCCGCGACCGATACGTAGCCGCCGACCCACGCCAGCCCGCCGCGCGCGGCGAGCAGCTGCGCGATATAGGGCGCGATCGAGGCGCCGAGAATCCCGCCGAGGTTGTACGCGACGCCCGCGCCCGTGTAGCGGACGTTCGTCGGGAACAGCTCCGGCAGCAGCGCGCCCATCGGCGCGAACGTGACGCCCATCAGGAACAGCTCGACGATCAGGAACAGTGCGACGAGCGGCAGCGAGCCGCTGCCGAGCAGCGGCGCCATCGTGAAGCCGGACAGCACCGCGGCGATCGAGCCGGCGATCAGCACCGGACGGCGGCCGAAGCGGTCCGACAGCCAGGCGGACAGCGGCGTCGCGAGCCCCATGAACACGACCGCGACGCACAGCAGCCCGAGGAACGTCGGGCGCGGAATATGCAGCGTCGCGACGCCGTACGACAGCGAGAACACCGTCGAGATATAGAACAGCGTGTAGCAGACGACCATCGCGAGCGCGCCGAGCAGCGTCGGCCGCCAGTGGTGGGTGACGAGCGTCGCGACCGGCACGCGCACGCGCTCGTGGCGGTCGAGCGCGGCCTGGAACGCGGGCGTTTCGGCGATCTGGAGCCGCACGTAGAGCCCGAGCGCGACGAGCACCGCGCTGACGACGAACGGGATGCGCCAGCCCCAGCTCTTGAACTGCGCGTCGTCGAGCCCGAGCGCGAGCGCGAAGAAGAGGCCGTTCGACGCGAGAAAGCCGACCGACGGGCCGAGCTGTGGGAACATCCCGAACCAGCCGCGCTTGCCTTCGGGCGCATTCTCGGTGGCGAGCAGTGCGGCGCCGCCCCATTCGCCGCCGAGGCCGATGCCCTGGCCGAAGCGCAGCACGCAGAGCAGCACCGGCGCGAGCGTGCCGATCGTGTCGTAGCCGGGGACGAAGCCGATCGCGGTCGTCGACAGGCCCATCACGAGCAGCGATGCGACGAGGGTGGACTTGCGGCCGATCCGGTCGCCGAAGTGGCCGAACAGGAACGAGCCGATCGGCCGCGCGACGAACGCGATGCCGAACGTGACGAACGCGGACAGCGCCTGCGCGGTCGCGGAGCCGTGCGGGAAGAACACGGGGCCGATCACGAGCGCGGCGGCGGTCGCGTACACGTAGAAATCGTAGAACTCGATCGCGGTGCCGATGAAGCTCGCGAACACGATGCGCTTGCGGCTGACGGCGGTGGTTTCGCTGGTTGCGTGCGCAACGGCCCGTGGGGATGCGGACATGAAATGTCTCCGTAATTATCGTGAGTGCGCGCGGCGATGCAGGCGATGCGGCCTGGCGGCGATCGCCGTACGCGCGTGCGGAAAATTATAGCGAGCGGCGCCGCGCCGCTGCAATCGCGCGTGGCGTGGGCGTCGGTGCGATTCGGCGCGAACCGGTGCGAACCGGTGCGCACCGGTGCGAAATGGGGAAATTCGGTGCGATTCGGCGTGATTCGGCGTGATTCGGCGCGGCGCTCAGTTGATCGTCTGCGCTTGCGGCGATGCGGTGCTCTGCAGCTGGAACTCGCCGTCATCGTTGAAGAGCCAGCCTTCCATCAGCTCGACTTCGCCCTTGCCGTCGAGGATGGTCGACGGCGGCGGCGGCAACGGCGTCGCGCGGCGCAGCGATTTGAGCGCGATCGCCTCGGCTTCGTTGTCGCCGTTGCTGCGATAGACGGACGAGCGCACGAGCCGGCCGTTGCGATCGACGGTGTACGCGATCACGACGAGCGAGCGCAGCATCGCCTGCGGCGTGCCGTGCAGGATTTGCGACGAATTGCTGTCGGCGATCCGCTCGGCGACGGTGGTCCGGTAGGCGTCGATGTTCGCGACGGTGGTGGGCGACGGCTTGAAGATGTTCAGCAGATGCGACGGCGGTGGCGTGATCGTGCACGCGGCGAGCGCGGCGGCGGCGGCGAGTGCGGCGGCGCGCAGGCAGGCGGCGGTGCGGCGTGAGAGCGTAAGCATCGGAGGACGAGGGCGGCGTGGTGATACAGGAATGATAGTCACGCGATCGTGACGCGATATCGACATGCGCGCATGTTGCGCGCCGCGAATCGCGGCGCGCGGTGATGACGGTGCGCACGCGCGCGCCGCCGCGTGGTGGAGCGCGCTGGTGCGTGGTGGTGTGGCAGTGCGGTGGTGCGGTGGTGCGGCAGTGCGGCGGCGCGCGGGGCGTCAGTAGCCGTGCGTGACGAGCGACAGCACGGACAGGTCCGGATGCGTGCCGTCGACGATGCTGCGGCCGATATTCACCGCTTCGTGCGCCGCTTCGTCGAGGCTCGCGAAGCGCTCTTCGCCGTCGGCATGGAACTGCACCGTATGGCCGGGCAGCGCGGGATCGGCGCCGGGGTGGCAGACATAGCCGGTGTACGTGAAATGGGTATCGTCGCCGGGGAACGGCGCGGGCGCCACGTGGATCTCGAAGCCTTCGTAATCGACGTGGCGGATCGGGGCCGATTGTTCGGACATGGTGGTCTCCGTTTGCCGTGCGGTTGCACGGCAGCGAATGCGCGGCGGCGGGTGTTCCGCCGTTCTGTTCCGAATTCTAGGCCGAATTCCAGGCCGAATTCCAGGCGATTGTGCGGGCGGGGCGATGAGGGAATGGGCGCATGCGCGGGCACCGGCGCGGCAGTCGCTGCAATGCGGGCGCGGACGCGATATCGTGACACCTTGCGCCGAGCCGCGGCCGGGCTGCCGAAGGCCGGCCATCGATATCGAGAGGGAGAGTCATGAACGAGCACGCCATGAGCGCGGCGTTCGATCGCACGCATCACGCGCACCGGCGCCGCAATCCGCTGACCGGTCAATGGGTGCTGGTGTCGCCGCATCGCGGGCAGCGGCCGTGGCAGGGCCGGCAGGAGCGCGTCGACGTCGACGCGCGCGCGTCGTACGACCCGAACTGCCCTCTGTGTGCGGGCAATACGCGTGCCACCGGCGAGCGCAATCCGGACTACGACGGCCCGTACGTGTTCGACAACGATTTCGCCGCGCTGGTCGACGACGTCCCGCCGGTGCCGCCGGGCGACGACCCGCTGTTCCAGATCGGCGACGCGCGCGGCACGAGCCGCGTGATCTGTTTCTCGCCGGATCACGGCAAGACGCTGTCGGAACTGTCCGTCGACGCGATCGGCGCCGTAGTCGACACGTGGTGCGCGCAGACGGCGGCGCTCGGCGAGCGGTATGCGTGGGTGCAGGTGTTCGAGAACAAGGGCGCGATGATGGGCTGTTCTAATCCGCATCCGCACGGGCAGATCTGGGCGACCGGCTACGTGCCGAACGAGCCCGCGTCCGAGGATCAGCATCAGCGCGCGTATTTCGCCGAGCATGGCCGCCCGATGCTGGCCGATCTGGCCGAGCGCGAGGCGGCGAGCGGCGAGCGCGTCGTGCTGACGACCGCGCACTGGCTCGCGATCGTGCCGTTCTGGGCGACCTGGCCGTTCGAGGCGCTGCTGCTGCCGCGCTTTGCGGTGCAGCGCCTGCCGCAACTCACACCGGCCGAGCGCGCGGATCTCGCGCTCGCGCTGCAGCGGCTGACCGTGCGCTACGACAATCTGTTCCAGTGTGCGTTTCCGTATTCGATGGGCTGGCACGGCGCGCCGTTCGACGCGCGCGACCCCGCCCCGTGGCAGCTGCATGCGCATTTCTATCCGCCGTTGCTGCGTTCGCGCACGGTGCGCAAGTTCATGGTCGGCTTCGAGATGCTGGCCGAGGCGCAGCGGGACCTGACGCCCGAGCAGGCCGCCGAGCGGCTGCGCTCGGCCGGCGACGTGCATGATTCGAAGGCCTGAACGTCGATGAGCGATCCGCTGTTGCACGCGCGTGCCGTCGCATCGTTCGCCGCGCAATTCGGCGGGCCGCCGGCGCTGATCGCGCGCGCGCCCGGCCGGGTCAACCTGATCGGCGAGCATACCGACTACAACGAAGGCTTCGTGTTGCCGTGCGCGATCGATTTCGACACGGCGATCGCCGCCCGCGCACGCGACGATCGCCTGGTGCGTGTCGTCGCCGCGGACTACGGCGACGCGCTCGACGCGTTCGATCTCGACGCACCGATCGAGCGGCGGCCCGGCGCGCATTGGGCCAACTACGTGCGCGGCGTCGTGAAGATGCTGGCCGAGCGGCATCCGTCGATCGGCGGCGCCGAGCTCGCGATCGCGGGCAACGTGCCGCGCGGCGCGGGCCTGTCGTCGTCGGCCTCGCTGGAGGTCGCGGCAGGCTATGCGTTCAGGTCGCTGTTCGGCCTCGAGGATCTCGGGCGGACCGATCTCGCGTTGCTCGGCCAGCGCGCCGAGAACGCGTTCGTCGGCTGCGCGTGCGGGATCATGGATCAACTCGTGTCCGCGTGGGGCGAGGCCGGCCACGCGCTGCTGATCGATTGCCGGACCCTGCTCACGCGCGCGGTGCCGTTGCCGGCCGGCGTCGCGGTGATGATCGTCCATTCGGGCGTCGATCGAGGGCTGGTCGACAGCGCGTACAACCTCCGTCGCCGGCAGTGCGAGGCCGCCGCGCGCCACTACGGCGCGAAGGCGCTGCGCGACGTCGACCTGGGCCGGCTCGAGCGGGATGCGGCGGGGCTCGACGCGGTGACGTTCCGGCGCGCCCGGCATGTCGTCACCGAGAACCGGCGCACGCTCGATGCGGCCGACGCGCTCGCGGTCAACGATCTGGCGCGGCTCGGCGAGCTGATGGCCGAGTCGCACGCGTCGATGCGCGACGACTTCGACATCACCGTGCCGCCGATCGACGCGCTCGTGGACATCGTCGGCCGGACGATCGGCCGCGACGGCGGCGCGCGGATGACGGGCGGTGGCTTCGGCGGCTGCGTCGTCGCGCTGTTGCCCGAGGACCGGGTCGCACCGGTTCGTGCCGCGATCGCCGAACGGTATCGCGCGCCGGACGGGCGACAGACCGAGGTGTATGTGTGCCGCGCATCCGATGGCGTGAGTCTGTATCCGGTGTAATGCGCGCAGGCGCTCGGTGTCGATTGGATCGATGCGTTCCGTGTGCAATACCGGTCCGCGCCTGTCGGTGATCATCGTTTGCCGGCGTTCGGCCCTGCGTTCGGCCTGGTGTTCGGCCCGGTGTTTGGCCGATAGTCGCGATAGTCGCCGGTGCCGCCGCCGGCCCCCATCGACTCCAGCAGCGGCCGGAGCGCATCGAGTTCCGAACCGAAGCCGGCCCAGTCTCCCGCCTTCAGTCGCTCGATCGCGCGGTCGTAATGCGCCAGCGCATCGCGGGCCCGCGCATCCGACCCGCCGGTGGCCGGCGTCGCCATCGGCGCGTTCTCCTTGAAGAGCGCCGCCAGCGCGTCGTTCAGCGTTTCCTCCATCACGACGCGATCGCCATAGGCGGCGATCACGCGCTTCAATTCGGGCAGCTGACCGGATGCCGCCCGCAGATAAAGCGGAGAGATATAGAGAATCGAGTGGTCGATCGGCACGACCACCAGATGGCCGCGAATCACGCGCGAGCCCATCTGGTTCCACAGCGAGATCTGCTGGGAAATCTCGGTGCTTTGCTGAATGCGGGCTTCGATCTGAAACGGCCCGTAGACCAGCTTGTCCTTCGGGAACGTATAGACGACCAGCTTGCCGTACCCGGGCGAATCGCAACGCGCGGCCAGCCACGCGATCATGTTCTCGCGCTGGCTCGGCACCATCGGCAGCATCAGAACGAAGCCGGCGCGCGCGTCACCGGGCAGCCGCATCATCATGTAATACGGCATCATCCGGGTGCCGGTGGCGTCCGCGCCGTCGATGTCGCTCAGCTCGCGGGGGAATTGCCACAGATCTTCGCGGTTGTAGAAGACTTCCGGCGCGTCCATGTGGTACGCGCGGTAGAGGTTCGCCTGAATCAGAAACAGGTCCTCCGGGTAGCGGACATGCTGCCGAAGGTCCCGCGGCATCGCGTCGAGCGGCTTGAACATGCCGGGGAAGATGCGCGCGTAAGTCCGCACGAGCGGATCGTCAGGATCGCTGACGTAAAAGTCGACCGTGCCGTCGTACGCATCGACCACCACCTTGACCGCGTTGCGGATGTAGTTGGCGCCGTCATCGACGCCCGGCGGCGCGTACGGAAACCAGCGGCTCGTCGTATACGCGTCCTGTATCCAGAACAGGCGCCCGTTGCTCACGACGATGTACGGATCACGGTCGAGCGCGACGAACGGCGCGATCGTGCGTATCCGGTCCTGAACGTTGCGATGAAGGAGAATCCTGCTTTCATCCTTGATGTAGCGGGTCAGCAGGATGTTCGGGTCGTTGAACTGCCATGCGAAGAGGCTGCGTCGCGCGATGCTGCCGATCGCGATGCCGTCGCGCCCGCGATACGGGGTGTAGACGTTGCTTTCCCCTTGCGGGTAATCGAATTCGGGCGCACGGCTCTTCACGATCACATAGCCGTACTCGCCCTCGCCGAAGTAGAGGCGCGGTTCGGCGATCGTCGGCCCGCCGTTCGCGACGGGCGGAATATCCCGCAGATAGAGCGACGGCAAGCCCTCCACGGATTTCTCGGTGACCGGCGACATCACGACGCCGTTGCCGTGCGTGAACAGCAGATGCAGGTTCACCCAGGTGCGCGCATTCTCCGGCAGCATCGTCGAATCCAGCTCGCGCGCCGACAGCATGACCTGCCGGTAACCGGAGTCGAGGTGGTAGCGATCGATGTCCACGGAGAAAAACTTGTAGTAGGTCCTGATCTCCTGCAACTGCGCGTAGGTATCCGCCAGCGGCTTCACATCCCACAGCCGAATATTGTCGATGGTCGCGCGATTGGCCTGCAGCGACGCGAGATTCAGGTCCTGCTCGGCCGCGAACGGCTTGACCTCGATTTGCGCGAGGCCGTAGGCCCGTCTCGTCAGCGCGATGTTGTGTTCGATATAGGGCGTCTCCAGTTGCAGCTCGCTCGGCTTGACGTAGAACCGCTGAAACAGCGCCGGATAGACGGCGCGAAGCGCGAGCGAGCAGCCGATCACCAGCAGCACCGACACGGCAGGCAATCGGTAACCGGGCCTTCGCATGTTGATCGACAGCGCGACGGCTGCGGCGAGCGCGAGGCCGGCGAGCAGCCACAGTACCGGCAGCACGACGTGGACGTCGGTATAGCCGGCGCCGACCACGACGCCGTTGTTGTCGTAGAGCAGCAGAAAGCGGTCGAGCCACCATGACCACGCTTTCAGCAGGAAGATCAGCGCCAGCAGTGCCGACCCGTGAGCGGCCGCGGCGGACGAGAGCGCCCTCGGCGGCCGGAGCGTGACGTCGCCGCGCAGCCAGTAGACGCCGGCAGCGACGATCGCGCAGCAGAGCACCGTCTGCAGCAGCAGGTTCTTCAGCGCGATCCACGCGGGCAGCGAGAACAGATAGAAGCCGATGTCCTTGCCGAAGATCGGATCGCGCTCGCCGAACGGCACCTGATGAAGAAAGCGAAGCGCGAGGCTCCAGTTCGACGCCGCGTGGCCGGCGAGCGCGAGCCCGAGGAGCGTGGCGGCGATTGCGATGATCGCGCGCCACGGAATGCGCGACGCGAACTGGGCCACCAGCGCGTGGATCGCATCGTCGGCACGCGTCGTCGAACGCGTTTCCACCTGCCAGATGTCGACGCGTGATGCGTAGCGATGGGCGAGCAACCCCGACGCGCCGATCGCGGCGGCCGACCCGGCGAAAACGGCGACGAACAGCAGCACCTTGGCGGACAGGATGGTCCAGAAGACGCCCGCGTAGCCGACCGACGAGAACCAGAGCCAGTCGACCAGCACGCCGGTGATGCGCCCGGCGACGATCAGGCCGGCGACGACGACGGCAGCCGTGATCGCGTAGCGCCTCCGGCGCGAGACGGACTTCGCTTGCGAGCGCATCGAAACCCCTTTGGCGGATCCTTACGCATCGCTGACTGTGGCCGGGCGATCGTGTGCCGACGATCGGTCAGGATGGGGGGCGACCCGCATGCCCATGCTACGCCCGAAGCCGGCGCCCGTTCAAATCGCGCCGTCCGGCTTTTCAAGTGCGCCGGTCGGGAGGATAAGCGGGTCAGCCGCCAGGTTTTCGCGCAGATGCTCGAGCGACGACGTCGAACGCGTGATCCTGACGTTCAGCGCAGAAACACGTATCGGGCGAGGTAGGGTGAACGACCTTCCTCGCCGGTGCTCGTGCAAGGGCGAGCGGGCGCGACGCCGCCGACGGTGGCGAGGCGCTGCACATACTGAACGTCAGAGAGCATGCCCTTCGCGCCGATGCTTTGGACGGTGAGCAATAACTGCGGGATGCTGTTCGGTGTGTTGCTGGGCGCTTGCCGAAGCACCTTCCCCTGGATCTGGCTGCCGTCGTTTGCACGCCATGACGGCCCTGCGAAGTGACGCACCGCGAGCGCGCCCGCGTCGTCGTACAGATACGCATCCGGTGCTTTGAACGTCCACTGGAATGTGCCGTCGCTGTTTTGCTTGCATTCGTAGATTTGTACGCCGCTCGCTTCGAGCGATGCCACGGCCCGCGTACCCGGAACATCAAGCGTATTGGTAAGCGACGCGTCCTGCGCCGTAGCCGGCGACGCAAGCGTATAGCAGGCAAGTGCCACGACGCCTGGAGCGACGAGCCGTTTTGTGAGCGTAGATTGCGCTTTCATCGATTGTTCCGTGGAAGTGGAATGGCGATGCGCAATGCACCCCATTCGCCGATGATTTTGGACGCAGCCAACCGCGGCACCCTATCGCATGGCGCCTGCTGAATTTTCGCCTCGTCATACGAGAGAAAGGATATGGGCTCTTCAATCGCCGGTGCCATGCCGATGTCGCCGTCCAGTCTAGCAGGCCGGAAGGGTTGCGCGCGGTTCGCTGAGTCCTTGCCTCCTGCACTGACGGCTCCCAGACTACAGTGGAGATTTTCCCGGCACGTTTGAGCCAACCGCCTTCGCACGAAGGTTGACGTGAGGTCGAGCTATGCAACTTCAAACCGGTAACCTGTTCAGCTTCAAAGAGAAGCGCGGCGGCGATGAGCAAATCGACATGCTCGTCACGGGGCGGCGCCTGAACGTGGAGCGGATCGTGTCGATGGGGCACGCGAGTCCAGAGGGGTTCTGGTATGACGACTCGCGCGCCGAATGGGTTGTGCTGCTGTCGGGCGCCGCCGTGCTCGAGTTCGAAGAGAACTCGACGCTGCTCGAGCTGCGTCCCGGCGACTACGTGCTGATCGAGCCGCATTGCCGGCATCGCGTCGCGTGGACGCATGCGGAAGAGCAAACCGTCTGGCTGGCGATCTATCATGAACGCTGAATGATAGGGCGGATACTACGCGTCGCAGGGCGGGAGGGGTTATGCGCTCACACCCTGATCGCCGGTTTCCTGGGGCGAGTGAGGCGACGTCATGTGCGGGTTGAGATGCGGGTAGCACGAAAAAGAAAAAATCCCGCCTTATTGGACAAGCCTGAGCGGGATTTTCTGGCGGAAGCGGTGTCCGTCAGATTTCAATTCAACTACCCAGCACAAAGGTAGGGGGATGAGAGATCACGGAAACTCCCGACCGAAGTGCGCTGACGCGGAAATGCATCAGCGGAGCGGCCGGATCTGGCCGTGCACAAGTAGGTGATATGTGAATGAAAAAACTGGATTACAGTTAAATTGGCAATAATTACCTATTTTGCGCTGAATTGGTAAATTTGACTTTGTGCTGGGCCGTAAATTTATTGAGATTGGTGGGTGGCCGATTGGCACTATCGTGTTGTTCAGAAAGGAACTTATAATCAGCGCTCGGCAGAAACCCCACCTGAATACCAACCAAGGGCAAGTTGCATGGGCCAAACCGCGCTTTATAAGACGTTGCGTCTGGGCAACGCGTAATACAATCGTCTTGTCAAACTCGACACGCCGCTTGGCGTCGACTGGTTATTGCCACTCTATGTGAAAGGAACGGCTAAACTGGGCCGCGATTATGAATTCGTGATTGATGCCGTTTCACCACGCGGTAGTCAGATCGAACTCAACGCGCTACTTGCCAAGCCCGTCACGCTCTGGATTCAACAGACGGACGGCACGTACATGCCGATCCACGGTTACGTTCACAGATTCAGTCGGCTGGGATTCGATGGGGCGTTGACCTATTACAAGCTGGCATTCTCGTCCTGGCTCTATTTCTTGCGCCTGCGTCGCGACATGCGCGACTGGCAGGAACAGGACGGCGAACAGATTCTGACTGACGTCTTCAATGAGCACCCCCAAGCGCGCGGTGCGTTCCGTTACGATCTCCACAAGCCGCTGCCGTCTTATTCGAATCGGGTGCAGTGGGAATACGACCTGAACTTCGTCAACCGCAGCCTTGAAGAAGTGGGCGTGTTTCCGTACTTCGAGCAGGCTGACGACGGCCGGTCGCACGTGATGGTTCTGACAGACGACGTGTATTTTGTCCCGCAACTGAAACGGTCCATTGTCGAGTTCAGTCACATGGGATTCAGCGGCGAAATGGACGGATTCGTACAGTGGAAGGAGCAGCTTCAGATCGAAAGTGCTCAACTGACATCGCGCTCGTTCGACTACAAGCGACCTGATCTTCCCCGGCAAGTTCAGGGCGTCACCGATACGCAGAGCCAGTTGCCGACGGACGGTGAAGTCTACGACTACCCGGGCGCGTACATGTGGTCGGACCGGGAGCAGGGCGAGCGCCTCGCGCAGATTCGGCTTGAGGAGAGGAAGTCGCGAATGAAGCGCTTCCACGGAGTGGGCGGCTTGCGCTGTGCGATGCCTGGGCGGCGCTTCGAATTGCACGGCCATCCGGTCCATGACGCCGGAAGCCAGCCGGATCGTGAATTCGTGCTGCTCGGGGTTGACTGGTTAATCCGCAATAATCTGCCCGGTCTGGATGAGGTGGGGGATTTTCCCGACGGACTGGCCGCGGAAATCGCGGAGGCGAAGGTTGGTGCGACGGTGAGCCACGCGGATGGCGGCGAAGGTTTCTTTCAGGTGACGGTTGAAGCGCAGCCCCGCAACGTTCCTTTCCGCAGCCCGTTCGAGCACAAAAAGCCGGCGATGCAGTTGCAGAACGCGATCGTCGCTGGGCCAAGCGGCGAAGAGGTCTATACGGACTCGTTGAACCGCGTGAAGGTGTGGTTCCACTGGAACCGCCGCAACGGCCAGGATGAACGTGCGTCGTGCTGGGTGCGCCCGACGTTCCTTGATGCGGGCTCGAATCGTGGCGGGATTCAGCCGCTACGGAAGGGCGACGAGGTGGTCGTCGGTTTCATGGAGGGTGATTGTGACAGGCCTGTCATTATCGCGAGGATGTACGGGGGCGCGACGCAGCCGGTGTGGCATACGAATGGATTGCTGTCCGGTCAACGCTCTCGCGAGTACGGCGGCACCGGCTACAACCAGCTCGTGATGGACGACTCGACACAGCAGAATCGGGTTCACCTTTACTCGAGCAGTTATCAGTCTCACTTGCATCTCGGGTACCTGATCCAGCAGACGGACAATACGCGTGGTGCATTTCTCGGCAGTGGTTTTGACCTCAAATCAGATGCCTACGGCGCTATTCGGGCGGGGCAGGGTTTGTTCGTGTCGACGCACTCGGCCGCCGTCAACCAGCCGTTGAATGTAACGGCGGCGTCCGAGCAGTTGGCGAGCGCGGAAAGCGTGGTTGAGTTGACGTCGCAGGCGAGTTCGGCGAATCAGGCGGAGAGCTTGCAGGAGGGGCAGGACGCGCTCAAGAAGTTTACCGACGCGACGCACTATAACGTGAGCGGCGGAGCCGGCAGCGGTGGACGCACGGGCGGCGGCGGCACGGGCAACGCGAACGGCTTTTCAACACCGATCATGCTGATGGCGAGTCCCGCAGGCGTGGGGCTGTCGACGCAGGAGTCGGCGCAGGTCACGGCGAACCAGCAGGTCAATATCGTCAGTGGCAAGAGCGTGCACGTGGCGGCCGGCAAATCGCTGATCGCGAGTGTGATGGAGAGGATTAGCCTGTTCGCGCAGAACGCAGGGATCAAGCTGTTTGCAGCGAAGGGCAAGGTCGAGATCCAGGCGAAAAGCGATGCCATGGCGTTGACTTCGCAGCAGGATCTGAACATCACAAGCGTCGACGGTCGGGTCGTGATTTCGGCGGACAAAGAGATCTGGATTGGAGCAGGCGGGTCGTACATCAAGATCACGCCGGACCTGATCGAGAACGGGACAACCGGCCGAATTCTTGAGAAGGGCGCGTCGTGGAGTAAACAGGGGGCGTCGTCCATGCGCTTGCCTGCACAGATCACGAGCGTCACGAAGGGATGTTCCTGGCAGACGGCGTCGGCGTCCGCCAATAGCGCGTCAACCGTCGTGCTGGAGTAAGTCGATGTCATACATGCAGACACAGCGAGGGCGCGATGGAAATGAAGCGGACGATTCCGTGGCGGAGGAGGTGAGGATTCGCGAGCAGGTCAGTGCATTAAAGAGTTGGTTTAACCAGCATCCGGACATGCGTTGCCTGCTGCTCGTCGACCCCAGTCAGCGGGATCCGCTGGCCGACGATGCTGGTGACAACCCGTTCTTCGCGGACCTACCCAAGACCGACGTGGTAATAGATCACGAAGCGGTTTCGCCGGCACATTACCCTTATCTCCTCGAACTCGATCTCAAAACTGATCACGGTGTTGCCGCGCTGGAAGAAAGTGTGCGACTGGCGTTCGAGGATAGGCGCACGCAATCGATGGCTGAAGGGTTGGGGCAGCGCATCGGTGGCTGGCTGGCCGCTTCCGCATCAAGGGGGGAGGTCGCTGTACATTGCTCTCGTCTCGCGCTTCAGAACGACGATCAGGGCCGTCTTTGCTTGCTGAGATTTTACGATCCTCGTGCACAGGCTCTGCTCTGGCCTCTTTTGACTCCAGTGCAGCAGCACGCCTTGCTGGGCCCCATCCAGGCGTGGCATACCCTTGACGCGGGAGCGGTACCCGTAACGCGCATGAATACCACGGGCCGACGGGATGACTTGGTGCTCGACGCGGCACAGTGGCAGGTGATCCATTGCCACGGCATCGTCAATCGCGCACTTGCACTGCATGCGTACGATCTGGATCGCCAGCCGAAACAACATGAGGTCGATGCAGCCGTGGCGGCGGCGCTGAGGGCTCGGCGCTATGGCTTGACCGATGAGGAAGACGAGGTCGTGTTTGTCGGTCACGCGCTTTCTTGGCATCCGGAGTTTGACTTGCATCCACGGGTTCTACAGATACTGGGCAGCAGGGTCGACGGGGATCTTTATGCTGAATGTATCGACGAACTTACCCCGGACGAAATTCTAGAAATTCGCCAGGGCACTTGGCACGAGCGCCTGCGCATCTCAGATAGAGCCGGTGGCCGCGCCTGAACCCTATAACGAAACAGATCATGGCAAACACTTCCCTCACTTGTACTGCGACCTGCCAGAACTGCGTGAAATCCGGTCTCGCAATTTTGCCGGTTCGGTATGCCGTTGTGCCGAAATCCATGTCGAATGCGATGCCTGCTGGCATCGTCGGTCCGGGCGTTATGGATGTCGCATTGACCGAGCATCATTACAGCCTGAGAACCCTGCGTGAAGGTTGGCTGTACCTCTTCTACGAGAAAGGTGCGCGTGGCAGCAACTACTGGGAGGCCTACCGAGTGACCGAAGACGGTCGGCTCTGGAAGCAGACAATCCCATTACCGTCGGTGCCCAAGACGGACCCGGCGTGCGCGCAGCGTGGCGGTGCCGTGCCTATGGACGTTATTTCCATCGAGAAGCCAGACAAGGCGACGCGGGTCTTCATTGCCTTCTCAGAATATCCATGGATCAAAGAGATTTTCCAGAAGTACGCGACGGACGCGAAGCTGCGCAGCGAACGCATGCAGGTCATCATGCCGTCTGCATGGATCCAGTCGGGAAGCGGCATGTTCGGTATGAAAATAGGCGAAGCCGGACATGCGACCGTTGCCACGCGGGCAGGGATTGACCAGATCGTCGAGTATCAGCCGGGATTGAAAGCTGATTTGCTTGCTCCGCCAGCAAAGCCCATCGCGACTGATACGAATGGCCGTGCGACTGACAACACCATTTGGGAGCAGGAAGCTACGCGCTATCCGCTGCACATCCGCCAAACCTCTCCGTCGGGCTCAGCTTCCCAAGATCTAGTCAGGCTGATGAACGAGATTGGCGAGAATGCTGGCGGAGCGCCACATAAACCGATGCTGCTGGCGTTGTGGGACGGAATTGGTATCGTGCACGAACTCGCCGGGTTTCATAACGATCCCGCTGGCATGCTGATGCGCTACACCAGCGCGCAACAGCTGCGTGTGGATGCAGCCCAGTCTATCGAAGCTGCTGAACGGGCGGTTCGCAGTGGTGCGGCGTTAAGTGAGAGTACGCTGCGTCAAGGAATAATGGCTGCGGGGCTCGGTGGCTATGAGGGCATGGGGTTGATGATGCCCGGTGCGACGGAGCAGATTGAAAAGGCCGGGCAACTCACCCCCGAAGAAAAAAAGACCGCAGGCGATAAGGCTTGGCGCAAATACCAAGCGAGCATCAAGGGGGGAAAATGGCCGAACAGCTTCAGTACATGGTTCGACCAGGCCACTAGCAAGTGCGAGCAGTTGCAGAAGCAGCGTGTGCCGGATCGCGACGCTTGGCTTTCCTCCGATACGTTTCGACATGCACTCAACGACTATCATCCGGACGATCCGGGTGACGGTTTGGCGTTTCACGGCTTGATTGACGAAGCGTATGCCGGATTGCCTGCGACTGATGTGGGTCTGCGTATTGTCGAGAAGCTCGTCAATAACTTGGATCCGACTGATGAGCGCAGCTACTTCTGGAGAGCGTTTTCCTATAACCAGACAGATATTCGTCAGGAGATGAAAATGTTCCTGGCCAGGATGCAGGCAACAAAAAGCGAATCGATCCTGGATCGCGTCGCGTCGTGGTACGACGTGAAGCAGGCATCAATCGCCGTCGATCTTGGTTATCTGAAGTCGTTCGTGAAGTTTTACGAAAAGATGGATGAGGTATTCAAGCATGAGCGAGCGGGTTCTGCGACCGAACGACCGATCAAGGCCTTGCAGATCGATCGACTGATGCTGTGGTCGGGGCGTGCATTGGTGAATGTTTTCGGACCGGTATCTCGTACCATTGGTGGCGTCCTGATCAAAGGAGCGCTCTGATGGTGCGCGGCGGTATCGCGCTAGAAGATGCGAAGCGCATTACCGTGAAGCTCGCCGCGTGGGAAGGCCAGATGACCTCTGTGTTGAAGCAGAAGATGGAGGAGATCAAGACACAGAATCCGGGTCTGAGTCCTATGCAGATTCGAGCAAAGGCGTACGAGGCTCTGGCGAACGATGATCGGGGCGTGCTTGTGCGCAGGCTGTATGCGGACGCGAAGCAAACGTCCGCTGCTACCCGCGACAAGGCGGCTGCATCGGTGAAGCTCTCGGGTGCGCTGTTCGTCATCGAGCTGATGAACTATGTTCTACTTTGGAAGAAGCCGGATAAAACGTCGGATGACGAATTGGCTATTGCGAGCGGGACGTTGTCGCTAGTCGGGGCTGGGCTAAACGCGTATAGCAAATGGCTTGGGAGCTTTGCGAAATCAGCTGCCAGTGTTGCGCTTGCAAATATGAAAATCGCGTCCAGCTGTTTGGGTGGGATTTCGTCGTTTGTATCAACTTATACTGACGCAAAGAAAGCAGCTTCGGGGTTGTCGACAGGAAATTATAAGCAGGCGGCATTTTACTTAATGAAATCAGGTTTCGACATGGTGTCAGGTGCAGTCGCCGTCTTGACGGCAATTAGCTCCTCGGCACCATTGCTGATGCGTTCAGCCAACCTGTCTCCGGGAAAGGTGCGATTCCTTGGAAGATTGTCGGCTAGCGTGACTGGTGCCCAGGCGCGGATCGAGGGCAAGGCGGCCGGTCTTGCTGGAGAAAAACTCGAAGCCTTTGTCGGAAGAACCGTCTTCAAGTCGGTCGGAGCATTTGCAGGGGAGACTGTCGCAGCCGGAATTGCAACCGAAGTCTCAGCGGGGGGATGGCTATTGCTCAGTGGGCGTCTGATCCTGATCGCAACAGGTTGGGAAGTCGCTGTGATATTGACAGTGATCACGCTCATCTACAATTATTTCACACCAGATGATCTTGAAAACTGGTTATCAAGCTCGCCCTTTGGAACTGCGCCAGACACCGGGCGAACATTGGAAAAGCAACAGGCAGCGTTTGAGGCAGCACTTGCTGCGACGGGGTACAAAGATGGAAAGTAAGCAGGCTACTGCCCCAGTGCTCCTACGCGGGGCCATTACTGGACTGACGAAACGCCGGGCCGCTTATGAAACCGTCTTTACGGAGGCTGATAAGCAGGCAATGGAGCGAACCGCAATTGTTGCGGCGCTGGCAGGCCTGAACGACATAGCACTCAACCTCAGTACTTCCACTCAATTCACTGACACGGTCGGAGATCTCGTGACCTTTAGTTTGAATGGTGAGCAAGTGCGGGCGTGGATCTGGTTATCTGTTTTCGAGAACGGTGATGAAGTCGAGGTTGTGGCGGAGCGAGCAGGATCAGGATGGATAGGGTATGCAGTCAGGCGATGCCGTGACGGCATCCTGTCGGTCCATCCCCATTGTGAGCGCGGCAGTAGGGCGGTTTTTAAATTCTTCCTGAAATGGTCCGTGCTGTTTTGGACTGGTTGTGGATTGGTGGTCACATTACTCGTCGTCGTGTTAGCTATGTCAAATGGCATGCCTAATGGTTGGGGAGGGAGTATAGGGGTATTCGCATTTGCGTGGACGGTGTGGGAGGCTACGGCTGTCTTTATTGCTTATAGAGTCAGTCGTAGATTTAAGAAGCAACTGCCAATGGCTAACAAGATATTTTCAACATTTGGGTGGAGAAATCCGCCCAACGTAGATTTGCCGAAGGAATCAAAAAGACTGAAGCAGCCTGATGATACATGGCAGATGGGAAAGCTGATCTTTCGTTACAAAGGGGCGTGAGTTCTCGTTGATCGGAATCTAGTCGCTTTTCACCAGTCAATCAGCGAGAGAGCATTATGAGTAAAGCGTTGGTATGTGACGGCGATCCGACCACGACCGGTGGGCGGGTCGTCGCAACAGCCGCAAGTATGTACGACGGCGACAGACGTATCGCCCTGGATCACGAAATGGCAACGTGCAGCAAATGTCCGGGCGAGCATCCGATCCAAGCCAGCGGTACCGACATGCAAGAGGACGGTCGGTCCTGCGTGTTGGATGGTGATCTGGTGCTATGCCCGTGTGGAACGAATCACGTTAAGGCAGGCAGTGGATCAGGATGTTCGACGGTCTGACGACGAAATGCGCATCGGCTGCTTGGGCATCAATCTATCTGGTGCGACGGACCGCGCTATAGCTGGTTAGATAAGCGGGATCGTGCCTGGCCGCGGCGTGCAACGTTGAATTTCCCGGCCTGTGTTGACCGACATCACGACAAGTTGGACAAAGCTCGTCACTGGCGCATGTACAGCGAAGAAGTGATCCATCACGACGATGAATGTGCTGAGGCTGGCGACAGCAAACGCGTGTTCATCGACCGTCAACGTCACTTCGAGACCTCGGACGAAACTTGGCATCGGTTTTCCCGGCAGCCAGAGCTGTTTGACGCGATGGCTCAGGTTCGTCAGTCCGTCGAGCAGGTTCACGTGTCCCGCAGAATGAGCGGCGAATTGACGGAACAGGCGTTTTAGTTCCACGAGTCCGGTACGGGTCAATTGTAAGCGAGTCCTCAGCACCGTCTCGACGGCCTGAATAGAAATGGCCAGCGTGGTTCCCATCAAAAAGAGGTGGGAATCACAATGACGCCAGAGGCACTGCAGAAGAAGTCCCGCAAGGGCATCCCGAATCTCTCGCTTGACTTGCGTTGTCGGATAGCCGAACTGGCGTGTCAACCGGATATATCGGTTTCGCGCTTGGCCTTGGAGCATGTGCTGAACGCCAATCTGGTGTTCAGATGGCGCTGGGCATTGCGTGCCGGCGAATACGATCCGATTGGTTTGCTGCCCGTGACGTTGGCTGCACCGGCGCAAGAGGTGAGGCAGCCGGCCCCAGCGCCCGTTGCCCACGTCATTCCGGCGGTCGCCATCGAGATCGGTGTTGGCAACGCCCGTGTGCGCATCGAAGGTTCGCCCGACGAAGCCACGTTATTGCTGGTGCTTCGCATGTTGTGTGGCCCATCGGAATCGGTGGCATGATTGCCTTGCCCAGCTGCACGAAGATCCGGCTGGCTGCCGGCGTGACCGACATGCGCTCGGGCTTCTAGCGTGCCACTCTATACAGACCCTTCCAAGCAAGAGAAGGATTACATCGCTGCAATGGCTCAAGGCATATAAGCCATATGAAAAATCAAGAGTTGAAGATACCGACGGTTTTACTTTCTGGCACTATTTCTAACCTGGAACGTTCGCGTCGAACACACGATTTTGTTCTTACCCAGGTCCAGCACGGGCAGATCGGAGTGACTGCGGCTGCCGCGTCTGCCATGGGTATGGGGGCAATGGGTGTCGGCCTGATCAGCATGGCGGGCAATGCTGATGAAGAGGCTGACTGGGTGCAGTTCAACTTGGACACGAAGCAAGTGGATGGCTGGCTGTGGATGATGCCGATGCGCAATGGCGACAAGGTGGAAGTAGTCGCGGAGCAAATTGGAGAGAATCGCTATGTTGCGTATGCGGTTCGGCGAGAAAGTGACGATTTGCTTGCTGTCTATCCACATGCTACTGCAGGGAGAGGGGTTCACTTTAGAAAATCAATAAAAACGTGGTTTTGGTGCTCGGCAATAATTTACTTGGTTACCGTGTTGTTGCTGATGGCAATAGGCGGATGGAAAATGATGCTTGATGCCGATGTGCGATTTGTGTTTGTGATTGTATTTCCATTTTTCTTGATGTTTTCGGGGGTTATTGCGCTTAGAGTGTCGTGGAAGATGATGGGATTTGTCAGAGTGGCTGAGTTGATTTTTGGAACATTCGGGTGGCCGGATGTGAGGAATATAGACTTGAGAAAAACATCAAGGGAGAGTCGTCAGGAGAATAAGCTTCAAAATTATGGGAATCGTTATTTTCGATACGGAAGGTAGTGGGATTTTCGCTGCTTTCGCTATCGTTCGCGAGGTAATCAATAGTGATGAATCTTATTCGTGTAGGTGACGATACCGATCACGGCGGCAAGGTTATTACGGGATCGTCGAGGATGCGTTTCGATGGCCGTTTTGTCGCGCGTAAGGGTGATGAGGTATCGTGTCCCCAGCACCCGGATGTCAAACCGAATTTGATCGTCGAAGGTGACGCGTCGATGACCGACGATGGTGTCCCGATTGCCCGGCATGGCCATCGGGCGATCTGCGGCTGTCACCTGATTTCGAGCCTTACGTGATCTGTACGAATTGCGGTGCGACTTGATCGCCGAGGTTTGGAGGGCAGGAAATCAGGCGAGCATGATTGTGCCTGGCCGCGGCGTGCAACGTTGAATTTCCCGGCCTGTGTTGGCCGACATCACGACAAGTTGGACAAAGCTCGTCACTGGCGCATGTACGGCGAAGAAGTGATCCATCACGACGATGAATGTGCTGAGGCTGGCGGCAGCAAACGCTTGTTCATCGACCGTCAACGTCACTTCGAGGCCTCGCACGAAACTCGGCATCGGTTTTCCCGGCAGCCAGAGCTGTTTGACGCGATGGCTCAGGTTCGTCAGTCCGTCGAGCAGGTTCGCGTGTCCCGCAGAATGAGCGGCGAATTGACGGAACAGGCGCTTTAGTTCCACGAGCCCGGTACGGGTCAATTCAATCGAGTGCGGGGCGAGCTGCGTGATGAGCGGAGGTATCCGGAATTTCGTGTGTGAGGCGGGTTGAGACTCAGATTCCGATATTGAATCGCTCCGGGTAAAGCAGTGCAAACTGCGTCATCGCGCCTTTCCAATCGTGCCGGGAGCCGGTCCACTTGGCAACGACGTTA
>NZ_JACBNX010000033.1 GCF_013403875.1 Burkholderia guangdongensis | reverse complement strand
GTGATGGGCAAGCCGGAGAAGAAGGTGCTGATCGGTCGCGTGAACGGGTATCACGGGTCGACGGTCGGCAGCGCGTCGCTCGGCGGGATGGCGTTCATGCACGAGATGGGCGACCTGCCGATCGCGAACATTACGCACGTCGATGAGCCGTACTGGTACGCGAACGGCGGCGATCTGAGCCCGGAGGCATTCGGTAAGCAGGCCGCGCTGTCGCTGGAGAAGAAGATTCTGGAGCTGGGCGCGGACCGGGTGGCGGCGTTCGTCGCGGAGCCGTTCCAGGGCGCGGGCGGGATGATCTTCCCGCCGGACGGCTACTGGCAGGAGATCGAGCGGATCTGCCGGCAGTACGACGTGCTGCTGTGCGCGGACGAGGTGATCGGCGGATTCGGGCGGACCGGAGAATGGTTCGCGCACCGTCACTTCGGTTTCGAGCCGGATCTGATCAGCATCGCGAAGGGGTTGACGTCGGGCTACGTGCCGATGGGCGGGCTGGTGATGAGCCGCCGGATCGGCGAAGCGCTGGTCGAGCGGGGTGGCGTGTACGCGCACGGTCTCACGTATTCGGGGCATCCGGTCGCGGCGGCGGTGGCGCTGGCGAACCTGGACGTGCTGGAGCGCGAGCAACTGGTCACGCGGACGAAGACGGACACGGGCCCGTATCTGCAGAAGGCGCTGCGGGATGCGTTCGCGGATCATCCGCTGGTCGGGGAGATCCAGGGCGTCGGCGCGGTGGGGGCGATCCAGTTCGCGAAGGACAAGAAGACGCGCGAGCGGTTCGCGAACGAGGCGGAGCTGACGTGGCACAGCCGCACGGTCGGGTTCGAGCTCGGCGCGATCGTGCGCTCGACGAACGGGCGGCTGATCGTCGCGCCGCCGCTGGTGATCGATCACGCGCAGATCGACGAGCTGATCGGCAAGATGCGCGACGCGGTCGACGCGACCGCGCGGACCGTGCTCGGCGGCTGACGTCCGGCGGTGCGCGCGGGCGGTGGTGCCCGGGGATGATACCGGGTGCCGCCGCAACCACGCTGCCGCCGCGCGATCCCGCGCGCGCGGCTTTCTTTCGTGCGGCATCCTATACTCGTGTACATCCCGCGCTCGCCACACGAGGCCGCCATGATGCCCAGTCCGAAGCTTGCGTTCCTGTCGGTTTTCGGGACGGCCGGCTATCTTGCGCTCCCGATTCTCGGCTTCGGCGGCTGGACGCCGTACTTCTCGAATCCGGCGCGCATGGCCGTCGTGCTCGTGACGATCGCGCTCGCCATCGTCGGGCTGTTCACGCGCGGCAACCTGAGCACCGGCGTGCGCGAGGACCGCGCGAACCGCTGGGTGCTGCCGGTCTTCGGTGTGCTCGGCCTGCTCGCCGCGTATCTGAGCGCATGGAGCGACCGCCACGATTTCTGGACGATCGGCGCGGAAGGCATCCGCTGGATCGGCGTCGTGCTGTTCGTCGTCGGCGGCGCGGTGCGGATGTGGCCGGTGTTCGTGCTCGGCGACCGGTTCAGCGGGCTCGTCGCGATCCAGCCCGGGCACACGCTCGTCACCGACGGCATCTATCGATTCATTCGGAATCCGAGTTATCTCGGCCTGATCGTCAACGCGTTCGGCTGGGCGCTCGCGTTCCGCTCGGTCGTCGGCGTGCTGCTCGCGGCCGCGCTGATTCCGCCGCTCGTCGCGCGGATGCACGCGGAAGAAGCGCTGCTGCGCGAGCAGTTCGGCGCCGAGTACGACGCGTATTTCGCGCGGACGTGGCGGTTGCTGCCGGGCGTCTACTGACCGGCGCGCCGAAGCGCCGCGCCATCGCAAACGCGAATGCTTGCCATCGCAACATTTAATTGGTGTGGCGCGCGCGACTCCGCTATCGTCGATTTTCCCCTGCACGGAATTGCCAGGAATGTCCATGTCGAAGACCCCCTCGAATACCACCTATTACGCCCCGCATGGCGGCCATCCGCCGCAGACCGATCTGCTCACCGACCGCGCGATGTTCACCGAAGCCTATGCGGTGATTCCGAAGGGCGTGATGCGCGACATCGTGACGAGCCACCTGCCGTTCTGGACCGGCACGCGCCTGTGGGTGCTCGCGCGGCCGCTGTCCGGGTTCGCGGAGACGTTCTCGCAGTACATCGTCGAAGTCGCGCCGGGCGGCGGCAGCGACCGGCCCGAGCAGGACGCGCAGGCCGAAGGCGTGATCTTCGTCGTCGAAGGCGAGATCGACCTGACGCTGCAGCGCGCGCAGCACACGCTGAAACCGGGCGGTTACGCGTTCATTCCGCCGGGCAGCGAATGGGCGCTGCGCAACGCGAGCGACGCGCCCGCGCGCTTTCACTGGATCCGCAAGCGCTATCAGGCGGTGGACGGAATTGCGCCGCCCGACGCGTTCGTCACGAACGAGCAGGATATCGAACCGATTCCGATGCCCGGCACCGAAGGGCGCTGGGTGACGACGCGCTTCGTCGACATGGCCGACATGCGGCACGACATGCACGTGAACATCGTCACGTTCGAGCCGGGCGGCGTGATCCCGTTCGCGGAGACGCACGTGATGGAGCACGGGCTCTACGTGCTCGAAGGCAAGGCGGTCTACCGGCTCAATCAGGACTGGGTCGAGGTCGAGGCGGGCGACTTCATGTGGCTGCGTGCGTTCTGTCCGCAGGCGTGCTACGCGGGCGGGCCGAGCCGCTTCCGCTATCTGCTGTACAAGGACGTGAACCGTCACATGAACCTGACGCTCGGCGCGCAGCGCTGAGCGCCGAAGCCGCGTGCGCGCCTGCCGGAGCCGGTCTGCGCGCGCGGCGACGGGGATGATGGAGACGCACGGTGCGCGGCGCGTGTGCGCCGCGTCACGACAGCGATTCGAGCCGGATCAGCAGATTGCGCCCGTGTGTGACGAACGCGTCGTGCACGTCGCGCTCGCCGGGCGCTTCGAGGTTCGCTTCCTCCGCGAACGCGATCTGTTGCGCGAACGTGTCGATGAGCGCGCGGCGCGAATCGGGCGGGAGCGTGCGGACCATCGAGATGAGCAGCAGCTCCTGCGCGCGAAGCATGCCGGACAGCAATTGAGCGTTCATGCCGATCCCCTCGAACGATGCGGCGCCGGGCGCCGATCTTTTCATACTAGGCGGTCGGAACGGATTTGACGTGCGCGGCGGTGAGGTGGTGAAGCGGTGGCCGACGATGGCGGGCGGTGGCCGACGGTGGCACGATGGCCGCGCGTCAGGCGGCGCTCGTCGCATTGCGCGCATCGCGCACGACGCCGGCGACGCGTTCGACGAAATCGAGATCGACGCTCGACAGCGCTTCGCGCTTGCCGTCGGCGGTATCGACGATCAGGCGGTGCGTGACGTCCTGCGTGGTCCACGAGAGATAGCCGACGACGACGAGCATCACGCCGCAAACGAGCGTGGCGCTGGAACCGTACAAGCCGCCCGCGATCGCGGCGGCGACGCCGGCGAGCGAGATGCCGATCGGCACGAGCTTGTTCTTGTAGACCGTGACGACCTCGACGTCGCGGATGTCTCGGAATGCGAAGACTTGCCCCGCGACCGACAGGCCATTGCGCGTCACCGTCACGCCGCGTTCGTTGAAAGCGTTTTCCATCGTGTGTGACAAGGGGAAAACGCGCAGCGTAGCAGACTTCGGCGCGGCGTCAAAAGAGGCCGGTTGCCGCATGGCCGGCGGGTGGCGAACGGCGTTCAGAACTGGAGCTGGCCGTCGCCGTAGAGCCGGCCCGGCACGTGCGAGGCGACCACTTCGGCGATCTCGGCCTCGGTCGACTCGGCGGGCACGATCTGCCGCCGCGCGGGCGCGTCGAGCTGTATCGTCCACTCGACGAGCCGGTACGGTCGCCCCCACGGGCGCTGCATCGCGATCGACACGCGGCAGCTCTGGACGGGCAGCGCATGCTCGTGCGTGAGAATCGTGTACAGATGGCTGAAAACGGTATCTTCGATCATCGTTGCCTCCGATCCTGTCCGGGCCGGCGGCTCGTGCCGCCGGCCCAGGGCAAAAAAAAGCCGCCGATGCTCAGGCGGCCAACAGGGGGGGTGAGTGCATCGTCGCAGCCCGGACTTAAGTGAAACTTAAAAGTGCATAAAAAAGCGCCCCGCATCGCTGCGGGGCGCTTCGTCCCGTTCGGGTCCGCCGTTGAAGCGAACGCTTAGAACTTGTGACGGATGCCGATGCGCGCGGCGATCTGGTTGTTCGTGCCGTTGCCCGACGGGCCGAAGAAGCTCGTGCTCGAACCGATCTGCGCCTGCACGCCGTTGCCCGACGCCTTCTGGTAGACCACGAGGCCGTACACGTCCGTCCGGTTGCTGAGCGCGTAGTCGAGCGCGAGGTCGCCCTGGTTCCAGTGGCCGCCGTTGCCGCCTTGCGTCGCGTTCGTGTACGTGTAGCCCGCCGCGGCCGACAGTGCCGGCGTGAGCGCGTACTTCACGCCCGCTTCATACGCGTTGTAGAACGTCTGCGTGCCGGTGATCGGTGCGAACTGCGTGCGCGTCCACAGCAGCCATGCGGTCGCCGGGCCGAAGACATAGCGGCCGCCGATGCCGTACGTGCGCAGGTCGCGGATCGAGCCCGTCGAGACGTTCGCGAGCGTCGTCGAGAACGACGGCGAGGCCTGGCCCGGATAGCGGATGTCCGTGTATGCGGCGCCGATGCCGAGCGGGCCGTTCGCGTAGTTCACACCGAAGCTGTACGCGCGCGACGACGCGTTCGGCGACGTGGAGGGTGCGCCCGCGAAGGCCGTCGTGTTCGAGAAGCCGTACAACGCGCCGAACGTGAGGCCCGAGTAGTTCGCGCTCTGGAACTTGACCGCGTTGTTGATGCGGCTCGACGTCAGTTGGTCGACGTCGTTCACGTGGTACGCGTAGTTGCCCGCGACGGTATTGCCGCCCGTCGAGTAGTTCGTGCCGAGGATGTCGGACGAGAACGAGTACTGGCGGCCGAGCGTCAGCGTGCCGGCGCCGTCCTGCGACAGGCCGACGTACGCCTGACGGCCGAAGATCGCGCCGCCCTGACCCAGCGTGCCGTTGCCCGAGTTGAAGCCGTTTTCGAGCACGAAGATCGCCTTCAGGCCGCCGCCGAGGTCTTCGGTGCCGCGCAGGCCCCAGCGGCTGCCTTGTGCGACGCCGTCGTCGTACTTGAACAGCTTGCCGCTGCCGGTGCCGGACTTCGCGTGGTTCACGTAGCTGATGCCGGCATCGATGATGCCGTACAGCGTGACGCTGCTTTGCGCGTGAGCGGTGCCGGCCGTCGCGGCGAGCAGGGCGGTGGTCAACAGTTTCTTGTTCAAAAGGATTCTCCGAGCGAGTCAAGTATCGAAATCGAGTTACGGGTGGTCCGGGCGCTCTGGCGGCGCTTCGGATTCCGGCCGGGAGCGAATGTAACGGCGCGTGACGTAATCAATGTGACAACGCTTGTCATACGGATCGATTGTGGCGTGCGCGCGACACTGGATGATGCCCGGTTGCACCGCGCCCGGTTATACCGATTTCGGCTTACGTTCGATGCAGGTTAGGAATAGGCGTATGACGGGCGGTGCGGTGCGGTGCGGTGCGGTGGGGAGCGGTGGGGAGCGGCGGGGAGCGGCGGGGCGCGGCGGGGCGCGGCGGGGCGCGGCGAAGGCGGAAACGAACGCTGAAATGCGGAACGCCCGCGCGATGCGGGCGTTCGTGACTGAAGCGGAGGGCCGACCAATCAGGCCGACCAACCAGGCCGACAAATCAGGCCGACAAATCAGGCCGAAAGCAGCGACCCGGTGCGGAACGGCGTCGCGCCGGCGATGCGCGCGACTTCCATGCCGGCCGTCGCGAAGCGCACGATCTGCCGTGCGTAGAGCACGCCGGACACGCTGCTCTTCAGCGTGACGACGTGATCGGTCAGCGGATCGACGATGTCGGCGACCGCCTGCCCGGCCTCGATCCACGCGCCGACCGGCGTGCGGAACACGAGCACGCCCGGCGTCGGTGCGACGAGCGGATCGACGCCCGCGAGCGGCGTCGCCGGATACGCGAGCGGCGGCAGCGGCGCGGGCGTGCCGTCGATGATGTCGCGCGTGGTCAGGTATTCGACGATCGCCTGCGCGTCCTGCTCCGCGAGCTCGTACGACACGTCGCGCTCGCTGCGCAGCTCGACCGTCACCGAGATCGAGCCGTTCGGAATCGGGAAGCGGTCGCCGTAGCGGCTGCGCAATTCCGACCAGCAGAAGCTGTGGATCTCGTCGAACGGATTGCCGATCGAGTTCAGCGCGAGCAGCGACGCCTGCGCGTCCAGATAGCGCGCGAGCGGCTCGACGTCGTCCCACAGCTCCGGGTTCGTGTAGAGGTGCATCGCCGCGTCGCTGTCGCAATGCAGGTCGAGCACGATGTCCGCGTCGTACGACAGCTTCTGTAGCGCGAGCCGCTGCGATTCGAGCTCGGTATGCGGCGCCTGCTCGCCGAGCGCGTCGCGCATCGCGGCGCGCACCGCGGCGAGGTTGCGCTGCGCATCGCTCGTCAGGCGCCCTTCGATGCGCGGCAGCACGAGCGCCGCGAGATCGTAGAAATTGCGGTTGAAGTTCTGCATCGAGCCGAGCTCGAAGCGGCCGAGATGATCGCCGAACACGTGCTGCGACAGGCCGATCGGATTCGGCACCGGCACGACGACGATCTCGCCGCGCAGCTTGCCCGCCGCCTCGAGCGCGGCGAGCTTGCGGCGCAGCAGCGCGGTGACCAGCATGCCGGGCAGCTCGTCCGCGTGCAGCGACGACTGGATGTAGGCCTTCGCGCCGCCGCGCGGGCCGTAGTGGAAGCTCGTGATCCGGCGTTCGGTGCCGAGGGCGGGGGAAATCAGCGGGTGGGTCAGCGTTTGCATGATGGCGTGGACGCGGCCCGATGGCCGCCGTCGATCGTGTCTCGGAGGTCGAACGATTGTACGCCGCCCGGCGCGCGGCGATCAAACCGGCGGCCGCGCGCCACGCTTCGCGCGCCGTGGATGCCGGCGAGTGCGCCGCACAAAAACAAACGGGCTCCTCGCGGAGCCCGTCGCTGCGCAGTCGAAACCGCGGCTTACTTGCCGTACACGTCGAACGTGAAGTATTTCTTCTCGATCTTCTGGTACGTGCCGTCCTTCAGCATTCCGGCGATCGCGCCGTCGAGCTTCTGCTTCAGGTCGGTGTCTTCCTTGCGCAGGCCGATGCCGGCGCCGGAGCCGAGCGTCTTCGGATCGTCGATATCGCCGCCCGCGAACTGGAAGCCCGTGCCGCGCGGCGTCTTCAGGAAGCCGATGTCGGCCTGCACCGCGTCCTGCAGCGCCGCGTCGAGACGGCCCGAGATCAGATCCGAGTACACCTGGTCCTGATTCTGATACGGCACGACCTGCACGCCCTTCGGCGCCCAGTACGTCTTCGCGTAGGTTTCCTGGATCGTCCCCTGCTCGACGCCGACCGTCTTGCCCTTCAGCGAGTCGGCCGTCGGCAGCAGGCTCGCGCCCTTCTTCGTGACGAGGCGCGTCGGCGTGTTGAACAGCTTGCTGGAGAACGCGATCTGCTCTTCGCGCTGCGGCGTCATCGACATCGACGACAGCACGCCGTCGAACTTCTTCGCCTTCAGCGCGGGGATCATCCCGTCAAAGTCATTCTCGACCCACACGCACTTCGCGTTCAGGCGCTTGCAGATTTCGGTGCCGAGGTCGATATCGAAGCCGACGAGCTTGCCGTCCGGCGCCTTCGATTCGAACGGCGCATAGCTGGCGTCGACGCCGAAGCGGATCGTCGACCAGTCCTTCGCATAGGCGCTGCCGGTCGATGCGGCGAGCAGGGCAACCGTCAAGGCGGCAAGAATTTTTTTCACTGTGACTCCTCGTGTAGTTCGATGGATCGCGGTTGTGCCGCGCTGTTGCCCGCCCCGGCACGTCGGTGCGTCGGGCTGACCGATTCGCCGGACGGATGCCGACCGGCGATCGTGCGAGATTATCAAGACAAAATAGCCGGAGCGTGCTTAGTGGAAGCCCGTATAGCGGGTGAGGCGGGCGCGCGTCGCTTATTCTGGCGCCTCGGCCCGATATACTGATCCGCCTTCCGCGCCGTCTTGCGCGCGTGGACACAAATCACCCAGCAGGAGCCCCCATGAGCGCCCCCCCTCTCACCGAAATCGCCGACCTGATGCCCGCCGCCGACGCGCTGCGCGACATCCGCCATCACATCCATCGCCATCCGGAACTCGCGTACGAGGAAGTCGAGACCGCCGCGCTCGTCGCCGAGCGGCTCGAACAATGGGGCTGGCAGGTCACGCGCGGCGTCGGCAAGACGGGCGTCGTCGGCACGCTGCGCATCGGCGACGGCGCGCGCAGCGTCGGGATCCGCGCGGACATGGACGCGCTGCCGATCGTCGAGGCGACCGGCCTGCCGTACGCGAGCGCGACGCGCGGCAAGATGCACGCGTGCGGCCACGACGGCCATACGACGATGCTGCTCGGCGCCGCGCAGCATCTCGCGCGCACGCGCAATTTCTCGGGCACCGTGCATCTGTACTTCCAGCCGGCCGAGGAGCGCGGGCTCGACAGCGGCGCGCAGATGATGATCAAGGACGGGCTGTTCGAGCGCTTTCCGTGCGACGCGGTGTTCGGGATGCACAACCATCCGGGCGCCGCGCCCGGCACGTTCCTGATGCGGCGCGGGCCGTTCATGTCGGCGGGCGACACGGCGATCATCACGATCGAGGGCGTCGGCGGGCACGCGGCGCGGCCGCATCTGACCGTCGATCCGGTCGTCGTCGCGGCGAGCATCGTGATGGCGCTGCAGACGGTCGTCGCGCGCAACGTCGATCCGACGCAGCCGGCCGTCGTCACCGTCGGCTCGATGCACGTCGGCACCGCGAACAACGTGATCGCGAACAGCGCGCAGCTCCAGCTCAGCGTGCGCTCGTTCAGCGCCGACGTCCGCGAACTGCTGAAGCGCCGCATCGTCGCGCTCGCCGAAGCGCAGGCGTCGAGCTACGGCGCGACCGCGCAGGTCGAGTACATCGAGGGCTATCCGGTCGTCGTCAACTCCGACGCGGAGACCGACTTCGCGGCCGAGGTCGCGCGCGAGCTCGTCGGCGCCGAGAACGTCGTCGAGCAGGCCGACCTGCTGATGGGCAGCGAGGATTTCGCGTTCATGCTGCAGCAGCGCCCGGGCGCGTTCGTGCGGCTCGGCAACGGCGTCGGCGAGGACGGCTGCATGGTCCACAACCCGAAGTACGATTTCAACGACCGCAACCTGCCGATCGGCGCGGCGTTCTGGGCACGTCTCGTCGAACGGTATCTGGCGCGTTGAGCGCGTCAGCCGCGCCGCGCGATGAGCTCCGACACGGTCTGCGCGGCCTGCTGCAGCGGCCCGAGAAACTCCTCCACCATCTGCTGCGCGGAATGCCGCTGCGCATTGCCGCTCACGTTCATCGCGGCGATGATCCGGCCGCGCCGGTTGCGGATCGGCGCCGAGATCGACAGCAGCCCGACCTCGAGCTCCTGATCGACGATCGCCCAGCCCTGCTGCCGCGCCTGCGCGACCGCGGCCTTGAGCTCGCCGATATCGGTGATCGTGTGCGGCGTGTGCGCGCGGATGTCGCTCTGCGCGAGCGTGGCGTCGAGCGCCGCGTCGTCGAGCGCGGACAGCAGCACGCGGCCCATCGACGTGCAGTACGCGGGCAGGCGGCTGCCGATCGACAGGTTGATCGTCATGATCTTGAGTGTCGGCACGCGCAGCACGTAGACGATCTCGGTGCGGTCGAGCACCGCGGCCGAGCTGCTTTCGTGGATCTGCGCGGACAGCTGCTCCATCACCGGATCGGCGAGGCTCCAGAACGGCATCGACGTCAGATACGCGAAGCCGAGATCGAGAATCTTCGGCGTGAGGCGAAACAGGCGGCCGTCGGCCTCGACGTAGCCGAGCGTCTGCAGCGTGAGCAGGATCCGCCGCGCGCCCGCGCGGGTCAGGCCGGTGGCCGATGCCACTTCGGTCAGCGTCTGCTCCGGCCGCGCGGCGTCGAACGCGCGGATCACCGCGAGCCCGCGCGCGAACGACTGGACGTAGGAATCGCCGGGTTTGGCCTGAGAATCTTCAGTCATCGTGGCTGTCGGAATATCATGCAGCGGAGAAGATAGCGCATGGGGACAGACGCGCCAACCGGCCCCTTTAGGCCCGCTTGACACAGAGTCCCCGTGCTCCCTATGATGCGTCGAACGTTCGATATTCGATCTTAAGTTCGCGTATAGAACATTTAAGCGCATCCGGGCGATCTCTGCAATGGGTGCGTCCATTTCGATGGCAACTTTGTATGGAATCAAGGCGGGCGCTCGGGCGCTCGTCCTGATCGATAGGAGACACTGATGACCGAAGCATTCCTGTGTGACGCGATCCGCACGCCGATCGGGCGCTACGGCGGCGCACTGGCCGGCGTGCGTGCCGACGATCTGGGCGCCGTGCCGCTGAAGGCGCTCGTCGAGCGCAACCGCGACGTCGACTGGACCGCCGTCGACGATGTGATCTATGGCTGCGCGAACCAGGCGGGCGAGGACAATCGCAACGTCGCACGGATGTCGCTGCTGCTCGCGGGATTGCCGCAGGTCGTGCCGGGCGCGACGATCAACCGCCTGTGCGGCTCGGGCATGGACGCGATCGGCGCGGCAGCGCGGGCGATCAAGTCCGGCGAGGCCGGGCTGATGATCGCGGGCGGCGTCGAGAGCATGACGCGCGCGCCGTTCGTGATGGGCAAGGCCGCGAGCGCGTTCGCGCGCCAGGCCGACATCTACGACACGACGATCGGCTGGCGCTTCGTCAATCCGCTGATGAAGCAATTGCACGGCGTTGATTCGATGCCGGAGACCGCCGAAAACGTCGCGACCGATTACAACATCAGCCGCGCCGACCAGGATCTGTTCGCGATGCGCAGCCAGCAGAAGGCCGCGCGCGCGCAGCAGGACGGCACGCTCGCCGAGGAGATCGTGGCGGTCACGATCGCGCAGAAGAAGGGTGATCCGGTCGTCGTGTCGCGCGACGAGCATCCGCGCGAGACGTCGCTCGAGGCACTCGCGAAGCTGAAGGGCGTCGTGCGCCCGGACGGCACGGTGACGGCCGGCAACGCGTCGGGCGTCAACGATGGCGCGGCCGCGCTGCTGCTCGCGAACGAGGAAACCGCGAAGCGCTTCGGGCTGACGCCGCGCGCGCGGGTGCTCGGGATCGCGACCGCGGGCGTCGCGCCGCGCGTGATGGGCATCGGCCCGGCGCCGGCGTCGCAGAAGCTGCTCGCGCGCCTCGGGATGACGATCGACCAGTTCGACGTGATCGAGCTGAACGAGGCGTTCGCATCGCAGGGTCTGGCGGTGATGCGGATGCTCGGCGTCGCGGACGACGATCCTCGCGTGAACCCGAACGGCGGCGCGATTGCGCTCGGCCACCCGCTCGGCGCGTCGGGTGCGCGTCTCGTCGGCACCGCGATGTACCAGCTTCAGCGGACGAACGGCCGCTTCGCGCTGTGCACGATGTGTATCGGTGTCGGGCAGGGCATCGCGCTCGCGATCGAGCGCATCTGACGCATCTGACGCATCTGACGCTTCGCCGTGAGTGAAACGGCCGCGACGTGAGCGGCGCGTTTCGCGATCGCGAATCGAAATCGTCCGGTTCCGGGGGAGACCTCGGGCCGGACGATTTTTTTGCGTCGAGCGGTTGTCCGTTTCAAACGACCGACTGAATTCATCCGTGAACGTTCGATTCGATGAAGATTGCGAATCGACAAAATTTCCGGGGGTTTTCCCGATAGTGGGGTCAGGTTTTTGACATAGTTGCCGACATGCCGGCGAACACGATGCCGGAACGTGTCCGCCGCGCGATCGATCGACGTCAGGCGGGCCGCGCGTTTCGCCCTTTTCGAGGCCTGTCACATGCGCAACAACCAGCCCGTCACGCAGCAAGAGTTCGATTTTCCCGACGATGCGACGCTGATGTCGACCACCGACGCGCAGAGCTACATCACCTACGCGAACGCGGCGTTCATTCAGGTCAGCGGATTTGCCAGCGAGGAGATCGAAGGCCAGCCGCACAACCTCGTGCGACATCCGGACATGCCGAAGGAAGCGTTTGCCGACATGTGGTCGACGCTGAAGGGCGGCGAGCCGTGGACGGCGCTCGTCAAGAACCGCCGCAAGAACGGCGATCACTACTGGGTGCGCGCGAATGCGGTGCCGGTGATGCGCGACGGCCGGCCGCAGGGCTACATGTCGGTGCGCACGAAGGCGTCGCGCGACGAGATCGCCGCGGCCGACGCGCTTTATCGCGAGTTTCGCGAAGGGCGCGCGGGCAGCAAGCGTTTCCACAAGGGGTTGATCGTCCGCAAGGGGCTGCTTGGTTTCACATCGCTGTTCCAGACGATGTCGGTGCGCGCGCGGCTGCATTCGGCGTGGCTCGCGCTTGCGCCGGCCGTCGTCGTCGCGGGCTGGGCGTGCGGGCTGACGGGCGTGAGGCTCGCGGCGTTCGGCGGCGTGACGGCCGTCGCCGCGGCGCTCGCGGGGCTGTGGCTCGACGCGCAGATCGCGCGCCCGCTGAAGCAACTGCGCGATCAGGCGCTGCGCGTCGCGACCGGCGAGAGCCGCAGCGTCGCGCGGATGGAGCGCGTCGATGAAATCGGGATGACGCTGCGCACGATCAGCCAGCTCGGGCTGATGTTCCGCTGGCTCGTCGACGACGTCAGCGAGCAGGTGTTCAACGTGCAGCGCGCGAGCGACGAGATCGCGCAGGGCAACAACGACCTCAGTTCGCGCACCGAGCAGGCGGCGTCGAGCGTGCAGCAGACCGCGTCGTCGATGGCGCAGATGACGGCGACCGTCTCGAGCAATGCCGAGACCGCGCTGCAGGCGAACCAGCTGTCGATTTCCGCGAGCGACGCGGCGGCGCGCGGCGGACAGGCAGTCGCCGAGGTCGTGAATACGATGAACGAGATTACCGACAGCTCGCGCAGGATCGGCGACATCATCAGCGTGATCGACGGCATCGCGTTCCAGACGAACATCCTCGCGCTGAACGCGGCGGTCGAGGCGGCGCGCGCGGGCGACCAGGGGCGCGGCTTCGCGGTCGTCGCGGGCGAGGTGCGCGCGCTGGCGCAGCGCAGCGCGAACGCGGCGAAGGAGATCAAGACGCTGATCGGCGCGAGCGTGGAGCGGGTCGAATCGGGCGCGCGGCTCGTCGACGACGCGGGCAAGACGATGGAGGACATCGTCACGCAGGTGAAGCGCGTGTCGGACCTGATCGCGGAGATCAGCTCGTCGACGGCGGAGCAGAGCACGGGCGTCGCGCAGGTCGATCAGGCGGTCGTGCATCTGGACACGATCACGCAGCAGAACGCGGCGCTGGTCGAGCAGAGCGCGGCGGCGTCCGAGAGCCTGAAGCAGCAGGCGACGCGGCTCGTCGAGGCGGTGGGCGTGTTTCGCTGACGGGCCCGGGCCGGAAACGAAGAAGGCGGCCCGAGGGCCGCCTTCTTCGTCATTCAGGCATCGGCGCTTCGAGTCAGACAGCCAGGCACAGATACTTGATCACGACGTAATCGTCGATCCCGTAGTGCGAGCCTTCGCGGCCGAGCCCCGACTGCTTCACCCCGCCGAACGGCGCGACCTCGTTCGAGATCAGGCCGGTGTTCACGCCGACCATCCCGTACTCGAGCGCCTCGGCCACGCGCCACACGCGCGCGATGTCGCGGCTGTAGAAGTACGCGGCGAGACCGAACTCGGTGTCGTTCGCGAACTGGATCACCTCGTCGTCCGAGCTGAACTTGAACAGCGGCGCGACCGGGCCGAACGTCTCTTCCTTCGCGACCTTCATTGCCGGCGTGACGCCCGTCAGCACGGTCGGCTCGAAGAAGCCGTGGCCGAGCGCGTGACGCTTGCCGCCCGCAGCGATGCGCGCGCCCTTCGCGAGCGCGTCCTCGATGTGCGCCTCGACCTTCAGCACCGCCGCCTCGTTGATCAGCGGGCCCTGCGCGACGCCGGCTTCCGTGCCGCGCCCGACCTTCAACTGGCCGACGGCCCCCGCGAGCTTCTGCGCGAACTCGTCGTACACGCGCTCGTGCACGTAGAAGCGGTTCGTGCACACGCAGGTCTGGCCGCTGTTGCGGTACTTCGACACGATCGCGCCCTGCACGGCCGCATCGATATCCGCGTCGTCGAACACGATGAACGGCGCGTTGCCGCCGAGCTCGAGCGACACCTTCTTGACCGTCGGCGCGCACTGCGCCATCAGCAGGCGGCCGACCGCCGTCGAGCCGGTGAACGACAGCTTGCGCACGACCGGGTTGCCGGTCAGCTCGCCGCCGATCGCCTTCGGGTCACCCGTCACGACGCTGAACACGCCCGCCGGCACGCCCGCGCGTTCGGCCAGCACCGCCATCGCGAGCGCCGAGAACGGCGTCGCTTCGGCCGGCTTCACGACGATCGGGCAGCCGGCGGCGAGTGCCGGGCCGACCTTGCGCGTGATCATCGCGGCCGGGAAGTTCCACGGCGTGATCGCCGCGCAGACGCCGATCGGCTCCTTCGTCACGACGATCCGCTTGTCGGACGCCGGCGTCGGGATCGTGTCGCCGTACACGCGCTTGCCTTCCTCCGCGAACCACTCGAGGAACGATGCCGCGTAGCCGATTTCGCCCTTCGCTTCGGTGAGCGACTTGCCTTGCTCGGTCGTGAGAATCAGCGCGAGGTCGTCGGCGTTCTCGACCATCAGCTCGTACCACTTGCGCAGCACTGCCGCGCGTTCCTTCGCCGTCTTCTTGCGCCAGGCGCCCCACGCGGCGTTCGCCGCTTCGATCGCGTGGCGCGTCTCGGCCGCGCCCATCGCCGGGACGGTGCCGACGAGGCCGCCCGTCGCCGGGTTGCGGACCTCGAACGTCTCGCCGCTCTGCGCGGGTTGCCATTCGCCGTCGATGTACGCCTGCTGGCGGAACAGCGACGGATCCTTCAATGCGAGAGTTTCTTGAACAGTGCTCATGATGGTGTCCGGTATGCGGATGCGACAGCCGCCGCGGTCCCGGGGGACGGTGGCGGCCAGATCGGGTGATCGACCGTCAGGCCGGCACGCCGACCGCTTCCTTCATTACTTCGTCCAGGATGCCGAGCGCTTCGTTGAACACGGCTTCCGGAATCGTCAGCGGGAACAGGAACCGTACCACGTTCCCGTACACGCCACAGACGAGCAGCAGCAGGCCGCGCTCGAGCGCGCGCGTCTGCACGCGCTTCGTGAAATCGGTGTCGGGTTCACCCGTCGCCGGGTCGATGAACTCGACCGCGACCATCGAGCCCGGGCCGCGCACTTCGGCGATCTGCGGCACGTCGGCCTTCAGCGCGTTCAGCTTCGCCTTCAGCGTGTCGCCGAGCTGCGTCGCGCGTTCGCAGAGGTTTTCCTCGTCGATGATCTCGAGCACCGCGTGCGCCGACGCGACCGCGAGCGGGTTGCCCGCGTACGTACCGCCGAGGCCGCCCGGCGCCGCCGCGTCCATGACCTCGGCACGGCCGACGACGCCCGACAGCGGCATGCCGCCCGCGAGGCTCTTGGCCATCGTGATCAGGTCGGCGAGCACGTCGTAGTGCTGCATCGCGAACAGCTTGCCGGTGCGCGCGAAGCCGGTCTGCACTTCGTCGGCGATCAGCAGGATGCCGTGTTCGTTACAGATCTTGCGCAGGCCGCGCACGAAATCGGCCGGCGCCGGGTTGAAGCCGCCTTCGCCCTGGACCGGTTCGAAGATGATCGCGGCGACGCGCTTCGGATCGATGTCGGCCTTGAACAGCGTCTCGATCGCCTTCAGCGAGTCGGCGGTCGTCACGCCGTGCAGCGCGCTCGGGTACGGCGCGTGGAACACGTCGCCCGGGAACGGGCCGAAGCCGAGCTTGTACGGCGCGACCTTGCCGGTCAGCGCCATGCCCATCATCGTGCGGCCGTGGAAGCCGCCCGAGAACGCGATCACGCCCGGCCGGCCGGTCGCGACGCGCGCGATCTTGATCGCGTTTTCGACGGCTTCGGCGCCGGTCGTGAAGAACGCCGTCTTCTTCGTGAAGTCGCCCGGCGCGCGCGCGTTGATCTTCTCGGCGAGCTCGACGTACGACGCGTACGGCACGATCTGGTATGCGGTGTGCGTGAAGCTGTTCAGCTGATCCGCGATCGCCTTCACGATCTTCGGATGACGGTGGCCCGTGTTCAGCACCGCGATGCCGGCGGCGAAATCGATGAAGCGGCGGCCTTCGACGTCCCACAGCTCGGCGTTCTCGGCGCGCGCGGCATAGAAATCGCACATCACGCCGACGCCGCGCGGGGTCGCGGCGTTCTTGCGTGCCTGCAGGTCGGCATTCTTCACGGTCATCTCCTTGACTTTCTGTATCGGGTTGAAAAGCGGGCGCACGCAGGCTGCCCATAGCAGCGACTATAATCACATTTGGCTCTGAATTTTAGAGCCATTCCGATAAATAGTTAGGAGCCAATCATGCGGGCGAGCGTGTTGTCGGACTGGCTGGCGCAGCGTCTCGTGCGCAGCGGCGGCGCGCAGCCGATCTACCGGCAGCTGCACCGGCTGCTGCAGCAGGCGATCCTGTCGCGCGAGCTGCCGGCCGGCACACGGGTGCCGTCGTCGCGGCTGCTCGCGGCCGAGCTCGGGATCGCGCGCAACACGGTCACGCAGGTTTACGAGCAGCTTGCGCTCGAAGGCTACGTGACGTCGGCGACCGGGCGCGGCACGTACGTCGCCGACAGCGCGCCGGACGAGATCGTCGGCGCGCCGGCCGACGCCGCGGGTCGTGCCGCGGGTCGTGCCGCGTTCGTGCCGGCGGCCGCGCGGCCGCTGTCCGCGCGGGGCGCGCGGCTGATCGAGGGGGCCGGCGTGTCGAAGCGGCAGGGCGGTGCGTTCATGCCGGGCGTGCCGGACGTGTCGCGGTTCCCGGCGCGAGTCTGGATGCGGCTGCAGAACAAGTACTGGCGGCGGTTGCGCCCCGATCTGCTGACCTACGCGCCGGGCGGCGGGCTCGCGCTGCTGCGCGAGGCGCTCGCCGACTATCTGCGTACGTCGCGCTCGGTGCGCTGCGCGCCGGAACAGATCGTGATCACGACCGGCATCCATCAGTCGATCGACCTTGCGGTGCGCCTGCTGACCGATCCGGGCGACGCGATCTGGACCGAGGATCCGTGCTACTGGGGCGTGCGCAGCGTGCTGAACGTGTCGGGGCTGACGACGCGGCCGATTCCGGTCGACGACGAAGGGATCGCGCCGACGCCCGACGACCTCGCGCAGCCGCCGAAGCTGATGCTCGTCACGCCGTCGCACCAGTATCCGCTCGGGATGGTGATGAGCCTCGCGCGGCGGCGGATGCTGCTTGAATACGCGCGCCAGCACCGCTGCTGGATCATCGAGGACGACTACGACAGCGAATTCCGCTACGGCAGCCGGCCGTTCGCGTCGTTGCAGGGGCTCGACACCGCGGGGCAGGTGATCTACGTCGGCAGCTTCGGGAAGACGCTGTTTCCGGGGCTGCGCGTCGGCTACCTGGTCGCGCCGGTGCCGCTCGCGGAGAGCTTCGCGACCGCGAGCGCCGAGCTGTATCGCGAGGGGCAGTTGCTGCAGCAGGCGGTGCTCGCGGAGTTCATCGCGGAAGGGCATTTCGTGTCGCATATCCGCAAGATGCGCACGCTGTACGGCCAGCGCCGCGAACTGCTGCTCGACGTGCTCGCGCGCCGCTACGGCGACGCGCTGCAGGCGCTCGGCAGCGATGCGGGGCTGCATCTGGTGATGCGGTTGCCGGATGGCGCAAGCGATCACGCGGTCGCGCAGGCGGCGCTCGAGCGCAACATCGTTGCGCGTCCACTGTCGGGTTACTACGCGGACCGCGCGCGCGCGTCGTCAGGCCTGCTGCTCGGCTATGCGTGCGTGCCGGAAAACGAGATCGAAAGCGCGTTCGCGATGCTCGCCGACGCGATCGACGAGCGGGTGTTCGGCAAGGTGCCGGCGATCGCGTGACGGGCGACGCGCGGCCTGCATGGATCGCTCAGCGCGCGAACACTTCCTGAAGCGTCGACAGTGTGTCCTGCAGCGTTATTTCCGCGATTTCGCCTTCCTTTCTGACGAGCCGCGTCTTGTCGACGGTACGAATCTGGTCGAGCAAGATCAGGCCCTTCTTTCGCTTGAACGTGACCGGAATCCGGTATGGCGCCGAATATCCTTTCGACGTCATCGGTGCGACGATCACGGTGCGCAGATGATCGTGCAGTTCCGGCGGCGATACGACGACACACGGGCGCGTTTTCCGGATCTCGCTGCCCAACGTCGGATCGAGCGAGATCAGCCAGACGTCGCCGCGTGTCACCATGTCCACTCCACGTCGCCGGCGTTCCCGAAATCGCCGATCACGAGCGCGTCGTCGCCTGCGGCGGCGATCGCCTTGCTCGCATCGGCCCAGCGTTCGCGCGTATTGCCCTTCGGGCGCCGGATGACCAGCGCGTCGTTTTCAACTGTCATTTCCACTTCGTCCTCCAACCCGAGCTGAGCCAGTATCGGCTTCGGGATCAAGATGCCTTGAGAATTTCCCATCCTGCGAATCGTCGTTTTCATGAGTGTTTCATTCATGTGATGTTATCCGGTCGAAGGGCCGAAGTAAACACAATGTTAGTACATTCGCGCATCGTTGGCCATTCGTCCAGTACCCGGTCAACACCGCAAACGTCATCTCGCTCGCGCATGCATCGAAACGCCGATAATAGAGCGTCCCATTTTCGATTCCGCACATCACGATGACCGAAGCCTCCCGCCCCGAGCCCTCCGTTCCACGCCTGACGAGCCTGTCGCACGGCGGCGGCTGCGGTTGCAAGATCGCGCCCGGCGTGCTGTCCGAGCTGCTGAAGCGCTCGACGCCGCCCGCGCTTTTTCCCGACCTGCTGGTCGGCACCGAGACCGCCGACGACGCGGCCGTCTACCGGCTGAACGACGAGCAGGCGATCGTCGCGACGACCGACTTCTTCATGCCGATCGTCGACGATCCCTACGACTTCGGCCGGATCGCGGCGACCAACGCGCTGTCGGATGTCTACGCGATGGGCGGCAAGCCGATCCTCGCGCTCGCGCTGGTCGGGATGCCGATCAACGTGCTGCCGCACGACACGATCGCGGCGGTGCTGCGCGGTGGCGAGGCGGTGTGCGCGGACGCGGGCATTCCGGTCGCGGGCGGGCATTCGATCGATTCGGTCGAGCCGATCTACGGGCTTGCGGCGCTCGGCATCGTGCATCCGGCGCGCGTGAAGCGCAACGCGGCCGCGCGCGCAGGCGACGTGCTGATTCTCGGCAAGCCGCTCGGCGTCGGCGTGTTGTCGGCGGCGCTGAAGAAGAACCGGCTCGACGACGCAGGCTACGCGCAGATGATCGCGACGACGACAAAGCTGAACCGGCCCGGCGCCGAGCTCGCGGCGCTGTCCGCGGTGCACGCGCTGACCGACGTGACCGGCTTCGGGCTGCTCGGCCACACGCTCGAACTCTCGCGCGGCGCCGGGCTGACCGCCCGGATCCGCTACGCGGCGCTGCCGTGGCTCGCGGGCGTCGACGCGCTCGCGGAGGAGGGGATCTTCACCGGCGCGTCGGGGCGGAACTGGGCCGCGTACGGCGCCGACGTGCGGCTCGCGCCCGGGCTGCCCGCGGTCGCGCAGGCGCTGCTGACCGATCCGCAGACGTCGGGCGGGCTGCTCGTCGCGTGCGCGCCGGAAGCGGTCGATGACGTGCTGGCGTGTTTCCGCGCGGACGGCTTCGACCGCGCGGCCGTGATCGGCGAGATGACGGACGGCCCGGCGCGCATCGACGTCGCGTAACGGTAGGCGGCCGCCGCCGCGCGCGGAATTCAGCTATGACAGGACATCGTCGCGCATCGGGGCGAGTGGCGCGACGGCGTGCCGCGCCGTTGACGGCTCAGCGCGCCGGCGCGGCCGGGCGGAACGGTACCCAGACGGGCGTGCCGTCGTTCCAGTGGTCGAGCGGCGAAGGAAGGGAATCGTGCTGCATGACGAACCTCGGATGACGTAGGAAACACGCGCCGCGCGCGATGGCGCGGCCTCGTGCGCTTACCGGGCAGCGCGTGCCGGCCGCTCGTAGTTGCGCGCCGAGAACGGCACCAGATCCATGCCTTGCGTGTACGACGTCGCGTTCATGTGCGCGAGCGTGCCGTCGCGCTGCGCCTGCAACAGTTCCGCGCGCACTTCGGCGCGGGTCTTCACATACGGACTGGACGAGGCGCCGGTGCCGGCGAAGGCCGGGACGGAAACGGCGAGCGCGAGAGCGGCGGCGGCGGTGGCGAGGAAGCGGGTGCGGTTCATGGTGGACTCCTGTCGATCGGATGCGCAATGCGATGCGCGACAGGTCCAATGTAGTCGTTGCGCCGCTCGCGATAAACCGCATCGCGACGAACATATCTGTTGCAACAGCGAAACAATCGACGTCCGCGATCGCGATCGCGAACGCGAACGGCGCGCGCAGCCGCGCGCCGACGGACGCGCCGCCGGCTGACGCGCCGCCGGCGCGCCGTCAGGTTCGGCGGCTCGCGCTTACGCGACCCACTCGTTCAGCACCGGCGTATCGAGCGCCGGTGCGCGCTCGGCATCTTCGAGCGTGCGCTTGCTGCACGGCGCGTCGAGGTTCTTCTTGCCGCTCAGCAGCGGGCAGCGCTCGAACACTTCGGCGATCCAGTCGACGAACACGCGCACCTTCGGCGACAGATGGCGGCTGTGCGGATAGACGACCGAGATCGGCATCGGCAGCGGCTTGTAGTCGGGCAGGATCTCCTTCAGCGTGCCGTCGAGCAGATGCTGCCGCGCCATGAAGAGCGGCACCTGGAGCAGCCCGAAGCCCGCGAGCCCGCAGGTCAGATACGCGTCCGCGTCATTGACCGACACGATGCCGCTCATCTTCACGTCGACTTCGTCGCCGTCGATCAGGAACGTCCAGTCGAGCGTGCGCCCGGTGCGGCTCGAGAAGTAGTTGACCGCCGTGTGCTGGCTCAGATCCTCGATCGACCGCGGCTCGCCGTGCTTCTCGAGATAGCTCGGCGCCGCGACCGTCGTGCCCTCGAACAGCCCGATGCGCCGCGCGACGAGCGACGAGTCCTGCAGCGCGCCGACGCGGATCACGCAATCGACGCCTTCCTGCAGCAGATCGACCGGGCGATCCGACAGCCCGATCTGCAGGTCGATGTCCGGATAGCGCGAATGGAATTCGGAGAGCGAAGGCAGTACGAGCAAGCGGCCGAGCGAGCCGGGCATGTCGATGCGCAGCTTGCCGTGCGGCTTGCGATGGTTGGTCTGGAAACTCGCTTCGGTTTCCTCGACGTCGGCGAGGATCCGCACGCAGCGTTCGTAGTACGCGGCGCCGTCGGGCGTCAGCGACAGACGGCGCGTCGTGCGGTGCATCAGCCGCACGCCGAGGAACGCTTCGAGATTCTGGATGATCGTCGTGACGGACGCGCGCGGCAGACCGAGGGTCTCCGACGCCTTCGTGAAGCTGTTCGTATCGACGACACGCGTAAACACCTGCATGGCCTGAAGCCGGTCCATCACACCCTCCGTATACGGGACGACGGAACGACGCGCCCACGGCGCCTCGTAAGCGCACGCAGCCGGCATTGTTCTGGGTCGGTGAATTGTGTTGCCGGATTATAGGCATTTATCCCGATGTCTGCCGGAACCAGAATTCGCTCCATCTCGCAATGGATGCGCATATGCGCCGCTTCATCATGGACGCTTCTGATTTCCGCAACGTACTGAATACCGCGTTTCCCGCGAAAGCCGAACACGATGCCGCGCTCGCGGTATCGGACGTCGTCATTCCCGGCCACGCGCGCGACATCGTGCTGCGTGTTTATCGCCGGCCCGACAAGACCGGATTGCCGGTGGTGCTTTATTTCCATGGCGGCGGTTTCATCGGCGGCTCGCTCGCCGACGCGGACGTCGCCGCGCGGTTCTTCGCAGAACGCTTACCGGCGCTCGTCGTGTCCGTCGACTATTCGCTCGCGCCCGCTCATCCGTTCCCGGCCGCGCCCGAGGACGCGTATCGCGCGGCGCGCTGGGTCGCCGCGCGGGCCCGCGCGTTCGGCGGCAATCCGCACCGGATCGCGGTGGCGGGCCACGACGCGGGCGGCCAGCTCGCGAACAGCGTCGCATTCATCGCGCGCGATCGCGGCGACGTGTCGATCGCGGCGCAGGCGCTGTTCGGGCCGATGCTCGACCCGAGCATGACGCGCATCGGCGACGAGGAGCGTCTTTCGTCCGACATCACCGCGCGCGAATGTGCGGCGTGCTACCGCGCGTATCTGCCGCTGGCCGCGCAGCGGATGCACCCGTACGCGGCGCCGCTCGAATCCGCGCGTCTGGCCGGCCTGCCGCCGACGCTGATCGTCACCGCGCAGAACGACGTGCTGCACGTCGAGGCCGAGAAATACGCAGGATGCCTGATCGGATCCGGCGTGCTCACGCAGGTGATCCGCTATCCCGACATCACGCACGCGGCGCTCGCGACGCACACGCCCGCATTCGAGGAAGCGCTGCGCTTTTTCGAATGCCGCTTGCTCGCGACGCGCGCGGCGCGCGCGTCCCGCTGAACGCAACGTAACACGGAGCAATTCCATGGCCATCCCGCAATCCTCCCGTTCCCGTTTCGTGATCGCCGCCGTCGCCGTGCTCGCGATCGCCGGCATCGGCACGTTCGGTGCGATCCGCGTCGGCGCGAGCGCGCCCGAGAAGTCGGCGCCGCCGCTGGCCGAAGTCGACGTCGCGACCGTCGTGCCGCGCACCGTCACCGACTGGCAGAGCTATTCGGGCCGCCTCGAGGCGGTCGACAAGGTCGACGTGCGGCCGCTCGTGTCCGGCACGATCGTGTCGGTCGGCTTCAAGGACGGCGCGCTCGTGAAGAAGGGCGACGTGCTGTTCGTGATCGATCCGCGTCCGTATCAGGCCGACGTCGATCGCGCGGCCGCGCAGCTCGCGGCCGCGCAGGCCGCCGACGGCTATGCGCAGAGCGACTGGCAGCGCGCGCAGCGGCTGATCGGCGACAACGCGATCGCGAAGCGCGACTACGACCAGAAGCAGAACGCCGCGCGCGAGGCGAGCGCGAACCTGAAGGCCGCCGCGGCCGCGCTCGAGGCCGCGCAGATCAATCTCGGCTATACGCGGATCGTCGCACCGGTGTCGGGCCGCGTGTCGCGCGCGGAGATCACGGTCGGCAACGTCGTGTCCGCCGGCGCGAGCGCGGCGCCGCTGACGACGCTCGTGTCGGTGTCGCCGATCTACGCGTCGTTCGACGCGGACGAGCAGACCTATCTGCAGTACATCAACGGCGCGCGCGACGGCCGCAAGGTGCCGGTCGAGCTTGGGCTCGCGAACGAGGCCGGCTATTCGAGGAGCGGCGCGATCGATTCGGTCGACAACCGGCTCGACGCGTCGTCGGGCACGATCCGCGTGCGCGCGCGCTTCGACAACGCGGACGGCACGCTCGTGCCCGGCCTCTACGCGCGGATCAAGGTCGGCGGCGGCGCGCCGCATCCGGCGCTGCTCGTCGACGACGCGGCGATCAATACCGATCAGGACAAGAAGTTCGTGTTCGTCGTCGACGCGGAGGGCCGCGTGTCGTATCGCGAGGTGCAACTGGGGCTGCAGCACGGCAATCAGCGGCAGATCGTCAGCGGCCTGGCCGGCGGCGACCGCGTGATCGTGAACGGCACGCAGCGCGTGCGGCCCGGCGATCAGGTGAAGCCGCATCTCGTGGCGATGACGGGAGACAGCCAATCATGAACATATCGAAATTCTTCATCGACCGGCCGATCTTCGCCGGGGTGCTGTCGGTCATCATCCTGCTCGCCGGTGTGATCTCGATGCTGATGCTGCCGATCTCCGAATACCCGGAGGTCGTGCCGCCGTCGGTGATCGTGCACGCGCAGTATCCGGGCGCGAACCCGAAGGTGATCGCGGAGACCGTCGCGTCGCCGCTCGAGGAGCAGATCGACGGCGTCGAGGACATGCTGTACATGCAGTCGCAGGCGAACAGCGACGGCAACGTGACGATCACGGTCACGTTCAAGCTCGGCACCGATCCGGACAAGGCGACGCAGCTCGTGCAGAACCGCGTGAACCAGGCGCTGCCGCGCCTGCCGGAGGACGTGCAGCGGCTCGGCGTGACGACCGTGAAGAGCTCGCCGACGCTGACGATGGTCGTCCACCTGATCTCGCCGGACAACCGCTACGACATGACGTATCTGCGCAACTACGCGCTGATCAACGTGAAGGATCGGCTCGCGCGGATCCAGGGCGTCGGCCAGGTGCAACTGTGGGGCGCGGGCGACTACGCGATGCGCGTGTGGCTCGATCCGCAGAAGGTCGCCGAGCACGGGCTGACCGCGAACGACGTCGTGCAGGCGATCCGCGAACAGAACGTGCAGGTCGCGGCCGGCGTGATCGGCGCGTCGCCGTCGCTGCCGGGCACGCCGCTGCAGTTGTCGGTGAACGCGCGCGGGCGGCTGCAGACCGAGGACGAGTTCGGCGACATCATCCTGAAGTCCGCACCGGACGGCGGGCTCACGCGGCTGCGCGACGTCGCGCGGATCGAGCTCGCGGCGTCCGAGTACGGGCTGCGCTCGCTGCTCGACAACAAGCCGGCCGTCGCGATCGCGATCAACCAGTCGCCGGGCGCGAACTCGCTCGCGATCTCCGACGCGGTGCGCCAGACGATGGCGGAGCTGAAAGGGGATTTCCCGGCCGGCGTCGACTACAAGATCGTCTACGACCCGACGCAGTTCGTGCGCTCGTCGATCCACGCGGTCGTGCATACGCTGCTCGAAGCGATTGCGCTCGTCGTGATCGTCGTGATCGTGTTCCTGCAGACGTGGCGCGCATCGGTGATTCCGCTGATCGCGGTGCCGGTGTCGATCGTCGGCACGTTCTCGCTGCTGCTCGCGTTCGGCTATTCGATCAACGCGCTGTCGCTGTTCGGGATGGTGCTCGCGATCGGGATCGTCGTCGACGATGCGATCGTCGTCGTCGAGAACGTCGAGCGCAACATCGAGAGCGGGATGAGCGCGCGCGACGCGACGTACAAGGCGATGCGGGAGGTGAGCGGGCCGATCATCGCGATCGCGCTGACGCTGGTCGCGGTGTTCGTGCCGCTCGCGTTCATGTCGGGCCTGACCGGCCAGTTCTACAAGCAGTTCGCGATGACGATCGCGATCTCGACCGTGATCTCCGCGTTCAACTCGCTGACGCTGTCCCCGGCGCTGTCCGCGATTCTGCTGAAAGGCCACGGCGACAAGGAGGACTGGCTCACGCGCGCGATGAACCGCGTGCTCGGCGGCTTCTTCGCGCGCTTCAACAAGGTGTTCAGGCGCGGCGCGCAGGACTACGGGCACGGCGTGCGTGGTGTGCTGTCGCGCAAGACGCTGATGCTCGGCGTGTATGCGGTGCTCGTCGGCGCGACGGTGCTGGTGTCGCGGATCGTGCCGGGCGGCTTCGTGCCCGCGCAGGACAAGGAATACCTGATCGCGTTCGCGCAGCTGCCGAACGGCGCGTCGCTCGACCGCACCGAGAAGGTGATCCGCGACATGGGCTCGATCGCGCTCGCGCAGCCCGGCGTGGAGAGCGCGGTCGCGTTCCCGGGGCTGTCGGTGAACGGCTTCACGAACAGCTCGAGCGCGGGGATCGTGTTCGTCACGCTGAAGCCGTTCGACGAGCGGCACGGCAAGGCGCTGTCGGCCGGCGCGATCGCGGGTGCGCTGAACCAGAAGTACGCGGGCATCAAGGATTCGTTCGTCGCGGTGTTCCCGCCGCCGCCGGTGCTCGGCCTGGGCACGCTCGGCGGCTTCAAGCTGCAGATCGAGGATCGCGGCGCGGTCGGCTACGCGCGGCTCGCCGATGCGACGAACGACTTCATCAAGCGCGCGCAGCAGGCGCCCGAGCTCGGGCCGCTGTTCACGAGCTACCAGATCAACGTGCCGCAACTGAACGTCGATCTCGACCGCGTGAAGGCGAAGCAGCTCGGCGTGAACGTGAACGACGTGTTCGACACGATGCAGGTGTATCTCGGCTCGCTGTACGTGAACGACTTCAACCGCTTCGGGCGCGTGTACCAGGTGCGCGTGCAGGCCGACGCGCCGTTCCGCCAGCGCGCGGACGACATCGGGCAACTGAAGACGCGCAACGCGGCGGGCGACATGGTGCCGCTGTCGTCGCTCGTCAACGTGACGCCGACGTTCGGGCCGGAGATGGTCGTGCGCTACAACGGCTACACGGCGGCCGACGTGAACGGCGGCCCGGCGCCCGGCTACTCGTCGGGGCAGGCGCAGGCGGCGATCGAGCGGATCGCTTCGCAGACGCTGCCGCGCGGCGTGAAGTTCGAATGGACCGATCTCACGTATCAGCAGATTCTCGCGGGCAACGCGGGGATCTGGGTGTTCCCGATCAGCGTGCTGCTCGTGTTCCTCGTGCTCGCGGCGCTGTATGAAAGCCTGACGCTGCCGCTCGCGGTGATTTTGATCGTGCCGATGAGCATCCTGTCCGCGCTGACCGGCGTGTGGCTCACGCACGGCGACAACAACATCTTCACGCAGATTGGGCTGATGGTGCTGGTCGGGTTGTCCGCGAAGAACGCGATCCTGATCGTCGAGTTCGCGCGCGAGCTCGAGCACGACGGCAAGACACCGCTCGAGGCCGCGATCGAGGCGAGCCGGTTGCGGCTGCGCCCGATCCTGATGACGTCGATCGCTTTCATCATGGGCGTCGTGCCGCTCGTGCTGTCGACGGGCGCCGGCTCGGAGATGCGGCACGCGATGGGCGTCGCGGTGTTCTTCGGGATGCTCGGCGTCACGCTGTTCGGGCTGATGCTGACGCCGGTGTTCTACGTCGTGCTGCGCACGCTCGCGGGCGGGAAGATCCACGTCGCGCAGAAGGATTCGGCCGGTTACGGCCTGCCTGCCCCGGATGCTTGAGGACTTGAAAAGATGAACACGACCACGATTCACGATCGTCTGATGCGGGCCGGCCGGCTGGCCGCGAGCGGATTGCTGATCGCGCTGCTCGCCGCGTGCGCGGTGGGGCCCGACTACAAGCGGCCCGACGTCGCGACGCCGGCCGCGTTCAAGGAAGCGCCCGCCTCCGCACCGGCGGCCGCGCTTGCGCCGGGCGAGCCGTCCGGCACGTGGAAGACCGCGGAGCCCTCCGATGCCGCGCAGCGCGGCGCATGGTGGACGGTGTTCGGCGATCCGGTGCTCGATGCGCTCGAGCGGCAGGCGCTCGACGCGAACCAGAACCTGAAGGCCGCGGCCGCGCGCGTCGCGGAGGCGCGTGCGGCGACCCGGGCCGCGCGCTCGCAGTGGTTCCCGCAGATCGGTGCGGGCTTCGGGCCGACGCGCGAGGGGTTGTCGTCCGCGTCGCAGTTCCAGCCGCAGGGCACCGGCCCGACGGAGGCGACGCTGTGGCGCGCGCAGGGCACGGTGTCGTACGAGGCCGACCTGTTCGGCCGCGTGAGCCGCAACGTCGAGGCGTCGCGCGCGGACGCCGAGCAGAGCGACGCGCTGTTCCGTTCGGTGCAGCTCGCGCTGCAGGCGGACGTCGCGCAGAACTACTTCGAGCTGCGCCAGCTCGATTCGGACGAGGATCTGTACCGCCGCACGGTCGATCTGCGCGCGCAGGCGCTGAAGCTCGTGCAGCACCGCTTCGACGAAGGCGATATCAGCGAGCTCGACGTGTCGCGTGCGAAGAACGAGCTCGCGTCCGCGCAGGCCGACGCGGTCGGCGTCGCGCGCCGCCGCGCGGCGTCCGAGCATGCGCTCGCGATCCTGCTCGGCAAGGCGCCCGCCGATTTCTCGTTCAAGGAAACGCCGATCGTGCCGGTCGCGGTGACGATCCCGCCGGGTCTGCCGTCCGCGCTGCTCGAGCGGCGCCCGGACATCGCGGCGGCCGAGCGCGCGATGGCGGCCGCGAACGCGCGCGTCGGCCTCGCGAAGGCGGCGTACTTCCCGCAGCTCGACATCACTGGCGCGTTCGGCTTCGAGGCATCGACGCTCGGCAGTCTGTTCATGTGGTCGAGCCGCACGTTCCTGCTCGGCCCGTTCGCGGGCACCGCGCTGACGCTGCCGATCTTCGACGGCGGGCGCCGCAGCGCGGGCGTTGCGCAGGCGCGCGCGCAGTACGACGAGCAGGTCGCGAACTACCGGCAGCAGGTGCTCGTCGCGTTCCGCGAGGTCGAGGACAATCTCGCCGATCTGCGTCTGCTCGACGATCAGATCCGTGCGCAGGACGCGGCCGTGAGCGCGTCGCAGCGCGCGGCGACGCTGTCGCGCGCGCAGTATCAGGAAGGCGAGGTCAGCTATCTCGACGTGATCGACAGCGAGCGCTCGGTGCTGACGTCGCAGTTGCAGTCGAACGCGCTGACCGGCACGCAGGCGGTGTCGACCGTGAATCTGATTCGCGCACTGGGCGGCGGGTGGGGCGACAAGGCTGCGCCCGCATCGGTCGTCGGAAGTGGCGCGGCGCACGGGTCTCCGGCCGACGCCGGCTGACGGGCCGCGCGTGTAAAGATTTGCTACAACCTTTTGCTTGGAAGGGACGGCAAGACCTCCTATTCTGGCGCATTTGCGAGATAAGCCGCGCCTCGGGCGCGGCCGGCCGTTAGCCTACGAGGAGGAATGGAATGACGCGACCCGTCGATTCCGGCGTGATTTTCTGTGCGCGTCTGGCGCTTGCGCTGCTGTTTCTGTGGGGCGGCGTGATGAAGCTGCTGGGCTACGGCGATTTCGTCGGCTATCTGCGCGGCCTCGGCGTGCCGTTCACGCAGGTCGTCGCGCCGATCGTCGTGGCGATCGAAGCGCTCGGCGCGCTGCTGCTGATCGTCGGCTACAAGGTGAAGCCGCTTGCGCTCGTGATGGCCGTGTATACGATCGCGACCGCGATGATCGGGCACAACTTCTGGGACGCGACGAATCCGGCGGTCCAGCACGACATGATGATCCACTTCTGGAAGAACGTCGCGATCGCCGGCGGCTTCCTGCTGCTCTATGTGACCGGCGCGGGCGGCGCGAGCATCGATGGCCTGCGCCGTCCGTCATCGTCGTACGGGTCGAGCCTGCGCTGACGCGTCGGGTGCATCTAGGCGCGTCAGGTGCGTTAGGCGCTTAGGCGCGTCTGGCGCGCGCCGCCCCGTCGCTCAGCGCGCGTCCTTCGAGAACAGCACCGCGATCGCGCCGAGCACGCAGATCGCCGCGACGTAGATGACCGGCGCGAGCGGATTCGATTTCATCATCAGCGACACGATCACCGGCGTCAGGCCGCCGAAGACCGCATACGCGACGTTGTACGAGAACGAGATCCCGGAGAACCGCACGACGGCCGGGAAGCTGCGGACCATCACGTACGGAATCGCGCCGACCGTGCCGACCGTGAAGCCCGCGATCCCGTAGAACAGCGGCAGCGACGACGCGTCGGCCGCGACGCGTGCATGCAGCAGCGCGTAGCACGCGGCGAGCAGCAGCCCGCCGATCGCGATCACGCGCTTCGCGCCGAGCCGGCCGGCGAGCGAGCCCGCGACGACGCAGCCGGCCGTCAGGCACAGCGTCGCGACGCTGTTCGCGAACAGTGTCGTCGCCGGCGCGATGTGGAACTGCTTCTGCAGCAGCGTCGGCGTCATCAGGATCACGACGACGATCGCGGCGGACAGCATCCACGTCAGCATCATCGACACGATGACCGCGCGGCCGTGGTCGCGCAGCACCGCCTTCAGCGGAATCTCCGCCGCGAGTGCCTTTCTCGCCTTCATTTCGGCGAACACCGGCGTTTCGTGCAGCCAGCGGCGCAGGTACACGGAGAACAGGCCGAACACGCCGCCAAGCAGGAACGGAATGCGCCACGCGAACGCGGTCACTTCGGCGCTCGAGTAGCGGCTGTTCACACCGGCCGCGACGAGCGAGCCGAGCAGGATCCCGGCCGTCAGCCCCGCCGTCAGCATGCCGCACGCGTAGCCGACGTGCCGTGCCGGCACGTGCTCGGACACGAACACCCACGCGCCCGGCACTTCGCCGCCGACCGCCGCGCCTTGCAGGATCCGGAACAGCAACAGCAGCACCGGCGCGAGCATGCCGATCGTGTCGTAGGTCGGCAAGCAGCCCATCAGCAGCGTCGGCACGGACATCAGCAGCACGCTCAACGTGAACATCCGCTTGCGGCCGACGAGGTCGCCGAAGTGCGCCATGATCACGCCGCCGAGCGGCCGCGCGAGATAGCCGGCCGCGAAGATGCCGAACGTCTGCAGCTGGCGCAACCAGTCGGGGATGTCGTGCGGGAAGAACAGCTGCCCGATCGCCGGCGCGAAAAACACGAAGATGATGAAGTCGTAGAACTCGAGCGCGCCGCCGAGCGCGGCGAGGCCGAGGGTCTTGTAGTCGGTGCGCGTGAGCGCGCGTTGCGCGGCGCGTGGCACGCCGGTCAGTTCGGTAGCTTGCATGTAGACGATCGATTTATTGTTCGAATAGCGGTGTGCCGCCGCGTGGCGGGCACGCGGCGGGATTCTACAGGAGCACCGAGCGCGGCCGGCGGCGCGTCAGTTGCCGGCGATCGTGTCGACCGGCTTGAACGCGCCGTGCTCGACCTTGTAGATCGTCACCGGCGCATCTTTCAGATCGCCCTTCGCGTCGTACGAGATGCTGTCCGCCGACACGCCCTTGATCGACAGCTTGTCGAGATACGGCCCGTAGACCTTCGGATCGGTCGAGTTCGCGTTCTTCATCGCGGTCAGCAGCGCGATCGTGCCGTCATACGAATACGGCGAGTAGGTGACGACGTCCTCGCCGAAGCGCGCCTTGTAGCGCGCGGCGTAGCCGGTGAAGCCCGGCATCTTCTCCTTCGGCAGCCCGCCCATGTAGACGATCGCGCCTTCGGCCGCGTCGCCGCCGATCTTCAGGAACGTCGGCGAGCGCGACATCTCGCCGGTCACGAACGCAGCCTTGATGCCGAGCTGACGCATCTTGCGGATCATCGGCGACGATTGCGCGTCGCCGCCGCCGTAGAAGATCGCGTCCGGATTCATCCCCTTCAGGTTCGTCAGGATCGCGGAGAAATCGAGCGCCTTGTCGTTCGTGTAGTCGCGCTTGATCACCGTGCCGCCCGCCGCCTCGACCGATTTCGCGAATTCGTCGGCGATGCCCTGGCCATACGCGGTGCGATCGTCGATGATCGCGACGCGCTTGTAGTGCAGCGTCTTCACGACGTACGTGCCGACGATGCGGCCCGCCTGCGCGTCGCTCGTCAGCAGCCGGAACGTGGTCTTGTAGCCGCGCGCGGTGTACTCCGGCGACGTCGCCATCGAGATCTGCGGCAGGCCGGCGCGGTTGTAGAGATCCGACGCAGGAATGCTCGTGCCCGAGTTGAAGTGGCCGATGATGCCGTGCACGCCGTCGTCGATCAGGCGCTGCGCGACGGTCGTGCCGGTGCGCGGGTCGGCCTGGTCGTCCTGCGAGTCGAGCTCGAACGTGACCGGCTTGCCGCCGATCGTCGGATGCGTCGCGTTGAAATCGGCGATCGCGAGCTGGACGCCCTTCTGCATGTCGGTGCCGTAGTTCGACTGCTGGCCGGTGAGCGGCGCGGCGAAACCGATCTTGACTACGTCGGCTGCGTTCGCGTACGCGCCGGACCATGCGCAGGCGACGGCCAGCGCGACGTGCGATACCTTCAGCTTCACTTTCACTTCCCCTTGTTGCGTGGATGGGCCGGCGCCGGGCAGCCGGCCGTTCGATGGCCCGGACGAGGTACGGCAACTGTGGCGCACGTCGACGATGCGCGCCGGCTCCGGCGGGTGCCCGCGGGTTGCGCGGGCTGTGCTGAAATCGGCGTGCTCGGGGGTGATTCGGCTGTCCGCTACGCGGTGTTCGCGAGCGGGGCTGCGCATCGTCACGTGACCTGGAAATGAAGTCTAGATAGCGAAAATCCGCGCGTCTTGCGCGTTCGGAGCGCCGCGCGCGACGATTTCGGCATATCGTAGATAACCCTGATATATGCTGAAATCGTCACGTCGAATGCGTAGCGGGGACAAGACGCGCGGCGGCGCGGTTTTCTACGATGACAGGTGCACGCGCGCGCGGGAGCACCGGATGCGGGGCGCCGGCGCGCTCCTATAATCGACGCCATCCGCTTCGCGATTTGCCGCGCGATTTGCAGCTCAATTCGCGGCGCCCGGATGACGACACTTTTCGCGGTATCGCCCATGACCCTGTCCGACATGCTGAGCGCCCAGCCCGAGAACGCCGACCTCGACGCGATGCTCGCGCACTTTCGCCTGCTGGAGCCGGTGTTCGACGCGCTGCCGGACGTCGCGTTCTTCGTGAAGGATGCGAACGGCCGCTACGCGCTCGTGAACCGCACGCTCGCGATGCGCTGCGGCTACAAGGAAAAGCGCGACCTGCTGGGCAAGACGGCCGAGGAAGTCTTTCCGCGCCGCTTCGGCAGCAGCTATTTCGAGCAGGACATGGCGACCATCAGCGCGGGCCAGCAACTGACGGATCAGCTCGAGCTGCATCTGTATCCGGGCCGGCAGCCGGGCTGGTGCCTGACGTGCAAGGAGCCGCTGCGCACCGCCGACGGGCGCGTGGTCGGGCTCGCGGGCGTCTCGCGCGACCTGAAGGCGCAGGAGGCGTCGCATCCCGCGTACAGCAAGCTCGCGGACGTGGTGCAGTACATCCAGGACCACTACGTGCAGCCGCTGAACCTGAGGCAGCTTGCGCAGATGGCGGGGATGTCGGTTGCGCAGCTCGAGCGCTACTTCCACAAGGTGTTTCACCTGACGCCGCGGCAGGTGCTGCTGAAGACGCGTCTCGACGCCGCGACGGCGTTCCTCGTCACGCACGACAAGGTGACCGACGTGGCGGCGCTGTGCGGCTATACCGACCACAGCGCGTTTACGCGTCAATTCAAGGCGACGGTCGGCGTGACGCCGACGGAATACCGGCTGATGCTGCAGGAGCGGGCCGGCAGCTAGCGCACACCGGCCGGGCCGGCGCACGACGGACGCGGGCCGGCGTATCGACCGGCCGCGGGATCAGCGGTAGCCGAGCCCTTTCAACATCGCGTTGCCGTCTTCGGTCAGACGGAAGCTGGGTGCGGCATCGGCGTCCGCGTTGACCATTTCGACGAGGCCGGCTTCCTGCAGCGCGGGCAGCTCGGGCTTCGCGTTCGCGCCGATCGGCGCATGCAGCAGCACGAGCAGTGTTGCGATCTCGTGATGGCTGAGCAGGCGGCGCAGCATCGTCTTCGGTTTGGCAGGGGGCGCGGCCGGGCGGCCGGCGAGTGTCACTACGGCGCTCATCGCTTACCTCCTTGGGGGCACGAATACCGATGGTGCCGATCGAGACTTAAGCGATTCTTAAAAGCGCGGCGACCGCCCGCCGGCGCGTGGTTACGAGGTGTAACGGTGCCGACGGGCGCAGGCCCGTATCCGGTAAAACATGCCGCCTGTGTGTGCCGCCCACCCGCCACCCGCGTATTTCCTGCCCTGCGCCTGCGCGCCGAAAGCACATCTTGCCGAGCCATCCGGCGGCGTTCGCGGCCGCTTCGCCGTCGCCCTGATTTTGCGGTGTACGGACCAGTCATTTATTATTTTTAGTTGATACATCATTGTTTCAAAAGAAAAATGTCGCAAATTAAAAAAACTAACTAGACCGTACAAATTAGCATAAACCCTGAAAGACAAGCGCGTCGCACAGGCGCACACTTGCGTCGAATTCTTGGTGCCACGGGCGGATTCGCATGGTCGATCAGCCCCCTGTTATTGGAGACTGACATGAGCAAGCGAAAGGTGCTGGTGCTGAACGGCCCGAACCTGAATCTGCTGGGGACGCGCGAGCCCCAGATCTACGGCGCGGAAACGCTCGCCGACGTGGAGCGCCGCTGCCATGCGGCAGCCGACGGCCTCGGGCTCGAGGTCGAGTTCCGCCAGTCGAACGCGGAGCACGAGCTGATCGACTGGCTGCACGCGGGGCGTCACGACGTCGAAGGCGTCGTGATCAACCCGGCTGCGTACACGCATACGTCGGTCGCGCTGGCCGATGCGCTGTCGGCGATCGCGAAGCCGGTGATCGAGGTCCATATCTCGAACGTCCATCGCCGCGAGCCGTTCCGTCACCATTCGTACGTGTCCGGTATCGCCGACGCGGTGATCTGCGGCTGCGGCACCGACGGCTACGTGTTTGCGCTGCAGCGCATGGCAACTATTCTTTCGCAAGGAGGCAAGTAATGAGCCGCCCGTCGTTTCTGATCGGCCTGATCGGCCAGGGCATCGCCGGTTCGCTGTCGCCCGCGATGCATGAGGAAGAAGGATTCCAGCAGGGGTTCGGCTATGTATACCGCCGCATCGACCTCGACGTGCTCGGCGTGAATGCCGACGCGCTGCCGCAACTGCTCGCCGACGCCGAGCACATGGGCTTCAACGGGCTGAACATCACGCATCCGTGCAAGCAGCGCGTGATCGAGCATCTCGACGAGCTGTCCGACGACGCGCGCGCGCTCGGCGCGGTCAACACGGTGCTGCTGAAGGACGGCAAGCGGATCGGCCACAACACCGATTGGTCGGGCTTCGCGAAGTCGTTCAAGCGCGGCCTGCCCGATGCGTCACTGGCACGCGTCGTGCAACTCGGCGCGGGCGGCGCCGGCGCGGCGGTCGCGCATGCGACGCTCGCGATGGGCGCGGCCGAACTCACGATCTTCGACGTCGACCCGGCACGCGCGGGCGGGCTCGCCGACGATCTGCAACGCCGCTTTCCGGCCGCGTCGGTGAAGGCGGGCAGCGATCTGCCGGCCGCGATGCGCGCGGCGACGGGCCTGATCAACGCAACGCCGATCGGAATGAACAAGCATCCGGGCCTGCCGCTGCCGGCGGAGCTGCTGCATCGGGATCTGTGGGTCGCGGACATCGTCTACTTCCCGCTCGAAACCGAGCTGATCCGCACTGCGCGCGACCTTGGCTGCCGCACGCTGCCGGGCGGCGGCATGGCGGTGTACCAGGCCGTCGACGCGTTCGAGATCTTCACCGGCCGCACGCCCGACGCGGAGCGCATGTTCGCGCACTTCCAGTCGCTCGTCGGGCGCTGATTTCCACGATTCGGATACGGATAGAGAGACCAGGAGACAGTCATGCAGCAATCCACCCAGACGAACGCCGCGCGGGCCCGCCCGACGGCGGCCGGCGCAGTCCGGCGCAGCTCGGCGCGCTACAAGATCCTCGCGCTGCTCGCGATCGGCACGATGATCAACTACCTCGATCGCACGGTGCTCGGCATCGCGGCGCCGCAGCTGACGAAGGAACTCGGCATCACCGCGACGGTGATGGGCGTGATGTTCTCCGCGTTCTCGTGGACGTACGTGCTCACGCAGGTGCCCGGCGGCCTGTTCCTCGACCGCTTCGGCAGCAAGCTCACGTATTACCTGTCGATGACGTTCTGGTCGATCTGCACGCTGCTGCAGGGTTTCGTGTACGGCATCGTGCCGCTGCTCGCCTGCCGTCTCGGCCTCGGCGTCGCTGAGGCGCCGTGCTTCCCGACCAACAGCCGCGTCGTCGCGACCTGGTTCCCGCAGAGCGAGCGCGCGATGGCGACCGGCACCTACACGGTCGGCGAATACATCGGTCTCGCGTTCTTCAGCCCGATGCTGTTCGCGCTGATGGGCGCGTTCGGCTGGCGCTCGCTGTTCTGGGTGGTCGGCATCGTCGGCATCGTGTTCGGCCTCATCTGGTGGAAGTTCTATCACGAGCCGCACAACCACCCGGGCGCGAACGCCGAGGAGATCGCGTACATCGAGGAAGGCGGCGGCCTCGCGCATGGCGCGAAGCCGGACGACAAGCCCGAACAGGTGAAATTCAGCTGGAGCATGGCCGGCCAGTTGCTGAAGAAGCGCCAGCTCGCCGGCATCTGCCTCGGCCAGTTCGCTGGCAACTCGACGCTCGTGTTCTTCCTGACCTGGTTCCCGACCTATCTGGCGACGGAACGCCACATGGGCTGGCTGAAGATCGGCTTCTTCGCGATCATGCCGTTCATCGCCGCGTCGATCGGCGTGATGTTCGGCGGAATCTTCTCCGACTGGCTGCTGCGTCGCGGCAAGTCGGCGAACGTTGCGCGCAAGCTGCCGATCATCGCGGGCCTGCTGCTCGCGTCGACGATCATTCTCGCGAACTACGTGCAGAGCAACGTCGCGGTGATCGCGATCATGTCGGTCGCGTTCTTCGCGCAGGGGATGGCCGCGCTCGGCTGGACGCTCGTGTCCGACATCGCGCCGGACGGCCTGCTCGGCATCACCGGCGGGATCTTCAACCTCGCCGCGAACCTGGCCGGCATCATCACGCCGATCGCCGTCGGCTTCATCGTCGCAACGACCGGTTCGTTCGTCGGCGCGCTCGTGTTCATCGGCGTGATCGCACTGATCGGCGCGGCGTCCTACATCTTCATCGTCGGCGACATCAAGCGGATCGTGCTGTAACGCGCCGTTTCGTCGCCGCTTCCCGCCCGGCCGTTCTTCGAACGCCGGGCTTTTTTTTGTTTGTCGCGCTTATTTCCGGCGGGCGTTATTGGGATGGCATTGTTTCGATATTCGATTTTATCTGGAATAAATAGCGGATATTTTATTTGAGATTTGTTATCTATTGTTTGAATGAGTGGAGTGGATAAAAAGAAATGGCGAATTGATTGAATGTGAAGAATGCGTGGTATAGCATTGGCCGCTCTCTATCAGGGAATTGACTCGAGGAGGGCGTGTGTCTGGATTATCGAGAAAGGCCGTCAAATACAAGCTGACCGCGCTTGTGGCAGCGGCAATCTGGTTTCCATCCGTTTGGTCGTGCGCGCAAGCCTATCCGCCACCGCCCGGCGTCGTTGTCGCGCATAGTCCCGCAGCCAGCCAGATTTATCTCGGGTCGCCGTCGATCGCGATAATCAGTCGCGGGCATTATGTGCTTTCACACGATACTTTCGGGCCGGGTTCGACGCAGGATACGGAGTATTTATACGAGTCGCGCGACTGCGGCAACACCTGGAAAACGCTCGGCACGTTGAAAGGGCAGTATTGGTCGTCGTTATTCATTTGGCGGCGAGCGCTGTATATCATGGGCACGAGCGGCTATGGCGGCGTGCCGACGATTCGCCGTTCGCTGGACGGCGGCAGGACCTGGACGCAGCCGCGCGATGCCGGCACCGGGGTGCTGTCCGCGAGCGGCAAGTACTTTACGGCGCCGGTGCCGGTCGTCGCCGCGCACGGCAGGCTGTGGCGCGCGATGGAGGAGGTCGATCCCAACGGCCTGTGGCCATTCATGATGTCGGCGCCGGTGTATGGCGATCTATTGAAGGCGAGCACCTGGACGCGCAGCAACGCGATGGCGCCGAATCCGGCCTGGCTGGGCGATGGTTTCAAGGGGTGGCTCGAGGGAAATGCGGTCGTCGGGCCGGACGGCGGCGTGATGAACATGCTGCGCGTCTACCACGCCGGCTTGCCCGAAAAGGCGGCGCTGCTGACGACGAGCCGTGACGGTGCGCGGATGGAATTCGATCCGTCGAGCGGATTTGTCGATCTCCCGGGCGGCGACAAGAAATTCACGATCCGGTTCGACCGGCGCACCAGACTCTATTGGTCGCTCGTCAATGCGGTGGTGGACGGCCATCACAGCGGCAATATCGAGCGTGCGCGCAATACGCTGGCGCTGGTGTCGTCGCCGGATCTGCGGAACTGGACGCTGCGCCGGATCGTGCTGCATCACGACGACTGGCAATTCCACGCGTTTCAATATGCGGACTGGCAGTTCGACGGCACCGACATCGTCGCGGCGGTACGGACGTCGTTCGACGACGCGACGGGCGGCGCGCATTCCCAGCACGACGCGAACTACGTCACGTTCCATCGGATAGAGGGCTTCCGGGACAGGTCGGACGAGGTCAGGCGCTGGGGGCAGTGCGGTTTGTCCCAGGAAGACGACGATAGCGGGCAGTCGCAGGCGAGCGATCTGCAAGATCAGCCGCGGGCGCTCGATTCGCAATAGCGCTCGCGGCATTTCGTCATTTACCCGCGCCGCACCTTAATGCCGAGCGCCTCGACCGCCCGCGCGATCGCCGCGACCGCGCGCCGCACGTCATCGGCGTCGATCGCGCCGATGCAGCCGACGCGGAACGTCTCGAGCTGCGTCAGCTTGCCCGGATACAGGATGAAGCCCGCGTCTTTCACTTCGTCGTAGAAGCGCTTGAAGTCGTACGCGGGATCGGCCGGCGCGTGGAACGTGACGATTACCGGCGCCTGCACGCTTGCGTCGAGAAACGGCACGAAGCCGAGCGCGCGCATCGATTCGACGAGCGTGCGGCAGTTCTCCACATAGCGCGCGCCGCGTGCCGGCCGGCCGCCTTCCGCGATGAACTGGTCGAGCGCGGTGCGCAGCGCGGCGACGACGTGTGTCGGCGGCGTGAAGCGCCATTGGCCGGTCTTGCGCAGATACGCGTATTGATCGTACAGGTCGAGCGCGAGCGACGGCGAGCGGCCTTCGGCCTCGTCGAGCGCGTCGCGCCGGACGAGCACGAAACCCATCCCCGGCACGCTTTCGAGGCACTTTCCGCTCGCGGACACGAGCGCGTCGATTCCGCTGCCGTCGAGCGCGATCGGCAGCGCGCCGAACGAGCTCATCGCGTCGACGATCAGCCGCTTGCCGTGCCGCCGGCAGATCGCCGCGATGTCGTCGAGCGGATTGAGGATCCCGGCGCTCGTTTCCAGATGCACGAGCGCGACATGCGTGATCCGCGGCTCGCGCGCGAACGCGGCCTCGATCGCGGCGGGGGCGACGGCCGCGTCCTCGCCGAACGGCAGCGCGATCGCGTCGATCCCGAGCCGGTCGAGGATCTTCAGGATGCGTGCGCAGTACGCGCCGTTGTCGGGCACGAGCACGACGCCGTCGCGCGGCACCAGCGTGCCGAGCGCGGCCTCGACCGCGAACGTACCACTGCCCTGCATCGGCACGCATACGTATGCGTCGCCGCCTTGCGCGATCTCGACGAGATCGGCGCAGACGCTCGCCGTCAGCCGGTTGAACTCGGCATCCCACGAGCCCCAGTCGCGCAGCATCGCGTCGCGCGTGGCGGCGGACGTCGTGAGCGGGCCGGGTGTGAGCAGGATCGGGGTGGGCACATTCATCTGATTTTTCTCCATCGGATTCGATTCGGGCGACGCGCAGGAGCGCGCATCGTCATCACGCATATGCTAGTTGCAAAATGTGTCATTTTTTTGGATATTGTGGCGTCTGTCATGGGCATGTCATTTAACGCTGTGATCCTTCGGTTGCCGCGCGAGACCGCACCGGTCGGCGGCGTCGAGATGGGCCGATCGACGGTCCGTCCGCATAACAGGAGCCGGTCGTGCCGGCCCTCTGGTGTTCCGCCCTACGGAGAAGTGAGATGACTCAGCAGAATTCCCCGCGCGCCGCTGGCGGCGCGTTCCGCAAACTGGCGCTGGCCGCCGCCGCCGCCGGCATGCTGCAAGGCGCCGCGCTGCCCGCGCACGCCGCGGGAACGGTCGTGCTGTATACGGCCGATGGCCTCGAGAACCTGTACAAGGATGTGCTGCCCGCGTTCGAGAAGCAGGAAGGCGTGAAGGTCGCGATCGTGACGGCCGGCAGCGGCGAGGTCGTGAACCGCGCGAACATCGAAAAGGATTCGCCGAAGGCCGACGTGATCGTCACGCTGCCGCCGTTCATCCAGCAGGCCGACCAGTCGGGCCTGCTGCAGCCGTACCAGAGCGTGAACTACAAGAACGTGCCGGCGATCGCGAAATCGTCGAGCGGCTCGTGGGCCACGTTCGTGAACAACTACTTCTCGTTCGCGATCAACCCGGCCGTCGTGAAGGCCCAGCCGAAGACGTTCGCGGACCTGCTGCACCCGGACTACTCGGGCAAGATCGCGTACTCGAATCCGGCGACGGCCGGCGACGGGATGGCGGTGATCATCCTGACGACGTCGCTGATGGGCGAGGACAAGGCGTTCGACTACCTGAAGTCGGTCGAGAAGAACGTGAAGTTCCATACGAAGGGCACGGGTTATCTCGACGTGCTGCTGTCGCGCAACGAGCTGTCGTTCGCGAACGGCGACCTGCAGATGGACCTCGACGACGCGGCGAACGGCGGCCTGTCGCTGAAGCCGGTGTTCCTCGCCGCGCAGGCGGGCGGCCAGCCGACGACGTTCCAGTTGCCGTACGCGATCGGCCTGATCAAGAACGGCCCGAACCAGGGCGAAGGCAAGAAGCTGATCGACTATCTGATGTCGACGGAAGTGCAGGCGAAGGTGCCGGACATCTTCGGCATCCCGGGCCGCACCGATGTGCCGCTCGCTGGCAAGAACGGCGAGGCGGTGAAGCAGGCGATCGCCGGCGTGAAGCTCGTCCCGGTCGACTGGACCCAGGTGATGGCGAAGAAGGCCGACTGGACCGCCCGCTGGAAGAGCGAGGTGATCGGCGGGTCGGGCAAGCCGCTCGAAGTCGTGAAGCCGTAACGCGCACTTGCGCCGCGATGCCGTTCAGTCACGCACTGAACGGCATTTCCCTTTGATTGGAGGAAGAATCCGGTGGACGCTGCAAGTTTGTCCCACCCCGGCGCGTTCGGCGCCGCCGAGCCGCGCGCGACGCTGCGCTCCGGCGCGCCGGGCGGCGTGCAGATCGAGCATCTGAGCGTGCGCTACGGCGCGCGCACGGTGCTCGACGATCTGTCGCTGTCGATCGGCGCCGGCGAATTCCTGACCGTGCTCGGCAAGAGCGGCTGCGGCAAGACCACGCTGCTGCGCTTCATCGCCGGGTTCGTGAAGGCCGACGGCCTGTCCGGCACGCTGACCGTCGCCGGTCGCGACCTGACGTACGCGCCGCCGCACAAGCGTAATCTGGGGCTGCTGTTCCAGAACTACGCGCTGTTTCCGCATCTGTCGGTTTTCGAGAACGTCGCGTTCGGGCTCCGCGCGCGGCGGATGGCGTCCGCCGACATCACGCGTTGCGTTGCCGACGCGCTGAAGCTCGTGCAGCTCGGCGACGCCGGCCATCATCTGCCGGCGCAGCTGTCCGGCGGGATGCAGCAGCGCGTCGCGCTGGCGCGCGCGCTCGTGATCGAGCCCGACGTGCTGCTGCTCGACGAGCCGCTCTCCGCGCTCGACGCGAACCTGCGCGCATCGGTGCGCACCGAGCTGAAGGCGCTGCACGAGCGGCTGCCGAACCTGACCGTCGTCTGCGTGACGCACGACCGCGACGACGCGCTCGTGCTGTCGGACCGCGCGCTGCTGATGCGCGACGGCCACGTCGCGCAGCTCGGCACGCCGCAACAGTTGTACGACACGCCGGTCGACGGCTACGTCGCGCGCTATCTGGGCCCGGCGAACCTGCTGCCGCCGCGCGCGATCTTCCCGCTCGGCGATCCGCGCCACGAGATCCGCGACAAGGTCGCGTGCGTGCGCCCCGAGCGCTTCACGATCGTGCCGCCCGCCGCCGGCGGACTGCACGGCACGATCGCGTCGGTCGAATGGCAGGGCGCGGAGCTGTCGATCACGGTCGCGATCGACGCGGCGCCGGCGGAGCCGGTGCGCGTGACGATGCAGCGCGGCCGCGGCGCGACGCCGGAGCGCGGCGCGCGCGTTTCACTGCAATGCGAGGCAGACGATGTCGTCCTTATCGAGCCCTGAAATGAAACGACCCCCACGCTCACTTTGTTCGCTGCCCCCCGAGGGGGCGGTCAGCCTCCTTGGGGCGGCCCGGCGGAGGCTGACATGGCACCGCTGAGTGAGCGAGCACTGGCGTCGGCTGCCGCGCACGCAGCCGCGGCGCGGCGCCGCAAGCGGCTCGGCGACTGGCATCTGATCGTGCTCGCGACCGTCGTGCTCGGCCCGCTCGTCGTCTATCCGCTCGTGCGCCTCGTGATGCTGAGCCTGACCGGCGCGCACGGCGGCTTCGGCTTCGACGCGTACCGGAGCTTCTTCGGCACGCCCGACGCGCGCAACGTGCTGTTCACGACGCTCGGCGTGCTCGTCGCGAGCGCCGGCACCGCGTCGCTGCTCGGCGTGCTGCTCGCGTCGCTGCTGTTCTTCAGGCCGTTCCCGGGCGCGACGCTCGTCACGCGCTTTCTGGAGCTGTACGTCGCGTTCCCGTCGTTCCTGGTCGCGTTCACGCTGATCTTTCTGTACGGCTCGCAAGGCGCGATCAGCATCGCGCTGCAGCGGATCTTCCATCTCGATCAGCCGCCGCTCGATTTCCTGTTCGGCCTGGGCGGCGTGATTCTCGCGCAGACCGTGTTCTATACGCCGTTCGTCGTGCGGCCGACGCTCGCGTCGTTCGCGATGCTCGACCTGCGGCTGATCGAAGCGGCGCGCAGCCTCGGCGCGACCGGCTGGATGCTCGCGCGGCGCGTCGTGCTGCCGATCGCGTGGCCGGGGATCGCGGCGGGCACCGTGCTGTGCTTCCTGCTGACGCTGAACGAATTCGGGATTCTGCTGGTGCTCGGCAGCGCGAAGCTCGTCACGCTGCCGGTCGCGATCTACAGCAGCGCGACCGTCGATCTGGATTTGCCGACCGCGTCGGCCGGCGCGGTCGGGATGCTCGTGCTGTCGCTCGCGCTTTATACGATTTATCGCCGGATGAACCGGCGTGCGATGGGAGGGGCGAGCGATGCCCGCTGAATACCGGATCGGCCGCACCGGCGTGCCGCGTCATGAAATCGGCTTCGCCGACACGGTGCTGAAGCACGCGTCGCGCGCCGCGCTCGCGCTTGCCGCGTTCGCGTGCTTCTGGCTGTTCGTGCTGCCGGTGATCGTCGTCGCACTGTCGAGCGTCGCGACGCAATGGTCGGGCACGATCCTGCCGTCGGGCTACAGCCTGCGCTGGTTCGGACGGCTCGGCTCCGACGAATACGGCGCGCTCCTGACGAGCCTCGAGATCGGCTTCGGCGTCGCGGTGCTCGGCACGATCCTCGGCGTCTGGCTCGCGCTCGCGCTGGAAGGCCGCAGCGGGCGCGGCGTCGGTGCGATCGTCGACGCGCTCGTGATGGTGCCGAACGGCGTGCCGAGCGTCGTGCTCGGGCTCGCGGTGCTGATCGCGTATCACAAGAAGCCGGTCGATCTGTCGAGCTCTGCGGCGATCGTCGTGTTCGTGCAGCTCGCGCTGATTCTGCCGTTCTGCTATCGCTGCGCGGCGGCGGCGCTGCGCCCGGAATTGACCGTGCTGCGCGAAGCGGCCGCGAGCCTCGGCGCGCCGCCCGCGATGGTGCTGTTCCGCGTGCTGCTGCCGCAACTCGTGCCGGCGCTGCGCGCGAGCCTGGCGCTCGGTTTCGCGCTGTCGCTCGGCGAGCTCGGCGCGACGCTGACCGTCTATCCGCCCGGCTTCGCGACCGTGCCGATCGTCGTGATCGGCGAGGTCGAGCGCGGCTACTACCTGCCCGCGTCCGCGCTATCGCTGCTGATGCTCGGCGCGTCGCTCGCGGCGCTGCTGCTGATCGCCGCGCGCGTGCCGGGCAGCCGGCGGGCGGCGCGATGAATGCCGCGTTTTCCGCCGCGTTTTCCATCATGGCGCCCGAACGCGCCGGTCACCCATCAGCTTCTTCCATGCGAGCCGATATGAGCGATACCCGGATCGAAGTCAACGGCCGGCGCTACCGGCTGCCCGCGGAGCCGACCGTCGTCGTCTGCGTCGACGGTTGCGAATACGACTATCTCGAATGCGCGGTCGACGCGGGCGCCGCGCCGTTCATCGGCAGGATGATGACTGAGGGCACTGCGTGGCGCGCGGATTGCGTGGTGCCGACCTTCACGAACCCGAACAACCTGTCGATCGTTTGCGGCGTGCCGCCGGCGGTGCACGGGATCTGCGGCAACTACTTCTGGGATCCGGACGCGAACGACGGCCGCGGCGCCGAGGTAATGATGAACGACCCGGCGTATCTGCGGGCCGGCACGCTGCTCGCGGCGGCGTCCGAGGCCGGTGCGCGGGTCGCGGTCGTGACCGCGAAGGACAAGCTGCGCCGCCTGCTCGGCGCGGGGATGCGCGGCATCTGCTTCTCGGCCGAGAAGGCAGCACAGGCGACGCTCGCGGAGAACGGCGTCGACAACGTGCTCGACTGGGTCGGGCTGCCGTCGCCGGACGTCTACAGCGCGGCGTTGTCCGAATTCGTGTTCGCGGCGGGCGTGCGCCTTGCGCAGACGCGGCAGATCGACCTGATGTATCTGTCGACGACCGACTACGTGCAGCACAAGTGCGCGCCCGGCAGCGAAGGCGCGAACGCGTTCTACGCGATGATGGACCGCTATCTCGCGCAGCTCGACGCGCTCGGCTGGGCGATCGGGCTGACCGCGGATCATGGGATGAACGCGAAGCACGATCCGGCGACCGGGCGGCCGAACGTCGTCTACCTGCAGGACGTGCTCGACGGCTGGCTCGGCGCCGGCGCGGCGCGCGTGATCCTGCCGATCACGGACCCGTACGTCGTGCATCACGGCGCGCTTGGTTCGTTCGCGACCGTCTATCTGACGGCCGGCGTCGACCGCGACGCGACGATGCGCCGCCTCGCCGATCTCGACGGCGTCGAGATCGTGCTCGACAACGCCGGCGCGGCCGCGCGCTTCGAGCTGCCGGCGGACCGGATCGGCGACGTCGTCGTGATCGCGCGTCGCGACATGACGCTCGGCACGCGCGAGCGCGAGCACGACCTGTCGGGGCTGACCGTGCCGCTGCGCTCGCACGGCGGGCTGTCGGAGCAGGAGGTGCCGCTGCTGTTCAATCGTCGCGTGACGCGCGGTGACGCGCCGCACCGCCCGCGGAATTTCGACGTCTTCGACTACGTGCTGAACCGGACCGAATCATGACCCCCAGTTCCGTGAAGGACCACGCGGCATTGCGCGTGGAGACGCTGCGCCTTGGCGGCGAACGCGCCGCGCGCGAGCGCCATTTCGACGTGATGGATCCGTATACGGACACGCGCGTCGGCACGGTGCCGCTCGCGAGCGTCGACGACGTGCGCGCGGCATTCGATTACGCAATGCGCTACCGGCCGCGCCTGACACGCTACGAACGCTCGCAGATTCTCGAGCGCGCGGCGGCGCTGCTGCGCGAGCGGGTGGAGGAGGCGTCGGATCTGATCACGCTCGAATCGGGGCTGTCGAAGCGCGATTCGCGCTACGAGGTCGGCCGCGTGGCCGACGTGCTGAAGTTCGCGTCGATCGAGGCGCTGCGCGACGACGCGCAGAGCTTCTCGTGCGATCTGACGCCGCACGGCAAGGCGCGCCGTGTGTTCACGCAGCGCGAGCCGCTCGAAGGCGTGATCGTTGCGATCACGCCGTTCAACCATCCGATGAACCAGGTCGCGCACAAGATCGCGCCGGCGATCGCGACGAACAATCGCGTGATCGTGAAGCCGTCGGAGAAGGTGCCGCTGTCGGCGCTGTACCTGGCCGATCTTCTTTACGAAGCCGGATTGCCGGAACCGATGCTGCAGGTGTTGACCGGCGACCCGCGCGAGATCGCGGACGCGCTGCTCACGCATCCGCACGCGTCGCTCGTCACGTTCACGGGCGGTGTCGCGATCGGCAAGTACATCGCGGAGAAGGCCGGCTATCGGCGCGTCGTGCTTGAGCTCGGCGGCAACGATCCGCTGATCGTGCTCGACGACGCCGATCTCGATCGCGCGGCGACCCTGGCCGCGCAGGGCTCGTACAAGAATTCCGGGCAGCGCTGCACGGCGGTGAAGCGCATTCTGGTGCAGCGGACGATCGCGCCGGCGTTCACCGAGCTTCTGGTCGAGAAAACCCGCGCATGGACGTACGGCGATCCGTTCGACGCGGGCAACGAGATGGGCACGGTGATCGACGAGGCGGCGGCGCGGCTGTTCGAGGCGCGCGTCGGCGAGGCGGTCGCGCAGGGCGCGCGGCTGCTGACTGGCAACGTGCGGCGCGGCGCGCTGTATTCGCCGACGGTGCTCGATTGCGTCGACCCGGCGATGACACTGGTGCGCGAGGAGACGTTCGGGCCGGTGTCGCCGATCATCGCGTTCGATACGATCGACGACGCGATCCGGATCAGCAACGGCACCGCGTTCGGGCTGTCGTCCGGGATCTGCACGGACAGCGCACCGGCGATCCGGCGCTTCGTCGACGAACTGAGCGTCGGCACGGTGAACGTGTGGGAAGTGCCGGGTTACCGGATCGAGCTGACGCCGTTCGGCGGGATCAAGGATTCGGGGCTGGGTTACAAGGAAGGGGTTCAGGAGGCGATGAAGAGCTTCACGAATCTGAAGACGTTCTCGTTGCCGTGGGGGTGAGTGAATGGCATTGACGCTCGACGAGATTCGCGGGCTCTACCGCGAGCATGGTCACGTTGCGTACAGCGGGGAGCCGGTGACGCAGCTGGAGCACGCGTTGCAATCAGGGCAACTGGCGGAGGAGGCGGGGGCGGACGACGCGCTGGTCGCGGCGGCGTTCCTGCACGATCTCGGGCATTTGCTGAATCGCCAGGGCGACACGCCGAGCGCGCGCGGCATCGACGATCTGCATCAATACTATGCGCTGCCGTTCCTGCGGCCGATCCTGCCCGATGCGGTGCTGGAGCCGATCCGGCTGCACGTGGATGCGAAGCGCTGCCTGTGCCGGATCGATGCAAGCTACCACGACAGCCTGTCGCCGGACTCGGTGCGCAGTCTGGCGTTGCAGGGCGGCGTCTTCAGCGACGAGGAGGCGGATGCGTTCATGCGGCGCCCGTATGCGGAAGATGCGCTGCGCTTGCGCCGCTGGGACGATACCGCGAAGGTGGAGGGCAAGCGTACGCCGGACCTCGATCACTATATGGAAATCGTCGCGCGCGTCGCTCTTTAACTTTTTTCACAAACCCTCTTGCGCGATCCGAAGGCCGTGCCTACAATCACGCCTCTTTCGCGCTACGGCGAACGCGGCGCGAAAGGGGAAGTGGAGGTGATCAGGCAGTCAGCGACGGGATGTTAAAAAAGTTGTTGACGAGCTGCAGAAAACTGATCATAATCTCGCTTCTCTGCTGCTGAAAACGCAGCGCTGCCGAGAAGGGCGAAACGAAGCAAGTTTCGCGGTTCTTGACAGACATGCTCTTTAACAATGAACAGCCGATAAGTGTGGGCGCTTGATGGCGTCGAGACCTGAGCCGCGGGTGACCGTGGAGCAGGTAAGCGAAAGTATCAAGAGTCTCACACAAAAGTAAGTCAGGTTTATGAAGCAATTCATATGACCTGTCAGCTTTGAGTGAGCGACCGGTTTCTAACGAAACCGAAAACAGTAACAGGCATTGAACTGAAGAGTTTGATCCTGGCTCAGATTGAACGCTGGCGGCATGCCTTACACATGCAAGTCGAACGGCAGCACGGGGGCAACCCTGGTGGCGAGTGGCGAACGGGTGAGTAATACATCGGAACATGTCCTGTAGTG
>NZ_JACBNX010000032.1 GCF_013403875.1 Burkholderia guangdongensis | reverse complement strand
AGGACTGCTTACATTGCAAGAGAATGGAATTGATCGGTCGCAGTCTCAGCGATGCCATCGTCACGCATCTGCCCCTTTCGGATCACGTGCATGATTTCGATACCGGACAGGATGATGCACGCGCACCGGAAATCCTTGAACCCCATCATCGGTTTGATGATGCGTTTGACGGCCCGGTGGTCCTGCTCAATGATGTTGTTCAGATACTTGTTCTGCCGGACCTTGATCGGCGTTGGCCGTTCGCCGTTAAGCGCTTCGAGCGCGGCCAGATTGGCACCGCTCTTATCCACCGTAATCGTTTCGGGCTCGCCGTTCTGGTCTATCGCCCTCCTGAAATAACGAAGCGCAGCCGCCTTGTCACGATGGGCTCGCAGCAGGAAGTCAACCGTATTGCCCTCCTTGTCGACGGCGCGGTACAAATACTTCCATTGACCCTTGACTTTGACGTAGGTCTCATCGACTCGCCAGCTCTTGCCCACCGGGCGCTTTCGGCGGCGAAATGCCTTTTCAAACACCGGCAGTACTTTGATGACCCAGCGGTGCACGCTCGAATGATCCACCTCGATTCCACGCTCCAGCATCATCTCTTCGAGGTTGCGCAGGCTCAACGAATACGCCACCAGCGCACGCACAGCAGAATCACGTCAAGCGGATAATGCAGCCGCTTCAGCACCTTCCCAATGCCGTCGGGCAGCGTCTTACGTGGTGTCTTCTTGATCTTGTCCATCGTGTTCGTCAGCTGTGTCGGCCTGCCGATTTTACCGCAGCGCTTAATGCGACACAGCCCGCCCGAGAAGGTTCGATCGTCCGCCGGCGCGCGCTCGTTCGCCGATCAGGTGCGGGACGACAGCATGGTCAGCGGGTGCCGGTGTGTGCGTGTGGAGCGGGGCGATTCAGCGCGGCGAACCCGTCTGCCTCGATCTGCTCGGCATTGACGGGCCGAACGACGCGTGCGACTTCGACGCCGTCCCGCAGGAACACCAGCGTCGGCCAGAGCTTGATGCGGAACGAGCGGCCGAGCGGCCGGCCGGGACCGTCTTCGATTTTCAGGTGCCGAACGTCCGGGTGCGCCAGCAACGCGTCGCGAATCGCGGGCTGCGCGGCCTTGCAGATGCCGCACCAGTTGGTGCCGAATTCGATGACGGCCGCGCCGTCGAGCGCGTCGACCTCCGCGCGTGTGGGGGCGTCGGCGGTGTAGGCGGACGGAGTATTCATCGTGGCTTTCCAGGGGCAAAGGTGTGGTCGCGTCGCGGCCGCATTCCTGATGCAGGCTCCTTACTGTAGCCGAAAGCGGCGAGCGCGGCGCGCGGCCGTCAGCGCACCGCATGCCCCAACGCGTGAAGCAAACACTTGACCCCGTGATTCAGGCCGTGCTTCCGGTAGAACATCACCACTTTGCCCGATGCCGGCTCGGGACGCACGTTCAGGCGCGCCACCGGAAGATTGCCCGCCAGGCCAGCCAGCGTGATGTCCGGCACGGCGCTCAGCCCCAACCCCTTGGCGACCAGCTGCAGGTTGGTGTACGGGGCGAACGACTCGATCAGCGGCGTCGGCGAAGCGAGGCCCGCATTCAGGAACGCGTGGTCGACGATGCGCCGGACCATCGACGTCTGCCCCGGCAGGATCCACGGATCGGATTGGAGTTGCGCCCAGCTGAGCGCGGCTGCGCCGGCAAGAGGATGCCCGGCGGGCGCGATGACGACGAGCGCGACGTCGTGCAGCACGACGTGCTGCAACTCGGCCGCCACGGTTTCGTGCAGCTCCGTCGGCGGCGGGGCGATGATCGCATCCAGCTGGCCGTCCAGCAGGGATTTCATCAGCGCATCCGCGCGATCTTCCTGGATCATCACGCGTATCGGCAGTGCCGTACTGTCGTCGATGAGCCGACGCAGGATGTCGGGGATCAGCCCATGCGCGACGGTCGGCGGGGCGCCGAGGCGGAGGATGGTGCTGGCCGGCTCGGACATCACCTGCTCGCCGACGTGGGCCAGTTCGTGCAGCAGCACCGTCGCGCCGCGGATGGCCAACGCGCCGGCCGGGGTCGCGGTCAACCCGCGCGCGTGCCGCTCGAACAGCCGGACGCCGAACGCGTTTTCCATTTCGTTCAACGCCTTGCTCAGCGCGGACTGCGTCACGTTCAACTGCGCGGCGGCGCCATGCAGGCTGCCCGTCTCGTGAAGAACGACCAGCAACTTCAGATGACGGAATCGCAGACGGCCCACCAGTTGCCTCGAAGCGGCACGCTCATCGTTCATCGCAGTGATTCCATAAAGTATCCAAACGATGAATATTTATCACTTTTTTGAATCTGTCGGTTGCCTCATCGTGTGCGGGCTGCCGTTTCGGCAAGGAACGGCTTTTCCAGTGGGGGGACGAATGGTGTTGCGCTTTCTTTGGGCGGTGTGTCTCGGTGTTCTGTGCGTGAGCGGCGCGTGGGCCGACGGCGAAATGCATCCGTTGCCGGGCTGGCAGCGGCAACTCGTCGGGCGCGCGCCTGTCCGGATGGAGGTCTTCCAGAAAGGGCAGGGCACCGCGGTGATCATGTATCCGTCGCTGGGCCGTGCCGCTCAGGATTTCGAACAGCTCGGCAACGCCGTGGCCGCCGCCGGCTATCGCGTCGTGCTGGTGAATCCGCGGGGCATCGGCGCCAGCACCGGGCCGATGGACGGAATCTCGCTGCACGATCTGGGGGCGGATATCTGGATGGTGGCGGATCAGCTGCACATCGCGCGAGCCGTCGTCCTCGGACAGATTTACGGCAATCGCGTCGCGCGCGCCGCGGCGTCGGACCAGAACGCGCGCGTCATCGGTCTGATATTGGTCGGGGCCGGCGGCGAGATCGAGATGGCGCACGACACGCTGGAGGAGTTCACCAAGGTATTCGATCCGAGCCTGCCGGGCGAGCGCCGTCAGCAGGCGGTCGAGAAGGTTTTCTTCGCACCCGGAAACGACGCGTCCGCGTGGAAGGACGGCTGGTTTCCCGACGCCGCACGCAAGCAGATCGAGGCCGCGAAACATACCGACATGCGGAAGATCTATCTGGGCGGAACGGCGCCGGGGCTGGTGGTGCAGGGCCTGGACGACAAGATCGCGCTGCCGGTCAATGCATGGAATCTGGTCACGAGGCGTCCGAATACCCGGTTGGTGGCACTGCCGAACGCCGGCCATGCGATGCTGCCGGAGCAGCCGGCCGCCGTGGCCGACGCGGTGATCGATTTTCTGAAGACGGTGCGCTGATCGGTTGCGTGCGCATCCATTAACTACAACGAAGTTCGGAGGAGACATGAAGAAACGTTATCTGGCCGCCATCGCGGCCGCAGCCACGGCACTGGCCGGCGGCGCGCATGCGCAGTCGTCCGTGACGCTCTACGGGATGACCACGGTCGACCTGCAGTTCGTCAACCACGTGCAGAACGTCGTCAACGGCGTGAAGGTGGCCGGCTCCGGCTCCGAGCTCCAGATGTCCCCGTCCGGCATCGCGCAGTCCCGCTTCGGCCTGCGCGGCAACGAGGATCTCGGCGGCGGCTACTCCGCGATCTTCACCCTCGAAAACCAGTTCAACACGAACAACGGCCAGCTCGGCAACGGCGGCCTGCTGTTCGGCCGCCAGGCGTTCGTCGGCCTCGGCAGCCAGTACGGCAAGATCACGTTCGGCCGGCAATACACGTCGTCGTTCGTCGCGCTCGCCGATTACACGCCGCTCTACTACTCCCCCGAGTTCGAGCCGGTCGTCGCCATGTCCGGCCCGAGCTTCCGCGAGAACAGCATGGTGAAGTACGAAGGCCAGTTCGGCCCGCTGCTCGCCACCGCCCACTGGTCGTTCGGCGGACGCGCCGGCTCGTTCGGCGCAGGCTCCGGATACGGCGCGGGCCTGTCGTACAGTGCCGGCGCGTTCGGCATCGGCCTCGGCTTCGACAACGTGAACAACCTGAGCGCGCAGGAGTTCGTCGGTGCGTCCGGCGGCAACGACTACGGGCGCGACATGCGCGCGTTCGTCGGGCTGCGGTATACGTACCAGACGCTGAAGTTCGTCGCCGGATACCGCTGGGGCAACACGCTCGCGCCCTCGTCGGGCTCGCCGCTGTACCCGCCGCATCAGGACGACATGGTCTGGGCCGGCATCAACTGGACCGCGACGCCGGCCGCGCATTTCATCGTCGGCTACTACTACGACGACATCAGGCATGCGACGCTGAACGGCACGGTCGTGAAGCCGAAGCCGCTGCAGCAGTACGTCGCGATCGCGGATTACAGCCTGTCGAAGGCCACGGATCTGTATGCGTCGGCGATGTACTCGCGCAATGCGTCGCTGAACTGGGACAACGTCGGCTACCTGCCGAACGGGCAGTCGGTCGGCTATTACCTGCCGTCGGGCGCGCAGACGTATTACATGACGCCGGGCTCGAGCGGGCAACTGGGCTTGTCGGTCGGCATCCGGCACGTGTTCTGACCGGACGGGATGCGCGAGCGCCGGCCCGACAGCTTTCATCGCACTGACGCGGGCCGGCTTTTCGTGCTCGAATGCCCGCCCGAATCCTCGTTCGAATACTCTCCTTAACGAAACCGAACTAGGCGTATACACGCGGTCCGCCGCGACGAAACCCCGGTTTCAAGCCGATATAAGCGCACTGACATGCGCTGCATGCTCTTGCCCCAATGGGAGGCGATGTTCTGTTCGCCTACCCTTCGCTTCGGCAAAGTGCAAATGACGGGGCCGATAAAAAAAGCGCGCCGCACGGCGCGACAAGAACCGGCCGGCGATTCCGCAATGACGAGACGCATCGCGGCTCGCCCGTCCCGAATACGTTGCCGACATTCCAATTCGATTCGAGACAACCTGACGACGGCCGTCCGTGGTCGTTTCAGCATGCTGATAAAGGAGCAAGCTCATGAGTGATACCCAGGTGCAGCCGGTCGCCGGCGTCGGCGAGGCCGCGGAAATCGGCACTAAGGGAGTCGTCGACCGATACTTCGGGATTTCGGCGCGTGGCAGCACGCAGCGCCAGGAAATCGTCGCGGGGGTCACCACGTTTCTCGCGATGGTCTATTCGGTGTTCGTCGTGCCCGGCATGCTCGGCAAGGCCGGCTTCGACACGAGCGCCGTGTTCGTCGCCGTCTGTCTGACGACGGCCTTCGGCTCGCTGCTGATGGGCCTGTGGGCGAAGCTGCCGATCGCGATCGGCTGCGCGATTTCGCTGACCGCGTTCACCGCGTTCGGCCTCGTGCTCGGCAAGGGGCTGCATCCGTCGGTCGCGCTCGGCGCCGTGTTCCTGATGGGCCTCGTGTTCACCGGCATTTCCGTGACCGGCGTGCGCTCGTGGATTCTGCGCAATCTGCCGGCGGGCGTCGCGCACGGCACCGGGATCGGCATCGGCCTGTTCCTGCTGCTGATCGCGTCGAACGACGTCGGTCTCGTCGTCAAGAATCCGGGCGCCGGCCTGCCGGTGTCGCTCGGCCACATCACCGCGTTCCCGGTGATCATGTCGGTGATCGGCCTGGCCGCGATCTTCGGCCTGGAAAAACGCCGCGTGCCGGGCGGGATCCTGCTCGTCGTGATCGCGATCTCGGCGATCGGCCTCGTGCTCGATCCGGCCGTGAGTTTCCATGGCGTGTTCGCGCTGCCTTCGCTGAGCGCGCCGGGGCACGCATCGCTGATCGGCTCGATGGACATCAAGGGTGCGTTGTCGATGTCCGTGCTGCCGAGCGTGCTGGCGCTCGTGATGACCGCGGTGTTCGACGCGACCGGCACGATCCGTGCGGTCGCCGGGCAGGCGGGCCAGCTCGACGAGAACGGCCGCATCATCAACGGCGGCCGCGCGCTGACCGCGGATTCGCTGAGCTCGATCTTCTCCGGCTTCCTCGGCGGCGCGCCGGCGGCGGCCTACATCGAGTCGAGCGTCGGCGTCGCGGCCGGTGCGAAGACGGGCCTCGCGGCCGCGGTCGTCGGCGTGCTGTTCCTCGCGCTGATCTTCCTGTCGCCGCTGGCGGGCCTCGTGCCGTCGTATGCGACCGCGCCCGCGCTGATGTACGTCGGCCTGCTGATGCTGAGCAGCGTGAGCAAGCTGCACATGGACGATCTGGTCGACGCGATGTCCGGCCTCGTCTGCGCCGTCTTCATCGTGCTGACCGCGAACATCGTGACCGGCATCATGCTCGGCTTCTCGACGCTCGTGATCGGGCGCCTCGCGAGCGGCGATTTCCGCAAGCTCAACGTCGGTACGGTGGCGATCGCGGCGGTGCTCGTCGTGTTCTATCTCGGCGGCTGGGCGATCTGAAGGATGGGGTCGGGCGTTGCCGCGGACAGTCCGCGGCAATGCTTCGACACAACGGTGTCTACTCCACCATATCAGTGAGGTTGGTGGTTTTCGAGGCCCGGAAACTTGCGTTTCCGGGCTCTTTTTCATCCAGCTTGCGCGCTGCGTCGTGCCGTCTCGCCCACTACGCGGCGACCGGGCTGCGATCGGTATGCGCATCTCGTGCATCCGGCGCGCTCGCGCTGCCGCGCCGCTCGTCGGTGCCGCCCAGCGCGGACGTCGCATCGAACAGCTCGGCGATCCAGTCCGCGAACACGCGCACCCGCGCGGACAGATGCCGGTTGTGCGGATACACGAGCGAGATCGGCTTCGGCTTCGGATTGCAGTCCGGCAGCACGGCCCGCAGCGAGCCGTCGCGCAGATGCGGCTCCGCCATCACGAGCGGCGGCTGGATCAGCCCGAAACCTTCGATCGCGCTGGTCAGGTAGGCATCCGAATCGTTGACCGTGAGGATGCCGTTCATCCTGACCTCGACCGACTTGCCGTCGATCACGAACACCCACGGCCACGGGCGTGCGCCGTGCCTCGTGCGGAAATTCACCGCGAGGTGCGCGGCCAGATCGTCGATGCCGTGCGGCTCGCCGTAGCGCTCCAGATAGCCGGGCGATGCGCACGTGATCCGCCTCAGCGTGCCGATCCGGCGCGCGACCATCGACGAATCCTCGAGCGGGCCGACCCGGATCATGCAGTCGATGCCTTCCTCGACCGGATCGACCTGCCGATCGGACAGTCCCAGATCGAGCGTGATGTCCGGGTATAGCTGGTGAAAGCCCTGCAGCGCGGGAATCACGAGCTTGCGGCCGAGCGCGCTCGGCATGTGCACGCGAAGCGCGCCGCTCGGCTTTCGCTTGCCGGCCTGGAAGCTCGCGTCGACTTCGCTGATCTCGGCGACGATCTTGATGCAGTGTTCGTAGTATGCGGCGCCCTCCGGCGTCAGCGACAGCCGGCGCGTGGTCCGGTGCAGCAACCGCACGCCGAGCAGCGCCTCGAGATTCTGGATGACCGTCGTCACCGTCGCGCGCGGCATCGCGAGCGAGTCGGCGGCCCGCGTGAAGCTGTTCGCGTCGACCACCCGGGTGAAGACTTCCATCGCCTGGATGCGGTCCATGCTCTCTCCTTCGGATGGTGAACAAAACAGCATAGAGCGCGCGGGCCGCGCGGCACAAGGCGTCGCGCGACTATTCGTTTTCACGGAATAGCGGGGCGGTTCAGGCGGGGATTGTGCGGATCGCGACGCGTGCGAACGGCGGATGAGGCCCGCCGTTCACGCGTCGAGGTGGTGTCGAGGTGGTAAAAGGGGGCGCGATCGCGCCCCCGGCGAGCGGCGCCGCGCCGCTCAATGCAGCTTGATCGACGGTCGGTTGGCGCGGCCGAGCCATTGCCCGAGCGCTTCCAGCACCGCGCGCTTGATTCCGGACACGCCGAACAGATGCTTCCGGTACAGCAGCCTGTACAGGCCCGACGCCGCGAAGCCGTTCACGATCAGCGCGCGCGGCCGCGCGCCGAGGTCGGTCTGGAACGTCGCGCCGGCGGGGCCGAGCGACACGACCGTGCCCGCGTCGCGGAACGCGAAGCCCGGCACCGGCTTGCCGGCGAGGCGCCGCGCGAACGCATCGCCGAGATACAGCGCCTGCTGATGCGCGACTTGCGCGCGCGGCGGCAGGAAGCCGCTCTTCGCGGTCGACGGGCACGCCGCGCAATCGCCGAACGCGAAGATGCGCGGATCGTCCGGCGTTTGCAGCGTATCGGTGACGATCACCTGGTTCGCCGCGTTGAGCGCGATGCCGCCGATCGACTTCAGCATCGCGGGGCCGGCGACGCCGGCGGCCCAGACCGTGATGTCGCTGGGGAGCGTGTCGCCGGTGCCGGTGACGAGCGCATCGCTGCCGACTTCGGCGATGCGCGCGCCGGTCACGACGTCGATGTGCAGCCGGCGCAGCGCCGCGTCGGTATGCGCGGACACGCGCTCGTCGAGCGCCGGCAGCACGCGCGCGGCGCCTTCGATCAGCCGGATGCGCACGTCGCGCTCCGGATCCAGCGCGTGGAAGCGATAGATCGACAGCTGATCGATCGCATGCCTGAGCGCGGCCGCGAGCTCGACGCCGGTCGCGCCCGCGCCGATCACGCTGATGTTGACCGCGCCCGCGTGTGGGACTCCGTCGCGGACACCATCTCTTTCGATCCGGTGATTGGCCTTCGTGCACGCGGCGAGGAACTTCCGGCGGAACACTTCGGCATGCTCGACATTTTCCAGCGGCAGCGCATGCTGCGCCGCGCCCGGCACGTTGAAGAAGTTCGTCACGCTGCCGACCGACAGCACGAGGCTGTCGTAGCGCACGCGCCGCTGCGGCAGGATCTCGATGCCGTCCGCGTCGCGCACCGCGCCGATCGTCGCGACGCATTGTTCGCGGTCGACGTGCGTCAGTTCTCCCTGCACGAAGCGAAAGCCGTCACGCTTCGCTTGCGCCGCGTATTCGATGTGGTGATTGGCCGGATCGCGATGCCCGGTTGCCGCTTCGTGCAGCAGCGGCTTCCAGAAGTGCGTCGGATAACGGTCGACGAGCACGATCTCCGCGAGACCGCGCCGGCCGAGCGTGGCGGCGACGCGCGTCGCGAGATGCAGGCCGCCGGCGCCGCCGCCGATGATCAGGATGCGATGAAGGTCCGTGCCGCAATCGGCGTCGAGCGTGAAGGGGGCGTGGGTCATGGTGCGACTCCGTAATGATGGCAATGTCCGGTAGCCCGCTGTCAGGCATGGAGTTCCCACGATATAGTCTTGATCCATGACAAACAATTTAATGTTTTTAGCCGACCCATATGTTTTCACTGATATCAAGAACGGCGACCTTCAGACAATTGAAGGCGCTCGACATGGTGGCGCGGCTCGGCAGCGTGTCGCGCGCGGCGGAGGAGCTGAACCTGACGCAGCCCGCGGTGTCGCTGCAGATCCGGCTGCTCGAGGAGGCGGCGGGCGCCGCGGTGCTGCAGCGGGTGGGGCGCGGTGTCCAGCTCACCGCGGCCGGCGAGATACTCGCGCGGTATGCGCGCGAGATTCTTCAGCTATGGACCGAAGCGGGCGACGAGGTGGCCGCGCTGAAGGGGGAGCTGGGCGGCACGTTGCGCATCGGCGCGATCACGACCGCGGAATATCTGATTCCGCCGATTCTGGTCAAGTTCGCCGAGACGCGTCCGCACGTGAAGTCCTACTTCAAGGTCGGCAATCGCGACGACATCATCCGGATGCTCGCGACCCACGAGATCGATCTCGCGGTGATGGGCAGCCCGCCGCGCGAGCTGCGCACGAACGCGGCGGAGTTCGCGAAGCATCCGATGGTGTTCGTCGCCGCGCCCGGGCATCCGCTGATGCGGCGCAAGCGGCTGTCGCTGAAGGATCTGGAATCGGCGAACCTGCTGGTTCGCGAGCGCGGCGCGGGTACGCGCTCGACGGTCGAGAGCCTGTTCAAGACGTCGGGGCTCAAGTTTCACATCGGCTCCGAGCTGTCGAGCAACGAGGCGATCAAGCAGATGGCGGAGGCGGGGTTCGGCGTCGCGTTTCTGTCGCTGCACGCGTGCGCGCTCGAATTGCGCGCCGGGCTGCTCGCGCAGCTGCCGTTTCCCGGGAATCCGATCGAGCGCGAATGGTATGTGATCACGCTCGCCGACCGGCGCCTGTCGCAGGTCGCGGGGCTGTTTCGCGATTTCGTCGTCGAGCACGGCGCGCACGTGATCGACGGCGGGAAGCCGTCGGCGACGGACCGGCGCCGCAAGCGTCACGCGCCGCAGGGATGACGGCCGGCGGCGCGTCGATGGTATCGGACGGCCGCGGACGGTAGCAGACCTCATCGCCGCCATCGCTGCCATCGCCGCCGTCGTCGTCATTCGTCCATCAAACGGACCTTCACCTTCTTGCCCTTGATCTTGCCGGCGTTGAGCTTGCGCAGCGCATCGCGCGCGATGCCGCGCTCGACCGCGACGTACGTCGAGAACTCGGTCACGTTGATCTTGCCGATCTGCGCGCCGCTGAAGCCCGCGTCGCCGGTCAGCGCGCCGAGCACGTCGCCGGGGCGGATCTTGTCCTTGCGTCCGCCGAGAATCTGCAGCGTCTCCATCGGCGGCAGCAGCGGCGCGTCGCTGCCCGTTTCGAGCTCGGCGAGCGGATGCCATTCGACGTCGCGTTTCTGCGCCTGCTCGATGCCGCCGACGCGGCCCATCTCGTCCATGCTCGCGAGGCTCAGCGCCCAGCCGTCCTGATCCGCGCGGCCGGTGCGGCCGATCCGGTGCACGTGCACTTCCGGGTCGGGCGTCACGTCGACGTTGATCACCGCCTCGAGCTGCGCGATGTCGAGGCCGCGCGCGGCGACGTCGGTCGCGACCAGCACCGAGCAGCTGCGGTTCGCGAACTGGATCAGCACCTGATCGCGCTCGCGCTGATCGAGCTCGCCGTGCAGCGCGAGCGCATGAAAGCCCTGCGCGCGCAGCACGTCGAGCAGGTCGCGGCACTGCTGCTTCGTGTTGCAGAACGCGAGCGTGCTCACCGGGCGATAGTGCCTGAGCAGCAGGCCGACCGCGTGCAGCCGCTCGTCGTCGGTCACTTCGTAGAAGCGCTGGCGGATCTTCGTGTCGTCGTGACGCTCGTCGAGCTTCACTTCCTTCGGATTGCGCAGAATCTGCCGGCTCAGCTTCGCGATGCCGTCCGGATAGGTCGCCGAGAACAGCAGCGTCTGGCGCTCCGCCGGACATTGGCGCACGACGGTCGCGATGTCGTCGAAGAAGCCCATGTCGAGCATGCGGTCCGCTTCGTCGAGTACGAGCGTCTGCAGCGCGCCGAGCGTGAGATTGCCGCGCTCCAGATGATCCATGATCCGCCCCGGCGTGCCGACGACGACGTGCGCGCCATGCTCGAGGCTCGCCGCCTGCGGCCGCATCGGCGTGCCGCCGCACAGCGTCAGCACTTTCACGTTTTCCTCGGCGCGCGCGAGGCGGCGCACTTCCTGCGTGACCTGATCGGCGAGCTCGCGCGTCGGGCACAGGACCATCGCCTGCACGTCGAATCGGCGTGCGTCGAGCCGCGCGAGCAGCGCGAGCGCGAACGCCGCGGTCTTGCCGCTGCCGGTCTTCGCCTGCGCGATCAGGTCGTGGCCCGCGAGCGCGACCGGCAGGCTCGCGGCCTGGATCGGCGTCATGTCGACGTAGCCGAGCTGCTCGAGGTTCGCGAGCGTGGCGGGCGCGAGCGGCAGTGTGCTGAAGGGTTGGGCGGTCGGTTCGATGGTCATGTCGTGATGTCGGATTAGAACGGGCGGCCGTCGAGCTGTTCGTAGACGACGGTGCCGTCGTCGGCGTCGAAGCGCTCGACGTAGTTGCGCGCGCCGCACAGCGGGCAGCGGAACAGCAGTCCCTGGCCTTCGTCCTTGATGACGACGTCGGACAGCTCCCACTGCGTGCCGCAGCTCTGGTTTCTGCAAGTGAACACGGTTTTCTCCGGCTGGATGTCGGTTGCGCGTCGTCGCCGCTTCGAGCGAAGCGAGCGCGTGGGCGCTGCGTTGCATGGTCACGGCCCGCGGTGTCGTGAGCCTGATGGTTCGTCGAGGTGGAAAAGGGGCCGGGCGGCGCGCTGGAAGCGCGCGCGTCGCAATTCTAGCGGATACGCGGGCCGCGGTCGGCAGCGGCGGCGTTTTCGGGGCGAGATCGTTCGCTTTCGGCCCCGCCTTCGATACGCATGCCGCCGGAACCTGATACCGTTCCACGCTGCATCGGCCGTGAACTTTCCGCCAGCTTTGCCCGTCATCACCGATGCTGGCGCGCATGCGCGTTGCACGACCGGCGCTGCACAACCCTATCGCAGCCATCGTATCGATCAATTTGCCGCACGCAGTTCAGGGACCCATACTTTTCTCGGGCAGCGCCCGGATTCCGCATCGGGCCGAGTGCCGGGTGCACACGATCAACAGGAGAAGATACATGTCGACCGAAACGAAGTGTCCGTTCCAGCACGCCGCCGGCGGCGGCACGACGAACCACGACTGGTGGCCGAACCGGCTGAACGTGAAGCTGCTGCGCCAGCATTCGTCGCTATCCGATCCGATGGACAAGGGCTTCAACTATGCCGAAGCGTTCCGGAGCCTCGATCTCGCCGCCGTGAAGAACGACCTGTGCGCGCTGATGACGACGTCGCAGGACTGGTGGCCGGCCGACTTCGGCCATTACGGGCCGTTCTTCATCCGGATGGCCTGGCACAGCGCGGGCACGTACCGCACCGGCGACGGCCGCGGGGGCGCCGGCAGCGGCCAGCAGCGCTTCGCGCCGCTGAACAGCTGGCCGGACAACGTGAGCCTCGACAAGGCGCGCCGGCTGATCTGGCCGATCAAGCAGAAATACGGCCGGAAGATCTCGTGGGCCGACCTGATCATCCTGACCGGCAACGTCGCGCTGGAGTCGATGGGGTTCAAGACGTTCGGCTTCGCCGGCGGCCGTGAGGACGCGTGGGAGCCGGACGACGACGTCTACTGGGGCGCCGAAACGAAATGGCTCGACGACAGGCGCTACGCCGGCGACCGCGATCTCGAGAACCCGCTCGCCGCGGTGCAAATGGGACTGATCTACGTGAATCCGGAAGGTCCGAACGGCAACCCGGACCCGCTCGCGGCCGCGCGGGACATCCGCGAGACGTTCGCGCGGATGGCGATGGACGACGAGGAGACGGTCGCGCTGATCGCCGGCGGCCACACGTTCGGCAAGACCCACGGCGCCGGGCCCGCGTCGCACGTCGGGCCCGAGCCGGAAGCGGCCGGCCTCGAGCAGCAGGGTCTCGGCTGGAAGAGCAGCTTCGGCACCGGCAGCGGCGGCGACACGATTTCGAGCGGCCTGGAAGTGACGTGGACCACGACCCCGACGAAGTGGAGCGGCAACTTCTTCTGGAATCTTTTCGGCTATGAATGGGAGCTGACGAAGAGCCCGGCTGGCGCGCACCAGTGGGTCGCGAAGGGCGCCGGCGCGACGATTCCGGACGCGCACGACGCGGCGAAGAAGCATGTGCCGACGATGCTGACCACGGATCTGTCACTGCGCTTCGATCCGGCTTACGAAAAGATCTCGCGCCGCTTCATGGAGAATCCCGATCAGTTCGCCGACGCGTTCGCGCGCGCGTGGTTCAAGCTGACGCATCGCGACATGGGCCCGCGCAGCCGCTATCTCGGCCCGGAAGTGCCGGCCGAGGAACTGCTGTGGCAGGATCCGATTCCGGCGGTCGATCATCCGTTGATCGACGCGCAGGACGTCGCGGCGCTGAAGACGAAGATCCTCGCGTCGGGGCTGCCGGTGTCGGCGCTCGTGTCGACCGCGTGGGCGTCCGCGTCGACGTTCCGCGGTTCCGACAAGCGCGGCGGCGCGAACGGCGCGCGCATCCGCCTCGCGCCGCTGAAGGACTGGGCCGTCAATCAGCCCGGCCAGTTGGCGAAGGTACTCGCGACGCTCGAAGGCATCCAGCAGGCATTCAACGGCGCGCAGTCCGGCGGCAAGAAGGTGTCGCTCGCCGACCTGATCGTGCTGGCCGGCTGCGCGGGTGTCGAGCAGGCCGCGAAGAACGCCGGTCACGCGGTGACGGTGCCGTTCGCGCCCGGCCGGATGGATGCGTCGCAGGAGCAGACCGACCCGCTGTCGATGGCCGTGCTGGAGCCGGTCGCGGACGGTTTCCGCAACTACCTGTTGGGCAAGTACACGGTGCCGGCCGAGGCGCTGCTGATCGACAAGGCGCAGTTGCTGACGCTGACCGCGCCTGAAATGACGGTGCTGGTCGGCGGGCTGCGCATGCTGGGCGCGAACGCCGGGCAGACGCCGCACGGCGTCTTCACGAAACGGCCGGACGCGCTGACCAACGACTTCTTCGTGAACTTGCTCGACATGGGCACCGAGTGGAAGCCGGTGTCGGACGCGAACGACGTGTTCGAAGGGCGCGATCGCGCGACGGGCGCGGTCCGGTGGACCGGCACGCGCGTCGATCTCGTGTTCGGGTCGAACTCGGAGCTGCGGGCGCTCGCCGAGGTCTACGCGTGCGCTGACGCGCAGGAGAAGTTCGTGCGTGACTTCGTCGCCGCGTGGGACAAGGTGATGAACCTCGATCGCTTCGATCTCGCGTGATGCGACGCGGGCGGCGCCGAAGGGCGCCGCCCGGCGATGTGGCGGGGCAGCGTGTGGTGCGTGTGGCGCGCGGCCCCGGGCACGCCGATGCCGGCGGATCAAGCCGCCGCGTCGACGAAAACATGGCCGACCGAAGGATCGGTCGTCCCGTCATGCAACCCGGCGATGACCGCGCCGGCATCGTCGAGCCCGACGTGCTCGACCATCCGCATCCACTGCGCATCCGGCCGCGCGATGCGCCCCAGAAACGCGCGCTCGTCGCGCGCGTAGCGTTCCATGAACGCGCGCGACTGGCCGGCGGCCTTGTACGCGTCGAGCTGCAGCGCGGCGAAGAAGAACACCGGCGCCGGGCCCGGCAGTGTCGGGTCCCTCTCGGGAAAGCCGGTCGCCTGCGTCGATCCGACCAGGCAGTCGAACGCGAGCTTGTCGCCGAGATGCGCGTGCACGCTGCGGCGCAGGCTGCCGTCACCGGACAGATCGATGTAGACCGTTTTCTTCGTTGCATCGATCGACACGCAATCGGCGTAATCGAATGCGGCGTCGTAGCAGCCGAGACGTTCGACGAACGGCCGGTTGCGCGCCGACGTCAGCGCGATCTTGCGCGCCGGCACATCCGCGAGGCAGTGCGCGACCCCGTAGGCGGTCTTGCTCGACGCGCTCGAGATCACGAACTGCTCGGCGCCGAAAAACGCGCGCTCGCGCAGATAATCCGCCGCCGTATACGACGTGATGAACAGCGCGCGAAAGATCGACACGAGGCTGTCCATGCGCGGATCGGCGTGATCGGGCTGGAACTCGTACAGGTTGTAGACCTTCGGCGTGCCCGAGCGATGCGGTGCGCCGTCGACGAAGCTGCGCGACGTGACCTGCGCGGGCTGCATCGTCAGATGTGTCGCGATCGGGAAATAGCCGAACACGCGGCGCCCGACCGCGACGTCCGGCGCGCGCGACGCGACGACGGTCGCAAAGCCCCAGACCGGCATGCAGCCGTATCCGGCGAGGCTCGCGGGAAACAGGTTCCAGTAGCCGATCGCGTCGCCGTATACCGCGTAGGTCATGTTGTTCGTCGTCAGCGCGAAGCGCTCGATGCGCACGAGTACGTCGCCGTCGCGCAACGGCGGTGCGCTCAGCTCGACCGTCTCGGCGACGCCGAGATTGCTTTTTAGCGATTCCACGCGAAAAATCCGGGTCATCGTTTCTCTCCGTTCCGAAAGCGTCATGACAGAAAAATACGACGGATCGCGCGGCCGCGTGTTCGGAAAGTCCGCGCGGCAGGCGGACCCGACGACAACGCCCGCCGCGCCGAGCAAACGGCCGAAACAGGCGCGCGCGAAATTCACCGTCGCCGCGATTTACGACGGGCTCGTTCGGATTTGGCTGCGCGACGGCTGGGACGCGGTGACGATGCGCGCGCTATCCGACGAAACCGGCTATTCGGTCGGCGCGATCTACGAATATTTCCCGAACCGCGAGGGCATTCTGTCGGGCTACATCCGCCATGCGCTCGACGCGCGGCTCGAACGCCTCGCGCGCGAGCGCGCCGAATGCGCGACGCTCGATCGGCGCGCGCGCATCGAGCGGATGGTCGCGATCACGATCGCGGTGGACGATGTCGCGTTGCCGCCGCTCTTTCCGGCGCTCGGCGATCTCGAGCACCGCGTCGCGAACCGCAACGCGCATCGGCGCATGTTCGCGGCTTTCGCCGACGCGTGGGCCGGCTGGATCGACGAGGACGGGCGCGTCGATGCCGAGGATTCGCGCACGGTCGCGCGCGAGCTGTTTCTGACGGTCTGGGGGGCGTGGCGCTATGCGCTGCTGCTCGGCGAGCCGGCATTCGACGCGGTGAAATTTCAGCGAACGATGCAGGCGCTCTGCCTGTGGCGGCTATCCGGCGACGACCGATGACCCGGACGACACGCGCATTCGTTTCCATTCGATTGAAACGCATCCGCGGACCACGTCCGCTGTCGCCGGGCTGATGCGAAGCTGACGCCGCCGTCATTCGCATGCGAGCGCAGATGTCGGAACTGCCATTTTGCGGTTAGCGTCGCGCCAATTCCGTTTAGCACAATGAACAGGTCGGGCCGCATGCCGCGCGCTCGATCACTCATCATTGGGGAATCGCATCATGAAACGGAAACTGATGGCGGCGGGGCTGTGGGCGATTGCCGCGATCGCGGCGAGCGTGCCGGCGTTCGCGCTCGCGCAGACGGCACCGGCGGACCCGGATCAACCCGGCCTGACTCGCGCGCAAGTGATGGCCGATCTGATCGGCGCGGAGCGCGAAGGCCTCGTGCCGACGACGGACGGCGACTATCCGCCGAGCGACCGGACGGTCGCGCGTAATCGCGAGCTGTATGCGATCGCGCATGGCGAACGGAGCAGCATGGTCGGTGCGACGTCGCGGGAGGCCCAGTAAGGGCTACGCGTCATTCCCCGATGAACTTGTGCAGCAACTGGCCTAGCTGTTCGAATTCGGCCTTGCTGAACTTCTCCAGCCGCGCGTTCAGCACGCCCTGCGCGAGCGCCGGAAGCTGGTCGGCCAGCTTCCGGCCCTTGCCGGTCAGCGCCAGATTGACGACCCGGCGATCCTCGTCGCTGCGCGAGCGTTCCAGCAACTCCTTCGTCTCGAGCTTGTCGAGCAGGCGGGTCATCAGCCCGGTGTCGATCGCGAGCAGCTTCGACAGCTCGAACGGCGTGCCCGCCAGACCGGCGCGAATCGACAGCACGATGCCCATCTGCTGGCCCGTGATGTCGAACGCCTTGAGCGCCGCATCCACCTCCGCCGTGACCAGGTTGCGGGCCTTGTTCAGCAGAAACCCGATGCTCTCGGTCACGGAGAAGGTCTGGGGCGTGTAGTGGTCCATCGGCGATTCCTGATTCCTGAGGTTCATTGATCCGGAATCTATCTGCAAGGTCAGATAGTTTCAAGCAGAAATCCGAATCTTCCAGGAACGTCGCCGCCGGCCGCATTCAATGGCCGCCCGCGCCGGCCGCCGCCGCTGCCGCGCTCCCGTCCGGCCGCGTGATCCAGATCAGCGGCACGATGACGACGAACAGCACGCCCGACAGCCAGAAGATGTCGTTCAACCCGAGCATCGTCGCCTGCGCGTTCAGCGCCGATTCCACCACGGCGAACGCTTGCGACGTGCCGCCGCCGAGCGTCTGCCGGACCTGCGCGACGGCCATCGAAAAGGCGGGATTGCCGATGCTCGACTGTTCGGCCAGTTGCGCGTGATGCAGGATCGTGCGGTCGTTCCACAGATTGCTGACGATCGACGTGCCCGCCGCGCCCGCGAACGTCCGCGCGAAGTTCGACAGCCCGGCGGCGGCGGGGATCTTGTCCTGCGGCAGGCCCGACAGCAGGATCGCGGTCAGCGGCGTGAGGAACAGCGCGGTCGGGATACCCTGCAGCAGCGTCGGCAGGATCAGCGTGCGCGGATCGATGCTCGTCGTGTAGTGCGAGCGCATGAAGAACACGCCGGCGAAGCCGACGAACGCGAGCGTCGCCAGCACGCGCGTGTCCGTGCGCGGCATCAGCTTGCCGACGACCGGCGCGAGCAGCACGGCGAAGATGCCGAGCGGCGCGGTGACGAGCCCGGCGTTGAGCGCCGGATAGCCGAGCCCTTCCTGTATCCATTGCGGCAGGATCACCAGATTCGAGAAGAACACCGCGAACGCGACCGAAATCGCCAGCGTGCCGCCGAAGAAATTGAGGCCGAGGAACAGGCGCAGATCGACGATCGGCCTGTCCTCGGTCAGCTCCCAAATCACGAAGAACACGAAGCTGACGAGCGCGAACACCGCGAGCGCGCAGATCAGCGGCGAATGGAACCAGTCGAGATCCTTGCCCTTGTCCAGCATGATCTGCAGCGCGGCGACCCACGCGATCAGCGAAAGCAGGCCGACCTTGTCGACGGGCAGCTTGCGCCCGCCGGTGTCGCGGTCGCGATAGACCATCCAGACCGCGGACGCGGCGAACAGGCCGACGGGAACGTTGACGTAGAAGATCCACGACCAGCTGTAGCGGTCGGTAATCCAGCCGCCGAGCGCCGGGCCGGCGATCGGGCCGACCGTCGCGGTCATCGCCCACAGCGCGAGGGCGCTGGCGCTTTTCTCCTTCGGATACGACGCGAGCAGCAGCGCCTGCGACAGCGGTACGAGCGGGCCGGCCACGATGCCCTGCACGACGCGCGCGGCCAGCAGCACGGTCAGATTCGGCGCCAGCCCGCATGCCCACGACGACAGCACGAACAGCAGGATCGACGCGACGAACAGCTTCACCTGCCCGACGCGCTGCGTGAGCCAGCCGGTCAGCGGGATCGAGACCGCGTTGGCCGCCGAGAACAGCGTGATGACCCAGGTGCCTTCGTCGACGGAGACGCCGAGATTGCCCGAGATCGTCGGAATCGCGACGTTCGCGATCGACGAATCGAGCACGTTCATGAAGGTGGCGAGCGCGACGGCGAACGTGCCGATCGCGAAGCGGGCGCCGGTCAGCGGCGCCGGGGCGGGGGTGGACGGGTTCATCGCGGATCCTTGCGGGCGGTTGGAGGGTGTCGGCGGCGAAAAATCGGCCATATAGCTGACATGTCAGATAAATGGGCAAAAAATCACGGGTGCAGCCGCTTTCTCAGCAGGCGGCCGAGCGACGTCGGCTTTCGCTTCGGTCAGCGCCAGTTGTCTGACAGAACGCTATCTGCAAAGTCAGATAAAGTCAAGGCGCGGGCGTGGGGTATCGCGCCGCGTCATCGCGCTGGGCCGACATAAGCGAGCAGCACCGATAGCGTGACGAGCGACCCGAGCGTCGACAGCAGAATGGTCCGCGACGCGATCTGTCCTTCGCGCCGATAGAACTCCGCGAGCATGTACGGCCCGGTGCCGGTCGGCAGCGCGGCGAGCACGACGGTCATCCCGACGAGCGACGACGGCATCGCGAACACGCGCGCCGCGAGCCACCACGACAGCGCCGGCTGAACGACGAGCTTCACGCCGGTCAGCATCCACGCGCCGCGCGGCGGAGTATCCGTGGCCGCGCGCTTTTCCGCGAGAAACGCGCCGAGGCTGACGAGCGCGCACGGGCTCGCGGCGCCGCTCAGCAGCTTCAGCAGCGTCTCCACGCTGCCGGCGATCGGCACGTGCGCGGCGGCGACCGCGACGCCCGCGAGCGGCGAGAAGATCAGCGGATTGCGCGCGAGCGACGCGATCACCTTGAGGCCGAGCTTGTGCGGCGCGCGCTCGGTCTGCAGCCCGATCTCGATCAGCACGATCGCGGACGCGAACAGCACGCACGCGACGATGATCGTCGCAATCGTCGTCGGCGTCAGGCTGCTCGTGCCGAACGCGATCAGGCACAGCGGGAAGCCGAGATAGCCGGTGTTCGGATACGCGGCCGCGATCGCGTCGATGCTCGCGTCGGCGAGATGGCGGCCGGCGACGAGCCGCGACGCGAGCATCAGCAGGAACGTCACCGCGCATGCCGCCGAGAACGCCGCGATGAACGCGGGCTGGTAGAGCTGCGCCCACGTCGCGTGCGCCATCGTGTGGAACAGCAGCGCCGGCAGCGCGAGCCACACGACGAAACGGTTCAGCTCCGACGCGGCGTGCGGGCCGAACAGCCCGCGCCGCCGGCACGCGAAGCCCGCGAAAATCAGCGCGAAGACGGGAAGGAGAATCTCGAGAGTCGACAACATCCGGGTGATCCATGCCTGTGACAAGCCGGCAATCGTAGTGTGACGTGGCCGGATCGTCCAATACTTGTTTCGATACTCCGGCGTCGCCCGACCTCACCGCAGATTCGTCTTCGCGAGCTCGACGATCTCGTCGCCGCGTCCGCTCAGGATCGCGCGCAGCATGAACAGGCTGAAGCCCTTCGCGTGCGCGAGCTCGATCTTCGGCGGCATCGCGAGCTCGTACTTCGACGTGACGACGTCGATCAGCGCGGGCCCGTCGTGCCTGAACGCGGCCCGCAGCGCGGCCGCGATGTTCTCCGAATGCTCGACGCGCACGCTGAAGATGCCCGCGCCCTTCGCGATCGCCGCGAAATCCGTCGCGCTCAGATCGACGTTCGTATCGACGTAGCCGGCCGCCTTCAGCTCCATCGACACGAAGCCGAGCAGGCTGTTGTTGAACACGACGATCTTGATCGGCAGGTTCAGTTGCCGCGCGCTCAGCAGATCGCCGAGCAGCATCGACAGCCCGCCGTCGCCGGACAGCGACACCACCTGACGCCCCGGGTTCGCCGCCTGCGCGCCGAGCGCCTGCGGCATCGCGTTCGCCATCGACCCGTGATTGAACGAGCCGTGAAGCTGCCGCTGGCCGTTCATCGTCAGATAGCGCGCGGCCCACAGCGTCGGCGTGCCGACGTCGGCGGTGAAGATCGCGTCGGCCGCCGCGAGTTCGTCGACGAGCTTCGTCAGGTATTGCGGATGCGCGGGCTTGCCTGGCCCCGACGGCACTGCGAGATCGTCGAGCGCCTTGCGCGCGGCCGCGTAGTGCTTGCGCGCGTTGTCGAGGAATGTGCGGTCGGTCTTGCGCGTGACGCGCGGCTGCAGCGCCTGCAGCGTCTCCTTCACGGTGCCGACGAGGCCGACCGCGAGTGGCGCGCGGTGCCCGAGCTGCGAGCCTTTCCGGTCGATCTGCGCGATCTTCGCGTGGGGCGGATAGAACGCGCGATACGGAAAATCGGTGCCGATCATCAGCAGCGTGTCGCACGATTGCATCGCGTGATAGCCGGAGCTGAAGCCGATCAGGCCGGTCATCCCGACGTCGAACGGATTGTCCCATTCGACGAACGGCTTGCCGCGCAGCGCATGGACGACCGGCGCGCCGAGCGTGTCCGCGAGCGCGACGACCTCGTCGTGCGCGCCCTGCGTGCCGCTGCCGCACAGCAGCGTGACCGCGTGGGCGCCGTTCAGCAGCTCGGCGAGCCGGTCGAGGTCCGCGCCCGCGGGCACGATCGACGGCGGCGCGCAGGCGCTCCACGCCGGCGTTTCGTCCGGGCCGTCGGCGAGCGCGACGTCGCCGGGCAGCACGATCACCGCGACGCCGCGCTCGTCGATCGCGGTGCGCATTGCGCGCGCGAGTACGCGCGGAAACTGCGACGCGTTCGTCACGAGCTCCGCGAAATGGCTGCATTCGCGGAACAGTTCCTGCGGATGGGTCTCCTGGAAGTAGCCGAGGCCGATCTCGGTCGACGGAATGTGCGCGGCGATCGCGAGCACCGGCTGATGATTGCGGTGGCAATCGTAGAGGCCGTTGATCAGATGCAGATTGCCGGGGCCGCAGCTGCCCGCGCAGACCGCGAGCTTGCCCGACGACGCGGCGTCCGCGCCCGCCGCGAACGCGGCGCTTTCCTCGTGGCGCGTGTGCATCCAGCGGATCGAGCCGAGCTGGCTCAGGCTGAACGCAAGCCCGTTCAGGCTGTCGCCGGTGACGCCCCAGATGCGTTCGACACCCGCCGCGGCGAGCGTGTTCGCCAGATAGCCCGCGATCGTCTGTTTTGCCATGATGCCCTCGTGTGTCGTTCGGTGACGGAAAGGCCGATGCGCAGGCGTGCCGGCGGGGGCACGCGTCGTTCGTCGGGGAACGCGCATCGCGGATGAAGGAAGACGGCGAGCGGCAGGACGCTGCGTCGCCGCACCCAAAAAATATAGCAAATGGCTCGCGATATGATGTCCGTATTCCACCAGGATCTCCCTATGGCCACTCGTTCCCGACGCGATTTCCTCAAGTTCTCGGCCGGCCTCGCCGGTGCGACGGCCGCGACCGCGCTCGTGCCCGAATCGATCCGCCGCGCGCTTGCGGTCGAGCCGCACTCGGTTACGGGCACGCTGCGGGACGTCGAGCACGTCGTCGTGTTCATGCAGGAGAACCGCTCGTTCGATCATTACTTCGGGCATCTGAGCGGCGTGCGCGGCTACAACGACCGCTTCCCGATCACGCTGCCGAACGGCCGGCCGGTGTGGTTCCAGCCGCGTCAGGAGGATCCGTCGAAGGCGATCGCGCCGTTTCGCTTCGACACGACGAATCCGGACGTGAACGCGCAGTGCATCGGCGGGCTGCCGCACACATGGGCGACGACGCACGGCGCGATCGACGGCGGCCGCGCGGACAAGTGGCCCGCGCGGAAGACGGACATGACGATGGGCTATCACGTTCGCGACGACATTCCGTTTCATTACGCGCTCGCCGACGCGTTCACGATCTGCGATCACTATTTCTGCTCGATCCCGGGCAACACGCATCCGAACCGGATGGTTTTGATGACGGGGACGGTCGATCCGCTCGGCACTGGCGGCGGGCCGCTGCTCGACAACACCGACTACATCGACAATGGGTTCGATGCGCTGAAGCTGCCGCCGTTCACGTGGACCACGTACCCGGAGCGTCTCGAAGCCGCAGGGATTTCGTGGCAGATCTATCAGCAGGGCACCGGCTTCGACAACTTCACCGGCAACTTCGGCACGAACATGCTCGCGTGCTTCGAGAACTTCGTGAACGCGCCGGCGGGCTCGTCGCTGCGGGCGCGCGGGATGAGTGCGCGCACGCTGACGCAGCTGAAGGCCGACGTGCAGGCGAACGCGCTGCCGCAGGTGTCGTGGCTGCTGCCACCGGCCGCGTATTCGGAGCATCCGAAGTTCACGCCGCTGTACGGCGCGTATTACCTGTCGACGATTCTCGACGCGCTGACGTCGAACCCGGACGTGTGGAGCAAGACGGTGCTGTTCGTGATGTACGACGAGAACGACGGCTTCTTCGATCACGTCGTGCCGCCGCAGGCGCCGACGGTGCCGGGCTCGGGGATGAGCACCGTCGACGTGTCGCTCGAGCGGCACGATATCGTGACCGCGACGCAGCACGGCACGTATGCGGTCGACAATTTGCCGTACGGCCTCGGGCCGCGTGTGCCGATGCTCGTCGTGTCGCCGTGGTCGAAGGGCGGCTACGTGTGTTCGCAGGTGTTCGATCACACGTCGGTGCTGCAATTCATCGAGAAGCGCTTCGGCGTGATGGAGACCAACATTTCGCCGTGGCGGCGCGCGATCTGCGGCGACCTGACGTCGGCGCTCGATTTCTCGACGGCGGACTCGAGCGTGCCGCCGCTGCCGAGCACACGGACGTATGTGTCGCAGGCCGACATGCAGTGTGCGCGCATGACGTCGCAGTCCGCGCCCGCGAGCACCGAGCAGCAGATCATCGCCGCGCAGGAGCCGGGCACGCGGCCCGCGCGTGCGTTGCCTTATGAACTGCATGTGAACGGGCGGATTCAGGCGCAGGGCTATGCGCTGACGTTTGTGAACACGGGGGCGCAGGGGGCGCATTTTTGGGTCTACATGGGTGATCCGGCGGCGATGCCGCGTCGCTATACGGTCGAGGCGGGCACGCAACTGACCGATACGTGGGCGTTCGACACGAATGGGCACTATTTGCTGAGCGTGTACGGCCCGAACGGGTTTTTTCGGCGCTTTGCGGGGGCGGCTGTGGGTGACGCGGGCGCGAAGCCGGATCTGGTCGTTCGCTACGACGCGGTGAAGGGTGATGTGCACGTGACGCTGAGCCACGCGGGCACGGCCACGCTGACGGTGACGGTCACCGACGTCGCGTATGGTCAGCCCGCGCGCAGGGTGACGGTGCCGGCGGGGCGGCATGTCGATGTGCGCTGGGATCTGTCGAGCAGTAGCCGGTGGTACGACCTGCAGTTCGCGGTCGCGGGCAATCCGGTGTGGGGGCGGCGGATCGCCGGGCACGTCGAGACCGGCAAGCCGGGGATCACCGATCCGGCCGCGACCGCGCCGGTTACGCAGGCGATTTAGGGTGCCGATCCGTCGTTGATCAACCCGCCTGCATCGCAAGCGTAACCGTACCCGCCCCCATCATCACCGCGCCCCCCGCATAACCGAACCGACGCTGCGCCGCCACGCTGGTGAGGCGATGGGCGAGCGCCTTCGCCGCGAGCGCGTACATCGACGCGTTGACGGCGGCCAGGCACACGAAGGTCGGCAGCAGGATCGCACTCTGCGACACGAAGGTCCGGTCCGCCGACATGAACTGCGGCACGAACGCGACGAAGAACACGATGCTCTTCGGGTTCAGCGCGGTCACGGTCCAGGCCGCCAGGAAGCGGCGGCGGGCGGATTTCTGCTGGATCGGGAGCGTGGCGTCGGGCGCGTCGTCGCGCAGGCGCCGCGCGCTCAGAACGGACTTGATCCCCAGATAGAGCAGATACGAGCCGCCGGCCAGCTTGAGCACCGTGAAGGCCGACGCCGACGCGGCCAGCAGAGCGCCCGCGCCGGCCAGCGAGATCGACATCGCGGTGGTGTCGCCGGCAGCCACGCCGGCCACCGTGCTCCACGTCGAGCGGCCGCGGTTGGCGAGCGAATCGCCGATGACCAGCAGGATCGTCGGGCCGGGGATCAACAGTACGACGACGCTCGCGCCGACGAAGGCGAGCCAGGTGTGGATGGGCATGCTCGGGCTCCCGGGAGTAGTGGATCCGGCAAGTTATCCACGAAATTCGACGAGCGTCAAATGCTGCACCCGATCGCCCGGCCTGAACGTCGTCGTCATCGTCAAGGCATCTCCTGCTCGAATTCGGCTTCCACGCGCAGGCTCGCGAGATCGCGCCCGACGGTGGCGACGGCGAGCCGCGTGCCGTTGCGCCAGTAGGTGACCGAGCAGTCGTGCGCGGCCGGATCGCCGTCGACGTCGACACGATCCCATTGCTCCGCATGGCCGACGTAGTTGACCGCGACGTCGTAATGCTGCGTCCAGAAGAATGGCACCGCCGCGAACCGCCGCCGCTGCCCGAGGATGTTGCGCGCGGCGACCGCACCCTGGCGCTCGGCGACGACCCAGTGCTCGACGCGAATGCGCTCGCCGGTTCGCGCGTCCGGCCAGCGCGCGATGTCGCCGGCCGCGTAGATGCCCGGCGCGCTCGTCTGCAGGAACGCGTCGACCGACACGCCGCGGTCGATCGCGAGGCCGGCCGTCTGCGCGAGCGTCACGTCGGGGCGCACGCCGATCCCGGTCACGACCAGATCGGTAGCCAGTTCGACGCCGGTCGACAGCGTCACGCGATCCGCTTCGATTTCCGCGATCGTCGATTCGAGATGAAATTGCACGCCATGTGATTCGTGAAGCGCCTGGAGCATGTCGCCGAGCGTCGCGCCGAGCACGCGCTCCATCGGCCGCGCCTCGGGCGCGACGACGTGTACTTCGAGCCCGCGCGCGCGCAGCGCGGCCGCGGCTTCGAGCCCGATGAAGCTCGCGCCGACGATCACGCACCGGTGCGCGGTCTCGGCCTGCGCGATCAGCGCGTCGCAGTCGGCCAGCGTGCGGAGCACGGCCACGTGCGGCAACGTCGCGCCGGGCACCGCGAGCCGCGCCGGCTCGGCGCCCGTCGCGAGCAGCAGCGCGCCGTAGGTCACGACGCTGCCGTCCGATAGCGTGACGGTTTTTTGCGCGGGATCGAGCTTGACGACGCGCACGTCGCGGCGCACGTCGATCCCTTTATCCGCATAGAACCCGTCGGGCCGCAACGGCAGCCAGTCGGCCTGCGCGGTGCCGGCGAGATAGTCCTTCGACAGATTCGGCCGATCGTACGGCAGCGCGCGATCCGCGCTGAACAGCGTGACGGGGCCCGCATAACGTTGCCGCCGCAACGTGTCGGCCGCGGCATTGCCGGCCGCGCCGCCGCCGACGATCACCACCGACGCGGGAAGTGACGCGGCGGCGGGTTCCGGCGCCTGCGCCGCCGGCAGTGCGTCGCGCACGAACGCGCGGCCGTCGTGCTGCTCGACGCGCCAGCATTTCAGGTCGTCCTGCGCAGGCGCGCCGAGCACCTCGCCGTGACGAAGGCTGAAGCATGCGTGATGCCACGGGCATCGGATCGTGTCGCCGACCACGAGGCCGTCGGCCAGCGGCGCGCCATAGTGCGTGCACGTCGCGCCGATCGCGAACAGCGCGCCGGCGCGGCGCACGAGCAGCACGGGCTCGTCGCCGACGTGGCCCGTCACCATCGCGCCGTCGGCGATGTCGGCCAGCGGCACGCCCTGGGTGAGGTCGGGGTCGTCGGGGGAAGAAGAGTGTTCGGTCATGGCCGGTCTCCTTGCTCACTGGAGATACAGCCATTATCGGCCTCGCTGTGTCGAAGAAAAAGGTACAGATCACGCGGCGCGCAAACCAAGCGTACGGACCCCGATCCGGGGAATCCATGCACGCGAACTACCCGAACGGGTAGCGATCGCCCCCCTCCTCGATCCCTACACTGCCTCTCGATGGACATTACGAGGCGATGCCGCGTTCGGGCAGCGCTTGTTCAACAGCAAAAACATCAGGAGACGAATCAGATGACGCGACATCCTCCCCGCAAACGCATCGCCATCGTGGCCGGCGCATTGCTCGGCACGCTCGGATCGTCCGCGCACGCGCAAAGCAGCGTGACGCTGTACGGCATCGTCGACGCCGGGCTCCTTTATACGAGCAAGTCGCTCAATCCAGTCACCGGGCAGAACGCCGGCCACCAGTTCTCGATGATCACGGGCGGGATGACGCCGTCGCTGTTTGGCCTGAAAGGCACCGAAGACCTCGGCGGCGGCCTGAAGGCGATTTTCGCGCTCGAAAGCGGGATCGACGTGACGAACGGCGGTTTCGCCGATTCGAACGGCAACCTGTTCGGCCGTCAGGCGTGGGTCGGCCTCGCGAGCGACTACGGCACCGTGAAGGCGGGCCTTCAGTTCTCGCCGTTCGTGCTGTCGCTGATTTCGACCGACGCGCGCAACGTGTCGTACTTCGGCAGCGGCGTGCCGATCTATGTCGGCAGCGTGCTCGTCACCGGCATCTTCAACGCGAACGCGATCTCCTATACGAGCCCGACGATCGCCGGTTTCCGGGGCAGCGCGATGCTCGCGCTCGGCGGCGTCGCCGGCAACTTCCAGGCGGGCCGCCAGTATTCGGCGAGCCTCGATTACACGTACGGCCCGCTCTTCGTCAGCGCCGCGATGTACAGCGGCAATGCGGGCGGCACTGCCGCGTCGACGCCGGTGCCGAGCACCGTGCCGTTCTCGGGCCGCACGGTCGGCGCGAGCTACCGGTTCGGAGACCTGACCGTGAAGGCGTCGTACACGAACCTCAAGGTCGCGGGTTCGTTCGACAACCGCACCTACGGCGGCGGCCTGAGCGTCCAGTTCACGCCGGCCGTGCTCGCGGATGCGGGCGTCTGGTACACGAGCGACGGCAACGACACGCACAACCATTCGATCCTCGCGGCGACCGGCTTGACTTACGGGTTGTCGAAGGCGACTTCGCTGTACGGCCAGGTCGGCTTCGTCGACAACCACGGGCTGATGGACACGGGCCTGTCGACGAACGGCGCGCTGTTCGGCGCGTCGGGAACGACGTTCGGCGCCGCGCTCGGCATTCGTCATTTGTTCTGACGCGCGCCGGCGCATCACGCAACGCAGGAGGACAGTGTGCAACTCGATATCGATTTCAGCGGCCGTCACGTGTTCGTGTTCGGCGGCACGACCGGCATCAACTTCGGCATCGCGCAGGCTTTCGTGCGATGCGGCGCGAACGTCAGCGTCGCGAGCCGCAAGCGCGAGAACGTCGACGCGGCGCTCGCCGCGCTCGCCGGCCAGGGCGCGCAAGTTCACGGCGCGCAAGTTCATGGCGCGTGCGGGGACGTGCGCGACTTCGACGCGGTCGGCGCGGCGTTCGACGGCGCGGCGAGCCGCTTCGGGCCGATCGACGCTCTGATCTCCGGAGCGGCGGGCAACTTTCTCTGCGAAGCGAATGCGATGTCGGCGAACGGCTTTCGCACGGTCGTCGACATCGACCTGATCGGCTCGTTCAACGTGATGCGGCAGGCCTACGCGCATCTGCGCAAGCCGGGCGCGTCGATCGTGAACATCACCGCACCGCAGGCGAGCGTGCCGATGCGCCATCAGGCGCATGCGGCCGCCGCGAAAGCCGGCATCGACCAGCTCACGCGCGTGCTCGCGCTCGAATGGGGCGAGTACGGCGTGCGCGTGAACGCGATCTCGCCTGGCCCGATCGACGGAACGGAAGGCTTTCGCAAGCTGATCGCACGCACGGACGACGAGCTCGCGGCGGCCGAAGCGGCGGTGCCGCTGCGCCGCTTCGGCACGGCGGACGACATCGCGAATCTCGCGCTGTTCCTCGCGTCACCGTATGCGTCGTACGTGTCGGGCGCGGTGATTCCGTGCGACGGTGGCGGCGCGATCGACAGCGTGAAGCCGGCGCTCGAGCGCGCGGGCGCGCACGCGTCGGGCCGCGTCTGACGCATGTCGCCCGCGGATGCGGGCAATCCATGTCCCACGACTACCCGAACGGGTGGGGTGGCGAACCGGGCCGCTGCCTAGACTGATTCCACGACGAACGCGAACAAACAAACAGACAGACAGGAGACACCGTGCATTCCCTTTTCTTTCCGTGGCCCTTCACGAAGCGAGAGAGTTCATGACCATTTCATCCGAACCCACCGGCGACGTGCGGCCGGGCGCGGGGAGCACCCGGCTCGCGCGGCATCGCCTGATCAACATCGACAACGGCGGCACGCTGACCGACATCTGCGTGATGGACGGCGACAAGGTCGTCCGCACGAAGACGCTGACGACGCCGCACGATCTGTCGCAGTGCCTGTTCGACGGGCTGCGCAAGGCGTCCGAAGCGGTGTACGGCAAGGAGGACCTCGAGGCGCTGCTGCTGTCGACCGCCGCGATCCGCTATTCGACGACCCAGGGCACGAACGCGCTCGTCGAGCGCAAGGGGCCGCGGCTCGGGCTCGTGGTCGGCGGATCGCTCACGGTCGAGCAGGTGCGCGCGGCCGACGGCGCGGCCGGCCTGTTCGACGCGGTGATCGGCGAGCGCGCGGTCGCGCTGTCCGGCGAAGTGTTCGAAGCGGACGTAGTGCGCGCGGTCGGCGAGCTTGCGGCGTCGGGCGCGAACCGGCTCGTCGTGTCGATCGGCGGTCCGCGGCGCGCGGAAGTCGAGCAGCGTCTGAAGCGCAAGCTGCTGCGCAGCTTTCCGCCGCATCTGCTCGGCGCGCTGCCGATCCTGTACGCGCACGAAGTCGCGGACGACGCGAACGACGTGCGCCGCACCTGGACCACGCTGTTCAACGCGTTCCTGCATCCGGCGATGGAGCGCTTCCTGTACAGCGCCGAGCAGAAGCTGCGCGATGCGCGCGCGCAAAGCCCGCTGCTCGTGTTCCGCAACGACGGCTACGCGGGACGCGTCGCGAAGACGATCGCGTTGAAGACCTACAGTTCCGGCCCGCGCGGCGGGATGGAAGGCGCGCGCGTGCTGGCCGCGCATTACGGGCTGAAGCATCTGCTGTCGATGGACATCGGCGGCACGACGACGGACATCGGCGTCGTCGACGAGCGCGGCGTGCGCGCGGACCGGCGCGGCAACGTCGAGGGCGTGACCACGTCGTTCGCGCTGTGCGATGTCGTCAGCGCGGGCGTCGGCGGCAGCTCGATCATCCGCGCGGACGGCGAGCGCATCGCGGTCGGCCCGGAAAGCGTCGGCAGCGCGCCGGGGCCCGCGTGCTTCGGGCTCGGCGGCACGCAGGCGACGATCACCGATGCGTTCACGCTGTCGGGCCTGCTCGATCCGGCGTCGTTCTTCGGCGGCAAGCTGACGCTCGACAAGGCGCGCGCGCTCGCCGCGATCCGCGCGCACGTCGCCGATCCGCTGCAGATGGGCGACCGGGAGGCGCTGTCCGCGATGGAAGCCGCGTGGGTGGCGAAGGTCGCCGACAGTCTCACCGCGTACACGGAGATCCGGCCCGACACGACGCTGGCCGCGTTCGGCGGCGCGGGCGCGCTCGTTGCGTGCCGCGTCGCGGAAGCGATCGGCGTGACGCGCGTGTTGATTCCGGGGCTCGCGGCGGTGTTCTCCGCGTACGGGATCGGCTTCTCGGACGTCGGGCACAGCTTCTCGGCGCCGCTCGCGGACGCGACCGACGACGCGCTGGCGGCCGCGATGGACGCGCTGTTCACGCAGGCGTCGCGCGCGATGTTCGGCGAGGACGCGCAGATCGACGACTGCCGGCTGATCTACGCGCTCGAAGCGACCGGCGCGGACGGGCGGACCGTCGAGCACGCGCTGCGCGGGCAGACGCTGCCGGCCGGTCTTCAGCCGGGCGCGACGCTGTCGGTGTCGCTGACCGCGGTGAAACGCATGCCGCAGGCGACGCTCGCCGGCCGCTTCGGCGACGGCGGCCATCAGGTCGCGATCACGCGCGACACGCGCCTCGTCGTCGTCGACGGGCACGAGGCCGAGCTGCCGCTCTATCGCGTCGAGGATCAGCCGAAGGGCGTCGCGGTGCGCGCGGCCGGCCCGGCCGTGCTCGAGGAGGATTTCTTCACCGGGCGCATCGACGCGGGCTGGCACTTCGAAATCAACTCCGCGGGCGACATCCTGCTCAGCCGCGGCGAGGAGAACGAGCAATGAAAGTCCTGATCACCGAAACGCTGCGCATCGATCTCGGCACCGAGCAGTGGGAATGCCGGCGCTGCGGCCACGCGCACGGCAGCGCGCGCGACAACTACAAACGCGGGCTGCTCGTGCACGACCGCGATCCGCGCGAGATCCACAAGCCGCTGCTCGATCCGACGCTGTACGAGCGCACGTACTCGCCGGACCCGGACTGGTGCCGGATCCTCGAATACTACTGCCCGGGCTGCGGCGTGCTCGTCGAGGCCGAGTATCTGCCGCCCGGCCATCCGCCGCTGCACGACATCGACCTCGATATCGACGCGCTGAAGGCGCAATGGAAGGATCGCCCGGAGATGACGGAGCCCGCGCAGGCGCCCGACCTGGCGCTCGAACGCGTGAAGCTGCAGCGTGCATTGCATGCGGCCGCGCATCACCGGCATGCGGTCGGCGGCGAAGCCGACGCGCCGTCCACCTGACAGACCGGGAGAATCGAACATGAAACGTGTTTCCGTCGACATCGGCGGCACCTTCACGGATTGCTTCGTGGCCTGGGGCGATCAGTGCGTCGAAGGCAAGTCGCTGACCACGCATCACAATCTCGCGGTCGGCTTCAACGATTCGCTGTCGGACGCGTGCCGCCAGCTCGAGCTGACGCCGTCGCAACTGTTGTCCGAAGTCGATTCCGTGCGCTACGCGACGACACTCGGCACGAACGCGCTGATCGAGCGCAAGGGCCCGCGCGTCGGCCTGCTTGTCACGACGGGCTTCAAGCACACGGTGCCGCTGTCCCGTGCGCGCGGCTACGGCGAAGGGCTCGCCGAGTCCGATCAGATGGACATTCCGAACGCGGCGCGGCCGGAGCCGCTCGTGGCGATTCCGCTGATCCGCGAGATTCGCGAGCGCGTCGACTATCTGGGCCAGGTGTTCTGGACGCTCGACGAGGACGACGTGCGCCTGCGCATCCGCGAGCTCGTCGACGCCGGCGCGCAGGCGCTCGTCGTGATGTTCACGAACAGCGTGGTCAATCCGGTGCACGAGCTGCGCGTGCGCGAGATCTTCCTCGACGAATATCCGGCGCACATGCTCGGCGCGATTCCGATGCTGCTGTCGCATCAGGTCGTCGGGCGCAAGGGCGAGTATTCCCGCGCGACGTCGTCGATCATCGACGCGTTCCTGCATCAGATCATGTATCACGGGCTCGGCACGCTCGAGCTGAACCTGCGCCGGCAGGGCTACACGAAGCCGATGCTCGTCAATCACAACTCGGGCGGGATGGCGCAGCTCAACTCGACCGACGCGCTGCAGACCGTCCACTCGGGGCCGGTGTCGGGGATCGCGGCGAGCGAATACCTGTCGGCGGCCGCGGCGCTCGGCAACGTCGTCGCGACCGACATGGGCGGCACGAGCTTCGACATCGGGATCGTCGTGCAGGGCGGGCAGAAGTTCTACGACTTCAACCCGGTGATCGATCGCTGGCTCGTCAGCGTGCCGATGGTGCATCTCGTCGCGCTCGGCGCGGGCGGCGGCTCGATCGCGCGCTACGAGCGGATGTACAAGACCGTCGAGATCGGCCCGCAGTCGGCCGGCTCCGATCCGGGGCCCGCGTGCTATGACCGCGGCGGCCAGCATCCGACCGTCACCGATGCGGACCTGCTGCTCGGTTATCTCGACCCGAAGAACTATGCGAACGGCCGCATTCCGCTGAATCCGCGCCGCGCGAAGCAGGCGATGCAGGACGATCTGTGCGACGCGCTCGACCTCGACGTGATCGAAACCGCGAAGCTGATCAAGAAGCAGGTCGACGCGTCGATGGCGAACGGGATCGCGACCGAGCTGCGCACGCGCGGCTACGAGCCGAAGGATTTCACCGTGCTGGCCTATGGCGGCAACGGCCCGCTGCATGCGTGCGGGATCGCGTCGGCGCTCGGCATCGCGAAGGTGCTCGCGCCGCCGTATTCGTCGACGTTCTCCGCGTGCGGCGCCGGCACGGTGAACCAGATGCACATCCACGAGATGAACACGTGGACGGTCCTTTTCAACCCGAATACGAAGTCGTTCTTCATGGACTACGACGCGTTCAACCAGGGCGTCGAGGCACTGGAGCGGCGCGGGCGGGAGGATCTCGAGCGGCAGGGGATGGACCCGTCGCAGATCCGCTACCGGCTCGAGCTCGACATGCGCTACGGCAACCAGCGCGTGCAGACGGCCGTCGTCACGCCGATCTCGCGGCTGAAGACGCAGCGCGACGTGCTGACGCTGATGGAACTGTTCTACGAGAGCTACGGCTCGCGTTTCGGCGAGGGCTCGCAGAGCCCGGAGACGGGCGTGCGGATCAACACGCTGCGCGTGTGCGCGTATGTCGAGCAGCCGTCGGTGAAGTTCGCGCAGCTCGCGGTCAGCGACGATCCGCTGCCGCCGCCGGAGCCGGTCGGCTACCGCGACTGCCATTTCGTCGGGCACGACGGCCCGCTTCGCACCGCAATTTACGACGATCGCGCGCGCGCGGAGCGCACGCAGATCGAGGGGCCGGCCGTCGTCACGACGCGCGCGACGACGTATCTCGTCGAGCCGGGCTGGATCTATCAGGCGACGGCCCAGGGCGGCGCGTGGTTCCTGCGCAAGTAAGCAAGGAGTTCGACATGCAAAACGACATCACCGCGGAAGACCGGGCGCTGCTCGACAAGTTCATCGCCGACAACACGCTGTTCCTCGGGCCCGATCCCGAGATCATGCGTAACCACAGCATCCTGCCGCGCTCGAGCGCGGAGCACGAGGTGCTCGAGCGCGGGATGGACCCGCACCAGGTTCACCACGTGCGCGGGCTGATCAATTCGGCGCTGTCCGAGGCGTTCACGATGGTGAACCAGATGGGCGCGGCGCCGGGCGCGAAGTGGGGCGACCTCGTGACCGCGATCTACACCGCGCAGGGCGACCTGTCGATGATCGCACCGCACGGCATCATCGCGTTCGCCGCGTGCTGCTTCTATCCGATCCGCTTCATCATCAAGAACTGGACGAACGATCCGACGGTCGGCGTGCGGGACGGCGACGGCTTCATCCACAACGACGCGCGCTACGGCGGCATTCACAACACCGACCAGTCGATGATGATGCCGCTCTACTACAAGGGCGAGCTCGTCTGCTGGCTGTCGTCGACGATCCACGAGGGCGAGAACGGCTCGACCGAGCCGGGCGGACTGCCCGCGAAGGCGGAGAGCAAGTACGACGAAGGCATCAAGATGCCGCCGTTCAAGATCGTCGAGAACTTCGAGCTGAAGCGCGATCTCGTCACGTTCCTGCAGAACTCGGTGCGCGATCCGCGCCTGCAACTGGAGGACATGAAGGTCAAGCTGCATGCGGTGCTGCGCCTGCGCGAGCGGATCATCGCGATTCTCGACCAGTACGGCCGCGACGCGCTGATCGGCACGCTGCGCACGCACCTCGAGGACGTCGAAGGCGAAATGCGCCGCCGCATCCGCGAGTTGCCCGACGGCACGACGCGCGTGCTGCAGTTCATGGATTCCAGCCTGCGCGAGAACGCGCTGCAGAAGATCTCGTGCGCGATCACCGTGAAGGGCGACCGGATGGTGATGGATTTTCGCGGGTCGGCGCCGCAGTTCCTGAACCGCTCGGTCAACACGAACATCGCGTCGTTCAAGGCCGCGCTGTGCACGGGCCTGCTGCAGAACATCTGGCCGGACCTGCCGCACACGATGGCGGTGCTGTCGCCGATCGAGGTCATCACCGATCGCAACTCGATCCTCGACGCCGAGGGCGAGATGCCGCAGGCGATGAGTCTGATGCCGCTGTTCAAGGGCTGCGTCGTGTGGACGATTCCGATGAACAAGCTGAGCTACAGCCTGCCGCATCGCTACTCGGCGGTGATCGCGTCGCAGTATGACCAGGCGGCGACGTTCATCTACGGCGGGCTCACGCAGCACGGCGACGTGACCGGCAACTTCTGCGCGGACATCAACGGCAACGGGCAGGGCGCGCGCAGCCACGCGGACGGCGAGCATTCGATCTCGCCGGTGTTCGGCTTCATGTGCGACACCGGCGAGCACGAGATCGCGGAAGAGGACACGCCGATCATCCGCCTCGGCGCGCAGCGGCTCGCGAAGGACCGGATCGGCTGGGGCAAGTATCGCGGCGGGATGGGCTACGAGCAGATCGCGACCGCGCGCGGCTCGGGCCTGTGGGGCTTCATGACCGGCTGCGAGGGCTCGAAGTTTCCTTCCGCGCAGGGGCTGTTCGGCGGGTATTCGTGCCCGAGCTATCAGCTGATGAAAATCAAGGGCATCAACATCTTCAACGTGCTCGCGGAGAACCCGAAGGCCGTCGACGTGTTCGACATCGTCGATCTGATGAACACGCGGCCGATCCCCGGCGCGCAGTACAGCAGCCACGACATGGGGATGACGTTCGAGATCTGCAACGAAGGCGAGATCTACATGATCTGCCAGGGTTCGGGCGGCGGCTACGGCGACGTGCTCGAACGCGATCCCGAGCTCGTGATGAAGGATCTGAGGGAGGAGCTGATGTCGCACGAGAACGCGCGCGATATCTACAAGGTCGTCTACGACGAGGACACGCTCGTCGTGGACGTCGACGCGACGGCCGACGCACGCGCGGCCGAGCGGCTCGCGCGCATCGCGCGCGGCAAGCCGTTCGACGCGTTCTGCCGCGAGTGGGTGACGCCCGAGCCGCCGGCGACGCTGCCGTACTTCGGCAGCTGGAACGACACGGCCGAAATCTACGCGACGACGATGGGCCAGCGCGTGAAGATGCCGGCCGATCAGATCCAGGGCGCGTTCATGCTCGATCCGAAGGACGTTCGGATCGCGGAGCTGGAGGCGCGTCTGGCCGCGAAGGACGCGCAGGCATGAGCGGCCTCGGCGGCCTCGCCCGCGCGACCGCTGTCGCACTGCATTGGAAGCTGAACTGGGAGGCGACATGTCCCGATTGATCGAAACGAACCGCGCGCGCCGGCTGCTGTGGCTGAATCACGACGGCTACAGCGCGCCGCTGCTCGCCGGCGGCAACCCGCCGTGGCGGAACATCGCCGCGTGTGTCGCGTGGGCGCGTCAGGCGCACGGCCTGCTGGGGTCGGACGTGCTCACGCTGCCGCTCGCCGACGTCGCGATGGCCTGGCTTGCGCTCGACCCGGCCCTCAGGGGCGAGATGGCCGAGAAGACGAAGCGCGCGCATCTGCCGCTGAAGGTGTGCGTCGCGAGCGCGCCGGTGCGCGAACTTTCGGCCGCGCTCGCGACCGCGTTGCGTGCCGCACTGCCTGATGCGATCTTCACGCTCGTGCTGCCGTCGCCGCGCGACTGGGCCGCGCAGGCGCTCGCGCTCGCCGGCGGCTCGCCCGAGATCGACGTCGACGAGGATGCGGCCGATGCGGCGGCATCCGCCATCGCGGATTTTCTGCGGACGTTCGCGACGGCGGGCATCGACGCGGTGCTGCTGCACGAATCGCGCGCGTGGGATGCGGATGAAGCCGCGCTGTGGCTCGATCTCTATCAGCCGGTCGCGAACGTCGCGCGGCACTACGGCTGGGACTGGGGGATGCGATGGCCGGCGGCGGTCGAATGCGGGAACGGGCCGGGCCCGGACTTCAGCGTCGCGCCGTCGCCGTGCGGCGGGGGACCGACGGGGCTCGTCGTGCCGGCGACTTTCTGGCAAGGTGACGATCTGCCGGCGCCGCGGCCGGATACGTTCGACGTCGCGGACATTCCCGTGGGCGCGCGGCCGGAGACGGTTCTCGCGCGGCTCGCGCTGTTACGTGAAAGAAAAGGCGACTGACATGGTCAACGAAGGCGAACTGCTGTGGACGCCGGGCGACACGTTCGCGCGCGGCTCCAATCTCGCGCGCTACCTCGACTGGCTCGCGGCCGAACGCGGCCTGCCATTCGCGGATTACGATGCGCTGTGGCGCTGGTCCGTGCGTGAGCCGGACGCGTTCTGGACGTCGATCTGGGACTGGTGCGACGTGCGGCACGACGGCTCGGCGCGGCGCGTGACCGACGGCGCGCCGATGCCGGCCACGCGGTGGTTTCCGGACGCGCGCGTGAACTACGCGGAACACGTGCTGCGCCGAGCCGCGCAGGCGGGTGCGGATGTGGGTGTGGATGTGAAGCAGCCGGCGTTTCATCACGCGAGCGAGACGCGCGCGCTGCGCACGCTGTCGCTCGCCGAACTCGCGAGCCAGGTGCGGCGCTTCGCGACGCGCCTGCGCGAGCTCGGCGTGCAGCCGGGCGACCGCGTCGTCGCGTACCTGCCGAACGTGCCCGAGTGCGCGGTCGCGATGCTCGCGGCGACGAGCATCGGCGCGGTGTGGTCGTCGGCGGCGATCGACTTCGGCGTGCGCACGGTCGTCGACCGCTTCCAGCAGATCGCGCCGAAGGTGCTGATCGCGGCCGACGGCTACACGTTCGGCGGCAAGACGTTCGACCGCACGCGCGAGGTGGTCGAGATCGCGCAGGCGCTGCCGTCGCTGCAGACGCTCGTCTGGCTGCCGAACATTGCCGTTGCCGACGGCCTGCCGGCCGAGACGTCGTCGCTGCGGTGCGCGGTGCAGCCGTGGGACGCGCTGCTGTCCGGCCCCGACGTGCCGGCCGACGCGTTCCGCTTCGAGCGCGTCGGCGCTGATCATCCGCTGTGGATCGTGTTCTCGTCGGGCACGACCGGCCTGCCGAAGGCGATCGTGCATAGTCACGCCGGCGTGCTGGTCGAGCATCTGAAGGTGATGCATCTGCATATGGACCTGCGCGCCGGCGACGTGATGTTCTTCTACAGCACGACCGGCTGGATGATGTGGAACCTGCTCGTCGCGGCGCTGCTGACCGGCGCGTCGGCGGTGCTGTACGACGGCAGCCCGATGCACGGCGGCCCTGAATGCCTGTGGAAGCTCGCGGCCGAGGCGGGCGCGACCTGTTTCGGCGGCAGCCCGACCTTCGTGCAGATGATGGAGAAGGCCGGCATCGAGCCGGGCCGGCAGTTCGACCTGTCACGCCTGAGAAGCGTGCTGCTGTCCGGCGCGCCGTGCACGCCGGAGACGTTCGCGTGGTTCTATCGCTGCGTGAAGGCCGATCTGTGGGTCACGTCGCAGTCGGGCGGCACCGAGCTGTGCAGCGGGCTCGTCGGCGCGGTGCCGTTGCTGCCCGTCCACGCGGGCGAGATTCAGGCGCGGATGCTCGGGATGGCGGTCGACGTGTGGAACGACGCGGGCGAGCGTATCGTCGACGAGGTGGGCGAGCTCGTCGTCACGCAGCCCGCGCCGTCGATGCCGATCTTCTTCTGGAACGACGAAGGCGGCGCGCGTTATCGCGAGTCGTATTTCGAGCATTTCCCCGGCGTGTGGCGGCACGGCGACTTCATGCGGCTGACGCCGCACGGCGGCTGCTACATCTATGGCCGCGCGGATTCGACGCTGAACCGCTACGGCGTGCGGATCGGCTCGGCGGAGATCTATCGGGTCGTCGAGGAGATCGAGGCGATCGCCGATAGCCTGGTCGTGTGCTGCGAGCTGCCCGGCGGACGCTTCTTCATGCCGCTGTTCCTGCGCCTGCGCGACGGCGCGACGCTCGACGACGCGCTGCGCGCGCACGTCGCCGAACGGCTGCGCACGCTGTGCAGCCCGCGCCACGTGCCGGACGTGATGGTCGCGATGGAGCAGATCCCGTACACGCTGACGGGCAAGAAGATGGAGGTGCCGGTGCGCAAGATCCTGATGGGGCGGCCGGTCGAGCAGGCGGCGAGCCGCGATGCGATGGCGAATCCGGCCGCGCTCGATGCGTACGTCGCGTTCGCGGGCACGGTGCCGCGATGAGGGTGATGGCGGCGATGACGGCAACCATCGCGGCATCCGGCGATGACGCCGCGATGCATGCGGCCGCCGCAACAGCCGCAACTGCAGCTGATGACTCAGCCGCAGAAGCCACCGCAGCAGCTGCGGCCGATGACGCGCGCGACGGCGGACCGGCGGCACCGCACGATTCCGCGTGCCTGCGGCCGTTCTGCTGCAACCCGTTGGCGGCATTCTCCGCGTTCTCGCGCGTGGGCGGATGGACGCCGCCGCTGCCGCCGCTGGCGCCGCTGCCCGAATCGAACGCGGCGCGGGACGTGCCCGGCGGCGCTTGAAGCCCGCTCGCGGTTGAGGCACGATGATCCACCTACCCTCACCCGGACGACCGTGACCGTCTCCCCGACCCCGACCGGGCGCAGCGCGCGTCGTTACGGCGTGGACCTGCGCGAGCACAAGTTCTTTCCGCCGGCCGCGCGCCGCGGCGCGATCGTGCGCGCTGCGCTGCTCGAGCGCGTGACGCGGATCGGCGTGCCGCGCGTCGTGATCCTGCAGGCACCGCTCGGCAGCGGCAAGTCCACGCTGCTGCAGCAGATCATGGACGTCGGCCGCGCGAAGCCGTGGACGATGGCGTGGCTGACGCTCGACGAGAACGACAACGATCCGCGTCGCTTCGAAACGTATTTCATCGCGCTCGTCGCGGACCTGGTCGCGCAAGCGGGCGCGACCGCGGCCGAGCAGTCGCGCGTGACGACCGACAACATGCTCGACTGGGTGCTCGGCCAGATCGCGCGGATTCCGGGGCCGATCGGCATCTGCATCGACGATTTCCAGTGGATTCACGAGAGCGCGATCCTGCGTTTCTTCCGCGATCTGCTGCGCGCGTTGCCGGGGCGATGCCGCGTCTACATCGGCTCGCGCAATCTGCCGGACGTCGGCGTCAGCACGCTGCTCGTCGCCGAGGAGGCGCTCGTGCTGCGGATGGAGGACCTGCGCTTCTCATCGGACGAATCGTCGGCTTTCCTGATCGATACCGACGACGACACGATCGACGCGCAGACGGCGTCGTTCGTCCGGGAGCGCACCGAGGGCTGGCCCGCCGGCCTGCAGCTGTTCAAGCTCGCGCTCGCGCGCCCCGACATCCGGCGCACGCTCGACGAGACGCGCGATTGCGCGCCGCTCGAGCTCGTCCGCTATCTGTCGGAAAACACGCTGTCGCTGCAGCGGCCCGACGTGCAGACGTTTCTGCTGAAGACGTCGCAGTTACGGCGCCTGAATGGATCGCTCTGCGAGGACGTGACGGGCGTCGAGCACGCGGATGCGCTGCTGCGGGAGCTCGAGCAGGGCGGCCTCTTTCTCGAGGCGCTCGACGGCAGCCCGGGCTGGTATCGGTATCACAGCCTGTTCGCGCGATTCCTGTCCGAGCGGTTCGGCCTCGACGGCCAGGACCGCGTGCTCGACGTGCATCGGCGTGCCGCGCACTGGTACGTGCGTCACGGCGTGCCGGAAGAGGCGATGTTTCATGCGGTCGAGGCGCGCGAATACCCGCTCGCGATCAGCACGCTCGACGACTGGGCGTCGCGGCTCGTCGCGGGCGCGGAGCTCGTGACCGTCGCGTACTGGTTCGATCGGCTGCCGCTGCACGACGTGCTCGCTTGCCGCAGCCTCGCGGTGAAGATCGCGTGGGCGCTCGTGTTTCTGCGCCGCGGTGTGCCGACGCATCCGCTGCTGTCGCATCTCGACGACACGCGCGCGCCCGGCGACGATCGCGACGCGCACAGCGCGGATGTCGTGCTCGCGATGGCGACGCTGTTCAACAACGACTTGCGCGGCGCCGCGCGCCTCGCTAACGTGCCGGCGCTGCATCAGCCGGCGCGCGACATCTTCGAGGCGTTCGAGCTCGGCGCGGCCGCCAATCTGCTGACGTTCAGCGCGATGGCCGAGTGGCACGAGGAGGCGATCCATCATCTGCTCGTGCTCGCGAACAGCCACAACGACTACGCGCAGGCGGCGTTCAGCCAGGGATATACGCTCGCGCTGCGATGCATTCTGCAGGTGATGAGCGCGCAGCCGCGGCTCGCGACCGAAGCGCCGCGCGCGACGCCGGGCGCGCGGGCGGACGCGGCCCGGCCCTACGTGAACCGTGGCATGGCGGCCGCGGCGCTGGCCGCGTCGCGCATCTGGGCGTGCTACGAGGCCGACGAGCTCGACACCGCCGAACGGCTCGCCGCGCAGTTCGAGGAAGACATCGCGCTCGCGGCGGTGCCGGAGTTCATCGCGCTGTCGATGGTGTCGATCGCGCGCGTTCACGCGGCGCGCGGGCGCATGATCCAGGCGCGCGACACGCTCGACACGCTCGAGCGCCTGAGCTTCCAGAGCCGGTGGTCGGGCGTGCGCGAGATGATCGCGTGGGAGCGCCTGTATCTGGCGGGGCGCAGCGGCGATCCGGCGCGCGTCGACGCGTTGCTGCCGCAGGTGTCGGGCGACGCGGCGCCGACGGACCCGGCCTGGATTCCGGTCACGGAGATGCTGAGCGGGCCGTTGCTCGGGCGCATCCGGCTCGCGTTGCATCAGCGCCGGCTCGATCGGGCCGCCGAGCTGCTGAAGGCGGCATCGAGCATCATGCCGGTTCGGCCGCTGTTGTCGGTGAAGCTGGACGTGCTGCACGCGCTGGTCCAGCATCGGCAAGGGCAGACGCGGCTGGCGTTGCGCACGCTTGCCCGCGCGTGCGAAACGGCGCGCGCGGGCGGCTGCCATCGCGCGCTGCTCGACGAAGGCGCGGAACTGGTCGCGCTGCTCGATCAGGTGCCCGATGCGGCGGCGGATCGCGCCGTGCCCGCGCCGGGCGTTCGGCAAGCGGCGTGGTTCGGCACGCTGTCGCAGCGCGAGCATGAAATCCTGCGGCTACTGTGCAGCGGCGCGTCGAATCGCGAGATCTCGGAAAAGCTGTTCCTTTCTGAAAACACCGTGAAGTTTCATCTGAAGAATCTCTACGTGAAGCTGGACGTCAGGAATCGCGCGCAGGCGATGCTGAAGGCGAAGCCGGACATGCGGTGACGCGCGCCGCCACGCCCGGCCGATTGCGGCGCCCCGACCGTCACTGACTGATCTTCTCGAGCGCGAGCCCGCGGGTTGCCGGCCCGAGCAGGATCATCACGATGCCGACCAGCATCGACACGCCGATGAACACCGCCACGCCGGGCACGCCGTAACCATGCAGCAGAATCCCGCTCGCGAGACCCGCGAACGCGGCGGCGATCCGGCTCCACGAATAGACGAAGCCGACCGCGCGCGCCCGGATGCGCGTCGGATACAGCTCGGCCTGATAGCCGTGGTACGCGTAGGACATCACGTTCGACGCCAGCGTGAACAGCACGCCGAGCACGATCAGCAGCCACGGCTGCGACGCCTGCGAGAACAGCACGATCACGATGCCCATGATCAGCAGCCCGCCGATGATCTGCGTCTTGCGCTCGAGCTTGTCGGCGAACCACGTGCCGATCAGCGGTCCGAACGGATTGGCGATCGCGATCACGAACGCGTAGCCGAGGCTGGCCGTCACGTGCACGCCGCGGTTGATCAGCAGCGTCGGCACCCACGCGGCGAACCCGTAGAAGCCGATCACTTGCGCCATGTTGAAGATCGACATGATGACCGTGCGCTTCAGGTAAGGTGGCCGCAGCACCTCGCCGAGCGAGCCCTGGCCGGCCTTCTCGAGCGGCACCGCGCGCGGTGCGGGCAGCGTGGTTCCTTTTTCGGCCGTGATCCGCCGCTCGATGTCGGCCACGATCCGCTCGGCCTCGTCGACGTACCCGTTGCGCGCGAGCCAGCGCGGGCTCTCCGGGATATGGCGCCGCAGGAACCACACGACGATCGCGCCGACCGAGCCGATCAGGATCACGACGCGCCAGTAGTCGAGCCCGAACGGCCGCGTGTCCTTCAGGATGTATGCGAGGAACGCGACCACCGGCACCACGCTGAACGTGATGAACTGGTTGACCGCGTACGCGCGGCCGCGCTCGCCGCTCGGAATCAGCTCGGAGATGTACGTATCGATCGTCACCAGCTCGACGCCGATGCCGATGCCGGCGATGAAACGCCAGAGGTTCAGCCCGAGGCCGGTCGTCTGGAACGCCATGATGATCGTGCACACCATGTACCAGAGCAGGGACCACGTGAAGATCATGCGTCGCCCGTAGCGGTCCGCGACCTGGCCGAACACGAGCGCGCCGACCCACAGCCCGGCGAACGTCGCGAACACGAAGGTGCCGAAACCGGCGACCTTCAGCGGCCCGAGCGCCGAGAAAAAGCCGAGCGACTCAGGCGTGAAGAGCCCCGAATGGATCATGCCGGGCGCCACGTAGCCGGTGAAGAACAGGTCGTAGAACTCGAACACCCCGCCGAGCGAGATCAGGATCACCATCGTCCAGAGGGTGCGCGACGGCGGTAGACGGTCGAATCGGGCGGCGATCTCCGCCGATTTTTCGATGGACATCTGGGCACCTCATTACAGATTGAAAGGGCGACGCCGTGGCCGGTGTCGTACCCCATACTCTAGTGCATGCTGGAGGGTGCGGTCACAGCACGCCCGACTTCCAGATCATCTGCGCGGCGGCGGCCAGCACGAACGCCAGCACGACGCCGCGGAACACGACCGGCCGCAGGCTGTCGCGCAGCGGGCGCACGAGCAGCATGCCGGCGATCGCCGGCAGGCTCGCGGCGGCGGAGATCGCGAGGTCGGCGCCGTTCGCGTGCGCGCCGTGGCTGAACGTCGTGATCAACGTGACGACCGACACGACGAGGATGATCGCGATCCGCTTCGTGAACGTGCGGCCCGTCGCGCCGGACGCGATCAGGTACATCGCGAGCAGCGGGCCCGGCACGGACGCGATGCTCTCCATCAGCGCGGCGCCGAAGCCGAGCGCGAAGCCGACCGGCTGCACGAGCGCCGGCGCGAGCGTCAGCTTCGGCGCCGCGAGCAGCAGCACGGCCGCGACGATCAGCGCGATGCCCGACGCGGCCTGCGCGTGATGCGGTTCGAGCGCGACGAGCACCGAGACCCCGATCACGTTGCCGATCACCGTGCCGACGAGCGGCGCCGCGATCTGCCTGACCGTGCGCAGCATCTCGCCGCCTTCGAGCGCCTGCGGAATGTTGCCGATGATGATCGGCATCGACAGCAGCAGCACCGCGAGCTTGACCGGCAGGAAATGCGTGAGGATCGGCATTGCGACGAGCGGCACGCCGATTCCGGTGATGCCTTTCACCATGCCGCCGAGCATCAGCGCGACGACCACGCCGAGTAGTTCGAGTGCGCCGAGTGCTTGCAGATGCGGGTACAGGAGACCGGAGGAGAGATGGAGGTCGAGCATCGGTGGATATCGGCGGGTGGTTGGCGGCGCGTGTCGTCGCGAATCGGCGGCGGTGGCGTGGGCAGCGGCGCCGGCGCGTGATGTGTCGAGGCGTCGAGGCGGCGGCCGGCATCGCCGGCATGCATGATAGCGCACGCGCGGTCCCGCTCAGGCGACGTCCGTCCGCCGTGCGGCGACCCATGCCGGCGCGGCGGCCTGACGATCCAGCGGGATATCGACTTCGATCGTCGTTCCGCTGCCCGGCGCCGACACGATCGTCATCGTGCCGTTCACCAGGTATGCGCGCTCGCGCAATCCCACGATGCCGAACGACGTTGCGTTGCGCGGGCCGTTCGGATCGAACCCGATGCCGTCGTCGCGGACCCTGAGCGCGATCCGAGCGTCGTCGCAGGTCAGGTCGATCTCGACGTGCCCCGCATGCGCATGACGGGCGACGTTCGCGAGCGCTTCCTGGATGATCCGGAACACCGACGTCGCATACGGCTCGCGAAAATCGACGTCCGGCGGCTCGAAGCGAAGCGTGCACGCGATGCCGCAGCGATGCTCGAGATCCTGCGCGAGCCATTGGGTGGCCGCGACGAATCCGAGGTCGTCGAGCATCAGCGGCCGCAGGTCGGCCGCGATGCGGCGAATGGATGCCACGGTGCGGGTGACGAGCCGCAGCATCGACGCGATTTTCAGCGCGATGCCGGCATCGTCCTGCGGCACGCGCTCCGTCAGCCATTGGAGATCGAGCGCCAGCTTCGCGAGCGACTGCGCGAGTTCGTCGTGCAGCTCGCGCGCGATGCGGCGCCGCTCCTCCTCGCGCGCGGATGCGCCGAGCGCGGACATTTCGCGCAACTCCTCGCGGGAAGCCTCGAGCGCCCGTTGCGTGCGCTGGCGCTCGCGGATTTCGCGCAGCAGCTCGTCGTACGACGCGCTCAATTGCGCGGTGCGGGCGGCCACGCGTTGCTCGAGCAGTCGCTTCGCGTCGTTCAGCTCGGCCGTTCGCTCGACGACGAGCCGGTGCTCGAGCCGTTCGCCGTCCAGCGCGCGCACGGTTCGCGCGTACAGCTTGCCGTTCTCGAGCAGCAGCGTGAACAGCACGATGCTCGACGCGAGCAGGCCGTAGATCCGGCCGGCATAGAAGCCGACGTCGAAGCGCCCGTGATTCAGGATCGACGACAGCGCGATGTCGAACAGCCATGCGACCAGCACGACGGTGATCCAGAGATCGAGTACCGACCGGGGGCGGCGGCGCCACAGGATCCCGAGCGCCGCGAGGTTCAGCAACCAGACCGCCGTCACCACGCCGGTGACGGACGGCAACATGCGGTTGCCGGTCATTAGCGCCGGCAGCATCGCGCCGCCGGCGGTGGCCAGCAGCGTCAGTGCGACGGTGGCGAGCAGTGCGCCGGCCACGCACATCAGAATGGGCCAGCCCGGCCCGCCGGCGCGCATCCGCGCGCCGGACGCGTCGCGGCTCAGCAGCGCATAGCCGCCGACGGCCAGCGGGAAGCCGCCGTGCCAGAACATATAGAGCCACGCCGTGCTCTGCTGGCCCGCGCCGAGCAGCCCCGTCGCGGAGAACAGCCCGGGAAAGCTCAGCGTGTGCGCGGCGGCCATGGTGCTGGCGAACAGATAGCCGCCGGCCAGCACCAGCAGCGCCGTCGAACGCAGGATCGCGAACTGGCCGAGGAGCAGCCCGGCCGTGACGAGATCGTTGATCATCATCGCCGTCTGGTAGACGGGGATGAACGCCCACACGTCGGCGAGCTGCTGCTTCGCGAACGGTGCGAGCGCCAGGAACACCGCCGCCGACAGCATCACCATCGTCAGCGCACGTTTGTACTGGCGAGCGTCCGGCGCCAGTGTAGACATGAACAGCGACGACCGGTCGGTAACCTGGTTCATGACTTTTTCCCCCGTGTCGAGCCGGTCGGGCCCCGGTTCTCGAGTTCGTTGCCCGCCATTCTACGTTCTGCCCGCCGCCTTTATCCACATACAAAAACGCCCGGCTTCGTGCCGGGCGTTTCGTTTGGTGCGCCCGGCAGGGCGCACTCACTCGGAGGTGAAAGTCCTCTACTCGCCCGGCAAGGGGAAGAGTTAGCCGAAGGCAAGGGTTTCCTGGGTGACTGGGAGTCTGAAGGAAGCCGGATGGCAAAGCGCTGGCCTGACGAACAGGAAGCGGATATGAGGCGTGGCGACTGGGTAAGGTGCCCAACATCACCGAAGCCCGAAACTTGCACCGACGTTGCTACGTAGATCCGACAGGCATAAGCGTGAAGGTGAGTGCGCAATACCCGGGGAGATCTGTTTCTGTGCTGGAGCGGTACGGCCAGCTACCGTCGTCGAGAGGCGACGGGACGCGGAAGCAGAAGTCAGCAGAAGGCATAGTAGGTCAAGGCGAAGGCGGCGAGCCGAAGAATACCGTGACCGAAGGCCTGAACAGTGAATGCCGAGAGTAGGACGGATGATCTCGAAACCTGTTATGGATGCAGAAGCGCTGGAGACAGCGGCCGAGCACGCGAGGGGTGGCCGGAAGCCACAGGGCTGCGTGCGGGGTGCGGAAACGGGCACGGCGACATGCGGGCGAACGAAATCGGAGGGCGACGCGCTGATGGAGCGCGTCGTGGAGCGCGGCAACATGAGGCGGGCGTATCGCCGGGTGCTGAGGAACAAGGGATCAGCCGGGGTAGACGGGCTGAGCGTGGAAGGCCTTGGCGACTGGCTGAAGATGCACTGGCCGAGTGTGAAGCAAGCGCTGCTGGAAGGGAAGTACCTGCCGCGAGCGGTACGCCGGGTGGAGATACCGAAGCCGCAAGGCGGGGTGAGGACGCTTGGCGTGCCGACCGTGGTGGACCGACTGATTCAGCAAGCGCTGCACCAAGTATTGCAACCGATCCTGGAGCCGACGTTCTCGGCGAGCAGTTACGGATTCCGACCGGGCAAGAGTGCGCTGGACGCGGTGCGTCAGGCGCAAGCACATGTCCAGGGCGGTCGGCATTGGGTGGTAGACATCGATCTGGAGAAGTTCTTCGATCGGGTCAATCATGATGTGCTGATGGGCCGGGTCGCCCGGCATGTGCAAGACAGGGTGACGCTGAAGCTGATTCGCCGCTTCCTTGAAGCGGGGATGATGGCGGACGGCGTGACGCAGGCGAGAGCAGAGGGTACGCCGCAGGGCGGCCCGCTGTCCCCGCTACTGTCGAACATACTGCTGAGCGATCTGGATCGGAGACTGGAGCGCCGAGGGTTGGCATTCTGCCGGTACGCTGACGACTGCAACATCTACGTTGGCAGCAAACAAGCAGGACAACGCGTCATGGCGAGCACCAGGACCTATCTCGAGAAGGTCTTGAAGCTGCGCGTGAACGAGACCAAGAGTGCGGTGGCCCGACCGAGCACGCGGAAGTTCCTGGGATACCGGGTCGCGGTAAGGTTGGGGCAAGCGCATATCCGGGTCGCACCGGAAAGCATCAAGCGATTGATGAGCCGGGTGCGGGAACTGACGCTGAAGGGAAGAAGTGGGTCTCTTGAGCGGACGATCCAGAAGCTCAACCCGCTCCTGCGAGGCTGGGCAATTTACTTCCGGCTAAGTCAGCAGCACAAGCGGCTGGAAGGGCTGGACGGATGGTTGCGAAGGCGCCTGCGCTGCCTGATCTGGCGGCAGTGGAAGCGCCCCCGAACCCGAGCGCGCAACATGATCGCCCTGGGCTTACGCCCGGAGCGGGCATGGAAGTCGAGCGTGAACGGCCGAGGGCCTTGGTGGAATGCCGGTTCCCACCATCTGAAGGGGGGTGTCAGGATTTCCGTGTTCAAGGCGGGTTGAATAATCACACGGACGGGCGAACGAATCGATCCTGATAGAGGATAGCGAACTGGTTCATCGCTGCCTTCCAATCATGAGCAGCACGACTCCAGTCGGCCGTGAT
>NZ_JACBNX010000031.1 GCF_013403875.1 Burkholderia guangdongensis | reverse complement strand
TACTACTTCGGCGCGAAGTACACGTTCAGCGGCTTGTCGGTATCGGCATCGTACGGGCTCGGCAAGAGCCCGGCCAACTCGAACAAAGTGGACTACGAAATGATCTCGGGCGGGCTCGGCTATCAGTTCAGCCCGTTCCTTCGGGTCACGTCCGGCTACTACTTCCTGAAGGACCGCAACAACGGCGCGAACCATTCGAGCGAGTACGCGATGGGCGCCGAATACAGCCTGTCGAAGCGGACGATGGTCTATGCGCAGGTCGGCTACGTCGCGAACCGCGGCACGATGAACCAGACGATCACGTATGGCGAGCCGGTCGCGCCGGGCGTGTCGACGACCGCCGCGATGATCGGCATGCGGCATACCTTCTGATGGCTCGATGAATTCGAAACGAAACGGAGAACAACGAAGATGAAAATGATCGAAGGCATCCGGGCCGCGCTTGGCGTCGTGATCCTGACCGCGTCGCTCGGCGCGTGGGCGCAGGCGAGCGCACCGGCGGCCACGGCCGCGAGCGCAATGGCTGCCGCGCCGGCCGCCGTGTCGGGCGCGACCAGCAAGAAGACGATCCGGCAGGCGAATCGCGCGCTGCGGCGCAAGGTGTACGCGGCACTCGCGAAACACAAGGAGATCGACGCCGGCAGCATCAGCGTCATTGCCAAGGGTGGCGCGGTCACGCTGAACGGCACAGTCGCCGAAGCGTCGCAGATCACCACCGCCGGTGAGATCGCGAAGGGCGTCTCCGGCGTGACGTCGGTGACCAACAAGCTCACGCTACAGCGGCCGCTTGGTCAGTAGTGCGATCAACAGGAGATATCGCTCATGATCGAAGTAGAACGATTGACTGCTTGCATCGGCGCGGAGGTGTCCGGTGTGAGCCTGGGAGAGGCATCGCGCGATGCATCGCTGTTTGCGGAAATCAAGGCGCTGCTGCTCAAGCACCGGGTGCTTTTCTTTCGCGATCAGCAGATGACCCGGCAGGAGCACGTCGCGTTCGCGCAAGGCTTCGGGAAGCTGGAGGATCATCCGGTTGCCGGGAGCGATCCGGCGCATCCGGGGCTCGTGCAGATCTATCGATCGGAAGAAAAGAACCCGTACGAGAACAATTACCACAGCGACGGGCTTTGGCGACCGAGGCCGTCGATGGGCGCCGTGCTGCGCTGCGTCGAATGTCCGGAGGTCGGCGGAGACACGATCTGGGTCAACATGGTCGAAGCTTACAAGCGACTGCCGGACGACATCAAGAAGCGTATCGACGGCCTGAGGGCCAAAAGCAGCATCGAGCATTCGTTCGGTGCGGCGATGGCGCCGGAGGAACGAAGAAAGCTGGCCGCGCAGAATCCGGAGGCGGAGCACCCGGTCGTGCGCACGCACCCGGAGACCGGCGAAAAGATCCTGTACGTGAGCAGCTTCACGACGCATTTCATCAATTACCACACGGTCGACAACGTGCGTTTCGGTCTGGACAAGACGCCCGGCGCGGCCCTTCTGCTGAACTATCTGCAAAGCCAGGCGATGATTCCGGAATACCAGGTCCGTTTCCGATGGAAGCCGAACAGTGTCGCGATCTGGGACAACCGCTCGACGCAGCATTATGCGGTGATGGATTACTGGCCGGCGCCGCGCAAGATGGAGCGGGCGGGAATCGAAGGCGATACGCCGTATTGACGGCTTGCGCTTGCCGGCGAAATATTTCCGCTTTTTCGTGGGTATCGCAACGCCGGGGACGACGATTCGCGTCGGTTAAAATCGACAAAAATCGCATTCGTGATTCGCCATGGCCCGAACGAAAACGCAAAATCTTCCCGATCTTTCCGCGCTCCTCACGCCGAAGAATTCGCTGATGCTGGCGGTCGAGCGGGCAGTGCTGCGCGGGCAGGACTGGGCGTATGCGTCGGTGCCGATCGCCGAGCAGATCGCGGCCAGGCTGGCGGGCGTCATCACGCTCGACCTGGTGAAATCGGGGCAACGTTTGCTGGAGAAGGATATCAGCGAGGTGCTGCACGTCAGCCGTGCCCCGGTGCGCGAAGCGATGCGCATCCTGGAGCGGGATCGTCTCGTCGAATTCCAGGCGAGACGGGGCGCGATCGTGACGGCGCCTGACGAGGACGAACTCCGGGACATTTTCCGCGTGCGCAGCGTGCTGTACCTCACGATGCTGGAGCAGGTGGTGCGCGAAAATCCGGCCGAGCTCGAGGCGCTGCTGACCGCACATGTGCCCAAGCTGGCCAAGGCGGCCGAAGAGTCGGTGGACGCGTATGCGGTGGAAAGCTTCCTGCTGAACTTCGCTACGGTCGATTTGTGTCGCAACCGGCTTCTGGCCGACGTGCTGCAATCGATCTCGTTGCGAACCTTCCGTTATGTGCGGCTGGGCATGGTCGCGGCGCCGCAGTCGATTCGCGCGTCGTTGAAAGTCTGGCGCGCGCTGCAGAGGGCCGCGATCAAGCGAGACGGCGAATTGCTGCTTTCTCTTGCCGCATCGCGCCTGGACGAAGCCAGGGATGCCGCGGTTCGCGCGATCGCGACGAAACCGGCCGATGGCCAGCGTGCACGTGCGCCGAAGACGTCGCGGATCTCGACGCCGGGTTCGCTCGGCGAGGAAACGCCGGCCTAAGGATCGACGGGCAGCAACAGATGGTCTCTGTCATGTTGAGATGTAGATAATCAGGATGACTTATTTAATGCGGAAAGCAAAGCGAGATCGAAGGAGACGGAATTGAGCCTGTATACGAATAACGTGATGCCGGCGGAGTCCGCTCCGGCTGTCAGCGGTGCGCGCGCTTACGCGTGGGTGGTATTCGCGTTGATGTTTTGCCTGTTGCTGTCCGACTACATGTCGCGGCAGGCGCTCAATGCGCTGTTTCCGATCCTGAAAGTGCAGTGGCGGCTTTCCGATACGCAGCTCGGCTCGATCAGCAGCGTCGTGCCGCTCGCGGTAGGCGTGTTGACGCTCCCGTTCTCGATCGTCGCGGACCGCTGGGGACGCGTCAGGAGCATTGCGCTGATGGTCGGGCTATGGAGTCTCGCCACGCTCGGCTGCGCGATCGCGAGCAATTACCACGAGATGCTCGTCGCGCGCCTTTTCGTCGGTGTCGGCGAGGCCGCTTACGGAAGCGTCGGAATCGCGGTGCTGATGAGCCTCTTTCCAAAGTCCATGCGCTCGACGATTGCCGGCGGCTTTACGTCGGCCGCCGCGTTCGGGTCGGTGCTCGGCGTTTCGCTTTCCGGCATCATCGCGACGCACGTCGGCTGGCGTTGGTCGATGGGCCTGATGGCGATCTTTGGTCTGGTGCTGACGGCCGTCTACGCGCTCGTGGTCACGGAAAAGCGCGTCGCTTGCGCGCGTGCGGACGACGTGAGCGTAACGCTGGTACACGAGCGATTGAAACTGACGCCGCGAGCGCTGCTCTCCGACCTGTTTCCGTCCCGTTCCGTCTTTTGCGCGTACCTCGGCAGCGCGCTGCAGGTCTTCATCCAGGGCACGCTGTTCGTGTGGCTGCCGAGCTACCTGAATCGCTACTGGGGCATGCCGGTCAGCAAAGCAGCCGTGGTGGCCGCCGGCCTGGTTCTCGTCAGCGGCGTGGGCCAATTCCTGTGCGGCGTGATCACCGACTGGATCAGCGGGGATTCGTCGCTCAAGCGGTGGAACATGGCCATTGCGTATTGTCTCGTGCTGGGCGTCCTGCTGGCGATCGCGTTCCGCTTGCCGCAGGGGAATCTGCAACTCGCCCTGCTCGCGCCGGCGGTGTTCTTCCTCGCCAGTTCGTTCGTCACGTGCGGCGCGATCATCGCCGGCGCGACGCGGCCGGCGATCCACGGCTCCGCGTTCGCGACGCTGACGCTGTTCAACAACATCCTGGGTCTTGCCGCCGGCCCGTTTTTCACCGGCATCGTCGCGGACGCGGCGGGCCTCCAGGTCGCGTTGCGCTGCCTTCCGCTCGCGGCGATCTTGCCGTTCACGGTGTACCTGATCGGCCGGCGGTGTTACATCGCGGAAGCGCGACGGCGTTGAATCAGCCGTTTGACGAAGCGTGACGCAGCGCGCCGCGCATCGCGCGGCTCTCTTTGGCGCTGCAGCCGAATTCCGCGTGATACCACCGGGAGAACGCGCTCGGCGCGGAAAAGCCGAGCAGCGTCGCGACTTCGGTCAACTGGCGATCGCTCTCGATGACATGGCGTGTCGCGAGTTCCCGGCGTATGTCGTTGACGATCGACGAGAAGCTCTGCCCCTGTTCGGCCAGCCGGCGCTGGATCGTGCGGCACACCATGCCCAGGTGCTCGGCGACCTGTTCGATGCCGCAGCGCCCGCTCGGCAGCAACAGCAGGATCGCGCGGCGCACGTCTTCGAGCATCGTCGCCTGCTGCGTGACGATGGATGCGTCGAGCAACTGCTGCGCGTAGCGCACCATCGCCGGATCGGCTGACGGATTGCGAGCATCGAGATCCGCCTTCGCGCAGATGATGCAATTGAAGTCGTAGTCGAACTCGACGGTGCAGCCGAAGAACCGATGGTGCGTGCTGGCGTCGCGCGGCGCCGGGTGTTCGAAGCAAACGCGTTGCGGCTTCCAGTTGGCGTTGCAGAGCTGGCGGATCAATCGCACCATCACGCCCAGCGCCAGCTCGACGCGCTGGCGCGTGGGTTGATTCGCACTGCCGGCCATGATCGCTTCGCGAATGATCACGACGTCGCCGCATTCTTCGACGGTCAGCGACAGCGCACCGTTGAGCAGCGCCTGATAGCGCATCAGCATGTCGAGCGAGTCGCGCAGGGTGGCCTGATCGCGGATCAGCAATCCCACCGCCCCGAGGTTGGACAGCAGGCGCGATTCGGCCATGCAGAGTCCGAAACTCTCGTTGCCCGACAGCGTGGCGGACGCCTGGAGCAATTGACCGACGCGCTCGCCCGGAATCATCAGGTCGGGCTCGCCCAATACGCTCGGACTCAACCCCGCGTCCAGGAGCATCCGCACCGGATTCAGCCCGGCCGCCTGAGCGACCTCGCTGTAGTTGGTTAGGCTCGCGGCGCGGACAAGTGACGACATCGGAAAACCGGGCGGAAGGCTGGCGTCAAATGATAAATCGCTGTCATGCAATGTCAAGCGGGAGAAACGCGCGGCGGCCACACTGGAACGCGTACGAATGTCGAAAGCGGCGCGTCGATGCTGCAAGCGACCGGCACAAATATTAGGAGACGAGCATGAACGTGATGCCTGACGGCCCGGAGGTCGGCAGCGGCGACGAATACCTGACGAGCAGGCGGCGAGTGTGGTTCGCGTTCGCAATGACCTTCGCGCTGATGTTCTTCGATTTCATCGACCGGCAGGTGATCGTCTCGCTGTTTCCTCACATCCGCAGCGAATGGCATCTGAGTGACAAGCAGCTCGGCTCGCTGGTGTCGGTCGTGTCGATCGTGGTGGGGGTGGGCGGCTTGCCGGTCGCACTGGTCGCCGATCGCGTCGGCCGGGTCAAGAGTATCGTCGTCATGGCGGTCGGATGGAGTCTGGCCACCATTTCCTGCATGTTCACGACCAATTTCAGTCAGTTGTTCGTGGCGCGCGCGGTGGTCGGGGTAGGGGAGACCGGCTACGGATCCGTGGGCGCGGCGCTTCTGTCGACGTTGTTTCCGAAGCGCTTGCGCAGCGCCGTGCTCGGCGCGTTCTTCGCTGCGCCGTCGCTCGGCTCGGTGCTCGGCGTGATGCTGGGCGGCATGATCGCGGCCCGGTGGGGCTGGAAGTCCGCGTTTGGCGTGGTCGGCGTGCCCGGGCTCGTGCTCGCGTTGCTCTATCCGCTCGTGCGCGACTACAAAACGGTGGACATGAAGGCCGGCTCGAGCCACGCCGCGCGGTCGGTCAGCGGGACGCTCAAGCACACGCTGCGCACGTTGGCGGGCACGCGTACGCTGTTGTGGGTCTGTGCCGGAGCGGCCGCGCAGCTGATTACGGTGTCGGCCATCTGGTCATGGCTGCCCAGCTATCTGAACCGCTTCCATGGCATGACGCCGGAAGCGGCAGCGAAGGCGGCGGCCGTGGTGGTGCTGGTCGGCGCCATCAGCTGCACGTTCTGGGGCGTCGTGATCGGGCGCCTCGCGGTTCGCCAGCCGCGCAACAAGCTGCCCGCGCTGTCCGTGCCGTGCGTGATCACGTCGGTGATCTTCATGGTCGCGTTCGGAGGCGGATATACGGGCGATGCGCAGTTCAAGCTGATCCTTCTCGGCGCCTTTTTCATGAACGGCACCGTCGGCGTGGTGGCCGGCGTCGCGATGGATGTCACGCATCCCGGTGTGCGCTCGACCGGCGCGGCTGTGCTGTCGCTGTTTCAGAACGTGTTCGGCCTCGCCGCGGGGCCGTTCCTCGCGGGCGTCCTGTCCGATCAATGGGGCTTGCAGCATGCGCTGACCGTCATTCCGGTGGCCAGCGTGTTCGCCGCGGTGTTCTTCATCATCGCGATGCGTAGCTATGACGTCGATGTGGCCCGCCATTCCGATGTGAAGCTCGATGCGGCGCCCGCGCTTGCCGGCGCGCTGAGCACGGGGGCCCCAGCCTGAGCATCGCGCGTCCTCGCAATCATTCCAGCGCATCCAGCCGCGCGAGATGCCAGTCGGCATCGCCGAACAGGTTCGCATGCGCGGCCAGGCGCTTGTAGCAATGGCCGACTTCCATCTCGTCCGTCATGCCGATCGCGCCGTGCAGTTGCACCGCGTCTTCGCCGAGCGCGCGGCCCGCGCCGGAAACGAATGCCTTCGCGTATGAAACGGCACGCATTCGCGTGACGTCGTCGGCGCGCAGCGCCGCCGCGGCCGCCTCGGTGATCGACCGTGCCTGCTCGATGCTCACATACAGATCGACCAGCCGGTGACGGATCACCTGATTGGCGCTCAGCGAACGGCCGAACTGCCGGCGCGTCACCGCGTATTCACGCGTCAGCTCGAACGCGCGAGCCATCGTGCCCACGGCCTCCGCGCAGGCCATCACGGTCGCCCTGTCGATCGCGGCCTGCACGACCGGCCAGGCGTCGCCCACTTCGCCGATGCGCGCTTCGTCGGATAGCGTCACGCGCCGCAGCGTGACGGTCGCGGTTTGCCGGTCGTCATACGTGGGGTGCGCTTCGACGGCCATGCCGGGCGTCGCGGCGGGCACCGCGAAGAGCGTCAGGCCATGCGTGTCGCGCCGCTCGCCGTCGGTGCGCGCGAGCACGAGCAGCACGTCCGCGCAACCGCCGCCGAGCACCAGCGTCTTGGTGCCGTCGATCCGCCAGTGCGCGTCGTCGCCGCGACGCGCGCGTGTCGCGACGTCGAACGCGTCGTGTCGGCCTTGCGTCTCGAAGGCCGCCAGCGCCGCCATCAGGCCGCCCGCACTGATTCGTTCGGCCAGCGCGGCGTGCCGGACAGCGCCGCACGCGGCCAGTAGCGGCGCACACAATGCGGCGTTGGCGAGCCACGGCTCGACGGCCAGTGCGCGACCCAGCTCTTCGGCGAGCAACGCCTGATCCAGGTCGTCGCCGAGGCCGCCGCACGCCGGCGGCAGCGCGAGCGCCAGCCAGCCGAGTTCGGCGAACGTCCGCCAATGCGCACGCGAGAAGCCGTTCGGCTCGGTCAACACGGCCTTGCGCTGCGCGAAGCCGTATTCGCGCTCCACGAAACGGCGCGCGCTCTGTTGCAGCATCTGGCGCTCGTCGAAGCGATCCTCGTCGTATCCGTTCATCGTCGATGTCCTTTCAAAGCGCGAGCACCTGCTTGGCCAGCAGTTCGTGCTGAATCTCGCTCGATCCGCCGGCGATCGTGTAGCCGCGCGTGACGAAGCGGCGCGCGGACGCGGCCGCCGCATACGCGGAACGTCCCGGCCGCGGTGCGGCGGGCTCGAAATGCGCGGCGCGGTCGTAGGCGAGCGTCTCGGGGCCGAGCGCGTCCACGGCCAGATTCTCGATGTCCTGGATCAGCCGGCTGCCGAGCAGCTTCAGCATCCCGGTCTCGGGGCCGAGCGTGCCGCGCGCGCGTTCGAGCCGGCGAAAGCGCAATACCGTCGCGGCCAGCGTTTCGACGCGCACCTCCAGTTCGCGAAGGCGCCGCGCGAACCACGGGCGCCGCATCAGCGGCTCGCCGGCTTCCTGCACTTCGGCACCGATCGCGCGCACCTTCGCGAGACGGCGGCGGTTCTCGGCGACGCGCGCCAGATTCAGGCGTTCGTGCTCGAGCAGCGATTTCGCGATCGCCCAGCCGGCGTTCTCGTCGCCGACGCGCATGCTGGCCGGCACTTCGACGTCGTCGAAGAACACCTGATTGAACAGGTGCCAGCCGTGGATGCCGATCAGCGGGCGCACGCTGACGCCGGGGCTGCGCATGTCGATCAACAGGAAGCTGATGCCTTGCTGCGCGCGGGCGTCGGTATCGGTGCGCACGAGGCAGAAGATCCAGTCCGCGTATTGCGCGTAGGACGTCCAGATCTTGCTGCCGTTGACGACGTACACGTCGGTGCCGTCGTCGCGGGTCTTGCGCACAGCGCGCATGGTCAGCGACGCGAGGTCCGAGCCCGCGTTCGGTTCCGAATAGCCCTGGCACCACCAGTGCTCCAGATCGACGATGCGCGGCAGGAAGTATTGCTGCTGGGCCGGGGTGCCGTAGCGGATCAGAATCGGGCCGATCATCTCGATCGAAATGCCGCCGGTCTCGGGCGCATGGGCGAGCACGAGCTCTTCCTGCAGCACCGCGCGCCGCGCGGCGCTCCAGTCCGCGCCTTGCCACGCGCGCGGCCAGTGCGGCACGAGCCAACCGCGTTCGGCGAGACGGCGCTGCCAGTCGACCATCTCGTCCTTGCTGACTTCCAGCCCGAGCCGGACTTTCTCGCGCACGTGCGCGGGCAGCGCCTGCGCAACGAATGCACGGACGTCGCGGCGCAGATCGTCGTATTCATCCATGTTTCACCTCGCTGCCGTGGATGTCGTGGGTGTCGTGGATACCGTTGGCGTCGCGGCAGACGTCAAACCAGCGTTCCGGCGCGCCGCGCGTGCTCGCCGCGCGGATGCCGCCCTTGATCGCGTCGACCGCGTGCGCGGGATACGCGGCGATCGTGGCGGCCAGTGCGCGCGCCCGTGCGAGCGTCCGGGCGTCGTCGACGACTTCGGTTGCGATGCCCAGACGCAGCAGTTCCGCTGCCGGCACGCGCTCGCCGAGCAGGCACAGGCGCGCGGCCACGGCCTCGCCGTGCCGCAACGCAAGCCACGCGACGTTGCGCGGTGCGGCCATGCCAATGCGGATTTCGCCGATCTGCATGAACGCGCGCTCGCCGCAGACGAGCAGATCGCCGGCCAGCGCCAGCGCCGCGCCGCCGTTGACCGCGTGACGCTCCAGCGCGACGATCCAGGCTTTGCGGCTGCGCAGCAGGCCGACGTGCACGCGGTCCCAGCGCGCCGCGAAGCCGGCCATCCCTTCCGGATGCGCTTGCAGCGCCTTCAGGTCGAGACCGGAGCAGAACGCGCCGTCGGCGCCGCGCAGCACGATCGCGCGCACGGTGTCGTCGCGTTCGAGCGATTCGATCGCGTCGCCAAGCGCTTCGGCGGTCGGGATGTCGATCGCGTTGCGTGTTTCGGGGCGGTTCAGCGTGATTTCGGCCGAGCCTTCGTCGCGCGTGACCAGCACGGGGGAGGGCGCCGTCGTACTCATGCGTGCGCCCCCGCCGTTTCGGCGGATTGGTCGGGTTGGTCGGATTGGTTGGGTTGGGCGGATTGGTCGGTTTCGACGACGATCGCGCGCTCGCGCGCCATCGCGAGAATCGCGGCGGCGCCGTAGCCGAGCTCGCTCAATACTTCGGCCGTGTGCTGGCCCAGCCGAGGCACGACGGGCTCGGCGACGCTCGGCAGGCTCGCCATCGCGAACGGCAGGCCGGGCAGCGTGATCCGTCCGCCGGTGCCGTCGCCGACCGTGCGCAGCACGCCGGCCGCGAGCACGTCTTCGCTGCGTTCGACCTGCCGATAGTCGCGCACGACGCCGACCACCACCTGATGCCGTTCCAGCAGCGCGCGCGCGTCGTCGCCACGATACGCGCACAACGCATCCTGCAGGATCGCCCGCATCGCGGACCGGTTCTGCACGCGCAGCGCATTGCTGGAAAAGCGCGGATCGCGCGTGAGCTGCGGCTGGCCGATCGCGTCGCACAGGCGCGCCCAGTGCTCGTCGAGATACGCGGACACCACCAGGTGCCCGTCCGACACCGCGATCAGATCGGCCGCCGGCGCCGCCTTCGGCTGGCTGTTGCCGCTGCGCACCGGCAATGCGCCGGAGCACTGGTATTCGGCCCACAGTTGCGCCTGCAACTGGATGCCGACGCTCAGCAGCGACGTCTCGATCGTGTCGCCGTCGCCGGTGCGCAGGCGGCGGAACAGCGCGGCCAGAATCGCGTTGGCCGTCGCGAGCGCGGTTGCGGCATCGACGACCGCGAAGCCGGCCTTCAGCGGCATGCCGCCGGCCTCGCCCGTGACGCTCATCATCCCGCTTTCCGCCTGCGCGGCGATGTCGAGGCCGGGCCGCGCGCGCGACGGACCGCGCGTGCCGAACCCGGTCACCGACGCATGGATCAGCGATGGTTTTGCCGCGCGCAGTGTCGCCGCATCGAGGCCGAGCGATTCCATCGAGCCCGGACGCGCGTTGTGCAGCACGACGTCGCAGGACAGCGCGAGGCGTCGCGCCGCCTCCGCGCCGCCGGGCTTGCGCAGGTCCAGCGCGATCGCGCGCTTGCCGCGGTTGTACGCGATGAACATCGGGCTCTGCGGGCTCGTGCCGTCGAAACGCCGTGCGCTGTCGCCGCGCGGCGCTTCGATCTTGATCACGTCGGCGCCGAGATCGGCGAGCATCATCGCCGCGCCCGGCGCCGCGATGAACTGGCCGAATTCGGCCACGCGGATGCCGGCGAGCGGCAGATCTTGTTTCGTCGTCATCGGATTCTCCGAATGGGATGCGTCGCATCGATGGAAGGGCATTATTCGGTTTCTCCGGTGACAGCGGCAGCTATCAAAATCGACGTCGCGTAAACCGGCGGTTGGCGCCTCGGGTTATCCCGAGGCCGCGCGAATGCCGCTATGCTGGCGGGCACAGCGTCGTCGCGACGATCGGGAAAGAGGTGGGGCAATGCGGTTGAGTCAGCTTCAGGATTTCATTGCGGTGGCCGACAGCGGCAGCATTCGCGCGGGCGCGAAGGCGCGCGACGTGTCCGCGCCGGCGATCACCAAAAGCATCCGGCTGCTCGAGGAGGAGCTGCATGTGCCGCTGCTCACGCGCACGACGCGCGGCGTGGTGTTGTCGCACTATGGCGACGCGTTCCTGCGCCGCGCGCGGCTGATCGCGAACGAGGCGCGCAAGGCGACCGACGAGATGGCGCAGATGCTGGGCGAGCGCGGCGGCGTGGTGCGCATCGGCGCGACGGGCGGCCCCGCGCACGTGTTGCTGCCGGCGGTTCTGAAGCGTTTTCGCGCGCTGTATCCGGACGTGCTGGTGTCCATCGAAAGCGGCGTGTACCCGGCGCATCTGTCCGATCTGCGCGCCGGCGTGATGGACATGGCGGTGAGCCCGATTCCGGATGAAGGGATCGAGCGCGATTTCGTCTGCGAGGCGCTTTACGATAACGATTCCGTCGTCGTCGCGCATCGCGAGCATCCGTTGTGCGAGGCGCGCACGCTGCGTGAGCTCGTCGGGTCCGAATGGGTGCTGACCGGACAGCGGATGCACGGCCCCGGCGCGGCGATCCTCGACGCGTTCCGCGCGCTCGACCTGCCGCTGCCGCGCGTGGCCGTGCGCTGCGACGCGCTGGGCATGATTCTGACGTTGTTGCAGGACCGCACGCTGCTGTGCCTGCTGCCGCGTCAGCTCGGCGCGAGCCGGCTGGCCGCGTCGGGCCTCGTGATCCTGCCGATCGAAGACCCGCTGCCGAGCCACAAGGTCAGCCTGATCTACCGCGCCGATTCGCCGATGACGCCGATGGCGCAAGCGTTCGCGACGCAACTGCGGCGCGAGGTGCATTACCTGGACAATCTGCGTGACAGCCCGTTGCACCGGCAGGCGGCGCGGCATTCTCCTTGATTCCATCTCGTCAGCCGGTTAATGTATTTTTATAATCGAAATGACGTCCGATCCGAATCATCGGGTGGAATTATTTCTTTTGAGATAAGAAATTTTATATTAATGCGGAGAATGGTTTTTTAGCTGGACATTTTTTTGATATGACCGCATGGAGCGTGCTTGCCGCTTCCGCTGTTGCCGAATACTGACAATTGCTTGCCGGAAACCGTCGCTGTCGTTGAATCTCGAATCGATCTGAATATGATTCGTTGGCATGAATGACGAATCCATCGGTTGATCGAAAAGGAATGGCAGTATGGAAAATACCGTCGTCGCGGGCGATCGTGAAATTCAATACGAACCACTGCATGCTGTCGAGCCGTTTTCCCGTCGGCGGTACCGGCTGGCGGCGCTGTTGTTCGACGGATTTTCGTTGCGGCAGATCGAACGGCTTTCCGACGCGTTTCGTCTCGCGAACGTGCGTCGGCGCGGCGCCGCCGCGTGCGACGTGCACTACGAACTCGTGCTGCTGTCGGAGCCGGGCGGCCCGGTCCGTTCGTCGTCGGGCATTCCGGTGCTGACGCAACCGTTGTCCGAACACGACGCGTCGAGCATGGACTGCGTGTTCACGTTCGGCCGCTCGCACTCCGATGGAAGCGAAAGCGACGATCACCAACTGCGGCGCTGGTTGCGGGCCGCGCAATCCGACGCGTTCGATCAGGGCGGCGCGCGTCGCTGCGGTGTGACGTCGTTGCCGGCGTCGTACGGCGACGTCGAGGTGCGCGACGCAGTGAGTCCGTATTCGACGTCGATGCTGTTCCACGCGAGCGAAGCCGTCGCGAGCGACCGGATTCGGCGCGCGGCGAACTGGCTGCGCGACAACAGCGCGAATCGCGTGTCGATCGCGGCCGTCGCGAAATTCTCGGCGATGAGCGAGCGGAATTTTCTCCGCCGCTTCAAGCAGGAAGTCGGCGTGCGTCCGTCGGAGTTCGTGCTGAAGGTGCGTCTCGAGGAGGCGTGCCAGATGCTCGCGAAGACCGACCTGCCTGCCGATAAAATCGCGCGGCGCACCGGCTTCGGACGCGGCGACCGGATGGCGCGCCTGTTCCGCCGGCACCTGTCGTTGTCGCCGATCGAGTATCGGACGGCCGAGCGCATTCGCTCGCGGCATCTGCACGTGATACCGCCCGAGTTCTGGGTGAGGGCCGGAGGGTGCTGATCGCCCGCCGCGCGCGTTCCGGCAACTTCATCTCTTCGACGCGGCTTTGACCCGGTGATGGCGTCGCTGCGCGCCGGGCGGCTGCGGTATCATCCGCGTCGACCCCGCGTCGACCGCCATGCAGCCGCATGTCCCGACCCCCGATTGTAACGAAACGTTAGCCGCTCGACCGGCGCGCGATGTCGCGCATCAGTTCTTACAAAGTGGAAATATACGGGCGACGCGGCAGCCGCTATAGTCGGATCACCTGCAAATCAACCAAGAAGAGGACTCCATGAAGACCTTGCGTATTGCCTCGCTCATGACCGGAATGACCGCCTTGCTCGTGTCGGGCGCTGCAATGGCGGGTGTCAATGTCGGGATCAACGTCGGCGTGCCGGCACCGGTCTACGTCGCGCCCGCGCCGGTTTATGCGCCGCCGCCGCCGCCCGTCGTCTATCAGCCGGCACCCGTGTATGCGGCGCCGGCCATCGTGATCGGCTGGCACGGCGACCGCTACTGGGATGGCCGCCGCTACTGGGGGCGCGACGAATGGAATCGTCACCGCCGCGGCTGGGATCATGGCGATCGCGGCGGTCGCGACCACTGGGATAACGGCCGTCACGAAGGCTGGCACTGAGCGGCCCGTCGTTCCCCCGTCGTTCACGATTGAAGGCCCGGGCGCGCACGCCGCGCCGGGACAGCAAAAAACCGCCTCGGGCGTCATTCGACGCGAGGCGGTTTTTCTTTGCGTGGTTTTTCTTTGCGTGGTTTTGCTTCGAGTCGTTCAGCGTGAGTCGCTGAGCGGCCCGGGCTTCAGCCCTGGCCGACGTTTTCCGGCACGCCCGCGGTCACGTTGAAGCCGCAGTCGACGTACGTGATCTCGCCGGTCACGCCGCTCGACAGATCCGACAGCAGGAACGCGGCGACGTTGCCGACTTCCTCGATCGTCACGTTGCGACGCAGCGGCGCGACGTCTTCCATGTACTTGAGCAACTTGCCGAAGTCCTTGATGCCCGACGCGGCGAGCGTCTTGATCGGGCCGGCCGAGATGCCGTTCGCGCGGATCCCCTTCGGCCCGAGCGAATTCGCCAGATAGCGGACGCTCGCCTCGAGCGCGGCCTTCGCGAGCCCCATCGTGTTGTAGTTCGGCACCACGCGCTCCGCGCCGAGATAGGTGAGCGTCAGCAGCGACGCCTTGTCCGACAGCATCGGCAGTGCCGCCTTCGCGAGCGCGGGGAAGCTGTACGCGGAGATGTCGTGCGCGACACGGAACGCTTCGCGCGACAGGCCGTCGAGGAAGTCACCGGCGATCGCCTCGCGCGGCGCGAAGCCGATCGAATGCACGACGCCGTCGAGGCGGTCCCAGTGCTGGCCGAGGCCCTCGAACACCTTGGCGATCTGCTCGTCGCTGCCGACGTCGCAATCGAACACGAGGTTGCTGCCGAACTCGGCCGCGAACTCGGTGATGCGATCCTTGAAGCGGTCGCCGACGTACGTGAACGCCAGCTCCGCCCCTTCGCGCTTGCAGGCCTGCGCAATGCCGTAGGCGATCGAACGGCTCGACAGGAGGCCCGTCAGCAAAATACGTTTACCAGCGAGGAAGCCCATGAATTCTCCTATTGAAGCGCGCGCGCCAGTGCGTGCGACGGGCGGCGGATGGCTGTAATCGGTTTCGAGTGGGTAGAATTCTCTCACATTGCCACCCCCAATCGACCGACAGGGCATTTATGACGATGGGTTTGCCACGGGCGGTAAAACCTCGGGCCGCCGCCGCGCTCGCCGATATCGACGCGGCGGGCCGGCCGGCCGCCGCGCGCCGCTTCGCGCCAATCGCGCCAATCGCGCCAATCGCGCCAATCGCGACGATCGCGACGATCGGCCTGCTCGCGCAGGCGCTGCTCACCGCGCTGGCCATGTTGGCCGCACCGGCCGCGCATGCGGCCTATGCGATCGCGCAGTACGGCGAGCCGAAATATCCGCCGGGCTTCAAGCATTTCGACTACGTGAATCCCGATGCGCCGAAGGGCGGCACGCTCGTGCTCGCGAACCCGGACCGGCTCACGTCGTTCGACAAGTTCAATCCGTTCACGCTGCGCGGCAATTCCGCGCCCGGGATCGGGATGCTGTTCGAGAGCCTGACGACGGGCAGCATGGACGAACCCGCGTCCGCGTACGGTCTGCTCGCCGACGACATCGCGATCGCGCCGGACGGCATGTCGGTCACGTTTCACCTGAATCCGCGCGCGACCTTCTCGAACGGCGATCCGGTGACGGCCGCCGACGTCAAGTACTCGTTCGACACGCTGAAGAGCCCGCAGGCGGCGCCGCAGTTCGGCGCGTTCTTCGCGGACATCGCGCGCGCGGTGGTCGTCGACGCGGCGACCGTACGCTTCGAGTTCCGCACGAAGAGCCGCGAGCTGCCGCTGATCGCGGGCGGCGTGCCGGTGTTCTCGCGCAAGTGGGGGCAGCGCGCGGACGGCACGCGCATTCCGTTCGACCAGCTCGCGTTCGAGACGCCGATCGGCAGCGGCCCGTACCTGATCGACCACTACGAGAACGGCCGCACGATCACGTACCGGCGCGATCCGCATTACTGGGGCGCGGATCTGCCGGTGCGCGTCGGCACGAACAACTTCGCGCGGATCGTCTACAAGCTGTACGGCGACGGCACCGCGCGGCTCGAGGCGTTCAAGGCCGGCGAATACGACGTGCTCGTCGAATACATCGCGCGCAACTGGGTGCGGCGCGACGTCGGCAAGCGCTTCGACAGCGGCGAGCTGCTGAAGCGCGAGTTCCGCCAGCACAACGGCGCGGGGATGCAGGGCTTCATGATGAACCTGCGCCGGCCGATGTTTCAGGACGTGCGCGTGCGCCGCGCGCTCGATCTCGCGTTCGACTTCGAGTGGCTGAACCGCGAGCTGTTCTACGGCGGCTATACGCGCCTCGACAGCTATTTCGCGGACACAGAACTCCAGGCGACCGGCCTGCCGAGCGCGGGCGAGCTCGCGCTGCTCGACCCGCTGCGCAAGCAGCTCGATCCCGCGGTGTTCGGGCCGATGGTCGTGCAGCCGAGCACGGCCGCCCCGGGCTCGCTGCGCGCGAATCTGCTGGCCGCGCGCGCGCTGCTCGCCGAAGCGGGCTGGCACTATCGCGACGGCGCGCTGCGCAACGCGAAGGGCGAGCCGTTCGCGTTCGAGATCCTCGACGATTCGGGCGGCGGGATGGAAGGGGTGGTCACCGCGTATCAGCGCAATCTCGCGAAGCTCGGTATCGACGCGCGGTTTCGCACCGCCGACTTCGCGCTGCTGCAGAAGCGTCTCGACGCGTTCGACTACGACATGACGACGCTGCGCTATCCGGGCGAGCAGGTGCCGGGCGCGCAGGAGGTGTCGCGCTTTAGCAGCAAGTTCGCGGACGAGCCGGGCTCGGACAACATCATCGGGCTGAAGTCGCCGGCCGTCGACACGATCCTGAAGGCGCTGACCGTCGCGCAGACGCGCGAGCAGATGCTCGACGCGACGCACGCGCTCGACCGCGTGCTGATGCACGGCTACTACGCGGTTCCGCAGTGGTACAGCACGACGCACCGGGTCGCGTACAAGCGCACGCTCGATTATCCGTTGACGTTGCCGCTGTACTATTCGGCCGAGGACTGGGTCGTGTCGACCTGGTGGATCAAGCCGGGCGGCTGACGTCCGGCGCCCGGCCGGCGCCGCGCCGGCCGTCTTTCATCCGTTGTCCGTTCACCGCGAGTCGCCGCCCATGTGGAGCTACATCCTCAAACGTCTGCTGTTGATGATCCCGACGCTGCTCGGCGTGCTGACGATCACGTTCGCCGTGATCCAGTTCGTGCCGGGCGGGCCGGTCGAACAGGTCGTGCAGGAGCTGCGCAAGGGCCAGGAGCAGGGCGCGCGGCCGTTCGGGTTGCGCGCGCACACCGGCATCGATCCGCAGCAGCTCGCGCAGCTGAAGGCGCTGTACGGCTTCGACAAGCCGCCGCTCACGCGCTACGTGCAGATGCTCGGCCGCTTCGCGCGCTTCGATCTCGGCGACAGCTACTTTCGCCATCAGAGCGTGTGGTCGCTGATCGTGTCGAAGCTGCCGGTGTCGATCAGCATCGGGCTCTGGACGTTCTTCCTGTCGTACCTGATCTCGGTGCCGCTCGGCATCGCGAAGGCGGTGCGCAACGGTTCGCCGTTCGACGTCGGCACGAGCCTCGTCGTGCTCGTCGGCTTCGCGATTCCGGACTTCGTGCTCGGCGTGCTGCTGCTCGTGCTGTTCGGCGGCGGGTCGTTCTGGCAGATCTTCCCGCTGCGCGGGCTCACGTCGGACGACTTCGCGCAGCTGTCGCTGATCGGCAAGGTGCTCGACTATCTGTGGCACATCGCGCTGCCGATCACCGCATCGGTGGCCGGCTCGTTCGCGGTCGTCACGATGCTGACGAAGAACGCGTTCCTCGACGAGGTGCGCCGCCAGTACGTGCTGACCGCGCGCGCGAAGGGATTGTCCGAGCGCACCGTGCTGTGGAAGCACGTGTTCCGCAACGCGCTGCTGCCGCTGATCGTCGGTTTTCCCGCCGCGTTCATCGGCGCGTTCTTCACCGGCAGCCTGCTGATCGAGACACTGTTCTCGCTCGACGGGCTCGGGCTGCTGTCGTACGAGTCGGTCGTGCGGCGCGATTATCCGGTCGTGCTCGGCACGCTGTATCTGTTTACGCTGATCGGGCTCGCGACGAAGCTGATCTCCGATCTCTGCTACGTGTGGGTCGACCCGCGCATTCAATTCGAACAACTGGAGCGATGAGATGACACGACCCCCACGCTCACTACGTTCGCTGCCCCCCGAGGGGGCGGTCAGCCTGCTTGGGGCGGCCCGGCGGAGGCTGACATGAGCCAGGCCACCGTCTCCTCCCGCCTCGACGCGGCGCGCGCGCGCGTGTCGCCGTCGCCCGCGCGCCGCGTCTGGCGGCGCTTCCGGCAGCAGCGCCGCGGCTACTGGAGCTTCGTGATCTTCGTGACCGCGTTCGCGGTGAGCCTCGCGGCGCCGCTGTGGTCGAACGACAAGCCGATGGTCGTGCGCTACGACGGCCACTATTACTTCCCGATGTTCAAGGCGTATCCGGAGACGACGTTCGGCGGCGACTTCCCGACGCCCGCCGACTATCTCGATCCGTACGTGAGGAAGCGGCTCGACATGCCCGGCAACTTCGTCGTCTATCCGCCGAACCACTATCACTACGACACGCTGAACTATTTCTCGGCGCTGCCGAACCCGGCGCCGCCGTCGCGCGACAACTGGCTCGGCACCGACGCGCAGGGCCGCGACCTGCTCGCGCGGCTCGTGTACGGCTTCTGCGTGTCGGTCGAGTTCGCGCTGGTGCTGACGCTGATCGGCACCGTGCTCGGGATCGCGGCGGGCGCGGTGCAGGGCTTCTTCGGCGGGCGTATCGACATCGTCGGGCAGCGGCTGATCGAGATCTGGGGCTCGCTGCCGGAACTGTATCTGCTGATCATCTTCGCGTCGATCTTCGAGCCGAGCATCCTGCTGCTGGTCGTGCTGCTGTCGCTGTTCGGCTGGATCGGGCTCGCGGACTACGTGCGCGCCGAATGCCTGCGCAACCGCACGCAGGATTACGTGCGCGCGGCGCGCGCGATGGGGCTGTCGAACTGGCAGATCATCTGGCGGCACGTGCTGCCGAACAGCATGACGCCGGTGATCACGTTCCTGCCGTTCCGGATGAGCGGCGCCATTCTCGCGCTGACGAGCCTCGACTTCCTCGGCCTCGGCGTGCCGCCGCCGACGCCGAGCCTCGGCGAGCTGCTTGCGGAAGGCAAGGGCAACCTCGACGCGTGGTGGATCTCGGTCGCGACGTTCGGCGTGCTCGTCGCGACGCTGCTGCTGCTGACGTTCATGGGCGACGCGCTGCGCAATGCGCTGGACACGCGGATCGTGATCGGCGCGCGCGAAGCGGGAGGCGGGCGATGAGCGCGGGGAGTGCGGTGAGTGCGTTGAATGGGGCGATGCCGCCGGCCGATGCGCCGCTGCTGTCGCTCGAGCATCTGCACGTGCGCTTCGGCGACACGGTCGCGGTCGACGACGTGACGCTCGACGTCGGACGCGGCGAGCGGGTCGCGCTCGTCGGCGAGTCGGGCTCGGGCAAGAGCGTGACCGCGCTGTCGATCCTGCGCCTGCTGCGCGACGCGGACGTGAGCGGCACGATCCGCTTCGCGGGCGAGGATCTCGGCGCGAAGACCGAACGGCAGATGCGGGGCCTGCGCGGCGCCGACATCGCGATGATCTTTCAGGAGCCGATGACGGCGCTCAATCCGCTGTTCACGATCGGCTCGCAGATCGCGGAGACGATCGTGCTGCACGACGGCGTCACGACGCGCGAAGCGCGCGCGCGCGCGATCGCGTTGCTCGCGCGCACCGGCATCGCGGAGCCGGAGAAGCGGATCGACAGCTATCCGCACCAGTTGTCGGGCGGTCAGCGGCAGCGCGCGATGATCGCGATGGCGCTCGCGTGCCGGCCGCGCCTGTTGCTCGCCGACGAGCCGACGACCGCGCTCGACGTGACGATCCGCGCGCAGATCGTCGACCTGCTGCTCGAGCTGCAGCGCGAGGAGGCGGAAAAGCGCGGGATGGCGATCCTGCTGATCACGCACGACCTGAACCTCGTGCGGCGCTTCGCGACGCGCGTCGCGGTGATGGAGAAGGGGCGGCTCGTCGAGAGCGGGCCGGTCGAGCGGATCTTCGCCGCGGCCGAGCATCCTTATACGCGGCGCCTGCTGAACAGCCGGCCGCAGCGCGCGGTCGTGCCGGTGCTGCCGATCGCGCCGGTCGTGCTCGACGCGCGCCACGTGAGCGTGCAGTTCGCGAGAAAGCGCCCGGGCCTCGCCGGCTGGTTCCGCTCGGCGCCGTTCACCGCGGTGTCGGACGCGAGCCTGTCGGTCCGGCAGGGCGAGACGCTCGGGATCGTCGGCGAATCGGGCTCGGGCAAGTCGACGCTCGCGATGGCGCTGCTCGGTCTGCAGCGAACCGCGCATGGCGAGATCGAATTCCACGGGCGCGCGCTCGCGAGCTACCGGGGGCGCGAGCGGACCACGCTGCGCGCGAGCATGCAGGTCGTCTTCCAGGATCCGTTCAGCTCGCTGTCGCCGCGGCACACGATCGAGCGGATCGTCGGCGAGGGGCTCGAACTGCACCGCCCGGAGCTGCCGGCCGACGCGCGCCGCGCGAAATCGATCGCGGTGCTGCGCGAGGTCGGGCTCGACCGCACCGTGCTGCACCGCTATCCGCACGAGTTCTCCGGCGGCCAGCGGCAGCGGATCGCGATCGCGCGCGCGCTCGTGCTCGAGCCGCGGGTGCTGATCCTCGACGAGCCGACGTCGGCGCTCGACGTGTCGATCCAGCAGCAGGTGCTGAAGCTGCTCGCGAGCCTGCAGCGGAAGTACAACCTCGGCTACGTGTTCATCAGCCACGATCTGGAGGTGATCGGCGCGATGGCGCACCGGATCGCGGTGATGCAGGACGGCGCGATCGTCGAGGCCGGCGACGTCGACGCGATCCTCACGAAACCGGCCCATCCTTACACCCGGAAGCTGCTGGAAGCGGTGTGGCGGAATTGATTAGACGTATGAATTTGTTACATCGATTGTTTTTCATTATCAAATTTGACAAACCTTTGACAAATCAACTGTTGGTAGATAGTATCGACCGAAATTTTCGCCAATCAGCTGATTTTTAAGCACAATCCATCGACCAATGCAGCACCGATCCCTGACCCAGGCTTGCACGCGCGTCGTCGCCGGGATGTTCATCGGCGTCCTTTTCGCTGCAGCTTCCGGCGCGTTCGCCGATGAAGTAAGCGGTTCCACGCAGAATGTCGCATTTTCGGCTCAGTCCGGGTCGAATCCGTCCCCGAATATTTCCCCGAATTCTTCCCAGCCGGCCGCGCAGCCGGCCGCCGAAAGCAGTGGCGGCGGCGCGAAGTCGTTCCTGTCCGGCATGGCGGGCAAGGCAGGGGACGTCGTGGTCGGCGCGCTGAACATGATCGGCGTTCGCTACCGCTGGGGCGGCAACACGCCGGATTCGGGGCTCGATTGCAGCGGTTTCGTCCGCTACGTGTTCCAGGACACGCTCGGCATGTCGCTGCCGCGTCGCGCGGAGGAGATGAGCCGCGTCGGCGAGAAGGTCCGGATGAGCGAGCTGAAGCCGGGCGACCTCGTGTTCTTCAACACGATGCGCCGCACGTTCTCGCACGTCGGCATCTACATCGGCGACAACAAGTTCGTGCACTCGCCGTCGACCGGCAGCACGGTGCGCGTCGACGATCTCGATAGCAGCTACTGGGAAAAGCGTTTCACCGGCGCGCGCCGCATCGAGACGCAGTTCCCGATGAAGGTCGACGACCTGCGTCAGCGCGTGCGCGCGACGATCGGCGACGACACGACGAACGACGCGTCGCACTGAGCGTCGTCCGCGCGGGATGCGTTCGAAACCCCGCCGCCTTCGGGCGGCGGGGTTTTTTGCATTTTTACGCGGCCGCGCCGCGGCCCGCCGCCGCCGCGAGCTTGCGCTGCAGTTCCGGCATGATCCGCGCGACCGCCTCTTCGCCGGCGAGGATCGCCGCGTTGCGCTGATTGAAATCGCTGCCGCCCATCTGGTTCAGGTTCGGGCGGATCACGACGTCCGCATACTTGTCGAGCTCGTAGGTCTTGATCGTCTGGCCCATGATCGTGAAGGTCTGCAACAGCATCTCGATCGGGTTGTTCGTCGCGCCGCCTTCGGGGCGCGCGGAGATGTCGACGGCGATCACGAAATCCGCGCCCATCTTCTTCGCGTACGACGCCGGCACCGGGCTCACGAGGCCGCCGTCGACGTACTCGCGGTTGCCGATCGGCACCGGCTCGAACACGGACGGCACGCTGCACGACGCGCGCACCGCGAGGCCCGTGTTGCCCTGGCGGAACAGGATCGGCTGGCCGCTCCGCAGATCGGTCGCGACGATGCCGAGCGGCTTCGTCATCTTCTCGATCGGCCGGTTGGCAAGCGTCTGGTTGATGAAGTTCTGCAGCGCAACACCCTGCAGCAGGCCGCGCGAGCGGAACGGCAGCGCCCAGTCGCTGATCGACGACTCGTCCATCTTCAGCGCGAGTTCGTTGATCTTCAGCCCGCTCAACCCGGACGCGTACAGCGAGCCGACGACCGAGCCGGCGCTCGTGCCGGCGACGAGATCGATCGGAATGCCGCGCGCCTCGAGGCCCTTGAGCACGCCGATGTGCGCGAAGCCTCGCGCGGCGCCGCCGCCGAGCGCGATGCCGATCCGCACGGGCCGCGGCTGCGCGGGGTTGGCGGATGTGTTCTCGGGGCGGTTCTTTCTGCCGAATGACGTGCAGGCGGACGTGCAGGCGGCGAGGCTGACGGATGCGCACGCGATTCCGAACTGGCGGCGCGACAGGCGAGGGGACGACATCGGGGGGACTCTCCAGCTGCGGGCGGCGGGCTGCGTGCCCGCGCGCCGATACGTTCCTAAAACGACCGCGCGGCGATCCGCACGGCCGGCGCGGCGCCGGCTGGCGGCCGCGGCGCGCCCATCATAAAGCAACTGGCGTGCGCTGCGCGCGGTGGCCGGCAATGCGTGCGCGGCGGGTATAATCGCCGTTTCTTTCCGTTCCGGGCATCGGAGCGCGCGCCGCATGCACGCGCCGCCGCCGGTCCCGCGTCGATTCATTTCCGAGTGACCGTTTATGAGCCGTCCTGTCCGCACCCGCTTCGCGCCGAGTCCCACCGGGTTCATCCACCTCGGCAACATCCGCTCCGCGCTCTATCCGTGGGCGTTCGCCCGCAAGATGGAAGGCACGTTCGTGCTGCGCATCGAGGATACGGATGTCGAGCGTTCGAGCACGGAGGCGGTCGACGCGATCCTCGAGGGGATGGCGTGGCTCGGCCTCGATTTCGACGAAGGCCCGTTCTACCAGATGCAGCGGATGGACCGCTATCGCGAGGTGCTCGCGAAACTGGTCGCCGAGGGGCTCGCGTATCCGTGCTACATGTCGACCGAAGAACTCGACGCGCTGCGCGAGCGCCAGCGCGAGGCGGGCGAGAAGCCGCGCTACGACGGCACGTGGCGCCCCGAGCCGGGCAAGGTGCTGCCGCAGCCGCCGGAAGGCGTGAAGCCGGTGCTGCGCTTTCGCAATCCGCTGACGGGCACGGTCGCGTGGGACGACGCGGTGAAGGGGCGCGTCGAGATCTCGAACGAGGAACTCGACGACCTCGTGATCGCGCGTCCTGACGGCACGCCGATCTACAACTTCTGCGTGGTCGTCGACGATCTCGACATGGGGATCACGCACGTGATTCGCGGCGACGACCACGTGAACAACACGCCGCGCCAGATCAACATCCTGCGCGCGCTCGGCGGCGAGCCGCCGGTATACGCGCATCTGCCGACCGTGCTGAACGAGCAGGGCGAGAAGATGAGCAAGCGCCACGGCGCGATGAGCGTGATCGCGTACCGCGACGCCGGCTATCTGCCGGAGGCGGTCGTGAACTATCTTGCGCGTCTCGGCTGGTCACACGGCGACGCGGAGATCTTTTCGCGCGAGCAGTTCGTCGAGTGGTTCGATCTCGAGCATCTGGGCAAGTCGCCGGCGCAGTACGACCACAACAAGCTGAACTGGCTGAACAACCACTACATCAAGGAAGCGGACGTCGCGCGTATCGCGGCGCTGTCGAAGCCGTTCTTCGCGGCGCTGGGCATCGACGACGCGATGCTCGCGGCCGGTCCCGATCTCGCGGGCGTGATCGGGCTGATGAAGGATCGCGCAACGACGCTGAAGGAACTCGCGGAAGGCGCCGCGATGTTCTACCGCGCGCCGGTGCCGGAGGCCGACGCGCTCGCGCAGCATGTGAGCGACGCGGTGCGTCCGGCGCTCGCGGAGCTGGCGGCGGCACTGAAGACGGCCGACTGGAGCAAGGAGGCGATCGGCGCCGCGCTGAAGGCGACGCTCGCCGCGCACAAGCTGAAGATGCCGCAGCTCGCGATGCCGGTGCGTCTGCTGGTCGCGGGCACGACGCATACGCCGTCGATCGACGCGGTGCTCGCGCTGTTCGGCCGCGATGTCGTCGTGTCGCGGATCGAGGCGGGGCTCGCGTGAGGGGCTTCGCAAAAAGTTCGCAAAAAGGGTATTTACAGAAGCGAGATTGCCCCATATAATCTCACTTCTGTTCTGCAAGGGGGTATAGCTCAGCTGGGAGAGCGCTTGCATGGCATGCAAGAGGTCAGCGGTTCGATCCCGCTTACCTCCACCATCAGAACATCGAGTCGGTTGCGAAGCAGGGTAGTGAAAAAAATGCTTCACAAAACGATTCGAAGTAGTTAAAATTTCGGTCTTCGCTGTTGACGAAAAATTAATAGCGAAACCAGACAGATCTGAAAAGATTTTGTCCCCTTCGTCTAGAGGCCTAGGACATCACCCTTTCACGGTGAGTACAGGGGTTCGAATCCCCTAGGGGACGCCAAATTCGGCGTCGTTTCGATGAGAGGCGATGCAGCTTGCAGGGCATGACCGACGCCCGCAAGTGACGGTGCAGAAAGCTGGAGCGGTAGTTCAGTCGGTTAGAATACCGGCCTGTCACGCCGGGGGTCGCGGGTTCGAGTCCCGTCCGCTCCGCCAGAACGAAGCCCGTTCAAGACGTTTTTGAACGGGCTTTTGTATTAAAGATGTAAGCAGTACGTTGTCCCCTTCGTCTAGAGGCCTAGGACATCACCCTTTCACGGTGAGTACAGGGGTTCGAATCCCCTAGGGGACGCCAGAATTCGGCGTCGTTCGAACGACGCGCCGGCAGGACATAACCGACGCCTGCCGCGTATGAAGCAAGACTGGAGCGGTAGTTCAGTCGGTTAGAATACCGGCCTGTCACGCCGGGGGTCGCGGGTTCGAGTCCCGTCCGCTCCGCCAAAATAAAGAATGCCCGCCCTGTGCGGGCATTTTTTATTGCTTTCCTCCTTGAGTGCCCGCTTGCGGGCACGTGACTGCGGAGCGGAGGAAGCCGCCTGCGCGGCTTCCGGCGGGACTCGAAGGGATGCGCGTGCAAGCGCATCCGCGGCCTGCGGGACGTAGGCGAGTCCCGTCCGCTCCGCCAAAATAAAGAATGCCCGCCTTGTGCGGGCATTTTTTTCGCCGGTAACTTTCCCCGCACCGGATGCGTGCAAATCGTGATTGCATCCGCGCCGCGCTGAGCTATCGTGACGGAATGCGTCAACGACGACCGTGCGATGCTCGATCCCACTGACCTCCGACTCCTGTATCAGCTCCGTCCCGCGGAGCCCGGCGATTTCCCGTTTGCCGAAGCGCTGACGCACGGCAACATGGGCGGCTATTACAAGCGTCATGGCCTCGTCTGGCGCAGCGATCTGTTCTATGCGAGCTGGCGTGAGTCGGAAAACTTCATCCTCGAGGCGGACGGCGCGCGCATCGGCGTGCTGCGCGTGACCGAAGAGGGCGATTCGCTCCATATCCGCGACGTGCAGATCGCGGCCGGCCATCGCGGCCAGGGCGCCGGCACGTATCTGCTCGACATGTCGCATCGCTGGGCGCGCGCGCGCGGCCTGCGCGAACTGCAGTTGCGCGTGTTCGTCGACAATCCGGCCGCGCGGCTCTATCTGCGCATGGGCTATCGCGTCGCCGGTCCGAGGCTCGCGCAGCTCGGCGCGATCCGGCACATGGTGCGGCCGGTCTGACTCGGGATCGGGCGAGCCGCCGGCACCGCCGCGCACATGCGCAGCCCGGCGCGCGCGTCATGCCTTGTCATGCCTTGTCATACGTCTGCGCGTCGTCCCACGATGCATCGTGCTCCGACGCGATCTCGCCGCCGCGCGGCTCGTGCCCGCGCAGCATGAACGCGCGTGGACTCTCGCCGAACGCGCGCCGGAACATCGCCGAAAACGCGCTCTGGCTTTGATAGCCGAGCTCGCGCGCGATGTGCGACAGTGGGCGCCCCTGATTCAGCAGCGGAATCGCGCGCGCGAGCAGCGCCTGCTGCCGCCATTGCGAAAAGCTCACGCCGAGTTCCTGCCTGAACAGCCGCGACAACGTGCGCGTGCTCGCGCCGACCTCGCCGGCCAGATGCTCGAGCGACTCCGCGTGGGCCGGATGCGCAAGCACTGCCTCGCACAGCGCGCGCAGGCGTTTCTCGTCGGGCATCGGCACCGCGAGCGGCAGCGGCTCCGCATGGCTCAGCTCGTCGAGCACGAGCGCGTGCAGCATCCGCTCGCGCGTCGGGTTCAGGTCGCGCGCGTCGAGCGCGACGACCAGCTCGCGCAGCAGCCCCGACACCTCGACGACGCGGCACGCATCGAGCCCGTCCGGCACGATCGACGCATCGACGTACAGCGTGCGCAGATACGCATCCTCGACGATCACGACCTCGTGCGTCACATGCGGCGGCACCCAGATCGCGCGCGACGGCGGCACCATCCACGTCGTGCCGTCGGTCGCGACCCGCAACACGCCGCGCGACGCGTACGCGACCTGCGCCCACGCGTGCGTGTGCCGCGGCACGCGCACGCCGGCCGCGAGCGGGCGGGCGCGCACGCGCATCGGATGGGCGGCCGTCGGCGCGAATTCGGGCGGGATGTCGATCACGTCGATGTGCGTATCGTCGGGCATGCCGGCGGCGAGGAAGGGCGGGCTCATGGTGGTCGGGGGTGGTCGGGGGCGATCGGACGCGGCGCGCGGGTGCGGGTATGGGGGTAAGTCGCTATTGTAGAAGGGCTCGCGCGCGGCCCGCGATGGCATTTTTTCGTCTGATAATGGGGTATTCAACTCAGCCTTGCACGGGACCGGAGGCGGCGCCTGAGCGCCGGGTTCGGTCGACATTCGATCGATACGACAGGAGATGGCATGACGTTTGCGACGACCGATCTTTGCGACGCCCACGAAGACAAACTCGCGGCGGGCACGCTGCGCGTGCTCGCACCGGCGCTGCGCCCGTACGGCGGCGCGGCGCGCTTCGCCGGTCCGGCGGCGACGCTGAAGCTGTTCGAGGACAACACGCTCGTGCGCGCCGCGCTCGAAGAGGCCGGCGGCGGCCGCGTGCTCGTCGTCGATGGCGGCGGCAGCTTGCGCTGTGCGCTCGTCGGCGGCAATCTTGGCTTGCTTGCGCAGAAGAACGGTTGGGCCGGGATCGTCGTCGACGGCTGCGTGCGCGATTCGGCGGAGCTGGCCGCGTGCGACGTCGGCGTGCTCGCGCTCGCGACGCATCCGCGCAAGAGCGACAAGCGCGGTGCGGGCGTGCGCGACGTGCCGGTCACGGTGCTCGGCACGCGGATCGCGCCGGGCGAATGGATCTATGCCGATGCGGATGGCGTGCTCGTCAGCGACGCGCGGCTCGAATAATCCGACACCACACAAAACATACGGGGAAAATGCGATGCGCCATGTATTCGTCTACGGGACGTTGCGGGCCGGCGAGATCAACGACATCGGCCGGGCGGCCGCACGGCACGGCATCGCCGCGCCGGTCCTGCTCGGCTCGGTCGCGCTGGCGGGGGAACTGTACGACTTCGGGATTTGTCCGGGGATGATCGCCGGGGCCGGCGGAGGACGCGTATGGGGTGATCTGTACGCGATCGACGATCGGCTCGTGCCGGTGCTCGACGAGATCGAGCGCGTGTATCCGGGCGTCGATACGCTGTACCAGCCCGTGGAAATGGAGGTCGAGCTCAACGGCCTGCGCTACGCGTGTTTCTATTATCCGATCGCGCCGCATGCGGTCGCCGGCTTGCCGCGCATCGAATCCGGCGACTGGGTCCGGTACCGGCGCGACCGCGATCGCCTGAGCGCGTAACGTCGCGCGCCGGCGGCGCAGCAAAGCGAAAGGCGCGCCGCGGCGCGCCTTGTCATCGCATCGGGAACGCGACGCGCGGCTTGTGGCCACGCGTCGTGTTCCCGCGTTCGTCTGGCCGGCCGCGCCTAGTCGGCCGCACCTGGCCGGCCGCACCTGGCCGGCCGCACCTAGCCGGCCGCACCTAGCCGGCCGCACCTGGCCGGCCGCGTCAGATTTCCTCGTAAAGCGGCAACGTCAGGAACGCGGTGAAGTCCTCCGACGTCGACATCTTCTCGAAGATCACCGCCGCGCGCTCGTACGGCGCGGTATCGCCGCCGACCGACCGCTTCACGTTGTCGAGCTCGATCTTCGTGTACTCGCGCACCAGCTCCGCCGTCACCTTCCGGCCGTCGGCGAGCACGCCCTTCGGCGAGCGGATCCACTGCCACACCTGCGAGCGCGAGATCTCCGCCGTCGCCGCGTCTTCCATCAGGTTGTGGATCGGCACGCAGCCGTTGCCCGTGAGCCATGCGCCGAGATAGTGAATCCCGACGTTGATGTTGTTGCGCAGCCCCGCCTCGGTGATCGGCGCTTCCGGCTGGAAGTCGAGCAGGTTTTTCCCCTCGACCTGCACGTCGTCGCGCTGCTTCGCGATCTGGTTCGGCTTGTCGCCGAGCACCTTCACGAACGCCTCCATCGCGATCGGCACGAGATCCGGATGCGCGACCCAGCCGCCATCGTAGCCGTCGCCCGCGTCGCGCGCCTTGTCCGAACGCACGCCGGCCATCGCGTTGTCGTTCGCGGCCGGATCGTTCTTGATCGNGCTTGTGGCACGTCTTCAGCAGCAGCAGCGCGTACGCGCGCATGAACGGCACCGTCATCGTGATCTGCGAGCGCTCCGCGAGGCAGAAGTCGCGGTCGTTCTTGAACTTCTTGATCGCCGAGAAGATGTAGTCCCAGCGGCCCGCGTTCAGGCCCGAGCTGTGCTCGCGCAGTTCATACAGGATTTCGTCCATCTCGAACGCGGCGACGATCGTCTCGATCAGCACCGTCGCGCGGATCGTGCCGCGCGGCACCCCGACCGCATCCTGCGCGGCGACGAAAATGTCGTTCCACAGGCGCGCCTCGAGATGGCTCTCCATCTTCGGCAGATAGAAGTACGGGCCCGAGCCGCGCGCGATCAGCTCCTTCGCGTTGTGGAACAGGAACAGCGCGAAATCGAAGATGCCGCCGGACACGCGCTGGCCGTCGACCGTCACGTGCTTCTCGTCCAGATGCCAGCCGCGCGGACGCACGATCAGCGTCGCGATCCGGTCGTTGAGCGCGTAGGTCTTGCCGTTCTGCTCGAGCGAGATCGTGCGGCGCACCGCGTCCTTCAGGTTGATCTGGCCGACGATCTGGTTCGCCCAGCTCGGCGCGTTCGAATCCTCGAAGTCCGACATGTACGAATCGGCGCCGGAGTTCAGCGCGTTGATGATCATCTTGCGCTCGACCGGCCCGGTGATCTCGACGCGGCGGCACTGCAGATCGGCCGGCAGCGGCGCGACGCGCCAGTCGCCGTCGCGGATCGACTGCGTGTCGGCGAGGAAGTCGGGGCGTTCGCCGGCGTCCAGGCGCTGCGTGCGCTCGACGCGCGCGGCCAGCAGGGCCTGGCGGCGCGGCTCGAACGCGCGGTGCAGCGACGCGACGAGCGCGAGCGCGTCGGGCGTCAGGATCGTTTCGTAGCCGGGCTTGATTTCGCCGGTAATCGCCATGCCTTGCGGCAGCGTGAGCTGGGTGGTCATCAGTCGTTTCTCCTTGGTCGGTCAGTTGCGGTGGCGTTGAAGGGAGAGCGGCGGCGTTACGCGCCCGGGCCGGGGCGCGCGCGGCTTGCGCTCTTGCCGGCCGGAGCCGGCGGGTTGTCGATAAAGGAGAGCAGGTCGGCCATGCCGGAGCCGGTGCCGTCGGGCGGCGCGCCGAGTTCCTCGGCGGGGGCGCCGGTGCGGTTCAACCAGAACGTCGTATAGCCGAACCACGCGGCGCCCGCCACGTCCCAGCCGTTCGACGATACGAACAAGAAGTCGCGCGGATTCCCCCCGAACGCGTCGGTGCCGAGTGCGTACGCGGCCGGGCACGGCTTGTACGAACGCACTGCGTCGACCGACAGCACGCGGTCGAACAGGCCGGTCATCCCGGCGCTCTTGACCCCGATGTCGAGCATCTGCGGATTGCCGTTCGACAGGATCGCGAGCGACGGGCGCGGCGTGCGCGCGCGCAGCCGGCGCAGCGCGGGCACGGTGTCGGGATAGGTCGACAGACACGCGTATTCGTCCATCAGCCGCTTCTCGGCCGCGCGGTTCAGCGCGAGGCCGAGCGAGCGCGTCGCGAAGCGCAGCGCGTCGAGCGTGACGTCCCAGAACGGGCGATAGCGCGCGCCGCCCGGATCGGCGAGCGTGCGCAGTTGCGAGTATTCGAGTTGCTTGCGGCGCCAGAGCTGCGACAGTCGATCCCCGTGGCCGGGGAACATCTGCTCGGCGGCCGCGACGACGGCGTGCACGTCGAACAGCGTGCCGTATGCGTCGAACAGGATCGCGTGGGGAAAAGGTGTCGTTGTGGCCGACATAGCCGTGCGCTCCATCTTTCAGAGGTCGGGATCGATTCTATTCGTGATCACCTTCACTAAAAAAGACGCTAATCATCACTTGATCTTTTACTTTTGAGTACCTAATCTGGCGCCACTTCAGTCAATCCGGCGGGGGCGGAGGCCGCTCGCGACGTTCATGGACCGGTTCAAACAGATCGAAACGTTCGCCGCGGTCGCGGCGAAAGGCAGCCTGTCGGCGGCGGCGCACGCGGAAGGGGTCGCGCCCGCCATCGTCGGCCGTCGCCTCGACGCGCTCGAGGAGCGGCTCGGCGTGAAGCTGCTCGTGCGCACGACGCGCAAGCTGACGCTGACCTTCGAGGGCTCCGCGTTTCTCGAGGATTGCCAGCGCATCATCAACGACATGCAGAACGCGGAGGCGAGCGTGTCCGCGGGCGGGGTCAAGGCGAGCGGGCATCTGCGGATCACCGCGCCGGCGGGGTTCGGCCGGCGGCACGTCGCGCCGGTCGTGCCCGAATTCACGGCTGCGCATCCGGACGTGTCGGTGACGCTCGATCTGTCCGACCGGATGGTCGATCTCGTGAACGAGGGCTTCGACTGCGCGGTGCGGCTCGGCGAGCTGCCGGATTCGTCGCTCGTGTCGCTGAGGCTCGGCGAGAACCGGCGCGTGTGCGTCGCGGCGCCCGATTATCTCGCGCGGCGCGGCACGCCGGCCACGCTCGCCGAACTCGCGGACCACAACTGCCTCGCGCTCGCGGCGAGCGCGAACCAGCAGCGCGGCTGGGCGTTCCAGGAGGACGACAAGGTCGTGTCGATCCGCGTGAGCGGGACGATGGAATGTTCGGACGGTGTGGTGCTCCACGAATGGTGTCTGGCCGGGCACGGCCTCGCGTGGCGCTCGTGGTGGGAGGTCGGCGCCGACATCGCGGCGGGCCGCCTCGTCAGCGTGCTCGACGCGTTCGCGGCGCCGCCGATCGGCATCCACGCGGTGTTTCCGCAGCGGCGCCATCTGCCGCTGCGCGTAAGGCTCTTTCTCGACTATCTGAAGCACACGTACGAGCAGCCGGGGTACTGGGGCTAAATGCTGGGGCTGAATGCGGGGGCTGAACGCGGGGGCTGAATCGACCCCGCGTCCGCGCGTTTCCGATATGAGGACGAACCCGCTGCCCGGGCCGGCGGCGCGTTTTCTCACACTACAATCGAAGCTGGAACCCCGGGCGCGCGGCCGCCGCGGCCCGAGACGGCGCGGCGCGCGGCGTTCGATTGCCGATGGAGGCCGCGATGTTCAAGCACATCCTCGTTCCCACCGACGGCTCCGACCTGTCGAAGAAGGCGATCGACGGCGCGATCGACCTGGCCCGCGCGGTCGGTGCGCGCGTGACCGCGTATGCGTGCCTGCCGCAGTATCCGTATTCGCCGTTTTCCGAAGTGATCATCGAGCCGCCCGCCGATTTCCGCACGCGCAGCGAGCGCGAGGCGCGCACGCATCTCGACGAGGTCGAGGCCGCCGCGCGGCAGGCGGGCGTCACGTGCGACACGTGGACGAGCGTGCATCCGTCGCCGTATCTGGGGATCATCGAGGCGGCGGAGCGGGGCGGCTGCGACGTGATCTTCATGGCGTCGCACGGGCGGCGGGGGCTCGGCAGCCTGCTGATCGGCAGCGAGACCCAACGTGTGCTGACCCACACGAAAATTCCGGTGATCGTCTATCGCTAGCTCGCCGCGTGCCGCGGAAAAGCCGCGCGCCGGTCATGGCCGGCGCGCTGTATCGATGCGGTCCTCGCTCGGACCGCCTCCTGCTTACGCGACCCGCTTGCCGCCGTCGAAGAACTGCTCGTCTTCGGTCGAGCCGTGCAGCGCGGTCGTCGACGCGTCGCGCTCGACCGTCTGCGTGACCGCGTCGAAGTAGCCGGTGCCGACTTCGCGCTGGTGCTTGACCGCGGTGAAGCCCTTGTCGGCGGCCGCGAACTCGGCCTGCTGCAGCTCGACGAACGCGCTCATCTGCTGGCGGGCGTAGCCGTGCGCGAGGTTGAACATCGAGTAGTTCAGCGCGTGGAAGCCGGCCAGCGTGATGAACTGGAACTTGTAGCCCATCGCGCCGAGCTCCTTCTGGAACTTCGCGATCGTCGCGTCGTCGAGGTTCTTCTTCCAGTTGAACGACGGCGAGCAGTTGTACGACAGCATCTTGCCCGGGAACTGCTTGTGGATCGCTTCCGCGAACTTCTTCGCGTATTCGAGATCCGGCTTGCCGGTTTCGCACCAGATCAGGTCCGCGTACGGCGCGTAGGCCAGACCGCGCGAGATTGCCTGCTCGAGGCCCGGCTTCGTGCGGAAGAAGCCTTCGACCGTGCGCTCGCCCGTCAGGAACGGCTTGTCGTTGTCGTCGATGTCGGACGTGATCAGGTCGGCGGCTTCCGCGTCGGTGCGCGCGATCAGCACGGTCGGCGTGCCCATCACGTCGGCGGCGAGACGCGCGGCCGTCAGCTTGCCGACGTTTTCACGCGTCGGGACGAGCACCTTGCCGCCCATGTGGCCGCACTTCTTCACCGATGCGAGCTGATCTTCGAAGTGCACGCCCGATGCGCCCGCCTCGATCATCGCCTTCATCAGCTCGAACGCGTTCAGCACGCCGCCGAAGCCGGCTTCCGCGTCAGCGACGATCGGCGCGAAGAAATCGACGTAGCCTTCGTCGCCCGGGTTCTTGCCCTCGGACCACTGGATCTGGTCGGCGCGCGTCAGCGTGTTGTTGATGCGCTTCACGACGAGCGGCACCGAGTTCGCCGGGTACAGCGACTGGTCCGGGTACATTTCGCCCGCGACGTTCGCGTCGCCGGCCACCTGCCAGCCGGACAGGTAGATCGCCTTCAGGCCGGCCTTCACCTGCTGCATCGCCTGGTTGCCGGTCAGCGCGCCGAGCGCGTTGACGAACGGCTCGTCGTTCACGAGGCTCCACAGCTTCTCGGCGCCGCGCTTCGCGAGCGTGTGCTCGACCTGGATCGAGCCGCGCAGGCGAATCACGTCTTCAGCGGAATAGTTGCGCGTGATGCCCTTCCAGCGCGGATCCGTTTCCCATTGCTTCCGCAGTTCCTGTGCCTGTTGCTGACGCGACATGATGAGCTCCTTGAAGTGGGTGTTGCCTGATCGCGGTGGTGTCTTTCACGAAGCCGGTTGAGTGGGTTCCGTTTCGTGAAGTCTTGTATAAGAGTCTAGGCAAATCCGAGGGCGCGCAACAAAGGCTTTCGTGCAGGCGTTTGAAAATATTAGTCTTTATAAATCAATTATATAAGTTCAGTGTTTCACGATGAGAAACGATTTTTTCTATCCCGCAATGCCAGGCCTTGTGCCGCGCAGCATGTATTTTTACAGAGCAAAAAAATTTTCCGCATCGTGAAAAATCGGGTGGATCAAAAAAAACCGGCGCGAGTGCGCCGGTCGGATGAGGGTGCGAGGTCGCGGACCGCCGGAATGCGCGGTCCGCGTGACCGTCACGACGCGGAATTGCTGCGTCGCGGGCCGCCGCGCTGACCGTCGGTGCGGCGCGCGTAGCCGTCGCGGCTGCCGGCGGGCTTGCCGCCCCAGCTACCATTGCCGCCGCCACCGTGACGGCTGCTGCCGTTGCCGCCGCTGCCCGGCTTGCCGCCGAAGCGTCGGCCGCCGTTGCCGTTGCCGCCGCCCGGACGGCCACGGCCCGGTGCGCCGGTGCGCGCCGGCGGCGCCTTGCGCGGCTCGAAGCCTTCGATCACGTTGACCGGCAGCGGCGCGCGCACGAAGCGCTCGATCCGCTTCAGCGCGCCTTGCTCCGCGTGATGCACGAGGCTCACCGCGGTGCCGGAACGGCCCGCGCGGCCCGTGCGGCCGATCCGGTGCACGTAGTCTTCCGCGAACTTCGGCAGGTCGTAGTTGAACACGTGCGTGATGCCCGGGATGTCGATCCCGCGCGCGGCGACGTCGGTCGCGACCAGCACGCGCACGCGGCGCTCGCGCAGCGCGCGGATCGTGCGGTTGCGCGCGCCTTGCGGCAGATCGCCGTGCAGTGCGGCCGACTCGAAGCCCGCGTCGGCGAGCTTGCCGGCGAGCTGGTCCGCGTCGATCTTCGTCGCGGTGAAGATGATCGCCTGATCGAGCGCGCTATCGCGCAGCAGGTGATCGAGCAGGCGATCCTTGTGGTCGCGGTCGTCGACGTAATGCACCGTCTGCGCGATGTTCGTGCGCGACTCGAGGCGCTGCTGGATCTCGATGCGTTCCGGATCCTTCAGCAGGCGGCCCGTCAGCGAGCCGATCTTGCCGTCGAGCGTTGCCGAGAACAGCATCGTCTGGCGCGATTCGGGTGTGGCGGCGACGATCGTCTCGATGTCGTCGATGAAGCCCATGTCGAGCATCCGGTCGGCTTCGTCGAGCACGAGCATCTTCAGCTCGGACAGGTCGATGCGGCCGCGTTCGAGGTGGTCGAGCAGGCGGCCCGGCGTCGCGACGAGGATTTCCGGGTTCTTCGCGAGCAGCATCAGCTGCTGGCCGTACGCGACGCCGCCGAGGATGCTGACCGTGCGCAGGCGCTTCAGATGCTTGCCGTACGTCGACGCGGCGGTCGTCACCTGCATCGCGAGCTCGCGGGTCGGCGTCAGCACGAGGAGGCCGGGACGCGCGACCGGCTGCGGGCGGCGGGCGCGGCGATCGCCGTTGAACGGCTCGCGCGGCGCGCGCGGCTGCTGCGCTTGTGCCTTCTGCAGTTGCGCGAAGCGCTCGATCGCCGGCAGCATGAACGCCGCCGTCTTGCCGGAACCGGTCGGGCTCGACACGAGGAGGTCGCGGCCCGCGATGCCGGCCGGAATCGCGCGCTGCTGGACCGGCGTCGGCTTCACATAGCCGGCGGCTTCCAGCGCGGAGACGATCTCCGGCGACAGCCCGAGCGACGCGAAACTCGGTTCGTCCGACGGGGCGGCCGGGGCGGCGGCGGGAAGACCTGCGGCCGGGGCTGCGTCGAGACCGAGCGCCTGATCGGCGATCACGTTGAGCGGGCTGGTGGAGTTGCTCGAAGTCATAACAATCCTTGAAACACAGTGGGTCAAACGTCGGCGCCAATCGCGCATACCCAAGTCGTCGGATTCATCGAGCAAATCGGGAAACGGGGCAATCCGCCAGTAGGCTGGCGGATGGGGCATTAGAAGCTGTTTTTGGTGCGGCGCGCCGTGAGGCGGATGCCGCCAGCCTGATAATTGACGGCCAGCGAGGCCGAAGCAGGAGGGGACAGGTTCTAAACCGGATTGGAGCTACACGCTACGTGGCGTCGAGGCCGGATCGGCTAGTTGACCGAGTGTGGCGGGTGACGCAGCCGAGATTATAGAGACTTTTGCTGCGCTGCGCCACCCGCATTTTCGAGGAGCGGTGACTCAGGACGCAGTGCCGTTCTTCAGCGACTCGACGAGCGCGACGTACTGCTCTTTCGCCGCGTCGGACGTCGTGCCCTTCAGCGCATCCCACGCGTCGTACTTGTACTTGCCGACGATGTCGGTGAAGCCCGGCTTGTCGCCGTGGGCGTCGCCGTCGGTCGCCTGCTTGAAGAGCGCGTAGAGGCGCAGGAGCGTCAGGTTGCCCGGACGCTCGGTCAGTTGCTTCACGGCTTCCTGGGCCTGGCTGAACTGGGCGGTGATATCGCTCATCGGGTTTCTCCGTCAAGGGTTTCGAGTGCGGCGATGTTAGCAAGCGCGCCCGCGCGGCGGGGGCGAGCGATTCCTCCAAACGGCCGGGCCGCTCGCGCGTGCGCGCGCTTCGGCGCCGATCGCCCGTCATGGCGGGGCGTCGCATTACAATGTCGGCCATGACGCAAACAGTACTCCTCGCCATCGATACGTCGACCGAATACTGCTCGGTCGCGCTGCTGCGCTCGGCCGACGCCGCCGACGCCGTTTCTTCCCTCCAGAGCTGGGTCCGCCATGAGCGGACGGGCGCCGTGTCGAGCACGCGCGTGCTGCCGGCGATTCGCGAACTGTTCGACGAATCCGGGCTCTCGCTTGCCGACTGCGACGCGATCGCGTTCGGCGCCGGCCCCGGCTCGTTCACCGGGCTGCGCACCGCGACCGGCATTACGCAGGGGCTCGCGTTCGGGGGCGGGCTGCCGGTCGTGCCGGTCGGCACGCTGCTCGCGTGCGCGGAGCACGCGCGGCTGCGCGCGCCGCGGACCGCGCGCGTACTCGCCGCGCTCGATGCGCGGATGGATGAGGTCTACTGGGCCGACTACGCGTGGGACGACGCGGCCGGCGACTGGCGCGTGCTGCATCCGGCCGCGCTCGACGCGCCCGGCGCGGTCGGGGTGCCGGATGCGCCGTTCACGCTGGCGGGCAACGCGGCGGCCGCGTTTGGCGCGAAGCTGCCGGCGGCCGCGCAGGCGGCGGCGATCGACGCCGACGCACTGCCGCACGCGCTGCCGATCGCGCACGTCGCGCTGCGCGCGTATCGGGCCGGACGCACGGTGCCGGCCGACCGCGCGGCGCCGGAATACGTGCGCGACAAGGTCGCGCAGACCACGGCGGAACGGCTCGCCGCGCGCGCGGGAGCGCCGCGATGACCGGCGTGCTGCTGAGCGACCGCTATCTGGCGCCGATGACGGACGCGGATCTCGACGAAGTCGTCGAGATCGAGCGCGCCGCGTACGAATTCCCGTGGAGCCGCGGCAACTTCGAGGATTCGCTGCGCAACGGCTACTTCGGCGTGTGCCTGCGCCACGTGACGGGCGCGCTGCTGGGCTACTGCGTGCTGATGCCGGTCGTCGACGAGATGCATCTGCTGAACGTCTGCGTCGCGCCCCACGCGCAATGCACGGGCGCGGGGCTCGCGCTGCTGCGCGAGGCGACGCGGATCGCGCGCGCGGAGCGCCTCGACGGCATGCTGCTCGAGGTGCGGCCGTCGAATCCGCGCGCGATCCGGCTCTACGAGCGCTTCGGCTTCGTGACGATCGGGCGGCGCAAGAATTACTATCCGGCCCGGCATCGCGGCCGCGAGGACGCGATCGTGATGCGTCTGACGTTCAACGACGAAGGAGGCGGGCATGGCGTGGGCTGAAGCGGCGCTCGAGGAACTGGGGCTCGCGCAGATCTGGGTGCGGCGCGGCGGGCCTCCGGGCGATCGGGAGGCGACGGTTGCGCGCGTGGTCGACGCGCCGGAAAACGCGACGCCGCCCGCCGCGAGCCCGAATGTGGACGCGGAGGCGCTCGAAGTCGACACGGCTGCGCCGCGCGAGGCGAGCGACGCGCGCGAAGCTAGCGACGTGCGCGACGCGCGCGAAGTGGGCGAAGTGGGCGAAGTGCCCGACGCGGCACCCTCCGCGCTCCGCGCCCCGCGCACCGAATCCGAGCCCGCGCTCGAGGACGACTATGGATGGTTCGACGCTCCGCTGCCGGCCGACACTGCGCCGCGCGTCGACACGGTGCCGCTCGTCGACGCGCGCGACGCGGCGCCATCGATCGCCGAGCTCGACTGGGACACGCTCGCCGCCCGCGTCGCCGACTGCACGCGCTGCCGCCTGTGCGAGAAGCGGACCAACACGGTATTCGGCGTTGGCGACCGCCACGCCGACTGGATGCTGATCGGCGAGGCGCCCGGCGAGAACGAGGACAAGCAGGGCGAGCCGTTCGTCGGCCAGGCCGGCAAGCTGCTCGACAACATGCTGCAGGCGCTGTCGCTGAAGCGCGGCGAGAACGTCTATATCGCGAACGTGATCAAGTGCCGCCCGCCCGGCAACCGCAATCCGGAGCCGGACGAAGTCGCGCGCTGCTCGCCGTATCTGCAGCGGCAGGTTGCGCTCGTGAAGCCGAAGCTGATCGTCGCGCTCGGCCGCTTCGCCGCGCAGACGCTGCTGAACAGCGACTCGAGCATCGCGTCGATGCGCGGCCGCGTGCACGAATACGAAGGCGTGCCGGTCGTCGTCTCCTATCACCCCGCGTATCTGCTGCGCAGCCTGCAGGACAAGTCGAAGGCGTGGGCCGACCTCTGCCTCGCGCGCGATACGTTCCGTGAGGCGGCCAGCCGTGGGGCGGCCGGTAGTGCGGCGGCCGGTAGCGAGGTGGCTGGTAGCGAGGTGGCTGGTAGCGAGGCGGCCGGTAGCGACGCGTCGGACCCGCCGGACGACGCAGCCAGACGATGACCGCCGGCGCCGCGCTGCCGTTCGTCGACACGCTCCGCCACGCGGCGGTCCGCGATCTCGCGTGGCTGCTCGCGAGCCCGGGCCTGCTGAGCGCGGCGCCCGGCGCGCCGCTCGCCGCGCCCTGGGACGACGATGCGGCGCGCGACGCCGCATTCGGATGGCTCGCCGCGCTCGACGCGGCGCCCGCGCCGCTGCACCACGCGCTCGAAGGGCTGCGGCCGGTGCGGCTCGGCCGTTATGCCGAATGCCTGCTCGAATACTTCCTCACGCATGGGCCGGTGCTGCGGCTCGTCGTCGCGAATCTGGCGCTGCGCAGCAACGGGCAGACGCTCGGTGAAGTCGATTTTCTCGTCGATGCGCCCGGCGGACGCCGGCTGCACTGGGAGCTCGCGGTCAAGTGCTATCTGTACGCGTCGCCGCGCGGCGCTGATCCGGTTGGGCCAGCGTCGCTCGCGGACTTCGTCGGGCCGAATCTCGTCGACCGCTTCGACCGCAAGCGTGCGCGGCTGATCGATCATCAATTGCGCCTCGGCGAGCGCGCCGCGTTTGCGTCGCTCGGCTACGGCGCGCCGAGCGCCGCGCAGATGTTCGTGAAGGGCTGGTTGTTCTATCCGGTCGATGCGCCGGTGCCGTGCGTCGCCGCGGAGATCGCGCCCGACCATTCGCGCGGCTTCTGGGTCACGCATGCGCAGTGGCCCGCGTGGGCCGCCGCGCAGCGCGACGCCGGTTGGGCGGTGCTGCCGCGGCTCGCGTGGCTCGCGCCGCGCCGCATCGACGCCGGTGTGAGCGTGGGCGCGGTGCCCGAGTCGTTCGGCGACGCGGCCAGCGTGCCGGGGGCGCTCGCCGCGCGTCAGGCGCCGGCGCTGATCGGCGTGTTCCGGCCGGACGGCGAAGGCGGCGCGTGGCGGGAAACCGCGCGCGGCTTCGTCGTGCCGGACGACTGGCCAGCGCGGGCGGCCGCGTTCGCGGCGAGCTGAGGCCCGGGGCACGGCCAACTCACGGCCTGCTCAACGCCGACTCAAGGCCGACTCAAGGCCCGCTCAAGAACCGCTCAAGAACCGCTCAAGAACCGCTCAAGAACCGCTCAAGAACCGCTCAAGAACCGCTCAAGAACCGCAGCGAAGTGCCGTTGCGCGTGCACCGAGACGACGCAGACGCGACTTATCACCACCAGCGATAAAAGTGATGGACCGGGCCGACGCCGTGGCCGACGTCGAGCCGGCCGCTCGCGGCGATCGCGTCGGTCAGGTACGCCTTCGCGGCGCGGACCGCGCTTTCGAGATCGGGCGACTGCGGCAGCAGCGCGGCGATTGCCGACGACAGCGTGCAACCGGTCCCGTGCGTGTTGCGCACCGGCACGCGCACGCCGTCGAGCCGCACCGCGCGCGTCGCGTCGACGAGCCAGTCGGGGCTCACGGCAGCGTCGGGCAGGTGGCCGCCTTTCATCAGCACCGCGCGCGCGCCGGCCTGCACGAGCGCTTCGCCGTGCCGGACCATCTCGTCCTCGGTCTCGGCCGGCTGCACGCCGAGCAGCGCGCCCGCCTCGGGCAGGTTCGGCGTGACGACGCTCGCGAGCGGCAGCAGCTCGCCGCGCAGCGCGTCGACCGCGTCGGGCGCGAGCAGCGCGTGTGCGCTCTTCGAGATCATCACGGTGTCGAGCACGACGAAGCGGGGCGCATAGCGTCGTAGCGCGTCGGCGACCGCGCGCACGATCGACGCGTTCGCGAGCATGCCGATCTTCACCGCGTCGATCCGGATATCGCCGAACACCGCGTCGAGCTGCGCGGCGACGAACGCGGCGTCGGGCGCATGCACGCCGGTCACGCCCCGCGTGTTTTGCGCGGTCAGCGCGGTGATCGCGCTCGCGCCGTAGGCGCCGAGCGCGGAGACCGTCTTCAGGTCGGCCTGGATGCCGGCGCCGCCGCCGGAATCGGAGCCGGCGATCGTCAGTACGTTGGGAATCGGGTGCGTCATGGTGGCGGCGCGCCGGCTCCCGGGAGTCGGCGCGGACAAATGAAACGGGACGAAGGAAACAGTGTAAGCGGGATCAGTGCTTCGATTCGCCGATCAGCGCGACCGAATCGAACTGGCGCTGGTTCGCCTGGTGGCGGCGCATCACGAGCCACATCGTCAGGCACACGAACGTGCCGAACAGCACGATCACGACGCCGACCGGTACGTCGAGCCACACGAGCACCGCATACAGGCACAGCATCACGAGCACCGACAGGTTCTCGTTGAAGTTCTGCACCGCGATCGAATGGCCGGCGGACAGCAGCACGTGGCCGCGATGCTGGAGCAGCGCGTTCATCGGCACAACGAAGTAGCCGGACAGCGCGCCGACGACCATCAGGAACAGATACGCGATCACCAGATAGATGGGCACGCGCATGTGCGCGACGTGAAGCACCCAGTTCGACGGAAACAGATGGCGCGTGTAGAACGCCATCAGCATCACAGCGATCCCCATCATGATGCCGACGGGCAGCACGCTCAGCGACTTCTTCAGCGGAATCCGGCCCGCGGCCGCGATCGCGCCGGCCGCGACGCCGACTGCGACGACCGCCTGCAGCAGCGCGCCTTCGGACAGCGACATCCCGAGCGACACCTCGGCCCACTTCAGCACGATGAACTGCAGCGTCGCGCCGGCGCCCCAGAACAGCGTCGTGACCGCGAGCGAGATCTGGCCGAGCTTGTCGCGCCACAGCGCGAGGAAGCAGTCGGCGAAATCGGTGACGAGCTTCATCGGGCCGTGCTGCTGCTTCGGATAGCGCGCGCCGGTGTCGGGGATGCGCAGGTTGAAGGCCGCGGCGATCACGTAGATCGCCATGATCACGAGCATCGCGGCCTCGGCCGGCGTGTTGATCGACGGCGGCGTGTGCCTGAGCACGTGCTCGGCGATGTGCGGGCTGATCAGCGCGCCGCCGAGCACGGTGCCGAGGATGATCGAACCAACGGTCGTGCCTTCGATCCAGCCGTTCGCGGCGACGAGCTTATCGGCGGGCAGCAGCTCGGTCAGAATCCCGTACTTCGCGGGCGAATACGCGGCGGCGCCGAACCCGACGATCCCGTACGCGAACAGCGGATGCGCGCCGACGAGCATGATGATGCAGCCGACGACCTTGATCGAGTTCGTGATGAACATCACGCGGCCTTTCGGACGGGAATCGGCGAACGCGCCGACGAACGCTGCGAGCACGACGTACGACAGTACGAAGAACAGCTTCAGCAGCGGGGTCATCCAGTTCGGAGCGTGGAGGTCTTTCAGCAGGGCGATGGCGGCGATGAGGAGCGCATTGTCGGCCAGCGACGAGAAAAACTGCGCGGCCATGATGGTGTAAAAACCTTTTTTCATCTGAAGCGATGCGTGCCTCGCTACGGCGTGGCCGGGAAGGCCGCCGGGTATGGCGATCGGCTTATTCCGTTCGAAATGGGTTGTGCGCACGGCTTTATAACACGAAAATACGACAATCCGACTAGCAAGATTCCCCGATCGTTCCGCGAATCGTTGCACAACTATGCGGCTTCGGCGCTCAAAAGGCGCGGTAAGCCGATGATTCGCAAGCGTCTTTACCTACACTGCCCATGCCGCGCCCGATTTCCGCCACGATCCATACCGCCGCCCTCGCGAACAATCTCTCCGTCGTCCGCCGCCACGCCGGCCAGTCCAAGGTCTGGGCGGTCGTCAAGGCGAACGCCTACGGGCACGGCCTCGCGCGCACGTTCCCGGGCCTGCGCGGCACCGACGGCTTCGGCCTGCTCGATCTCGACGAGGCCGTGAAGCTGCGCGAGCTCGGCTGGGCCGGCCCGATCCTGCTGCTCGAAGGCTTCTTCCGGTCGACCGACATCGACGTGATCGACCGCTACAGCCTCACGACGACGATCCACAACGACGAGCAGATGCGCATGCTCGAGATGGCGCGGCTGTCGAAGCCCGTCAACGTGCAGCTGAAGATGAACAGCGGGATGAACCGCCTCGGCTACGTGCCCGAGAAGTTCCGCGCCGCGTGGGAGCGTGCGCGCGCGTGTCCGGGGATCGGCCAGATCACGTTGATGACCCATTTCTCGGACGCCGACAGCGAGCGCGGCGTCGCCGATCAGATGGCCGCGTTCGAGCGCGGTGCCGAGCACATCGCCGGCGCGCGCAGCCTCGCGAACTCGGCGGCCGTGCTGTGGCACCCGGCAACCCACTTCGACTGGGTTCGCCCCGGGATCATCCTGTATGGCGCGTCGCCGTCCGGGCGCTCCGCGGACATCGCGGACACCGGCCTCAAGCCCGCGATGACGCTCGCATCGGAGCTGATCGCCGTGCAGACGATCGGGAAGGGCCAGACGATCGGCTACGGCTCGGCGTTTGCCGCGCATGCGTCGATGCGGATCGGCGTCGTCGCGTGCGGCTACGCGGACGGCTATTCGCGCGTCGCGCCCGAAGGCACGCCGGTGATCGTCGACGGAATCCGCACGCGGATCGTCGGCCGGGTGTCGATGGACATGATCACGGTCGACCTGACGCCGTGCCCGCAGGCGAACGTCGGCTCGCGCGTCGAGCTGTGGGGCGAGGCGCTGCCGATCGACGACGTTGCGCGTCATTGCGGGACGATCGGGTACGAATTGATGTGCGCGGTCGCCGCCCGCGTGCCGGTCCGCGCGGAATAAGGGCACTCGCGTGGCGAAACCGAAGACTGTCTACGTCTGCAGCGAATGCGGCGGCCAGACCCCGAAGTGGCAGGGGCAGTGCCCGTCGTGCCAGGCCTGGAACACGCTCGTCGAATCGGTCGAGCAGGCGCCGTCCGCGCACCGCTTCCAGTCGCTCGCGAAGCGCGCGCCGGTGCAGCGCCTGTCCGACATCGAGGCGGCCGACGTGCCGCGCTTCTCGACCGGGATCGGCGAATTCGACCGCGTGCTCGGCGGCGGGCTCGTCGCGGGCGGCGTCGTGCTGATCGGCGGCGATCCGGGGATCGGCAAGTCGACGCTGCTCCTGCAGTCGCTCGCCGGCATCGCGAGCGAGCGGCGCGCGCTCTATATCAGCGGCGAGGAATCGGCCGCGCAGATCGCGCTGCGCGCGCAGCGGCTCGCACTGCTCGACGGCGGCGCGCCGGCCGCCGAGCTGAAGCTGCTCGCGGAAATCCAGCTCGAGAAGATCCAGGCGGCGATCGACGCGGAGCGGCCCGACATCGCGGTCGTCGACTCGATCCAGACGATTTACTCGGAAGCGCTAACGTCCGCGCCGGGTTCGGTCGCGCAGGTGCGCGAGTGCGCGGCGCAGCTCACGCGGATCGCGAAGCAATCCGGCACCGCGATCATCATGGTCGGCCACGTGACGAAGGAGGGGAACCTCGCGGGCCCGCGCGTGCTCGAGCACATCGTCGACACCGTGCTCTACTTCGAAGGCGATACGCATTCGTCGTTCCGCCTCGTGCGCGCGTTCAAGAACCGCTTCGGCGCGGTCAACGAGCTCGGCGTGTTCGCGATGACCGAGCGGGGCCTGCGCGGCGTCGCGAATCCGTCCGCGCTGTTCCTGTCGCAGCACGAGCAGATCGTGCCGGGCTCGTGCGTGCTCGTCACGCAGGAGGGCACGCGGCCGCTGCTCGTCGAGGTGCAGGCGCTCGTCGACACCGCGCACGTGCCGAATCCGCGCCGGCTCGCGGTCGGGCTCGAGCAGAACCGGCTCGCGATGCTGCTCGCGGTGCTGCACCGCCACGCGGGGATTGCGTGCTTCGACCAGGACGTGTTCCTGAACGCGGTCGGCGGCGTGAAGATCGCCGAGCCGGCCGCCGACCTCGCGGTGCTGCTTTCGATCCACTCGTCGATGCGCAACAAGCCGTTGCCGAAGGGGCTGATCGTGTTCGGCGAGGTCGGCCTCGCGGGTGAAATCCGGCCATCGCCGCGTGGGCAGGAGCGGTTGCGCGAGGCCGCGAAGCTTGGCTTCACGATCGCGCTGATTCCGAAGGCGAACGCGCCGAAGCAGCCGGTCGAAGGGCTCCGGGTGATCGCGGTCGAGCGGATCGAGCAGGCGATCGACCGGGTGCGCGAGCTCGAGTGACGGCGTACTCGAATGGCGGCGTACGCCAGATCGGGCGCGCAATCCGGTGCGTAATTCGGTGCATCATCCGGCCCGTAATGGACTGTAAATATCCTGAAGGCCGCTGTAACCCGAAGGACACCGCATTTCCCTATGCTTCGACGGACTGTCGAATTGTCGAATCGCGATGCGGAAGGGAAGCATGTTGAAACGGTCTTTCGAGGCGTCCGACGCCGGGCGCGCATACAAGCTGCGAGGCTGCCGCGTGTCGGAGCCGATTCGCCCGCCGTGGGGCGGCGGCTGCCGGATCGTCGAGTGGGTCGATGCCGAGGGGCGCATCGCGCGCCGCGTGGTGGCCGAGGACGTGACCGAGGCGGAGGTTGCCGCCGCGATCCGGCGGCCGACCGAAGGGCGCCGCCACCTGATGGACGACGACGAGCAGATGCCGCGCGAGACGCTGCCGCGGCGCTGAGCAGGCGAGGTGGGCGGGCTGAGCAGACTGAGCAGGCGACATGCCCGCTCGGTCTGTCGCCCGCTCAGTCTGCTCAGCCGATCTGTTCGAGTTCCTCCTGCGCGGCGAGCCACTCCATTTCGATCGATTCGAGCCGGCCGTTGACGTCGCCGAGCGTGCGGATCGCGTCGGTCAGCTCGGTCTTGCGCGCGGCCTCGTAGCTCGCCGGATCGGCGACGAACGCGTCGAGGCGCGCCTTCTCCGCGTGCAGCTTTTCCATTTCCTTTTCGAGCTTCGCGATGCGCGTCTGTAGCGGCTTCTTCAGATGCGACAGGCGCTGCCGCAGCTCGGCTTCCTGCCGTTTCTGATCCTTGCGGTTCACGACCGGCCCGGACGATGACGCCGCCGCACTGTCGGCCTTCGCGGCCGCGCGCTGCTCGGCCGCGTGCTGGAGCAGCCAGTCGCGGTAGTCGTCGAGGTCGCCGTCGAACGGCTGCAGCCGGTGCTTGGCGACCAGCATGAACTGGTCGGTCGTCGCGCGCAGCAGATGGCGGTCGTGCGACACGAGGATCAGCGTGCCTTCGAACTGCGCGAGCGCCATCGTCAACGCATGGCGGGTTTCGAGGTCGAGGTGGTTCGTTGGCTCGTCGAGCAGCAGCAGGTTCGGCTTCTGCCAGATGATCAGCGCGAGCGCGAGGCGCGCCTTTTCGCCGCCGGAGAACGGCCCGACCGGGTGCGTCGCCATCTCGCCGGAGAAGTTGAAGCCGCCGAGGAAGTCGCGCAGCTCCTGCTCGCGCGTGTCGGGCGCGAGGCGGGCGAGGTGTGCGAGCGGCGAATCGTCCTCGCGCAGCGTCTCGAGCTGGTGCTGCGCGAAATAGCCGATCGTCAGCCCCTTGCCCTCGCGCACCGTGCCCGCGAGCGGTGCGAGCGTGCCGGCGAGCGTCTTGATCAGCGTCGACTTGCCCTGGCCGTTCGCGCCGAGCAGGCCGATGCGCTGGCCGTTCTGGATCGACAGCGACACGCGCTCGACGATCGGAATCTCTGCGCCGCCGTCCATGCCGCCGTTCGCCCGGTAGCCGCAGCGGACGTCCTCCATCACCATCATCGGGTTCGGCGCCGCGTCGGGCGTGCGGAACTCGAACGTGAACGCCGACGCGACGTGCGCGGGCGCGATCAGTTCCATCTTCTCGAGCGCCTTCATCCGGCTCTGCGCCTGCCGCGCCTTCGTCGCCTTCGCCTTGAAGCGGTCGATGAAGCTCTGCAGATGCTCGACCGTCTTCTGCTGCTTCTCGTACGCGCTCTGCTGCAGCGCGAGCTGCTGCGCGCGCAGCACTTCGAACTGCGAGTAGTTGCCGCCGTAGCGCTTCACCTGCCGGTTCTCGAGATGCAGCGTGACGTTGCAGATCGCGTCGAGGAACTCGCGGTCGTGCGAGATCACGACGAGCGTGCCGGGATAGCGGTGCAGCCAGTCTTCGAGCCAGACGATCGCGTCGAGGTCGAGGTGGTTCGTCGGTTCGTCGAGCAGCAGCAGGTCGGAGCGGCACATCAGCGCCTGCGCGAGGTTCAGGCGCATCCGCCAGCCGCCGGAGAAGCTCGACACCGGCTCGCGCGTCTGCGCGAGCGTGAAGCCGAGCCCGAGCAGCAGCGCCTCGGCGCGCGCGGGCGCGGTGTAGCCGTCGGCGTCCGCGAACGCCGCGTGCGCGTCGGCCTCGGCGGCGCCGTCATGCGCGGCCGAGGCCGCGGCGATGCGCGCCTCGATCCGGCGCAGCGCGGCGTCGCCGTCGAGCGTGTAGTCGAGCGCGGTGCGGTCGACCGCGGGCGTCTCCTGCGACACGTGCGCGATCTGCCACGACGGCGGAATCGAGAAGTCGCCGGCGTCGGCGTGCAGCTCGCCGCGCAGCACCGCGAACAGCGTCGATTTGCCGGCGCCGTTCGCGCCGATCAGGCCGGCTTTTTCGCCGGGGTTGAGCGCGAACGACGCGGCGTCGAAGAGCGGCTTGGTGCCGCGCGCGAGACTGAACTGGTTGAAACGGATCACGACGGAAGGAGTGGAGCAAAAGCGCTATTCTAAGCCGTGTGCCCGGCGCGAGGCATCGGCCGTTCGGCCAGGCCCCGCTCGCGCCCGATTTCGCCTAGACTCCACGTCGGTCCCGCTTCCGGGAAAAAGGGGAATTGCAGATGTCCAAGATCTATTCGTTCAGCGCCGAGTCGCTGGCCGGCGAGCCGGTGTCGCTCGACGCCTATCGCGGCAAGGTGATGCTGATCGTCAACACCGCGAGCGCCTGCGGGTTCACGCCGCAATACAAGGGGCTGCAGCAGCTGTACGATCGCCTCGCGGAGCAAGGCTTCGTCGTGCTGGGCTTTCCGTGCAACCAGTTCGGCGCGCAGGAGCCGGGCAATGCCGAGCAGATCGGCGCGTTCTGCGAGCGCAACTACGGCGTCACGTTTCCGATGTTCGCGAAGATCGACGTGAACGGCTTCGGCGCGCATCCGCTCTATCAGTACCTGGCCGATGAGGCGCCCGGCATCCTCGGGCTCAAGTCGATCAAGTGGAATTTCACGAAGTTTCTCGTCGACCGCGACGGCAACGTCGTCAAGCGCTATGCGCCGTCGACGCGGCCGGAGGAGATCGCCGCCGACGTCGAGAAGCTGCTCTGACGATCCGGGCCGGGCGGCGGGCGCCTCAGCGGCGGCGCGCGACGGCCGGCGCTACAGAATCGGCGCGAACAGCCGCGCGAAGTGCATCGCGACGCGCCGCCACGCGGGCGAGCGCCGGTACTCGCGTTCGTCGACCTCGTACGCCTGCGCGAAGTCGGCCGCGAGCATCGCCTCGACCTCGGCCGCGAATGCGCGATCGACGGTCAGCACCATGATCTCGAAATTGAGCCGGAACGAGCGGTTGTCGAGGTTCGCACTGCCGATCGCAGCCGCGTCGCCGTCGATCAGCACGACCTTCTGGTGCAGGAAGCCGGGCCGGTAGCGGAACACCTTGACGCCGGCGGCCGACAGATCGCGCGCATACAGCTTCGACGCCTCGAACACGACATAGTGATCGCGCCGGCTCGGAATCAGGATCCGCACGTCGACCCCGCGCATCACCGCGAGCTTCAGCGCGGCGATCACCGCCTCGTCGGGCACCAGGTAAGGTGTCGTGATCCACACGCGCGTGCGCGCCGCGTTGATCGCCTCGACGAAGAAGAGCGACCCGGTTTCCTGCTTGTCGGCCGGCCCCATCGGTAGCGCGAGGCAGTGCATGTCGGCGTCGGCGAGCGGCTCGGGCGGCGGCGCGAGGCGCGGCAGCGTCTGCGTTGCCCAGTGCCAGTCCTCGGCGAACACGTACTGGATATTCGCGACGACCGGGCCGCGCACCTCGATGTGCGTGTCGCGCCACGGCGACAGGCGCGGGTTCGCGCCGAGATATTCGACGCCGACGTTGTGCCCGCCGACGAACGCGCGCACTCCGTCGACGACGACGATCTTGCGGTGATTGCGGAAGTTGAGCTGGAAGCGGTTCACGAACTGGCGCTTCGTCGCGAACGGATGCACGTCGACGCCGCCCGCGCGCAGCGTGTTCACGTAGCTGTGCGGCAGGTCGAAGCTGCCGATGCTGTCGTACAGCAGGTAGCAGCGCACGCCGGCGGCCGCGCGCGCGAGCAGCGCGTCGCGCAGCATGTCGCCGAGCGCGTCGTCGCGGACGATGAAGAACTGCACGATCACGTAGTCGCGCGCGGCGTCGATCGCGGACAGGATCGCTTCGAACGTCGCGTCGCCATTCACGAGCGTGCGCACCGCGTTGCCGCGCAGGAACGGCATGTCGCCGAGCCGCGTCAGCGAGCGCACGGCCGGCAGGCCCAGCGCGTCGGCGGGCGTGCCGTCGGTCGAGCGCGCCGCGTCCCACGGGGCGGGTCGGGTTTGCGTGCGCAGCGTCTCGGCTTCGTGGCGGCGCGCGTTCACGTAGCCGGAGAACCTGCTGCGGCCGAGGAACAGATACGGGATCAGCGTCAGATACGGCATCGCGGCGAGCGACACCGCCCATGCGATCGCGCCTTGCGACGTGCGCGTGTTCAGGATCGCATGGCCCGCCGCGATCACCCCGAGCACGTGGATGACGAGGATGAGGGTGCCTAGGTGTAGCCAGTCGAGGTGCATAAGTGCGTAGCGGCCTCCCGAATCGCGCGGCCGGGCGGCCGCTTACACGCATCTTACCGAAGCGTGCGGCGAAGCGGATTGTCGTGCCGCACGGCCGGCGCGGCGCGCGAGTTCGGCCAGCCGCGGATTCGGCCGGCCCGGCCCTGGCCCCGGCCTGCTCAGACTTTCGCCGGCAGATCCCAGGCCTGGATCAGGAACACGCTGTCCTCGCCCGCGCTGGTCGGCAGCCACGTCATCTCGAGGCCGCCGAACGCGGCCTCGACGTTCGCGCGCTCGTTGCCGATCTCGACGACGAGCGCGCCGTCGTCGTGCAGCCAGTTGCGCGCTTCGCTAATGATCCGGCGGACGATGTCCATCCCGTCCGCGCCGCCCGCGAGCGCCATCTCCGGCTCGTGGCGGTATTCGGGCGGCAGCGCGGCCATCGACGCGCTGTTCACGTATGGCGGATTCGTCAGGATCACGTCGTAGCGCGCGCCCGGATCGGTCGAGCGGAACATCGGCAGCGGCGCGTACAGGTCGCCGTGGTGGAGCGTGACGCGGTCCTCGAGCCCGTAGTCGCGCACGTTGATCGCGGCGACTTCGAGCGCCTTCTCGGACAGATCGACCGCGTCGATCTCCGCGTTCGGAAACGCGCTCGCCGCGAGGATCGCGAGGCACCCGGAGCCGGTGCACAGCTCGAGCACCGCGCCGACCTGCTCGGGATCGGCGACGTACGGCTGCAGCCCGTCGTCGAGCAGTTCGCCGATGAACGAGCGCGGCACGATCACGCGCTCGTCGACATAGAAGCGATGGCCGTGCATCCACGCCTCGTGCGTCAGGTACGCGGCCGGCACGCGCTCGGTCGCGCGCCGCTCGATCACCTTGAGCACCGCGTCGATCTCGTCGGGCAACAGACGCGCGTCGAGGAACGGTTCGAGCGTGTCGAGCGGCAAGTCGAGCGTGCGCAGCACCAGGTAGGCCGCTTCGTCGTATGCGTTGTCCGACCCGTGGCCGAACGCAAGCTGTGCTTTCGTGAAGCGCGTGACCGCGTAGCGCAGCAGGTCGCGCACGGTCGAGAAAGGCGTAGTCGTCATGCTTGGGCTCCGTCAGGCGATCAGTTGTTCGAGGACGCGGCGGTACACGTTCTTCAGCGGATCGATGAAACGCACGTCGATGTGCTCGTCGATCTTGTGGATGCTGCCGTTCGGCGGGCCGAACTCGATCACCTGCGGGCAGATCCGGGCGATGAAGCGGCCGTCCGACGTGCCGCCGGTCGTCGACAGCTCGGTCGTGAGTCCGGTCTCCGCGTGGATCGCGGCCTCGAGCGCGTTCGACAGCTCGCCGCGGGGCGTCAGGAACGGCAGGCCGCTGACGGTCCAGTTCAGATCGTAGTCGAGTCCGTGCCGGTCGAGAATCGCGTGCACGCGCGCCTGCAGCCCTTCGACCGTGCTCGCGGTCGAGAAGCGGAAGTTGAACAGCAGCTCCACGTGGCCCGGGATCACGTTCGTCGCGCCGGTGCCCGCGTGCAGGTTCGATACCTGCCACGTGGTCGGCGGGAAGTATTCGTTGCCGTCGTCCCAGCGCTCGGCGACGAGCTCCGCGAGCACGGGCGCGAGCAGGTGGATCGGGTTCTTCGCGAGATGCGGATACGCGATGTGCCCCTGCACACCCTTGACGATCAGCTCGCCGGACATCGAGCCGCGGCGCCCGTTCTTCACCATGTCGCCGAGCGCCGTGCTCGACGTCGGCTCGCCGACGATGCAGTAGTCGAGCCGCTCGCCGCGCGCGTCGAGCAGATCGACGACCTTCACGGTGCCGTCGGTCGCGGGGCCTTCCTCGTCGCTCGTCAGCAGGAACGCGATCGAGCCGCGATGGCCCGGATACGTGGCGACGAATTCCTCGGCCGCGACGACGAAGCCCGCGAGCGACGTCTTCATGTCGGCCGCGCCGCGGCCGTACAGCTTGCCGTCGCGATGCGCGGGGATGAACGGCGGCGATGACCACTGCTCGAGCGGGCCGGTCGGCACGACGTCGGTGTGGCCCGCGAACGCGAGCAGCTTGCCGTCGCGGCCGTCGGCGCCGCGCTTGACGGCCCACAGGTTCGTCACGCCGTGCGACGCGATCGTCTCGCATTCGAAGCCGAGCGCCGCGAGGCGCTCGACGATGATCTGCTGGCAGTGCTGGTCGTCGGGCGTCACGGACGCGCGCGCGATCAGCTGTTCGGTAAGGGCTAGGGTGACGGACATGGCGGTGCGAACCACTTTCGATGAAAAATGCCGGCGCGATGGCCGGCAGCGATGCGTTCTTCGGGCGCCTCGCGGCGCATCCGGGCGATGTTTATCAGATAGCGATCAGGCGGCAATCAAGCGGCGAACAGCGCCGCATACTGATCGGCGGCGAAGCCGAGCGACTTCACACGGCCGTTGACGACCAGCACGGGACGCTTGATGACCGACGGCTTGTGCGACATCAGCGCGATCGCGCCGGCCTGCGTTTCGGCGGCCGCCTTCATGTCGTCGGGGAGACCGCGCCAGGTCGTGCCGCGCCGGTTCAGCAGCGCGTCGAGCGTGACGTCCTTCAGCCAGTCCTCGATCAGCGGCGCGCTGACGCCGGCCTTCTTGAAATCGTGAAACTCGAACTCGACACCGTGCTCGTCGAGCCACACGCGGGCCTTCTTCACGGTGTCGCAGTTCGGGATTCCGTACACGACGACGGCGCGGGCCTTCGCCATCAGTCGCCTCGCAGCAGCTCGTTCAGGCCGACCTTCGCGCGGGTCTTCGCGTCGACCTTCTTCACGATCACCGCGCAGTAGAGGCTGTGCGAGCCGTCCTTCGACGGCAGGTTGCCCGCGACGACGACCGAGCCGGCCGGGATGCGGCCGTAGCTGACTTCGCCGGTTTCGCGGTCGTAGATCTTCGTGCTCTGGCCGAGGTACACGCCCATCGAGATCACCGAGTTTTCCTCGACGATCACGCCTTCGACGACTTCCGAGCGCGCGCCGATGAAGCAGTTGTCCTCGATGATGACCGGGTTCGCCTGCAGCGGCTCGAGCACGCCGCCGATGCCGACGCCGCCCGACAGGTGCACGTTCTTGCCGATCTGCGCGCACGAGCCGACCGTCGCCCACGTGTCGACCATCGTGCCTTCGTCGACGTACGCGCCGATGTTCGTGTACGACGGCATCAGCACGACGTTCTTCGCGATGAACGACCCGCGGCGCGCGATCGCCGGCGGCACGACGCGGAAGCCGCCCGCGGCGAAATCTTCGGCCGTGTAGTTCGCGAACTTCGACGGCACCTTGTCATAGAACTGCGAGTAGCCGCCGGCGGGCATCGGCGCGTTGTCCTGCAGGCGGAACGACAGCAGCACGGCCTTTTTCAGCCACTGGTGCACGACCCAGTTGCCGTCGATCTTCTCGGCGACGCGCAACTGACCCTTGTCGAGCTGCTCGATCGCGTGGGTGACCGCTTCGCGGACTTCGGGGGGCGCGGCGTACGGCGACAGCTCGGCGCGGTTTTCCCACGCGTTGTCGATGATTTGCTGAAGTTGTTGCGACATGTTCGTTTTCGCAGGAAGTGGAGTTGATCGGGTGGTCGGTCAGCGGGCAAGGCCCCGGCAGAAATCGACGATCCGCTGCGCGCCTTCGACGCACTCGGCGGTGCCGGCGACGAGCGCGATCCGGACGAAATCGCGGCCCGGATTCGTGCCGTGCGCGTCGCGCGCGAGGTACGAGCCGGGCAGAACCGTCACATTATAGTCGGCGTACAGGCGCCGGGCGAACTCGGTATCCGTGAGGCCGGTGCGCGCGACGTTCGCCCACAGGTAGAACGCGGCGTCGGGCAGCTTCACGTCGACGACGCCGGCGAGCATCGGCGTCACCGTGTTGAATTTCTGCGCGTAGAGTGCGCGGTTCTCGCGCACGTGCGCCTCGTCGCCCCACGCGGCGATGCTCGCCTGCTGCCAGACCGGCGACAGCGCCGCGCCGTGATACGTGCGGTACAGCAGGAATCGCTTGAGCAGCGCCGCGTCGCCGGCGACGAAGCCCGAGCGCATCCCCGGCACGTTCGAGCGCTTCGACAGGCTCGACAGCATCACGAGCCGCTCGAAGCCGCGGCCGAGCTTGTGCGCGGCTTCCAGCGCACCGAGCGGCGGGTTCGCTTCGTCGAAATAGATTTCCGAATAGCATTCGTCGGACGCGATCACGAAGCCGTGCCGGTCCGACAGCGCGAACAGCTCGCGCCAGTCGTCGAGCGTCAGCACCGCGCCCGTCGGGTTGCCCGGCGAGCACACGTACAGCAGCTGCGTGCGCGCCCAGACTTCGTCGGGCACGGCCGCGTAGTCGCACGCGAAGTTGCGGGCCGGATCGCTATTCGCGAAGTACGGCTCGGCGCCGCCGAGCAGCGCCGCGCCCTCGTAGATTTGATAGAAAGGATTCGGACAGAGTACGATCGCCTTTTTGCCGTCCGCGCGCGGCGTCGGGTCGATCACAGTCTGCGCGAGCGCGAACAGCGCCTCGCGCGAGCCGGACACCGGCAGCACCTGCGTGGCCGCATCGATCGCCGGCAGCCCGTAGCGGCGCTCGAGCCAGTGCGCGATCGACGTGCGCAGCGCGTCCGAGCCGGCCGTCGCCGGATAGGAGGCGAGGCCGTCGAGCGCGGCGACGACGGCTTCGCGGATCAGCGCGGGCGTCGCGTGCTTGGGCTCACCGATACCGAAGCTGATCGGTTTGAGGCCGGCGGGCGGGCTCACGTCCTTGAACAGGGCGCGCAGCTTTTCGAAAGGATAGGGCTGGAGCGTGTCGAGTCGAGGGTTCACGGGCGAATTCAGCGGCGAAACGGCCATCGCGGCCGGTTGAAGCGAAAGGAGCGGCGAGGCGCCGCGTGGCGGCGCGGCCGGCACCGGGAACGGAGCCGGCCGCGACCGACGATTATAGCGTGACGGAATGCGGTCACGGCGGCCGCCGCAGTGTCCACGGCGGCCGCCGGACGACGAAGAAACAACGAGAGGGCTGGGAAAGAAAAATGAGTCATGGTGCACGCGGCAGCCTGCCGACGCTCGCGATCCTGTTCGGCGCGTCGGTCTGGGGCCTGATCTGGTATCCGCTGCGGATACTGTCGTCGCTCGGCATCACGGGCACCGAGGCGAGCGCGCTGACGAGCGCCGTCGCGTTCGCATTCGTGCTGATCGCGCGGCGCAGCGCGATCGCGACGCTGCGCTGGCACTGGGTGCTGCCCGGGATCGCGGTGACGGCGGGGGTCACGAACCTCGGCTTCGTCTGGGGCACGATCCACGGCGAGGTATTGCGCGTGATGCTGCTGTTCTATCTGACCCCGGCGTGGACCGCGATCTACGCGCACTTCCTGCTGCGCGAGCGGCTCACGTGGGCGGGCGCCGCGCTCGCCGCGCTGTCGATCGGCGGCGCGATGCTGATGCTGTGGTCGCCGCGGCTCGGCGTGCCGCTGCCCGCGAATCCGGCCGAATGGGCGGGCCTCGCGGCAGGCCTCGCGTTCGCGATGAGCAACGTGCTCGTCGTGAAGGCGAGCCGGGAGCTGCCGCAGATGCGCGCGGAGATGCGCACCGCGACGCTGTTCGGCGGCTCCGCGCTGTTCGGCGCGATCGCCGCGCTGTTCGAGGGGCTGCCGGCCGCGCCGGCGGGGCACGATCTGACGGTCGCGGCGCTGCTGATCGTCGGGATCGGCGTGACGGTCGCGTCGAACAACCTGCTCGTCCAGTACGGGCTCACGCGCGTGCCGGCGAACCGCGCGTCGGTCATCATGCTGTTCGAGATCGTGATCACCGCGCTGTCCGCGTGGCTGTTCGCGCATGAGCTGCCGAGCGCGCGCGAGTGGGCGGGCGGCGCGTGCATCGTGCTCGCGACGCTGCTGTCGAGCCGCGTGCACCGGCCGAGCCCGTCGCCGGATCTGCCGGGCGACGGGCTTCCCGGGCCGGACACCGACCGGGACCGTCAACGCGCGATGGTATGATTGATCCCATTCGCGGGGCCGCACGCTTGACAGCACGGCCCCGTTTTTCGAATTCCGGGGCGCGCCGCGCACACGGGCCCGAGGGCCCCGCGCGGCGCGGCGCCGTCCGTTTCACGCAACCTTCACATCCGATACCGCCGTGCGTCTGAGCTCGATCAAACTCGCTGGCTTCAAGTCTTTCGTCGATCCCACGCATTTCCAGGTTCCGGGCCAGCTCGTCGGCGTCGTGGGCCCGAACGGCTGCGGCAAATCCAACATCATCGACGCGGTGCGCTGGGTGCTCGGCGAGTCCCGCGCGTCCGAGCTGCGCGGCGAGTCGATGCAGGACGTGATCTTCAACGGCTCGACCGCGCGCAAGCCCGGCAGCCGCGCGAGCGTCGAGCTGATCTTCGACAACTCCGACGGCCGCGCGGCCGGCCAGTGGGGCCAGTACGGCGAGATCGCGGTGAAGCGCGTGCTCACGCGCGACGGCACGTCGAGCTACTACATCAACAACCTGCCCGCGCGGCGCCGCGACATCCAGGACATCTTCCTCGGCACCGGCCTCGGGCCCCGCGCGTACGCGATCATCGGGCAGGGGATGATCGCGCGGATCATCGAGGCGAAGCCGGAAGAGTTGCGTGTGTTCCTCGAAGAAGCGGCAGGCGTGTCGAAGTACAAGGAGCGCCGCCGCGAGACCGAGAACCGGCTGCACGACACGCGCGAGAACCTGACGCGCGTCGAGGACATCGTCCGCGAGCTCGCGGCGAATCTGGAAAAGCTCGACGCGCAGGCGGTCGTCGCGACGAAATACCAGGCGCTCGTCGCCGACGGCGAGGAGAAGCAGCGTCTGCTGTGGCTGTTGCGCAAGAACGAGGCGGGCGGCGAGCAGGGCAGGCAGCAGCGCGCGATCGAGCAGGCGCAGATCGACCTCGACGCGCAGACCGCGAAGCTGCGCGAGGTCGAGGCGCAGCTCGAGACGCTGCGCGTCGCGCACTACGCGGCGAGCGACGCGATGCAGGGCGCGCAGGGCGCGCTCTACGAGGCGAACGCCGAAGTGAGCCGGCTCGAGGCGGAGATCAAGTTCATCGTCGAATCGCGCAACCGCGCGCAGGCGCAGATCGCCGCGCTCGTCGCGCAGCGCGAACAATGGCAGGCGCAGGCCGAGAAGGCGCAGGGCGATCTCGAGGACGCGGAAGAAGCGCGCGCGGTCGCCGACGAGAAGGCCGCGATCGCCGAGGACGAAGCCGCCGCGAAGCACGACGCGCTGCCCGCGTTCGAAGCGCAGTGGCGCGACGCGCAGGCGAAGCTGAACGACGAGCGCGCGCGGATCGCGCAGACCGAGCAGGCGCTGAAGCTCGAGGCCGCGCATCAGCGCAACGCGGATCAGCAGCTTCAGCAGTTGCAGCAGCGTCACGAACGGTTGAAGTCGGAGGCGGGCGGCCTCGACGCGCCCGACGAGGCGCAGCTCGAGGAACTGCGGATGCAGCTCGCCGAGCACGAGGAAATTCTCGCGGACGCGCAGGCGCGCGTCGCCGATGCGCAGGACGCACTGCCGCGCATCGACGCTGAGCGCCGCGCCGCGCACGAGCGTGTGCAGGCCGAAAGCGCGCAGATCCATCAGCTCGAGGCGCGGCTCGCCGCACAGAAGCAGCTGCAGGACAACGTGCAGACCGAGGGCAAGATCCAGCCGTGGCTCGACAAGCACGAGCTCGGCGCGCTGCCGCGTCTGTGGAAGAAGCTGCACGTCGAGCCGGGCTGGGAGACGGCGCTCGAGGCCGTGCTGCGCGAGCGGCTCGCGGCGCTCGAAGTGTCGAATCTCGACTGGGTGAAGGCGTTCGCGACCGACGCGCCGCCGGCGAAGCTCGCGTTCTACGCGCCGCCGCCCGCGGGCGAGCCGCTCGCGGCGCCGGGCGGGCTGCGTGCGCTGCTGTCGCTCGTGCGGATCGACGACGCCGGCTTGCGCGCGGTATTGAACGACTGGCTCGGCGCGGTGTACCTCGCCGACGATCTCGCGCAGGCGCTGGCGGCCCGCGCGCAGTTGCCGGCCGGCGGCGCGTTCGTGGTGAAGGCGGGCCACGTCGTCACGCGCGTCGGCGTGCAGCTTTACGCGGCCGATTCCGAACAATCCGGGATGCTCGCGCGCCAGCAGGAAATCGAGAACCTGACCCGCCAGGTGCGCGCGCAGGCGCTGCTCGCGGACGAAGCGAAGACCGCCGCGGTGCGCGCGGAAGCTGCGCACACGCAGGCGTCGCAGGCGCTCGCGGACGTGCGCGGCGGGGCCGAGCGCGCGACGCAGCGCGTGCACGCGCTGCAGCTGGACGTGCTGAAGCTCGCGCAGGCGCACGAGCGCTATACGCAGCGCAGCACGCAGATCGGCGAGGAACTCGAGGAGATCCGCGCGCAGATCGACGAGCAGCGTGCGCTGCGCGCGGAGTCGGAAGCGAACTTCGAGCGCTACGACGGCGAGCTCGCGGAATTGCAGGCGCGCTTCGAGGACAACCAGCTCGCGTTCGAGGCGCTCGACGAATCGTTGACGCAGGCGCGCCAGCACGCGCGCGATCTCGAGCGTGCGGCGAACGACGCGCGCTTCGCGGCGCGTAATGCGGCGACGCGGATCGACGAGCTGAAGCGCAACATCCAGGTCGCGCACGAGCAGCGCGAGCGCGTGGCCGGTTCGCTGGAGGATGCGCGCGCGGAGCTCGAGACGATCAACGAGCAGACCGCGCAGACGGGCCTGCAGGATGCGCTCGAAATCCGCGCGGTGAAGGAAGAGGCGCTGCAGGCCGCGCGGGTCGAGCTCGACGATCTGACGTCGACGCTGCGCGCGTCCGACGAGGCGCGCATTGTCGCCGAGCGCGCGCAGCAGCCGCTGCGCGACCGGATCACCGAATTGCAGTTGAAGGAGCAGGCGGCGCGCCTCGCGGTCGAGCAGTTCGCCGAGCAGCTCGCGGCGGCCGGCGTCGACGAGGCCGCGCTCGCCGACAAGCTGACGTCGGACCTGAAGCCGTCGTACCTGCAGGGCGAGGTCACGCGGATCAACAACGCGATCACCGCGCTCGGGCCCGTGAACATGGCGGCGCTCGACGAGCTGAAGGCCGCGAGCGAGCGCAAGGTGTTCCTCGACGCGCAGTCGGCCGATCTGAACGACGCGATCACGACGCTCGAGGACGCGATCCACAAGATCGACCAGGAAACGCGCACGCTGCTGCAGGGCACGTTCGACGAGGTGAACCGTCACTTCAGCGATCTGTTCCCGCGCCTGTTCGGCGGCGGCCAGGCGAAGCTGATCATGACGGGCGACGAGATCCTCGACGCCGGCGTGCAGGTGATGGCGCAGCCGCCGGGCAAGAAGAACGCGACGATCCATCTGCTGTCCGGCGGCGAGAAGGCGCTGACCGCGACCGCGCTCGTGTTCGCGATGTTCCAGTTGAATCCGGCGCCGTTCTGTCTGCTCGACGAGGTCGATGCGCCGCTCGACGACGCGAACACCGAGCGCTTCGCGAACCTCGTGCGCGCGATGTCCGACAAGACGCAGTTCCTGTTCATCTCGCACAACAAGATCGCGATGGAAATGGCGCAGCAACTGATCGGCGTGACGATGCAGGAGCAGGGCGTGTCGCGGATCGTCGCGGTGGACATGGAAACCGCCGCGGGTTTTGCGCAGAATTGACGTTTGACGAATGGCCGCGGGCGCGCGGCGTCCATTGCGACCCCGCCCGCGAGCCCGATGAATAAGAATTCCTGATGGAGCGTGCATGGACGAGTTGACACTCGGTTTGATCGGCGCCGGTGCGGTCGTGGTCGGTGGCGTCGTGGTCTACAACGCATGGCAGGGGGCGAAGGTGCGGCGCAGGATGCCGCGACCGATGCCGCAGGAAACGGCGGATGCGATGAACCGCCCCGAGCGCGACGACGAGTTGCCGTTCATCGAGCCGGTGCGCCAGCCGGCGCGCCGCGAGGCGGTGCCCGCGGCCGAAGCGTCGGGCGCGGCGGGTGCGGGTGCGGCGGGTGCGGCTTCGGGCGCGGCGGGTGTCGCTTCGGGCGGGCCGGCGCCGACCGCCGAGACGCGCGTCGAGCCGACGTTCGGCGCGGTCGCGCCGGCCGACACGCCGGCCGACATGCAGGCGGAGGCGACGTCGGCCGATCTGCCGATCGGTTTGCCCGACGACGACGAAGCGGATGCGAAAGCCGAGCCCGCCGCGCCGGGCGAGCCCATCGAGCCGGTGCTGCCGGCCGCGACGACGATCTCCGCGGCGCCGCCGACCATCGTCGACCGCCGCATCGACTGCATCGTGCCGATCCGGCTCGCGGGGCCGCTGGCGGGCGACAAGATCCTGCCGTCCGCGCAGCGTCTGCGCCGCGCGGGCAGCAAGCCGGTCCACATCGAAGGCAAGCCGGAAGGCGGCAACTGGGAGCTGCTGCAGAACGGCGTGAGATATGAAGAACTGCGCGCGGCCGCGCAGCTCGCGAACCGCAGCGGCGCGCTGAACGAGCTCGAGTTCTCGGAGTTCGTCACCGGCGTCCAGCAGTTCGCCGACGCGATCGACGGCGCGCCCGAATTCCCGGACATGATGGAGACGGTATCGATGGCGCGCGAGCTCGACGGCTTCGCCGCGCAATGCGACGCGCAGCTGTCGATCAACGTGATGTCCGACGGTGCGCCGTGGTCCGCGAACTACGTGCAGGCGGTCGCGTCGCAGGACGGCCTGTTGCTGTCGCGCGACGGCACGCGCTTCGTGAAGCTCGACGCGAAGCAGAACCCGGTGTTCATGCTGCAGTTCGGCGACACGAACTTCCTGCGCGACGACCTCACGTACAAGGGCGGCAACATGATCACGCTGGTGCTCGACGTGCCGGTCGCCGAAGAGGACATCCTGCCGTTCCGGCTGATGTGTGATTACGCGAAGTCGCTGTCCGAGCGGATCGGCGCGCGTGTCGTCGACGATCAGCACCGCACGCTGCCCGAATCGGCGCTGCTCGCGATCGAGCAGCAGTTGATGAAGCTGTACGCGAAGCTCGAGGAGGCGGGGATCCCGGCGGGGTCGCCGGTGACGCGGCGGTTGTTCAGTCAGTGATGCGCGGCGGTGTCGGAGCTTTGGAAGCGGAGCGCCGACACCGTATTTGCCTTACCGGCTGTCGATCGGTGCGACAGTCCTCCTTGCAACGCACCCTGAACACCACCGGTGATCATAGCGGCGATTCCAGCCGTCCCGATAGGGAGGCCAGCATGGGATGCTCCAACCGCGCCGGCAATGCCTCCGAAGACCGCGTTTCGCGCTCCGTGATACATGGCGCCGCCCCAGTTCCACCACCCTGCGCCTGAGACCGCGGCCAACTCTTCTGCCGAGAGCAAATTGAGATCGCTCAGTCCAGCGGGAATCGTGATGTCCACCGTGTTGCAAGATGTCTGGTTCATCATCGAAGGGCAATTCATGGGCGTTTTCCTGTGAATTGGTAGTATCTGAAAAATAGCGATGCAAGCGGGATTGCGATCACTATCGAGATCAATCCGACTGTGGTGTTTCCGAAAATCGATGTGTTAAGTATTTTTCCGATGGATACGCTTACTCCTATTATGGTGATGATGGTAAAAAATAAAGTCATGATAAAAGAGATTGAATTTTTGAGTGAGCCTGATCTTTTTATTTTGTCGAGAAGAGTGTTATCTTCGAGCTTGTTCGTGCGAGCGGCGCTGGCGCGCGCCACCAACCGGTCTCGGTGACAAAACGTCCAGCTGGTGCAACCGTAGTCTGATTTGAAATATCGGCACAACACGATCTCCAGTAGAACTGCCGCTATTGCAAGCATGATCTTTATCGGGATGTCGATGTTTGAGCTGAAATGTTTTTGAGCAATTGATTGGATGCCCGTGAAGATGATGGCGATGATGAATATTCTCGGAACGTTTTCGAGATAGTTCTTCATGTTGGTTAAAATGAGTGATTGAAATTTAAATTAGGGTATCACTGATTATTTAACATTACAATATGTAATTTATTGCGATTTCGCAATAAATGCCGCAGAATTTTCGTACGCAGGCACGAAAAGCGGGGGTGTCGAATGGTCGATGCCTGACCGATTGGAGGATGCCTGTCCGGCCCGCGTAACATGACGCTGATGCACCGATCGCCCTCCGCGCGACCCGTCGGCAACATAGGTGCCGAACCCCTTGCGACCTGCGATAATCGGCCATCCGTTTATCTCTAAATGCATCCGCCGCCAGCATGGCCCGATCCTCCGTTGAACCGTCCGCCAGCCATCCCGCGGCGCGCGCCGCGTGGCTGCGCGACGAACTCGAGCGCGCGAACCGCGCGTACTACGTGCTCGACGCTCCCTATCTGCCCGACGCCGAGTACGACCGCCTTTTCCTCGAACTGCAACAGCTCGAAGCCGAGCATCCCGATCTCGCGACGCCCGACTCGCCGACGCAGCGCGTCGGCGGCGCGGTCGCGGAAGGCTTCACGCCGGTCGTCCACGACCTGCCGATGCTGTCGCTGAACAACGGTTTTGCCGACGAGGACATCGAAGCATTCGACAAGCGCGTCGCCGACGCGCTCGACAAGCCGGCCGATCTCGTCGGCACCGTGACCGAACCGGTCGAATACGCGTGCGAGCTGAAGTTCGACGGGCTCGCGATCTCGCTGCGCTACGAGCACGGCGTGTTCGTTCAGGCGTCGACGCGCGGCGACGGCGCGACCGGCGAGGACGTCACGCGAAACGTGCGCACGATCCGCTCGCTGCCGCTGAAGCTGAAGGGCGATCACGTGCCGGCCGTGCTCGACGTGCGCGGCGAGGTGCTGATGTTCAAGCGCGATTTCGCACGCCTGAACGAGCGCCAGCGCGCAGCCGAGCAGCGCGAGTTCGCGAATCCGCGCAACGCGGCCGCGGGCAGCCTGCGGCAGCTCGATTCGAAGATCACCGCGCAGCGGCCGCTGTCGTTCTTCGCGTACGGGATCGGCGTGCTCGACGGCGCGCCGATGCCCGGCACGCACAGCGCGCTGCTCGACTGGTACGAGACGCTCGGGCTGCCGGTGAACCGCGAACGCGCGGTCGTGCACGGCGCCGACGGATTGCTCGGCTTCTTCCGCAGGATCGGCGAGAAGCGCGAGTCGCTGCCGTACGACATCGACGGCGTCGTCTACAAGGTGAACCGCCGCGACGAGCAGGAGCGGCTCGGCTTCGTGTCGCGCGCGCCGCGTTTCGCGCTCGCGCACAAGTTTCCCGCGCAGGAAGCGTTGACGACGCTCGTCAACATCGACTTTCAGGTCGGTCGTACTGGTGCGATTACGCCGGTTGCGCGGTTGGCGCCGGTGTTCGTCGGCGGTGCGACAGTGACGAACGCGACGTTGCACAACGAGGACGAGGTCCGTCGCAAGGGTATCCGCATCGGCGATACCGTGATCGTGCGGCGCGCGGGCGATGTGATTCCGGAGGTCGTTGGGCGTTTCGAGTCAAGCGAGCGCGGCGAACAGGTTTCGGGGCGGCGGAAGCAACGTCGTTGCAAGAGGAACGATCGGTGGTTCGTTTGGGGATTGCGGCCCGGCTGCCGTCGCCCGCGCGTGGCTGTGCGTCTTAAACCCAAGGAGTTTAAGATGCCGGCGCATTGCCCGGTCTGCGGATCGAGGATCGAGCGGCTGCCCGACGAGGCGATCGCGCGCTGCACCGGCGGCCTGTTCTGCCCCGCGCAGCGCAAGCAGGCGCTGTGGCATTTCGCGCAGCGGCGCGCGCTCGACATCGACGGGCTCGGCGAAAAGATCATCGACCAGCTCGTCGAGCAGAACCTCGTGCGCACGCCGGCTGACCTGTTCAATCTCGGCTTCGCGACGCTCGCGGAGCTCGACCGCTTCGCGGAGAAATCCGCGCAGAACCTGCTCGATTCGCTCGAGAAGGCGAAGCACACGACGCTCGCGCGCTTCATCTACGCGCTCGGCATTCGGCACGTCGGCGAATCGACCGCGAAGGATCTCGCGAAGCATTTCGGCTCGCTGACGCCGATCATGGATGCGTCGATCGACGAATTGCTCGAAGTCAACGACGTCGGGCCGGTCGTTGCCGAGTCGATTCACCAGTTCTTCGCGGAGGAGCACAATCGCACGGTGATCGAGCAGCTGCGCGCGCCGGGCAAGGTCACGTGGCCCGAAGGGCCGCCGGCGCCGAAGGCGCCGCAGGGCGTGCTCGCGGGCAAGACGGTCGTGCTGACCGGCACGCTGCCGAATCTCACGCGCGACGCGGCGAAGGAAATGCTCGAAGCGGCCGGCGCGAAGGTCGCCGGGTCGGTATCGAAAAAGACGGATTACGTGGTCGCGGGCGCGGAGGCGGGCAGCAAGCTCGCGAAGGCCGAGGAACTCGGCATCCCCGTCCTCGATGAAGACGGTTTGCACAAACTCCTGGAGGGCCAAGCGCCATGATTCGCGAGATCCTGAAAATGGGCGATCCCCGCCTGCTCGAGATCGCCAAGCCGGTTGAACAGTTCGATACGCCTGAGCTGCACGAGATCGTCGCGGACATGTTCGACACGATGCATCACGCGAACGGCGCCGGACTCGCGGCGCCGCAGATCGGCATCGGGCTGCAGATCGTGATCTTCGGCTTCGCGACCAACGACCGCTATCCGGAAGCGCCGCCGGTGCCGGAGACGGTGCTGATCAATCCGAAGCTCGAATATCTGCCGCCGGACATGGAGGAGGGCTGGGAAGGCTGCCTGTCGGTGCCGGGGATGCGCGGCGTCGTCAGCCGCTACGCGAAGGTCCGCTACAGCGGCTTCGACCAGCGTGGGGAGAAGATCGATCGCGTCGCCGACGGCTTCCACGCGCGCGTCGTGCAGCACGAGTACGACCATCTGATCGGCAAGCTGTATCCGATGCGGATCACGGACTTCACGCGCTTCGGCTTCACCGACGTGCTGTTCCCGGGGCTCGACGCGCCGATGGACGACTGATTTCGCGGCCGGCGCGCGGCCCCCGTGTGAGGCCCGCGCGCCGGCCCGGCTCAGAACGTTTCGTCGGCCGACAGATAGCGCCACTGGCCCGGCGGCAGCGCGCCGAGCATCACGTGGCCCATTCGCACGCGCTTCAGGCCGACGACGTCGAGCCCGACGAGCTCGCACATCCGGCGGATCTGGCGCTTCTTGCCTTCGCGCAGCACGAAGCGCAACTGCTCGCCGTTCTGCCAGCTGACCATCGCGGGCTTCAGCGGCGCGCCGTCGAGCTCGAGGCCGTGCCGCAGCCGGGCGAGCGATTCGGCCGGGAAGTGCTGGTCGATGTCGATCAGGCGCTCGCCGTAGCGGACGCGCACCAGATATTCCTTGTCGATGTCCGACTGTTCGCCGATCAGCTGCTTCGCGATCCGGCCGTTCTGCGTGAGCACGAGCAGGCCGGTCGAATCGATGTCGAGCCGCCCGGCGGGCGCGAGTGCGTGCAGATGCTGCGGCGAGAAGCGCTGCGGCGAGCGGTCACCGCTCCAGTGGTTGTCGCGCGTGATCAGCACGGCCGCGGGCTCGTAGCCGTCCTCGGCCTGGCCCGACACGTAGCCGACCGGCTTGTGCAGCAGGATCGTCACCTGTGCGGCCTGCTCGGCGCTTGCGCGTTCGTCGATCTCGATGCGCTGGTCCGCGCGGATCTTCGTGCCGAGCGTGTCGATGCGCTCGCCGTCGACGAGCACCCAGCCTTTCTCGATCCATTCGTCCGCTTCGCGGCGCGAGCAGAGACCCAGTTCCGACATCCGCTTCGACAGACGCATCAGGCCGGTTTCGTCGCCGATCTCGCCGGCGGCGCGGCGCTTGACCGGTTCGGCGGTTTTCAGCGGGCGCGCGGGCCGGGCGTCGTCGCTCGGGCGGCGAGGGGACGTCGGGCGGTTCGATGCGGCGTCGCCGCGCTTCGCGGAGGCGGCGCGGGGCGCGGTGTCGCCGGCACGCGGCTTGCGCGCGGTATCGCGCGAACCGAAACGGTCGGCGCCGGCCGAAGCGGGCTTGCCCGCGCGAGGCGTGGTCGGGCGCGTCGCGCGCTTGTCGTCGGTCGCCGATGAAGAACGTGTGCGGGCGGCGGGCTTGTCGTAGCCGTCGGCGGCGCGGGTGCGGTTGGCGGGCTTTTCATAGCTGCCCTCAGCGCGTGCGCGGCCAGCGGGCTTTTCATAGCCGCCCTCAGCGCGTGTACGGCCGGCGGGCTTTTCATAGCCGCCGTCGGTGCGTGTGCGGCCAGCGGGCTTTTCATAGCTACCCTCAGCGCGCGTACGGCCAACGGGCTTTTCATAGCCGCCTGCGGCGCGTGTACGGCCAGCCGGCTTTTCATAACCGCCCTCGGTGCGTGCGCGCCCAGCCGGCTTTTCATAACCGCCTTCGGTGCGTGCGCGCCCAGCGGGCTTTTCATAACCGCTGTCGGTGCGTGTACGGCCAATGGGCTTTTCATAACCGCCCTCAGCGCGTGTACGGCCAGCGGGCTTTTCATAGCCGCCTGCGGCACGTGTACGGCCAGCCGGTTTTTCATAACCGCCCTCGGTGCGTGTACGGCTAGCGGGCTTTTCATAACCGCCCGTGCTGCGTGCACGCCCGGCAGGCTTGTCACGGTCGCCCGCGGCGCGCGTACGATCGCCGGGCTTGCCGCCGGTGTCCGATGCGCGGGAGCGACCAAACGGCCGGCTATCGCTGTCCGACGCGCGTGTCCGCGTGAAGGATTTGTCGCCACTGTCTGCCGCGCGCGCGCGCGGAGCGGCGCCTGTTTTCGGCGCGAACTTCCCAGCTGGCTTCCCAGCCGGTTTTCCTGCCGGCTTCCCAGCCGATTTCACAGGCCCTTTACCCGCCGGCTTGGCGGTATCGGGCGCGGGCTTCGCGGCGCGCACGGGTTTGCGTCCGGTGAGGGTGCCGGAACGGACGGGGTCGCGGTCGGCCGAAGCCGGCCGCGGATGTTTGGCGGTCAATTTGGGACGCATGAAGGTTCAGACTGCGATCGCGCGCAGCAGCTCGGTTTCGACTTGAATTTGCAGACGGTTGTCGGACAGGCCGGCACCGTCGAGCAGGAAGACGTCCTCGACGCGTTCGCCGAGCGTGTTGATCCGCGCCGCATGGACGCCGACCCGGTGCTCGGCCAGCACGCGCGCGATCGAATAGAGAAGGCCCGGCCGGTCGTTCGCGGACACGGACAGGATGTAGTACTGGCCGCGCTCGTCGGCCCGCAGGTCGACGCGCGGCGTGATCGGGAACGTGCGCGACAGCCGCGACAACCGCCCCTTCGACGGCTCGGGCAGCGGCGCCGCTTCCGCGAGCCGCGCGGCGAGCTGCTGCTCGACGAGGTTCGCGATGTCGCGGTAATGCACGTCGTGCTCGGTCTGCGTGACGATGAAGTTGTCGAGCGCATAGCCGTGCCGCGTCGTGTTCACGCGCGCGTCGAGCACCGACAGCCCGTTGCGGTCGAAGTACGCGCAGATGCCCGCGAACAGGTCCGCGCGATCCTTCACGTAGACGAGCACCTGCAGCGCGTCGCCGACCGGCGACGGCCGCGCGCGGACGATCGCGATATCCGCGTTCACGTGCCGGTACAGCACGCGGGTCTGCCACGCGATGTCGGCCGGGTCGTGCCGCAGGAAGAAGCCGACGTCGAGCTGATCCCACAGCGCGCGGTGCGCGTCGGTGGGCACGGTCTCGAGGCGCAGCAGCGCGAGCGCGGCCTCCTGGCGCGACTTCAGTTCCGAATGCGCGTCGGGCTGCGCGCCGCCGAGCACCGCGAGCGTCGCGCGGTACAGATCCTCGAGCAGCTTGCCCTTCCATGCGTTCCACACCTTCGGGCTCGTGCCGCGGATGTCGGCGACGGTCAGCAGGTAGAGCCCGGTCAGCCAGCGCTCGTTGCCGACGAGCTCCGCGAAGCGCTTGATCACTTCCGGGTCGCTCGTATCCTGCTTCTGCGCGACCTGGCTCATCGTCAGGTGATGCTGCACGAGCCAGACGATTAGCGCCGCGTCGTCGCCGACGATCCCGTGCTCGCGGCAGAAGCGCCGCGCGTCGGCCATGCCGAGCGTCGAGTGGTCGCCGCCGCGGCCCTTCGCGATGTCGTGGAAGAGCGCGGCGACGTACAGCACCCACGGCCGCTCGAAGTTGCCGATCAGCTGGCTGCAGAACGGATACTCGTGCGCATGCTCGGCGACCGCGAAGCGGCGGATGTTGCGCAGCACCATCAGGATATGCTGGTCGACCGTGTACACGTGATACAGGTCGTGCTGCATCTGGCCGACGATCCGGCGGAAGTTCAGCAGATAGCGGCCGAGCACGCTCGTCTGGTTCATCAGCCGGAACGCGTGCGTGATCCCTTCCGGCTGCTGGATGATCTGCAGGAACGTCGCGCGGTTCTGCGGATCGCGCCGCCACGCGTCGTTCATGATCTCGCGCGAGTTGTACAGCGCGCGCAGCGTGCGCGCGGACAGACCCTTCACGCCGCGCGTCGCCTCATAGAGCAGGAACGCCTCGAGGATCGCGTCCGGATGGCGCTCGAACACGTCGTCGGCGGCGATCTCGAGCATGCCCTGCTTCTCGACGAAGCGGCCCGGCGACAGCACGCGCGTGATCCCGCTCGTTGCCGGGAACAGCTGCGCCTCGATGTTCTGGATCAGGATCGTCGCGAGCTGCGTGACCGCCTTCGCGGCCCAGTAGTAGCGGCGCATCAGCTGCTCGCTCGCGCGCTTCGCGGGCGTCGGCTGGTAGCCGAAGCTCTCGGCTGCCTGCGTCTGCAGGTCGAACACGAGCATGTCCTGGCGGCGGCCGGCGATCACGTGCAGCCGCGCGCGCAGCGTCTTCAGGAAGTTCTCGTTGCGGCGCAGCTCGCGCGCCTCGCGCTCGGTGATGAGCCCGCGCGTGTCGAGCTCGCGCCAGCTGCTGCCGAGGCCGGCCGCGCGCGCGATCCACAGGATCGTCTGCAAGTCGCGCAGCCCGCCCGGGCTTTCCTTCACGTTCGGCTCGAGGCTGTACGGCGTGTCCTGATATTTCGCGTGGCGCTGGCGCATCTCGAGCACCTTCGCCTGGAAGAACGCGCGCGCGTCGAGCGCCTCGTGATAGCGCAGCGCGAAGTGCTCGAACAGCGTGGTGCTGCCGACGATCCGGCGCGCTTCGAGCAGCGACGTGCGCACCGTCACGTCGTGCGACGCCTCCTCGATGCACTGGCCGACCGTGCGCACGCTGCTGCCGATCTCGAGGCCGAGATCCCACGCCATGCCGATGAAGCGCTCGATCCGCGCGTCGAGCTCCGCGTCGTGGCCACCGTCGTGCGCCGCATCGGGCCCCGCAGTGTGCCCATCATGCAGCAGCACCAGGATATCGACGTCGGAATACGGCGACAGCTCGCCGCGCCCGTAGCCGCCGACCGCGACGAGCGCGAGCGTCGACGGCAGCGCGCAGTCTTCCCACAGATGCTTCAGCGCGTCGTCGGTGGCCTTCGACAGCGCGTGCATCAGCGGCGCGACGGTGGTCGCGTCGCGAAAGCGCGCGAGCAGCTCGCCTTTCGCGGCCTTGAATTCGGCGCGTCGCGACAGCGTTTCGGACGGAGCGGCGGCGTGAGCGCTCATGAGCGGGGCGGGGCGGTCAGACGGCCGCGGCGGGGTTCGCGAACACCGGCCGCGCCGGCGAGCCGGCGGACACGGTCAGCACGTCGTAGCCGGTCTCGGTCACGAGCACGGTGTGCTCCCACTGCGCGGACAGGCTGCGGTCGCGGGTCTTGACGGTCCACTGGTCGGGCATCGTGCGGATGTCCCGGCGGCCGGCGTTGATCATCGGCTCGATCGTGAAGATCATCCCCGGCTTCAGCTCGACGCCGGTGCCCGGGCGGCCGTAGTGGACGACCTGCGGATCCTCGTGGAACACGGTGCCGATCCCGTGGCCGCAGTATTCGCGCACGACGCTGTAGCCCTGCGCTTCCGCGTGCTTCTGGATCGCGTAGCCGATGTCGCCGAGATGCGCGCCCGGCTTCACCTGGTCGATGCCGAGCCACATGCACTCGTAAGTCGTCTGCACGAGGCGCTTCGCGAGGATCGACCCTTCGCCGACGATGAACATCCGGCTCGTGTCGCCGAAATAGCCTTCCTTGATCACGGTGATGTCGATGTTCAGCGCATCGCCGTTCTTGATCGTCTTGTCGCCCGGAATGCCGTGACAGATCACGTCGTTGACCGAGATGCAGGTCGCCTTCGGGTACGGCGGATAGCCGGGCGGCTGATAGTTCAGCGGCGCGGGGACCGTGCCCTGCTCCTTGACCATGTATTCGTGGCAGAGCCGGTCGAGCTCGCCGGTCGTGATGCCGGCGACGACGTGCGGCGTGATGAAGTCGAGCACTTCGCTCGCGAGGCGGCAGGCGACGCGCATTTGCGCGATATCGTGTTCGTTTTTGAGCGTAATAGCCATCGAAGTCAGCCTGGAATGCGGTGAATTGGTGGATTATCGCACCTTATGCGGAGCGTCGCAGCCCTTTGGGCGACGCGCGGGCACGGGTTTTTGCGGATTGCCGGGCGGGGCGGCAAAGTGGCGGCCGACTTGAGGGACGAATATCGGCCGTGCTATACTCACTGGCTAAGTCGACGTCCAAAATGCTTTCGAATACATCCGGATGGGTTCCATTCGGGGGTCGTTCAGCCCGATTCGCAGGGCGGCATTTGACGACCGAGGCTTACGGCACGGGCATTGGGCGTAGTCCGATGCGTGCCGAATCGCGAGCCGGCGCACCCAGGGTGCCGATCGCGCAGCCGGCGCCCCGAACGAACAACGGGCGCGGTGCGCGGCGGTACGGCGGCCGGCTTCAGACCCAACCCTCGTGGAGAGAAAAACATGGCAGTCACGATGCGCCAAATGCTGGAAGCGGGTGTCCACTTCGGTCACCAGACGCGCTTCTGGAACCCGAAGATGGCCCCGTTCATTTTCGGTCACCGCAACAAGATTCACATCATCAACCTCGAAAAGACGCTGCCGATGTTCACGGACGCACAGAAGTACGTGCGTCAGCTGGCAGCAAACCGCGGCACGATCCTGTTCGTCGGCACGAAGCGCCAGTCGCGCGACACGATCGCCCAGGAAGCGCAGCGCGCCGGCATGCCGTACGTGAACGCACGCTGGCTCGGCGGCATGATGACCAACTTCAAGACGCTGAAGGTGTCGATCAAGCGCCTGAAGGACATGGAAGCGGCCGTCGAATCGGGCGAAACCGAGAAGATGAGCAAGAAGGAAGCGCTGCTGTTCGAACGCGAAATCGCGAAGCTGCAGAAGTCGATCGGCGGCGTGAAGGACATGGGCGGCATTCCTGACGCGATCTTCGTCGTCGACGTCGGCTACCACAAGATCGCCGTCACCGAAGCGAACAAGCTCGGCGTGCCGGTCATCGCGGTGGTCGATACGAACCACTCGCCGGAAGGCGTCGACTACGTGATCCCGGGTAACGACGACTCGAGCAAGGCCGTCGCGCTGTACGCCGAAGGCGTTGCTGACGCGATCCTCGAAGGCCGTGCGAACGCGGTCAACGAAGTGGTCCAGGCGGCACGCGGCGACGACGAGTACGTCGAGGAAAACGCGTAACCGGCCCCGAGCCGGCGCAAAAAGGGGGCTCTCAACAGGCCCCCTTTTTTTAAATGCGCGGCCGGACAGGCGTTTGCGGCCGCGTCGGCGTCCCCGTTGACGTCATATAGCGGCGCGAAAATCGCCTATTCGGAAACGAATTTCAGCCGCTCGCGTCGAAGTGCGGGCGGCGTTGTGAACCCAGACTCAAGGAGCGAATGATGGCGGCAATTACCGCAAGCATGGTGGCAGAACTGCGCGCGAAGACCGACGCACCGATGATGGAGTGCAAGAAGGCGCTGACCGAAGCCGACGGCGACATGGGCAAGGCCGAAGAGCTGCTGCGCGTGAAGCTCGGCAACAAGGCGACCAAGGCGGCATCGCGCGTGACGGCCGAAGGCATCGTGTCGTCGTTCGTCGGCAACGGTGCGGGCTCGCTCGTCGAACTGAACTGCGAAACCGACTTCGTCGCGAAGAACGACGACTTCAACGCATTCGCGAAGACCATCGCCGAGCTCGTCGCGACGCAGAACCCGGCCGACGTGGCCGCGCTGTCCGCGCTGCCGCTCGACGGCAAGACGGTCGACGAAGTGCGCCTCGCGCTCGTCGGCAAGATCGGCGAGAACATCTCGATCCGCCGCTTCGTGCGTTTCGAGACGTCGAACGCGATCGCTTCGTACCTGCACGGCAGCCGCATCGGCGTGATCGTCGAATACACGGGCGCGGACGAGCAGGTCGGCAAGGACGTCGCGATGCACGTCGCCGCGATGAAGCCGGTTTCGCTGTCGTCGAACGACGTGCCGGCGGAACTGATCGAGAAGGAGCGCCGCGTCGCCGAGCAGAAGGCCGCCGAATCGGGCAAGCCGGCCGAGATCGTCGCGAAGATGGTCGACGGCAGCGTGCAGAAGTTCCTGAAGGAAGTGTCGCTGCTGAACCAGCCGTTCGTGAAGAACGACAAGCAGTCGATCGAACAGATGCTGAAGGCTGCGAACTCGACGGTGCAGAAGTTCGCGCTGTTCGTCGTCGGCGAGGGCATCGAGAAGCGCCAGGACGACTTCGCCGCCGAAGTGGCCGCTCAGGTCGCCGCCGCGAAGCAGCAATAAGCAGTCCAGCAGTACCCGCGGCGGGGCGCTCGTCCCGTCGCGGCAGGCGGCGCCGCCGGCCGGCCGGTCAGCCCGGCCGCGCCGGGGCGCTTGCCCGAATCCGTATTTCGCCCCTACAGTTCGTGGTTGTCACCCTCTCGTCGCTCGGAAGCCCCTATGCCCAATGCCTATAAACGCGTCCTCCTCAAACTCTCCGGCGAAGCGCTGATGGGCGACGATGCCTTCGGCATCAATCGCGCGACGATCGAACGGATGGTGGCCGACATCGCCGAAGTGGTGCGGCTCGGCACGCAGCTCGCGGTCGTGATCGGCGGCGGCAATATTTTCCGCGGCGTCGCGGGCGGCGCGGCCGGCATGGACCGCGCGACGGCCGACTACATGGGGATGCTCGCGACGATGATGAACGCGCTCGCGCTGCAGGACGCGATGCGCCACGCGGGCATCGAGGCGCGCGTGCAGTCCGCGCTGCGGATGGACCAGGTCGTCGAGCCGTACATCCGCCCGCGCGCGATCCGCCAGCTCGAGGAAGGCCGCGTCGTGATCTTCGCGGCGGGCACCGGCAACCCGTTCTTCACGACCGACACGGCGGCCGCGCTGCGCGGCTCGGAAGTCGGCGCCGAGGTGGTGCTGAAGGCGACGAAGGTCGACGGCGTATACTCGGCCGATCCGAAGAAGGATCCGTCGGCGACGCGCTACGCGACGATCACTTTCGACGAGGCGATCAGCCGCAACCTGCAGGTGATGGACGCGACGGCTTTCGCGCTGTGCCGCGACCAGAAGCTGCCGATCCGCGTGTTCTCGATCAACAAGCCGGGCGCGCTCAAGCGCATCGTGCTGGGCGAAGAGGAAGGGACGCTCGTCCACGTGTAAACTCCCGCGGGGGCGCGGGTGGCCGGCGGGGCGCTCCCGGGCGGGCGCCGGCGCCGTATTGAAGGTTTTGAGGTTTCGGAGGTTGAAATGAGTGCAGCTGACATTAAAAAGGGCGTCGAGCAGAAGATGCAGCGCTCGATCGAGGCGTTCAAGAACGATCTGGCGAAGATTCGCACGGGCCGTGCGCACACGGGCCTGCTCGATCACGTGCAGGTCGACTACTATGGCTCGATGGTGCCGATCTCGCAGGTCGCGAACCTGACGCTCGTCGACGCGCGCACGATCGGCGTGCAGCCGTGGGAAAAGAACATGGTCGCGAAGGTCGAGAAGGCGATTCGCGAGGCCGACCTGGGCCTGAACCCGGCGACGTCGGGCGACCTGATCCGCGTGCCGATGCCCGCGCTGACCGAAGAGCGCCGCCGCGAGCTGACGAAGGTCGTGAAGGGCGAGGGCGAGACCGCGAAGGTCGCGATCCGCAACCTGCGCCGCGACGCGAACGAGCAGCTGAAGAAGCTCGTGAAGGACAAGGAAATCTCGGAAGACGACGAGCGCCGCGCGAGCGACGACGTGCAGAAGCTGACCGACAAGCACGTCGCCGAAATCGACAAGCTCGTGCAGTCGAAGGAAGCCGAGATCATGACGGTCTGACGGCCGTCGCGTTCTTTTCGTATCAAGCATCATTGTCTCGACGGCCATGACCTATACCAGCTCTACCGTTCGCGTGCCTGACGTCGCCGCCGTGCCGCGTCATGTCGCGATCATCATGGACGGCAACGGCCGTTGGGCGACCGAGCGCCGCTTGCCGCGCGTCGCGGGGCATACCCGGGGCGTCGACGCGGTGCGCGCGACGGTCGAAGGCTGTGCGCGCGCGGGCGTCGAGTACCTGACGCTGTTCGCGTTCAGCTCGGAAAACTGGCGCCGGCCGAACGAGGAAGTGTCGTTCCTGATGCGCCTGTTCATCACCGCGCTCGAGCGCGAAGTCGGCAAGCTCCATGCGAACGGGATCCGCCTGCGCGTCGTCGGCGATCTCGACCGCTTCGAGCCGAAGATTCAGGCGCTGATCCGCCGCGCCGAAGCGAAGACCGCGCGCAACTCGCGGCTCACGCTGACGATCGCCGCGAACTACGGCGGCCGCTGGGACATCCTGCAGGCGACGAAGAAGCTCGTCGCGCAGGCCGTGCGCGAGGGCCGCGAGGTCGAGATCAACGAAGACACGTTCGCGCCGCATCTCGCGATGGCCTACGCGCCGGAGCCCGATCTCTTCATCCGCACGGGCGGCGAGCAGCGGGTCAGCAACTTCCTGCTGTGGCAGCTCGCGTACACCGAGTTCTACTTCACCGATACCTACTGGCCGGACTTCGATGCCGCGGCGCTCGCCGCCGCGCTCGGCTCCTACACCGATCGCGAGCGCCGCTTCGGCCGTACCAGCGCGCAGCTCGAGCCGCAATCGCAGAGCGCCGACACCCTTTCATGCTGAAAACCCGTGTGATCACGGCGATCGCGATGCTGGCAGTGCTGCTGCCGGTGACGCTGTTCGCGCCGTTGCGCGCGTTCGGCGCGCTGATCGCCGTCGTGCTCGTGTTCGCCGCGTGGGAATGGGCGCGCCTGCTGAAGTTCGGCGGGAAGGCCGGCCCGATCGTCTACGCGCTCGTCGCCGCGGCCGTGCTCGCGGCGACCACGCGGCTCGGCGTCGGCACCAGCGCATCGCGCCCCCTTTTCGCGGCGGCCGGCGTGTTCTGGCTCGCGGTCGGGCCGTTCGCGCTGCGCCGCAAGCCGGTGCTCGCCGAAGGCGTGTGGCGGCCGTTTCTGCTCGCGGCCGGCCTCGTGATCTTCGCCGCGTGCTGGCACGCGCTCGTCGCGGCGCGCGCGCAGGGCGTCGCGTTCGTGCTGTCGTTGCTGATCGTCGTCTGGCTCGCCGATATCGGCGCGTATTTTGCCGGCCGGGCGTTCGGCAAGCGTAAACTGGCGGTATCGATCAGCCCCGGCAAGACGTGGGAGGGCGCGATCGGCGGCTGGCTCGCGGTGATGATCGTCGCGACCGTCGCGATGGCCGCGCGCCTGTTCGCGCCGACCCTTTTTTCTGCATTCGCGTCCCGTTACGGCATGCCGGGTGGATGGGCGGCGCTGACGCTGCTCGTCGCGTTCAGCATCGTCGGCGATCTGTTCGAGTCGCTGATGAAGCGCCAGGCCGGCGTGAAGGACTCGAGCGGGCTGCTGCCGGGCCACGGCGGCGTGCTCGACCGCGTCGACGCGCTGTTGCCGGTGCTGCCGCTCGCGATGCTGCTGCTGCACGGTTAAACCTACATACCAGTTATGCAAAAACGTCTGACATTGCTCGGTTCGACGGGCTCGATCGGAGACAGCACGCTCGACGTCGTCGCGCGGCACCCGGAGCGTTTCTCGGTCTACGCGCTGAGCGCGCACCGCAACGGCGACAAGCTCGTCGAGCAGTGCCTGCGCTTTTCGCCCGAGGTCGCGGTGGTCGGCGACGCGCAGACGGCCGCGCACGTCGAAGCGAAGCTGCGCGCGGCCGGCAGCAAGACGCAGATCGCGTACGGGCCGCAGGCGCTCGTCGACGTGTCGAAGAGCGACGGCTGCGACACCGTCGTCGCGGCGATCGTCGGCGCGGCGGGCCTCGCGCCGAGCCTCGCGGCCGCGCGCGCGGGCAAGCGGATCCTGCTCGCGAACAAGGAATCGCTCGTGATGTCGGGCGCGATCTTCATGGACGCGGTGCGCGATCACGGCGCGATCCTGCTGCCCGTCGACAGCGAGCACAACGCGATCTTCCAGTGCATGCCGCGCGACGCGGACGAGCACGGCGGGATCGCGAAGATCATCCTGACCGCGTCGGGCGGCCCGTTCCGCACGCGCGAGCCGGCGACGCTCGTCGACGTGACGCCGGACGAGGCGTGCAAGCATCCGAACTGGGTGATGGGCCGCAAGATCTCCGTCGATTCGGCGACGATGATGAACAAGGGCCTCGAGGTGATCGAGGCGCACTGGATCTTCGGGCTGCCGGGCGAGCGGATCGACGTGCTGATCCATCCGCAGAGCGTGATTCACTCGGCGGTGTCGTACAAGGACGGCTCGGTGCTCGCGCAGCTCGGCAATCCGGACATGCGCACGCCGATCGCGCACGCGCTCGCGTTCCCGGAGCGCGTCGACGCCGGCGTCGCGCCGCTCGATCTCGCGGCGATCGCGCAGCTGTCGTTCGAGAAGCCCGACTATGCGCGCTTCCCGTGCCTCGCGCTCGCGCTCAAGGCGCTCGAGGCGGGCGGCATCGCGAGCGCCGCGCTGAATGCGGCGAACGAGGTCGCGGTCGACGCGTTTCTCGAACGCCGGATCGGCTTCATGGCGATCGCCCAGACCGTCGACGCGGTGCTCGGCGCGCTGCCGAACCGCACGCCGGACGGGCTCGACGACGTCCTCGCGGCCGATGCCGAAGCGCGTCGCCTCGCGGCCGCGCATATTGCCAAAACGCCTGCGCCACGCGTGGAGCGCTCGGCCTGAATGAGGTGCACTCATGAACGTGCTGGTTGAACTGATCGCGTTTGCGGTGGCGATCGGCGTGCTGGTCGTCGTGCATGAGTACGGTCATTACCGTGTCGCGCGCTGGTGCGGCGTGAAGGTGCTGCGGTTCTCGATCGGCTTCGGCCAGCCGGTCGCGCGCTGGGTCAGCAAGCGGACGGGCACCGAGTGGACGCTCTCCGCGCTGCCGCTCGGCGGCTACGTGAAGATGCTCGACGAGCGCGACCCGGGCCCCGGCGTGAACCCGGAGGATCTCGCGCACGCGTTCAACCGGCAGTCGGTCGCGAAGCGCATCGCGATCGTGGCGGCCGGGCCGATCGCGAATTTCCTGCTCGCGATCGTGCTGTTCTCCATCGTGTTCGCGTCGGGCGTGAGCGAGCCCGCGGCGATCGTCGCGCCGCCGGCCGCGGGCACGGTGGCTGCGCGGGCGGGGCTCGACGGCAACGAGACGATCGTGTCGATCCGCACCGTGCGCGGCGGCACGGACAGCGGTATGGACGGCGGCACGGACGGTGGCGATGTGCAGCCGGTGCGCTCGTGGGCCGACCTGCGCTGGAAGCTGCTCGGCGCCGCGTTCGACCACCAGCTGGTCGTGCTCGGCGCGCGCGACGGCGGCCGCACGACGTACGACTTCCGCGTCGATCTGCGCAACGTCGCGCAGCGCGATCTCGACGACGACTTCATGGCGCATCTCGGCTTCGAGCCTGGCGGCGGCACGCTGACGGTCGCCTCGGTGCTGCCGGACGGCGCGGCCGCTCAGGCGGGTCTGCGCGGCGGCGACAAGCTGCTCGCGCTCGACGGCGTGCGCATCGGCGGCGCGTCGCGCTTCATCGACGCGGTGAAGCGGCACCCCGGCACGTCGCTCGCGCTCGAGATCGAGCGCGGCGGCGCGGTGCAGACGGTGAAGATCGTGCCGCAACTGCAGCGCGACGACGAGACGGGCGAGCAGATCGGCCGCATCGGCGCGGCGCTCGCGATGCAGACGCCGAACGTCGACGTGCATTACGGGCCGCTCGAGAGCGTCGAGCTCGGCGCGCGGCGCACGTGGGACATTTCGGTGTACTCGGTGCGGATGTTCGGGCGGATGATCACGGGCGCCGCGTCGCTGAAGAATCTGTCCGGCCCGGTGACGATCGCGGACTACGCGGGCAAGAGCGCGCGCCTCGGTCCGTCGGCGTTCATGTCGTTCCTCGCCCTTGTCAGCATTAGCCTCGGCGTGCTGAACCTGCTGCCGATTCCGGTTCTGGACGGGGGGCATCTGTTATATTATCTGGTTGAAGCCGCGACCGGAAAGGCCGTATCGGAGCGCTGGCAGCTTATTCTGCAAAGAGCCGGGTTGATCTGCATCGTCGCGTTGTCGGCGATCGCGCTGTTCAACGACCTGGCTCGTTTAATCCATTTCTGAAGCGTCGGGCGGCGGCCGAACGGTCGCCGCCCGATTCGATGCAGCTAAAAATTGTGGGGATGCATGTTGTTCAAACCTCATCGCTTTGTACCTAAGACAGTTGCGGCCGCGGCGCTCGCCGTGCATGGCCTCGCGGCCCACGCAACGGCACCGTTCGTGGTGCAAGACATCAAGATCGAGGGCTTGCAGCGCGTCGAACCCGGCTCCGTGTTCGCGTATCTGCCGATCAAGCAGGGCGACACGTTCACCGACGACAAGGCATCCGAAGCGATTCGCGCGCTGTACGCGACGGGCTTCTTCAACGACGTGCGCATCGCAACGCAAGGCAGCGTCGTGATCGTGCAGGTGCAGGAGCGTCCGGCGATCGCGTCGGTCGACTTTACCGGCACCAAGGAGTTCGACAAGGAAAATCTGACCAAGGCGCTGCGCGCGGTTGGTCTCTCCGACGGGCGCTATTACGACAAGGCGCTCGTCGACAAGGCCGAGCAGGAACTGAAGCGCCAGTATCTGACGCGCGGCTTCTACGCGGCCGAAGTCACGACGACGGTCACGCCGGTCGACGCGAACCGCGTGTCGATCCTGTTCGCGGTCGCCGAAGGCCCGAGCGCGAAGATCCGCCAGATCAACTTCATCGGCAACAAGGCATACAGCACGAGCACGCTGCGCGACGAGATGCAGCTGTCGACGCCGAACTGGTTCTCCTGGTACACGAAGAACGACCTGTACTCGAAGGAAAAGCTCACGGGCGACCTCGAAGCGGTGCGCTCGTACTACCTGAACCACGGCTACCTGGAATTCAACATCGAGTCGACGCAGGCGTCGATCTCGCCGGACCGCAAGGACATGTACCTGACGGTCACGCTGCACGAAGGCCAGCCGTACACGGTGTCCGGCATCAAGCTCGGCGGCAACCTGCTCGACCGCGAGGCGGAACTGCAGAAGCTCGTGAAGGTGAAGGCGGGCGACCGCTTCTCGGCCGAGAAGCTGCAACAGACGACGAAGGCGATCGTCGACAAGCTCGGCGAATACGGCTACGC
>NZ_JACBNX010000030.1 GCF_013403875.1 Burkholderia guangdongensis | reverse complement strand
TCGGTGAGCGCGCGCGGATCCATCACCGCGCCGGACAGGATGTGCGCGCCGATCTCCGAGCCCTTCTCGAGCACGCACACGCCGATCTCGGTGCCTTTCTCGGCCGCCAGCTGCTTGAGCCGGATCGCCGCCGACAGCCCGGCCGGGCCGCCGCCGACGATCACGACGTCGTATTCCATCGACTCACGCGGGCCGTACTCGGCGAGCAGGTGCACCGATGCGCTTTGTGCAGAACGTTCGTCCGTCACGATAGAAGCCTCCGCGTTCAGAACTGGTCTTCGGTCAGCGCGAGCGCGCCTTCGCCATTGCGCGCGGCGAGGATCGACGCTTCGAGCGCGATCACCTGCGGCAGCACGTAATCGGCGAAGCAGTGCGCGGTCGCGATCTTCGCGCCGTAGAACGACGGATCCTCCGCGCGGCGGCGCTGCGCGGCGAGCATCGCGCGCGCCATCTGCCAGCCGCACGCGACGATGCCCGCGAGCTTCAGATACAGCACGCTGCCGACGAACACCGCGTTCGGATCGCCCTTCGCATTCGCGACGACGAACTCGACGACGTTCGACAGCGCATCGCGGCCCGCCGACAGGCGCGCGTGCATCGCGTCGAACGCGCGCCGAGCGTCGGTGGCATCGCCGGCATCGGCGGCCTTCAATTCGGCGAGCGTTGCGTCGATCTCCGCGAGAATCGCCTTCGCGACCGCGCCGCCGTCGCGCAGCGTCTTGCGGCCGACGAGGTCGTTCGCCTGGATCGCGGTCGTCCCTTCGTAGATCGGCAGGATGCGCGCGTCGCGGTAGAACTGCGCGGCGCCCGTCTCCTCGATGAAGCCCATCCCGCCGTGCACCTGCACGCCGAGGCTCGTCACGTCGATCGACATCTCGGTGCTCCAGCCCTTCACGAGCGGCACCAGATATTCGTAGGTCGCGAGGGCGCGCGCGCGCTCCGCTTCGTCCGGATGCGCGTGCGCGACGTCGCTGTACGACGCGGCGACGTACGCGAGCGCGCGCGCGCCCTCGATCATCGCGCGCATCGTCGCGAGCATCCGGCGCACGTCCGGGTGCTGGACGATCGTGACCGCCTGCCTGGCCGACCCGTCGACCGGCCGGCTCTGCACGCGCTCCTTCGCATACGCGGCCGCCTTCTGGTACGCGGCCTCCGACACCGCGATCCCCTGCACGCCGACCGCGAAGCGCGCGGCATTCATCATGATGAACATGTACTCGAGGCCGCGATTCTCCTCGCCGACCAGATAGCCGAGCGCGCCGCCGTGATCGCCGAACTGCAGCACCGCGGTCGGGCTCGCCTTGATCCCGAGCTTGTGCTCGATCGACACGCAGTGCACGTCGTTGCGCGCGCCGAGGCTTTCGTCGTCGTTCACGAGGAACTTCGGCACGACGAACAGCGAGATCCCCTTCACGCCTTCCGGCGCATCCGGCGTGCGCGCGAGCACCAGATGCACGATGTTGCCCGCCATATCGTGCTCGCCCCACGTGATGAAGATCTTCGTGCCGAAGATCCGGTACGTGCCGTCGCCCTGCGGCTCGGCCTTCGTACGCACGAGCGCGAGGTCGGAGCCGGCCTGCGGCTCGGTCAGGTTCATCGTGCCCGTCCATTCGCCCGAGATCAGCTTCGGCAGATAGCGCGCCTTCAGCTCGTCGGAGCCGGCGGTCAGCAGCGCCTCGATCGCGCCGTCCGTCAACAGCGGGCACAACGCGAACGACAGGTTCGCGGCGTTCAGCATCTCGATGCACGGCGTCGCGATCGACTTCGCGAGCCCCTGCCCGCCGAACTCGGACGGGTGGACGACGCCCTGCCAGCCGCCTTCGCCGAACTGCCGGAACGCATCCGCGAAGCCCGGCGTCGCGGTGACGACGCCGTCGCGCCACGTGGTCGGCTGCGTATCGCCGATCACGTTCAGCGGCGCGACGACTTCGGCGTTGAATTTCGCGGCTTCGTCGAGCACGGCCTGCGCCGTCTCGAGATTCGAATCTTCCAGGCCCGGCAACGTGGCGATTTTTGCAATATCCGCCAGTTCTTCGAGCACGAAAACCATATCCTTGACCGGTGCTGCATAGCTCATCACGTGTCTCCTTTCCCAGATGCGCATTCGCGCCGCGACGCGTGTCGTCCGGACGGTCCTGCACGATTTCGATGGCCAATCGTACCGCGCGGCGCGGCGATTCGCGTTATCCAAATCTGTCCATTCGTTGACAAATCCTGCCGTCGTGCGCCGGCCCCGCGTGGCAGCTTTTGTCAATAGATCGGCCGAATTGGTGGATGCGCGGCCCCGAGCGGCCCCTCTAATATCGCCGCCGGGGATGGTAGCGGACGCCGCGCGTCGACGGTGCGGGACGGCCGGCCATGAGCATATCGGTAGACACGGTTGGAGGAAATCATGCAATTGATTGACGCCCTCCCCCGCCTAAAGACGGGGGATTCCCACAACTGGCGATGCACGTCCGCATCGGAGAATGTTCAACGCAGCGTTGGTATCACGATCATGCACGACACCACATCGACTGCAAGCCCACTCTCTTATTCGCAGTCCCGCGATACCTTTCGGCCGCGTCGTGCTGTCTTTCGACCCGCACGCCGAACAGGACTGGGTAGAACCGCTTTCGTCCACTTCCTCGAACGTGGCTCCGTGCGCCATCGCTTTGTAGCGGAGCTTGTTGCGGAAGGACGACCAGGATGCGTCGTAGACGCTTTTCGCCAGCCTGGTCCTGGCCAGTTTCGATGCCGACACATTGCCGACCGCGATGTAATCGAAGCGCCGCACCAGTTCGAGCGCGAGCTTGTGCTGGAAATCGGCGCGGGCATTCGCCACCCCGGCATGCAGCTTCGCGATGTGCCGTTTGTGCTTTCGCGCCCGTTGCGCTTTTGCCAGCTTCTCGGCCGCGCGTTGGCCGAACCGGTCGTTGGGCAATTTCTCGCCGGTCGAAAGTGTGGCGAAGTCTTTCAGGCCGAGGTCGATACCGACACCCGAGCGGATCGGGCGCGCCTGAACATCGGGCATCTCGATCACGATGTTCAGGAACCAGTGGCCGCGCGCATCCCGCGCGAAATTGGTGCCGTCCTTGATTTTGCCGTCGGGAAGCGGCCGGCTGCTGAACACGCGAAAGGTGTGGCCGGCGAAGCGGAACGCTTCGCCCTCGCGTTTCAGATCGCGGCCCTTCAGCGGCACCCAGCCAAGCGATTTCCTGCCGCGATAGCGCAGATAAGGGCGCCGGTGCTGGCTGCGCGATTTCGCGTATTGCTCGCACGTTGCGTTGACCGTGCCGGAGTGGATACCGAGTGCCTTGCTGCTGCCGGTGGTCAGCACGTTCAGGTCGAAACCCGTCGGCCACTTCTTGCTCCACCTGAGCGCGTGCTTCTGCGTGTCGTTGCAGAAATTCCAGACGTAGTTCACCGCCCGGCTTTGCTGGTTCAGCAAGCCGTTGAGCGACTTCACCCGGTAGCGATAGACAAGGATCATGGCGGTCATTCTAATGTCGGAATGCCGTCTATCGACGGCGCTCCTCACGCGCGCGCAGCGCCGACGCGAAACAGGGCCGCACGGTGCCGGACGATGTGAAATTCAACCATCATTATTTGATGATTTTTGCACACCCTGATCCAAATCAATCGCGATCAACGTTCATTTGATCAGATCGAATTATTTGGCTAAGGTTAGCGGTCCTGACGGCATGACGATGCATTGTATTAAATCGAAGCATGCCATCAAAAAGCAAATTTGCCCCCCACAAAATCCGTCGGCAATTCGAAATACATCATTTGGCTTGATGTCACTTCTCGTTGCCATTAGCACATGGGGGGATGTCAAAAATGCCAGCCACCGGGAGATGCGCATGTAGCGCAATGAGTGCTCGGGCGGCCCCTGCGCCGTTCCTGTCGGCGCGATCCTGGGGCGAACAGTCGACCCTGGCGTTGGCCGGCGGCGGCAATCGCTGCTGGTGGCAGGCTGGCGCTATCAGCCGCCTCATCGAGGAAGGCTGGGCGCCGAAGCAATGGATTGGGACGAGCGCCGGTGCAGCGATTGCGGCGGCCTGCCTGACGACGGGGCCAGAAACGGCGCTCGAGGCCTGCAAAGCGCTGTATGGCCAAACCGACCGGGTCTTTCGTTGGAAACGGCTGCTGCGCGGCCGCGTCGAGTTCGCGCATCAGACGGTCTATCCAGCCTGGCTTGATACATTCGTCAACGATGCGACCTTCGGCGCGTTGCGCGCCTCCGGGTCGTCACTCCTCGTGGCCGTGACGCGCCCCGCGCATTTTCTCGGCCTTGGCTTAAGCGTGGCGCTCGGCACGCTCGCCTACCTCGCGGACAAGAAAGTCTGGCACAACATCCATCCACGGTTGCCAGCCTATCTCGGCCTGCGCCAGGAGTTCATCGACATCTCATGCTGCAGCGATGTCGTCGATGCGCATCGCGTGCTGTTGGCGGCGGCGGCGCCACCTCCGATCATGGCGGCCGTCAAGCTGCACGGAAGATATGCGTTTGACGGCGGATATACCGACAACGCCCCAATACCCGAGCAGACACTGATACAGCGACAAAGCACCCTGGTCATGCTCACGCGTCATTACCCATCCCGGCCGCAGCTTTTCCAATTCCGCGATCGTACATACTGGCAACCCAGTCGACCCATTCCGGTTTCCACCTGGGACTGCACCGCAAGGGCGACGGTGGACGCTGCCTATCGGTTGGGCAGAGAGGATGCGAGCCATCTGCTGAGCCGACTATCCGTCTAGGATCCGGCGCCCGGCCTCTTCCCCACCTTATTTTTGAAAACTTTGCAGCGCGCGCCGGCGAGGCACAGAATCATGGCGCAAGGCCGTCATCGATCCCGCCCGTATTTTCGAGGAGAGTCGCTGCCATGTTCGTCCGCATCCTCGCCGCGCTGCCGTTCATCGGCATCCTCGCCGGCGTTCCGTTCGTCAACCGCGTCGAGCCGCTCGTGTTCGGCATGCCGTTCGTGCTCGCCTGGATCGTCGCCTGGGTGATCCTGTCCTCCGTCATCATGACCGTCGTCTACCGGCTCGATCCCGCGAATCGCGCGCCGGCCGCCGACAGTGAGGAGGCACGCCGATGAGCAGCGCACTCGTCATCATCGCCGCCTTCACGCTGCTGGCCCTCGGTCTCGGCATGCGCGCCCGGCACGGGCACGACATGGATCTCGAACAATGGGCAGTCGGCGGACGCAGTTTCGGCACCGCGTTCGTGTTCCTGCTGATGGCCGGCGAGATCTACACGACGTTCACGTTTCTCGGCGGCAGCGGCTACGCGTACGGCAAGGGCGCGCCCGTCTACTACATCCTGCCGTACGCGACGCTCGCGTACGTGATCTCCTACTGGCTGCTGCCGCCCGTCTGGCGCTACGCGAAAGCGAACCGGCTGCTGTCGCAACCGCACTTCCTCGCGAGCAAGTACGCGAGCCCGTCGCTCGGGCTGCTCGTCGCGATCGTCGACGTGATCGCGCTCGTCCCGTATCTCGTGCTGCAGTTCAAGGGGCTCGGCATCATCGTGCGGACCGCGTCCTACGGCGCGATCTCGCCCGAAATCGCGATCTGGATCGGCGCGATCGTCGTCACGCTGTACGTGACGGTCTCCGGCGTGCGCGGCTCCGCGTGGAACTCGGTGATCAAGGACATGATGATCCTCGGGATCGTCGTGTTTCTCGGGCTCTATCTGCCGATCCACCATTACGGCGGGATCGGCGACATGTTCCGGACGATCGACGCGGCGAAGCCGGGCTTCCTCGCGTTCCCCGCGAAGGGCTCGAGCGTGTCGTGGTTCCAGTCGACGGTGCTGCTCACCGCGCTCGGCTTCTTCATGTGGCCGCATACGTTCGGCTCGGTGTTCACCGCGCGCGACGAGCGCATCTTCCGCCGCAACGCGGCGATCCTGCCGCTCTACCAGCTGATCCAGCTGTTCGTGTTCTTCATCGGCTTCGCCGCGGTGCTGAAGGTGCCCGGGCTGAAAGGCGGCGACATCGACCTGTCGCTGTTCCGCCTGTCGCTGCTGAGCTTCGATCCGTGGGTCGTCGGCCTGATCGGCGCGGCGGGCGTGCTGACCGCGCTCGTGCCGGGCTCGATGCTGCTCAATTCCGCGGCCACGCTGATCGCGAACGACATCTATCGCGGCGCGTTCGACCGCCAGGCGACCAACGCGCGCGTCGCCAGGCTCGCGCGCATGCTCGTGCCGGTGATCGCGCTCGTCGCGGTCGGTTTCACGCTGCACGGCGGCGAGACGCTCGTCGCGCTGCTGCTGATGGGCTACAGCTTCGTCACGCAGCTGTTCCCCGCGATGGTCGCGAGCCTGATGACGCGCCGCTGGGTCACGATGCCGGGCGCGTTCGCCGGGATCGTCGTCGGCGTGGTCGTGGTCGCGATCACGACGCTCACGCATGCGAGCATCGGCCAGTGGTTCCCGACGCTGCCCGACTGGGTCAAGGATCTGAACATCGGGCTCGTCGCACTGCTGCTGAACGTCGCGGTGATGCTCGCGGTCAGCGTGCTCACGCAGCCGCGCGCGGCCGGGCAGTCGTCCGCGCACCGCACGATGTGATCCGCGCCGGCCAGTTCGGGACTCTTTGACCTAGGACGCATTGGCCTAGGACGCATTGGCCTGGGACGCATTGGCCCGGGACACTTTGGCCCGGGCCGCGTTGCCCGGCGGGCGTCGGGCCGGCCAGCCCGGGCCGCGTCAGCCCGCCCGCACGCCGTCCGCCGCGTGCACGGGCGTGCCGCCGTGCCGGTACGCGGCCGGGGTGCTGCCGGTCCAGTGGCGGAACGCGCGATGGAACGCGGTCGGATTGTCGAAGCCGACGTCGTACGCGATCGACGCGATCGCATCGGTCGAGCGCGTGAGCCGCTGGATCGCGATGTCGCGCCGAACCTCGTCCTTGATCGCCTGGAACGTCGTGCCCTCGGCCTCGAGCCGGCGGCTCAGCGTGCGGACCGACATGTTCAGCCCGGGCGCGACGTCGTCGATGTTCGGCGTCGCCGGCAACCGATCGGCGATGATCTGCCGCACGCGATGGCAGACGAGCCGCTCCGCAAACGACACGAAGATCCAGTCCTCCGGCGCACGCTGCAGGAACGCATCGAGATCGGCCTTGCGCTGCCGGATCGGCTGGTCGAGATAGCCGGCGTCGAACGCGATGCGCGTCGCGTCGCAGTCGAAGCGCACCGGGCCGGGGAACAGATACAGATGGTCGGCCGCCTGCGCGGGCCGGGCAAACGCGAAGTCGACGCCCGCGAGCGGGATCTTCTGCCGGATCAGCCACGACGCGACGCCGTGCACGAGCTTCAGCATCAGCTCGCAGCCGAGCATGCTGACGCCCGGCCCGGCCGGCGCCGCGACGAGCTCGACGCACGCGTGCGCGCCGTCGCGGCGCGACACGGTCTCGAGGTCGTCGATGATCAGGTGGAAGAACTGGCCGAAGCGATGCAGCGCGACTTCGAGGCGCGGCGCGTCGAGCAGGCTCAGGCACAGGAACTTCAGCGTGCCGCGGCGCAGCGGGCGGCTGAAGATGCCGGGCATCTCGTCGTCGAGCTCGGTCGCGAGCAGCCGGTACAGCGTCGAGAACTGCTCCTGCGTGACGCGCGCGCCGGGCGTCTGCAGCAGCTCGTACGGAATCCCGGAACGCTCGGCGAGCCGCGCGACGGCCGACCGGTTCGCGCCGGACAGGAATCCGTTGAGGATCGAGATCGGAACGGTCGACGAAAATAGTTCCACGGCGGGCTTTCGCTCAGGCTGGCGGCGCGTGCATTGTCGCACAACGGCGCGGCGGTCATTGAGCCGGCTCCCCAAGCGCATCGCGGCATCGGATGTGCCGCATCGGATTCGGAGCACCGGATGACGAAAAATCCTTTCAAATCGAAAGCATTCGCATGCCCGGATTTGCCCGCGCAGACGCACCCGGCCCGACAACGGTAAAATCGGTCAGATTTCCCATACGGGGCACGGACATGCTGCTCAACGTAGACCCCTTCAATCGCAATAACGAACATTTCAACGTGTCGTTCAAGGTGCTCGGCGACGTGATCGAGGCCGTCGGCACGCCCGACTTCGTGCATCGGCTGACCGTGCTGCTGAACGAGGTGGTGCCGCTCGACGTCGCGCACGTCGAGCGCTCGCGCGTCGACGTGTCGATGCCGAGTGGCTATCGCTGCGAATGGATCGGCAGCAGCGGGATCGGGATGGAGAACGCCGAAGTCTCCGACGTGATGACGCTCTACTACGAGCGCTTCCAGGACGCCGACCCGCTGTTCGCGGACCTGCGCGGCAAGACGGGCACGCTGCTCGTCGTGCGCGACATCAGCGCGCTGCCGCCCGGCGAATTCCGCCAGCGGTTGTTCGACGACGTGCGGATCGGCCACGAATGCGTGCTCGCGCGCGGCACCCGCTACGCGCAGCATTCGATCGCGCTCGAGCGCGCGCGGCGCCAGCCGCCGTTCTCGCTCGCCGAGATGACGCGCTTTCGCGCGGTCAGCGATTTCCTGTTTCCGCTGCTCGAGCTGCATGCGTCGACGACCGCCGCGAAGCGCATCGCGCATCTGCCGACCGACACCGCGCCGCTGTCGATGTTCGACGCGCGCGTCGCGGCCGAGGGGATCCGGCTGTCGAAGCGCGAATACGAGACCTGCAAGCATCTGATCGCCGGCAAGACGCTGCCCGAGACCGCCGAGATTCTCGAAGTGCGGCTCGCGTCGGCCGAGTCGTACGTGAAGCGCGCGTTCGCGAAGCTCGGCGTGCGCACGAAGCGCGAGCTGATCGCGTGGGGGCACGGCACGCCGGCGCTCGGCCACGTGGCGGGCGGCGACGCGACGCACTAGCGCCTTTCCGCTTCCCGGTGCGGATTCTCGGTGCCGCTTCTCAACCCGCTTCTTAGTCCCGCTTCTCAGCCCCGCCTCTCACTGCCGCTTCTTCTTCGCGGCCGCCAGACAATCGAGGAAGTGATCGACGATCAGGTTCTGCTGGCGCCCCTTGCGCGTCGCGAGCGCGAGCGTCGCGTCATGGCTGAACAGATCCGGACGAATCGCACGCAGCCTGCCCTTCGCCACCCAGTCCGCCGCGAAGTGATCGGGCAGGAATCCGATATATTCGCCGGTCATGATCAGCAGCGCGAGCCCTTCGCGATCGGACGCGCTCGCCGCGCAATTGAGCTTCGCGTGCAGATCGATCGCCTGCGCGGTCATCCGGTAGTTCGGCGCGACGGCCGCGGCGGCGTGAATCTCCTCCGGCGACGCGCGGTCGTGCCGCTCGAACAGCGGATGCCCGTCGCAGCAGTACAGCAGCGAGCGCTCGTCGTACAGCGCCAGATACGCGAGCCCCGACAGCGTCGTGATCATCGGCAGCACGCCGACGTGCAGCCGCCCGTCGAGCAACCCGCGCTCGATCTCGCCCGGCGTGATCATGCTGATGTTGACCTTCACGTCGCCGCTCTTCCTGCGCAGCATCCGCAGCGCGGACGTGATCAGCATCCGCGGCTGCGTGACGAGGCTGTTCATGATCCCGACGTTCAGGTCGCCGCGCAGCGTCCGGTGGAACTGGTTGATCTCGCGCCGGAAATTCTCGATCGCGGCGAGCACGGTGGCGCTCGCGCGCAGCACCTCGCGGCCGCCGTCGGTCAGCGAGAAGCCCGCGCGGCCGCGCTGGCAGAGCCGCATCCCGAGACGCTTCTCGAGATCGCTCATGTGCAGGCTGATCGCCGAGCGCGTGATCCCGAGCGCGCTTTCCGCAGCGGCGAAGCTGCCGTATTCCGCGACCGTCTTGAAAATCCGCAGCAATCTGAGGTCGAAATCGGTGACTTGCGAGACAGAGGCCTTCTTCATCATCGTGAGTGAGCGTGCGTGCATACTTGAATCGGCAACGATTCTGCCACGAAGGTTCCGCGCATTTGGTTGAGCGCGCACTTATCTAATGTTTCGCAAAATCGAATTTTTCGTGCCGGCGGCGCGTGGCATCGTGTCGACGAGGCAGACCTGTCCGAATCCACGCTGCGACAGACAGCGACCGAACCGCATTTCAGGAGACGTTTCCCTATGTCGCACACCCACCCGAGCGGCCCCGGCAAGACCACGCTCGCCCCCGGCCTGCAGCAGCGCCATGTCACGATGTTGTCGATTGCCGGCGTAATCGGCGCGGGGCTCTTCGTCGGCTCCGGCCACGCGATCGCGGCGGCCGGCCCCGCCGCACTGCTCGCGTATTTCGCGGCCGGCACGCTCGTCGTGCTCGTGATGCGGATGCTCGGCGAGATGGCCGTCGCGTCGCCGGACACCGGCTCGTTCTCGACCTACGCGGACCGCGCGATCGGCAAGTGGGCCGGCTTCACGATCGGCTGGCTCTACTGGTGGTTCTGGGTGCTCGCGATCCCGCTCGAGGCGATCGCGGCCGCCGCGATCCTGCACGCGTGGTTCCCCGCAGTCGACACCTGGGTGTTCGCGCTCGCGGTCACGTCGCTGTTGACCGTCACGAACCTGTTCAGCGTCGCGCGCTACGGCGAGTTCGAGTTCTGGTTCGCGCTCGTCAAGGTGGTCGCGATCATCGCGTTCATCGCGGTCGGCGCGTTCGCGATGACGGGCGCGCTGCCGCACCGGCACGTGAGCGGCCTCGGCACGCTGATGGCCGCGCACGGCGGATTCGCGCCGAACGGCTATGGCGCGGTGCTCGGCGCGCTGCTGACGACGATGTTCAGCTTCATGGGCACCGAGATCGTCACGATCGCGGCGGCCGAATCGCGGAACCCGGCGCGCCAGATCACGCGCGCGACGAACTCGGTGATCTGGCGGATCGGCCTGTTCTACATCGTGTCGATCTTCCTCGTGATCTCGGTCGTGCCGTGGAACGATCCGCAGCTCGCGCAGGTCGGCTCGTATCAGCGCACGCTCGAGCTGCTCGACATACCGTATGCGAAGCTGATCGTCGACCTCGTCGTGCTGACGTCGGTCGCGAGCTGCCTGAACTCGGCGATCTACACGTCGTCGCGGATGGTGTTCTCGCTCGCGAAGCGCGGCGACGCGCCCGCGACACTGTGCCGCACGACCGCGTCCGGGCAGGTGCCGCGCGCCGCGGTGCTCGCCAGCACCGCGATCGCGTTCCTGACGACGATCGTCAACTACTTCGCGCCGGAGAAGGTGTTCACGTTCCTGCTCGCGAGCTCGGGCGCGGTCGCGCTGCTCGTCTATCTCGTGATCGCGGTGTCGCAGTTGCTGCTGCGCCGCCGGCTGCGCAACAGCGGCACGGCGCTCGAGTTCCGGATGTGGCTCTACCCGTGGCTCACCTGGGCCGTGATCGCGTTCATCGTCGGCGCGCTCGGCTTCATGCTGACGCTGCCCGACCACCGCGACGAAGTGCTCGCGACCGCGGCGCTGACGGCCGTCACCGTCGCGCTCGGCGTGCTCAACGGCCGGCGCAAGGAAGCGGTGGGGTATGCGCGCGCGGACATGAACGCGTGACGCCGCCGCCGGGGCGGAACGTACGGGCGCGAGACCGGCCCGTATTCTGCGTCGGTCGTCTGCGTCGCCCGTCGCCCGTCGCCCGTCGCCCGTCGCCCGTCGCCCGTCGCCCGTCAATCGTCGATCGGCGGCAGCGGCCCCTGCCCGCGAATCCACGCGCGGTTCGCGAGCGCCGCCATTTCCTTGTCGCCGCGGCTGTCGCCGTACGCGAACAGCTGTCGCGGCGGCCGGTCGCCCCACCACGCGCGCAGCCGCGCGACCTTCTGCGGCCCCCAGCAGTTCTCGCCGGCGAGCCGGCCGGCGAACGCGCCGCGGTCGAACGCGAGCTCGGTGGCAAGTACCGCGTCGAAACCGGCCGCCGGCGCCCACAGGTTCAGGTACAGCGACGGCGACGCGCTGACGAGCACGAGCTCATGGCCGCGCGCGCGATGCTCGCGAATCCGCTCGAGCATCTCCGGGCGCACGAGCGGCGGCAGCGCGGTGTCGACGAAGCGACGCGCGAGCGCGTCGAGCCGGTCCGCACGGGCCGGGCCGAACGCGAACCACGCGAACTTCGCCTTCGCGGCGCCGCGCGAGGTCAGGCCGAGCTTCATCGCGACGATCCACGGCAGCGCGCGCAGTCCGGCCCACGCGAAGCGCGGCGCGCCGATCGCGTGAAGGACGAAATGGCGGAAGCTGTCGGCCGTCGTGATGGTGCCGTCGAAGTCGAATGCGGCGACGATGCGGTCTGTCATGGGAAATCGGTCGGTGATATCGGTCGACGCATCGGCCGGCGGTATCGGTTGGTGAATAGGAAGGACGACGGATGGGAAGATAGCAGAGTTGGCTAAAACGACGAATATGCGATCATATCGGCCGCCCTCTCCACGTCCGAACAACCCACCGCCCGAGCACCGCCGATGATCGTCCGCCCCCGCCTGCACTGGCTGAGAATGCTGTTCGTGATCCGCGGCTCCGTGCTCCCGGACATCCTGCCCCAGCTGCTCCTGACCGCCGTGTTCGCGACGGTCGTGACCGTGCTGCACGGCACGCTGTTTCTGTGGAAGGTGCCGCTGAATTTCGTGCCGTTCTCGCTGATCGGGATCACGCTCGCGATCTTTCTCGGCTTTCGCAACAGCACGAGCTACGCGCGCTACTGGGAAGCGCGGATGCTCTGGGGCGCGGTGCTGAACGACACGCGCTCGCTCGCGCGGCAGGCGACGAGCTTCGCGACCGACGCGTCGACCGTCCCGCCGTTCGTGCATCGGCTGATCGCGTTCGTCCACGCGCTGCGGCACCAGCTGCGCGACACGGACCCCGCCGCCGACCTGCGCCGGATCCTGCCGCCGGACGATTGCGAACGGCTCGCCGCGATGCAGTTCAAGCCGGCGATCCTGCTGCGGATGGCGAGCGAATGGATCGGCGCGCGGCATCGGGAAGGCACGCTGCCGAGCGTCGCGGTGCAGGCGATGGAAGGCCCGATGTGCCAGCTCAGCACCGCGCTCGGCGGCTGCGAGCGGATCGCGAACACGCCGATTCCGTATACGTACGCGGTGATTCTCCACCGGACCGTCTATCTGTACTGCTTTCTGCTGCCGTTCGGCCTCGTCGACGCGATCGGGCCGACGACGCCCGTCGTCGTCGCGTTCGTCGCGTATACGTTCTTCGCGCTCGAGGCGCTGAGCGCGGAAATCGAGGAGCCGTTCGGCACCGAGCCGAACGATCTCGCGCTCCACGCGATGTCGGTATCGATCGAGGCGACGCTGCGGGAGACCATCGGGGAGCCGATCACGCAAAGCGCGTCGGTGTCCGACAGCTACGTGCTGCTGTAACGGCCGCACGCACGCCGCCGGCGCGAATGCGCCCAATCCGCCGCCAAGTTCAGCCCTCCCCGACAATCAATCGCGCAACCCGCTCCCGTCGCGGTAGAGCCGTTCGAGTTCCGCGATGAAGCGCGCGGGCGCAAAACGCGCACGGGCCACCGCGCGCGCGGCGCGACCGAGCCGTGCGCACAGAGCGCGATTGCGCCGCAGCGCGCGCAGGCACGCGATCGCCTCGTCCGCATCGCGGAACAACAAGCCGGTGCGCAGGTGTGCGAGCGCGTCGACGTTGCCGCTGCAGCGCGTCGCGACAACCGCGACGCCGGCCGACATCGCCTCGATGACCGACACCGGCATGCCTTCCCAGGCCGAGGTCGACAGATAGACGTCCGCGTCGGCGAGCCGGCGCAACACATCGGCGCGCGCGCGCCAGCCGGTCACCTCGACCCCGGCCGCGCGCAGCGCATCCGCGTGCGACGCCGAGCCGTCGCCGATCCACGTGAAGCGCATTGCGTCGCCACGAAGCCGCTGCGCGATCTCCGCGAACAGGTGTGGGTCCTTTTGCGGCCGAACGCCGCCCACGGTCACCACGTCGAGCGGCCGCGCCGCATCGCACGCGCGCCGTGGCCAACGCGCGGCCGGCAGCGGCTCCACCGCGTTCTCCACCACCGCAACCGCTTGCCGCAGGCGCGAGCGCACCGCATCGCGCTCGCTGTCCGAACACGCGACATAGCGGCACGCGCGCATGCATGCGATCCGCTCCAGCGCGACAAACGCCACGCGCATCGCGCGCGATACGTCGCGTCGCATGAACGCGATGCAGTGCGGGCTATAGAACAGCGCCGCGTCGCGCAACGCGCCCAGCGTCGCGAGCCGGCCGGCGAAACCCGCGAACGACGAATGCAGGTGCACGACCTGCGGATCGAGCGCGATCAGCGCGCGGCGCAACGCGACGAGCGTCACGAAAAGCGCCCGCCCGCGCATCGGCAAGCATCGCAGCGTCACGCGCGGGCCGAACAGCGCGTGCAGCGCGGCCGGCGTGTCGGGACGCGCCGAATAGATCACATGGACCTCGTGGCCGGCCGCCGCGAACCGGTTCGCGATCAGGCTCACCATCGACAGCGTGCCGGTTGCGGTCGATTCGACTACCTGGACGATCCTCATCGCGTCTGCAGCAAAAAACCGCGATACAGGTCGGCGAGGTTCGCGGTCAGGAATCCGTACGGATCACCCTGGAACAGCAACGGCTGCACGTCGAGATTCTTCGCGAACCCGTATACGCCATAGCCGATCGCACACGCGAGCACGAGCCCCTTGCGCGGGCCCGGCGCCACGCGCGATATCACGAGTGCGAGATACATCAGCGCGATCACGAAAAAATAGATGTAGATCCGTTCGAACACCTTCGTATAACCGCGCGTCGCGACGAGCGCGAGCGCGGCCAGCCCGAGCGCGGCCAGGTAGCGCCACGCGAGCGCGCGGGTTGCCGCGTCGCTGCGCGCGCGCCAGCCGTCGCCGCGCCACCACAGCAGCGCGCACAGCGACGCGATCGCGGACGCGAACAGCGCGACGCCCGCGATGCTGTCGTTGTCCCACGACGCATACAAATCGACCTTGTTCGACAGATACGAATCACCGCCGCCGAGCAGCGCCGCGCCGAGGCCCGGCAGGTGCGCGGCGCCCGCCGCGACCGCCGCGAGCAGCGGCACGGCGCATTTGCCGAGGAGCCGGTACAGCAGATACGGCGCGCCGACGACCAGCGCCGGCAGATGCGCGAGCGCCGCGAGCGCCATGCAGCAGCCGGCGGTCACCCGGCCGCGCGCGCCGATCATCATGAACAGGAACGGCAACGCCATCGACTGGCGGATCAGGTTGCCGTACGTGCCGTAGAACGACGACGCGGACAACAGCAGCACCAGGAACAGCGGAATTGCCTGGTACTGCTGAGCCCAGATCGCCGCGAGCAGCAGCGAGAAGTACGCGACGAACAGCAACAGGAACGCGGCGTCGCCCGTGCCCGCCAGCTGCTCGGCGGCGGATAGCGACACGAACGAGACGAACTCCGGCTGTCGTGCCATATACGGCTCCATGCCGTAAGCGTGCAATTCGCGCATGAAGTCGAGGTACTGGGGCTTATCGTTGCCGCCGATCGGCAGCGGCAGCTTGAGCGCGACGAGCGGCCCGAGCGTGAGCACCGCGCCGACGCACAGCGCGGCGACGGTCCGCCGGCCCGGTTGCCACACCGCGGCCGCGAGCGTGGCAGCCAGCAACGCGCCGTAGAACGCGCCGAACGGCAACGCGACCGGCGTCGCGAGTGCAACCGTCGCCCATGCGGCGCGGCGCGCGACGTTCATCTCCGACGCGGCGCCGCCGCGAGCAGCGCGCGCACCTGGTCGAGCACGCCCGACGCCGCGATGACCGACCGCCACGCGAGCGGCCTCAGCCGCTGCGGATCGTTCGGCACGCGTTCGCGCGGAAATTTCCCGCAATCGAAGATCGCGCGCCCGGCGAGCTGGATCCGGATGCCCCACGCGGCGGCGGTCTCGAGGTTCGCCGGCGCGTTGTTGCAAATGATTGACTTGCCCAGCGCCGCGTATTCGAGCAGCTTGGTCGGCGTCTGCATCCGATGCGGCCGGTGGTACGGGAAATAGCCGAGCGCGAAGTCGGAACGGCGCACGACGTCGAGTGCCTCGCGTTGCGGCAGCCGGCCGGCGAACACGATGCCCGCGACGTCGCGGAACGCACGGTGGATCGCCGGTTCGGGCTCGCCGACGAGCACCAGGGTCTCGCCGGCCGCGCGCGGACGATCGCGGAACGCCGCGAGCACCCGATGGAAGCCCCGCTCGCGGCTCATCGCGCCGGCATAGCAGTAGACGCCGCCGAGGCCGGGCGCGGGCGGATCGCGCGCGACATCGAACAGCCAGTCCGGCACGCCCATCGGCAGCAGCAGCGACGGCACGCCGTCGCGAAACGCAAGCGCGTCGCGCAGGCGCTCGTTCTGAAACACACGCAGGTTCGGCCGAGGCTGGCAGAAGCGCTTGATCCCATCCTTCACGATCCCGAGGCGACCGACGGACAGAGAACGGTAGTCGTGGATCACGACGTCCGCGGGCGGCAACGCGGGATAAAAGCCCATCACGCACCACAGCACGCGCAGCCCCGACCCGGCGCACGCGCGGTAGGCTTCGACGTCGCCGCGCGCCACGTCGAAGCCGTGCTCGGCGAGGCAGCTCGCGTAGGCGTCGAGCTCCGGGTAATGCGCGCGGCCGGGGTGCAGCAGGAATACCTTCATGCGGAGGATCTCCGTTTGATGGATACGGTCGCCGGCACGCCGACCGCGACGCCGTCGTCCGGCACGTCGCGCAACACCACCGCGCCCGCACCGATCCGCGCGCGATCGCCGATCCTGACCTCGCCGAGCACGATGCAATGCGCGCCGAACTCGACGTCGTCGCCGATCGACGGCACGCCGCTCGTCGTGCCGTCGTCGCGCAGCAGGTTGCCGATCGTCACGCCGTGGCGCATCACGCAGCGCGCGCCGATCGCGCAATAGCCGTTGATCACGGTGCCGGTGCCGTGATAGAGCGTGAAGCCCTCGCCGATGCGCGTGCCGGGCGGGATGTCGATGCCCATGATCCAATCGGCAACGAATACGTAGAGCGCAATGAGCGGCGCGCCGAGCACGCGCGTGATGCGGCTGCGCCGCGCGAGGTAATGCGCGATCCGGTAGGCCAGCATCACGCAGATCGGCTTGACGAATGCATTGCGGCGACAGTCCTCGACCATCGCCGCGACGGTGGCGCGCAGCGTGACTGTCATCGCTCGCGCCCGCCGCCGAACACGCGCCGCGCCGCGTCGGGCGCGATCGCGCCGGTGGCGAAGTAGTCGATACCGTCGACCAGGAAGCCGTGGATGTACTTGAGCAGGCGCGCGTGGTCGAACGACCGATAAAAGCAGCGACCGAACGCCGCGACCGGCTTGCCGTGCAGCATCGCCTCGAGCCCGACCGTCGAATTGATCGTGACGACCGCGGCCGCGTGCCGGATCAGTTCGAGCGTCGGCGTCGTCGCGAGCGCGAAGCGGTGCCGGCGCTGGCTGGCCAGCACACGGGCGAGCTCGGCGGCGTCGTACTCGGCCGGATGCAGCTTGACGATCAGATCCGCGCCGGCCGCCTGCGCGATCCGCACCGCCTGCTCGATCGCCTGCAGGTTGTCGACATCCGAATGCAGCCGCAGCTGCGTGTCACCGGCCACCTGCAACGGCAGGAACACGTAACGCCGTCGCATGAGTGTCGCCGGGTCAAGCGCGAGCGCCTCGCGCGGCGGCGGCAGCGCCTGAGCGACGCGCAACGCGCGCCGATCGAGCCGCGCGACGCCGTGCGTGGCGTGCTTGAGCAAATAGTTGCACGCGGACAGCAGCTTGCGGACCGGCCGCGTCGTGGCCTGCGGCAGCGGCCGCGCCTTGTACGCCTCGTAGCGCGCGAGCCAGCGCCGGTGCAGCGCGTCGCTCGGCAGCGGCAGCGCGTCGAGCGCATCGAGCGCGTCCGGCGCGGCGGCCAGCGACGACAGCGCGTTGACGCCGAGCGGATCCGCGAACAGTTTGTCCGGCAGATTGGACAGTTCGAGAAAGCGCAGCGGCACGCGGCGCTCGACGCATGCGCGGGCGACTGCGCGGCACAACAGCTGCTGGCCGTTCCAGAGCACGCATTGCGCGATCCTGTGACGACGGACCAGCATCCGCGCCACGCGCCACGCCTCGCGCGCGTCGTCGCGCGCGCGGGCCACGGGCATGCGCGCGTTCAGCACCTCGATCGCGGCCGTCGCGCCGCCCGGGTCGGCGGTGGCCGCCGGCGCGAGCCGCCGCCGGCGCGCGCGCACATAGACCGCGGGATAGCCGGCGAGCGTCAGCAGCCCCCACGCGAGCGGCTCGCTGACCAGGAACAGGAACGCGAACTCGCGCCGCACCGGCCGCGCGAGCCGCAGAAAAAAATAGCACCGTTCCATCGAATCGACGACCACCAGAATCATGCCGGTTCCCCCACGATCGAATGCCGGGGCGTCGCGCGTCGCGCGAGCCCGTACGTCAGCACGAGCCCCGCGCCCGCGACCGCCGCGCCGGCCAGCGCGAACAGCCGCACGCCGTCGAGCGCCGACAGGTTCATGAGCCACGCGGCCGCGAGCGCCGCCGCGAGCGCGAGGCCGGCCCCGCACTGGAACAGCAGGTCCGCGCGTTGCGCGCCGACCACCAGGAACACCTGCGCGAGCGGGACATAGACCATCTGCACGATGAAGCACGGCGCGAGGCCGCGATAAAACGCGGCGGCATCCGCCCATGCGAGGCCGAAGCCGAGCTCGACTACGGGCCGGACCAGCAGCAGCCCCGCGCCGCCATACGCGAACGCGAGCGCGGCCAGCCCGAGCGCGTAACGGCGATACAGGTCCGCGACGCCGCCGTTCTCGTCGCCGCGCGCAAGAACGGCGAGCGCGTCGCGCCGGAACACCGCGCCCACGCCCTGCCCCAGCAGCGACACCGGCGCGCCGCCGAGCCAGTAAGCCAGCGCGAACAGGCCGGCGCTGCGCGCGTCGAACCACAGCGGAATCGCGATCGACAACGCATAGGTCTGCATCGCGGCGCACAGCGTCGACGGCAGGATGTACAGCGGGTAGCGGCATTGCGCGACGAAGAACGCGCGCGCGACGGGGCCGGTTTCATCGCGACGGCCGGCGCGCAGCGCATACCCGAGCATCAGCGCGGCAACCGTCGCGTGCGCGATCGCGTACACGGCGAACGCGTCGACGCCGGCCGGCGCGCCGCCCGCGAGCCACGCGAGCCACGCGAGCATCAGCAGGTTGGCCGCCGCGCGCGACGCGGCGATCCAGCCATAGCGTCGCAGGCTGTTCAGATAGCCGCCGACCGCCAGCTGCGCCCAGGTCGCGCAGCCGAACAGCACGACCGGGTACAGGTCCGCGCGACCGCTCGCGGCCACGCCCAGCGCGATGAGCGCGGCAACGCCGCAGGCCAGCACGAACGCATGGCGCAACGCGTCGAACGCCGCGCGCGGATCGTCGCTGACGCACGCGAGTTCGTAGCGCAGCGCCAGCAGCGTGCCGCCGAACGTGCCGAGCGCGAGCTGGTAGCCAAACACGCCGAGCGCGGCGACACCCTGCGCGCGGCCGAGCCACGCGACGCACGCGAGCAGCGACGCCTGCGCGGCGATCGCGCCGCCGAGCGACGCCGCCGAGTGCGCGAGCCGGATCATTGGCGTCCACGCCAGCGGGCCAAGCGTGCGCGCCACCGCGCGCGGCCCCGCTCGCCTGCCCGCGCGCCGGGCGCGGCGCGTCCGCCGCCATTGAGCACCACCCCGTCCGGCGCGACGCCATAGTCCGCCAGCCGCCGCGCCGCGTCGGCGAGCGCCGCGAGCCGCGTCGCGCCCGCTCGCGCGACGAGCAACACGGTGCCGGCCAGCGGGGCGAACGCGCCGGCGTCGGACCACGCGAGCACCGGCGGCGCGACCACCAGCACCCGGTCGTAGTTGCGCGCGAGCGCCGACAAACGCGCCAGGCTCGCGAGGCCCGCGAGCCGGTCCGTCGCGTGCGTGTCCGGCGCACCGGCGGGCAGCACCGCCACCCCCTCGAGGCAGTCCACGCGCAACGCCGGTGCCGCGTGCGCCGGACCCGCGAGCCAGTCGGACAAACCCGGCGCGCGCGCGCAGCCGAGCCGCGCGCTCAGGTTCGCGCGATGCGGGTCCGCGTCGACCAGCAGCACGCGCGCGCCGGTCGCGGCCGACAGCGCCGCGAGCCGGGCCGCGATGAACGCACAGCCCGCGCCCGCGTCGGGCGCGACGAGCAGCACGAACGGGTTGCCCGTGTCGCGCAACGTCATCCGCAATCCACGCAGATCCTCGAGCGAGCGAGCATCCGCGCCCACGCGCGCCACCACGCGCGCGCGCGCCGCGTGCGCAACCTCGCGCGGATCGTCGACACCGCGCCACAGCAATCCGCGCGCGATCACGATCCCGCCGCCGGTAAGCAAGCCCAGCAGCAGCGACGCCGCCGCCACCAGCCGACGGTGCGGACCGATCGGCATTTCGGGGGTGACCGCGACGTCCACGAGCCGCACGTTGCCGACATTGCCAGCCTGCACGAGCTGCAACTGCTGCATGTTGTTCAGCAGCGCCGTGTAGAGATCGGTGTTCACTTTCACGTCGAGCATCAACCGCACGATCGTCTGCTGCAGGGCCGGCAAGCGCCGCAGCGTCTGTTCGGCCGCGTCGCGGCGCGCGCCGAGCGCCGCGAGTTGCCGGTCGAGCGCCTGCACCGACGGATGCGCGGAGGTGAAACCCGACAGCAGCGCGTCGCGCTTCAGCTGAAGTTCGAGCGTGCGCGTCGCGAGATCGGCCAGCGTCGCGAGCGCGAGTCGCGCCTCCTCGGCGAGATCGATCGAACCGCGCGCGTCGCGCAACGCGGTCAGGCGCGCCTCGGATTCGGTCAGTTGCCGGCGCAGCGCGGGCAGGCGCGCCTCGAGGAAGTCGAGCGACTTCGCCGCCTCCTCCGCCTTGCGTTCGAGGCTCTGCCGGATGTACTGCACGCCGATCTCGTTGAGGGTGCGACTCACCTGTTCGGGATCGTCGCCGCGCAGGCTCGCGATGACGACGTCCGACTGCTTGATCCTCTCCTGCACGCTAAGCTGGTTGCGCAGCGTGTCGATCGCCTGGCGCCGAGACAAGCGGATCAGCTCGAAAGCCGCGCCGGGTTGCGCGTCGATCGCGTCGACGCGCAACGCCAGTTCGCCGTCGCCCGCGCGCCGGCGCGCCAGCTCGCCGACGCGGCCGTGCCAGCCCGCGCCGAGTGTCTCGCCGGCGAGCCGGTAACGGCCATCACCTAGATAGGTCAGCGTGAACCGGCAGCCGGCGAGCGCGCGCGGCACGTCGAAGTGCGACACGCGGATGCGCGCCGTGCCCCACGTGTAGCCGCCCCAGCCGAAGAGCCCCGGACGCGCCGCGCCATCGCCGCGACGCGCGAACCAGTGGCCGATCAGCGGCAGGCGCTTCGGCCGCGCGTCGACGAACAGCGCGAGCGCGTCGACCGCGCGCGACACCACGAGCCGCGACGCCAGGATCTGGGTTTCCGCGGCGGCGGTCGAACGCACGGCGAACAAGCTCGACACGTCGCCGAGCAGGCTGCGGAACGCGGTCGTATCGGGGCTATTCTCGATCTGCACCATCAGGTCCGCCTGATAGACCGGCCGCGCACATGCGAGGTACGCCAGACCGGCGAGCATCGCGCCGGCCGTGCACAGCGCGATCATCCGGGCGCCGTCGCGCAACATGCGCGCGAGCGCGACCAGTCGCTCGAGTGCGTGGTCCGGCACGGCCGAATAGTCTTGATTCACGTCCATGCGCGGCGCTCATTCCCCGACGATCCAGGCCGTCAGGCCGTTGTTGATCGCGGGCAACAACAGGCTGAGCACGCGATGCAGTCGCACGAGGCCACCGCCGTCGACGTAGACGACGTCGCGCGGCGCGAGCGTGAACTGGTTCGCGAGGATCATCGCCACCGGCGACGTCGCGTCGAGCCGGTAGACGCGCGGCCCCGCCGCGGGGTCACCGCGAATCACGTAGATCTTCGCGGCGTCGGCGGTCCCCGGATGGAGGCTGCCCGCCTGCGCGATCGCGTCGCTCAGCGTCAGCCGGCCGTCGCGGTTCGGCACCGCGATGACGGGCTTGTTCACCTCGCCCATCACGAACACGCCGCTGTCGTCGCGCGACATCACGCGCAGCCGGTCGCCGTCCGCCAGCCGCACCCGCGCCGCCTGCCCGTCGCGCGTCGCGGGCGACAGGTCGAGCCACCACTCGCGGCCCGCGCGGGCCAGCACGACGCGGCTCAGGTCCGCCGACGCGGTGAAGCCGCCCACGCGTCCGATCGCATCGAGCACCGTCATCGGCACATCGTTGACCGGCAGCGCCCCGGGCTCGCGTATCTCGCCCTCGACATGCACGCGCTTCGCGCGGAACGACGCGACTCGCACCGTGACCTGCGGATCGCGGAACACGTGCGCAAGCCGGCGCGCGAGCGCGGCCTGGAGCTGCTGCGGCGACAAACCCTCGGCGCGCAGCCGCCCGGCGAACGGAAACTGCAGCGTGCCATCCTGGTCGACCACGAACCCCGGCGGCGCGTCGGCCGGGCGCGTCAGCGCGGACCCCGAGAAGCCCAGCGCCTGGACGAGCTCCGGATGGTCCCAGACCGTGATCTGCAGCACGTCGCCGGCCCCAATCGCGTAGCCTGCCGGCTCGGACGGCAGGTCAGCCGAATGGTCGCGCGCGCGCGCACCGCCGCGCGCCTGCTCGCGCCGGATCAGCGCGCCATCGATCTCCTCGACCGGCGGTGATGGCGCGCCGGCGTCCTCGGCCGCGCCGTCAGCCGCGTCCTCGGCCGCGCCCTCTGCCACGTCTTGGCCGTCCGGCGTTTGCGCGGCGGCCGGCAGCGCGGGCATGCGCATCCCGGGGGCGTACGCACACGCACCCAGCACCGCCCATGCGCCCCCCAACGCCAACGCGCGCACTCGCCTAGTAAGCACCCGAACCACGCAGCACGACCTTCACGGTTTTCAGCAGAATCACCAGATCGCGCCGCATCGAGCGCGTCCGGACATAGGCCACGTCGAGCGCGACGCGCGCCGCGTAGCCGACGTCGTTGCGGCCGCTCACCTGCCACAGCCCGGTGATGCCGGGCCGCGACGCGAGGTAATAGACCGCGTCCGCGCCGTAGCGCGGGAGTTCCGACGCAACGATCGGCCGGGGGCCGACCAGGCTCATGTCGCCGCGCATCACGTTGAACAGTTGCGGCAGTTCGTCGAGGCTGCTGCGCCGCAGGAAGCGCCCGATCGCGGTCACGCGCACGTCGCGCTTGAGTTTGAATTCGCGCGCCCACTCTGCGCGCGCATCCGGATCCCGTTCGAGCACGGCTTTCAACACCGCGTCGGCGTCCGGCACCATCGTGCGGAATTTCAGGCAGCGAAAGCGTCGTCCATAGCGGCCCACGCGCTCGTGGCCGTACAGCGCCGGGCCGCCGTCCGCCTTGACCGCCAACGCGACGAACGCGAACAACGGCGCCAGCGCAACCAGCAGCAGCGCGGCCACGCTCACATCAAACGCGCGCTTGCCGAGGTTCGCACGACGGCGCGCACGCGCGTCGCCAACACCGAGGCGCATGCGCCGCCCGACCCGCTCCAGCGCATCGAACGCCGCGAAGGCACAGGCGCGGAACAGCACGAGCGCGACGCCCGTCGTCAGCGTCCAGTACGTGAACCACAACGTCGACAGCAGATGCGCGCGATGCAGCAAAGACAGCAGCGCGATGCAGCACGCCTGCACGACGCCCCAGGCCAGCACCGGCCGACCGATGATGCGCGCCGCGACGCGCATCCGGCCGAGCGTGTAGAGCTTGCAAGCGGGAAATACCGACATCGCGAACGTGGCGGCGAACGCGACCAGCATGCCGTCGACCGCGATGGTGCCCTGCGCGCCGCCCGCGCCAAACCGGATCGGCAGAAACGCGCCCGACACGACGAGCGCGATGTCGACGATCCTGACAAATCCCAGTTCAATAGCTATCCTCAATTTCGGACTCCCGGAATCGATGACGAATGACAGGGGCGGCCGCGCCTTTACGACTCCCTCCGCGCGACGCGGCCACGGTCGGCGCGCCCGACGACGGCGCGGCGCACGATCTTGTCGAGCCGCAGGTCAGTGCTGAATAAGAAAATAACTGCCTTTTAAATCATGGTAATCGAAACGCTCCGACCAACGCCGCAAAATGTCCGCTTCTGGCGCAAGACTGGCAGCCCGTGACACATAAAGCCTTATCAAAATATTCAAAAACCGCTGAACACAAGGAAAATTTGTCTACAAAACATCGGCCCAACAAATCTCGAAATAAAAACACCTATAAGTCACAGCGCTAAGCACATCGCTTGCTCTTTTTTCGGACTGGCTGTCCGAAACCCCTTGCAACAAGGTGATTCAGGCTACGAGCGGTTGCTCGAGCGTCACGCCGCCCTTGATATCGATCGCATAAACCATTGATTTTCAAAGGGACGCAAAAGATATGCAGAACGACACGCCTTTAAGCCAATCGGCTTATACGCAACTTTTTCTCATTTTTTTGCGCTTCTGCCGAAACCCTTTGAGATAAGGCGCCCCGCAGGTTGCCGACTGCTGAAAAATGCCGAAAGAGGCGAAGGCCATCGAATGGACTGCCTCTGAATTAGCAAAACGTTGCGCTTGACTCTAGAGACCGCCGCTTTCCAGCAGGGCTGGCAGATATTTTCTGGCATCCGCGTAGGCGACATCGGGCCCAAAAAACTGGACCTTGTGTGCATGCGCGATGACCAACTCGCGCACGCGCTTGCCGAGAACAACACGAATCAGGATATTCGCGTCAAGTACGATTGCCTTATTGCTCATGCCGCCTTGGTGCTCGTCTTGCGCTTGCCAGTGCTGGAAAGGTGACGCGCACATCCGGCGCGCGTGGGATACCGCGCTCAAGCGCACGCGGGTCTGCGATCAGCGCCCTACCCAACCCGCCATCCCTTCGCGTCGATGATGCGGTCGGCCGGCGAGCACCCGATGCGGGTGGCGAAGATGATGGGACACCGTGACACGACAATGATCATGCGCAACTATGGGCGCTGGATGCCCCAGGCGGACCAGAACGCCGCGATGCGCGCCGTCGCGATGTTTTCAGATGCCGCGAATCACAACGGAGCAGGCAAGAATGCACCAACGAACCGACAGTGTCATTGGAGCGTCATTCCAGCCGAGCCGGGAAAAACAGGGGGAATCGAGGAGAACAAATGACGCTCGTTGCGAGCGACCCTCAATAAAATCAGGAAGTTACTGGCGGAGAGAGGGGGATTCGAACCCCCGATAGGCTTACACCTATACACGCTTTCCAGGCGTGCGACTTAAACCACTCATCCATCTCTCCGGAAGTCCGAGAGTATAGCAAACTCTGCCGCCGCCCCGCCACTCCCGCGCGCCGGAAATCACGGATGGCGAATGTAGTCGACGAGCGCGCGCGTGTAATCGTCCGGCTTCCGGTCGCAAAGGCTCACCGCGATCGCAACCGCGAACCCCGCCGGCACGCCGAACACGCCCGAGCTGATCGGCTCGATCCCGAACCATGTCGGCCCCGCGAAGCCGGTCAGCTGCGTGAAGAACGGATACGTCGATACGATGTAGTACACGCACACCCCAAGCCCCGTCACCATCCCCGCCACCGCGCCGCGTGTCGTCGTGCGCTTCCAGAACACGCCGAGCACGAGCACCGGAAAGAAGCTCGACGCCGCGAGCGAAAACGCCGCGCCCACCAGAAACAGGATCTTCCCGGTATTCAGCGACGCGACATACGATGCGAACAGCGCGACCCCGAGCAGCAGCACCTTCGAGATCGTCACGCGCCGCTGGCTCGACGCGTTCGGCGCAACCATGCAGTAATAGACGTCGTGCGACAGCGCGTTCGCGATCGTCAGCAGCAACCCGTCCGCCGTCGACAGCGCGGCCGCGAGCGCGCCCGCCGCGGTAAGCCCCGACACCACGTACGGCAGCCCCGCGATCTCCGGCGCCGCGAGCACGACCATGTCCGGCTGCATCTGGATCTCCGACCAGTGGATGATCCCGTCGTGAATCTCGTCGACGACGCTGATCAGATCCGGCTCGAAGTGATGCCACTGCGTGATCCACGTCGGCATCTCCGCGAACGGCCGCCCGACCAGATGCGCGAGGATCTCGTACTTGATCAGCACCGCGAGCACCGGCACGCTCAGATAGAACAGCGCGATGAACAGCAGCGTCCAGCCGACGGAGCGCCGCGCGGACGCAACCGACGTCGTCGTGTTGTAGCGCGTCAGGATATGCGGCAGGCTCGCCGTGCCGAGCGACAGGCACAGCAGCAGCGCGAGGAAATTCCGCGCGTGCGGCCGCCGCGCGTCGTCGCTCTCCGCCGGAAACGGCTCGTGCATCGGCACCGGCGGCGCCGCGCGCGCGAGCAGGTCGTCGCGCGCCTGCGACCATACGACGCGCGCCGCCGCCGGATCGCGCGGAAATTCCGCGAGCAGGCGCTCGCGCTCGTTGATCTCGCGCAGCGGCCCGTTGTGGCGCCGCAGTTGCGCGAGTTCGTCCGCGAGCCGGCCCCGCTCCTGCGCATACGACGCCGGCAGCCGGTCGAGCCTGCCCTGAATGCGCGCGGCCTGCCGGCGGTACGCGTCGCGCACCTGCTGCTCGTCCGACGCATCGCGCACCCGCGCCTCGCGCGCGGCGACGCGCGCCATCAGCTTTCCGTAGTCGAACTGCGGCACCGGCCCGAGCCCGTCCTTGATCGCGATCAGCGACACCGGAATCAGGATCGCGCTGATCAGGATGATGTACTGCGCAACCTGGGTCCACGTGACCGCGCGCATCCCGCCGAGAAACGAGCAGACGAGGATGCCCGCGAGCCCGCAGAAAATCCCGATCGCGAAATCGACGCCGATGAAGCGCGTCGCGATCAGCCCGATCCCCTGGATCTGCGCGACCAGATAGACGAACGAGCAGAGAATCGCGGCGCCCGCGGCCAGCGCGCGCACCGTCGTGCTCGAGAAGCGCGTGCCGAGGAAGTCCGGAATCGTGTAGCGCGCGAGCTTGCGCACGTACGGCGCGAGCAGGAACGCGACGAGGCAGAAGCCGCCCGTCCAGCCCATCAGGTACGCGAGCGCGTCGTAGCCGGTCGCGTACAGCGAGCCCGCGAGCCCGATGAACGACGCGGCGGACAGCCAGTCCGCGGCCGTGGCCATCCCGTTGAACGCGGACGGCACGCGTCGGCCCGCGACGTAGTATTCGACGAGATCGGACGTGCGCGACAGCAGCCCGATCACCGCATAAACCGCGATCGGCACGAACAGGAACACGTAACCGATCCACACGCCCGGCCCGGTCGCGCGCTCGATCTGCCACAGCAGCAGCACGAACGCGAGAAAGCCGAGCGTGTAGAGCGCGTACGCGCGCACGAGGCGTCGCGTCAGCATCGGTCGGCGCCGCCGTCCGCGTGCGCGGCGTAGTCGTCGTACTCGCGGCGCAATGCGCGGTCCGCGCGCTGCATCAGCGCGATATAGACGGCGATCAGCACGAGATAGACGAGGATCGCGCCCTGCGCGCCGACATAGAACGGCAGGCTGAAGCCGGCGAAATGAACGCCCGCGAGCGCGGGCGCGAAACACGGCACGACGAACGACACCGCGAAGCCGATCGCCATCAGCACCGCGATCAGCGTGACGTTGAAGCGCCAGTAGCGCGCGTGCGCACGGGCGAGGGGCGCCGGCACGGGCGGCGGTGCGGCGCGCGGCGTTCGGGACGAGGCGTTCATGCCCCTCTTTAGCAAAAAGCCCCTGCGCGGGCAATCGGGATTGCCGCGCAGGGGCTGGACCTGACGTCGTTCAGCGGTTCAGCCGCTCAGCGCACTTCGGCCAACTGGTCGAGAATCGCGGGATTCTCGAGCGTCGACGTATCCTGCGTGATCGCCTCGCCCTTCGCGAGCGAGCGCAGCAGGCGGCGCATGATCTTCCCGGAGCGCGTCTTCGGCAGGTTGTCGCCGAAGCGGATGTCCTTCGGCTTCGCGATCGGCCCGATCTCCTTGCCGACCCAGTCGCGCAGCTCCTTCGCGAGCTTCGCGGCCTCCTCGCCTTCCGGGCGCGAACGCTTCAGCACGACGAACGCGACCACGGCCTCGCCCGTCGTGTCGTCCGGCCGCCCGACCACCGCCGCTTCCGCCACCAGCTCGTGCGACACCAGCGCCGATTCGATCTCCATCGTGCCCATCCGGTGGCCCGACACGTTCAGCACGTCGTCGATCCGGCCCATGATCGTGAAGTAGCCGGTGTCCTTGTCGCGCACCGTGCCGTCGCCGGCCAGATACAGCGTGCCGCCGAGCTCCTCGGGGAAATAGCTCTTCTTGTAGCGCTCCGGGTCGCCCCAGATCGTGCGGATCATCGCCGGCCACGGGCGCTTGACGACCAGAATCCCGCCCTGCCCGTTCGGCACGTCCTGCCCGGTCTCGTCGACGACCGCCGCCATGATCCCCGGCAACGGCAGTGTGCACGAACCCGGCACGGTCGGCGTCGCGCCCGGCAGCGGCGTGAGCATGTGGCCGCCGGTCTCGGTCTGCCACCACGTGTCGACGATCGGGCAACGCTCGCCGCCAACGTTGCGGTGATACCACATCCACGCTTCCGGATTGATCGGCTCGCCGACGGTGCCGAGAATCCGCAGGCTCGACAGGTCGTAGCTCTTCGGATGCACCTTCTCGTCGGCCTCGGCCGCCTTGATCAGCGAGCGGATCGCGGTCGGCGCGGTATAGAACACGGTGACCTTGTGATCGGCGATCATCTTCCAGAAGCGGCCGGCATCGGGATAGGTCGGCACGCCCTCGAACACGACCTGCGTCGCGCCGCACGCGAGCGGGCCGTACGTGATGTACGTATGGCCGGTGACCCAGCCGATGTCGGCCGTGCACCAGAACACGTCGGTGGGCTTCCAGTCGAAGGTCCACTTCATCGTCTGCGCGGCCCACAGCAGATAGCCGCCGGTGCTGTGCTGCACGCCCTTCGGCTTGCCGGTCGAGCCGGACGTGTACAGCACGAACAGCGGATGCTCGGCGCCGACCCACTCGGGCTCGTGCGTGACGGGCTCGTTGGCCGTCAGCTCGTGCATCCACAGATCGCGGCCCGCATCCCAGTTGACCTTGCCGCCGGTGCGCTGATAGACGATCACGCTCTTCACCGCGTCGCAGCCGCCCATCGCGAGCGCCTCGTCGGCGATGTTCTTCAGCGGCAGCGCCTTGCCGCCGCGCATCTGCTCGTCGGCGGTGACGAGCGCGCACGCGCCGACGTCGACGAGACGTTCGTTGAGCGACTTCGCGGAGAAGCCGCCGAACACGACGGAGTGCGTTGCGCCGATGCGCGCGCAGGCCTGCATCGCGACGATGCCTTCGATCGACATCGGCATGTAGATGACGACGCGGTCGCCACGGCGGATGCCGCGCTTTTGCAGCGCGTTCGCGAAGCGGGACACGCGGGCGAGCAGATCGGCGTAGGTGACGCGGGTGACGGCGCCGTCGTCGGCCTCGAAGATGACCGCGACGCGCTCGCCGTTGCCGGCGGCGACGTGACGGTCGAGGCAGTTGTACGACGCATTGAGCTCGCCGTCGTCGAACCATTTCGCGAACGGCGCGTTCGATTCGTCGAGGACCTGGGTGAATGGCTTGCGCCATTCGAGGTTTTCGCGGGCAAGACGCGCCCAGAAGCCTTCGAAATCGCGCTCCGCTTCGGCGAAGAGCGCACGATAGGCATCCATTCCGGAAACATTGGCGGCCTGCTGCAACGCCGCGGGCGGTGCAAACTGGCGGTTTTCGTGAAGAACCGATTCGATCGCTGACATCGACTACCCCTTGGTGAACATGAATCCTCTGCATGGCCGGCGCGATCGTGCGCTGCCGGCTCCTCGCGGCGCGCGCGCGCCGTGTCTCCTTCACCCGCGCGCCCAGCGGTGCGGCGCGCGATGCTGCGTCGCACCACCGGACGAGGCGGTGAACTGCGACGCGACAGCTATCAAGATAAGCGTTGCAGCTTACCCGTCACTTACGTGATCGACGAAGCGGCGCCGGTAGCACGCCGGCGCTCGCCGCTTCATGCCGTCCGCTTTACGTTGCCCGCTTTACATTGCCCGCTTTACATTGCCCGCTTTACATTGCCTTTACGCTGTTACGATCGCGACCCTACAATCGTAACTGAACTCGCCTCACGGATTCCAGCTTGAATCGTTACGTTCCCCGCGTTAATCGTTACGCTCTGTACCTCGTCGTGTCGATGCTGCTCGTCGGCAGCAACGTCGGCATCGGCAAATCGATCGTCGCCTTCATGCCCGTCGCGATCCTCGCGACGCTGCGCTTCGTCGTCGCGATCGCGGTGCTGTGGCCGCTATTCAGTCCGGTCAAGTTCCGCTCGGTCAAGCGCGGCGAATGGCTGAACCTGTTCCTGCAGGCGTTTTTCGGCACGTTCATGTTCACGCTGCTGATGCTGAACGGCGTGCAGCACACGAGCGCGGTCGCGGCCGGCGTGATCACGAGCACGATCCCGGCGACCGTCGCGCTGTTCGCGTGGCTGATCCTCGGTGAAAAACCGAACGGCCGTGCGCTGCTGTCGATCGCGCTCGCCATCGCGGGCGTCGTCACGATCAATCTCGCGAACGGCGGCGCAGCGGCGCACGCCGCCGCGCCGGGCTCGCTGGCCGGCAACCTGATGATCCTCGGCGCGGTCTGCTGCGAATCGATCTACGTGATCCTGTCGCGCCGCCTCACGCAGACGCTCGCGCCGATCGACATCTGCGCGTACACGCATCTGTTCGGCCTGCTGCTGATGCTGCCGCTCGGCGCGAGCGCGCTGTGGCGCTTCGATTACGCGAGCGTGCCGGCGGGCGTCTGGGCGCTCGTCGTCTGGTACGGGCTGTCGGCGAGCATCTTCTCGTTCGTGCTGTGGATGAAGGGGATCCGCCATGTGCCGGGCAGCCTCGCCGGCGTGTTCAGCGCGGTGCTGCCGATCGCCGCCGCGGCGTACGGGATCGTGTTCCTCGGCGAGCGCCCGACGCTCGCGCACGGCGTCGCGCTCGCATGCGTCGTCACGGGCATCGTGCTCGCAAGCGTGCACGCGAAAAGCGAGCCGGCCGCATCGCGATAAGCAGGCCGCATCGCGCCAATCCGGCCCTCACGCGCTCCCGGGCGCGGCGCGGCGCGGCGGCCGACGCGTTACAATAACGCGCTTTCCTGCTCGATCCCGCCCTATCCCGATATCCGCCCGCGCCCGCCCGCCATCATGTCCGTTTCATCGACCGATTTGCCGCCCGATCCGCACGCCCGCGCCGGCCGCCCCGGCCGCCCGATGCGTCCGCTTCCGTCGCCGATCGTCATGAACCGCTGGCTGCAGGCGCCGCACTATCCGGGTCGATTCGACGCACACGCACCCCGAGCATTTCCACGAGACGCAGGCGCCGGCCCAAGCGTCCCGCACGCCGGCGTGACCCGCCGGAGTTCATTCCCCACTGTCCCCACAGAGTCTCAGCCATGACCGTCATCAAACAGGAAGACCTGATCCAGAGCATCGCGGATTCGCTGCAGTACATCAGCTACTACCATCCGCTCGACTACATCCAGGCGCTCGGCCGCGCGTACGCGCTCGAACAGAGCCCGGCCGCGAAGGACGCGATCGCGCAGATCCTGACGAACAGCCGCATGTGCGCGGAAGGCCGGCGGCCGATCTGCCAGGACACCGGCATCGTCACGGTGTTCGTGAAGGTCGGGATGGACGTGCGCTGGGACGGCGCGACGATGAGCGTGACCGACATGATCAACGAAGGCGTGCGCCGCGGCTACACGCATCCGGACAACGTGCTGCGCGCATCGATCGTGAATCCGCCGGAAGGCGCGCGCAAGAACACGAAGGACAACACGCCGGCCGTGATCCACTACGAGATCGGGCCGGGCGACACCGTCGACGTGCAGGTCGCCGCGAAGGGCGGCGGCTCGGAGAACAAGTCGAAGTTCGCGATGCTGAACCCGTCGGATTCGATCGTCGACTGGATCCTCAAGACCGTGCCGACGATGGGCGCCGGCTGGTGCCCGCCGGGGATGCTCGGGATCGGCATCGGCGGCACCGCCGAGAAGGCGATGGTGATGGCGAAGGAATCGCTGATGGATCCGATCGACATCCAGGACATCATCGCGCGCGGCCCGCAGGACTGGGTCGAGGAGCTGCGCGTCGAGCTGTACGAAAAGGTCAACGCGCTCGGCATCGGCGCGCAGGGCCTGGGCGGCCTCGCGACCGTGCTCGACGTGAAGATCATGGCCGCGCCGACGCACGCGGCGAGCAAGCCGATCGCGATCATCCCGAACTGCGCGGCGACGCGCCACGCGCACTTCACGCTCGACGGCTCGGGTATCGCGAAGCTCGAGGCGCCGTCGCTGGACGCATGGCCGAAGGTCCAGTGGGAGCCGAACACGGAAACGAGCAAGCGCGTCGACCTGAACACGCTGACGCCGGAAGAAGTCGCGAGCTGGGCGCCGGGCCAGACGCTGCTGCTGTCGGGCAAGATGCTGACGGGCCGCGACGCCGCGCACAAGCGGATCGCCGACATGCTCGCGAAGGGCGAAAAGCTGCCGGTCGACTTCACGAACCGCGTGATCTACTACGTCGGCCCGGTCGATCCGGTGCGTGACGAAGTGGTCGGCCCGGCCGGCCCGACGACCGCGACGCGGATGGACAAGTTCACCGAGACGATGCTCGCGCAGACGGGCCTGATCTCGATGATCGGCAAGGCGGAGCGCGGCCCGGTCGCGATCGACGCGATCCGCAAGCACAAGGCGGCGTACCTGATGGCGGTCGGCGGCGCCGCGTACCTGGTGTCGAAGGCGATCCGCGGCGCGAAGGTGCTCGCGTTCGAGGATCTCGGGATGGAAGCGATCTACGAGTTCGACGTGAAGGACATGCCGGTCACGGTCGCGGTCGATTCGTCGGGCACGTCGGTGCACCAGACGGGCCCGAAGGAGTGGCAGGCGAAGATCGGCAAGATCCCGGTCGCCGCGGCCTGATCGCGCGTTCACGTAAATTCGCGCGCGCTCGCGCGATCCTGGAAGGCCGGGTGCGAATCCGGCCTTTTTGCTTCCGGCGCGCGCGGCGGCGCCCCGGGCGCCGCGTCGGCGCGAAACTTGGCAATTCCGGCCCGTGCGTTTATCGTTCGGAATCTGCAGCCCCATTGAAGAAGGAACAGCCATGCAAGGCGACAAGAAAGTCATCGAATATCTGAACGCGCAGCTGAAGAACGAGCTGACCGCGATCAACCAATACTTCCTGCATGCCCGCATGTACAAGCACTGGGGGCTCGCCAAGCTCGGCAAGCACGAGTACGACGAATCGATCGGCGAGATGAAGCACGCCGATCTGCTGATCGAGCGCGTGTTCATGCTCGACGGCCTGCCGAACCTGCAGGATCTGCACAAGCTGCTCGTCGGTGAGGAAACCGAGGAAATCCTGAAGTGCGACCTGAAGCTCGAACAGGGCTCGCAGGCGACCTGCAAGGAAGCGATCGCGTACTGCGAGTCGGTGCGCGACTACGTGTCGCGCGAGATCTTCGAGACGATCCTCGACGACACCGAAGAGCACATCGACTGGCTCGAAACGCAGCTCGACCTGATCGGCAAGGTCGGCATCCAGAACTATCTGCAATCGATGATGGGCTCGGCCGAGTAACGCCGCCGTCGTCGATCCGCCGTTCGCCCGAATCCCCGCACGACGATGCCGCTTCCGCTCGCGCCCGGCGCCGCGCCTGGCACGGACGCGCCCACGCCGGGCGCGCCGGAGGCGGCCACGCCTATGCCGGCCGCACCTGAGCCGGCCGCGCCTAAGCCGGTCGCACCTGAGCCGGCCGCACCTAAGCCGGCCGCGCCGATCGGCATCTTCGATTCGGGGCTCGGCGGGCTGTCGGTGCTGCGCGCCGTGCGCGCGCATCTGCCCGACGAATCGTTTGTCTACGTCGCCGATTCGCGCCACGCGCCATACGGCCCGCGCGACCAGGCGTTCATCACCGAACGCACGCTCGCGATCGGCGAGTGGCTCGCGCAACGGGGCGCGAAGGCGCTCGTCGTCGCGTGCAACACCGCGACCGCGCAGTCGATCGCGGTCGTCCGCGAGCGGCTCGCGATTCCGCTCGTCGGCGTCGAGCCGGGGATCAAGCCGGCGGTCCAGCAGTCGGCGAGCCGCGCGATCGGCGTGCTCGCGACACAAGCGACGCTCGCGAGCGCGCGCTTCCAGTCGCTGCTCGACCGCTACGGCGACGACTGCCGCTTCGTCTGCCAGCCCGGGCACGGACTCGTCGAAGCGGTCGAAAGCGGCGACACCGGCTCCGCCGCGCTGCGCGCGCTACTCACGCGCTATCTCGAACCGATGCTCGACGCGGGCGCCGACACGCTCGTGCTCGGCTGCACCCACTACCCGTTCTTCGCGGCGGCGATCCGCGAGCTCGTCGGCGATCGGCTCGCGATCGTCGACACGAGCGACGCGATCGCGCGCCAGCTCTCGCGCGTGCTCGACGCGAGCGGACTGCGCGCGCCCGGCCCCGCCGCGCCGCCGCGCTTATGCTCGACGAGCGACGGCCGCCAGTTGCGCGCGCTCGCGTCGGCGCTGCTCGGCCTCGACGCGCCGGTCGAATCCGTCACCATTTCTTCGCCACACACGGCGGACGCCTGACGCCGCCCGCCGGCGGATAACCCTTCCAAGCACCTGGTTTTGTTACAAAAAACCCGGAATCGCGCTTGTCATTGCGATCGAATTTAATGATAATAATTCGCATTAACGTTAGCTATCGCAATTCATCATGATCGTCTGCGTGTGCAAGTCCGTTTCCGACCGCAAGATTCGCGCGTCCCTCTCGGAAGGCGTGAACAGCTTCGACGAGCTCCAGTTCGAGCTCGGGGTCGCCAGCTGCTGCGGCAAGTGCGAGGAGTCGGTCCGCGATCTGATGGCCGAGCACGGCGTCTGTGCGAGCCGCTGCGGCGTCGAGCATCACGCGCACCCGATCCCGGTGTCGTTCTACGAGCGCAAGGCGGCCTGAGCACATCGGCCCCGCTTCGCCTCACATCGCGCCCACATCGCGCGCCGCATCGTTCGTTTCGCGCGGCGTCGATCGCGTCTTCCGTTTCATCCCGTCAGCAAGCCGATATCAGCGCAAGCCAGCGGTTTCCGTCGTCAAGGAGCCCGTCATGGAATTACTGATCGGATTCGTTACCACCGTGTGCATCTCGTTGCTAATCTTTCGCAAGTGATGTCACGTTCCCGGTCGGGCGCCGCGCGCGGCGCCGCCCTCCCAACCTAGCATGCAGGCCTCGAATTCCGCTCCAGCCGGCACCTGGCCGGCCGTTTCCCGCATCCGTCGTCGCGTGATCGTCACGGCGGCGGCCGTGCTCGCCGCGCACACGCTGCTGATCGCGGCGGTCCTGCTCGCGCACGACACGTCGCCGCCCAAGCCCGTCGCGGTCCGCTCGATCAGCGTACAGTTGCTCGCGCCCGAGCCGGCTGCTCCGCCCGCCGTTCGGTCCGCCGCCGCACGCTCGATCCCGCAGCCGGCGCCGTCGAAACCGGCGCCGCCGCGCGCTCAGCCGAAAGTCCAGCCGAAGGCCGAACGGACGCCGACGCCAATGCCAATGCCGACACCAGCGCCCAGCGTCACCCGCCCGGCGCCGCCACCGGCCATGCCGACCCCGACGCCCGCGCCGTCCACCGCACCGGCACCGGCCACGCCGCCTGCCGCCGCGATGCCGTCGGCCGCGCCACCGGCCGCAGCCGGTCCGTCACGCCCGACGATGGAAGCCGGCGCGCCGAAGAACGTCGCCACGCTGGAATGCAGTCTCGCTAAGCCGGTCTATCCGCTGATATCGCGTCGCCGTGATGAAACGGGCGTCGCCTACGTGCATTTCGTGATCGGCGTGACGGGCAAGATCGAAAGCATCGAACTGCAGAAGTCGAGCGGCTACACGCGCCTCGACGACGCCGCGCTCGCCGCGATGCACGCGTCGACGTGCGAGCCGTACGTCGAGAACGGCCAGCCGATCCGCGCGGCGCACACGCAACCCTACCGCTTCACGTTCGACGATTAACTCCGCCTCATCCGGAAGATTCAACAGGAAGAACAAGCATGCAAAGCTACGGTATCGCGCACGTCTGGGCGCAAGGTGATGTCGTCACGCGCGCGATCGCGATCGCGCTCTTCACGATGTCGGTTCTGTCGTGGATGGTCATCGTGATCAAGGGCTGGAACGTGATCCGCCTGAAGCGCCTCACGCGCGACGCCGAGCGGGCATTCTGGCACTCGGACGACTTCGACGACGGCATCCGCAAGCTCGGCCCCGCCACGTCGGCGTCCGAGCGCGCGTCGAGCGCCGCCGCGGGCGACAATCCGTTCCTCGCGCTCGCGCTCGCCGGCAAGGAAGCGGCCGACCATCACCATCAGACGCAACCGCATCTGCACGACCGGATGGACGTGTCGGACTGGATCACCCGCTGCCTGAAGGACGCGATGGACGACGGCGTCGCACGGATGCAGAGCGGCCTCGCGATCCTCGCGTCGATCGGCAGCACCGCGCCGTTCGTCGGGCTGTTCGGCACGGTCTGGGGCATCTATCACGCGCTGCTCGTGATCGGCGCAACCGGCCAGACGTCGATCGATCAGGTCGCGGGCCCGGTCGGCGAATCGCTGATCATGACCGCGTTCGGCCTGTTCGTCGCGATTCCGGCGGTGCTCGGCTACAACGCGCTCACGCGCGCGAACAAGGGCATCGTCAGCAAGCTGCGCCGCTTCGCGCACGGGCTGCATGCGTACTTCGTGACCGGCGCGCGGCTCGCGTCGTCGACGCAGCGCGACGGCCTGCGTCTCGCCGCGCGCGCGAACTGAGCGAAGGAGGCCCACGATGGCGATGAATCCCGGCTTCAGCGACGACGAAGACGACGGCCTGATGAACGAGATCAACATGACGCCGCTCGTCGACGTCATGCTGGTACTCCTGATCATTTTTCTGGTGACGATTCCGGCCATGCATCATGCGGTAAAGATCGACCTGCCGCACGCGAGCAGCCAGCCGGCCGACGACAAGCCACAGACGATCGATGTCGCGATCGAGGGCGACGGCACGCTGCTGTGGAACGATCGCGCGGTCACGCGTGCGGAGTTGCAGGCGCGCATCGCGCAAGCCGCGCAGCGCACGCCGGCGCCCGAGCTGCATCTGCGCGCGGACCGCAAGGTCGCATACGAACGCGTGGCCGAGGTGATGTCGGATGCGCAGGCGGGCGGCCTCACGAAGCTCGGCTTCGTGACCGCGCCGAACGCGAAATAGCGCGCGGATACACGCCAACCGCGCGACAAAGTAAAAGGCCTTCATCGCCAGATGAAGGCCTTTTTTCGTGCGCACGCGGGCGCCTTCGGGCGGCGGGCTCTTCGGCACTATCGGCTGCGCCTCGGAGCAACGCAAATGCGATTTGCCGTGGTCTGCACGGACTACGCGCTCTGCCCTATCTGGCTCGCAACATATGCGGCCACCTGTTTCCGCTCAGAACTTCCTTCGCGAAATGGGATTTCAATATAGGCCTCCCCGCGCGCGCATTCAAGCGTTTGCCGATTGAAACTTATGATTGCAGACGACGCTTCAATGACAAAACAAATATGACGCGAGCCGGTTTGTGATAGTCACTCGGCGGCCTCGTTCCACGCGGCGTTCTCCTTCCCGCGCTCAGGGCACGACTGCTGCTCGTATTCGCCCTGGTCGAGCTTCTCGACCAGATAGTCGACGAACGCGCGCACCGCGGGCGGCATCCCCTGTCGCGACACGAACACCGCATAGAGCTGCGGCACCGGCAGCGTCCAGCCGGGCATCACCGGTGAAAGCTGCCCGGCGCGCAGCGCGTTGCCGTACATCATCTCCGGCAGCGCCGCGATGCCGAGGCCGTCGAGCACCGCCTCGCGGATCGTCATCAGGTCGGCGGTCACGAGGCGCGGATCGTGTTCGTGCACATGGCGGGTGCCGTCGGGCGCGATCAGGTTGAACACGTGCCGGCCGTCGAGGCTCGGCGTGTCGAGCGTCTCGAAGCCCTCGAGATCGTCGGGTACGAGCGGCGGCGCGTTCTGGTTCAGCAGGCTCGGCGCACCGACCAGCATCTGCTCGGTGCGCCACAGCGGCCGCACGACGATGTTCGCGTTCTGCGGTGGCTCCGAGCGCACGCGCAGCGCGACGTCGATCGAATCCTCGAACAGGTCGATCACGCGATTCGTCACGTGAATATGCACCTTCACTTCCGGATAGCGTCGCAGGAACTCGGGCAGGATCCGCGACAGCATCGTCTGCGACAGCGTGACCGGCACGCTGACCCGCACCGACCCGCGCGGCGCCGAGCGCAGCTGCTGCACCGCGTTCATCGCGGCCTGCGCCTCGGCGAGCATCGCCTGGCAATGCTGATAGAACAGTTGCCCCGCCTCGGTCAACGCGAGCTTGCGCGTCGAGCGCTGCAACAGCCGCACCCCGACCGACGCCTCGAGCTCGGTCAGGCGCCGGGACAGACGCGACTTCGATATCCCGAGCACGCGTTCGGCGGCCGAAAAGCCGCCGTGCTCGACGACCTGCGAGAAGTACATCAGGTCGTTCAGGTTGTGCGCATCGATACTCATCTCATCGTTCCAATAACAGAACAATCCATTGCGGACCGCGCCAATTCAGCCGGCGAACTGCCCAATATAATAGCCGTACGTTTCAAAAATGACGCTAGTCGCATTTTCCGAGGGCTTCCCGCATGACAACCGATCGCACGCTTGGCCGCATCGTCCCCGCGCTTCGCACGACCGAAGGCGGCGGCTTCATCGTCCACCGGCCGTTTCCGACCCGGCTGCTGATGGACTTCGATCCATTCCTGCTGCTCGACGAGATGGGCCCGGTCGAATACGGCCCCGGCGAGGCGAAGGGCGCGCCCGCGCATCCGCATCGCGGCTTCGAGACCGTCACGTACGCGCTCGACGGCCGCTTCAGGCACTGCGATTCCGCCGGCCATGCGGGCACGCTCACCCCCGGCGACGTGCAATGGATGACGGCCGGCGCCGGCGTCGTGCACAGCGAGATGCCCGACCCCGAGTTCGCGGCGGCGGGCGGGCGCTCGCACGGCTTCCAGCTGTGGGTCAACCTGCCGCGGCGCGACAAGCTGATCGCGCCGCGCTACCAGGAGATCGCCGGCGAGCGGATTCCGACCGCGACGTCGCCGGACGGCCGCGCACGCGTGAAGGTGATCGCGGGCGAAGCGTTCGGCGTGCAGGCCGCGATCGAGACGCGCACGCCGATCCTCTATCAGCATTTCACGCTCGCGCCGCACGCGGTCGTCACGCAGTCGGTGCCGGCGGGCTTTCGCGTGTTCGCGTATCCGATCGACGGCGCCGGCTTCTACGGCCCCGGGCGGCAGCCGGTCGAGCCGCGTCACATGGTGATCTACGGTGACGACGGCGACACCGTCACGTTCGCCGCCGGCGACGCACCGCTCGATCTGCTGCTGATCGGCGGCGTGCCCTTGAACGAACCGATCGTCCGCTACGGGCCGTTCGTGATGAACACCGAGGACGAGATCCGGACGGCTGTCGCCGACTATCAGGCAGGTCGCATGGGTCGCATTCCGGACTGATCTCGACGCGATCTCGGCACGATCGCGGCCTGATTTCGGCCTGATAGGCGTGGCGATTTGCGTCACAATAGTGGCCTGAATCCCGCGGCCGCGCGCCGCCAGAAGGACTGAACCCCTTGAATTTCGAACACCTGATCCAGATCAACGCCGACGATCCCGCCCTGCCCACGCTGACCCGCGAACAGTTGTGGCAAGGCTTGGTGCTGCGCGCCGAGCAGCCGCAACTCTTCGTAATCGGGCTCGACAGCTGCATCGTGCGCGAGCGGACCGACACGATGCTCGAGCGTGAGCTGCACTACGGCAGCGCGACCGTACGCGACCGCGTGACGTTCACGCCGAACCAGCAGGTGCGCTACGACATCCATGCGGCCGACGGCGAAATCGGCGGCTCGCTGACGATGACGATCGAGGAGCGCGGGGAGCGCGAGCTGTTCCTGCGCTTCGAGTACCGGACGACGCTCGCGGTTACCGACGACAGCGAGGAAGCGCGGCAGACGCACGAGATCGTCAAGGAAGCGTACCGGACGTCGGACATCGACACCGTGCGGCTGATCCGCGAATATGCGCAGGGCCGCCAGGATCCAAATCCGCTGCACTGATCGCACGGGCGGCCACCGTGGCCGTCCGTTCGCTTTTCCCTATCGAGCCCGACCCTTCCATCGATAAAGAATCATTGCGAACAATAATGATTCTCATTTAATATCATTCCATCGCATCAATGACACCTGATCCATCGAATGACCGACATCATGCGCTCGACCACGCTGACCTTGCGCCGCTCCGCCGGCGCGCCGGCAGGCTCCCGCCAGAAGACGGCGGCGGTCACGACGCCGGCCAAGCCCGCGCAACCGGGCCAGGACGCAGGCACTCGGACCGTCGCGAGCGACGCGCTGCTGCAGGGCCGCAGCCACGTCAGCATCGCGCACAACGGCGAGACTTATCAACTTCGCGCGACGCGGCTCGGCAAGCTGATTCTGACGAAGTAGTACCGGGTATTGTGGGGACCACCTCCATGAGGGGTGTTCGGCATTAGCCAGCGTAACGGCTTGCACGCGAGATCTAGACCCCTTCGTGCAATCACACTCAAGCAGCCGTTACTGCAAGCCAAGCCACTTTTTTGGTTCTCGCAGAAAGACTAAAGCGGCACGTCCGACGACGTGCCGCTTTTTCATTTCGCTGCACGTAAATCGTGTCGCCGACACCGGGCGGCGTCAGCCCTTCAGCGCGGCGATGCCCGCGCGCGCGATCGCGGAGTCCTGCTCCGACTTCACGCCGGATACGCCGATCGATCCGACGGTCTCGCCGTCGACGACGATCGGCACGCCCCCTTCGACGAGGCCCGCGAGCGGCGAGCTCAGGAACGATACGCGCCCTTGCAGCACGATCTCTTCGTACGCTTTGCTTTCGCGGCGCCCGAGCGCCGCGGTGCGGCCCTTCGCGAGCGCCATCTCGACCGTGCTCGGCGCCGCGCCGTCCATCCGGTGCAGATGCAGCAGATGTGCGCCGTCGTCGAGAATCGCGATCGTCACCGCCCAGTGGTTCGCGGCCGCGTGCGTTTCGGCGGCCGCGGCCATCGTCTTCACGTCGTCACTCGTCAGCACAGGTTTCATCTTCATCGGCATCCTCCCGCTCACGCGAAGCATCAACGGCCATCATGATAGCGCCGAGTCAGAAACCCCAGAACATCAGCCACCATGCGCTGTCGATCACCGCGAGCGCGGCAGCGAACCACGCGAACGCGGCAAGCCGGCGCGGCAGTGCCGCATAGCGCCCGGCGACCTGCCACGCGAGCCACGCGCTCCACGCGTTCGCACCGGCGAGGATCGCGATCCGCACATCCGCCGCCCAGCCGAGCGGCACGTGCTCGGCGCGCAGCAGCGACAGCGTCGTCGCCGACAGCCCGAGGAACACGCCCGCGCCCGCGATCGGGATCAGCGCCTGTGCGAGATGATGGAGCCGCACGCGGTCAAAGCGACCGAGCATCGCGGTCGCGCCGGCCAGCAGCGCGAACAGCGCGGTGCCGTACACGAGCCCCGTGCCGATGATGTAGCCGACGACGAGCGCGCCGTCGAGCCACGAGAACACGTCGTTGCGGTCCGGATAGTGCGTGAGCAGGAACCACGGCACGTTCGTGTTGAGCGGCCATGTGACGTCGCGATCGATCAGCCAGCCGGCGACCGCCTGCTTGATCTGCACGAACCACGGGCTAACGGTCCAGTGGAACGCGCCGATCGCGACCCCGAGCAGGCCGTAGAGGATCAGCGCGGTGTCCCACGGGCTCGCCTGCTGCGCGCCGAGCTGCACGACCTCCTCGGACGGCGAGCGCCACGTCAGCTCGATCGCGTCGCGATGCCCGCTGCAGCGGCCGCACATGTGGCATTCGGCCGCGCCCTTCATGCTGCGCAGCGGCACGAGCGGCGCGCAGTTGATCGGAATCACGCGATGGCCGCGCTCGCCCTGCTTGTACGAGCGGCGCCACGCCGCCTCGTCGACCTGGTAGCGCATCGGCGCCAGGCGCGCGAGCAGCGCGAACACGCCGTTGACCGGGCACAGATACTTGCACCACACGCGCTTCTCGCGGCCGTACAGCAGGCCGATCACGATCGCGGCGGCGGTCGAGCCGCCGAGCACGAGCAGCACCGCACGTGGATACTGGTAGACGCTGACCATCTGCCCGTAGATCGTCGTGATCCCGAACGCGACGAACGGCCAGCCGCCCCAGCGCATCCAGCGCGGAATCGCGCGGCCGCGGCCGAATTTGCTCGCGTACTCGGCGAGCGCGCCTTCCGGGCACAGCACACCGCACCACACGCGCCCCATCAGCACCATCGACAGCAGCACGAACGGCCACCAGATACCCCAGAACACGAATTCGGCGGCGAGCGTCAGGTTGCTCCACAGATGCGCGGAATCGTCCGGCAGCGGCATCAGCGCCGGCACGACGATCAGGAACGCATAGACGGCCACGACGACCCACTGGACTCCGCGAATCAGCGCGCCATGGCGCTGCATCCACCGGCCCGCCTGCGCGAGCCGACCGGGCCGGCCCGGCCCGGCGCCGATGACGGCACTCATGCCGCGCGCCCCGCCGTCACGGCCGGACGCCGCGTCGCGCGCTTCATCAGCAGCCGGACGATCGCCCAGTACGCCGCGTACGCGACCAGGTTCGCGAGCGCCGGATGCGCACGATAGCCGGTCAGCGACGCGACGAGCGAGCCGAACGTGCCGGAATCGTCGAGCAGCCACGACGTATCCCACACCTGCGCGATGCCGAGCGGCAGGATCTCCTTGTCGAGCAGTTTGTCGACGCCGCTCTGGAACAGGCCCGCGCCGAGGAACAGCAGCATCACTTCGGTCACGCGGAAGAAGTGGCGCCACGAGAAGAACCGGCCGCCGAGCTGCAGCACGTAGAACGTCAGGAACGCGAGGCCGAGGCCGATCGCGACCGCGAGCATCTGACTCGCGCCGACATGGCCCGACTGGCCGAAGCCGAGGCCGTACAGGAAGATCACCGTCTCGCTGCCTTCGCGCGCGATCGCGAGCGCGACGAGCACCGCGACACCCCACCAATTGGCATCGCGCGTGCTCTGCTGCAGCGACTGCTCCATGTCGCGCTTCAGCGTGCGGCCGTGCCGGCGCATCCACAGCACCATCTGCACGATCAGCACGCACGCGATCAGCACCATCGCGGTCTGGAAGTAGTCCTGCGCGTCGCCGGACAGCACCTCGGTGAAGCCGACGAGCGCCGCGCCGAGCCCGACGGCCATCAGCAGGCCCGTCCCGACGCCGGCCCACAGATACGGGAGGCCCCGCCGCGCGTCGCCGTCGCCGTTCTTCAGCCACGCATAGAGAATGCCGACGACGAGCAGCGCCTCGACGCTCTCCCGCCAGACGATGAACAAGATCTGACCCATCGAACCTTCTCCCAGGCGCGCGGCGCCAACGCCCGCGCGCCGAAAAACCGTGTTACTTCGCGACGATCACGCCCTGCGCCTGCTGGTGGAAATCGTCGAAAAACTTGTATTCGCCCGGCGACAGCGGCGCGACCACGACGAACGACTCCGCACCCGGCGCGAGCACCTTCTCCTTGCGCAACTGCACGCTCTCGAACTCGGCCGCGCCCTTGCCGGCGTTCCGGATCTCGATCTTGAAGCGCTGGCCGGCCGGCACCTCGATACGGGCCGGATTGAGCTTGCCGTCCGCCATCTCGAGCCTGAACGTCGGCAGATCGGCCGCGTGCGCGGCGCCGGCGACCATCAGCGCGGCGGCCGCGGCGGCGAATGCTTTGGAAAATGTCATGCTGGCTCTCTGCAATGACGGCGCGCCGAAACACGCGCGCCGTCCGGGGTCCGATCGGTCAGTAACCGCCCTTCTTGCCGATGCCGGCGAACGGGAAGTCGTATTCGAGCGTGATCGGCTTGAACCACTGGCCGACGCCCGTTTCCTTGTCGACGTGGCGGCCGAACGCCATGTGGCCCGCCTGCATCGGCTGCTTGACCGTCAACGTCAGGTGATATTTGCCGGGGCCGGCGAGCTTCACGTTGTCGCCGTAATGCGGGCCGTCGCTCGCGACCATGCCCATCAGATCGCCCTCGGCCTTCCACTTCGGGTCGCCCTGCTTCGTCAGCTTGTAGCCGACCTGCAGGTACGGCATCCAGTCGCCTTCCGCGAAGCCGGTCGGGTTGTTCTTGACCGCGTGGATGTCGGCCTCGAGATGGATATCCGAATCCGATGCCTTGCGCATCATCCCTTCCGGATCCATCGTGATCGGCTGCAGATAAACCGCGCCGACTTCCATCCCGCCCTGGATCTGATGCTTGCCGATCGGATATTCGGCCGCCGACGCCGCCATCGCGGCCATTGCCGCCGCCACCGCAACCGACGTGCGGATCAACGAAGAACGCAACATGGACACTCCTTCTTTTTCTCTGACAAACGCGCTGCCGGGCTGCATGCCCGCCAACGCGAAAACGACGAATAACGCTAATGCGAACAATTCTCAATACATGGCGGGAGTGTACCACTGAACTGAAAGGCGGACAAAGTGGTAATTGAAAGCCGGCGCGCTTACCGCGCGCCTTCCACGTGATCGCCGACGTTCGCGCCGAACACGCGCTCGCGCAGCAGCGCGAGCTGATCGCGCGCCTGCGCGGCCTTCTCGAACTCGAGGTTCTTCGCGAAATCGGTCATCTGCTTCTCGAGGCGCTTGATCTCCTTCGCGATCTGCTTCTCGGACATGTCCTCGAACTTCGCGCGCTGCTGCGCCTCCTTGAGCTCTGCGCGCGCGTCGTCCGCGTTGTAGACGCCGTCGATGATGTCCTTGATCCGCTTCACGACGCCGCGCGGCGTGATGCCGAGCGCCGCGTTGTGCGCGATCTGCTTCGCGCGGCGGCGCTCGGTCTCGCCGATCGCGCGCTTCATCGAGTCGGTCATCCTGTCCGCGTACAGCAGCGCCTTGCCGTTCACGTTGCGCGCCGCGCGGCCGATCGTCTGGATCAGCGAGCGCTCCGCGCGCAGGAAGCCTTCCTTGTCCGCGTCGAGGATCGCGACGAGGGACACCTCCGGAATGTCGAGCCCCTCGCGCAGCAGGTTGATCCCGACCAGCACGTCGAACGTGCCGAGCCGCAGATCGCGGATGATCTCGACGCGCTCGACCGTGTCGATGTCGCTATGCAGATAGCGAACCTTCACGCCGTGATCGGCGAGGAACTCGGTCAGCTGCTCGGCCATCCGCTTCGTCAGCACGGTGATCAGCACGCGCTCGCCGGCCTTCACGCGCTCGTTGATCTCGGCGAGCACGTCGTCGACCTGCGAGTTCGCGGGCCGCACCTCGATCTCCGGATCGACGAGGCCCGTCGGCCGCACGACCTGCTCGGCGACCTGCCCCGACACGCGCTGCTCGTAGTCGGCCGGCGTCGCGGACACGAACACGACCTGGCGCATCTTGCGCTCGAACTCGGGAAACTTGAGCGGCCGGTTGTCGAGCGCGGACGGCAGCCGGAAGCCGTAATCGACGAGGTTCTCCTTGCGCGCGCGGTCGCCGTTGTACATCCCGTTCAGCTGGCCGATCAGCACGTGCGATTCGTCGAGGAACATCAGCGCGTCGGTCGGCAGATAGTCGACGAGCGTCGGCGGCGGCTCGCCGGGCGCGGCGCCCGAAAAGTGCCGCGAATAGTTCTCGATCCCCTTGCAGAAGCCGAGCTCCTGCAGCATCTCGAGATCGAAGCGCGTGCGCTGCTCGAGTCGCTGCGCCTCGACGAGCTTGCTGTCGCGATGGAAGAACTCGAGCCGCTCGCGCAGTTCGTCCTTGATCGTCTCGACCGCGCGCATCACGGTGTCGCGCGGCGTCACGTAGTGCGACGACGGATACACGGTGAAGCGGGCGATCTTCTGCCGCACGCGGCCCGTCAGCGGATCGAACAGCTGCAGCGCGTCGACTTCGTCGTCGAACAGCTCGACGCGCACCGCCATCTCCGCGTGCTCGGCCGGAAAGATGTCGATCGTGTCGCCGCGCACGCGGAACGTGCCGCGCTGGAAGTCCTGCTCGTTGCGCGTGTATTGCATCGCGATCAGCCGCGCGATCACGTCGCGCTGGCCGATCTTGTCGCCCGTGCGCAGCGTCAGGATCATCTGGTGATATTCGGACGGATTGCCAATGCCGTAGATCGCCGACACGGTCGCGACGATCACGACGTCGCGCCGCTCCATCAGGCTCTTCGTCGCCGACAGCCGCATCTGCTCGATGTGCTCGTTGATCGACGAGTCCTTCTCGATGAACAGGTCGCGCTGCGGCACGTACGCTTCCGGCTGGTAGTAATCGTAGTACGACACGAAGTACTCGACCGCGTTGCGCGGAAAGAACTCGCGGAACTCCGAATAGAGCTGCGCGGCGAGCGTCTTGTTCGGCGCGAACACGATCGCCGGGCGGCCGAGCCGCGCGATCGTGTTCGCCATCGTGAAGGTCTTGCCCGAGCCGGTGACGCCGAGCAGCGTCTGGAACGACAGGCCGTCGCCGATCCCTTCGACGAGCGTCTCGATCGCGGTCGGCTGGTCGCCGGCGGGCGGATATGGCTGATAGAGCTGGAACGGCGACCCGTCGAAGGTCGCGAATTTCGATTCGTCGAGCGCGTCGCCGACTTCGGCGTGATGTTCGGACATGGAGACGAAGGCCGGTGAAAGCAAAAGGGCATTTTAGCGCTTCGCGCGTTCGCGGACTGCTGCCGGCTCCCGACGAAATCCCTCGCGAATTCGCTACAATAGCGAGCTGCTGCGCTCTCCGGCACGTGCGTCACGCGCGATCCGCCGCACCCCGCCGGATGAAAGCCCGACCCTATTTTTACTACTGCCGAACCATCATGTCGCTCTTCTCCGCTGTCCAGCTTGCGCCCCGCGATCCGATCCTGGGCCTCAACGAAGCCTTCAACGCCGACACCCGCTCGACCAAGGTCAATCTCGGCGTCGGCGTCTACACGAACGAAGACGGCAAGATTCCGCTGCTGCGCGCGGTGCGCGAAGCGGAGAAGGTGCGTGTCGAAGCGGGCCTGCCGCGCGGCTACCTGCCGATCGACGGCATCGCCGCGTACGACGCCGCCGTGCAGAAGCTGCTGCTCGGCAACGATTCCCCGCTGATCGCCGCGGGCCGCGTGGTCACCGCGCAGGCGCTGGGCGGCACGGGCGCGCTGAAGATCGGTGCGGACTTCCTGCGCACCGTGAATCCGAACGCGAAGGTCGCGATCAGCGATCCGAGCTGGGAAAACCACCGCGCGCTGTTCGAAGCGGCCGGTTTCGACGTGCTCGCGTATCCGTACTACGACGCGGCGACGAACGGCGTGAACTTCGACGGCATGCTGGCGGCACTGAACGGCTACGCGGCGGGCACGATCGTCGTGCTGCACGCGTGCTGCCACAACCCGACCGGCGTCGATCTGACCGACGCACAATGGCAGCAGATCGTCGACGTCGTGAAGGCGCGCAACCTCGTGCCGTTCCTCGACATCGCCTACCAGGGCTTCGGCGAGAGCATCGAAGCGGACGCGGCGGCGGTGCGCCTGTTCGCGGCGGCCGACCTGAACGCGTTCGTGTCGTCGTCGTTCTCGAAGTCGTTCTCGCTGTACGGCGAGCGCGTCGGCGCGCTGTCGATCATCACGTCGAGCAAGGACGAAGCGGCGCGCGTGCTGTCGCAACTGAAGCGCGTGATCCGCACCAACTACTCGAACCCGCCGACGCACGGCGGCGCGATCGTGTCGGCGGTGCTCGCGTCGCCGGAGCTGCACGCTTCGTGGGTGCAGGAGCTCGGCGAAATGCGCGACCGCATCCGCGCGATGCGCAACGGCCTCGTCGAGCGCCTGAAGGCGAGCGGCGTCGATCGCGATTTCAGCTTCATCAACGCGCAACGCGGGATGTTCTCGTACTCGGGCCTGACGTCGGCGCAAGTCGACCGCCTGCGCGAAGAGTTCGGCATCTACGCGGTCAGCACCGGCCGGATCTGCGTCGCAGCGCTGAACACGCGCAACCTCGACGTCGTCGCGAACGCGGTCGCGACCGTGCTGAAGTAAGCCGTCACCACGGTGCACGGTGGGCGGTGATGGCCGCCCCGGCCCTGCCCGTCCGGCCACGCTGAGTCACGAAAGCGCGCTCTTCGGAGCGCGCTTTTTTATGCGCCGCGCGTGTCGCGTACAATACGCGGCCGCACCGCCGCACGCGCGATCGGCGCGCATTCATCGATCCACTCTCGCCAACGCCCGCCATGCTCAGCTATCGCCACGGTTTTCACGCCGGCAATCATGCGGACGTGCTCAAGCACGCCGTCGTCGTCCAACTGCTGCGCTACCTGAACAAGAAGGACAAGGCGTACTGGTACATCGACACGCACGCCGGCGCCGGCGTGTACTCGCTGCACGACGGCTACGCGGCGAAGACATCCGAATTCGACACCGGCATCGGCCGCCTTTGGGAAGAAAAGCGTCTGCCGCCGGCACTGGCCGAGTACGTCGACGAAGTGCGCGCGCTGAACGGCGACGGCGAGTTGCGTTTCTACCCGGGATCGCCGTACATCGCATGGCGGCTGATGCGCGAGCAGGACCGGATGCGCCTGTTCGAACTGCACAGCACCGAGATCGACGTGCTGCGCCACAATTTCCGCGACGCGGGCCACCGCGCGATGATCTTTTCGGGTGACGGCTTCGACGGAATCAAGGCGCTGCTGCCGCCGGCGCCGCGCCGCGCACTCGTGCTGATCGATCCGTCGTACGAGGACAAGAAGGACTATGCGCGCACGCTTACGTGCGCGACGGAATGCCTGAAGCGATTCGCGACCGGATGTTATGCGATCTGGTATCCGCAGGTCGAACGTGCCGAATCGCAGCGTTTCCCTGAGCAACTGAAGCGGTTGCAGCCGAACAACTGGCTGCACGTGACGCTGACGGTGTCGAATCCGCCGGAAGGTGGGCTGGGTCTGTATGGCAGCGGGATGTTCATCCTGAACCCGCCGTATACGCTCGCGGAGAGCATGAAGGAAACGCTGCCGTATCTCGCCGAAACGCTCGCGCAGGACTCGGGCGCGCGTTTCGGCATCGAATACCGCGGCAACTGAGCGCCTGCGGCCTACGGCTGACGCGGCTGGGGAGGCGACTGAGACTGCCCTGACGACGTTGCGTTCGATCCGGGAATCTTGATGGTCGGCACGATATAGATCGGCATCGACGTGTTCGATGCCTGCCCAGCGGGCGTTCGCGGGTGCGCCGGCTCGACGATCGGCTCGTGCGACAGCGGCGCGGTTTGCAGCAGCAGGCCGCCCTTCCCGTCGCGAATGCCCTGCTGGGTATCGAGAATCAGCGGCTGCGACTGGGCTTCGGCGTAACCGGCCATCGCACACCCGAGCAGCATGCCCACCACGGCGGCGCGCATGGCGGAAACGGCACCAACTTCATCGACGCGCAAGCGCATGATCTTGCCTTTCGAATGGAGAATCAGCCGATACCATAACGCGACCGCGCCGGACCATCCAGATCTGACTCACAAAAGACAAAGCCCCGACCGAGCGGGGCTGATGCTTGTGCGGGCACCATGCGGCGCCCGTCGACGGCTTTGCTTACAGCGAGTAGCCGTTGGTTTCGAGCGAGCGGATGCGCTTCTCGAGCTGGACGACGTCCGACGAAGCGGCCAGATAGGCTTCGCGACGCTCACGCTCTGCGGATTCGAACCAGTTGCTCAGCTTTTCGACGATATAGGCGATCATGACTTTCTCCAAGGAGGGGGAAGATCCCTGGCTCATCACTTACAGGGGTTTCCCGTATAGGGTTATCCCTGATTATAGCGATGCTGCACCGCAGCGCCAGTGAAAAAGAGGCATGCTCGTCATTCCAAATTGGAATGTGAGATTTCCCGCACCATGGAAGTCGTTGATTTTATTTATCTTTCCAAAATGGATGCATCTGGTGCGTCGAGGTGACGCACTATTCCGGGTCATCGTCGGTGTCGGCAAGACGCGCCAGGATGGGGCAGTCCGGACGTTCGTCGCCATGACAGTGCGTCGCCAGGGCGGCGAGCGTGTTGCGCATGACGGTCAGCTCGGCGATACGCTTGTCGAGTTCGGCGACATGCTCGAGCGCGATCGATTTCACCTCCGCGCTGGCGCGCGACCGATCCTGCCAGAGTGCCAGCAGCTTGCGGATGTCCTCGACGAGGAAGCCGAGGCGCCGTGCCTGGCGGATGAAGCGCAAGGTGTGAATTTCGTCGGTGCCGTAGACCCGGTATCCGGCATCGCTGCGTCGAGTGGGCGCCAGAAGGCCGACCTCCTCGTAGTAGCGGATCATTTTCGCGCTGACCCCGGACTCGCGCGACGCATGGCCGATATTCATTGCATGCCCTCTCCCGCTGATCTGTCGTGACTGCGAGTTCGATCGTAACAAATGAAGCGAGGTGGCTTGTTCCGCGCCGCCAAAGCAAAAAACCCCCGCCGGTTGGGCGGGGGTTTTTCAGTAAGGGGAGCCTGACGATTACCTACTTTCACACGGGCAATCCGCACTATCATCGGCGTAGAGTCGTTTCACGGTCCTGTTCGGGATGGGAAG
>NZ_JACBNX010000003.1 GCF_013403875.1 Burkholderia guangdongensis | reverse complement strand
TCAATATTCCTGCACCATTGTTAGATGCGATGGGGGGACGGATCGCGGAAGGTTGTCCGGGTGTTGGAAGTCCCGGTCGCTGCATTGGAGAAGGCGCTTAGGCAAATCCGGGCGCGGAATTCAAGGGTGTGGCGCGAGCTTCTTAGGAAGCGAAGCAATTGGAAGTGGTTCCAAGAAAAGCCTCTAAGCTTCAGTCTAACGATGACCGTACCGCAAACCGACACAGGTGGGCGAGATGAGTATTCTAAGGCGCTTGAGAGAACTCGGGAGAAGGAACTCGGCAAATTGGTACCGTAACTTCGGGATAAGGTACGCCCTTNAGGCAGAAATGCGTAGCTGATGGGAAGCAGGTCAATATTCCTGCACCATTGTTAGATGCGATGGGGGGACGGATCGCGGAAGGTTGTCCGGGTGTTGGAAGTCCCGGTCGCTGCATTGGAGAAGGCGCTTAGGCAAATCCGGGCGCGGAATTCAAGGGTGTGGCGCGAGCTCCTTAGGGAGCGAAGCAATTGGAAGTGGTTCCAAGAAAAGCCTCTAAGCTTCAGTCTAACGATGACCGTACCGCAAACCGACACAGGTGGGCGAGATGAGTATTCTAAGGCGCTTGAGAGAACTCGGGAGAAGGAACTCGGCAAATTGGTACCGTAACTTCGGGATAAGGTACGCCCTTGTAGCTTGATGCCCCTGCGGGCAGAGGGTGAAGGGGTTGCAATAAACTGGTGGCTGCGACTGTTTAATAAAAACACAGCACTCTGCAAACACGAAAGTGGACGTATAGGGTGTGACGCCTGCCCGGTGCCGGAAGATTAAATGATGGGGTGCAAGCTCTTGATTGAAGTCCCGGTAAACGGCGGCCGTAACTATAACGGTCCTAAGGTAGCGAAATTCCTTGTCGGGTAAGTTCCGACCTGCACGAATGGCGTAACGATGGCCACACTGTCTCCTCCCGAGACTCAGCGAAGTTGAAGTGTTTGTGATGATGCAATCTACCCGCGGCTAGACGGAAAGACCCCATGAACCTTTACTGTAGCTTTGCATTGGACTTTGAACCGATCTGTGTAGGATAGGTGGGAGGCTATGAAACCGGAACGCTAGTTTCGGTGGAGCCGTCCTTGAAATACCACCCTGGTTTGTTTGAGGTTCTAACCTTGGCCCGTGATCCGGGTCGGGGACAGTGCATGGTAGGCAGTTTGACTGGGGCGGTCTCCTCCCAAAGCGTAACGGAGGAGTACGAAGGTACGCTAGGTACGGTCGGAAATCGTGCTGATAGTGCAATGGCATAAGCGTGCTTAACTGCGAGACCGACAAGTCGAGCAGGTGCGAAAGCAGGTCATAGTGATCCGGTGGTTCTGTATGGAAGGGCCATCGCTCAACGGATAAAAGGTACTCTGGGGATAACAGGCTGATACCGCCCAAGAGTTCATATCGACGGCGGTGTTTGGCACCTCGATGTCGGCTCATCTCATCCTGGGGCTGTAGCCGGTCCCAAGGGTATGGCTGTTCGCCATTTAAAGAGGTACGTGAGCTGGGTTTAAAACGTCGTGAGACAGTTTGGTCCCTATCTGCCGTGGGCGTTGGATATTTGAAGGGGGCTGCTCCTAGTACGAGAGGACCGGAGTGGACGAACCTCTGGTGTACCGGTTGTCACGCCAGTGGCATCGCCGGGTAGCTATGTTCGGAAGAGATAACCGCTGAAAGCATCTAAGCGGGAAACTCGCCTTAAGATGAGATATCCCTGGGGACTAGATCCCCTTGAAGGGTCGTTCGAGACCAGGACGTTGATAGGTCGGGTGTGTAAGCGCAGTAATGCGTTCAGCTAACCGATACTAATTGCCCGTAAGGCTTGACCCTATAACCAGTCTGTTTTGCAGGCTGCAGAATTCTCGTGTGATACACACAACCCAAGATTACTGCTTCTTCCCGGATTGGTCGCCTCGCGAAGCGAGACGACCCCCCCTTTTGCCTGATGACCATAGCGAGTCGGTCCCACCCCTTCCCATCCCGAACAGGACCGTGAAACGACTCTACGCCGATGATAGTGCGGATTGCCCGTGTGAAAGTAGGTAATCGTCAGGCTCCCCTTACTGAAAAACCCCCGCCCAACCGGCGGGGGTTTTTTGTTTTGGGCCTTCTCAGGCCTCGTCCAGACAGCTTCGCACTCCGGACGCTGCGCCGAACCACCCCCTCCCCCAGCCTCTTCAACTGCCGTTGTGTAATGACACCAGCGGCGTCTGCCCCGATCGGGCTTCAAGCCAAATTCTATTTCTTTAATTAAATTTAACTATTAGATTGTTTATTGACATAGCTCAAGTGATGCCTTGCAAAATGATTACAGTTTTGCCTGACTCTGTCACAATTGGCACTTCGGCTGGTCAATTGTGAAACGGCGTTTCAGCTGGGGTGCGTCCTGCGCGCTCCACCCGGCCGACTGAGGAGCGAAATCACGAGCAGGTCGATTTCGCTCACCGGAGAGCGGACCCGATGGTCCATGCGCGCAAAGGCGCGCAACCTTCGTCGGATATTAGGAATTCTAAATTTTGAAAACCGTTCGTCTGGCTTTGGTTTTGTCACTTTACTTAAACGGGTTGTATACATGAAAAAGCATCTTCTTGCCCTCGCCATCGCAGCTATCCCGGCGTCCGCGGTATTGGCTGCCAGCGCCAACACCATCAACTTCCACGGCGAAGTGACGGACCAGACGTGTGAAGTCGCGATCAACGGCGCCACGGCCAACCCGACCGTGCTGCTGCCGACCGTTTCTTCGTCGAAGCTCGCGAGCGCAGGCAGCACCGCCGGTCTGACGACCTTCGCAGTCGGCGTCAGCGGCTGTACGGCTCCGACCACCGCAGCTCAGTCGATCAAGACCGTATTCATGGGCAACCAGACCACGACCGCCGGCAACCTCGACAACGTCGGCACCGCAAAGGGCGTCGCACTGCAGCTGCTCGATCCCTCCGCACCGTCGTCGCCGTTCAACCTGAGCGGCGCGGAAGGCTATGCCGCCACGGGCCTGAGCCTCGGCGTCGGCCAGACGTCGGCTTCGTATGACTTCGCCGTTCAGTACATCTCGGAACAGGGCGGCGTCGCGCCTGGTTCCGTGAAGGGCAGCGTGCAGTATCAAGTGAGCTATCGCTAATCTAGTTTGACGAGCCATCGGATCTGCGTTGTCACGCAGGTCCGATTATTTATTCGCAGTGCAGAGTAAATGGGGCCCGCTCAGGGGATGTTCATGAATTCATTACGTACAGGAGTTTTCAGGGCAATCGCCGTCCTCGCGCTTGGCGCGCAGGCCGGCATGGCCTTTGGCAGCGTCGTATTGCCCAATACACGTGTGATTTACGACGGCAGCGCGCCCGAGCGCAGCCTCCAATTCAGCAATCGCGATGATGGTCCGAGCGTGATGCAGGTCTGGGTCGACGCGGGCGACGAACGCTCGACGCCGAAGACCGCGGATGCGCCTTTCCTCGTGACCCCGCCGATCTTCCGTATCGACGCGAAGGGCGGCCAGATGGTGCGCGTCGTCTATACGGGGAAGGATCTGCCGCAGGATCGTGAAACGGTGTTTTATCTCAATACGCTGCAGGTGCCGTCGGTGAATGCCGCCTATGCGGAAGAGAACCAGATGCTCGTGATGCTGCGCAACCGGCTCAAGCTCTTCTATCGCCCGTCGGGTATCGCGGACAGCGCGCCAAGCGCGCCCGAAAAACTCAGCTTCAGCATCAGCGGGCAGGGCAAGAGCGAGCGCATCGCCGCGAAAAATGCGTCGTCCTATTACATCTCGCTGGTGAGCGGCAGCCTCGCCTGCGGCTCGCATACCGCAACGTTCGAGCCGGACATGATCGCGCCGCGCGCCGATGCAACCTGGAATCTGAAAGGTAGCTGTCCGCTCGACAGCTCCGCCATTCGCGTGAAAATCCGCTACGTCGACGACTACGGCGCAGTTCGCGAATCCGAATACCCGATCACCGCACAAGGCGTGAAGTGATATGTCCGGTCGACAAAACAACCTCGTATCCGTCTCCGAGAGCGGAAAGGCGCAATGGCCTTTCCAGCTGTCGCTTATCGGCGCCGCGCTTGGCTTCGCAGTCCCGGCCGGCCACGCATGGGCCGCACCGGGTCAGGACGATGCGGGGGCGTCCGCCAGCTCGACCGACACCTATAACTTCGATAGCTCGTTGTTGCTGGGCACGCCGCTCGGCGTCGCCGACATCGAACGCTTCAACAAGGCAAGCACGATCGAGCCGGGCAGCTATCGCGTCGACGTCTACGTCAACAACGTTTTCATCACCCGTAAAACGGTCGATTTTCGAAGTACCGCGAGCGGTGACGTTCAACCGTGCCTGAGCGACGCGTTGCTGGGGGCGAGCGGCATACTGCTGCAGCCGGCCGACGCCGACTTGGGCGCTGACGCTGGCGCACCCGACGGCGCAGCAGCCGACGCTGACGTGTCCGACGCATCGACCGAGCATCGCACCGCCGATGCCGCGCACGGGCGTCGCGACGCCGCCGAAGCGAACGGCGCTCGGTGCGTCGCGCTGTCCGAGCGCGTGCCCGGCGCGTCGGCGAAGTTCGACCTGTCGCGCCTGCGTCTCGACGTCAGCGTGCCGCAGACGCAGATGCGGCACGTGCCGCGCGGCACGATCGATCCGGCCAGCCTCGACGCGGGCCGGACGATGGCCTATTTCAATTACGACACGAACTACTACACCGCGTCGTCGCTCGGCAGCCAGTCGAATTCGGTTTACGCCGGCATCAACGCGGGCCTGAACATCGGGCTGTGGCGCTTCCATCAGCAGTCCGCCTATACGTTCAACGGCACCGTCTCCGGCAACGCCAGCCGCTGGGACAACATCCGCACGTACGTCGAGCGGCCGCTCGTGTCGATCGGCAGCAAGCTCGTCGTCGGCGACAACTTCACCGGCGGCAGCTTGTTGAGTCCTGTCGGCTATCGCGGCATTCATCTCGAGAGCGACGACCGCATGCTGCCCGATTCACTGCGCGGCTATGCGCCGACCGTGAAGGGTGTCGCGAACACGAATGCGCGCGTCGTCGTCAGCCAGAACGGCAACGTGATCTATCAGGCGACGGTCGCGCCGGGCCCGTTCGCGTTCAGCGACCTCAATCCGACCAGCTATCAGGGCGACCTGACCGTGCAGGTGTTCGAGGCGAACGGGCATGTGTCCACGTTCAAGGTGCCGTTCTCGGCCGTGTCGAATTCACTGCGGCCCGGTGCGTCGCGCTACAGCTTCACGCTCGGGCAGGTGCGCCAGATCGAAGGCTCGCACGCGGCGTTCGCGGACCTGACGTACGAGCGCGGCCTGACCAACATGCTCACCGTCAACGGTGGCGCGCGCGTGTCCGTCGATTATCAGTCGCTGCTCGGCGGTGTCGTGTTCGCGACGTCGTATGGCGCGTTCGGCCTGAACGCGGCCTGGTCGAACGCGCTCGACGAGCGCGGCAAGCGCGTGCACGGCTGGCTCGGCTCGATCAACTACAGCCACACGATTCAACCGACGCTGACGACGATCGCGCTGACCGGCTATCACTATTCGACCCGCGGCTACCGCGATTTCGCGAGCGCGCTGACCTCGCGAAACGCGTATCGCGACGCGAGCGGCTGGCTGCCGAGCACGTATCAGCAGCGCGACCAGTTGACGCTCAACGTCAACCAGAGCCTCGGGCGCCTCGGTTCGCTGTCGCTGTCGGCGTCGACGAGCAGCTATTACGGCTCGCGATCGCGCGACACGCAGTATCAGTTCAGCTACAGCAACAATTACCGCTCGATCAGCTACAACCTGTCGGTCGTCCGCCAGCGGACCGGCAGCATCAACGGCGTCGGCCGGTCCGGCGTCGGGCGCGCGTCGCTCACGAACTGGGCGTCCGAAGCCAGCACCGCGGTCATGGCGACGATCTCGATCCCGCTCGGCTCGAGCCCGCGTGCGCCGACGTTCTCCGGCAGCGTCGCGAGCGCGACCGATCAGGGCGCGTCGTATCAGGCATCCGTGAACGGCACCGTCGGCGAATCGCAGTCGCTCAGCTACGGTCTGACCGTATCGGGCGACACGAGCGCGGCGCCGAGCTACGGCGGCAACGTACAGAAGAACCTGTCGATGATCACGGTCGGCGCGAACTATTCGCAGGGCAAGGGTTACTGGCAGGCCGGCGCGAACGCGCGGGGCGCGCTCGTCGCGCACGGGGGCGGCGTCACGCTCGGCCCGTATCTCGGCGACACGTTCGGCATCGTCGAGGCGAAGGGCGCGGAAGGGGCGACCGTGCGCAATACGCAGGGCACGAAGATCGACCGCTTCGGCTACGCGATCATTCCGTCGCTGACGCCTTACCGCTACAACGACGTCGCGCTCGACGCGAAGGGCATCAACCGCAACGCGGAACTGACCGCGAACGAGATCCGCGTCGCGCCTTACGCGGGCTCGGCGGTGCTGCTCAAGTTCGCGACGCGCACCGGCCACGCGCTGCTGATCCACGCGACCGACGCGGATGGCGACGCACTGCCGCTCGGCGCGGACGTGCGGGACGGCACCGGAGCGACGATCGGTGTCGTCGGGCAGGGTGGTCAGGTCTACGCGCGCGTGCCGGATCAGCAAGGCTCGCTGACCGTCAAATGGGGCGATCGTCGTGAAGAGCAGTGCGCGATCGACTATCGCCTCAACGGGCAGGATTCGAAGGCGCTGATCACGCGTTTCGACGCGCGCTGCACGCCGATCGAGACCACGGCGCTCGCGCATTGAGGGACGCGCGATGAACATTTACCAGGAGATTCCGATCATGATCGACCGCTCGTCGAGTATTGGGCGGCTCGCGTGGCGCGGCAGCGGCCACGTGAAGCGCATGGTGCTGCTCCTCTGCGCGTGGCTGTCGGTCGCGTGGACCTTGCCGGCCTTCGCCGGCGTGACGCCCGTCACGTCGCGAGTCGTGCTCGATGCGGATGCGCCCGAAGAGTCGTTGCAGCTGTTCAACGTGAACAAGTATCCGGTGCTCGTGCAAGCGTGGGTCGACGACGGGCGGATCGACGCGTTGCCGGAGGAATCGAAGGCGCCGGTGCTCGTGCTGCCGCCGGTCTTCCGGATGAGCGCCGGCGAGCAGACGAGCCTGCGCCTGCTCAATACCGGCGCGCCGCTGCCGACCGACCGCGAATCCGCGTTCTGGCTCAATCTCTATGAGATTCCCGCGACGCCGAAAGACAGGCGCAACGACGAGCAGACCGTGACGATCACGATGCGCACGCAGATCAAGGTGTTCGTGCGTCCGGCGGGCAAGCTGCCGTACCCGGCGGCCGAGGTGCCGAAGCGCCTGACGTTTTCGCTGGTCAGGATGCCGGATCATCTGGTGCTGTCGGTCGACAATCCGACGCCGTACCACGCGACGATCAGCGCGATGCAGCTGGCGATCGGCGACACGATGCACGAGAGCGCGGTCGACATGATCGCGCCTTTCTCGCGTGGCGACGCGAAGATCGGCGTGCGCGCCGGCCATCCGGGCGGCAATCCCGGCGGCCATCCGGGCGGCAATGCGGGAGGCAATGCGGGCGGCAATCCGGGCGAGCACGCGAAGCTGAAATTCCTGCTGATCGGCGATGACGGCGAGCAGCAGCTCGGCGAGCGCGATCTGGTGATCGGCCAGCCGAAGCCGGCGTCGTGATGCTGCATTGCGGTGTGCCGGCATGCCGGCCGCGTCCGCTCACGGAATCGGCAGCCCCGAGTCGCGCTTGACCTCGCGCAGCGACAGCACCGATTCGACCGACGTCACACCGGGCAGGATGCGCAGCGTTTCACGCAGGAACGTGCCGTAGTCTTCGAGATCGTTCGCGACGATCTGCAGCAGATAGTCGGCCGTGCCCGACACGTTGTGGCACGACAGGATCCGCTCGATCGCGAGGATTTCGCGCTCGAAGCGGTCCGCGACGGCCCGATCGTGCACCGCGAAGCGCACGAGCACGAACGCGACGACGCCGAAGCCGAGCGCCTTGCGCGACAGCTGCGCACGGTAGCGCTCGATATAGCCTTCGCTTTCGAGGCGTTTCAGGCGCCGCGCGCACGGCGTTTCGGAGAGCCCCACGGCGTCGGCGAGGCGCGCGATCGGCACGCGGCCGTCGCGCTGCAGTGCGGCAAGGATCGCGCGGTCGGTTTTGTCGAGGTCGGGCATATTGGCGGAATGGTCATGTCGATGGCGGGATTTTGGAGGAATCCGCTATCGGGCGCCAGTAGGCTAGCAAATTAGGCCGATCATCCCTCATCCGTTGGCGGCAATATATCGCCATTGAAGACGAGGCGAACATGATCTCTACCCATCTGCTGCTGATCTATCTGGCCGCGCTCGCGGCGATCTACGCGATTCCCGGCCCGGATATGGCGCTGCTGCTGCAGACGGGCATCGGCCGCGGCACGCGCCCCGGCGTCGCGGCGGCGGCCGGCCTCTGGCTGTCGCGCTCCGTGCACGTGACGCTGTCCGCGTGCGGGGTCGCCGCGCTGATCCGCAGCGCGCCGTGGCTCTACGACGTGATCCGCTACGGCGGTGCCGCGTATCTCGCGTATGTCGGGTTCCAGGTGTTCCGCTCGCCGGCGTTCGCGCTGTCCGGCGGCGCATCCGTCCCCGATGCGAACGATGCCGGCGAGCTGCGGCAGTCGTTCTTCAAGGGGCTGCTGACCAATCTGCTGAACCCGAAGGCGCTGCTGTTCTGCTCGGTGCTGCTGCCGCAGTTCGTGCGGCCGGAGGCCGGGCCGGTCGTCCGGCAAATGTTCGCGCTCGGCGCGTTGCTCGTCGCGACCGGCGTCTGCTTCGATCTCGCATGCGTGTTCGGCGCGGCGCGGCTCGCGTCATGGTTGCGCGCGCATCCGATTGCGCAGACCGTCCAGCGCTGGGCGTTTTCCGCCGCGCTGATCGGTTTCGCGCTGCGTCTGTCGATGGATTGAGCGGCGACGCGTTTCGTCGGACTGTTCTACACTTCGAGTACCCTGCCGCGCTGGCGCGAAACTCGGCCGGCCGTGCGGAACCGTCCGCCGGCGGCCCTGTCCGACTTCCCGAGTGTTCCGTGCCACGCGGTACCAAGGAGGGTCTGAACATGGCAACGTACCTGCACGCCGACCGCGAGCCGAGAATCGTCGCCGATTCGACTTGTCTCGGCCCGTGCGATCCGGCCGAGCGCATTCAGGTCACGGTGATGTTGCGCCGCCAGCAGGAAGCGCATCTCGATGCGTTGCTGACGCAACTCGCGAGCGGCGACGCGCTCGCGCGGCCGCTGTCGCGCGAGGCATTCGCGCAGCACTTCTCCGCGCATCCCGACGATATTCAGAAAACCGAAGCATTCGCGCACCGCCATCAGTTGACGGTCGAGCGCGTCGATCCGGCGCAGAGCGTGATCGTGCTGTCGGGCACGATCGCTCAGTTCGAGACCGCGTTCGGCGTGACGCTCGAGCGCTTCGAGCATCGCTCGATCGGCCAGTATCGCGGGCGCACCGGCGCGATCGCGCTGCCCGACGATCTGCACGGCGTCGTGACCGCTGTGCTCGGCCTCGACAGCCGTCCGCAGGCGCGGCCGCATTTCCGGTTGCGTCCGCCGTTCCGGCCCGCGCGCGGCGCCGCCGGCGTGACGTTCACGCCGCCGCAGGTCGCCGCGCTGTACGGATTTCCGGCCGGCGACGGCGCGGGCCAGTGCATCGCGATCGTCGAGCTCGGCGGCGGCTACCGCGCGGCGGACATCGAACAGTACTTCCGCGGCATCGGGCTCGCGACGGTGCCGACGCTCGTGGATGTCGACGTCGGCACGGGACGCAACGCACCGACCGGCGACCCGAGCGGCCCGGACGGCGAAGTGGCGCTCGACGTCGAGATCGCCGGCGCGATCGCGCCCGCCGCGAAAATCGCCGTCTACTTCGCGCCGAACGGCGACGCGGGCTTCATTCAGGCGGTCAACACGGCCGTGCACGACACGACGAACCGGCCGTCGGTGATCTCGATCAGCTGGGGCGGCCCGGAAGCGATCTGGCAGGCGCAGTCCGCGCAGGCGTTCGAACGCGTGCTGCAGGCGGCCGCGGCGGTCGGCGTGACGGTCTGCGCGGCGTCCGGCGACAGCGGATCCGCCGACGGGCTGCAGGACGGCGTGTCGCACGTCGATTTTCCGGCGTCGAGCCCTTACGTGCTCGCGTGCGGCGGCACGCAGCTCGACGCGCTGCCGGGCCAGGGCATTCGCCGCGAGACCGTGTGGAACGACACGGCGGAGGGCGGCGGCGCAGGCGGAGGCGGGATCAGCACGCTGTATGACCTGCCCGTGTGGCAGCAAGGCCTCGAGGCGACGCTCGCCGACGGCAGCCGCGTGCCGCTCGCGAAGCGCGGCGTGCCCGACGTCGCGGGCGATGCATCGCCGCAAACCGGCTACGAAGTCACGGTCGCCGGCGCGACGACGGTGATGGGCGGCACGAGCGCGGTCGCGCCGCTGTGGGCGGCGCTGATCGCGCGGCTGAACGCGGCCGGGGGCGCGAACGCGGGCTGGGTCAATCCGGTGCTCTACGGCCACCCCGCCGCGCTGCGCGACATCACCGAAGGATCGAACGGCACGTATGCGGCCGCGACGGGCTGGGACGCGTGCACCGGGCTCGGCAGCCCCGACGGCGCGCAGCTGGCCGCGATCCTGCCGCAAGGAGCAGCACGATGAGCATCGATTCCGCATCCGGCGGCGGCGACTATCCGCTGCATCACGGCGACCACAATTCGCACAGCGTGCCGCCGACCGTCAATCCGGTCGCGCTGAGTCACGGCCGCGATCAGCCGTTCTTCGATCCGGTCGCCTACGGGAACGGGCCCGACGATTCGGTGACCGACACGACCGAGACCGCGGCCGTCACGCATCATACGGTCGTGGTCGGCGGGCGGCGCATCGCGTATACAGCGACGGCCGGGCATCTGGTGGCCGTCGATCCGAGCAGCTCGCAGCCCGCCGCGAAGCTCTTCTACGTCGCGTTTACCGAGGACGGGCAGACGGAGGCGACGCGCCCGGTCACGTTCTTCTATAACGGCGGGCCGGGCTCGTCGTCGGTGTTCGTGCTGCTCGGCTCGTTCGCGCCGCGGCGCATCAGAACGTCGATGCCGGGCTTCACGCCGCCCGCGCCTTACGCGATGGAGGACAACCCGGACAGCCTGCTCGACCGCAGCGATCTCGTGTTCGTGAATCCGGTCGGCACCGGCTACTCGGCGGCGATCGCGCCACACAGGAATCGCGATTTCTGGGGCGTCGATCAGGATGCCGATTCGTTGAAGCAGTTCATCAAGCGGTATCTGACGAAGAACAACCGCTGGAATTCGCCGAAATATCTGTTCGGCGAATCGTATGGCACCGCGCGCAGCTGCGTGCTCGCGTACCGGCTGCACGAGGACGGCGTCGACCTGAACGGCGTGACGCTGCAGTCGTCGATCCTCGATTACCGGCAGGCGGGCAATCCGGTCGGCGCGCTGCCGACCGCGGCCGCCGACGCGTGGTATCACAAGCGGCTCGGCGTCGCGCCGACGCCGGCCGATCTCGGTGCGTTCGCCGAGGAAGTCGCGCAGTTCGCGCGCACCGACTATCTGGACGCGCTGCGCAAGTTCCCGCAGACCGATCAGGCGGTCGTCACGAAGCTGTCCGACTACACGGGCATCGACGCGACGACGCTGTTGTCGTGGAGCCTCGACGTCGCCGCGTACGACAACCAGGGCCGCTCGCTGTTCCTGACGACGCTGCTGCGCGCGCGCGGGCTCGCGCTCGGCGCGTACGACGGCCGCGTGACCGGCGTCGAAACCGGCATCGCGGGCAAGATCGATCCGAACTCGGGCGGCAACGATCCGACGATGACGGCGGTGACGGGCGTCTACACGGCGATGTGGAACAGCTATCTGAACGAGGACCTGAAGTTCACGTCGAACTCGGCGTTCACGGATCTGAACGATCAGGCGTTCGCGAACTGGGATTTTCATCACACCGATCCGACCGGCGCGCAGATGGGCGTCGACGCGAAGGGCAACGTGATCCTCTACACGGCCGGCGACCTCGCGGCGGTGATGGCGCTCAACGTCGATCTGAAGGTGCTGTCGGCGAACGGGTTCTACGATTTCGTCACGCCGTTCTATCAGACGGTGCTCGATCTGCAGCAGATGCCGCTCGAGGACGCGAAGGTGCGGCAGAACCTGTCCGCGCGGTTTTATCCGTCCGGGCACATGGTGTACCTGGACGGCGGATCGCGGACCGCGCTGAAGCACGATCTCGCCGCCATGTATGACGCGACCGTCGCCGACAGCAGCGCGAGGATGCGGATTCGCGCGCTGCAGGCGAAGAAGGGCGGGTAACGAACGCTTCGCGTTCAGGCGCGCAGGCCGTCCTCCGGGCCGAACGCCGGCGCTGCCGCCGGCGTTGCCGCCGCCCGCTACTCGAATGTGACGAGGCTCTGCGGCGAAGGCGGCAGCGGCGTCACGGTGACCTTCGAAAACCCCGCTTCGCGCCCCATCTGCTCGAATTCGCGCGCGGTGTACGCGTCGCCATGCGGTGTCGACGCGAGCATCATCAGCGAGAACGCGGCGGCGAACGGCGGCGACACGCGGTCGTCGTTCGGAACGAACTCCACCGCCAGTGCGCGCGCGCCGGGCGCGAGGCTGCGGCGGACCTTCGACAGCAGCGATACGCAGGTCGCCGGATCGAAGTGATGCAGGAAATTCGTCAGCAGCACCAGATCGAAATCCGTGCCCCAATCGACGTCGAACGCGCTGCCCGCCAGCGTGCGATAACGCGCGCTCACGCCGGCCGATCCGGCGTTTTCGCGGGCGACGTCCAGCACCGCCTGCCAGTCGACCGCGACGATTTCCGCATCGGGCACCGCCTTCGCGATCGAGATGCCGAAGAGTCCGTGGCCGGCCGCAACGTCGAGCACGCGTTTCGGTGGTTGCGGCCATGCGGCGACTTGCTGCGCGATGTCGTGTGCGGTCGGCGCGACGAACGGCACCATCGCGCGCGCGAATTTCACCCAGACCGGATGGTCGGCGGACAGGTTGCCGAGCCCCACCGAGCCGCCGTTGCGGACGAACGAGACCGGATCGTCGAACCATAGCGCGATCATTTCCGGCGCCGCGAGGAAATCGACGATGCCGCCCATCCAGGCGGGGGAGGACGTCGTCAGGAACGCGGCGGTCGACGGCGTCAGCCGATACCGGGCCGATTCCTTTTGAAGAAAGCCGTGGATCGTCAGGAAGTCGCACAGCGAACGTACGCCGCGTTCGGCGGCTTGCACGCGCGCCGCGACGCGCGCCGGGTCGCCGTCTTCGTGCGCGATCGCGGTGAACAGATCGAGCCCGACGGCGGCCTTGAGCGCGGCGGTTTTCTGAAAGGCCAGCGCGGCATCGATGAAGGCCAGTGGGGAGATGTCGTCCATGAGCGGAATCCTCTGGCGAATGGTTGGGCAGGTAGCGTGGGGAGGCTGATCGTGCGCGGTCGGGCACGTTCAATCAGCGTAGGCGAGCGTTGGGCCGGCGTCGAGTCGAGAGTGGAAGGGAGGCGGCGCGGCCGAATTGACGTCGCGCGCGCGATTCGACAGCGGCAAACGTTTGCTATTTGGCGGTTTCCGCAAAAATGCGCGAATGCGGCGCGACGCGTTAAAGATTGCAGCTGCAACACGCATGCGCCCGCGTGCGATTCAATCAAAAAACATGCGTATTCGATGTAAAGAACGCGAATTGCGAACCGTTAATGGCGGCATGGACTGCGTGTATGCGTGCCGCCAACAGACACCTCTGCCGCCGCCCGATCAAAATCAATATGCATGACGGGGAACAGCGTGAATCAGCAACAGGCAACGAGGTCTCGTCCGGCGTCGCCGGGCGAGACCATCTACTCCGAAGGCTATGCCGGCGAGCGGGCGATCTATGTGATCGCGGAAGGCAAGGTCGAAATCTTCACGCGGTGCGAGGACAAGAAGGTCACGCTCGCCACGCTCGGCAAAGGCGGTTTCTTCGGTGAAGCGTCGTTGCTGGCGGGCGAGGCTCACACGCACTCCGCGAAGGCGCTGACGTTCTGCCAGTTGACCATCGTGCCGGCCGACGTCGTCGAGCAGGAGCTCGAGCGAGCGTCGCCGCTGCTGCGTCACCTGGTGCGCACGATCATTCGCCGCGCGCAGAAGACGGACGATCTGCTCGCCACTTACACGCATGCCGATTTTCTTCCGGGCGTCGTCTCCTATGCGCACGTGCTCGCGCTGATGGCCGCGAAGGAAGGCGGGGGCGCGCGCGACGTGTGGGGGGCGCGCCGCGGACAATCCGGCGAGGTGTCGGTGCCGCTCCCGGATGTCGTCAAGAAATGCCGCGCGATCGCCGGCCATTCGCGCTCGCACGTGATGACGATGCTCAAGCGCATGGAGAAGCTGAATCTGCTCGCCGTCGAGACCGGCACCGGCGAGCGCGTGCCGGGCGGCGATGCGCGCACCGCCGGCGCGACCGGCGGCGCGGTCGATCGCCAGGTCGTCACGTTCGAGCCGGCGCGCATCGCGGACCGCGCGCAGCGCGTCGCCGACGAGGAACTCGACCTCGCGATCAGCAGCGATCTCGAACTGATCGATCTGGACGATCTGGAAGCGCTGATCGGCGTCGACAAATCGATGATTCTGAACAAGCTGTCCCGCGCGGAAATCGCCGAGGATCTGTTCGCGTTTCGCAAGACCCGGGTGCTGAGCGTCGTCGAGGAGAAAGGCGTCGCGTATTTCTCGCGGCTCAATCCGCGCGCGCGCGTGACGTTCGGCTCGCTCGAGGACATCGAATTCGTCGACGATCGCACGCTGTTCGAGGCGATCAGCCGAATCGACACGTATGCGCTCGCGAAGCTGCTGGCGTCGATCTCCGATCGCACGATTGCCGATCGCCTGACGGGCGCGATGTCGGAAGGGCGCAAGAACGAGATCGCGTGGGTGATGCGGCGCGACCTGAAAGTCGACCCGATCGAGGTCGCGGAGATCGAGCAGACCTTTCTCGACACGATCAAGGCGATCAAGGCAGCCGCATCCGGTGCCGCCGAGCCGGCGGAGCGCGGAGCCTGACCCACGGAGCCGGACCCATTATCCCGGGCGCTTGGCCCGGCACACTGCGTGAGACGTCAATGGACTTTCTGACTATTGTGGGAGCGCTCGTCGGTGTCGTCGCGATCGGCGTCGGCTTCTGGTTCGAGGGCGGGCATTTCGGTGCGCTCGTTCAGCCGCAGTCGCTCGTGATCGTGCTCGGCGGCACGCTGGGCGCGGTGATGATCCAGAACTCGTGGGCGTGTTTCGCCGATGGTGTCAGGCAGCTCGGGCTCGCATTCTCGAAGCCGCGGCAGGTCGATCGCGCGCAGCTTTCGGTGCTGCTCGAATGGGGCGATCAGGCGAAACTGAACGGGATGCTGGTGTTCGAGTCGATCGATGCGAACGGCGTGGACGCGTTCGCGCGGCGCGGTCTCGAGCTGCTCGCCGACGGCGTGCCGACCGAAGTGCTGAAGGATGCGCTGCAGCGGGAGCTCGAGGCGATCGAGCGCAACAGGATGAGCGCGGCGCGGATCTGGCTTCAGGCGGGCGGCTATGCGCCGACGTTCGGGATCGTCGGCGCGGTGATCGGGCTGATACAGGTGACCGGGCACATCCTCGATCCGGAGCGGCTCGGCTCGGGGATCGCCGGCGCGTTCACGGCGACGCTCTACGGACTGGCGCTCGCGAATCTCGTGTTCCTGCCGATCCACGGCAAGATCAAGACGCGGATCAACAGCGAGCAACGCTATCGCCGCCTCTATTTCGACGGACTGCTCGCGATCTCCCGCAAGGAATCGCCGACGATGATCGCCGCGCGTCTCGCCGGCGAGGTTCGCGAGCGGTCCGCCGAGCTGCTCAAGTAGCCGGGCGCGTTTTCTCATGCAATCGGGTGCATCGCGATGAAACCGTTATCGGCCGACAGGTCTTCCGGCGTGGAATGGGGCGATCAGGATCACGACGACGAGCAGGCGCGCTCGGAGCGGTGGCTGGTTTCATATGCGGACCTCGTCACGACGCTGATGGTGTTCTTTCTCGCGCTCTATATCCTGCAGGTTTCGCGGGATAACGCGCTGCGGATGAAGGACTTCGCCGCGCGCTCGGCGGTTGCTGCGGCTGCTGCGAGCGCTTCGACCGCTGCGACCGCGCAGGCGCCCGTTGTTGCGAAGCAGCCGACGCAGGCGAAGGCGCAATTGCTCGCGCGACTGGCGCCGCTCGTCGCGCTCAAGGAAATCACGGCGACGCAGACACCGCAAGGCGTGGAGATCGGCATCAATACGCACGTGCTGTTCGGGTCCGCCGAGGCCCGGCTGCTGCCGGATGCGGTCGCGTCGCTCGAGGGGGTCGCGCGGGCGCTGGAGGCGGCATCGTCGGGGAATATTCTCGTCGTCGGGCATACCGACAACGCGCCGATCTCGAACAGCCGGTTCGCTTCGAACTGGGAACTGTCGGCGGCGCGGGCCGGCGCGGTGGTGCGCTATCTGGTGGAGCACGGTATCGATCCGCATCGGCTGGCGGCGATCGGGCGCGCGGATAACGATCCGGTCGTGCTCGGCGACGATCCGGCCGCGCGGGCGGTCAATCGGCGGGTGACGATCGTCGTCGACTATTCGGGGGAGTAGCGCGGGTGGGTCGGCATGCCGGATGATGACGCTTCAACCCGTCGTACACCGCGAACCCTCGGTTGCGGACCACGCAGTGCGTCTCACGCGCGGATCAATCCGGTCATCGCCTTCGGCGCGCCGGCCTCCGCGAAAAGCGTCGTCGCCGTGCGCTGCGGATCCAGCCGCAGGCTCTCGCCGGTCGCGCCCGCGATCAGCGCATCGAGCGACGCCGTCGGCTTCAGATCCCTGCCTTCGTAAAGATCGGCGCTCCGCAATCCCGGCCAGTCCGCGACGACCCGCCCGCCGGCGACCGCGCCGCCGATCAGCATCGCGACCGACGCCTGGCCGTGATCCGTCCCGCCGGTGCCGTTCGCCGCCGCGGTTCGCCCGAACTCGGTCGCGACGAGCACGGTCGTCTTGTCCCACGCCACGCCGAGCCCGTCGCGCAAGGCGGCGAGCATCGTATCGAGCGCCTTCAGCTGATTCGCGAGGCGCGCGTTCTGCGCGCTGTGCGTGTCCCATCCGCCGGTTTCGATCATCGCGATTCGCGGCCCGTCCGCGCGCGACAGAAAGCCGGCCGCGAGCTTGCCGACGCCGGCCGGGTCCTGCTTCGCGCGCATGTCGCCCGCGAGATCGCGCGCGCTCATCGCCGACGCCCACAGCGGCCGCAACTGCGCATCCCCTTCGTACAGCGCCGCCACGCGCGTCAGCAGATCGTCGGACGCCTGCGGCAGCGCGGACGGCGCATACGACGTCACCGACGCCGGCCCGCGCAGCGCGAGCGGCACGGTCGGCGCGAGCGCGATCGCGTTGTCGCGCGTCGCGGGTAGCATCGCGACGAGGCGGTTCAGCCAGCCGTCCTTCACCTGATACGGCGAGCGTCCGCCCGTTTCGAGCACGTTCTGCCCGTCGAAGTGCGAACGATCGCGATACGGCGACGCGATCGCATGCACGAACAGCGCCTGGCCGGACTGGTACAGCTTCGCGGTTTGCGCGAGCGACGGATGCAGCGCGAACGTGCCGTCGAGCTTCGTCGCGTTCGCCGCGTCGATCGCGAGCGGGCCGCGCAGGCTCGCGTATGCGGGCTCCGCGTACGGGACGACGACGTTGAGCCCGTCGGCCGCGCCGCGCTGGATCACGAACACGAAGCGGCGGTCGGTCTCGACGTTCGCAAACGCGATTCGCGGGCCGACGAGGAACGCGCCGGCGCCCGCGGCGGCGGCGCTCAGGAAGCGGCGGCGTGAGAGCATGGCGTTCATCTCCTCAGAAAATCCGGCGACACGAGCAGCAGCGCGATCGCCGTCGGCGCGCTCTCCGCGTGCGAGACCGCGGTCGCCGTCGGCGCGCCGAGCGAGCCGGCGAGCAGCGTCTGGCCGAGCGTGCGCGGATCGAGCCGGTCGCCGACGCGTGCGGCGAAGCGCTGCGCGACCTCGACGCGGCGCACGAGCGCGTCGGGCGCGGCCCAGCTCGCGGCGATGTCGTCGTAGCCGGCGGGCGAGCCGGGCCGCCATACGGGCTGGCCGAGCTGCGTCAGCAGCGGCGCCGCGTTCACGTCGCCGAGTTCGCGCCAGCCAAGGCCGCGCATCGACGACACGGTCCATTCCCACGGCGTCTTGAACTTCGCGTTCGTCGGCATCCACGCCTGCGGTGCGTCGACGAGCGCGCGGTACACGGTCGGCAGATCGCCGCCGCTTTGCGCGAATGCCGCGGCGAGCCGTTCGGTGAGTTCGGGCGGCGGGTTGTCGGCGACGAAATGGCGCGCGAGCTGGAACGCGACGTGCCGATGCGTGGCCGGCGCTCGCGCGAGATCGTGCAGGATCGCGAGCGCCTGTTGTTCGCCGGGCTGGTCGTAGCGCTGGCCCATCACGATCCGCTCGCCGGGCTCGTGCAGCGCCGGACGGAACGCGAACGCGCCCGGCGCCGCGTTGCCGGGCTGCGGGCCGCGCACGCCCGCGATGCTCCAGCCGGTCAGCGCGCGCGCGAATTCGGTGACGTCGTTCTGCGTGTAGCCGGTGCGCACGCCGAGCGTATGCAGCTCCATGATCTCGCGCGCGAGATTCTCGTTCAGGCCGCGCTTGTGCGCCGGATCGCGCTGATCCGCGCGCAGCGCCGCGCGGCTGTCGGGGCCGACCGAGCGCACCTGGTCGAGAAAAATCTGCATCGCCGGATGGCGCTCGACGGCGACCAGCATGTCCTCGAAGCGGCCGAGCACGTGCGGGCGGATCGCCTCCATCTCGAACGCGCCGGCGAGCCCCGCGAGCGCGGGCTTGTCGACGGACACCGCGAAGTGGTTCGACCAGAAATGCACGAGGCGCTCGACGAACGGCGCCGGCGTCGTCAGTGCGCTCGTCACGCGTGCGTTCACCGCACTGCGATAGACGTCGACGCTCTGCTTGCGGATGTCGCGGTTCACGGCCTGCCGCGCTGCCTGACCCTGGCTCGCGGGGGCGTCGCCGGGCATCGTCTGCTGCCGTTCCTCGCCGAAGCGCGTGGTCAGCGCGACCGCGCCGGGCTGCTGGCTCCACGCGGCCGGCAGCGGTTCGTAGTCCGCGAACTACGCGAGCAGCCAGCCTTTCGGGTTCGCCGGCGGTGTGTCGTCGGCGCGCGCGCCGAGGCCGAAGCGATTCATCGCGATCGCGGCGGCGTTGACGGGAGGCGAGCTGTTCATCGGCGGTCCTGCGGACGTGGCGTATGTCCGTTTAACGGTCGGCGCCGGCATTTCCGTCGCCGATCATCGAAATTTTTTCGGCCTATCGGCGGCGCACGATTTGCCGCGTGCGCTCACTCCGCTTCGCTGACCGGTTTCTGTGGCTGCTGTGGCGGTAGACGCCACTGGCCGCGCTGCCGCAACCCGTCGACGAATTTCACGCGCTCGTCGGGCGACAGCGTCGCCGCGAAATTCACGACACTCGCTTCGACCTGCGCGCGCATCGCGCCGTCGGCCACGCGCGTGCGGGCGAGCGCGGCATCGAGTGCCGCGCGGTCGAGCTGCGGCGCGGCGAGCAGGTCGAGCACCTCGCGGCGGCCTTCGCGGCCGTCGCGCGCGTACTGGCGAGCGTCGCGGCGGGCCGACTTCAGCACGTCGACGAACTGCCGCTGGCGCTCGGGCGACAGATCCTCGGCGGCGAAGCGCAGCGCGGTACGCTGCGCGGGCTGGGCGTGCGGCGCGCCGTGCACCGCGAACCACCGCCACGCGCCGCCCGCGATCCCGCCGAGCAGGAACACGTTCAGCAGCACCGATCCGGCGACGAGGAGCTTCCACGATCGGCCGTTCATTCGTCGCTCCAGTCGGCGCTCGGTCCGCCGAAGCTCGTCGTCAGGTAGGCGCTTTCGTGCGTCGCGGACGGCGCGCTGCCGACGACGACGATCGACATCGCGAGCGCGCCGGCCAGCGCGCCGGCGAGGCCGGCGCCGGCCAGCGCCGCGCCCGACCACCAGACGCGCCGCCGCGACGGCGCGTGCACGTGCGCCGGCGCGGATGCGACGATGCGCTCGACGAGCGCGCGCCCGGGCGGCGCGACCGCGTGCCGCGCGAGCCATGTGTCGAGTTCGGTGGCGTCGGCGAGCGCTGCGTGCGCGTCGGCACGATGCCGGCGGGCCCAGTCCTGCGCGTCGGCGCGCTCGTCCGCCGGCCAGCGGCGGGGATCGGCGCCGTACGCGTCGACGATGGTGCGGAATCGTTCGGGTGTCATGCGATGTCCTTGCTTGCGCCGTCGCCGGCCAGTTGCGCGCGCAGTGTGCGCCGGGCCCGCGCGAGCAGGCTCTCCAGCGCGTCGACCGAAATGCCCATCAGGCCGGCCGCGTCGATGTTCGACAGCTCCTGATAATAAGTGAGCACGAGCGCCTCGCGCTGCCGCGCCGGCAGTGCCGCGAGCGCCGCGCGCACGCGTTCGTCGCGCGCACGCGCATCGAGCCGCGCGTCCGGCGCGGCAGCCGGATCGGGCGCGTCCGGCAGTGTTTCAGCCGGCTCTTCGCGATGGCCGCGCAGCCGGTCGTAGCAGAGATTCAGCGCGACACGATGCAGCCACGTGTCGAATTTCGCGTCGCCGGTTTTCCAGTGCGGCGCCTGCCGCCAGATTCGCATGAATGCCTCCTGCGCGACGTCCTCGGCTTCCATCCGGTCGCCGAGCATCCGCGTCGCGAGCGCGAGCAGCCGCGGCAATTTGCGCGCGATGAGCGCGCGGATCGCGCTCGCCTCCCGCCGGCCGACGCGCGCGACGAGTTCCGCGTCCGGATCGCCGTTGCCGTTGCCGTTGCCGCCGCCGTTGCCGTTGCCGTTGCCGTCGTCGCCGTTACTCAACGCGCGCCCTCCGGCGGCTGGCGCGGCGAGCTCGCGCGCACGCACGGCGGCCGCGTCGTCGGGGCAGGCCGTCGCGATCGCGACGGCCGTGCATGCTTCATCGTCGTGTTCTCCGTCACAGGTCGCGGGAGCGAGACCGCCGGCGTCGGGCGCGGCGTCGGCGGCGTTCAATATACGACGACCGGCGGCCGGTAGTACGCGGGCCGCGCGGGTACGACGACGCAGCCGGCCAGTGTGGCTGCCGTCAGTGCGAGGATCAGGAGCGTCTTCATGTGCGTGCGTCGGTTCGATCGTTTGAAGGACAGGCGTGCCGGTTCAGGCCCAGTGGCCCGGAATCCAGCGCCAGCCCGGCCCGCGCCGCGCCCAGTGCCCCGGCACCCAGTGGTAGCCGACGCGCACCGGCTGCCAGTGCCCGGGAATCCACACGTATTGCCCATGAGCCCAGCGCCACCGGCCCGGATCCCAGACGAAGCCGGCGCGCGCCGGCGGCACGACTTCCATTCGCGGCGGCGGCGGCGCGACGACGATCGCCTGCGCGAGCGCGGCCGATGTCGCGACGGCCGCGCACGCGCCGACCAGTATTTTTTGCAGCGTGATCCGGTTCATTTTTTCTCCCAGGTTCGCGGATCGGCCGGAATGGCCGCTTGTTCGTTGAACGGGGCGACGCGGAGAAATCCGTCGCTGCAAAACGCAAAACCGGACATTTTTTTATTCGGCTCGCGCGGACCGGCTAGCGCCGGGCGAGCACGACGCCGCCGAGCGCGATCGCGAACCCGGCGAACTGCAGCGGCGACAGCCGCTCGCCGAACAGCGCGTAGCCCTGCACGGCCGCGAGCGGCGGCGCGAGAAACAGCAGTGACGTCGCGCGCGCGGCGTTCCCACGGCGGAGCATCCACATCAGCATCGTGACCGCGCCGCCGGACAGAAACACGACGCCCCAGACGAGCGACGCCCACAGCGCCGGCGCGCCGGTCCAGCGCGTCTCGTGCAGCAGCGCCGCGAACGCGGCGGCGACGAGCGCGGCGCCGGCATTTTGCACGGCGACGGCGGTGCGCAGGTCGGTCCGCGCGAGCCGGCCCTTCTGATACAGCGATCCGGCCGTGATCGACGCGACCGCCAGTACGGACACCGCGACGACGAGCCAGCCCGGTGCGGCGGCGGTTGCGGCGGCGGCGGAGGCGGAGGCGGAGGCGGCAGTGGCGGAGGCGGAGGCGGCAGTGGCGGAGGCGGAGGCGGAGGCGGAGGCGGCGGAGATGGAGGCGGCGGTGGCGGAGACGGAGACGGCGGAAGCGGAAGCGGAGACGGCGGAAGCGGTTGTCGTGCCCGCGACGGCGCCGACCTTCGGCGCGAGCACGAGCGCGACGCCCGCGAGTCCGAGCATCATCCCGGCCCAGCCGCGCGCGGGCAGCGTCTCGCGAAACATCGGCACCGCGAGCACCGCGGTCGCCAGCGGCTGCAGCGCGCCGAGCAGCGCCATCACGCCGGCATTCAGCCCCTGCGCGACTGCCCAGTAGCTCGCGCCGAGATAGATGCCCTGCAGCAGCGCGCCGGCGATCAGATGGCGTGCCCATTCGCGCCGTGGCGGCCACGGCGCGCGCGCGGCGAGCGCGACCGCGCCGAACAGCAGCGCGGTGCCCGCGAAGCGCGCGAGCAGGAACAGGTTCGGATCGGCGTATGGCTTGATCGCGCGCGCGACGATGAAGCCGGTGGACCAGAGCGCGACGAACGTTGCGGCGACAACCGTATTGAGCATGCGAAGCGGGCCCGTGCGCGGGCCGGGCGAAGGAACGAGGTCCGGCAGTATCCCGCGGCGGCGCGGCCGCCGTCTTGTCGAATTCTGCAACGATCCGCGCGCGGCGGATCAGTCGAGCGAGAACGTGTCGACCGGCTGGTTCGCGCTCGTGTCGGTCGCGAAGCGCTCGCTCAACAGGCGGTGCAGGCGGCGCGCCTCGTCGAGCGACAGGTCGATCCAGTACGGATCGCCGGCGGCGTCGTTCAGGCGTTCGGGCGGGAACTGGATTTCGAGCACGATTCCTTTGCGATACATCGGTCAGGCCTCCTCGTTGCGGTGACGTCCGGCGAAACGCAGAGTCTAGCAATCCGCGCGGCGCGTATCGACGCGCTTCGGGCAATGCAGTGTTGCGGCGGCCGCGCGACGCTTGCATCGCGCACGGGTGGCCGTACTACAATCGCGCTACCTTATTCACCCGCGCCGCAGGCGCATCCCGATGCTCGCGGAACAACGTCATCAATACATTTTGTCGGAACTCGGCAGGACGGGCGCACTATCGATCGCCGAACTCGTGCGCACGCTCGACGTGTCGCGCGAGACCGTGCGGCGCGACCTGAACGCGCTCGCCGCGCGCGGCCTGCTCGTGACGACGCACGGCGGCGCGCTCGCCGCCGATCGCCGCGAGCCGAGCCTGTCCGACCGCGAGGCCGCGAACGCGGATGCGAAGCGCAGGATCGGCCTGCGCGCGGCCGAGTTCGTGCCCGACGACGCATCGGTGCTGATCGATTCGGGCAGCACGACGAACGCGGTCGCGCTCGCGCTCGCCGATCGCCATCGCCTGTCGGTCTACACGAACGACTGGCGCACCGCGTTCGTGCTCGCGCGCCGCAACGGCAACCGCGTGACGCTGCTCGGCGGCGAGCTGTCCGACGACGAGGACGCGACGTTCGGCCTCGACACGATCCAGCAGCTCGCGCAGTATCACGTCGACTTCGCGTTCGTCGGCGCAGGCGGGATTGCGCAGGACGGTGAACTCACCGACTACTCGCGGCTCGCAGCCGAAGTGCGCAGCCGGATGCTGACCGCGGCGGGCACCGCGATCGTCGTCGCCGACCATTCGAAGTTCGGCCGCCTGACGCCGGTGCGGATCAACGGCACCGACGCGGCGCGCTATCTGGTCACCGAGCGCGCGCCGGACGCCGCGTTGCGCCGCGCGCTGACCGCGCGCGGGATCGAGCTGATCGTCTGCGGCTGACGCACTGCCGCACTGCCGCACTGACGCGCGTGCGCTCGTGTTTGCGTGTGCGCGGCCGTCAGGCCGCGACGTAGCGCAGCACCGCGTCGACGATCAGGTCGCGATGCCGCACGCGCAGCCGTGGCGCCGACGGATCCTTGCCGAATGCGGTGCCGAACGTGTAGCGGTTCGCGACGCGATGGAAGCAGAACGAGCTGATCAGCAGATGCAGGTCGAACGCGTCGACGTCGGCGCGGAACACGCCGCCGGCCACGCCGCGCGCGAGCAGCGCCTCGATCGTGTTGATGATGCTGACGTTGCGGGTCTTGAACGACTTCAGGTGCTCGATGTACTTCGCGCCGTGGATGTTCTCGATCGATACGAGCCGCACGAAGTCGCGATGCTTGTCGTGATAGTCGAACGTGAACTCGACGAGCCGGCGCAGCCCTTCGCGCGGCTCGAGCTCGCCGACGTGCAGTTCCTGCTCGAGTTCGCGGATGTCGCCGTAGACCTTCTCGAGCACGGCCTCGTACAGGCCTTCCTTGCTGTCGAAGTAGTAGTACAGCATCCGCTTCGTCGTGTTCGTGCGTTCGGCGATCGCGTCGACGCGCGCGCCCGAGAGCCCCATCGCGGAGAATTCCTGCGTGGCGACGTCGAGGATGTTGCGCTTCGTCTGCTCGGGATCGTATTTGCGCCGCGGCTCGGACGGAAGCGCGCGGCTATCGGGCGCGGCGGCCTTGCTTCCAGTTTTCATCTGACGTTTTATTTTGCTGAGTGGGCCGGCGGGCTCTGGGACCCAGCATTCTAGCATGCGCCCTTTTTCAGCCCCGGTACCCGGCGAGCGCGTCGCGCGCCTGGTACGCGGTGTACGTGAGCTGCGCGGCCGCGAGCCCGGCGAGCCCGAATGTGCGGGTCAGGCCGAACGCCGCGAAGCCGTCCGGCACCGGTTTGCGCTCGGCGAGCGCGGCGGCGAGCACCTCGCCCGCGACCGTCGTCGGCGCCATGCCGTGCCCGCCGAACGCGATCGCGTGCCAGACGCCGTCCGCGTCGCGGCCGATCTGCGGCATCTTGTGCCGCGCGTAGCTCATCAGCCCGCCCCACGCGTATTCGATCTTCACGTCCGCGAGCTGCGGATACACGCGCACGAGGTCGCGCCGCAGCAGCCGCGCGATCGCTTCGGGGCCGCGATCGAGCACCGAGATCCGGCCGCCCCACAGAATCCGCGTATCGACGAGCGGACGGTAGTAGTCGAACGCGAAGCGCGTGTCGTAGATCGCGTACGGCGCGTCGATCGCGTCCGCGAGGCGCGCGCCGAGCGGCTCGGTCGCGATCACGTAGGTCGCGATCGGCAGCACCGCGCGCTCGATGCGCGGCGCGACGCCGCGCGCGTAGCCGCCGCCCGCGAACACGACGTCCTTCGCTCGGACCGTGCCGCCCGCCGTGTCGACGACGAACGCCGCGCCATCGCGCCGGATCGCGCGCGCGGCCGAGCGCTCGAAGATTCGCGCGCCGCCGCGCGTCGCGGCGTCGGCGACGCCGAGCACATATTTCAGCGGATGGAAGTGGAACGCGTTCGGCTCGAACAGGCCGCCGTGGTAGCGCGCGGTCTTCAGGCGCGTGCGCAGCGCGGCCGCGTCGACCGGCTCCCATTCGACGCCGAATTCGCGCTGCATCAGCTGGCGCGCGCCGTCGAGCCGCGCGGGATCGTCGAACCAGTTCGCGAGCAGCGCGCCGCGATCGACGATGTCGCAGGCGATGCCGTAGCGCGCGATGCGCGTGCGGATCAGGTCGACCGCATCGACGGTGAGCCGGTAGAGGCGCCGCGCTTCGTCACGGCCGAGCGTGCGCAGCAGATCGGCGTTGTCGAGGCTGTAGCCGCCGAACACGAAGCCGCCGTTGCGGCCCGACGCGCCGAAGCCGACCCGCTCGCCGTCGAGCACGACGACGTCGCGCACGCCGCGCTCGACGAGCCCGAGCGCCGTGCTGAGCCCCGCGAGCCCGCCGCCGACGATGCAGACCTGCGCATCGACCGGGCCGGTCAGCGACGGGTACGTGGGACGGGTGACGGTGGCTTCGTAGAAGTTCTGCATACGGGAATCGGATGGCGTGAAAGGTCGCGCTATCGTACCCGGCGGACGCCGGCGGGCGATAGCCCCCGCCGCTTGCACGCGGCGCGCGAACGCGTTCCAATCGAAAGGTCATGGCGGCGGTGCCGCCTCCGATCAACCTGTCCCCGAAGAGGAAGCGATGGAATTCAACGACATGCTTGCCGCGCTCGGCGTCGATCTCGCTGCGTGGCAGGGCGGCGCGCTGGCCGCGCGTTCGCCGATCGACGGCAGGACGCTCGCGACGCTCGCCGTCGACAGCCCCGCCGACGCCGCGCGCAAGATCAACGCCGCGCACGCGGCTTTCCTGAAGTGGCGCACGGTGCCCGCGCCGGTGCGCGGCGAGCTCGTGCGTGTGCTCGGCCACGTGCTGCGCGAGCACAAGGCCGCGCTCGGCCGGCTCGTCTCGCTCGAGGCGGGCAAGATCGCGTCCGAAGGGCTCGGCGAAGTGCAGGAAATGATCGACATCTGCGATTTCGCAGTCGGCCTGTCGCGGCAACTTTACGGTCTCACGATCGCATCCGAGCGCCCCGGCCACCGGATGATGGAGACCTGGCATCCGCTCGGCGTCTGCGGCGTGATTTCGGCGTTCAATTTTCCGGTGGCGGTCTGGTCGTGGAACGCGGCGCTTGCGCTCGTCTGCGGCGATTCCGTCGTGTGGAAGCCGTCGGAGAAGACGCCGCTCACCGCCATCGCGTGCCACACGCTGTTCGCGAAGGCCATGCACGAGTTCGGGAAGACGCATCCGGGCGTCGCGCCCGACGGCCTGCATCAGCTGCTGCTCGGCGCGCGCGACGTCGGCGAGGCGCTGACGACGTCGCCGCGGGTGCCGCTCGTCAGCGCGACGGGCAGCGTGCGGATGGGCATCGAGGTCGCGAACGTGCTGAGCCGGCGGCTCGCGCGCAGCATCCTCGAGCTCGGCGGCAACAACGGGATGATCGTCGCGCCGAGCGCCGATCTCGATCTCGTCGTGCGCGCGGTCACGTTCGCGGCGGTCGGCACCGCGGGCCAGCGTTGCACGACGCTGCGCCGGCTGATCGTGCATCGCAGCGTCGCCGCGCAGTTGCTGCCGCGGCTCGAGAAGGCGTTTGCGTCGGTGAAGGTCGGCGATCCGCTCGACGCGGGCACGCTGGTCGGCCCGCTGATCGATGGCGGAGCGTTCGACGCGATGCAGCAGGCGCTTGACGACGCGCGCGAGCAGGGCGGCGAGGTCGTCGGCGGCGAGCGCGTCGATCTGGGGCGCGACGGCGCGTACTACGTGCGCCCGGCGATCGTGCGGATGCCGAAGCAAACGGCCGTCGTCGAGCGCGAGACGTTCGCGCCGATCCTCTACGTGATGCTGTACGACGGCTTCGACAACGCGCTCACGATGCACAACGCGGTGCCGCAGGGGTTGTCATCGGCGATCTTCACGAACGACATGCGCGAAGCCGAACAGTTCATGTCGTCGGCGGGCAGCGACTGCGGGATCGTGAACGTGAACATCGGCACGAGCGGCGCGGAGATCGGCGGCGCGTTCGGCGGCGAGAAGGAGACGGGCGGCGGGCGCGAATCGGGTTCCGACGCATGGAAGAGCTATATGCGCCGCGCGACGAACACGATCAACTACAGTCACGAGCTGCCGCTTGCGCAGGGGGTGAGGTTCGACGTCTGACGGGGGCGGCGGACGACGTCATCGCAGGCTTGCCGCCGCCGTCGACAGAAACGTCTTCAGGGTTTCGATCGATTCGGCCTGCCGGTTGGATTCGCGCGTGATGAACGAAATCCGGCAGGTCTCGATCGCGAGCGGGGTCTTGATCGTCGCGATCGCACCGAGTTGCCGATAGAGCGAAATGGCCGCGGTCGGCGCGATGGTCAGAAGCTGCGAATGGCTGACGATGTTCAGGCTCGTGTAGAACGAAGACGACTCGATCGCCGGTAGCGGTGGGGCCTGTTCGACGCGCAGGAACGTGCTGAAGAACACGCGGCGCGTGAGCGTGCTGTCCGGCGGCAGCACCCAGCGCGAGCCGGCCAGTTCCGCCGCGCCGACCTTGCGGCGGCGCGCGAACGGGTGCTCGCTCGAACAGACGAACTGCAGCGATTCGTCACATAGCGCATCGAACACGAGCCCGCCGAGATCATCGATGGCCGTGTTTGCCGCCGCGAACACGGGGGCCACGACGCAGTCCAGGTCGCCTTCGCGCAGGCGCGCGAGCAGCTCGTCGACACTGCCTTCAGCGAGGACGATGCGAGGCAATCGCCCGGCGCGCTGCATCGCGTCGATCGCGCGCGGCAGTATCCGCACCGAGAGCAGCGGCAGCGCGCCGAGCCGAATCGTCGTGCCTCGCACGGCCTCGCGCGCGGCCGTGATGGCCGCGCCGAATTCGCGTGACGCCACGCGCAGGTGCTCCAATGCGGCATGGCCCGCGGCCGTCAGATTCGCACCGCGCCTGTTCCGCTCGACGAGCGGCGTGCCGAACGCCGATTCGAGCTCGCGCAGCATCATCGTCACGGCCGGCTGGCTGACGTGCAGGCTTTGCGCCGCGGCACGCAGCGAGCCCTGCCCGGCGATCAACTCCAGCAACTGCAGTTGACGCAACCGGATCTGCCCTTCGCGCGGCGACAACGCAGGCGGCGCGCTGGATTTAGACATAAGCGATTCGGATCACTCAATTGGATAAATTGAATTTTATCTTAATCATTGCTCGCCTAGACTGGCATTCCAACCCGCATTCGAGCGTTCGACCCGCCATGAAAAAAATCTCGATCAACGGTTTCGCGGCGGCGGTGCTGCGTTCGGCTGGTGTCGCCGTGTTCGGCATCGCTGTCGCGCTGCCGGGCGTGGCCGCACAGCCGGCCGACGCCACGTCGGGGCAGGCGTTATATGCGGATGTGCTGCATTTCGAGCAGTTCGGCATCCATCGCTTCGGCTCCGCAGGCCAGAATGCCGCGCTCGACTGGATCGCGGATCGCCTGAAGTCGGACGGATTCACTGTCGAGGAACAGCGATTTTCCGTGGATCGGCAATATTTTCTCGACGATGCGTCGCTGAAGGTCGGCGGGACGACGCTCACGGTCATGCCGCAATGGTGGCTTCCCGAGCGTGCGGCCAGGTTCTCGCTGTCGGCGCCGATCGTCCGGGAAGGCGACGCGGCGGGAAAATTCGTCCGCGTGACGATTCCGTACGACCGGGGCGCGTATCTCGGCGCGCGTCAGCGCGACGCGGTCGCGCAGGCGGTGCAACGGCATCCGGCCGCGGTGCTGCTCACGATCGACCATCCGAGCGGCGAAGTCTTTGCATACAACGTCGCCCAGACGGATACGCCGTGGCCGGTGCCCGTCATCCTGGTCGCGCCCAAGGACGTGCCGATGCTGGAGGCGGCGGAGAAGACGGGCGAGCCGGTCACGCTGTCGGTGAACGGGCACTACGAGCACAATGTGCCGGGCAGAAACATCATCGGCAGGCTGGATCGCGGCAAGGCGCGTACCGTCGTCGTGTCGACGCCGGAGAGCAGCTGGTTCGAAAGCACCTGCGAGCGCGGGCCGGGGATCGCGGCATTCCTCGCGACGGCCAGCGTCGCGGCGCAATCGCTGAAGGACGTCAATCTCGTGTTCGTCGCGACCAGCGGCCACGAAGTGGGGCATGGCGGAATGGAATACTTCATCCGCGATAAAGCGCCGAAGCCGCAGGATGTCGCCGTGTGGCTGCACTATGGCGCGTCGCTTGCATGCTATGCGCAACCCGCGGATGCATCCCGGTCGAGCGGTGCCCGGCCGATCAACAGCGACTCGCGGTTTCTGTTGATGACCGACGACGTTGCGCGGTACGTAGAACCCGCGTTCAAGGACGTGGCGGCGCAGCATGTGACCGGTCCGCGTGCCAGCGTCGGTGAATTGCGCGACATCATCGGTGCGGGGTATTCGCATGTCTTCGGAATGGCCGGCTTGCATCCGCTGTTTCATACGCCGTTCGACAACGCGCGGATGACCAGCCCCGATTTGCCCGAGCCCGTGGTACGGGCGTTTGTCGCGTCGCTGGAGGATATCGTCGACAGTCAGCGTGACGGGCGGAAACAGTGATCGCCGGGCGTGGCGCGTGCATCGAACGAACGCCGCGCGACTATGATGCTGTCATCCCGTTTGGACCGGGCAACCGTTTCGATATCTCAGGATGACCTCGATGAAAGACGACCTCGGGAAATTGGCCTCGGACCTCGAGCGCCTGCTCAAGCTGCGCAGCTTCCCGTTCGGGATGATGCTCTGCGAACGGCGCGAACAGATGGACGGGATTGCCCGCATTCGCCGGCCGAAAGCGATACACACGCTGGATCAGATCGTCGGGCAAACGGCGCGGCTCGGCTTCACGATCGGGGTCACCGCCGACGATCTGGTCGGGCCGCAATGCCGGGCGGTCGTCGGTCTGGGGCACGCGAAGGACGCCGAGTGGAAGTCCGGCCGGCAAATGGCGGGCGTGTGGTACGCGACGCTCGAAGACTCCCAGGCCCATCAGGCCGCGATGGACTGCGTGCCGGACGGCCAGTACGAGGCGCTGGTGGTGTCTCCGCTGGCCGCCGGCCGCATCGAGCCGGCCATTGCGCTGTTCTACGCGACGCCCGGCGCGATGATGTATTTCATCAACGGATTGCAGTGGTCCGGGTACAAGCGTTTCGACTGGAGCGTGGTCGGAGAATCGTCGTGCGCGGATTCGTGGGGAAGGGCGCTCAAGACGGGGCAGCCGAGCCTGTCGATCCCGTGCTATGCGGAGCGTAGATACGGCGGCGTTCTGGACGACGAAATGCTGATGGCGCTGCCCCCCGCGACGTTGGCGCAGGCCATCGCCGGCATGGAGGCGCTCGCGAAAAACGGCCTCCGGTATCCGTTCGCGCAGTATGGCATTCAGCAGGATGCGCGTGCCGGGCTGGAGGTCAGCTATCCGAAAAAGTAGCCGCGGACGGCCCGCCGCCGCGCCTGTGTGAAGCTGCCCGGCCTTTCGGCCGACGTTTGCGTGCACGCGTAGAATGGGAAGTCTGACGACTTCGCTTCGTCGGCCCGGACGACGTGCCCGTCGTGCGCGTTTCCCTGGACGTTTCGCATGCCGGGGCGGCCGACGGCTTCGATCGTATGAAGCATCGTGTTCTGGTTTCGCGGTATCGCGCCGCGTGTGTTGCATGTGCCGCCGCCGTCTGCGCATGGCTGGCGGTTGTTTCGATTCCCGTTGCGTCGCCCGCTGAAACGTCCGCCGCAGGCGCTTCCTCTCCCGCAGCGCCGGTGCATGCGCCGAGGTCGCCTGTATCGCCCGCGTTGCCTACATCGCCCACGTCGCCCACGTCGCCCACGTCGCCCACGTCGCCCACGTCGCCCACGTCGCCCACGTCGCCCACAGCGCCCACGTCGCCCACAGCGCCCACGTCGCCCACAGCGCCCACAGCGCCCACATCGTCGGTCTCGCCGGCACCATCGGCGTCGCCCGCTTCAACGCCGCCCGCGTCGGCGGCGAGCGCCGCCTCCGCCGCCACGCCCCCGCCGCGCCATCCGCCGCTTTCGCCCGATGAAGCGCAGCGCGCGACGCACGACGCGCTTGGCCTGCGCGTGACCTACACGCACGACGTCACGCGGCGCCTGCGCGTGCCTGCCGCCGCGCAGCGCGCATATGGCGAACGTCTGCAGCAGGCGCTCGCGGCGGACGGCCTCGGCGATCTCGCGGGCGAATACGTGGTGCTCGTCGATCGCGCGGCGGCCGTGCAGGCGCTGTTCGTCTATTTCCGCGCGACAGCGTCGAACGCGTGGCTGATGATCGGCGCGTCGCCGGTCGCGACGGGCCTGCCCGGCACGTACGATCACTTCCTGACGCCGCTCGGCGTGTTCGAGCACACGCCCGCGAACATGGATTTCCGCGCCGAAGGCACGATGAACGACAACGGCATTCGCGGCTATGGCGTGCGCGACATGCGGATCTTCGATTTCGGCTGGGTCGACGGCCAGCGCGGATGGGGCAAGGGCGGCATGTCGGAGATGCGCTTCCAGATGCACGCGACCGACCCCGAGCGCCTCGAGCCGCTGCTCGGCATTCGCCATTCGAAGGGCTGCGTGCGGATTCCGGCATCGCTGAACGTGTTCATCGATCGGCACGATCTGCTCGACGCGGATTACGACGCGCGTGTCGACGCCGGCAAGTCGTTCTGGGTGCTGCATCCGGGGCGCGACATCACGCCGTGGGCGGGCCGCTACGTCGTCGTCGTCGATTCGGCACGCAGGACGCGGCCCGCATGGTCGCCGCTGCCCGGCCGCGCCGCGTGGGCGAGAGTGCCGAAGGGCGGGGATACCGCCGATTGACCTAGCGAGCGGGATCGCGTGACGCGGGCGCCGCCGCATGCTGCGCAAGACCGAGCGCGCGCAACTGCGCGACGTTCGCCGAGGCCGTCTCGACGAAGCGCCGCGACATCTCGACCGACTGCGCGACTTCGTCGTCGGTGACCGTCCACATGCCCATCCGAATCCGGAAGTAGCGTTCCGCGAAGATGTCCGCGTGAAAATGCATCCGCACGCGCTTCGCGTCGACGAGCCGGGGATTGCCGAAGATCGTCGCGAGCGCCCACGAGAAGGCGCCGTCCTCGCCGCCCTTGATGCGGAAGAACTCGTCCATCGGAAAGCCGCCGAGTGCGAGATACGCGGCGCGCCGGATCACGAGGCTGCTCGGCACTGTGCAGCTCAGCGTCGCCGCGTGCTGCTCGAAATCGGGATGCGTGACGATCTCCGGCGGAAAACCCGCGAATTCGACGTCGAGCCGAACGGCCGCCGCATCCGCGCGGTGCTCGAGGTATGCGGCGGGTGACGTCAGCGCGTCGGGCAGGTATTCGTCGTCGGCGTCGAGGAACGCGAGCAGCGGCTGCGTTGCGTGCAGCGCCGCCCAGTTGCGGGCGCGTGCGACGCCGCCGTTGCTCGCGCACCGCAGCAGCGCGATGCGCGGATCCCGCGCCGCCCAGACGCGCGCGACGTCGGCGGTGCCGTCGGTCGACGCGTCGTCGACGACGATGATCTGCGCGACGTTGCGTTGGGCGATGCAACTCTCGATCGCGCGACCGAGCGTCGCGCGATCGTCGTAGCACGGGATGATCGCGGAGATGGGCAGCATCGGATGCGGGAGCGGGCGCCGGCGGGACGGGATCGACGCATCATAGCGCGGGCGGTGCCGCCGCGCGCGGCATGCTACGATCGGCGCGATCAGACTTTCACGCGGTTACACGATGACGACGTTGTATGAAATGCTCGGCGTGCGCGAGGACGCCACCGACGAGGAAATCAAGCGCGGCTACCGGAAGGCCGCGATGAGAGCGCATCCCGACCGCAACGTCGGGAGCGAAGCGTCCGCGCACGCGCGGTTTCAGGAGGTCAAGGAGGCTTACGCGATTCTGTCGGATCCGGCGCAGCGTCGGGTCTACGACACCGTCTATGCGGAGGAGATGCGCCGTCACGCGCATCTTCGCGAGGAAGAGGAACGCCTGCAGGCGGAGCGCGACGCGGAATATGCGCGGCTCGTGGCGCTGGCGATGCGCTTCGCGGAGCAAGGGCACAACCGCGACGTCGTGTTCGGCGTTCTGCTCGGCCGCGATTGCGATGAGTCGCTCGCCGGGCGTATTGCGGATAGCGTGACCGAGCTGCATGCATCGCGCCAGCAGGACGCGTGTCAGGATGCGCGCAGCGACGACGCCGTGCCCGAGGAATCCGATCAGGATGCGACGCACACTGCGTCGGCGCAGGACGACCCTGCGGAAGCGGACGCGATGCGGCAATCGGCACCGGAGCCTCACGCGAAGGACGAGGCTCGAACGGGCAACGACCGCGCGCAGATGGATTTTTTCAGCACCCTCTGGCACGGCGTGTTCGGGCTGCGCCACTGAAGCAACGGGCGCCGGGCGGTGGGTGAATGCCGCAGCCGCAGCCGTGGCATTCAACGCAGCGAGGACGCGAATTCGTCGAGTTGCGTGATCACGGTGTTCCAGCCGTCGAAGAAACCGAGCTTCTCGTGCTGCTCGCGCGACGCGTCGTCCGGGTGCATCACCCGGGCGACATAGCGGCAGCCGTCGCCTTCGTCGGCCATCGTAATGACCGCGGTGAAGCCCAGCCATGGCTTGGCCGGACGCCAGCCCGCCGTGAGCATCGACGTGAAGACGATGCGCGATTGCGGTGCGACGTCGAGAAAGGCGCCGGGGATGTCGTTGCTGCTTCCGTCCGGTCCTTTCAACAACGTATGGAAAGCGCCGCCCGGTTGCAGGTCGAAGGCGAGCACGTCGGTCGTCCAGGGCTTCGGGCACCACCATTGCTTCAGGAGCTCCGGCTCGGACCAGGCGCGCCACAACGCGGCGCGCGGCGCGCGCAGCACGCGGGTGATGACGAGGTCGCGGGAATCGCCGCTATCCGCTGCGTTCTGGGTCATGGGTTTGCTCCTCTCGATGAAGTCGTTCGACGAATTGCACCATCCGGTCCGATCGGGCCTCCCACATGGCCCGCTGCCCGGCTATCCACTGCTCGGCCTCCGACAGCCTGTCCGGACGTAGCTCGCACGTGCGCGTGCGACCGACCTTGTGGGTGACGATCAGGCCGCTGCGCTCGAGCACCGTCAGGTGTTTCATGAACGACGGCAGCGCCATGTCGAACGGTGCGGCCAACGCCGACACCGTCTGCGCGCCACCGACCAGCGCGCAGATGACGGCGAGACGGGTGGGGTCGGCCAGCGCCTGGAATACCTCGCTGATCGGCGGATAATACTTAGCCATGAAGCTAAGTATAGGGGAGCCTTCGGGAACGTGCAACGAGAGCGCTGCGCCGGCGTCCGGCGGTCTTGCGCGACGTCTTCAGCCCAGTGTCTTGAGCGCCGCGTCGATCTTCCGAAGCGCATCCTCGCTGATCAGGCCGTTCGCGAACTTCGCGACGGTCGCCAGCGCGAATCCCTGCGCCAGGCCCGCTTGCGGGTGCGCCGACAAGCCGGGCAAATGGCGTTCGATGATCGCTTTCGTCGCGTCGTTGCCGAGCAGGTCGCGCACGGTCGATTCAATGGAGTAGGGCATCGATGGCCTCGTCAGGGTGGGGTCGTCGGGGCGGCATGACGGCGAATCGGCGAACGGCGAACGACGAACGGCGAACGACGAACGGCGAACGGCGAACGGCGAACGGCGAACGGCGAACGGCGAACGGCGAACGGCGAACGGCGAACGGCGAATCGACGGATACGCGACCGGCCTACGGCAGTTCCCTGTCATTCGGATTCGCGGCCGGGCGTGGCGTCAGCGGCGACAACGGATCGAAGCGCGCCGGCCGCTTTCCCTGCCACGCGGAAATGGCCTCGGCGAGATCCCGGGTGTCGAAGATCGCGCTTTGCAGCAACGCCATATGCTGCAGGGATTCGGCCGTACTGTGGTCGCGCGCGAAGTTGATCGAGGCCTTGCACCCGCTCACGGCGAGCGCGGACTTCGACGCGATCGCTTGGGCCACGTCCATCGCATGCCGGAGCAGCGCGTCGGCATCGGGCAACACGGCATTCACGAGGCCGACGGTCAACGCACGCTCGGCGCTCAGCCGCTCGCTGGTGTAGGCCATCTGGCGGGCCACGCCGGCGGGAATGACCTTCGGCAGGCGCTGGAGCACGCCGAGGTCGGCCGTCATGCCGATCTGCGTTTCCTGCAGCGCGAAGAATGCATCGGCCGTGCAGACGCGAATATCGCACGCGACGGCGAGATCGAGGCCGCCGCCGATGCAGCCGCCCTGAATCGCGCAGATGACCGGAAACCGCGCCTGATCGAGCGTATCGAAGCAATCGATCAGATTTCTCAGCGCGTGCTGGAAAGTCAGGCGAGCGCGCGGGCTGCGGGTGTCGAACACGCTCGACGTGTCGGCGAACACATCGAGCGCCATGCCGGCCGAAAAATGCTTCCCGGTCGAGCTGATGACGAGCACGCGGGTGTCGCCCGCATCGTCGAGCGCGAGCACGGCGTCGCGCAACCCGGTGAAGAAGGCCGGGCCCATCGTGTTGAGCCGGTCGGGCCGGTTCAGCTGCAGATGGGCGATGCCGGATTCGATGCTGATCTGAAAGTATTCGTTTTGCATGGCGGGTCTAGGGAAGTCGGTGATCGCGTCAGCCGTTGGACTTGAACGCGGGCAGATGCTGTCCGAGCCGGGCGCCCATTTCCGCGCCCAGCGCCTGCAGCCCGCTGAGCGGACGGATCATCACCTCGAATTCGACGATGCGGCCGTCGTCGTCGAAGCGGATCATGTCGATCCCCTTGAGCTGCTTGTCGCCGACGGTCGCGCTGAATTCCAGCACCACGCTCATGCCGTCGCCGCTGCCGAACTCGCGGTGATAGGTGAAGTCCTTGAAGATCGTGATCACCGTGCGCAGCGCGAGCAGCAGCGCGGGCGCTGGCGCGTACGGCTTGAAGGCCATCGGCGAGCGGAACACCGCGTCCGGATGGACGATCGATTCCAGCGCGCTCAGGTCGTTGCGTTCGACCATCGAATGCCAGATCGCGAGCGATTTCGCGACGGCCGGATGCAGATGCGTGGGGGTATTCATCATCGCGGATTCCTGTGTGATCGTTCTGGGATGGACGGATCGAGCATCAGAGCGTGGCGGCGAGCGTGGTGCCCTGGTGGATCGCGCGCTTCGCGTCGAGCTCGGCGGCTTCGTCCGCGCCGCCGATCAGGTGAACCGTGCGGCCTGCCGCCCGCAACGGGGCCGCCAGTTCGCGCAGCGGCTCCTGCCCGGCGCAGATCACCACGTTGTCGACCGGTAGCGTGCGCGCGACGCCGTCGATCGTCACGTGCAGGCCGTCGTCGTCGATGCGCAGATATTCCACCGACGAAGACATCGCCACGCCGCGCGCCTTCAGCGCCGTGCGGTGTATCCAGCCGGTGGTCTTGCCGAGCCCGTCGCCGACCTTCGACGACTTGCGCTGCAGCAGGTGGACCTGCCGCGGCGCCGGCTCCGGCCGGGGCGGGCGCAGGCCGCCGGCGCTCGCGTAGGCGGGATCGACGCCCCATTCGGCGAAGAACTTGGCCGGATTCAGGCTCGCGCTCTCGCCGTGCTGGGTGAGGTACTCGGCCACGTCGAAGCCGATGCCGCCGGCGCCGACGATCGCGACGCTGCGCCCGACGTCCTTGCCGTCGCGCAGCACGTCGAGGTAGCCGAGTGTTTTCGGGTGATCCATGCCGTCGATCGGCGGCGTGCGCGGCACGATGCCCGTCGCCAGCACCACTTCGTCGAAGCCGCCCTGCAGCAACTGTTCGGCGGTGACGCGCGTATTGAGCCGAAGGTCCACGCCGCGCAGCTCGATTTGCCGCCGGAAGTAGCGCAGCGTCTCGTTGAACTCCTCTTTGCCGGGCACCTTCTTCGCGACGTTGAACTGGCCGCCGATCTCGGCGCCGGCGTCGTACAGCGTGACCGCATGGCCGCGCTCGGCCGCCGTTACCGCGCAACTGAGCCCCGCGGGCCCCGCGCCGACGACGGCGATCCGCTTGCGCGCGACGGCCGGGCGAATCACGATCTCGGTTTCGTGACAGGCGCGCGGGTTCACGAGGCAGGACGTGATCTTGCCGGCGAAGGTATGGTCCAGGCACGCCTGATTGCACGCGATGCAGGTGTTGATTTCGTCCGCGCGCCCCTCGCGGGCCTTGCGGACGAAATCGGCATCGGCCAGGAACGGGCGGGCCATCGACACCATGTCGCATACGCCGTCGGCCAGCAGCGTCTCGGCGAGCTCCGGCGTGTTGATGCGGTTGGTCGCGACCAGCGGCACGGACACCTTGGCCATCAACTGCTGCGTCACCCACGCGTAGGCGCCGCGCGGCACCTTGGTCGCGATCGTCGGGATGCGGGCTTCGTGCCAGCCGATGCCGGTATTGATGATCGTCGCGCCGGCTCGCTCGATCGCCTGCGCGAGCTGAATCACTTCGTCCAGCGTCGAGCCGCCGTCGACCAGATCGAGCATCGACAGACGGTACACGATGATGAAATTGCGCCCGACGCGCTCGCGCACCCGGCGCACGATCTCCACCGGAAAACGCATCCGGTTCTCGTACGCGCCGCCCCAGCGGTCGCCGCGATGGTTCGTCCGCGCGGCGATGAACTCGTTGATCAGGTAGCCCTCGGAACCCATGATCTCGACGCCGTCGTAGCCCGCGTATTGGGCGAGCGCGGCACAGTTCACGAAGTCGTCGATGGTTTGCTCGACTTCGTCGTCGCTCAGTTCGTGCGGGACGAACGGATTGATCGGCGCCTGCAGCGCGCTCGGCGCCACGAGCTTCGGCTGGTACGAGTAGCGGCCGAAGTGCAGGATCTGCATCGCGATCTTGCCGTCTTCCGCATGCACCGCGTCGGTGATCACGCGATGGCGCTCGGCTTCGGTTTCGGTGGTCAGCATCGCGCCGCCGTGTATCGGGCGCGCGCGCTCGTTCGGCGCGATGCCGCCGGTCACGATCAGGCCGGCTTCGCCGCGCGCGCGCTCGGCATAGAAAGCCGCCATGCGCGCGAAGCCGTTCGGCGCCTCTTCGAGGCCGACGTGCATCGAGCCCATCAGCACGCGGTTCTTCAGCGTCGTGAAGCCGAGGTCGAGCGGAGCAGTGAGGTGGGGGTACGCGTTCATCGTTTTAATGCAACCAGTTGCATAAAGATGAACTGATAATGCAACTGGTTGCAAAGAGTGTCAAGAACGGAGGAAAATCGCCCGGGAAAACACCTACTTCAACTCGCGGCCCGTTACGGTGATCCGATGTCTCTACCTCACGCCCTGCTTACTGCGCTCGTCGAACGGTCCGGTTCGGGATCGGAGCTGGCCGCTCGCTTCGACCGGTCGATCGGCTACTTCTGGCATGCGACGCATCAGCAGATTTATCGCGAGCTGGCGAGGCTGGAGGGGGGCGGGCTGATCGAATCGCTGCCGGAGGAACCCACGCGAGGGCGCCGGCGCGCGTACCGGATCCTGCCGGCCGGTCGTGACGAGCTGAAGCGCTGGATCACGCAGCAGGAGGCACCGGCGCCGCTGCGCGACGAATTCATGGTGCGCCTGCGGGCTGAGGCGGCCGTCGGGCCGACGGGGCTGGACGACGAGATACGCCGCCGCATCGCGCTGCACGAGGAGCAGTTGGCGGTGTACCGGGACATCGAGAAACGCGACTTTCCGGACGAGCCGCAGGATCGCGAAGCGGCGCTGCAGCGCCTCGTGCTGCAAGCCGGCATTCGCTATGAAAGCTACTGGCTGGAGATTCTGAAGGGCGCGCTGGCCGCGCTTCGGATGCCCGCACGACGCGCGGAGTAGCGGTGGAAACGGTGGCGCGAGGACGTGTGGGTAGCGCGAGAACGCTCGGGCGGCGCGAGCACGCGCGCCGGCGGCGATGTCCTAATATGAATTTGGTCAGCGCCGTTTTTTGTTGCATGGCGTGACAGGTGACTTGCCGCCGGCATGACGACCGCCCCGGAGGTGTGTTGTGCTCCACTGGACCCTTTCCCGCACCCCGCTCTACGCGGCGGCGCTGGCGCTGGCATTGACCGGCTATCCGTTCCCGTCGCCGACCGCGGTGGCGGCAAGCCCGGTCCGGCCACCGTTGAAACAGAAGGACGACAAGCGAACGGTCGCTCCACCCGTCGCGAAGGCGCCGGTCGATTTCTCCACGATTGCCGAGCAATACGGGCCGGCGGTCGTGAACGTCACCGCGCATGTGGCGGAGCAGAAAACGGCGGAGCAGAAAACGCCGGAACCGGATGCCGACGCGCTGGACCCCAGCGATCCGTTTTTCGCGTTCTTCAAACATGCGGCGCCGCAATCGCCCGGGCCCGACGGGCAGGATGCGCAGGGCAATCCACCGCATGCGATCACGGGCACCGGTTCGGGCTTCATCATCAGCGCCGATGGCCTCATCCTGACCACCGCCCACGTGGTCGATCACGCCGACGACGTGACGGTTCGCCTGACCGACCGGCGCGAGTTCGCCGCGCAGGTTCTGGCCGTCGACGCGCGCAGCGACGTCGCGGTATTGCAGATCGACGCGACGAAACTGCCGACGGTCAGGCTCGGTGATTCGTCGAAGGTGCGCGTCGGCGAGCAGATTCTGACGATCGGCTCGCCCGACGGTTTCCAGAACACCGCCACCTTCGGCATCGTCAGCGCGACCAGCCGCACGTTGCCGGACGGCAGCGGCTTTCCGTTCTTTCAGACCGACGTCGCCGTCAATCCCGACAACTCGGGCGGCCCGCTGTTCAACCGCGCGGGCGAGGTGGTCGGCATCGACGTGCAGATATACGCGGACGCCGAGCGATACCGAAGCCTGACGTTTGCGATCCCGATCAATCTGGCGAAACAGGTGCGGGCCCAATTGCAACCGCGGCGCGAGGTGTCCGGGGAGTCGCTCGGCATCGACGCGCAGGACGTCGGCCCGGGCGTGGCCGTGGCGCTCGGCTTGCCGCGAGCGGCCGGCGCGCTCGTCAATGCCGTCGAGCCCGGTTCGCCGGCCGCCGTGAGCGGCGTGAAGCCCGGCGACGTCGTCGTGCAGGTCGGCGATCAGGCGATCGACCGCTCCGCCGAGTTCGCCGACCGGGTGGCCGATGCGCCGGCCGGCGCGAAAATCGTGCTGAAGCTGATCCGGAACCGGAAGCCGATCACGTTGAGCGTGATGGCGGGCGCGCCTGCCGATCATTCGGTTGCCGGCCCCGTTGCCCCTGCCGCCGTGGAAGCCGGTGGATCGGATCGCCTCGGCCTCGTCATGCATCCGCTGAGCGAGGACGAGCGAAAGACGAGTGGGCTCGCCGTCGGTCTGATGGTGGACGAGGTTCATGGGCCCGCGGCGCGCGCGGGCATTCAGCCCGGCGATATCGTGCTGTCGCTCGACGATACGCTGGTCGAGTCGCCGGAACAGGTGGCCGCGCTGGAAGCGAGGGCGGGGAAGTCGATGTCGGTGCTGATCCAGCGTCACAACGCGCGCAGCTTCGTCGCCGTCAAACTGAAATGAAACCGCCGGCCCGATGCCATGCGCTTGTAGCGATCAACCTCGCGCCCGCAAGGTGAATCGGACCGATTCGGCCGGCAACAGGCACAATACGCGGCTATGGCGCCGCGCGGATGCCGGGTTCGACAGTCGAACCGGATGACGCTGCGTCGCCGGAATCCGATTCTTCGATGCCTTCATGACCCACACGCCCCCCGACCGCACGGCGAACTCGCCGCGCTTCCTGCTGCTTCTGGTCTGCCTGTTCGCGTCCGCGGGACAGATGGCGATCGACATCTACGTGCCCGCGCTGCCGGCGATGGCGCGTTTCTTCGCGACGTCGCCGCAGGCGATCCAGTCGAGCGTGTCCGGCTACATGGCCGCCTACGCGTTCGGCCAGCTCATCTTCGGGCCGATCGCCGATGCATACGGACGCAAGCCGGTGCTCGCGTTCGGCCTTTTCGTCTTCACGATCGGCTGCCTGCTGTCGCTCGGCGCGCCCAATCTGGAGACGTTCGTGCTGGCCCGCTGCCTGCAGGGCCTGGGGATCGCGACGACGAACCTGCTCGCGAAGGCGATCATCACCGATTCGTTCTCCGGGCCGGCGCTGATGCATACGTTCACGTACATGTCGATCGCATGGGGGCTCGCGCCGATCGTCGCGCCGGTGATCGGCGCTCATCTGCAGACCTGGTTCGGCTGGCAGGCGTGCCTCGTTTTCCTGCTCGTCTACTCGCTCGTGATGTGGGGCGTGCTGTGGCGCTATCACGAGACGCTGCCGCGGCCGGTGCGGCTGGAACTGCGCACGCTGACGAAGAACGCGGGGCGGGTGCTGGCGAGCCCGGTGTTCCAGAGCTGCTTTCTCGCGCAGGGGCTGTGCTACAGCATCCTGCTCGTGTTCAACATCATCGGGCCGTTCATGGTGCAGAACACGCTGCATGAGCCGCCGACGTATTTCGGGTATCTCGCGCTCGGGATCGGGATGATGTACTTCCTGGGCGGCCTGTCGAATCGCGTGCGTGGCCTGGGTCTGCCGAGTGCGGAGCGGCGGCTGCATATCGGCGCGCGCGTGATGGCGGGGGCGGCGGTCGGCATGCTGGTGCTGGCGTTGACGGTCGGGTTGCGGGTGTGGACGCTCGCGACGCCCGTGCTCGTGATGGGGTTCTGCGCGGGCGCGATGTATCCGACGCTGATGGCCAAGGGGAATTCGCTGTTTCCGCATATTGCGGGCCTGACCAGCGCGATTCTCGGGTGTGCGTTGCTGCTCGTGTCGTCTGCGATGATGGGGCTGGCGGGGTTCGTGTCGGTTCAGATTCTGGCGCCGCTTGCGATGTTTTTCGTGGTGCTTGCGTTGACGGTTGTCTGGATGGTCGGGAAGTTGCTGCGGCATTTGGCGCAGAGTGAGGTGCAGGCGGTGGTGCGCGGGGATCGGGAAGCGGTGTGAGCGCTTTAAGAGCCGGTGGAAGCCGGCCGTGTTGCAGGCCCTGGCCCTACGCAACAGCGTGCGACCGGTCGCGTTCCTGCACGTACATGCGCAGCGCAAATTGTCCGGCGGCGGTCTCCCGCAGGCGCAGGACTTCGTCGCGCATGGCGGCGGGCACGTCATCGAGCGCGGGGTAAGCGGCACGGTAACCCGCGGGAAAGAGCACCGGCGCGGCGAGCGCGGCAAATGTCAGATCCGCCGCCGTGAAGCGTTCGCCGACCAGGAACCGTCGGCCATCGTCCAGCCGGCCGTCGACATGCCTGAAGATGCCGCGCACGCGCTCGAGGGAGCGCGCCGCACTCTCCGGCGTGATCCTGAGCGACGCGCGGACGAGCCGGACCACGCCCGGCATCATGACCGGCAGCAGCACCGCCTCGAATCGCGGGACGCCGCGCGACATCACTTGCCGAAGCAGGCTGCGCTCCGACAGCAATTGCGCATAGGCCCAGCGCCGCGTATGCGGACCGAGTTCTTCGTCGAATTGCGTCTCGAGCGCTTCGACTTCCTGCCGCAGGCCGGCATCGCGCGGGTACAGCACATCGCCGCCGCACACGTTATCCGTATGCACCAGGATGTCGGTGGAATCGATGAAATGAGCGCCGTCATGAACCAGCACGGGCACGCTGCCGCCGCCGTTGGGTTTCGTCGCCAGACGGTGCAGCAGCGGGGCATGCGGCTCTTCCCGATAGGGCAGCGCGAGCCTGTCGAGCGCCCACCGCGCTTTCTCGCTGTAGTGGCTGTGCGGCATCGTGATCAATACGGCAGGACGAACGCTATCGTTGGTCATGGGCGCGGTCCTCACTTGATGAAGCGAGCATCCCGATATAATCGGCGTGCCATTTGACGAGGATCTCATATGAAATCACTGATTGTCTTATTCGCCGCTGCCACTATGGCATCGACCGCGTTCGCCGCCAATATCACCGAGAAGTTGCCGTCGGGCGTCGTCGTCGAGCACATCAAGCAAGGCACCGGTCCGCAGCCGACCGCCAACGACGTCGTGCGCGTCAACTATCGCGGCACGCTGGCGAACGGCACCGAGTTCGACAGCTCCGCCAAGCATGGCGGCCCCGCGACCTTCCCGCTTGGTCAGGTGATTCCGTGCTGGACGCAAGGCGTGCAGAAGATGAAGGTCGGCGGCAAGGCCAAGCTGACCTGCCCGGCGGCGACCGCCTATGGCGATCGCGCGGTCGGCCCGATCCCGCCGAACAGCGACCTCACGTTCGAAGTCGAACTGCTCGGCATCGGTCAGTAGTCGAAGAAGGGTGCCGGGCCACCCCTCTCTACGATGAACGGAGCCGCATGCGCGGCTCGTCGACAAGTTGGAGCCAATGACTTCCGGGCTGTAGTAGGATACGTAAAGCCTGCTTCCACATGCTTTACCCGAGACCGGGGCGTAATCGTCCTGCGTATCCCCGTCCCCTCCCGGAGAATTCCGAGCATGAGGCATTTGACGTGGCTTGTCTGCTTGGTCGGCCTGGTCGTCACGCTCGAATTTTTCGATCGTGGTGACATTCCTCATGCGGGTTCCGTTTTTCTGACGGCGATGTCCGTTCTGGCGGGCGTGAGCGCGCTGTTCGGGATCGGCTACACACTGCTGGCCGCGGTGCTGACTCGCCGGTTCTTCGAGCAGCGAACGTCGGAGCCCACGAGCTTTCCGCCCGTCACCGTCGTCAAGCCGATGCACGGCGACGAATGGGCACTGCTCGACAATCTGATCAGCTTTTGCCAGCAGGACTATCCGGGCCCCATACAATTCCTGTTCGGCGTGCATGACAGCGCCGACCCCGCGCTCAAAACGATCGACGCGCTTCGGCTTCTCCATCCGGACGCGCATATCACCGTGGTGACCGATGCGCGTCTGCACGGCCCGAATCGGAAAATGAGCAACATCATCAACATGATGCCGCATGCGCTTCATGAGTTTCTGGTCTTCGCGGATAGCGACGTCAGCGTCGCGCCCGACTATCTGCGTCATGTGATCGGCGAGTTGCAGAAGCCCGATGTGGGCCTCGTGACCTGTGTCTATCGTGGCCGGCCAAGCCCCGGGTTGTGGTCGAGTCTGTCGGCGCAGGCCATCAACTATCACTTTCTCCCCGCCGTGATGACGGGGCTCGCGCTCGGCCTCGCGCGTCCATGCTTTGGCCAGACCATCGCCACGCGCCGTGCGACGCTCGAGAAGATCGGCGGCTTTGCCCCGTTCGTGCATCACCTGGCCGAAGACAATGCGATCGGCGAGGCTGTCCGCATGGCTGGCGCGAAAGTCGCCATTCCACCGCTCGCGGTGTCGCATATCTGCGACCAGGCGAGTGCGATGACGCTGGCCGCGCATGAGCTGCGCTGGAGCCGGACCATCCGCGCAGTCGACCCGGCCGGCCATTTGGGGTCAGTGCTGACGCATCCGTTTCCGCTCGCGTTGCTGACACTCGCGCTGTCCGGCGCCGCCGAATGGACGTGGGCGCTCGTGCCGGCCGCGCTGCTGGCCAGGATCGTGCTGAAACTGCAGTCGGACACCGCGTTGCTGGAACCTCGCCGTGATTTCTGGGTGCTGCCATTGACGGATATCGCATCGTTCGCGATCCTGATCGCCAGTTTTTTCTCGACCCGCGTGGTCTGGCGCGGCTCTACCTTCGAAGTGGAACCCGACGGCATGCTGCGTTCGGTTCAGGACAAGTGAAGCATGAGTCGAACGACGCTCGACGGCCGTGCCGATCCGATCCATGAAGTGGCGCGCGAACATGCGCCCGACTCGTTGCCTGCTCCCCGGAGCGATCCCGCCGAGCCGGCGTCTCTTCTCAACGCCGGTGGCGCGATGAAGCATGTGGGCCGGGCCGCCGCATTCGTGGGCCTGGTCGTCTCGTTCTGGCTGATCTGGCGCGAGGACGCCAGCGCGGTGCTGGCGTTGATGCGCGCCGCGGGCGCAGGGCTCGTGCTCGCGGGGATCGCGCACGTGTTGCCGATGCTCGCCAATGCGAAGGATTGGCAATTGCTGATGCGAGGCCCGGTGCGGCCTGGACTGGGTGCCGTGCTCGGTCTGGTGTGGATTCGGGAGTCCGTGAACGGCTTGCTGCCCGTGGCTCGAATCGGCGGCGAAATCGTCTCGTTCCGCGTGATGCGGCGTTGGGGCATGCGGCCGTCGACGGTGGTCGCGAGTCTGATCGTCGATACCCAGCTTACCCTGATCAGCCAGCTGATTTTCGCGACTGCCGGCATCGCTTATTTGCTTGGTCATGCGGCGTCCGGTTCGCTGCACGTTGCAGCGGATTTTGCGTGGGGGCTGGTTGTGCTGACCCCGGTGCTGGTCCTGTTTTCGCTGGTGCAGCACGCCAGTCCGTTCGAGCGGATGACGCAATTTCTCAACCGCATGACGAGCGGCAAGCTCGCGGCGCTGCTCGGCGAATCCGCGCGCATCGATCAGTCGATCAAACGGATCTGGCGGCAGAGGGGAATCGTGACGCGGTATCTGTTTGTCTGGCAGACGGTTCAGTGCCTGGCGACGGCGTTCGAGATCTGGCTCGCGCTGTATTTTCTGGGCGCGAAGGTGAGTTTTCTGGAGGCGTTCGTTCTCGAGGCGTTGATTCAGGCGTTGAGTAGCGTTGCGTTTTTTGTTCCCGGTGCGCTTGGTGTTCAGGAGGGCGGTTTTTTGCTGATCGGGACGGCGCTCGGGCTTGACCCGCAGATCTGTCTGGCGCTCGCGGGGGCCCGGCGTGTTCGGGACTTGATTATTTTTCTGCCGGGGTTGTTCGCTTGGCAAATGATGGAATGGCGGCGGGTGGGACGGGCGACTCAATAATCACTTGACCTCTGCCTGCCCATGATACGGCTCGCAACCCTTCCGATCCGCCTCTGAAGGCGGACCGTGCTGGGCTGCATCCATCCAGCCCAGGTTAAATTGAGTATGGCTGTAATGGCACAGCAGCGTTGGCCTGGTAGGCACGGTCTTGCTATCCACCGTCAAGGTGTCCAGTTTGAGTGGCACTGAAGGAAACATGACATCAGCCAGCGCAATCTGGTTGGCGTAATGTTTGATGTTGTATTTATCTGTCCACCATTTCACCGCATTGCCGGATACGACGCGATAACCATGGGGAATCATATTGGGTCCGGAGTAATATAATGCCATTGGCTGGTTCAGTCGCGCATCGTCGCTGGCTTCAAATTGAAACAATTTGCTTGGAATAAATAGGTCGGTGGGAGGATTTTTTCTGTCTGAATTGAATTTTGGCTGATTCGCAAAAATCCATTGATGATCGTCATCGTAAATCACTAGCTGCACATCTATATTCACTGGATGTGCGAGATCATTAAAATCTTCAATCTTTGTATAACGGTTGTCCAGTGCCGGTCCATTGATGTTATTGTTGTCGACCAGATTTTTCGGGTTTGAAAGCACGATTTCAGGGTAGTCGTCAAACGAACCCATCAAGCGATATTTCGTACCGGGCACATAGGCAGAGAGCGGGCGACGCATGGGCAGATTCGCGCCCTGGACTCTCCAGCTAACCTCACGAGCTTCAAGAAGGTTTTTCCAGTCGGGAGGTGTCCCGCTCTTCAAGGCAACCAGCTGTTGCCGATAACACCAATCCTCGTGGCTGCCACATTCCTGATACAGGTAAAGATTAATGCCGTCGTTTTCCAGTGTCAGCCACGGGCGTGGGTCGGCAGGAATGCTGTAAACCTTGTCATATTTTTCCGTCTCGATATTCGGCACGATCATGGGTGGGCAGCCTGCCAGTAACGCACTTATCGGCACCAGTGCAAGCCATTTGGCCCTTTGCAGATATTTCAATTTAAAAGTCAAAGGCTCGCGGTTCATAATGTCCTGTCATTGTTGAGTTGGCGTTTTTGATCTTGAAAATTGTTTTGCATGTCGCCGACGCCCTCAGCGGCCTCGGGGCGCTCGGCGTCAAGTATAAGCTGGCCGACTGCTACTATATGACCGATTGCGCTGGATAGAGCAATCATGACGGTGTCAAAACGTTCGCCAGACCTCAGCAGCCGAACGCTACGAAACTCGAGCAAGCGGACATCGGGAATATGCAGCCCCGCGCATAGCCCGGCAACTGGCGGCCGTTCACTATGACGGTGTGATACGAGTCACCATGCGGTGGCTCCCCTTCGTATTTCAGTGCTATCTCGTAGTTGCCGTCCGGCGGTATCAGTACATGGTCACCCATGCCGGCCCAGTGGCTAAGCGCTTTCTCCGTAAACTGGATCTTGTGCGATTCCATCTGGGTTGTTCAATGCCGTGGCTAAAGGAGATGGGTTTGTCTCGTGCGTTGGTTATCCGCAGGCGCGACAGCTATATAGTCCGCCTCGTCTCGCCATGCCGATGAGCGAAGAAAACGGGCTTGAGACAACGACCCAAAATGCAACTGCCTTACACGTGCCGCTGCATCATTGGAGCGACGCTTGCAGGTACGTCGGTGGGGTGGGTGCTCATGTGGCCGGGAAAAGTTGCTTTGGCCGCGTGAGTTTACAGCGCTCCCGACATGCAAGCGCGAAGTTCGCCATTCGGCCAGTTGCCGGAGATCACGACTGGCTGGTGCCGACCAGGAACGGTCGTTCGACACCGTGACTCAAATCGTCCACAATTGCCCTCACAAGCATCTCAAAGGCGCATACCAACAAAGTGGTTCGCCGTCGCTTGATAACCGTCTATCGACGGCACATTAGATCAAGCAGATCAGCCGGGGGATACATGACTATTCAGAGTGCAATTGTCCGGGCGGCGGCATTGGCTGCCGTGCTTTACGCCATGAATCGCCTTAAAGAGCGGCGCAATGCCGGCGATATCATGCCCAAACCGACGAATTTCACGACCCGGCGCGTTGCAGGGATTGTGATAGGGCTGATCATATTTGCCTTGATTGCATACTCTGAGCGGCATCTGATAGCGGCGACTTTCGGTTAGCAGCGAAGCGCGGGCTTTGACGGAGTGGAAGCAAGATGATCCACGACGCTTTGTACTTCCTTTCGAACTGTTCGAAGGCCTGCTCATGGGCAGCATGTGCTGATCGCGTCGGGCGGTAATCGGCCACATCGAGACGTTCGACAGAGCGGCTTGAATCGCTGACAATCGACGCGTTGACGCCGGAAGCCGCGATGCTAGGACGTAATATGCCAAACGATCTGAACCAGGCAGCCTATTGGGTTTCGTTTATACTTGAGCACTGCCCGTTTCCAAATCGAGACGCGCTTGCGGCGCAGTTCGCGAATGCAGAGATACTCAGACTCTGTGAATGTGGATGCAACAGTTTTGGCCTGTCGCTGGCCGCGCCCGATAAAGTTCCTCCCATAGCCATCGCTTCGAGTGGACAGCCTTATCGCATGGTGTTTGAAGCGAACTTCCGGGATCGGAGGGAACCGGAAGGTTGGGGGTCGATTGAGATTCTGCTCTTTGCCGACGAGTCAGGTCATCTAGCCGATGTCGAAATCGACTATTGCGGAAACGGCATACCCATCCCTGAAAGTCTGGATCTGGAAATCACGCCTTATAACGTCTTCGTCAGCGAATCGCTCATTGAGAATTAAGCTGGAATTGCGCATGCCGGTCCGGACGGTGAATGACCGCTATTGAGCAGATCGAGTGGCTGCAATGGGTCGACTACTGCCGACCACATTGGGCAGTAGCCGGCCAGTTTGCGGCATTCGACGCCACCTCGCAATTCGTCGACAATTGACGCTAAGTAAGCGGCGAAAGGTCGAGGCAACCCTATGAGAATCGATGCAGCGCCATGTTCCGGACACGCTGAGGTATCACTGCGGCAACTCGAGAAATCGGATGTTGAGGCCTGGTACGAGTATCTGCGGCTACCGGAAGTGTTCCGGCATACGAGCTGGAACTTACGGTCGAGCGATGATCTTCGAGCGATGTTTGATGAATTGGATTCGGCGTCAGCCGACTCCACGCGACGTCTTGCCATTGTCGACAACCGTAGCCAGCAGCTGATTGGCACGGTCGGTTTTCATACGGTTTCCAGTGTGAATCACACGGCTGAAATCGCCTATGACCTGTCGCCTGTCCATTGGGGTAAGGGGATTGCAAGCGCGGTATGCGCGGCTGTCACGGCATGGTCGTTTTCCGCTTACGGATTCGTGCGGGTGCAAGCGACGGTTTTGCAAACCAATTCTCGTTCGACGGAAGTACTTCGGCGTTGTCGATTTCGATATGAAGGCCTAATGCGTGCCTACCGGATGGTTCGCGGAACTCCCGGGGATTTTGCTCTCTACTCGAGGCTACCGGACGACTAGGCAAGTCTTCGACCGACCACGACCGGCGAGTTCCAGACATTGGGCGGGCGGCACTGAACTGGCAACAATCTGGCAAACTGCGCGAAACACCGATACTGGGAGAGCGGTGGTGTCCATCAATGTAAGCGGCACGGAAGGCTACGCGGAGAATGCACAATCGCTCATCGAGCAATGGCAAGACATCTCGTTTGCTGAACACCACGAGCCCATCATGCATCTCGTTCCGACGCACCCGGCTTGCATTCTTGATATTGGAGCCGGTATCGGAACCGACGCCGCTGCTTTTGCGGCGATGGGGCATTCAGTCGTAGCCGTCGAACCGGTGGACGCGTTGCGCTTTGCCGGAATCAGGCAGCATCCGTCTCCCCGGATTGAATGGCTGGACGATAGCCTGCCGGATCTCGCGATCCTGCGTTCGAGACGAAATGAATTTGACTTCGCGATGCTGTCGGCCGTTTGGATGCACCTTGACGAAGACGAGCGTCATCGGGCGATGCCGAACGTCAGCGCTCTCCTGTGTGAGGGTGCCATGCTAGTCCTGTCCTTGCGTCACGGCCCGGTTCCGAAAGGACGGCGGATGTTCGACGTTTCGGCGGAGGAGACCATTCAACTCGCAAATGCTTATCGTTTGCGAACTCTGCTGAACGTCCAGACCGAATCCATGCAGCCCGGAAATCGGCACATGGGCGTGACGTGGACTCGCCTGGCTTTCGTCAAAGACGGCGCACGGGGCTAGCCTTGGCAATCAGCATCAGACGGTAGACGGTCAGAACGCGTCATTCGCTGTAACCGCGACTTGGCCATCCAAGGGTCTGCTTCATTCCGGAAACGGCTGTTCCACGCCTATAGTGATGGATGAGCGTCCCGACTAGCGCGTTGCGCAACCGGCAATGGAAGCCTCCGCTCCGGATATCGTCCGACTTTTCCCGACTTTCGTTTGGCGGCGTCTCCTCGAGCAGGCGTGCTACGAGCCGCTTGATCGGGAGCTGATGGCGTACGTCGACACCTTGATCTGCAGCGGCAGCGGCATCCGTACCGGCGCCGCGTGGCAATCTGGTCACCAGCAACATGAAAAGCCGGAGTTTTCCGAGTTGATCGCGCATATCGGACGGGCTGCGCGCGACGTACTCGCGTTTCTCAAAGTCGCAGATGCCCCGTTTCACATTACCGGATGCTGGGTCAATGTGCTGGATCCAGGCGGGACACACGCGATGCACAGCCATCCCAACAATTTCCTGAGCGGCGTGTATTACCTGCGCTCGCAAGCGGGTGCCGACACGATCAATTTTCATGATCCGCGCCCGCAGACGACCATCATTCGTCCGCCCGTGACTGAGTTGACGGCTTACAACACCGATCTGGTGGTATTGCCAGTCAGCGAAGGCACGTTGTTGCTGTTTCCAGCCTGGCTACAGCATTCGGTGTCAGCGAACACAAGTGCGCAAGCACGCGTGAGCGTCAGCTTCAACATCATGTTTGCTGACTATGACATCACCATGAGTCCACCGCTCTGGTGAAATTGGAACGCGATGTCGGCGACCGCAAGCCTTTGCCGGGAAAGTCAGCGCGGTGCGACTTATCCCTCTGTCTCATACGGCCCGTATTTCGAGCCGCTTGCCGAGTGAGGCAAGCGCCGCCTCGGCCCCTATCGCGGCCGAAGGCGGCGCGTCACGTTTCGTCATTCTTTGCCGGACTGCGCTGCAGCTTGCTCGATCAGCTTCGCGATCTTGGCCGGGTGCGACATGTAGGCCACGTGGCTCGAGTTGATCTCGATGGTCTTGCTGCCTGCGCGCTGGGTCATGAAGCGCTCCAGATCGGGATTGATCGCACGGTCAGCGGTTGCCACGACGGCCCAGCTCGGCTTCGTTCTCCACGCGGCGTGCGTGATCGGAACACCGAACGATTGCGCGGCGGGCGTCACCTGCGAGATGGCCATGAAGCTGGTTTCGGCGGCGGGCAGGTCGGCGGCGAAGTCCTCGTGGAAATTGGCCGGATCGATGTACAGGTGGCCGTCGGCGGTCGCCTTGATGGCCTTGGTGGCAGGCGGCATTTTCTTGGTCAGATCGAGCGGGCTTTCTCCCGTGTCCGGCTGGAACGCGGCCACATAGACGAGACCCGCGACCTTGTCGTCGTTGCCGGCCTCGGTCACCACCGCGCCGCCGTAGCTGTGGCCGACAAGAATGCTCGGGCCATCCTGCGCGTCGACGACGCGGGTGGTGGCCTTCACGTCGTCGTCGAATGAAGTTTCCGGCTCCTGCACGACGGAGACCTTGTAGCCGTCGCGTGTCAGTATCTTCGACACGGCCTGCCAGCCCGAGCCGTCGGCGAAATAGCCGTGGACGAGGACGACATTCCTGATCGGCGCAGCCGTGGCGGCCTGCGAGCCGAGAGCGGCGGCGGAAAGGGCAACGGCGGCGGCGATGCGGGTCACATATGAGGAAACCTTCATTTTCATGCTCCAGAGAGTGGGGGACGGAGAAACCGACAGGGCGTCGCCTGATCGATGAAACCATCCTACTAGTAGGATGGTAAAAATACAAGAAAATTTTTGAGGCTGGAAATGGGTCCTCACCCGCGGTAGACTGCCGGGGAATCAACCGACTAGATGGTAGGTAAAATGACAGCGACTGGAAACCTGACGGCAAACAGGATCATTGCCGAGGGGCGGCAACTCATCATGCGTCGCGGCTATAGCGGGTTCAGCTATGCGGACGTCTCGGAAGCGATCAACATCCGCAAGGCGAGCATTCACCACCACTTCCCTGCCAAGACCGATCTCGTGGTGGCGGTGTTGAACGAGTGGCGGGACGCATTTGACGCGGACGTCGCTTCACTCGAGGCGAGCGGTGCCGACGCCATTGCGCAGTTGCGTGCCTACATCGGCCATTGGGAACGCTGCATTGCGGACGACACGGCGCCTTTCTGCGTAGCGGGCATGCTCGGCGCCGAACTTCCGTCGTTGCCTGAGGAAGTCGCGCAAGCGGTGAAAGCGTTCTTCGATAACCTGACTGCGTGGCTCGAGCGGGTGCTGGAATCGGGCGTGAAAAACAACCTCATTGAACTGGGTTCGTCGGTTCAAACCGACGCTGCGACGCTCGTGTCGCTCGTCTACGGTGCGATGCTCGCTGCGCGGGTTCATGGCAACGTCGCGCTATTCAAGGACGTGACCGAACGCGCGGTGGAACGGCTGGTGAAGCCGCGCAAACGCGCACGATCCGCTTGAGTGACGTCATGGTGACGTTGGTCGATCGTCCCCGCGAACTGTGAACGCCCGACGTTCGTCCCGGTGACCACCGGGGTGCGTCACAACAGCAGCCATCGCTCACGGCGCATCGTCGACGCAGAAATCCGGATCGCTGACCACGCAATCCGCATTCGACGCGGCCGGCCCGCCCACGCCGCGCGTCTTCAGCGTCGCGTCCTGCGCGGCGATATGCAGCCCCTTCGGTAGCAGTACCCACATCCGCAGACGTTCCTTCGTGTGGCTCGCCTCCGTCTGCGCCGTCTGGCCGAAACCGTAGAAGTAATCGGCCCGCACCGCGCCGCGAATCGCACCGCCCGAATCCTGAGCCATCATCAGCCGGTCGATCGTGCCGGGCGCCTGCGGATCGCCGCCCGCCGCGACGAATACCGGCGCGCCGAGCGGCGTCGTGCGCGGATCGACCGCGACCGAGCGCCCCGCCGACAGCGGCACGCCGAGCGCGCCGACCGGCCCGTTCGGCGAATCCGGAATCGGCCGGAAGAACACGTAGCTCGGGTCCGACGTCGCGAAGCCGTGGCGGATCGGCGTGCCGCCCGCCGGCGGCGCCGCGTCGCCGGCCGTGCCGCCGACGCTCGCGGCCGCGAGCTTGAAGCCGCGCAGCAGCGGCGACACCGGCGCGTCGTCGCCGGATGCGTCGTCGCCGGACGGCGCGGGCGCGGCCGATGCCGACGGATCGTCGTCGGTCACGTCGATGTCCATGTCGATCCCGCGCACGACGAGCTTGTGTCCGCCGGCGCGGTTCGCGACCGGAGGCAGGAACGGGCGGCCGTTCTGCTCCGCGTACGCGAAGCGGCGGATCGTGCCGTCGCGCATCCGGATCTTGCCGGAGCCCTGCACCTGCATCGAATACAGCATCACCGGATCGTCGACGTACGCGAGCACCGGCGCCTTCAGCCCGCCGCGCTCGATCTCCGCGCGCGTGTAGTACGGGACGATGCGACCGTGATCGAGCCGCATCCGGTATTTCTTGTCGCGGACGTCGGCGGTGCCGTCGTGCAGGTCCAGCACGTAGACGCCGTTCGCGCCGGGCACGGCCGGCGGCGCGTCCGCGATCGGCACGATCGTGCGTCCGGCGATCCGCGCGGCCAGCGTGCCGCCGCGCGCGCTCTCTGGCACGCGGCGCGCGTCGAGGTAGAGCATGTCCTCCGGCGTGCCGTAGACCGGATAGATGTACGCGCCGCCGTATTGCTGACTGCCGTTCAGCAGCGGCTCGTAGTAGCCGGTCAGCGTGCCGTCGGTCGAGCGGTCGACGTTGCGGATCTGGTACGCGCTGAAGTACGTCTCGAAGAACTGCCGGATCGCCGCCGCGTTGCGCGCGTCGACCGCGCGCGACGCCGCGCACGGCGCCGACCAGCCGCTGCGCGTGCCGAGCACGCCGCAGCTGCGGCGGAACGCGTCCCACGCGGCGCCCAGGTCGTCGGTGCGCCAGCCCGGCAGGTCCGAGAAGCGGGTGGCTTCGTAGTACGCGTGTCGCGTCGAGAACGCGGACGGGGCGGATGCGTCGGAAGGTGGGGTGGCGACGGGAGCGGCTGCAGCGGTAGGAGCGGCGACGGCGGGGGAGGCCGCAGCGGTAGGGGCGGCGACGGTGGGCGAGGTCGCTTCGGTAGGCGCGGCAACGGTGGGGGAGGCCGTGACAGTGGCGGCGGCAACGGTAGGACCGGCAACGGCCGCCGTGGTAGCGGCGTACTGTGTGGCGCCGGGCTGCGCCGACGGCTTCGCCGCAGCCGACTGCGCGACCGGCATCGCAGGCGCCGCAGACTGCGAACGAGCGACGGTGGTCGGCGCGGGCCTGGCCGCCTCCGTTCCCGTTTCCGGCATCGCGGGTGCGGCCGCTGCCGCGCGCGCCGCAGCCGGCGCTGTCGCCGGCCCGATCGTCACGATGGTCTCCGGGTTGTCGCTCGCGCATCCGGCGAGCGTCGCCGTGGCTATCGTCAGCAGAAGGATGCTTCGCATGGCGCCTCCTTGAGTCGCGGGCGCGCCGGGGCGCGCCACGGGCGGCTGGCTCGGTTGACGGTCAGTTGACGACGTCGATCGTGAACGTCGACGCGCCGAACGTGTCGGGACAATCCGCGACGCTCGCGCCGCAGCGCGGCTTGCCCGCGAACGGCGAATAGCTCGCTGTGCGCCGCGTGGCGGCCGCGCGCCGCGCGTCGGACGGGAACGACGCGAACACGGAGCCGCGATGCAGCCCGCCGTCTGTGAAGTCGCGCGGCACCGGCGACACGATCGCGAGGAAGTGGTTCGGGCCCGCCGGCGCGCCCGCGAGCATCGGCCAGCTGTCGCGCGGCAGGTTCAGCGTCGCGCCAGCGGCGATCGCATTGTTCTTGTCGAGCGCGTTCGGGAACAGCATCAGGTACTGGCCTTCCGGATCGACCATGAACACGTACGCGTAGCCCGCGCGGTTGCTGCCGAGCCGGAATTCCAGATGGTCGTGGTTGATCCGCGCGACCGTGGCGTGCAGCGTCGTCGTGACGTGGAACGACGGGTCGGCGAGCGACGATGCGATCCGCTCGAACTCGCCGTCCGGCGTGTAGCGCGGCAGCGGTGCGGCCGCCGATGGCTGCGCGCTCGCAAGCGACATCGCGGGTGCGGCGGTCGATGGAAGCGCCGACGACGCGGCGCCGGCTGGCGGCGCGGCCGGCTGCGTGGCCGCGATCGATGCGGATGCCGATGGGGGCGTCGATGTCGTCGGTGCCGCTGCGGTCGTTTCCGGTTGAGACTGCGGCTGAGACTGCGATGCGTGGCCGACGGCGGAAGGCGCCGCCGTGGCCGGTGCATGCGCGAGCGTCGAGGAGCCGGTCGTCGGCGACGGCCGCGTCGCCCACCAGCCGCCGATTCCGGCGATGACGATGACGCCGGCCACGATCGCCGCGATCATCGCGGGCCGCTTGCCGCCACCCGCGCGTGCGGGCGGCGCGCTTGCCGCCGGTGCTGCGGTCACTGCGGTCGCTGCAGTCGCGCCGCCACCCGGGCGCGTATTGCCCTGCGTACCGCCCTGCGTACCGCCCTGCGTACCGCCCTGCGTATTGCCTCGCGTATTGTCCCGATTCCCCGGCGCGGACGCGCCCGCCGTCGCCTGCCTCGGCGTTTCACGCGGCATCACGCGCGTGACGTCGTCGTCCGCACGTCCCGCTCCGGTGCCGGCCACGCCGGTGGCTACGCCGCTGTCGCTCCCCGCGTCGCTGTCGACGTCGAGCCCCATCTCCGCCGCCAGCGCGAACACGTCTTGCGGCCTGTCCTGCGGCTGCACCGCGAGCGCACGATCGATCGCGCGCAGGAAGCCGTCCGAATACCGGCCGGCCGCCACGACCGCGAGCGGCTCGTACGTATCGTTCAGCAGCCGCCCGACGGCAGCCGGCGGCGTCTTGCCGAGGATCGCGAAATAGACGACCGCCGCGAGCGCGTACAGGTCCGTCCACGGCCCCTGCTTCATCGACGGCACTTCCGCGTACTGTTCGACCGGCGCGTAACCCGGCTTCAGGATCACGGTCAGCGCCTGCGTCATGTCGCCGATCACGCGCCGCGCGGCGCCGAAGTCGAGCAGCAGCGGCCGGCCGCTGCCCTTCAGCAGCATGATGTTGTCGGGCGCGATGTCGCGGTGGAAACACTGCGCGCGGTGCAGCACCGCGAGCGCCTCGACGAGCGGCGCGAGCAGCGCGCGCAGCCAGTCCTCGTCGGGCGGCGCGGGCATCTGCCGCAGCGCGTCCTTCAGCGTGGCGCCTTCGTAGTACGGCATCACCATATACGCGGTGCCGTTCGCTTCCCAGAACCGGTAGACCTTGACGAGCGACTGGTGGTCGAACTGCGCGAGCAGCCGCGCTTCGTTGATGAAGCTCTTCAGGCCCGCGCGGAACGTCTCCGCGTGCCGCTCCGACTTCACCGTGACCTGCGCGTTGCCGCCGCGCGACGCGAGCGCGGCCGGGATGTATTCCTTCAGCGCGACGCGGCGGCCGAGCTGCGTGTCGTCGGCGAGATAGACGATGCCGAAGCCCCCTTCGCCGATCAGCCGGACGACCTCGAACTCCGCGAGGCGCGTGCCGACCGGCAGCGCGTGCGGCGCGGACGCGAGCGCGGTGGCGGTGGCGGTGGCGGACGTCGACGCGGCGTCGCCGGCCGACGCGCCGGCATCCCCGCTCGCCGGCCGCGCGGCCGGCATCACGAGCGTGCGTTCGTCGGTGGCCTCGGCCTCGGTGTCGGGCGGGGCGGGCGATTCCTCCGGCGCAAGCGGCTGTCGCGCGATCACCGTCTTGTCGTCGGGAGGGGGCATCGGATTCGGGCTCCGTGGTGAAAAGGTGCGACCGGCGTGGGCGACCGGAACATGCTCGTCGAGCGCGCACGCGCCGACCTTACGCGCACGCGCGTATACCTCTGAAGACGAACGACGCCGCCGATTTTGAAAACCCGCGAGGCGCCGCCGCAAAAAATAAATTCGAAAAATAACTGTGCGATGTTTTCAAAACGCGCGGCCGCCGTTCGTTTACGTGATTGAAATCGACGGTCCCTCGCGCACGACGCCCGTTCCGCGAGCAGGCATTCAGGACACGCTGCATTCCTCCACCGCATTCCTCCACCGTTATGCAGGAAGTCGATGTGAATGAACGCCACGATCGTTTGGGCGGGAACGTAGGCCGGGCCATCGGCGCGATGTCGTGCGCCGGTGCGTTGCGGCGTGTGCGGCGTACGGCCGCGCGGCGCGCGCTGGTGTTGGCCGTGATGCAGGTCATGATGCCGGCCGTGATGCTGGGCGCCGAGCTTGTCGCCGCGCTCGGCGCAGCGCTCGTGCCGGTCGCGATCGCGCACGCGGCGTCGCCGGTCGCGGCGGATCAGGCAACCAAGGCTGCCGTCGCGTCACCAGCCGCCGGCGCAACCAACAGCCCAACCAACAGCGCGGACCCTGCCGCCGCCGGCACCTTCGCGTTCCAGCAGAGCGAGGAGCGCGTACGCGACGCGGAGACGCTGAAATCGCTGACCGCCGAAGGCCGCCTGCTGCTGTCGCGCGACAGCGTGAAACTCCCGGCGTACCAGTACTGCAGCATGGCGGTGTCCGCGGCCGAGCGCGGCGACTTCCGCGACAGCGTCGACGCGGCCGCGCGCGCGCTCGTCGTCGCCGAGCAGACCGACAACGCGGATCTCGCCGCGCTGTCGAAGCGCGATCTGGCGATCGCGTACAGCTACGCGGGCGATCTGAACGACGCCGAGCGCTACGCGAAGGACGCCCTCGCGTCGCATCCGAAGGCGCCGGAGCAGGTGTTCGCGCCCGCGAACAAGGTGCTCGGCGACATCGCGCTGCGGCGCGGCGATCCGCACGCGGCGCTCGCCGCGTACGACGACGCGCTGAAGACGGCGTCGCCGCGCTACCGGCCGCTCGTGCTGTTGTCGGTGACGAACGCGCAGATCGCGGCCGGCGACACGGCCGGCGCGCGCAAGACGTTCGACTCGGCGAATCCGCCACCGTCGGCGGATCTCGCGCCCGCCTACCAGCGCATCGAAGGCAACCTGCTGCTCGCGGAAAACAAGCCCGACGACGCGAAGCGCGCGTTCAACGCGCTGCTCGCGAACGACGCGTCGACCGACGCCGACTACGATCGCCTGTGGGCGCACGCGGGGATCGGCCGCGCGGACCTCGCGCTCGGCGACAAGCCGCACGCGCGCGACGCGTACTTGCAGGCCGTCGACGATTCCGAGAAGATCCGCGCGCGGTTTCGTAGCGACGAATTCAAGACGGGCCTGTTCGGCGACACGCAATCGGTGTTCGACGAGTCGATCAAGCTGGCGGTCGACGCGGGTGACTACACGTCCGCATGGAACCTGTCCGAGCGCAGCCGCGCGCGGGCGCTGCTCGACGTCGTGCGCAACCGCGTCGACGCGGGCGTCGACGACCGGCAACTGAACGGCCAGGTGCCGACGCTCGACGCGGTGCGCCGCGCGTTGCGGCCCGACGAGGCGATCGTCGAATTCCACGGGCTGAAGGACGAGCTCGTCGTCTGGGTGATTCGCCGCAAAGGCCTGACAGGCTACACGCTGCCGATCGCGCGCGCGGACCTCGATGCGGCCGTCACCGATTTCCGCAACGCGATCATCCACCGCCGCCCGACCGCGCTCACGTACGGCGCGAAGCTCGACGCGCTGCTGATCGCGCCGCTCGCGCTGCCGAAGTTCGAACGGTTGATCATCGTGCCGCACGGCGCGCTCCACTATCTGCCGTTCCAGGCGCTGCGCGACGCGGACGACTTCCTGATCGAGGGCCACGCGATCGCGCTGGAGCCGTCGACGAGCGTCGCGCTGCAACTGCTCGACCGCCAGCAGCGCGTCGCGAGCAACCTCGTCGCGTTCGGCAATCCGTCGATCACGCCCGCGTACGCGCTGCCCGGCGCGCAGGCGGAGGTCGAGGGGATCGCGCCGCTGTTCGCGACGAAGGAGCTGTTCCTGCAGCGCGCGGCGACGCGCGCGAGCTTCCAGAACAACGCGCCCGCCGGCCGGGTGCTGCACGTCGCGACGCACGCGCAGGCCGACACGATCGATCCGCTGCATTCGCGGATCCTGCTCGCGCCGTCGGCGCAGCCGGCCGACGGCCCCGATTCGCTGCTCGCGAAGGATATCTACAACCTGAAGCTGAACGACGTCGCGCTCGTCACGTTGTCCGCGTGCGAGACGGGGCTCGGGCGCATCGCGCGTGGTGACGAGATCCTCGGCTTCACGCGCGCGTTCTTCTATGCGGGCGCGTCGAGCCTGATCGTGTCGATGTGGCCGGTCGCCGACGAGTCGAGCGCGCTGACGATGCGGACCTTCTACTCGGAACTGACGGGCGGCCGCGAGGCGATCGACGCGATGCGGACCGCGCAGCTCGCGGTGCTGAAGACGCCGCGCTTCGCGCATCCGTTCTTCTGGGCGCCGTTCGATCTGATGGGAGGCTGGCGGCTGACCGTCGCGCACTGATATGAAACGACGCCTCCCACGTCCACCAATGAAAAGAACCCTCCGAATCATGGCCGCGGCGGTGTCGTGGAGCAGCGCGCTCGCGTACGCGCAGACGCCGCCGAACGCGGGCAGCATCCTGAACGAGACGCAACCGCGCGAAACGCGCCCGGTGCCGCCCGGCGGCGCGAACGCGTTGCCGGCCGAGCCGCAACAGGCGTCGCCGCCCGCTGCCGTCGCGCCCGGGCCGACCTTCGTGCTGAAAAGCATCACGCTGAAGGGCAACAACGCGATTCCGACCGACGAGCTGCTCGCGCCGGTGCGCGAGCGGATCGGCACGCAGATCGGCTTCGCGGACATCGAGGCGATCGCCGCGCGGATCACGCGCGTCTATCGCGAACGCGGCTATGCGCTCGCGCAGGTCGTGATCCCGCCGCAGGACGTCACGTCCGGGAACGTCGAGCTGAGCGTGCTCGAAGGGCGCGTCGGCCACGTGCGGCTCGACATCGCGGCCGGCACGCCGGTGCGCGAGAGCCTGCTGCGCGCGCGCGTCGCCGCGATTCCGATCGGCGCGCCGCTGAAGCAGCGCGATCTCGAGCGCACGATGCTGCTGCTGTCCGATCTGCCCGGCGTGCAGGTATCGTCGGCGCTCGAGGCCGGCAACGAGCCGGGCACCGTCGACCTGACGATCCGCGTCGCGCCGGCCAAGCGCTGGACCTTCTCGACCGACGTCGACAACTACGGCTCGCCGCCGACCGGCACGTGGCGGCTCGGCGCGCTCGCGCGGCTCAACTCGCCGTTCATGATCGGCGACAACCTCGACATCCGCCTGCTCGGCAGCGAGCGGCTCGACACCGCGTACGGGCGCGTCGCGTACGAAGCGCCGATCGATGCGGACGGCACGCGCGTCGGCGTCGCGTTCGCGCGGCTCAACTACACGCTCGGCAAGGAGTTCGCGCCGCTCGACGCGACCGGCGAGGCGACGGTCGCGGACCTGACGCTCACGCATCCGCTCGTGCGCACGCGCAACCAGAACCTGCTCGCGCGCGTGAACCTCGAGTATCGCGACCTGCGCGACAACATCGGCATCGTCGACGAGCACAATCAGCGCGCGCTGATCGAAGGCAGCGTCGGCGTGAGCTACGAGAGCCGCGACGCATGGCTCGGCGGCGGCTTCAACAGCGCCGATCTCGCGCTGCTGGTCGGCAGCCTCGACATTCGGTCGGCCGCCGATCGCGCGCTCGACGCGTCGAGCTTCGGGCGCGACACGCAGGGCACCGAGGCGCGCGTGACGTTCTTCGCGAACCGGCTGAACTCGGTGACCGAGCGCATCAGCGTATTTGCCGGCATCTCGGGCCAGTGGGCCGCGACGACGCTGGACAACTCGTCGCGCTTCCTGCTCGGCGGCCCGCACGCGGTGCGCGCGTATTCGCCGTCGGAAGGGCTCGTCGACGAGGGCTTCGTCGCGACGACCGAAGCGCGCTACGCGGTGAACTCGAAGGTGACGGTGTTCGGCTTCTTCGATTTCGGCACCGGCTGGTACAACGCGAACCCGCGGCCCGGCCAGGGCGCGAACAACATCACGCGCAGCGGCGCGGGCGTTGGCGCGTACTGGGCGGCGCCGGCAGGATTCTCGCTGCAGGGGACGGTCGCGTGGCGCACGACCGCATCCGACACGACCGGCAACGATCGCGTGCCGCGCTTTTATGTGCAGCTGACGAAGGCGTTCTAGCCGGCTGCCCGGGGGAAGGTCACGGCCGCCGTCGCGCATGCGGGCGACGGCGGCCGCGGTCGCTGAATTGCGGTTCGAGCCGGCGCGGGCCGGCGCTTGAGGTGCGTCATGAAGAAGCCGGTTAGTGCGCGATCGAGACATGCGGGCGCCATCGCGAGTGCGGTCGCCGCGCTGTTCGCCGCGTCGGTCGCGACGCCGTCGTGTGCGAACCCGACCGGCGCGCAGGTCGTGTCGGGCTCGGTCAGCGTCAGTTCGCCCGCGGCCGGGCAGATGAACATCACGCAGGGCACGCCGAACGCGATCGTCAACTGGAACACGTTCTCGATCGGCGCGAACGAAGCGGTGACGATCGCGCAGCCGTCGGCGAGCGCCGCGCTGCTGAACCGCGTGCTCGGCAACGACGAGAGCGTGATCGCGGGCCGGCTGCAGGCGAACGGCCGCGTGTTCCTCGTCAACCCGGCCGGCGTGATCTTCGCGCCGGGGTCGTCGGTCAACGTCGGATCGATGATCGCGTCGACGCTCGACATCTCGGACGCGGATTTTCTGGCGGGGCACTTCAGGTTCGTCGGCACGTCGGCCGCGCCGGTCGGCAACGCGGGCACGCTGACCGCGCGGGACGGCGGCACGATCGCGCTGCTCGGCGGCACCGTCAGCAACACCGGCACCGTCAGCGCGCGGCTGGGCACCGTCGCGCTCGGCGCGGGCAGCGACGTCACCGTCGATTTCGCCGGCGATGGACTCACGACGCTGCAGATCAATCAGGGCGCCGCGCATGCGCTCGTCGGCAACGCCGGCACGCTCGCGGCCGACGGCGGCACCGTCGTGATGAGCGCGCAGACCGCCGACGCGCTCGCGGGCACCGTGCTGAACCAGCAGGGGATCGTGCGCGCGCAAAGCCTCGCCGAGCGCGACGGCCACATCTTCCTCGATGGCGGCTCGAACGGCATCACGCAGGTGAGCGGCACGCTCGATGCGACGGGCGGCGCGGGACTCACCGGCGGCCGGATCGACGTGACCGGCCACGACGTCGCGCTGCTGGCCGGCGCGAACGTCGACGCGAGCGGCGCGGCGGGTGGCGGCACCGTGCGCTTCGGCGGCGGCGCGGCCGGCGCGGATCCGACGATCCGCGATGCGGACGCGCTGTGGATGTCGCCGGACGCGTCGATTCATGCGGATGCGCTCGCGAACGGCAACGGCGGGCACATCGTCGCGTACGGCGATAGCGTCGCGCGGCTGTATGGAACGTTTTCCGCGAAGGGCGGGCCGCAGGGCGGCAACGGCGGGCTCATCGAGACGTCGAGCCATTCGCTCGACACGGCCGGCGCGGTCGTCGACGCGTCGGCGCTGCATGGCGTCGGCGGCACGTGGCTGCTCGATCCGTACTCGGTCACGATCGTGTCCAGCGGGCCGGCCGCTGCGGCGTCGGACGCGCCGGGCGGCTCGGTGACGTTCTCGTATTCGTCCGCGTCGACGCTGACGACCGGCGCGATTCAATCGGAGCTGAACAATGGCACGTCGGTGACGGTCGCGACGTCGGCGACCGGCGGCAACGGCGCCGGCGACATCGACGTCGCCGACTCCGCGACGATTCAGAAGACGAGCGGCGGCGACGCGAAGTTCTCGCTGCAGGCGTCGGGGTCGGTCGTGATCGGCTACGGCGTCAGCATCACGTCGTCGGCCGGCAAGCTCGATGTGCTGCTCGATTCGAACGTCGGCGTGACGGCGCCGTTCGGCGGGACCGTCAGCATCGGCGACGGCTTTTTCGGCGGCGCGACGATCCAGACCAACGGCGGCAACTTCGTCGTCAACGGCAACGGCGGCAGCGGCGCGGCCAGCATTACGCGGACGACCGTCGACACCGGCGGCGGCAATGTGTCGATCACCGGCAACGTCGGGTCGGGCGGCACGGTCGCGACCAGCACGTCGTCGGCCTCCGCGCTGGTCGGCGGCGTCGTGATCGACGGATCGACGTTCACGACGCACGGCGGCAGTGTGCAGTTCAGCGCGGACGTCAATTCGCCGAACGTGGCGATCGCCTATGCCACGACGATCGCGACGGGTGCCATCGTCACCGCGAACAATAGCGCGATCAGCACGCAAGGCGGCAGCGTGACGATCGGCGGCAAGCTCGAGTCGGCGATTTCGGTGCAGACGTCGGGTTTTGTACCGACCACGTCAAACGGCGTCGACCTCGAACAGACGACCATCACCACGGCGGGCGGGGGCCTGAGCATCACCGGTGACGTTACCGGCAACAGCGCGACGAGTACCGCGCTCAATCTCGGCACGACGTCGATCGGAACCGGCGGCGGCATGGTCACGCTCGACGGCATCGCCGGCAGCGTCGCGCTGTCGAACTCGCCGATCACCACGCAGGGCGGCAACCTGCAGATAACCGGCAGCGGGACGTCGGCAGACGGCGTATCGATCTTTTCGTCGCCGATCGATACGACATCGTCCGCGACGCAAGGGGGCGGCGTATCGATCGACGGGACGACGAACAGCGCATTCAGCAACGGCGTGTCGCTCAGTGGGACGGTGACGACGGCGAGCGGCGCGATTTCGATGACGGGCACCCAGAACGTGCCGTCGACGGGGCTGGAGGGATCCAACGGCACGGGCATCAACTTGAACGGCGCGTCGCTGACGACGACGAGTGGCCCGATCTCGCTGACGGGTATCGTGAACACGACCGTTCAGGTCTTTTACAACAATACCGGGCTGGCGATCAACACCGGCTCGACGATCACGTCGTCGAGCGGCTCGATCTCGCTGACCGGCACGACCAACGGCGATCCGACCAATCCGAATGCGTCGATGGTGGGTGTCGCGATCGAGGGGAACACCGACGGCGGCGGCAACCCGTCTTCCGTGACGACCGGTAGCGGCACGCTGAGCATCTATGGCAGCGGTGTCGGCACGCAGACCGAAGGCGTGATCGTCGCCGACGGCTCGGGCATCACGTCGACGAACGGCGGCAACATCGACATCCGTGGCGCGGTTGCCGGCCCGCCGGCGATTGCAGGCCAGTCGAACGTGCAGAACGACTTCGGCGTGCTCGTTCTCAACGGCGGCGTGCTATCGAGCGGCACGAAGGGCGACATCGCGATCACGGGCTCGACGAACACGTCCGATCCGGGTGTCGCGATCGGCTACGTGCTGCCGGCGACGTCGTTCGGCAGCGTCGCCGGCCCCGTCACGATTACCAGCACGAACCCGGGCACGGTCACGCTGCGCTCGGCGAACGACGGCACCACGGACAGCCTCGCGATCGTGTCGTTCGACGGCTCGCCGGTCTTTTTCTCGTCGAACGGCACGCTCGTCATCGCGCCCGCGGCGGTCGACGCGGCGAACGGCTACGCGGTCACGCCGGTCGACTCGACGCCGATCACGCTGCTCGGCACCGGCGCCGGGCTCAGCATCGATCCGACGACGTTCCAGATGTTCTCCGGGTTCCAGTCGATGATCTTCGGCTCGACGTCGCAGACGGGCCTGATCACCGTCAACGGCGTATGCGGGCCGAACGCGGCCGCGTGCGTGCTGACGAAGCCGTCGTTCACGACGAACCTCACGCTATCGAATCCGGGCGCGGGCAGCCAGGGGATCGTGCTGCCGTACGGGATTTCGATGCCGGGCTATACGCTGACGCTTGCGTCGGCCGGGCCGGTGACCGACCCGGGCGGCATCCAGGCGGCCGGCCTGCTGCTCGCGGGCCCGGGCACGTTCACGCTGACCGATCCGCAGAACGACGTCGGCGTGCTCGCGATGGCGAATGCGGGCACCGTGAATTTCCTGAACTCGGTCGGCTTCGCGATCGGGCCGATCATCAGCAAGACGTACAGTTCGACGACCGGGCAGCTCGCGACGATCGACGCGACGAACTCGACGCTGACCGGCAATCTCGTCGCGACCGCGGCGACGGGCGGCATCTCGCTCGGCGGCGGCACGGCGACGTCGAACGGGACGAACGGACCGACGGGCGGCTTGAACACGAATCTGACCGCCGGCGGCTCGGCCGACCTCGTGATGGAGAACGGTGTGTTCACCGATGCCGGCACCGGCACGATCAGCGCGGGCAATGCGTGGCGAATCTGGGCGCAGACGTGGAACGGCGAGACGCGCGGCAACGTGCAGCCGAACACGACGCAGCCGAACTTCTACGGCTGCCTGTTCGGCGCGGGCTGCAGCTGGGGCGGCACGGTGCCGACGACGGGCGATCACTACGTCTACGCCGCCCGGCCGACGGTGACGATCACGGCCAACGATGCGACGCGCACCGCGCTCACGCCGAATCCGCCGTTCACGTATACGGCGAGCGGGCTGATCAACGGCGACACGACGGCGACGCTGACCGGCGGCCTGACGACGCCCGCGACGCAGACGTCGCCGATCGGCACGTATCCGATCGATCCGAATTTCGCGTCGAGCGTCGGGTACATCGTCAATCAGGTGCCGGGCACGCTGACCGTGCTGCCGGTGGCCTATACGTGGTCGACGCTCGCGTCGGGTGTGTTGCAGGCGTTCTTCGGCCACGACGAGCAGACGTTCGTCTACGAGAACAACCTGCAGGGGACGAACATCTGCATCGGCTCGACGCAGCCGCTGTTCACGACGGCGGTGCCGGGCCAGCAGCAGGATCTGCTCGCGGTCGAATGGAAGCGCGTGCGCCAGCAGCCGAATCTGAACAGCTGCCTGATCACGAACGGCGAGCATGGGTGTGGGGATTTCTAACGGTCGACGCGAATCGACTTCGAACCATCACGCCTCCGCGTCCGCTCGACATCGGAGGCAATTTCGTGGCGGGGTGACGTATGGCGTTATCTGACGGAGCGGCTCGCGTGGCGGAGCTGTCGGCGCTCGATCTGTACAAGAGCGTGCATAGCCAGAAGGGATTCCAGAAGGTCGAGACCCATGCGCTTTCGGGGGTCATCATCAAGGTGCATCGCGGTTTCTCCGATCCGCTGGCGGACAACAAGGTCATCGCGCTGCGCTCGGCGATCAATCGAGTGGTCAGGCGAACCGGCTTGCGTATGCCGGGCGAGATCACGCTCTACACGTCGTCCGATCTGACGTTCGTCAACGTCGCGTTTCAGCGGGCGATCGGCGGCGCGCAGGCCGCGTCGATCGGGTTGGGCGGCAAGCTCGCGAATCCGATGAGCCTGCCGGTCGGGATCGCGACGGGGATCGGCACCGGCAACGCGTTCATCGAAGCGGTCTGCGTGCATGAAATCGGTCACATCCTGCACGAAATGGAAAATCCGGAGTTCTTCTGGAGCCAGGAGGCGAACGAGTTGCCGAACGGGAAGATGGCCGGGCAGGTGTCGATGTATGCGGGGAACAACAAGAAGGAGTACGTGGCCGAGGTGTTTACCGCGCTGGTTTACGGGCAGACGTTCAGTGCGCCCGTCATCCAGCAATACGTCGACTATTGGGGGCCGAGGTCGACGCGGTTTCCGGGGTGATGCGCCGGGTGAACGCGCGTCGTCAGCCCGCGTTGCCCGCCGGTTTCAGCACCGTGACGTCCGACGCGTCCCCGACCCACACCGCGAACGCGCTGAAGTTGTCGTGATTCGCCTTCGTCACGCTCGCGCGCACGCGCGCGGCGAGCGCGTCGAGCCAGGCGGCCGGCGTCGCCGCGTGCGACAGCGCGGCGAGCATGAACGCTTCGTCGACGTACTCCCACAGCCCGTCGGTGCAGATCAGCAGTGCGTCGCGCTCATCGAGCGCGAACGTGCCGCCGAGCCCGGCGACGTCGAGCCCGTCGCGCGTGCCGAGCGCCGAGAACAACACGTTGCGGCGCGGATGATGCCGCGCGTCCTCGGCCGTCAGCAGATGCGCGTCGACCATCTGCTGGACCATGCTGTGATCGCGCGTCTGCGCGCGAATCCGTCCGTCACGAAAGCAGTAGAGCCGCGTGTCGCCGCAATGCGCCCACGCGGCCGTCCCGCAATCGCGGTCGATCGCGAGCAGCACCGCGGTCGAGCGCATGTCGCGCACCGCCACGTCACCGTGCGTCTGTTCTTCGAGGATGTTGTCGTTCGCATGCAGCAGCGCGCTCACGAGACGCTCGCCGGTCGGCGGCAGCTCCGCGACGGTCAGGTAGCGCAGATCCGCGAGCACCGTGTCGACGACGATTCGCGACGCGACGTCGCCGCCGCCATGCCCGCCCGCGCCGTCCGCGACGACACAATAGTAGAGCCGCTCGCTCGACCACTCGCCGAGCGAATCTTCGTTGCGCGACCGGCCGCCGGGGTCGGTCAGGCTTGCAGTGGCCAGTTGCACCGTTGCCTCTTTCCTCGTTCCTCGTTATTCGGGCTCTCGCGATTGCGCGGACAGGATGCCGAGCACCGCGAGGATGGCCGCGCGGTTGTCGGGCGCGATGTCGATGCCGAGCGTCTGTGTAATCCAGCGGCCGATCGCGGTGCGTGCGAAATCGGCCGTCTGCGCGTGCTTCTTCAGCGTGACGCCGAGCTTCGCCGCGCGATAGTGATACGACGCGATCCGGTAGCGCGCGGCGACCTGCGAGAGTCCGCCCTGGCAGTCGGACAGCCAGCCGAGGCTGCCCGCGAGCACGAGCCGGTCGGCCTCGTCGAGCCCGTCGATGAACGCGCGCGCGGATTCGCGCACACCGGCCTCGTCGAGGCCGTGCAGCAGCAGCGCCGCCTCGATCGCGTTGGCGGGCAGCGCGGCCTGCCGCTCGATTTCGTGCAGGGCATCGTCGATCGGCACGTTGCGCTGATGCCCGGCGCTGCGCAGGCAATCGATCAGATAGCGGCGGAAATACGCGCACACCGCGTGGCGGTTCGACGGCGCGCTGTGCAGCGGGAACGTCGTCGTGTCCGCATGCAGCGCCTCGAGGCGGAACACCTTCAGAAAGATGAACTGGGAGATCAGCTCTTCCTTGTCCTCGCCGAGCGCCTGCAGTTCGAGCGGGTGGTACGTGGTGAGCGCGCTGCGCACGATCGAGTAGATCGACGCCATCTCGTCGTGACTGAGGTGGGCGCGGCGTTGCCACAGCTCCGGCAGCGCATGTTCTCCCACGTTGCATACCGCGGTCGCGCTATCAATGTCCACCTGTCACCCCGGTCTGGTCATCCGCCGCATCGCGTGCGGCAAGGTCGTTCCTGCATGCGTCGGCCGGGCGTTGGCCCCCGGCTCGAACCGGCGACGGCGGCCGGGCACTCGGCGGCCGTCGCGCGTCGTCGAATCGGACGACGCATCAATTTATTGCGTATTGGGAAGTCTATCAATAGTCACGCGCATATGTGAAACCAGTAAATACCATATTCGCGGTATGGAAACCGAACGAGCGGATTTTTATCATGGACGGTTTTTGGATGCGGCGATTTATACATGAATTCCTCGATTTCATGAACGTGCCGGGCGGTTTTTTTTCAGGCGCAAGGGCGGCAGGCCTGCGGGTAGGCCTGATTCGCGCGGCGCGCAGGCGCCCGCCTCGATGCCGGCGGGTGCGCGGCAGGCGATCGCCGGTACGCGCGTGGTCGGACGAAAGCCTTGTCCGGCGGGGATCCGGAGGGATTCGCGCTGGATGGCGAAACAGCTGGATCGTCTGAAAAGTGCCGGTGCCGATGCCGGGCCCGGCCGGCCGCGGGCGAGCGCGCGACGCGCGGGTTCGTGCCCCGGATTGCACGTGGCGGCATTGCTATCCGCATACGTATTATTAATATTAAATATATTAAGCGACTGCATAGTATATTGAGTGATCGCGCGCGATTTCATTAAAGGCCGGAGACGGTAATTAGGTGGAATACCGACGCAGGGTGTCACTGTTTTTTTGCAAATTGCGTGCTATGCTCATATCGGATCGCATCGAGGCACACATTAAAGGTTGCGCAACGCAGCCGTATAAGACTGGATCGCTGGTTGCACATCGGTAGTACGTCGAAACAGGGGAATCAAGTTAGTCGGTCACTCAGGCGCATGCCGTTCATTCGAGCGGCATGCTGACGTTTATTCAATCGAAATCGACGCCGGAAAAAGATGGCTACGCTTGACACGGGGGCACTGCTCGCCGATCTTTCCCCGGATTCACCCGGCGGTATCGACGTCGAGTACGATCCGGCGTTCCTGGAACTCGAAACGGCGGTGAACGGCAAGCCGGACGTGCAGTACGGCGACACCGTCGTCGCGGCGACCGAGCCGGACTGGAAGGCGGCCGAAGCGCTGGCGCTCGGTCTCCTCGAAAAAAGCCACGACCTGCGCGTCGCCGCGCATCTGTCGCGCACGCTGCTGAACCGCCACGGCTTCACCGGCCTCGCCGACGGCCTCGCGCTGCTCGAAGGCATGCTCGAGCGCTGCTGGGACCATCTCTATCCGCAACTCGATCCCGACGACGACAACGATCCGACCGCGCGCGTGAACGTGCTCGCGATGCTCGCCGAACAATCCGGAATCCTGAGCGATGTGCGCAACGCGCCGCTTGCCGCGTCGCGTCTGAACGGGGTCGTACGCCTGCGCGACGTCGAATACGCGAGCGGCGAGGTGCCGGCGCCCGCCGACGCCGACGTGCCGACGTTCACATCGCTCGACGGGATCGTCGCCGACGCGCGCGATGACGCCGTCGTCACGCACGCGGCGCTCGTCGCCGCGCAGCAGAGCACCACACGGATCGAGTCGCTGCTGACCGAGCGCGTCGGCGCGTCGCGCGCGCTCGACCTGACGCCGCTCGCGCGGATGCTGCGCCGCGCGGCGGAGTTCCTCGGCGAACGTGTCGGCGGCGCCGCTGCGCCGGGTGTCGCGGACGCAGCGAACGACGCGCCCATCGACGGCGCGATGCCCGTGGCGGCGACCGCTGTGCCGGCGGTCGTCGTGGCGACCGGCGAGATCACGAGCCGGCAGGACGTGATCAAGGCGATCAATCGCATCTGCGAGTACTACGAGAAGCACGAGCCGTCGAGCCCGGTGCCGCTGTTGCTGCTGCGCGCGCTGCGTCTGGTCGACAAGAGCTTCATCGAAATCCTGGAAGACCTGGCGCCCGACGGTCTGGGGCAGGTCCGGCAGGTCGGCGGTATCACGAACGAGTGAGAACGAATCTGAGCGGGTTTTAGCGAGTCTTCGACGGGGTATCCATTCGCATTGCAACTGACGCGCCGCCACGCCTGCGGCGGGTGCGGCGTCAACCAGGGGAACTGACGTGGCCAAGGAAAGCAGCCAGAAATTCATCGCGCGCAATCGCGCGCCGCGCGTGCAGATCGAGTACGACGTCGAGGTCTACGGCGCCGAAAAGAAGGTGCATCTGCCGTTCGTCATGGGCGTGATGGCCGATCTGTCCGGGCAGCCGGCGGATCCGCTCGCGCCCGTCGCCGATCGCAAGTTTCTCGAGATCGACGTCGACAACTTCGACGAGCGCCTCAAATCGATGAAGCCGCGCGTCGCGGTGCAGGTGCCGAACATGCTGACCGGCGACGGCAATCTCGCCGTCGACATGACGTTCGAGAGCATGGACGACTTCTCGCCCGCCGCGGTCGCGCGCAAGGTCGACGCGCTCGCGAAGTTGCTCGAGGCGCGCGGCCAGCTGCAGAACCTGCTCACGTACATGGACGGCAAGACCGGTGCGGAGGAGCTGATCGGCAAGCTGCTGAGCGATCCGACGCTGCTGCAGGCGCTCGCATCCGCGCCGAAGCCCCAGGAATGACGAGCACGATCCAGATCCACCGTGGAGACTGACATGGCCGAACCCAACAGCGAAGGGCAAGTGCAGCAGCAGGGCGAAGCTGCGGTCGAGATGAGCGATTTCGCGAATCTGCTGCAGAAGGAATTCAAACCGAAGACCGAGAAGGCGAAGGAAGCGGTCGAGACCGCGGTGCGCACGCTCGCCGAGCAGGCGCTGCGCGACTCGAACGTGATCTCCGGCGACGTGCTCGCGACGATCGAATCGCTGATCGCGCAAATCGACAAGAAGCTGACCGAGCAGGTCAACAAGATCATCCATACCGAGGAATTCCAGAAGGTCGAGAGCGCATGGCGCGGCCTGCACTATCTGGTCAACAACACCGAGACCGACGAGACGCTGAAGATCCGCGTGCTGAACGTGTCGAAGAACGACCTGTACAAGACGCTGAAGAAGTACAAGGGCACGGCGTGGGACCAGAGCCCGTTCTTCAAGAAGCTCTACGAGGAGGAGTACGGCCAGTTCGGCGGCGAGCCGTACGGCTGCCTCGTCGCCGATTACTACTTCGACAACAGCGGCCCGGACGTCGACCTGCTCACGCAGATCTCGAAGATCTCCGCGGCGTCGCACGCGCCGTTCATCTCGGCGGCCGATCCGACGGTGATGCTGATGGATTCGTGGCAGGAACTCGCGAATCCGCGCGATCTGACGAAGATCTTCCAGACGCCGGAACACGCGGCGTGGCGCTCGCTGCGCGAGTCGGAGGATTCGCGCTACATCGGCCTCGCGATGCCGCGCTTCCTCGCGCGCGCGCCGTACGGCGCGAAGACGAACCCGGTCGACGAGTTCGACTTCGAGGAAGACACGGCCGGCGCGGACAGCACGAAGTACTCGTGGGCGAACGCCGCGTACGCGATGGCGGTGAACATCAACCGCTCGTTCAAGATGTACGGCTGGTGCTCGCGGATTCGCGGGATCGAGTCGGGCGGCGCGGTCGAGGGGCTGCCCGTGCATTCGTTCCCGACCGACGACGGCGGCGTCGACATGAAGTGCCCGACCGAGATCGCGATCAGCGACCGGCGCGAGGCGGAGCTCGCGAAGAACGGCTTCATGCCGCTCGTGCACAAGAAGAACTCGGATTTCGCCGCGTTCATCGGCGCGCAGTCGCTGCACAAGCCGGCCGAATACGACGATCCGGACGCGACCGCGAACGCGAACCTCGCCGCGCGCCTGCCGTACCTGTTCGCGTGCAGCCGCTTCGCGCATTACCTGAAGTGCATCGTGCGCGACAAGATCGGCAGCTTCAAGGAAAAGGACGACATGCAGCGCTGGCTGCAGACCTGGATCCAGCAGTACGTCGATGGCGATCCGGCCCGCTCGTCGGAGGAGACGAAGGCGCGCAAGCCGCTGGCCGCCGCGGAGGTCGTGATCGAGGAGGTGGAGGGCAATCCCGGGTATTACACGTCGAAGTTTTTCCTGCGTCCGCATTACCAGCTTGAAGGTCTGACCGTGTCGCTGCGGCTCGTGTCGAAGCTCCCGTCGGCCAAGGCGGCCTGACGGAAGTCCCAACCCGTTGCACATTCTTTTTGATCGGAGAAGAACATGGCTGTCGATATCTTTATCAAGATGACCGACTCGAAGGGCGAACTGAAGGGCGAGTCGCGCGACGACAAACACAAGGACCAGATCGACGTGCTCGCGTGGAGCTGGGGCATGAGCAACTCCGGCTCCGCGCACATGGGCGGCGGCGCCGGCGCCGGCAAGGCCAACGTGCAGGATCTGTCGTTCACCAAATACGTCGACAAGGCGACGCCGGGCCTGCTGCGATCGTGCGTCACCGGCGATCACTTCACGAAGGTGGAGCTGTTCGTGCGCAAGGCCGGCGGCAAGCCGCTCGAGTACATCAAGGTCGAGATGGACGAGGTGATCGTGACGTCGATATCGTCGGGTGGCTCGGGCGGCGAGGATCGCCTGACCGAGAACGTCACGCTCAATTTCGCGAAGTTCACGTACACGTACACGCCGCAAAAGCCGGACGGCTCGGGCGACACCGAGATTCCGTTCACGTACGACATCGCGGTAAACAAGGAAGGCTGAGTCCGACCATGGCCGGGTGTTCGCATCGCGCGGTGGCGCGCGATGCGAACACCCGGCGCAGTGTGCCGCGCGGTATCGACGGCCTGACGGGAGCATACCGAAATGACGGCAGAGCAAAGCTTGCGCGACGGCGATCTCGACGAATGCCTGCGCCAGTTGCAGAACCAGGTTCGCGGCGATCCGGCCAAAGCGGCGAACCGCGTATTCCTGTTTCAGCTGCTCGCGGTGATGGGCGCGTGGGATCGCGCGCTGACGCAATTGAACGTGGTCGGCGATCTCGACGCGGCCGCGCTGCCGATGGTGCAGTTGTATCGCGACGCGCTGCAGTGCGAGGTGCTGCGCGGCGAGGTGTTCGACGGCAAGCGCACGCCGCTGATCTTCGGCGAGCCGACCGGATGGCTCGCGCTGCTGATCGATGCGCTGCGGCTCGAGGCGCACGGTGATGCGGCGGCCGCGTCGGCCGCGCGCGCGAAGGCGTTCGACGACGCGCCGGCGACGTCGGGCGCGCTGAACGGCGAGCCGTTCGACTGGATCGCCGATGCCGACGGCCGGCTCGGGCCGACGCTCGAGGTCGTGCTGAACGGCCGCTATTACTGGATTCCGTTTTTCCGGATCAAGAAGATCGAGATCGAAGCGCCGTCCGACCTGCGCGACCGCGTGTGGATGCCCGCGATCTTCACGTGGGCGAACGACGGACAGGCGGTCGGGCTGATCCCGACGCGCTATGCGGGCACGCTCGCCGAAAAGGACCATGCGCTGTGGCTCGCGCGCAAGACCGAATGGATCGAAGCGGGCGCGAGTGAGGGCAATGCGCGGCCGGTCGGCCAGCGGCTCTTCGCGACCGACGCGACCGACTGCGCGCTGCTCGACGTGCGCACGCTCGAGCTGAACGTCGACGCGCCGCCATCGGAAAGCGGCGACGCCGCGCCGAGTCATGGCTGAGACCACCAGCATCCGCGACCGCCTGCAGCCGTCGCTGCTCGACCGGCTGACCGATCACGAGCCCGACGCGCAGCAGGAGCCGCGCGAACGGCGCGTGCTGTCGATGCGCGCGCTCCGGCAGAGCGTGCAGCGCGATCTCGGCTGGCTGCTGAACGCGAACGGGCTCGAGTCGGTGCAGGACGTGTCGCGCTATCCGTACGTCGCGACGTCGGTCGTCAACTACGGCTTTCCGGACATCGCCGGCAAGACCGCGTCGAGCATCGACGTCGCGCAGCTCGAGCGGATCGTGCGCGACACGATCCGCGCGTTCGAGCCGCGCATCCTGCGCGACACGGTGAGCGTCACCGCGGTTCAGGCGGAGGAGACGACCGGGCGGCACAACACGGTGTCGTTCGTGATCGAAGGCGATCTGTGGGCGCAGCCTTATCCGGAGCGGCTGTATTTCCGCACCGATTTCGATCTCGAGGCCGGGGAAATCAGAGTGCTCGAACAGGGCGCGCCGCGCTGAATCCATGAATCCGGAACTGCTCAAGTACTACAGCCAGGAACTTCAGCATCTGCGCGAGATGGGCGGCGAGTTCGCGCGCGCGTTTCCGAAGATCGCGTCGCGCCTCGGGCTCGAGAATCTCGAGTGCGCGGACCCTTACGTCGAGCGTCTGCTCGAAGGCTTCAGTTTTCTCGCCGCGCGCGTGCAGATGAAGATCGACGCGGAGTTTCCGCGCTTCACGCAGCATCTCGCGGAGCTCGTCTATCCGCACTATCTGGCGCCGACGCCGTCGATGGCGGTCGTGCAGATCCAGCCCGACCTGACGAACCCGGGGCTCGCCGAAGGCGTGAAGATCCCGCGCGGCGGCGCGCTGCGCAGCGCGCTCGACAAGAGCGGCTCGACGCGCTGCGAATACCGGACCGCGCACGACCTGACGCTGTGGCCGCTCGAGCTCGCGGATGCGAAGTTCTTCACGCACTCGGGCTCGCTCGGCGGCGCGGACATCGCGCTGCCGGCCGGCGTGAAGGCGGGGTTGCGGCTGCGGCTGCGCGCGACCGGCGGCCTGAAGATCGGCCAGTTGCAGCTCGACCGGCTCGCGCTGTACGTGCGCGGCGCCGATTCGATGCCGCTGCGCATCCACGAGCGGCTGCTCGCGTCGGCGGCGGGCGTCGTCGTGATGCCGGTCGCGCGCCCCGCGCCGTGGCACGCGCAGTTGCCGGCGAGCGCGGTGAAGCCGCTCGGTTTCGGCGAGGACGAGGCGCTGCTGCCGGTCAGCCGGCAGGCGTTCCAGGGCTATCGGCTGCTGCAGGAATACTTTGCGTTCCCGCAGCGCTTCCTGTTCATCGGCATCGACGGGCTGCTGCCCGCGCTGCGCCGCTGCGCGGACGCCGAGGTCGAGGTGATCGTGTTGCTGAACCGTGCCGATCCGGTGCTCGAGCAGGCGCTCGACGCGTCGAATTTCGCGCTGCACTGCACGCCGGCGATCAACCTGTTTGCCCGGCGCACCGACCGGATCGCGCTCACCGCCGAGCAGTTCGAGTATCACGTCGTCGCCGACCGCACGCGGCCGATGGATTTCGAGATCTACCGGATCGACGAGGTGACCGGCTACAGCGCCGGCACCGTCGCCGAGCAGAAGTTCGAGCCGTTCTATCGCGCGCGCGATCTCGGCGCCGCGTATCAGGCGGGCGCGTACTACCAGGTGCGGCGCGACAGGCGCATGCAGTCGGCGCGGCAGGCCGAGCGCGGCGCGCGCAGCAGCTATCTCGGCAGCGAGACGTTCATCTCGCTCGTCGACGCGGCGAACGCGCCGTTTCGCGGCGACCTGCGCCAGCTCGGGCTGCAGGTGCTGTGCACGAACCGCGACCTGCCGCTGATGATGGCGCTCGGCGCCGGCCCGAGCGATTTCACGCTCGACGTCGAGGCGCCGGTCGAGCGCGTGCGCTGCGTGAGCGGCCCGAGCCGGCCGCTGCCGTCGTACGCGCACGGCGCGGTCGCGTGGCGGCTGTTGAGCCATCTGTCGCTGAACTATGCGTCGCTGATCGACTCCGGCGCGGAAGAAGGCGCGCGCGCGATGCGCGATCTGCTCGGCTTGTACTGCCCGGCCGACGACGTCGCGACGCAGCGGATGATCGAAGGGCTGCGCTCGATCGATTCGCGCTCGGTCACGCGCCGGCTGCCGGGCAGCGGGCCGATCGCGTTCGGCCGCGGCCTCGAGGTGACGCTGACGTTCGACGAAGCGCCGTTCGGCGGCGCCGGCGCGTTCCTGCTCGGTGCGGTGCTCGCGCATTTCTTCGCGCAATACGTATCGCTCAATTCGTTCGCCGAAACGGTCGTTCGGTCGCAGTCGCGCGGCGAGATCATGCGATGGCCAGCGAGGATCGGACAATGCCGGACGCTCTGACGCTGTTGGGCCTGCTCGAGACCGACGCCGGTCGCTTCGATTTCTTCCAGGCGGTGCGGCTGCTCGAGATCGCGTATCCGCACGCGCCGCGCGTCGGCGCGTCGCTGCGGCCGCGCGACGACGCGGTGCGCTTCTCGCAGGAGCCGGAGCTCGTGTTCCATCCGACGACGCTCGGCGCGTTCACGCCGGCGACGGACCGCGATCCGGCGCGCCTCGCGATCAACTTCTTCGGGCTGCTCGGGCCGAACGGGCCGATGCCGCTGCATCTGACCGAGTACGTGCGCGACCGCTTGCGCAACGGCAACGATCCGACGCTCGCGCGTTTTCTCGACGTGTTCCATCACCGGATGGCGTCGCTGTTCTATCGCGCGTGGGCCGACGCGCAGCCGGCCGTGAACCTCGACCGGCCCGAGCGCGACCGCTTTTCGACCTACGTCGGCACCGTGTTCGGCCTCGGCGAGCCGGCGCTGCGCGAGCGCGACACGGTGCCGGATTTCGCGAAGCTGCATTTCGCCGGGCTGCTCGCCGCGCCGACGCGGCACGCGGCGGGCCTGAAGCTCGTGCTGTCGCGCTTCTTCGAGCTGCCGGTCGAGATCGAGCAGTGGGTCGGACACTGGATGCGTCTGCCGTCGACGGAGGTGTCGCGGCTCGGGGCGCGCGACGGCTCGTCGCGGCTCGGCGTGTCGACGCTGCTCGGCGCACGCGTATGGGACGGCCAGCACAAGTTCCGCATCGTGATCGGGCCGCTTTCGATCGCCGATTACGAGCGCTTTCTGCCGGGCGGCGACAGCCTGCGGCGTCTCGTCGACTGGGTGCGCAATTACGTGCGCGACGGCCTCGACTGGGACGTGAACCTGCAGCTCAGGCAGGCGGACGTGCCGCGCCTGAAGCTCGGGCGCCACGCGCGGCTCGGCTATACGAGCTGGGTGCTGCGCGGCGCGGCCGCCGGCGACCAGAAACAGTTGCTGCTCCAACCGGCCGATGCGTCGGGGCGCCCGCGCATGCCCGCGCGGGGTGCGGCGCCGGAACGTCAACCTTCAACGAAGGAATAAATCATGGCTGAGATCAAACGGGCTGCACTGTTCGGCAAACTGAACAAGCTGGGATACCGCGCGATCGAAAGCGCGAACGTGTTCTGCAAGCTGCGCGGCAATCCGTACATCGAGCTCGTGCACTGGTTCCATCAGATCCTGCAGACGCAGGATTCGGACCTGCACCGGATCATCAAGCACTTCGGCGTCGATCCGGCCGGGCTCGCGCGCGACCTGACCGAAGCGCTCGACCGGCTGCCGCGCGGCGCGTCGTCGCTCGACATCGGCTCGCAGGTCGAGGAGGCGGTCGAGCGCGGCTGGGTGTTCGGCTCGCTGCTGTTCGGCGAATCGCAGGTGCGCACCGGGCACCTGATCGTCGGCCTGCTGAAGACGCCGTCGCTGCGCAACGCGCTCTACGGAATCTCGCGGCAGTTCGAGCGGGTCAAGCTCGATGCGCTCGTCGAGGAGTTCGACCGTGTGGTCGGCGGCTCGCCGGAAGCGTCGATGAGCGCGAGCGACGGCTTCCAGGCTGCCGCAGCGTCTGCCGACGGCGAGGGCGGCGCGGTGCCGCCCGCCGCGATGGGCAAGCAGGAGGCGCTGCGCCGCTTCACGACCGACCTGACCGAGCAGGCGAGAAGCGGCAAGCTCGATCCGATCGTCGGGCGTGACGAGGAGATCCGCCAGGTCGTCGACATCCTGATGCGCCGCCGGCAGAACAACCCGATCCTGACCGGCGAGGCCGGCGTCGGCAAGACCGCGGTCGTCGAGGGCTTCGCGCAGCGGATCGTCGCCGGCGACGTGCCGCCGTCGCTGCGCGACGTGCAGCTTCGCACGCTCGACGTCGGCCTGCTGCAGGCGGGTGCGAGCATGAAGGGCGAGTTCGAGAACCGGCTGCGGCAGGTGATCGAGGAAGTGCAGGCGTCGGAAAAACCGATCATCCTGTTCATCGACGAGGCGCACACGCTCGTCGGCGCGGGCGGCGCGGCCGGCACCGGGGATGCGGCGAACCTGCTGAAGCCGGCGCTCGCGCGCGGCACGCTGCGCACCGTCGCCGCGACGACGTGGGCCGAGTACAAGAAGCACATCGAGAAGGATCCGGCGCTCACGCGGCGCTTCCAGGTCGTGCAGGTGCCGGAGCCGGACGAGACGAAGGCGATCCTGATGATGCGCGGGATCACGTCGACGATGGAGAGGCATCACAAGGTGCAGATTCTCGACGAGGCGCTCGATGCCGCGGTGCGGCTGTCGCATCGCTACATTCCGGCGCGTCAGCTGCCGGACAAGGCCGTGAGCCTGCTCGACACCGCGTGCGCGCGCGTGGCGGTGAGCCAGCACGCGACGCCGCCGTCGGTCGACGATTCGCGCAAGCGGATCGCCGCGCTCGAGACGGAGCTCGAGATCATCGCGCGCGAAACGGCCGTCGGCGTCGACACGCGCGAGCGCGAGGCCGCCGCGTCGGAGAAGCTCGCGGCGGAGCAGGCGCGCCTCGCGGAGCTCGATGCGCGCTGGCAGACCGAGAAGGCGCTCGTCGAGAAAATTCTCGCGCTGCGCGCGCAACTGCGCGGCGAGACCGGCAAGGTCGAGGGTGCGCCCGAAGCCGCGTCTGACGCCGCTGCTGCCGACGCGAACGCGGACCCGGCCGCGGCCGGCGCGCGTCTGGCCGAGCTGCGCGAGCTGCAGGCGACGCTCGCCGCGCATCAGGGCGACGATCCGCTGATCCTGCCGACCGTCGACCGGCAGGCGGTCGCGTCGGTCGTGCAGGACTGGACCGGCATCCCGGTCGGCCGGATGGTGAAGAACGAGATCGAGAACGTGCTGAAGCTCGCCGAGAACCTGAACAAGCGGATCATCGGCCAGGGCCACGCGACCGCGATGATCGCGAAGCGGATCCAGACGTCGCGCGCGGGCCTCGACAACCCGAACAAGCCGATCGGCGTGTTCATGCTCGCCGGCACGTCCGGCGTCGGCAAGACCGAGACCGCGCTCGCGCTCGCCGAGGTGCTGTACGGCGGCGAGCAGAACGTGATCACGATCAACATGAGCGAGTATCAGGAAGCGCACACGGTGTCGTCGCTGAAGGGCGCGCCGCCCGGATACGTCGGCTACGGCGAGGGCGGCGTGCTGACCGAGGCGGTGCGCCGCCGGCCGTACAGCGTCGTGCTGCTCGACGAGGTCGAGAAGGCGCATCCGGACGTGCACGAGATCTTTTTCCAGGTGTTCGACAAGGGCTGGATGGAGGACGGCGAAGGCCGCGTGATCGATTTCAAGAACACGCTGATCCTGCTGACGACGAACGCCGGCACCGACCTGATCACGAACCTCTGCAAGGATCCGGAGCTGATGCCGGACCCGGACGGGATCGCGAAGGCGCTGCGCGAGCCGCTGCTGAAGGTGTTCCCGCCGGCGCTGCTTGGCCGCGTCGTCACGATTCCGTATTATCCGCTGTCGGACGAGATGCTCGGCGCGATCATCCGGCTGCAGCTCCGCCGGATCGAATCGCGGATCCGCGCGACGTACAAGATCCCGTTCACGTACGATGACGACGTGGTGAAGCTGATCGCGAGCCGCTGCACCGAGCTCGAGAGCGGCGGCCGGATGATCGACGCGATCCTGACGAACTCGCTGCTGCCGCACGTCAGCAACGAGTTCCTGACGCGGATGATGAACGGCGCGACGGTGTCGAAGGTGCAGGTGGGCGCACGCGACGGCGAGTTCGTCTATGCGTTCGACTGAGCACGCTCGATGACGGAAATCATCCGGAACCCTGATCGATCGGAGGCCGAAGATGCCGCAACAAGTCAGCATGGGCGCGACGCTGCAATGCACGTTCGGGATGGCGACGTCGGCGCTCGTCGTGCTGCCGGTGAACCGTGTGCTCGGCGAAGGGCCGCCCGCCGCGAACATCATGGATCACATCCCGATGGTCAACATCATGCCGTTCGGGATGTGCAACTCGCCCTCGAACCCGACCGTTGCGGCCGCGACCGCCGCCGCGATGGGCGTGCTGACGCCGATGCCGTGCATTCCGATGACACCGTCGCCGTGGGTGGCCGGCGCGCCGACGGTGCTGCTCGGCAATCAGCCGTCGCTCGACAACGTGTCGAAATGCATGTGCAACTGGGGCGGCGTGATATCGATCGTCAATCCGGCCACCGTCAACACGATGATTCCGTGAAGAGTTCGACATGACCACGCGCGATCCGCACCGCCAGGTGTCCGTCACTTGCGCGGCGGCCGGCGACGACCTGAAGTTCCTGCGCCTGACCGGCACCGAGGAGCTGGGCCGGTTGAGCCGCTTTCAGCTCGAGCTGCTGAGCACGAGCAACGCGCTGAAGCCGGGCGATCTGCTCGGCCAGGACATTTCGGTCGAGCTGTCGCTGCCGGCCGGCGGCGAGCGGCAGATCAACGGCATCGTCACCGCGTTCCGGATCGCGGTGCCGGGCGACAAGACCCGCAACCGGATGGCGCGCTACGAGGCGACCGTGCGGCCGCGTCTGTGGCTGCTCACGCGCGCGTCGCACTGCCGTTTTTTCTACGAGATGACGGTGCCGGACATCGTCACGAAAGTGCTGCAGGACTACAATGTCGATCTCAGCAACAAGTGCGCGGCGACCTATCCGACGCTCGAGCACTGCGCGCAGTATCGCGAGACCGATTTCGACTTCGTCAGCCGGCTGCTGGAGCGCGAGGGCATCTACTACTACTTCGAGCACAGCGGCGGCAAGCACACGCTCGTGCTGACCGATTCGGGCGACGTGCACGCGCCGCTCGACCATTACCCGACGATCTCGTATGACCCCGGCTACGGTCCGCTGACCGAGAAGGAAGGGATCTACGACTGGATGGCGGGCGCGGAGCTGCAGACCGGCACGTACGAAGTCAACGACTACGACTTCGAGAAGCCGTCGGCGAGCAACCAGCAGGGGCTGCTGTCGCGCTCGACGCGGCCGACGGCCTACGACGCGCCGGTCTACACGATGCAGGAGCATCTGACCGGGCACGTGCAGTCGAGCGACGGCGACCGCTACGCGAAGGTCGGCGTCGAGATCCGCCAGACGCGCAACGACAGCATCACCGGGCGCTCGACGGTGCGCGCGATCTGGCCCGGCGGCCTGTTCAAGCTGACCGGGCATGCGACCGACGACCAGAACCGCGACTATCTCGTCGTGCGCGCGACCTACGAGATCAACTCGGACGAGTACGTATCGACGCGGAACGTGTCGCTGCCGTTCTTCGATTGCGATTTCGTCGCGCTGCGCAAGGAGAACCATTTCCGCTCGGAGCGGCTGACGCCGCGGCCGGTGGTCGGCGGACCGCAGACCGCGGTGGTCGTCGGCCCGGACGGCGACGAGATCCACACGGACAAGTACGGCCGCATCAAGGTGCAGTTCCACTGGGAGCAGTTCGCGCCGCCCGCCAACGCGAACGAGCGGATGAAGCGCTGCTGGGCGCGCGTATCGCAGGGCTGGGCCGGCAAGAACTGGGGCGCGTTTTTCCTGCCGCGGATCGGGCAGGAAGTGATCGTCGATTTCATCGAAGGCGATCCGGACCGGCCGCTCGTGACCGGCAGCGTGTACAACGCGAGCCTGATGCCGCCGTATGCGTTGCCCGCGAACAGCGCGCTGTCGACGCTGAAGAGCAATTCGACGAAGGGCGGCGGCGGGTACAACGAGGTCCGCTTCGACGACACGAAGGGCAGCGAGCAGCTGTTCTTCCACGCGGAGAAGGACCACGAGACGTGGATCAAGAACGACACGCTGACGAACGTCGCGAACGATCGTCATCTGAAGATCGGCGGCAACGAGTTCGTCGAGGTCGATGGCGCGTGCCATGAGACCGTGAAGGGCGCCCGGAACGCGCAGGTCAACGGCACGCGCAGCGACGCGGTGCAGGGCGACCAGAACACGCAGGTCGACGGGAGCGTGTCGCTGAAGGCCGGGCAGAATCTGCAGGAAAAAGTCGGCGCGAACTGGGCGATCGAGGCGGCCGCGAACATCCACATCAAGGCCGGCGCGAACGTCGTGATCGAGGCGGGCGCGATGCTGACGCTGAAGGTCGGCGGCGCGTTCGTGGTGATCGATCCGATGAGCGTGTCCGTCGTCGGCACGCCGATCAAGCTGAATTCGGGGGGCTCGGCCGGGTCCGGCGACGGCGCGTCGCCAACCGCGCCGACCGCGCCGACCGCGCCGACGGATGCGGATGACGGCACGAAGAAACTCAAGTGACGGCGGACGCGAGTCCGCCAGGGAACGGGGATGCAACTGACGAATCCGGTACTTTCGCTGCGTGTCGCCAGGTTCAACGACGAGCCCGTCGCGGAACCGATGGCGGTCGAGTTCGGGCCGGCGGGCGGCACGATCGGCCGCGCGACCGATTGCACGCTGATGCTGCCTGACCAGCAGCGCGCGATCTCGCGCGTGCAGGCGCGGATCGAGTGTCGCGGCGGCGAGTATCTATTGTGCGATCTCGGCGCCAATCCGAGCGTGCTGAACGAGCGCGCGATCGGCGGCACGCGCGAGGCGCGGCTCGCGAACGGCGACCGGCTGGTGATCGGGCCTTATCTGCTCGAGGTCGCGGTGCACGAGCGCGAGGCCGGCGCGCAGCCGGGCTTTCACGATCCGCTGGCCGCCGCGAAGGTGCTGAGCGGCCCGCTGCCGGACAGCGCGGAGCTTGGCCCGCTCGGCCCGCTCGGTCTCGTAGCGCTCGATCCGCTCGGGCAGCCGGGGTTCGGCGCGCAGGCCGGCGCGCGGCCGGGGTTCGGCGGATCGCAGAGCGATCACGTGGCGCCGGAATTCGAGGCGTTTTCGTCACCGGTGCCGGCCGCGGTGCAGCCGGCCCTCGGCGGCGCGCATGCGGGCGGCGGGATTCCGGCCGACTACGATCCGCTCGCCGATGCGCTCGCGCAGTGGGACGCGCATGCGGAGCAGGTGATGCGGCAGGGGCAGGGGGCGATGCCGGTGACGCCGGCGATGCCCGCGATGCCTGCGATGCCGGTCGCGCCGGCGATGCCCGCGTTTGCACCGGGTCAGCCGGTTCAGCCGCCACCTGCGCCGCAGGGCGGGCCGACCGGCCTGCCGGCGAGCCTGCTCGACGCGCCCGCGCCGGGTGGTGCGACGCCGTTCGACGATCTGTTCGGCGCTGCGCCGCCTTCGTCGCCCGCGACTGCGCAGTCGTTGCCGTTGCCGTTGCCGGACGAGCCGATGTTGCCGGTCCAGCCGCCGTCGTTGCCGCCGTTGCCGACGCTGGAACCGCTCGCGCACGACCTGACGCAGTTTGTGCCGCCGGTGCGCGCGCAATCGCCGAGCGAGCCGCCATCGCAGCCGCAGGTGCAGATGCAATCCCCGCCGCAACAGCCGGCTGCGTCGCAACCGTTGCCGATACAACCACTGCCGCTGGTAGAACCGCCGTTGGCGTCGCAGCCGATGCCGTCGGCAGAACCGCCGTTGGTGCCGCAGTCGACGCCGCTGGCAGAAGCGCCGTTGGTGCCGCAGCCGACGCCGCTGGCAGAACCGCCGTTGGTGCCGCAGCCGATGCCGCCGTTCGTGCCGCAACCCGGGCTGCGACCCGAGCCGCAATCGCAATCGACCGCGCCGACACCGCCCATCGCCGCGACACCCGCGGCCGTCCGGCAGCCGACCGCAACGCAGGCAACGCAGGCAACGCCCGCGCCCCTCCCGCACTCCGCTGACCCGACGCTCGCCGCGCTGATCGCCGGTCTGGGCCTCGACCCGACCCGCGCGCCGAACCTGCCGCCGGCCGAGTTCGCGCATCTGATCGGCGCGATGCTGCGCGAGGCGCTGCGCGGCACGATGACCGTGCTGCGCTCGCGCTCGACGACGAAGCGCGAGGCGCGTCTCGACACGACGGTGATCGTCGCGCGCGACAACAATCCGCTGAAGTTCTTCCCGGACGTCGACAGCGCGCTCGCGCAGATGCTGGCCGGCCGCAGCGCCGGCTATCTGCCGCCGGACCGCGCGCTCGAGTACGCGTTCGCCGACATCCAGTCGCACGAGCTCGCGGTGATCGCCGGGATGCGCGCGGCGCTCGCGCACGTGCTCGGCCGCTTCGATCCGGCCGCGCTCGAGGCGGAGCTGACCGAGCAGGGCGTGATGGACAAGCTGCTGTCGAACCGCAAGGCGAAGCTGTGGGATCGCTTCGTGCAGATGCAGGCGCAGATCGCGCGCGACAGCGAGGACGATTTCCAGCGGTTGTTCGGCAATGCGTTCAACGACGCCTACGAAGCGCAGATCGACGCGCTGCTCGCGGCGCGAAAGACCGATTCCGGCGAAAAAGGCTAACCCACGTCACCACCCACGCTAAACCATGTCCTGGAACAGCAAAGTCATCTGGTCGGAAGGAATGTTCCTGCAGCCGCAGCATCTGCAGCAGCACGACCGCTACCTGCAGACGCAGCTCGAAGTCCGCGCGTCGGGGCTGCGGCCGTACGCGTGGGGCTTTACCGCGCTCGCACTCGACGAGCAGTTGCTGAAGCTCGGCAAGATCGCGCTGCTGTCGTGCTCGGGCGTGCTGCCCGACGGCACGCCGTTCAACCTGCCCGCCGACGACGATCTGCCCGCGCCGCTCGACATTCCCGAGGGCACGCGCAGCATGCTCGTCGTGCTCGCGCTGCCGGTGCGGCGCCCCGGGGTGCCGGAGACCGGCAACGGCGACACCGAGGAGAACTTCGCGCGGCACCGGATCGACGAGCTCGACGTTGCCGACAGCAACGATCCGAACGCCGACGCCGCGCTGATGCAGATCGGCAAGCTGCGTGTGCGGCTTGCGCTCGAGCCGGACGTCGCGAACGCGTATACGTCGCTCGGCGTCGTGCGTGTCGTCGAGCGGCTGCCGGACAACCGCGTCGTGCTCGATCCCGACTACAGCCCGCCGTGCGCCGACTACCGCGTCGCCGCGCGCCTCGCCGCGTTCGCCGACGATCTCGTCGGTCTGCTGCACCAGCGTGGCGAAGCGCTCGCCGCGCGGCTCGCGCAGCCGGGCGTGACCGGCGTCGCCGAGGTCGCGGATTTTCTGCTGCTACAACTGATCAACCGCCACGAACCGCTCGCCGCGCACCTGTCGACGATGACCGGGCTGCATCCGGAGGCGCTGTACCGGGTCGTTGCGCAGCTCGCCGGCGAGCTCGCGACGTTCAGCCGGCCGACGAAGCGTCCGCGCGCGTATCCGGTGTACCGGCACGATCGCCTGCAGGAAACGTTCGCGCCGGTGATCGACGATCTGCGTGCGGCGCTGTCGATGGTGATGGACCCGCATGCGGTGCCGATTCCGCTCGAGGAACGCAAATTCGGGCTGCGCGTCGCGCTCGTGCCGGACAAGAACCTGTACGCGTCGGCGACGTTCGTGCTCGCCGTGAACGCGCAGGTGCCGGCCGAGACGATCCTGACCGGCTTTGCGCCGCAGGTGAAGATCGGGCCGATCGAGCGGATCCGCGATCTCGTGAATCTGCAACTGCCGGGCGTCGGCCTGCGCGCGCTGCCGGTCGCGCCGCGTCAGCTGCCGTTCCACGCGGGATTTACGTACTTCGAACTGGATCGAGGCAACGAGCTCTGGAAGCAGTTCTCGACGTCGGCCGGCATGGCGCTGCACGTCGCCGGCGAGTTTCCGGGGCTGAAGATGGAATTCTGGGCGATCCGCCGCTGATGCATCCCATGCAGCGCACGCACCGCATTGACTGAGGACGTTCATCGTGATTCCTGACGAACCGCGCGCCGCGGGCGAAGATTCCGGCGCCACGATCCTGATCCCGACGCCGGGCGGCGCGCGCGCGGCGTTCGTCGCCGCGCAGGCCGCGGTCGCGCCGATTTCCGCGGCCGCCGGCGGGCTCAATCCGCTGCTGCGCGCGGCGAATCCGCTGCTCGAGCTCGCGCTGCCGCTGCGCCAGCTGCCGACGCATCCGAACGTCGAGGAGTTGCGCGCGCAACTGATCCAGATGGTCCGCGCGTTCGAGACGCAGGGCCGCGCGAACGGCGTCGACGACGAGAAGCTCGGCGCGTCGCGCTACTGTCTGTGCACGTTCGTCGACGAGGCGATCTCGAGCACGCCGTGGGGCGCGGGCCTGTGGGCGAGCCGCAGCCTGCTCGTCACGTTCCACAACGAGGCGTCCGGCGGCGAGCGGTTCTTCGTGATCCTGCAGCGGCTCGCGCAGAACCCGACCGGCAACGTCGACGTGCTCGAGCTGATCTACGTGATCCTCGCGCTCGGTTTCGAAGGACGCTACCGGCTGATCGACGGCGGGCGCACGCAGCTCGACACGATCCGCGAGCGGCTCGAACAGATGGTCCGCGCGCAGCGCGGCGCGCCCGAGCGCGATCTGTCGCCGCACTGGGCGCCGGTGAAGGCCGAGCGCAAACCGCTGCTGCAGCTCGTGCCGCTGTGGGTGGCCGCGGCGATCGCCTGCACGCTGCTCGTCGTCGTGCATCTGGTGCTGAGCTACCGGCTCAACGATGCGTCCGACCGCGTGTTCGAAGTGCTGCACGGCGTGCGCGTCGCGCCCGCGCCGTCGTTCGCCGCGAAGCCCGCGGCCGCGCCGAAGCTCGCGCCGAAGCTGTCGCAGTTCCTCGCGCCGGAGATCGCGCGGGGCCTCGTGCGCGTATCCGAGCTGCCCGACCGCACGATCGTGACGATCAATGGCGACGGCCTGTTCGCGTCCGGCAGCGCGGAGCTCGATCCGCAGTTCGTGCCGCTGATCCAGCGGATCGGCGACGCGCTGAAGGACGTGCAGGGCGATGTCGTCGTCGCGGGCCACACCGACAACCAGCGTGTGTTCTCCGCGCGCTTCCCGTCGAACTGGCATCTGTCGCAGGCGCGCGCGGAAGCGGTTCGCGACATGCTCGCCGCGCGCGCCGGCTCGCCCGGCCGCTTCACCGCGGAAGGGCGCGGCGACACCGAGCCGGTCGCGCCGAACGATACGCCGGCCAATCGCGCGAAGAATCGCCGCGTCGACATCACGATCCTCGCGCCGGGGGCCGCATGATGCGCACGCTCGCAATGGCGCTCGCGCCTGCAATCGCACACGCAGGCCAACAGGCAGCAGCCGTCCAGGCAGCAGCAGAACAGGCCGCAGGAGAACGCGCATGAAGCTCGTCAACTGGCTCGTGAAGCCGATCGTGCTGTCGCTCGTCGGCGTGCTCGCGCTCGCGCTGATCGTATGGATCGAGGGGCCGCTCGTCGGCTACGCGGGCGGCGAGCCGCTCGCGACGCCGGGCAGCCGCTGGGCGGTCGTCATCGTGCTGCTCGCGCTGTGGGCCGCGTACTGGGGCGGGCGCTGGCTGATCGCGCGGCTCGCGAACGTGCGCTTCACGCGCGTCGTCGCCGAGGGGACGGCCGAGCCCGTGCCTGGCAAGAAGGAGTCCGAAGCGGACGTCGCGACGCTGAAGCAGCGTTTCGACGAGGCGATGGCGATCCTGCGCAAGGATCGCGTGAAGGGCCGCTTCGGCAGCCAGTACGTGTATCAGTTGCCATGGTACGTGTTCGTCGGCGCGCCCGGCACCGGCAAGACGACCGCGCTCGTCCATTCGGGGCTGCGCTTCCCGCTCGCGGAGCGGCTCGGCAAGCAGGCGGTCGGTGGCGTCGGCGGCACGCGCAATTGCGACTGGTGGTTCACCGACGACGCGGTGCTGCTCGACACCGCGGGCCGCTTCACGACGCAGGACAGCTTCGCGGAGGCCGATCAGGCCGCGTGGGCCGGCTTCCTGCAACTGCTGCGCAAGTATCGGCCGCGCCGACCGCTGAACGGCGTGATCGTCGCGCTGTCCGCGCAGGATCTGCTGCAGCTGTCCGACACGCAGCGCGCGACGCAGGCGTCCGCGGTGCGCGAGCGGCTGAAGGAGCTCTATACGCGGCTTGGAATGCGCTTCCCGGTGTACGTCGTCGTGACGAAATGCGATCTGCTCGCCGGTTTCGTCGAGTTCTTCGACGACCTCGGCCGCGACGAGCGCGAGCAGGTGTGGGGCGTCACGTTCCCGCACACGGAGAACGGTTCGCCCGACGACGCGCTCGCGACGTTCCCGGGCGAGTTCGACGCGCTCGAGAAACAGCTCCAGTCGCGCGTGCTGCACCGGATGCAGCAGGAGACCGACACGCGCCGGCGCGCGCTGATCTATGGCTTCCCGCAGCAGTTCGCGGGCCTCGAGGGCGTGCTGAAGTCGTTCCTCGACGACACGTTCAGCACGTCGCGCTTCGAGCAGGCGGCGCTGCTGCGCGGCGTCTATTTCACGAGCGGCACGCAGGAAGGCCGGCCGATCGATCGCGTGATGAGCGCGGTCGCGGCCGCGCTCGGGCTGCAGCGGCAGGTGGTGCTGCCGGATCCGTCGAGCGGGCGCGCGTACTTCATCACGCGATTGCTGCGCGACGTGATCTTCCAGGAGGCCGGGCTCGCGGGCACGAATGCGGCGCTCGAGCGCCGCCGCGCGTGGTTGCAGCGGATCGCGCTCGCGCTGATCGGCGTCGCGCTGATCGCCGCGCTGATCGGATTTTTCGTCAGCTACGAGCGCAATCGCGCGTACATCGCCGACGTCGAGCAGCACGTCGCCGAATTGCAAAAGCGCGCGCAGGCGCTGCAGCCCGGCGACGATCCGCTCGCGCTGCTGCCGCTGTTGAACGCGGCGCGCGACCTCCCCGGCGGCTACGCGGATCGCGACAAGCCGGTGCCGTTGCTGTCGCGGCTCGGGCTCTATCAGGGCGACAAGCTCGGCCTCGAGGCGCAGGCGAGCTACCGGCGACTGTTGCGGCAGACGCTCCTGCCGCTCGTCGTGCGGCGGATGGAGGAGGAACTGCGCCGCGGCGACGCGAACAATCCGGACTTCCAGTACGAAGTGCTGCGCGCGTATCTGATGCTCGGCGATTCCGCGCATTACGACGCGGACGCGGTGCGGCTGTGGGCCGACGTCGACTGGCGGCGCGGGCCGCTGCGCGACGCGAGCGACGACGCGCGCAACGACATCGACGGCCATCTCGCCGCGCTGCTCGCGCCCGCGCAGTTCGACGCGTCGCTGCCGCTCGACAAGGACCTGATCGCGCAGGCGCGCACGACGCTCGCGCGGATGCCGCTCGCGCAGCGGATGTTCAACCGCGTGCAGCGCGATCTCGCGCAGGCGAAGCTGCCGGAGTTCACGATCGCGAACGTCGCCGGCGCGAACGCCGCGTTCGTGCTCGTGCGCAAGAGCGGCGCGCCGCTGACGCGCGGCGTGCCCGGCGCGTATACGCGGGCCGGCTACCGGAAGTTCGGCGAGCTGCGCGATCTCGCGGTGGTCGACATCGCGAAGGACGACTGGGTGCTCGGCCGCGAGGAATCGGTGCTGACGCCGAATGGCGTGGCGGACCTGAAGGCCGGAATGACGCAGCTCTATTACGACGAGTACATCCGGCAGTGGGATGCGCTGCTGAACGACGTCGGCGTCGTGCCGATCGACGGCGTCGAGAAGGGCGCGCGTGTCGCGAATGCGCTCGCCGCGCCCGATTCGCCGCTGCGGATGCTGACGGTCGCGGCCGCGCAGGAGACGACGCTCGGCAGCGTGAAGACCGGGGGCTCGCTCGCGGAGCAGGGCGTGACCGCGCTGACCGGCAAGCTCGACGCGATGAAGAAGCGGCTCGAAAGCGCGCTCGGCAACGCGTCCGACGACACCGCGCCGCCGGCCGCGCAGACGAATCCGGTCGACGCGCACTTCCAGGCGCTGCACGATCTCGCGGGCAAACCCGGCGCGGCGGGGCCGATTCCGCTCGACACGCAGCTCGCCGCGCTGAAGGACGCGGCCGCGTATCTCGCGGCCGCCGATGCCGCGAGCCGCCAGGGGCTGCCGCCGCCGCCGAGCGACGCGCTGACGAAGCTGAAGCTCGCCGCGCAGGGTGCGCCGCAGCCGATCGCGACGGTGGTCGGCGACGTCGCGGGTGGGTCGTCGTCGCTGATGGTCGGCGGCGAGCGCGCGCGGCTGAACGCGCTGTGGCAGGGCAGCGTCGCGCCGCTGTGCCGGCAGGCGCTCGACGGCCGCTATCCGCTCGTGCGTGCATCGACGCGCGACGCGACGCCCGACGACTTCGGCAAGGTGCTCGGCCCCGGCGGGCTCATCGACGATTTCTTCCAGAAGAATCTCGCGAGCTACGTCGACATGTCCGGGCCGCAGTGGCGCTGGCGCGCGGGCACCGACGCGCTCGGGATTCCGGCGGACGTGCTCGTGCAGTTCCAGCGCGCCGCGCAGATCCGCGACGCATTCTTCCGCGCGGGCGGGCGCGACGTGTCGGTGCGCTTCGCGGTGAAGGCGGTGTCGATCGATCCGTCGCTGTCGGAGGTCACGCTCGACATCGACGGCCAGCAACTGGTCGCGAAGCCCGGCGCGCCGCAGGCGATGCAGTTCCAGTGGCCGAGCGGCAAGGGCACCGCGCAGGCGCACGTCGAGTTCGCGCCGCCGGGCAGCGGCACGGCCGCGCGCGCGGATGGGCCGTGGGCGCTGCTGCGCCTGATGGATGCGGCCGATCTGCGGCCGACCGCGCAGGCCGACCGCTTCACGTTCGGCTTCCAGTCGGACGGGCGGCGCGCGCAGTTCGAGCTCAATGCGAGCAGCGTCGTGAATCCGTTCCGGCGTGCGGCGTTCGAGCAGTTTCGGTGTCCGGATCGTCTATGAGCGACGCGAACGGCCAGGGGCCGGGTTTTTTCGGGAAGGTGCGCACGCACGGCGATTTCGTGTCGCGCCGGCTGCCCGGCGAGTTCACCGCGCCGTGGGATCTGTGGCTGCAGCGCGGGATGCTCGCCGCGCGCGAATGGTTCGCCGCGCAGTGGCTGCCCGTCTACCTGAATGCGCCGCTGTGGCATTTCGCGCTCGGCGCGGGCGTGTGCGGCGCGTCGGCGTGGGCGGGGGTGCTGATGCCGGGCGTCGATCGCGTCGGACGGTATTTTCCGTTCACGATCGCGGCGCCGGTGCGGGGTGTCGATTCGGGCGATTTGGGCGAATCGGGCGGCTGGCTGCGCGGATCGCAGCGCTGGTACGACGATGCGGCGCGATTCGCGCTGTCGACGCTCGCCGACGATTTCGTGCTCGAGCGCTTCGATGACGCGCTGAACGCGATGCCGCTGCCCGGCGTCGCGCCGGACGGCGGCGTGCGGTGGCGGCTTGCCCTTGCGGATGGCGGCGCCGGGCGCGACGCGTTCGCGGAACGGCTCGCGTCGTCGGTGTCGCCCGGGCGATGCGCGTGGTGGACCGAAGGTTCGGATGCGGTGCCGCCGACGTTGCGCGTCGCGGCCGGCCTGCCCGACGCGCGGCAGTTCGCGGCGCTGCTCGATGCGGCGTGCCCGGGCTGGGAGACGGTGGCCGCGCTGACGCGTTTGAGCGGAGATGCGCCGGCGGGATGAAGGCGGGATGGCGATGGGATGCCAGCGGGATGACGGCACGCACCCGCATCGCGAAGTTTCAAATCGGCCGCGGTCCGCTCGTCTTCGTCAGGCGGGCGAATCGCGCAAAGGCCCGGCGGTGGCATGCGCCGGGCGGGTAACTTGTTCGGAGACCGACGTATGTTGTCCTTCAATCTTTCTTTCCTCCGCGCGCGGACGATACGCCGCGTCGCATTCGTCGCGCTGGGTTCCGTCGCGCTCGCGCAGGCGGCCCACGCGGGTGGCTCGGTGATGAACGAGCAGGACATCACCGAGCAGTCGGTGACCAAAGCACTCGCGCCGGGCAACGAAGCCGCCGGCGACGACAACGTGCTCACGCGCGGCTTCGTGCTGTCGAACAAGGCGCCGGGCGCGCCGCACGCGAGCCCGGCGAAGCAGCACGCCGCGCAGATGCTGATCACGTTCACGACCAACTCGGCGACGCTGACGAAGACCGCGCAGGCCGCGCTCGACCGCGTCGCGCAGGCGCTGCAGTCGGAGAAGCTCGCCGCGTACCGGTTCCGCGTCGAGGGCCACGCGGATCCGCGCGGCTCGGCGGACGCGAACATGAAGCTGTCCGAGGCGCGCGCGGCGGCCGTCGTCGACTACCTGACGCAGCAGGGCGGCATCGCGCCCGAGCGGCTGACGTCGGTCGGCAAGGGATCGACGGACCCGCTGAACCGGCGCAATCCGACCGCGCCCGAGAACCGGCGCGTGACGATCGTGACCGTGACCGAATAGCGCCGATCGCGACGAGCGTCGACGATGAAGCGCTTCGATTCCGCGCGCACGGTGCCGGCCGCCGCCGCCGCTGCGCTGGGCCTGCTGTTGCTGTTCGGCGGCGGGGGGCGGCTGCCCGGGACTGCATTCGCGCAGACCGGCGACGCGCGCGTGGTGGCGGCGACGCCGATGCCGCCGCCGATGCCGGGCGACGCATCGCCGGATCCGCGGTTCGACGCTGCCGCCGTGCAGCGCATTCCGCTCGCGCGGCTCGACGCATCGCTGCCGGCCGATGCGCGCCTGCGTCTGTTCACGATCACGGACCGTCCGGGCCTGTACGTGATGCACGCGCCGAACCTGTTCGAGCAGGGCGCGATGTTTTCGCGCGTCGTTGCGCTGCTCGAGCGTCGCGACATGCCGCGCGACCACATCGTGACGATGGCCGCGATCGCCGCGCATGCGCGCCGCTTCGACACCGATCCGGCCGGCCTCACGGCCGGCAACAACTTCAGCGCGACCGAGCTCGCGCATTTCTTCGACGTCGCACAGCACCAGCATCTGACGCTGACCGATGGCGAGCGGAGATTGCTGACGGTGCTCGCCGGCTGGGGGTTGATCCACGAAGAAGATGGTGTGTGGCGCGCACGCAGCGAGCGCGATTTTCTGATCACGATCCCGGGTCCCGGCCCCGCGCCGGGCGGCGGGACGATCGACGCGACGGTGCGCGCGGCGATCCTGAGCCACGAGCTCGGGCACTGGCGGTATTTCTCGGACACGGTCTATGCGCACGCGTGCCGCACGTTCTGGTGGCACGACCTCAGCTACGCCGAGCGCGCGGAATTGACGCGTCAGCTCGCGAACGTCGGATACGACCCGAGCGATCGGATCGTGATCGACGAAACGCAGGCGTATCTGCTGCACACGCCTGCCGCGTACATTCCGTTCGCGGATACGCCGGGCGCGTACGGGATCGACGTGGCGAGCGTGCGGCGCAGGCTGGAGGCGAGGGTGGGGCAGGCGGGGCGGTGAGCGGTATCAGGTCTCATTTTTGCATCACATTTTTGTAGACCGTGCTTTCAAAAAAGAGGCAGGAAAATGACCAGAAGTTCCTTTAGTCGCGCTCTCGTGGGCCAGGTGCATGACCAGAAATATCTGGACAGGCAGCGGGAGCTTTCCAATGCCATGGATGTCGACGATTTGGACGACAAGCCTACGAATCATGGGTCGTACCAATTCAGCTCGAAACTGAGATCGATTAACAAGCGATTTTACGATGGCGAGAATTCTGGGACGTTGGCTGCTTATGCCCAAATGCACAAGGATTCGACTCGCGCCACGCCGACAAGGCCAAAGGATCTTGCAGCCCTTCGTCTCAGTAAGTTCGAATCGTCGACTGGAATGCACGAATGGATTACCACCGACACTATCGGCGACGTAATTAAATCGCGTAGTCAGAGATGGATGTTTTACTTCAATGTGATGAGATGTCCGACCTGGCTACCCATACTGAATCCTGAAAAATATCACGTGAATTATCAGGCTTACGTGAAGAAAATAGAGGAAGCGGCGTCATACGCGGAGGCGGGTCCCACGTGTACATCTTATATTCTGGCATCCGAGCTCGGATTGAATGGGCACTCCGGAGGGCTGAGCATGGATCGTCCCGGTGAATCGGCCAAGCCGCTCACGGTATTTCAGTCGTCGTGGCACGATGAGCAAAGGGAGATATTCAATAAGCATTGCGCATCGAATAACTATGATGGCTGGGCTGCTGATTTGAATAAATTTCTTATGGAAACTTTTCTTTTTGCGGGCTCCGCGGACGGTCTTCCGGGGCTGCCGAATACAGGCGTATCTGCCCAGGAAGTAATGGGAAGAATAAAGTGGGATTTGAATTTGTCGGACAGAGATGAAAAAAATCCCATGGAGCTGGAGCCATCCCCTTACGGGATGGACAAGATTGCCCATTTTCTTCACAGGGAGTGGAATCAGCACTTTCAATTATTGGACAATAACTACAATGCGGGCAAATATTATTGATGTACGAGCGGATATCGATGGCGATTTAATCGGAAGCGCGGCCGAGGCTGCGCTTCAAGGTGGCGCCGGCGACGACAACGCCGCGCCGGCGCGCGTCGTCGATCGGTGAGCCAATCTTCGGAGGACAGTCATGTCCGTCTACGAATCGATCATCAAGGCAGAGTCCGATATTCTTCGCAACGCGTGGGTCAAGCCCGCGTCGCCAGGCGCCGCCGTGCGCCTGCCGTGGCCGCAGGACAAGCTCCAGGATCCGAACCAGTTCTTCGATCCGCTGTGGGATCTCGCCCGCAAGTTTGCAGGGCCGATCTGCTACACGCGCTCGACGAACAACAATCTCGACTACGGCGGCTGGTTCAACTACTTCTTCGCGGAGGCCAAGCCTTCCGCCACCGGGAACGCCGACATCGGGCGGATGCTCGGCCGCATCCTGAGCCTGATGTTCGATCTGAAGGTGGTCGGTGCGGGCCGGACCGCGAAGCTGACGTTCGCGGAGGATTTTCCGCTGTCGCTGGCGAGTTCGTTCTATGGTCTGCTGGAGCGCAAGCCGCGCGCGATTCCGCGCGCGATCCTCGGTTACCTGTTCGAGATCGGTTTCGAGGAAGCGACCACCACGCAGGCCGGGGATTACTTCGCCGAGAACCTCGCACTGAAATCGAACATGCCGGACGGCGTCGCGATACGGTCGTCCAAGGGCGAGTTCGTGTTCGGCTATCGGGGTGACACGCGCGATCTGCCGACCATCATCAAGCAAGGGGCGCGGTGCCGCGCCGAACTCGACTTCTGGCGCAAGAACTGCGGCGTCGATCAGGCGTGGCATCCGTGGAACAGCGGTGACGAGAAATGGAAAAAGATGTGGTTCCGTAAAGGGAGCAAGGACAACGACTATTTCACGATGAATAGTCTCGCGAAGGAGTTCCACATCTCGTGCGCGTATCCGATGTTCCGTTCGTACGAGATCGATCAGCGGTTGAGGGGGCCGGTGTCGGGGTGGGGCGCGGATCTGCGCGCTCTGCTCGGCCCGAAGAAGGTCAAGGTCGTCACGGTGCGCAACAAGAAGAAAGGCGGCAAGTTGGAGGAGGTGCTGTCCGACGAGACACGCGTGTTCGCGTGCGCGATCGCGAGCGGCAGCCTCGCCGCGGAGACGTTCAAGCTCGCCCAGTATCCGGAAAGCGCGGTGCGCAACGTGAATCTCGAGGACATGCTCGCGTGGATTCGCGTGCGCCGCTATCACCGGCCGCCCGACGGGCCGGACGATCATTACGACAGCACACGCGTCGACCCGTCGATGACGATCAAGGTGATCGCGTGGGGCTGGGTGCGTACCGAGGACGAGACGCGCGCGTCGCTCGGCTGCACGCAAAGCGGGATCAAGGCGATCGGTGCAAAGCTGCAGAACCTGGTCGGCAAGATGTTCGACATCTCGCATACGACCTACTACCAGAGCACCACGTACGACGTGGACAGCGTCGGGCCGGTCACGCCGCCGACGGTCACGCCGACGTCGGGCGTGCAGAAGCCGGTGAGGCTGTCGACGCGCTGACGCACAACCGCATCTTTTCGAAAGGAGACGGACGATGGCGAGCACTGTGTTTACCGATGCAGCACAGGCCAGAACCAGCCTGGATAGCAGCATGTTCGTGCATGCCGAATTCGACACGGTGGAGAAAAAATTCAAGCGCGACGGGGACGATCTGCGGAAAAAAGGCTATATCGACGGTTTCGCGGCGATCGCCCATTTTCTGTGCGACCGGCAACGATTTCTCGCGAGCCTGGAGCGCGTGTCGAAACGTATGTGGATCCAGTACCGATATTGCGATCGGAACGAGCAGAACAAATTCACGAAAGCGATGGGCGTCGTTGCGCGCCGCTACGGGTTCGCGTTCCAGAATCAGATGCAGATCAACACCAACGGCGCACGCGACCGCGCGCGCGGCAATGCGCCGATCGGCATCGTGCTCGTCGCCGGCGATCCACTGCTCGGCACGCACGTTCGCAAAAAGCTGTTCTGGAAGGACAGCATGGATTCCCGTCACGGCGAGCATAGCCACAGCCTGCAATGGCTCGCGATCGCGGAGTCCGGTGTGGTCGGAAACCAGACCGCCGACTATTACGCGCAAACGGTCGATTTCCGCTGCAGCAACGTCGGCCTGTCGGTCTCGCTATGGCAGTGGCTCGTCGATTGCTTTCCATCGGACATGAAAAAATTCGCGACCGAAAAGCTGAACAAAAGCGGCGAAACACTCGAGTCGGATTCGTTTCGTTCACCGCAGTGCTTGATGGACTATCTGCTGATGGGCGACCGCAGACAGCTGGCTGACCATTTCATTTCGACGTATCTGTACTGGCGTTACCGGAATCGCAACTGGCTGGCGGAGCAGACGCGCTATAGCGACGAAGGCGACACGTATACGGTGGTCGACGATATCCAGACCAGGGCGATTGCGACCCACCGGCTCGATCGCAGGAGCGACGAGCAGCAGTGGATGGCCGGTAAAGTCGGCGGCAACGTCGTCAGATATAGGCGCAATCCAGGTTCCGGTCCTTCGCCGGGCGGTAATGGAAAGACGCGGAAGGAGGGGCACGAGGTCCGGTTCCACAACATTCCCGGGCACCTGTACGACTCCTACGCACGGTAGCGAGGCCGCGGGGCTGGTTCACCCCGCCCCGCACTGCTGGCGTGCACGGTCGCGCAGCCCGCCATCCGGCTGAACGAGAATAAATCTATTTTATGGGTAGATAAGTAAAGCAAACTTTTATTATCCGTCCCGGGTTCGTATAGTCGTGGCCGGTCTTGTAAAAGACCAGCCAGACGAATTCTTCAGACTACACGACCCGTATGAAAGCTCTCCTCAAGCTCGCGCCCCTCGCGGTGCTCGGCGCGTTCGCGACCCACACCTATGCACAAAGCAGCGTCACGCTGTACGGCCTGATCTCCGCCGGCGTCGGCTTCGCGACGAACCAGGGCGGCAAGAACGCGTGGCAGGCGTTGTCCGGCACCGACCAGAATCCGCGCTGGGGCCTGCGCGGCAAGGAGGATCTCGGGCAGGGGCTGTCGGCGGTCTTCCAGCTCGAGAACGGCTTCAACGTGATGACCGGCACCGCGTCGCAGAGCGGCCGCATGTTCGGGCGCCTCGCGTTCGTCGGGCTGTCCGACCGCACGTACGGCACGCTGACGCTCGGCCGCCAGTACGACGCGATCCACGACTACATCGGCCCGGTGATCATCGCGAGCAACGGCGTGAACATCGGCGACAACGACAACGGCTACAACGACATCCGCATCCAGAACTCGGTCAAGTACGTGAGCCCGGACTACAACGGGCTGAAGCTGACCGCGCTGTACGGCTTCAGTAACGCGACCGGCTTCGCGAACAACAGCGCGTACAGCTTCGGCGTCGGCTACGAGCACGGCCCGCTGCGCTGGAGCGCGGTCTACGCGCAGTACAACCATCCGTACAGCGGCACGAACCCGGACGGCGCGGTCGCGAACGACTACGCGTCGCCGCTGCTGATCTTCGCGAAGAGCGTGGTCACGCCGGGCGCGTACGCAAGCCGGCAGCGGATCGCGGGCACCGGCGGCTTCTACACGGTCGGCCACGCGCAGTTCGCGGCGCTGTTCACCGACGTTCACTACGACTATCTCGACAACACGCATCTGCATCTGCAGAACGTCGGCGCGAACGTCGTGTACACGGTGACGCCGTCGCTGTTCCTCGGCGCCGCGTACGGCTATACGCAAGGCAAGTACGACGTGATCGACACGCATCCGAAGTGGCACCAGGTGAACCTGCAGGCCGACTACTACCTGTCGAAGCGCACCGACGTCGCGCTGACCGTGATCGGCCAGCAGGCGGCCGGCGACGCGAAGTTTGCGCAGATCTTCGCGTACACCCGCTCGACCAGCAAACGTCAGCTGACCGCGACGGTCGGCATCCGCCACGTGTTCTGATTATGACGGCGAACACGACCTTCGATCGCCGCGGTCTCGACCGCCGCGCGTTCCTGACGCTGTCGGCAGCGCTCGCCGCGGGCGCGCTGCTGCCGGCCGGCCACGCGTTCGCCGCCGATGCGCCCGCGCGCCGCAGCGTGATCATCGACACCGATCCGGGCCAGGACGATGCGATCGCGATCCTGTTCGCGCTCGGCGCACAGGATCGCCTCGACGTGCGCGCGCTGACCGCGGTCGCCGGCAACGTGCCGCTCGATCTCACGCAGCGCAACGCGCGGATCATTCGCGACTGGGCGGGCCGCGCCACGACGCTGCCGGTCTACGCCGGCTGCCCGCGCCCGCTCGCGCGCGACCTGATCACGGCCGCGAACGTACACGGCAAAACCGGCCTCGAAGGCGTCGAACTGCACGAGCCGCAGGGGCCGCTCGCGTCGCAGCACGCGGTGTCGTATCTGGTCGACACGCTTTCGCACGCGGCGCCGAACAGCGTGACGATCTGCGCGATCGGTCCGCTGACGAACGTCGCGAGCGCGCTGATCGAGGCGCCGCAGATCCGTGCCGCGCTGCGCGAGATCGTGATGATGGGCGGTGCGTTCTTCGAGCGGGGCAACATCACGCCTGCCGCCGAGTTCAACGTGTACGTCGATCCGCAGGCGGCCGACGTCGTGTTCAGGAGCGGCGTGCCGATCGTCGTGCTGCCGCGCGACGTCGCGGTGAAGGCGCCGATCACGCCCGCGCGCGTCGCGCCGTTCCGCGCGCTCGGCAATCGTTGTGGCGCGATCGTCGCGGACATCATGGCGGCCGAGCTCGCGTACAACAAGAAGCGGCGCGGAGTCGAGGAAGCGCCGATGTACGATCCGACCGCGGTCGGCTATCTGTTCGATCCGTCGATGTTCGGCGGGCGCAAGGTCAACGTCGTCGTCGAGACGGCCGGGCAGTGGACGCTCGGCGAGACCGTCGTCGACTGGACCGGCCACAGCGGCCGCGCGCCGAACGCGACGTGGATCGACGAGGTCGATGCGGACCGCTTCTACGCGGCGCTGCTCGACAGCGTCGCGAAGCTGCCGTAAGCGTGCGTTGCGCGAGTCAGATGCGCTGCACGATCCATTCGCGGCACGCACGCACGTGCGGGCCGCGATCGTCGGTCGCGAGCGAGATCAGCGAGATCGCGCGCTTCACGCGCGGTTTCTCGAGGCGCAGCGCGACGAGCTCGGGATCGTGCAGATGCATCGTGTAGAGGCTCGGCAGCACCGCGATCGCGAGGCCGTTGCGCGCGAGCGCGTACAGCGGCTCCGTGTACTCCATCCGGTACGTGACGGTCAGACGCAGTTGCTCCGCGCCGCCGGTGCGCTGCAGCGATTCGCTGACGCTGCCGCGCACGAACACCGCGAGGTCGCGGCCGACGAGCTTTGCCCACGGCACCGACTTCGGGCCGGCGAGCGGATCGTCGCGGCGCACGACGACGACGATCTCGTCCTCGAACAGCCGTTCGTAGTGCAGCGCGTCGTCGTCCTGGCCGGGCTCGCGCACGCCGATGCCGAGATCCGCGACACCGTCGCGCACCGCCTCGACGAGCGCGCTGTTCGGCAGGTCGGTCAGCGTGAAGCGCAGCGACGGCTGCGCGTCGCGCAGCGCGTTGAGCGCGGGCAGCAGCCGGCCCGCGACCGACGGGATGAACGAGATGCGCACCGTCTGGATGCGCTCGGCGATCAGCTGCGCCATGTCGCCGAACGTGCCGCGCGCCTGGTTCAGCAGCCGCTCGGCGAGCGGCAGCACGGCCTCGCCGGCGCTCGTCAGCGTGATCCGGTGCGCGGAGCGCGCGAACAGGCGCCCGCCGAGCAGGAACTCGATCTGCCGGATTGACGCGGTCAGCGCCGGCTGCGTGAGCGACAGCGCCTGCGCGGCCTGCGTGAAGCTGCGCGTGTGCGCGAGCACGACGAAATGCTGGACCTGCCGCAGCGTGAGCGCGGGCAGCAACGACGAGCGATTGGACGACATCGGGCGGTGGCGGTCGGAATGCGGTACGCCGCAGTATAAGACCGCCGCGCTCAGGAAAAGACGTCCCGAAAAGAAACCCCTACACTCAGGAAACACAGGAGAACTGCAATGTCATCGACCGACGCCACCGCGGCGCGCCAGACGGGCTGGCTCGAACGCCGCTTCGCGCTTGCCGCGCGCGGCACCAGCGTGCGCACCGAGACGATCGCGGGCATCACGTCGTTTCTCGCGGCCGCGTATCTGCTCGTCGTGATTCCTTCGCTGCTCGCCACCGGCGGGATGGATCGCGGTGCCGCGACCACGTCGACGATCGTCGTGTTCGTGCTCGGCACCGTGCTGATGGGGCTCTACGCGAACCTGCCGTTCCTCGTCGGGCCCGGCATCGGCGGCTCGGTGATCGTCGGCGTCACGCTCGCGACGACCGAGCACGTCGGCTGGCAGACCGGCCTCGGCATCGCGTGCGTGTCGGGCCTCGCGTTCCTCGTGCTGACCTTGCTCGGCGCGCGCAGCGTCGTCGTGCGGCTGATTCCGGTGCAGATCAAGCTCGGGCTCGGCGCATCGATCGGGCTGTTCGTCACGATGCTCGGGCTGCGCAATGCGGGCATGGTCGTCGCGAACGCGAAGGCGAACGCGCTCGCGCTCGGCGACTTCTCGCGGCCCGGCGCGCTCGTCACGCTGATCGGGCTCGCAGTCGCGGTCGTGCTGCAGGCGCGCAAGGTGCCGGGCGCGATCCTGATCGCGATCCTCGTCGCGGCGGCGGCCGGCGTGCCGCTCGGCGTCACGCACCTGCCCGCGTCGTTCGTCGCGCTGCCGCACAGCATCGCCCCCGTCGCGTTCAAGCTCGACATCGGCGGCGCGCTGAGCATCGCCGCGGCGCCGTATCTGTTCGCGTTCTTCGCGGCCGAGTTCTTCTCGACGCTCGGCACCGCGCTCGCGGTCGGCGCGAAGGCGAACCTGCTCGACGAGCAGGGCAACCTGCCGAACATCAATCGGCCGTTTCTCGTCGACTCGATCGCCGCGACGATCGGGCCGGTGCTCGGCATTCCGGCGCTGACCGCGCTCGTCGAATCGGCGGCGGGCGCGGAGGCGGGCGGGCGCAGCGGGCTGTCGTCGCTCGCGGCGGCCGCGCTGTTCGCGCTGATGCTGCTGTTCGTGCCGCTCGCGCTCGCGATTCCGAAGGAGGCGACCGCGCCGGCGCTGATCCTGATCGGCCTGTCGATGTTCGCGACGATCCGCCATACGCATTTCGACGACTTCACCGACGCGCTGCCCGTGATGGCGATGGTGCTGCTCACGCTGATGTCGAACAGCTTCGGCACCGGCATCGCGGGCGGGCTGCTGTGCTACGTACTCGTGAAGCTGCTGGCCGGCCGCCGGCGCGAAGTGCCGTGGGGGCTGGTCGTGCTCGCGGTGCCGCTCGGCTACTACTTCTGGACCGTCGTGAAGCCGCACTGAGAGGCCGCACTGAGAGGCCGCATTGAGAGGCCGCATTGAGAGGCCGCATTGAGAGACTTTCCGCGACGCAATCGACCCACCTGACATAGAAAACCCCATGAACGGTTCACCTGGCAACGTCCCGGCCGCGCGCACGGGCATCGACATCACACCGGCCCATCGGGCCTTCTTTCACGCGCTGCCGAAGACCGAGCTGCACTGCCATCTGCTCGGCGCGGTGCGGCATCAGACGTTCGTCGCGCTCGCCGAGCGCACCGGCGCGCCGATCGAGCGCGCGGAGATCGACGCGTTCTACACGCGCGGCGAGAAGCCGGTCGGCGTGCTGCACGTGCTGCGCGCGCTCGACAAGTATCTGCTGACGCGCCCCGACGATCTGCATCGGATTGCTTACGAATATCTGGAAGATGCCGCCGCACACAACGTGCGCCACAGCGAATTTTTCTGGAATCCGACTGGTACCGTACGCGTGTCGGGAATTCCGTACGCGCACGCGCAGGCGGCGATCGTCGCGGCGATCCGCGATGCGGCGCGCGATTTCGGCGTGACCGCGAAGCTGATTCCGAGCATCGACCGCGAGCAGGATCCGGACGAGGCGGTCGAGATCGTCGAATGGATGAAGGCGAGTCGCGCGGATGAAGTCGCGGGCATCGGCATCGACTATCGCGAGAACGACCGGCCGCCCGAATTGTTCTGGAAGGCGTATCGAAACGCGCGCGATGCCGGTTTCAAGACGACCGCGCATGCGGGCGAGTTCGGCATGCCGTGGCGCAACGTCGAGACGGCGGTCGACCTGCTGAAGGTCGATCGTGTCGATCACGGCTACACGATCGTCGACAACCCGGACCTGTGCGCACGCTATGCGGAGCGCGGGATCGTGTTCACGGTCGTGCCGACGAACTCGTACTATTTGCGCACGCTGCCGCCGGAGCAATGGGCGGAGTTGCATCCGCTGCGCAAGATGCCGGGGCTCGGGCTGAAGGTGCATCCGAACACCGACGATCCGACGCTGCACAAGGTCAATCCGAGCGAGGCGTGGGAGCTGATGTTCAGCCACTTCGGGTTCACGATCGCGGAGTTGCGGCAGTTCATGCTGAACGGGATCGACGGCGCGTGGGTCGACGACGCGGCGAAGGCCGAATGGCGCGCGCGCTGGGCGGTGGAGTTCGACCGGCTCGCGGGGACGCTGCCGGCCTGACGCGGATGCGGACCGGCGTCGGCCGGTCCGCATCGTGCGCTGGCGGCGTGACGCGCGCTCAGGCGGTGGGGATCACGTCGATGCGCAGCGGATCGCCGCCGCCCGCGATCTCGAGCAGGCGATCGACGTTCGGATGTGCGCCCGGACGATTGCGCGCGTCGGCGGTGTGCTCGGCGAATACCGCGAGACCGTGCTCGGCCGCGTTCGCGTCGAGCGAGCCGAACGTCTGGCACAGATAGTGGTACACCGCGAGCGAGCCCTGCTTGCCCGGCTTGTTCTCGATGGTCGCGACGACGTCGCCCTTCAGGTCGACGAGATCGATGCGCTCGATGCCGTCGATCGACGGCAGTTGCGCGAGGTTGTCCTTGAATACGCTGGTCGGTTGAATCACGGGAATGCTCCGTCGTTATGGGATCGGGTGGCCGGGGCGTATCTTAGCCGATCGACGCGAAATGTTCGTTTCGAACGATCGATCCCCACATCGGCAGCCCGCAACGCCGGCGGATGCTTCAGGAATAATCAGGCCAGCCCGGCAGTCTTGCAAACGAGAAGACGCGAAAGAGGTGGTCAAAATGGACATCGTCGACATCGCCCGTACGTCGGGCATGACCGTCATCCTCGACGGCAGGATCGGCCGGGTGGAATACCAGAGCGTGTGCGGTTCATTGTCGGCATTGCAGCGATTTGCCGACGCCGTACGTCACGCCGAAGCAAACCGGAAAGATAATCGGAAGCGTGCGCGACAGACGTTGTCGCGCGCATGAGAGAAGCCGGTCGGTCTCTCGACGAAGCAACGCTGATCGAGAGGGTGAATAGCAGACCATGTCGCGCTTTCCCGGTTTTCAAGGATGGCCGCCGGTGGGCGTGCGATCGGTTCGGCTGACCACCGGACTGGTGCTGTTCACCTACGTCGGAACACACCTGCTGAATCACGCGCTGGGAAATGTCTCGCTCGCCTGGCTGGAGCGCGGTCTGCTCGTGCAGAAGTTCATCTGGCAGGGATGGCTTGGAACGGGCGTGCTGTACGGCGCGCTGGTGACGCATTTCTTTCTGGGTCTGTGGGCGTTGTATGAGCGGCGCTCGGTGCATTGGAATCGGGCCGAGGTGATGCAGCTCGTCCTGGGATTGTGCATCCCGCCGCTGCTGGCCAACCATCTCGCGAATACGCGGATCGCGTTCGCGGCGTTCGGCCTGAACAAGGGTTACGCGCAGTTGCTGTACTCGTTCTGGATCACGTCGCCGTTCTTCGGCCGTGCGCAACTGCTGCTGCTGGTGGTCGCGTGGCTGCACGGGTGTTTCGGCGTCTGGTTCTGGTTGCGGTTGAAACCCTGGTTCGGCGCGTGGCGGAGCGTGCTGCTGAGCGTCGCCGTGCTGCTCCCGGTGCTGGCGCTGCTCGGTTTCCTGCAAGGTGGACGTGAAGTGGTCGCGCTTGCGCAGGATCCTGTCTGGCGCGCGGCGGCGACACGGCCGACGGTCGTCGGGACGGGACTGCAAAATCTCTGGCTCGCCGATCTGCGCAACGACTTTTTGCTCTTCGATGGTGGCGCGCTGCTGCTGGTACTGGCAGCGCGGCTGGTGCGCATGGTCCGGGAGCGCTGGCGCGGGCGACTCTGCATTGCGTATCCGGACGGGCGCAAGGTGTTCGCGCCACTCGGATTTTCGGTGCTGGAGGCAAGCCGGATGGCCGGCATTCCCCATGCCAGCACGTGTGGTGGTCGCGCCCGTTGCACATTGTGCCGGGTGCGTGTGGTCAGCGATGCGCCGCTGCCCGCGCCAGCCGACGCGGAGCGGCGTGTTCTGGCGCGGCTGGGCGCTGACTCGCAGACAGTGCGCCTCGCCTGCCAGTTGCGGCCGATCCATGATCTCTCCGTATGGCCACTGGTGCCCCCGGGCGCATCCACGGCCTTTCTGCAGCGGCGCCAGCGGGATGTCATGCCGCAAGAGCGATTCGCGGCGTTCATGTTCGTCGACATGCGGGGTTCCACGCAGCTCGCGGCCGCGCAATTGCCGTTCGACAGTCTATTCGTGGTCAGTCGCTTCCTGAGCGCCGTCTGCGCCGCGGTGGTCGAGGCGGGCGGCCTGCCGAACCAGTTCCTGGGCGACGCCGTGCTCGCGATCTTCGGCTTGCACGACGAACCGGCCGCTGCGTGTCGCCATGCGCTCAGCGCGGTGCCGCTGGTCGCGGCCAATATCGCTCAACTCAACTCGGCGCTCGAGCAGCAATTGCAAGCGCCCATTCGGTTCGGCATTGGATTGCATTGCGGCCGGGCCGTCATGGGCGAGATCGGCTTTCGCGAGCATGTGACGTTCACGGCGATTGGCGATCCACTGAACGTGGCCTCGCGACTCGAGGCGTTGACGAAAGAGATGGCCTGCGAGGCAATCATTTCCGAACAGGTGTTCCAGCATGCCGGCGTGCCGGCCGAAGGCCTGCCGCGGCTGACCGCCCATCTGAAAGGCCGGCATGATCCAGTGCCCGTCCGCGTGCTGTCCAACGCGGCACGGATGCCTCCGGTCTGACGCGTCGACATCGCCCGGCGCCTGACACCAGCGCTGCATGTCGCCGCAAGCCTGCCGCGTGGCGACAGTCAGGAAGCGGGATGGGCGAGCAGATTCGCGATGAAGCCGTTCAATTCGGTTTCACCGGCATCGGTAATCGCCCAGTAATTCATCCCCGCCGCGCTCCAGTGCGCGAGGTGATAGCCCTGTTGCTGGTAGATGCGAGGAGGCGGGGCGCCCGCGTCATTGCCCGGCCATACATAAAGATTGATCGGGTGCAGCTTGTAGCGATAGACCATCACGGCTACCGACCGGCCATTCAGGTAGTCCAGCCGGCCGCCGACCAGCGGATAACCCTGCCGCGCGAGATCGACGACCGGCGGCGCGAAGTCCAGCTTGCCGTCGAACCATGGCTTGACGGTATGCCGGTCGGTTGAAATCACGTCGAAGAGGTGATTGAACTGCAATGAGCGAACATGATCATCCACCAGCTCCTGAGTGAGCCGCGTCTCACCGGACGGCACCGCCAGGTACAGGCCCGCGCTCCAGGCCAACGCGACCACGCTCGTCACCATCGCGCCAACCGGCGCCCAGCCCCATGAACCACCGCCGCTCGATCGGCCAAACCGGTCCCACAGCCGCTGCCAGCGCGAGCGCCGGGCCGGCAGCGCGGCCCGGATACGCTTCACCAGTTCCGCCGGCGCCTCCACGCGCAGATTCGCGTGCCTGAGCTGCGCGCTGACTTGACGCTGCTGCTCGTAGGCCCGTTTGCACGGCTCGCAGCCGGCAAGATGGCGTTCGAGTTCGAGCGCCTCGGACAGGCTCAGTTCCTCGTCGATATAGCCCGGCAGCAGTTCAAGCACCTGTTCGTGATCCATCATGCCTCCTGATCCGTCGGTGCGAGCAGCGCCGCGAGTTGCTGGCGACCGCGCCCGAGGCGAGACATCACCGTGCCCATCGGGATACCCACGACGGCGGCGATTTCCTTGTACGACAATTCTTCAAGCTCCCTCAGCACGATCACCTCCCGGTATTCCGGACGCAGACTCCGCAATGCGTCGTGCACCCGCTTCCGGCTCTGGATCCGAATGAGCATCGCCTCGGGGCTGTCGTCGCGTTCCGCGGTCTTCGTCTCGAGGCTGTGCATGTCTTCCTCGAACATCGTGGTGTCCGCCGCGTGCCCCCGGTTCTGCTGGTGCCACGTATAGAAGGTGTTACGCACGATGCTCAATAACCAGGGGCGGGCGTCCTCGCCGCGGAATCCGCCAAAAAACCGGAATGCGCGGAGATACGCCTCCTGCACCACGTCCTGGGCATCCTGATCGTTATGCGCCAGCCATCGCGCAACATTGAACGCCGAATTCATGTGAGGTAACACGAGCTTTTCGAAGCGCTGCGCGCTGACTGGATCGGCCATTGTGAAATCCCTGCAGTAATCGCGCTCCGTTACCGACAGTGATCAGACCGCCGGCACGTCGTTTTTATTCCCGGGTAGTCGAAATGGCTCCGAGTTCAGCTCGGCGAGCGGCCGATGCTTTCCATTCAAGGCGCGGGAATATCCGATGGCGAAGCGGCGTCTACTTATCGCATACCGCGCAACATGATAAGGAGTCTGAAATGAAGAGGTTTGCCATCACCGCCATCACCGCTATTTCGCTTGCCGCGCTCACGTCGTCGGGTGCATTCGCCCAGGGCAAGACACGTGCCGAGGTCTATCAGGAGCTCCAGGAGTTGGAGTCGGTCGGGTATGACCCGTCCATGGGCGATGGCGGCAACAGTTATCCCGACGATATTCAGGCAGCCGAAGCGAAGGTTGCCGCCAGACATCAAGCGGAACGAAGTGCGGCACTGGGCCTGAGCCAGACCCGGCAGACAACGCCGACGCCTTGACATCGAAGTCCATCCGTCGGGCTACGCGCCCGACGGAATGGGCAGAGCGCACCTACCGGACGGTAATCGTCTCCCGCATGTTTGGATGGATGCCGCAGAATATCTTGTAGACGCCCGGTTTATCGAACTTGTACTGGAACGTATCGTTCTGATCGAGCGCGGCGGAGCGAAAAATTCCGGCGTCGTTGACGACCGTATGCGGTTCGCCATCGAGATTTTTCCACGTCACGGTCGAGCCGGCTTTGACGGTGAGCTCCATCGGCGAGAACATGAAGTTCTTGATCACGACCGCATTGGACTCCTGCGCTTGCACGACGGTGAAATCGGCGGATGCCGCCATGAGCATCGCAAACCCGAGAGGGGCGATGAATGCGCGGCGAAGCATGAGGGATAGCATGACAGGGCTCCTGTTGGGTGAGCGAGCAATGGCCATTCAGACGAGCGTCGCATCGGCGAGCGTCGCCTTGAGCGGGTGCTGCGTGATCTTGATGCTGGTCACGCCAAGCATCTTCGGCAGCTGATCGCTCGTTACCTGCAGCGGTCCGGGTCCGGGCCCGTTGCCGGCCGTGGGTTGCGGATACGCGGTCGAGCGCGCCGTATGGAACGTGATGTTGCCCTCCACCTTCGACACGATCTGGTGGATATGCCCATTCAGCACCGTGACCGAGCCGAAGCGCTTCAGATAGCTCATCGCCTGGCCGGCATCGCCGGTGCCCCAGCCCCACGGTTCGTAAATCGTCCACATCGGCATATGCGCGAAGACGACGATCGGCGTGCTGGCGGAGCGGCCTTTCAGATCGTTTTCCAGCCAGGCGAGCTGATCGTCGCCCAAGCCTCCCAGACCGTTCGGCTTGAAATGCATGACGTTGACCAGACCGATGAAGTGCACGCCGCTATGGTCGAAGCTGTAATAGCCCTTGTTGTCGGAGGCCTGACCGAAACGTTTGAAGTATTCCGTCCCGGTCCCGTCGGTCACGTCATGCTCGCCGGGCACGGTATGCAGTTCGGTGATATTCAGGCCCGACATCAATTGGGCGGCGAGATCGAATTCCTCCGGCTTGGAAAGATGCGTGATGTCGCCGGTGTGAATCGTCAGCGCCGGCTTGACCGGCATCGCGTTGACGAAGTCGATCGTCCGCTTGAGCGTGCCCGCGACATCCGGATTGGCTTCCTTGTTGAAGCCGATATGAGAGTCGCTGATCTGCAGGAACAGCGGAACGCCCGAAGCAGCCGACGAATCCTCCGACGTGGCGGCGAGGGCCAGTTCCACCGGCGTGAGCACACCGCCGGCCAGCACAAACACGGTGCCCACGCCGCCGAAAGCGAGACACTTCAATGCGCTGCGGCGTGACGGATCGGATGGCAGATCGGATGACATATTGACCTCGCGATTAAGGTTCGGGAGGTGGGCCGCCGGATCATCCAGCGGGCCTCCCGACCGGGTTCAATAGCAAGACTGTCGGATCGTCCGTTTTATTCCCGCCGGCCCGACATTTCGTGTGCGCCCGCGCGGGCGGTCCAGATAGGAAGAGTGAGCGGAAAGGCAACCGATTCCGCGTCTGATGCGGTGCGGCAAGTCGCCGCCGTTGACACCGCCTTCGTGCGACCGTTACAGTCGCGTCGCGGGGCGGTGGGTCAAGCACACCCCGGAACAGGCAACCGATGTTCCCGGACTACGGGGCTACCCCGTGGATGAGATCGACTCCCCGATGCGTCGCAAGAGCCCGGTTGCGCGTTGCGCAAAGCCGCTCTCGCAGCACCGAGCACGTTGGCTCATCGTCCCGCCCATCAGCGCTCATGCATTCATCCCTGTACGACACCACACGCACGATCGCCGATGCGATGCTGGCCGGACCGGCCGAACCAGACGGCGTGGCCGCGCGCATCGCGGCCGTGCTCGGCGATTCGCCGCCGTGGGTGCGCGACGTCGCACTTGACGCGATCGCGCGCTTCGGCGAGCGCTGGGCCGACGTCGAGCCCGACGAGCTATCGCGGCTCGTCGTCGGTGCGCCGGGATTCGTCGAAGCGTGGCGACGCGGTGGCCGGCCGACGATCGTCCGCATCCTGCGGCAACCGGCCGTACAACGGCCGTTGCCGCCACCGCTCGCGGCGCTCGATCTGCCGCCGTTGCCGCCGTTGCCGCAGTTGCCCACTTCCGGCGATCTCGCCGACTGGCTCGACCTGACCGTGCCCGAGCTCGAATGGCTCGCCGATCGCTGGCGCGTCGCGGCGCGTGGCAGCGAGACGCCGCTGCATCACTACACGTACCGTGCATTCGACAAGCGCGATGGCGGATGCCGTCTGATCGAGATTCCGAAGGGCCGCCTGCGCGACGCGCAAAGCCGCGTTCTGCACGGGCTGCTCGATCGCGTTCCGCCGCACGATGCCGCGCACGGCTTTCGCCGCGGGCGCGGCATCGTGTCGTTCGCCGCGCCGCACGCGGATCGCGACGTCGTGATCCGTTTCGATCTGGCGGACTTCTTCGTGTCGGTTCGCGCGGCGAGAATCCATGCGCTGTTCGGCACGCTCGGCTATCCGGCCGAAGTCGCGCGGACGCTGACCGCGCTCTGCACGAATCGCGTGCCGTCGGCGCGTCTGCTCGCGCCGGATCTGCGCGACAGGTTCGACTGGTCCGGCCGCCAGCGTTACCGCAATCGGCATCTGCCTCAGGGCGCGCCGACCTCGCCCGCGCTCGCGAACCTGTGTGCGTTCCGGCTCGACACGCGGCTCGCCGCGCTGGCGCGTTCGCTCGACGCGACCTACACGCGCTATGCAGACGATCTCGCCTTCTCCGGCGGCGCCGGGCTGGCGCGCGCGATCGAACGGCTGCAGGTCAGGGTCGCCGCGATCGCGCTCGAAGAAGGCTTCGCGCTGCACATGCGCAAGACGCGCGTGATGCGGCGCAGCGTACGGCAGCGGCTGGCGGGCGTCGTCGTCAACCGGCACCCGAATCTCGCGCGCGACGCGTTCGACACGTTGAAGGCGATGCTGACGAACAGCGTCCGGCATGGGCCGGCGTCGCAGAACCGCGATGCGCATCCGGATTTTCGCGGCTATCTGGCCGGACGCGTCGCGCACGCGACGATGCTGAACGCGACGCGCGGAATCAAGCTGCGGGCGATCTTCGACCGGATCGCGTGGGATGCGGGCGACGTCGACACGATCCCCGACGGCAATGGATCGCAACCCTGACCGATTCGCACCCGCCCGGACCCTGCCGAAATGTTCGGATTGCGTGGGGACTGATCTGGAACGCTTTGAAATGCGAACTTTCTTCGGTACGCTGTCGCCGACGGACCGCCGTTGATCGACCCATTACAGGAGACCCAGCGTGACGAGACGCGCCGCCCCGCACTGCAGGGGCCGGTACGCCAGCTCGCTGGCTTAACAAGGCCCCACCACTGAGAAGGAGCCGTTCATGGAATCGTCTTCAGGCTCGCAAGCCGACGCCCAGACCGGCCACGCCGCGCAAACCGGCCCCGGGGCGATGGCGAAGCTGGCATTGGCCGCGATCGGCATCGTGTTCGGCGACATCGGCACCAGCCCGCTGTACACGATGAGCACGGTGTTCGACGTGAATCACGGGCTGCCGCTCACCCGCGCCAACGTGCTGGGGGTCGTGTCGCTGATCATCTGGTCGCTGATCGTCGTGGTGTCGCTGAAGTACGTGACGCTGATCATGCGCGCGCATAACCACGGCGAGGGCGGGATCATGGCGCTGCTCGCGCTGGCGTCCAGTTCGGTGATGGACCGGCCGCGCCTGCGCACCGGGCTGCTGCTCGCCGGCGTGTTCGGCGCGGCGCTGTTCTACGGCGACGGCGTGATCACGCCGGCCATCTCGGTGCTCAGCGCGGTGGAAGGGCTGGAAGTGGCGGAACCGCGGCTGAAGCCCTTCGTCGTGTCGATCGCGCTGGTCGTGCTGATCGCGCTGTTTCTGGTGCAGCGGCGCGGCACGGCCGGCATCGGCGCGGTATTCGGGCCGGTGATGGTGCTGTGGTTCGGCGTGGTCGCGGTGTCGGGGCTGCTGAACATCGGGCGCGCGCCGGACATCCTGGATGCGTTCAATCCGTTCGTGGGCCTCGCCTTCCTGATGCGCAACGGCTGGATCGCGTTCGTCTCGCTCGGCTCGGTGGTGCTGGCGCTGACCGGCGCCGAGGCGCTGTATGCGGACATGGGGCACTTCGGCGCGCCGCCGATCCGGCTGTCGTGGTTCGTCATGGTGCTGCCCGCGCTCGCGATCAACTACCTGGGGCAGGGCGCGCTGCTGCTGTCGGACGCGAAGACCGTCGACAACCCGTTCTTTCATCTGTTCCCGTCGGTCACGCTGTTTCCGATGGTGATACTCGCGACGGTGGCGACCGTGATCGCGTCGCAAGCGGTGATCAGCGGCGCGTTCTCGATGACCAAGCAGGCGATGCAGCTGGGCTTCATGCCGCGCATGGGCATCGTCTACACGTCCGAGCGCGAGGCCGGCCAGATCTACGTGCCCGCGATCAACTGGCTGCTGCTGATCGCGGTGGTGTGCGCGGTGCTGGGCTTCGGCTCGTCGACCGCGCTGGGTTCGGCCTACGGCATCGCGGTGACCGGCACGATGATGATCACCACGTTCCTCACGTTCTACGTGGTGCGCTACGCGTGGCACTACAACTGGCTGCTGTGCGTGCTGGCCACCGGTTTCTTCTTCGTGATCGACTTCGTGTTCTTTTCGGCGAATCTGCTGAAGTTCGTCGATGGCGGGTGGTTCCCGCTGCTGCTGGGCGCGATCATGTTCACCGTGATGTCGACCTGGCACCGCGGCCGCGAATTGATGGTGGACGAGGCGCGGGCCCATGCCGGCACGCTGCCGCTGGCCCAGTACCTGGATGGCCTGCTGGCGAGGGAAACGGTCCGCGTGCCCGGCACCGCCGTGTTCCTGAACATCGATCCCGATGCGGTGCCGCACGCGCTGGTGAACAACCTGATGCACAACCATGTGCTGCACGAACGCGTGCTGTTCGTGCACGTGACCAATCGGGACGTGCCGTATGTGTCGCGCGATCAGCGCGTGACGATCACGCCGATGAGCCACAACTGCTACGGGATCGTCGTGACTTACGGCTTCAAGGACGAACCCAGCCTGCCGCAAGCGCTGCGCGACTGCGAGCCGAAGGGCCTGGTGGTCGATCCGGCGCAGGTGTCCTATTTCCTCAGTCATGCGACCGTGGTGGCCGGCGGCAAGGGCATGCCGGTGTGGCGCGAACGGGTGTTCAGCGTGATGTCGCACAACATCGGCAATCCGGCGGCCTTTTACAAGCTGACCGCGAACCGGGTGATCGAAGTGGGTTCGCGCGTCGAAATATGACGGGGCGGCCGTCCACGGAGGCGGCCGGCGGCGAAGTCGATCGTCAGTCGTCGGGAATCAGATCGGGATTGAAGGTGATCTCCCAACGATGGCCGTCAGGATCCTGAAAATAGCCGGAGTAGCCGCCCCAGAAGGTTTTTCCGGCAGGCTTCACGCACCGAGCGCCTGCCTCGCCTGTTGCGTCACGTCGTCGATTGCTTGCGCGTTGGCGACGTTGTGGCATCCAACATGAATGCGTGAGTGTCGGCAATCGGCGACGCAAAAGCCCACTTGCGAAAGTGTACTCGGCGACGAATTCAATTGCCGATTCGCTGACTACCACTTCGGATGATATTGCCGCCGGACGTCTCGTCGCGTCGTTCCATCGGTTATTTATCGGCGCACGGCGCACGGCGCACGGCACGCTCGGTCGACTTGAATCTCCGGTTCAATCGTTGTTGTATGCTTTGGCCTCCGAGGCGTTGAGAAAACGAGAAAAAATGACGATTGCAATAAAAGGCGGGAAATGGAAGATCGCAGTGGCGATAGCCGTGCTGCTCAGTATTGGGCTGCTCTTGAAGCTCAAGATTCACTTCGGATACTTCGCGGACGACAAAGCAGCCTCTGACTCGGCTGAAGCAGTTGTCATTCAACGATTCAACAGCGGGAAGTTCGACGCCATCTACGACAGTTTCGCTGACGTTGCAAAGAAGGCCGTTGCACGCAAACAGGCCGTCGATGCAATGAGCGAGACCTTTGATCGTTACGGGTCGATCACCGAGGACATCGTCGGTGCGACGACATGCTTTCCGCAACAAGTGCGAATGGTCCGGTGGCTGAAATCATCGAAGGGCGACGATCTGACTGCGATGATGATTTGGTCGGTGCCGGATGGGGAACATGCTGCACTCGTGATGATGCAGATCGTCCCTGGACATAGCCCGGTCAATCCGGAAACGGTGCGTGCGCACTCCTGTTCGGGCCGAACATAAACGACACCTCTTACTTGACATCGGCATCGGCGTCGGCGTCGGCGTCGGCGAGGGCGCTCCAGTAGTATCCGCATTCCAAACGGCGTGAGAGACGCTCATCAACGAAATCATAATGGAGTGAGATGCATGAAGTGGGTTTTGAAGACGCTCGGGGTGCTCCTGGGCTTTTCTATCATCGGCATCGCCGATGTTCACGCGGCATCGAGCGAGCTTGCATTTCCGCACTACACGCAAGCAGAGGGAAAGCTGGATGCCGATGGGTTTCCGCTATCCGGCGTGAAGCTCTGTCCGCTGCCCAACGGTGCGTCATGCTTCGAGATGCCACCCGCCCATATACCGGGCTCCCAAAGTAGCCTCTATCAGTTTGGACTCAAACCACGATCTGAACGATTGCCGCTTTCGTCGGGCGGGGCGTGGGTTTTCTTCTCGGGGATGTTCTCCGCCGGCGGCAGCGGGATGCTGGAGCGAGTGGCGGTCTTGCGTTATGGCGCGGGCGGGAAGATCGAGAATCTGATGCCTGAAATGACCGAGACGGAGATGGCGGATCGCGCGATGTGGAATGTGCCGGAAGTATCGCCGTATCCGCTATTTGTCCGGGCGGATTTTATTTGGGGCAAGGGAGAAGATCACTTCGGACAACATTTCTTCGAAGTCGACGCATGGGCGTTTGATCCTGCAACGAATCAATATGGAAAGAGGTTCTCCTATCGGACAGCCAAACGTTACGACAGGGGCGAAAACTCGGATCACGTGCTGATCGCGGAGCGTGGAGAAATACTGCGACGCCTTAAAGCCGATCGTCAGCTGTCCTCGAGCGCAGGTGATGAAGAGGGGTCGCGATCCTTCCAAATCACCGGCTTGCAGCAGAAGGACGGCGATATTGACGGCTGCATCGTGGAGTTGTCCCGTATCCAGGGCAGTTCAGATCTGCCCATCTTCCGGGAGGATGGCGTGCAAAGCGGTGCAACGGGGTTCATTCGCATCGACGGCAAGCTAATCGTCCTGCATCTCGTCGGCGCTTCAGGCGCGGCACGGACGTTTGCCGACACCCAGAAAACAACCTGGGTCGTTGAAACGCTCAAAGCGGGGAAAGCACATCAGGAATTGGACCAGCAGGACGAGAGCGGCACGATCAAAGTCACACACGGCGGATTAACGCAGGTCATCCAGGTAGAAGGTTCCGCCATCTGCTAATGAGCTTGACGCCCGGGCGCGTCCTGCCCGGGCGATCGGTGGACCTCTTTCGCGAGCGCGTAAGTCGCGACCGCCGCCGCGGCGAAGCCGGAAGCCGCGCCGACGCCGAGTGCCCAGCGCGGGCCAAGGTGGTTCGCGACCCAGCCCGCGATCGGCGCGCCGAGCGGCGTGCCGCCGAACGCGATCGCCATCCGCAGCGCCATCACGCGTCCCCGCATCGCCGGCTCGGTCGATAGCTGCATCAGGCTGTTGGTCCCGTTCGTGAACGTCAGCGCGGCGACGCCGGTCACGACGAGCGCGGCACCGAACAGCCAGTAGTTCGGCGAGATCGCGCCCAGCGTGCAGCCGACTCCGAACATCGCCGCGCCGATCCACAGGTGTCCGAACCGCGGCCGCGCGCGGCCGGCCGCGAGCAGCGCGCCGGATACCGTGCCGACCGCCATGCACGACGACAGAATCCCGTAGCCGCGCGCATCGGTATGGAACACGCCGGCCGCCATCGTCGAAATGTAGAGCGGGAAGTTCAGCCCGAACGTGCCGATCAGGAACAGCATCACCAGGATCGCCTTCAGGTCCGGGCGATTCCAGACATAGCGAAAACCGTCGAGCAGGCTGCCGCGCGCGCGATGCGCCCGCGCGTTCGGACGCAGATCGGCGACCCGCAGCATCGACAACGATACCAGCACCGCGACGAAGCTGATGCCGTTGATCAGGAACGCCCAGCCGGTGCCGACCGACGCGATGATCAGGCCGGCCGATGCGGGGCCGATCATTCGCGCGGCGTTGAACGACGTCGAGTTGAGCGCGACCGCGTTCGGCAATTCCGCATCGCCGACCAGCTCGGCGACGAAGATCTGGCGCACCGGCGCGTCGAACGCCGCTGCGCAGCCGAACAGGAACGCGAACACATACACATGCCAGAGCCGCACGATGCCGGTAACCGTCAGCGCGCCGAGCGCCAGCGCGAGCGCACCCATCAGCGCCTGCGTGGCGATCAGCATCCGGCGCTGGTTGAAGCGGTCGGCCGCGTAGCCGGTCCACGGCAGCATCAGCAACTGCGGCCCGAACTGGAGCGCCATCACCGTGCCGACGGCCGACGCGTCGTGGTGCGTGAGCTGCGTGAGGACGAGCCAGTCCTGCGCGGTGCGCTGGATCCACGTGCCGACGTTGGAGATCAGCGCGCCGACCGCCCAGACGCGGTAGTTGAAGCTTCTCAGCGAACGGAACATGCTCGTCGACGGGGCCTAGAAATCCGCGAGCCGCTGCAGCAGATTCACGGCGGATGCGAGTTCGGCTTGTTCCCGCGACGAGAGTTGCACCTGCAGCGCGCGGAACAGCCAGTCGTCCTTCGCGGCCCGGTTGGCCTGGAGCGCTTTCCGGAAGCCGGGTGTCAGTGCGATCAGGGTTTGCCGTCCGTCGGTCGGATCGGGTTTGCCGCTGATGGCGCCCAGCGCTTCCAGTGCGGCGACCGTGACGCGCATCGACTGCGGACGCACGCTTTCGGCGCGGGCGAGCGAGGAGACGGTGGCGGGGCCGTCACGGTCGAGACGCAGGAGGACCGACTTCTGCGACGACGTCAGGTCGTTCGGACGCGCCTGTTCGCGCAGGCGCCGCATCAGCTTGCTCAGCGAAATGCGCAGCTCGCCGGCCAGTGCGACGAGTTGCGCGGTGTCGAGCGGGGAGGAGGGGGGCGTCATGGGCTGACGATAGCATATACGCAGTAAAACTGTACAGTTTTACTGTATATGACTCACCGTCGTGGCGTTATTGCATGGCGGCGCCCGCTGCGGAGCGCCGAAGCGGACTTACGCGGCGACGGCGATCGCCTCGCGCGCGCCCGCAAGCGCGGTGCTCACCGCATCCGGGCCCATGTTCAGGCCTTCGGCGTAGATGAAGCTCACGTCGGTCATGCCGAGGAAGCCGAGGAACGACTTCAGGTACGGCGTCTGAGTGTCATACGGGGTGCCTTGATACAGGCCGCCGCGCGCCGAGACCACGAACACCTTCTTGCCCTTCACGAGGCCTTCCGGGCCGTTCTCGGTGTACTGGAAGGTAATGCCCGCACGCGCGATCCAGTCGAAGTAGGTCTTGAGTTGCGACGAGACACCGAAGTTGTACATCGGCGCGCCGATCACGATGACGTCCGCGGCTTGCAGTTCCGCGATCAGGGCTTCGCTGCGCGCCGCGATGGCCTGCTGTTCCGGCGTGCGCTGCTCGGCCGGCGTGAAGAACGCGCCGAGCACGGCGTCGTCGAGGTGCGGCAGCGGCTCGGCCTGGAGGTTGCGCGTGACAACCTTCGCATTGGACTTCGATTGCCGCAGCTTGTCAGTCAATTCGTTGATGAGCAGCGTCGACTGCGCGCCTTGCGAGCGGGCCGCGGAATTGATCTGCAGGATCGTGGTGACGGGGGTGGGTTCGGGTCTCGGGCGCACAATGTCGCGCAAGAGTTGCAGGATATTGGTCATGGCGGCTTCGGGTCTCAGGCGCGCAATCTTGCGCAGGTGGAAAGCATTGTGTTTTTTTGCCGCGCTTCGAGCAAGCCATCCGCCGACAACGAATCGTTGCTGCAATAGAACAATGGACGGTGCTAAAAGGGGGGGCATCGCGCCGCTTTCATCCGGGCGTTGGCTTGCCCCGGGTCTTACGCCCACTTCCTGCCCAGTTCGTCCAGGCCGGCCTTTTGCAGATCCTCCGGGCTCATCACCAGGCGGAACTTGCAGTTGGCCTGGAAGTTGAGATAAAACGGCTCGGCAAAAGCCGGAATCTCCGATGAATCTTGTATATCGACCAGGAAGATCCCGCCGCGCATGCCATCGTGCTCGGTAAAGTACACCGCCTCCGGCTTGATCGTTTCCAGGATACGTCCAATAATCGCGCCCGCTTTCCCATCTCTGACAAGCGAGTTGAAGGGTTCATGAGGGATTTCGACCGTCAGTAGCATCTTCATTGTTCAAGTCTCCTTTCGGCTTGGCATGCATTCAACGGACCCACCGGTCCGTTATCAAGAATAGGTGAGCGTGGGCCAACGTCCATGATGATTTGCGGGCATCCATCAGGCATGGCGATTTCGGACAGTGATAACCTTCCGCGATGGCAGACGTCGCGCAGGCGGGGAGCTGCATCGCGCGGCGGACACTGCCTTCACCAGACTGACGATCCCACATGGCCTTCGACTCAACCCTCCGCCGCTTCTGTGCACGCTGCACCGTGGCGTGCCTCGCGCTGGTCACACCGCTCGCCCATGCGGAACTCGTGCTCGCGTTCGCCGATGGCCCGGTGACGGTGATTCGCGGTGCGTCGCTGTATCGCGCGGGCGAGGGCACACGGCTGCGCGACGACGACATCATCGAAACCGACGACGGCAAGTCCGCCCAACTGGAGGACGGCGCGGGGACGCTGATCGCGCTCGGACCGCAAACGCGAGTGCTGCTCGCCACTTCCATGGCGACCCGCGACACCGCCGCGACGCCCGTACGAATCGCGATGCTGAGCGGCTGGCTGAAGATCGGTCGCGTGGCCGGCGCTGCGGCGCCGCTGCCATCGCTGTCGATCGACATGCCGGGCGTCAGCATCAAGCCGATGAACGGCGCGCCCTGGTCGATCGTTGTGACGGCCGTCACACAAAGCGTCGCGATATTCGCGGAAGCTGGCGATGATGCGTTGACTCTCCCGATTCACGACGCGGGCCACGCGAGCGCACTGACGCTGCGTGCCGGCCAGTACGCGGAGCGCGCGCCCGATGGTCCGCTGCATGTGCTGCCGCGCCCATCGACGGAATTCGTCGCTCGGATGCCGGTGGGCTTTCGCGATTCGCTCGTCGCCGTATCCGGCCGCGTCGCGAGCCGCCATGAATTGCCCGCGGCACTGCGCGCCGTCGATTACGCCGACGTGGCCGACTGGCTGACGAGCAGCGTGAGCGTGCGCGGCACGTTCGTCAGGCGGTTCACGCCGCGCCTGAAGGCGCCGGAGTTTCGCTCGGAGGTCGATGCCCATCTGCACGCGCTGCCCGAATGGCGTCCGGTCCTGCACCCGCCACCGCGATAACAGCGCACCGCGCACCGCGCGCTCTCGCTATCACTGCTCATTGACGCGCGCGCGATTGCAACGGAGCATGTGGACACCGCGTCGACGATCGGAGCCTTCATGAACGTGTCACTCACCCTGAAGTTCAATCTGGCGTTCGTCGCCGTCTTCGCGGTGGGTTTCGTCGCCACCGGCATCGTCGCCGACCGGGTATTGCAGCAGAACGCCGTCCAGGCAACGGTGCACGACGCCGACCTGATGATCGAAACCGCGACGGCGGTGCACAACTACACGTCGGAACAGGTGACGCCGCTGCTCGCCACGCAGATCAAGTACACGTTCATCCCGCAGTCGATCCCCGCGTATTCGGCGGTCGAAAGCCTGCTCGCGATCCAGAAGTCGATCCCGGGCTTTTCGTACAAGCACGCGATGCTCAATCCGACCAATCCGCGCGACCGCGCGACGGACTGGGAAAGCGACGTGATCCGGCGTCTGCACGACCACCCGGACCTGCCCGAGGTGATCGGCGAGCGCGACACGCCGTCGGGGCTCAGCCTCTACATCGCGCGGCCGACGCGCGTCGATTCGGGCAAGTGCATGGAGTGCCACAGCACACCGGCCGCCGCGCCGCGAACCCTGCTCGACAAGTACGGCCCCGCGAACGGCTTCAACTGGCCAATGCACGAAACGATCGGCGCGCAGATCGTGTCCGTGCCGATGTCGCTGCCGCTCGAGCAGGCGCGCAGCGTATGGCGCACGTTCATGGCGTCGTTCGCCGCGGTGTTCGTGTGCGTGATGATCGCGCTGAATCTGATGGTGCATTTTCTCGTCACGCGGCGGCTCAAGACGCTCTCGCGCGCGGCCGACGAAGCGAGCCTCGGCAAGCTCGAAGACGCGCAATTTCCGGTGCGCGGCGGCGACGAGATCGCGTCGCTCGCGGTATCGTTCAACCGGATGAAAACGAGCCTCGTGGAAGCGTTGAGGATGCTGGACGCGTGAGCGCGCATCGCCATATCGGACGCCGGAACGAGGTGAACCGGGCCGCGAAAGGACATCGACATGACGAACGAAGCGACGCGATCGCAGATCGGCAAATACCGGATCGATCGCGTACTGGGCACCGGGGCCATGGGTGTCGTCTATCTCGCTTTCGATCCGCACATCGAAAGGCCCGTCGCCATCAAGACGGTACGCCGGGAGCTGCTCGCGAACGAAGGCGACGCCGATAGCGACGTGCTCCAGCGCTTTCGCAACGAGGCGCGCGCGGCGGGACGGCTCGCGCATCCGAACATCGTGACGATCCACGACTTCGGCGAGGACGGCGACACCGCTTACATCGTGATGGAGTACGTCGCCGGAAACGGGCTCGACGCGCTGCTTCCGCCCGGCCACGTGCCGCCGCTCGCCACCGCGCTCGACTGGCTCGCGCAATTGCTCGCCGCGCTCGCGTATGCGCACGAGGCCGGTGTCGTGCATCGCGACATCAAGCCGGCGAACCTGCTCGTCACCGCGCGCGGGCTGCTCAAGGTCGCGGATTTCGGCGTCGCGCGCATCGGCGCGTCGGCGACGTCGTTCGGCTCGATCATCGGCACGCCGAGCTTCATGTCGCCCGAGCAGTTCGCGGGCGAATCGGTGGATGCGCGTTCGGATCTGTTCTCGGCCGGTGTCGTGCTGTACCGGATGCTCACCGGCCGGCAGCCGTTCGTCGGTTCGGCCGCCGTCGTCATGCGGCAGATCATGAACGAGATGCCGGCCCGGCCGTCCGGGATCGTGCGCTCGCTCCCGCCGGCCATCGACGCGATGGTCGAGAAGGCGCTGGCCAAGCGGCCCGGCGACCGCTTCGCGTCGGCGGCGCAATGGCTCGCGGACTTACGTGCGCTGATGGCGGGCGCATCGCAGGTCGACGACGACCGGACCATCGTGGCGGCGAGTGGCGCGGCGTTCGCGGAGCCGGCGGGGATTGGCACGACGACCGATACGCATGCGGCGCCGGCGGGTCAAATCTGGCCACCCGAACTGCTCGAGCGCATCGAACGGCAACTCGCCACGCACATCGGTCCGCTCGCGAGCCTGCTGGTACGGCGGGCGGCCGCGCAGGCGGTCGACCTGGGCACGCTCACCGAGCAACTGCTGTCGAGCCTGACGAACCAATCGACGCGCAGCGAGTTCGAGCGGATCCTGGCGCGGCTCACGTCCGGCACATCGGGGGCTTCGATGGCGACGTCGTCCTCATCGTCTTCGCTGTCCTTTCCTGCTGGCGAATCGGTCGCGACGCAGCGCACCGCGCGCGAATCGGCCGCCGGCATGACGACCGCGGGCGAAATCGACCAGGCGAGCATCGACGCAACGGCGATGAAACTGGCGGTCTACCTGGGCCCGATCGCGAAGGTGATCGCCAGGCGCGAAGCCCGGCGCGCCGCGAACCTCGACGAGTTCTATCGTCTGGTCGAGGCCTGCATCGCCGACGCCACGCAGCGCCAGCGCTTCCGGCGCGATCTGGGATGACGAACAACGACCGGCCCCGCTTCACGACGGCTTCCTGACCCCTGTCCCCCATTCCTCCCCCCGTCCTAGTGCAAACCCGCAATGCGTGCGCTGATCGCACGAAGCTGAGCGGCAATCGCACGATGCCGCGCGAAGCATGATTGTTCCCACACAATCCACGCCCTATGCTCCGTTCACCAGCCAGAACGTTGAATCTGGACCGAGAACTGCACGGCCGCCACCCTGGCCGCGCAACAGGAGACATCCGACACCATGACCCAAGCCCTAGACAACCTCGACGCGCTCCCGACGGGCCGCGTGCGCAACCAGGCCCGCAAGGCCGCGATCGGCAGCTTCGTCGGCGCGGTCGTCGACTGGTACGACTTCCTGCTGTACGGGATCGTCGCCGCGCTCGTGTTCAACGCCGCGTTCTTCCCGAAGGTCAGCCCGACGATGGGCACGCTCGCCGCGTTCGCGACGTTCGGCGTCGGCTTCCTGTTCCGTCCGCTCGGCGGCGTCGTGTTCGGCCACTACGGCGACCGCCTCGGCCGCAAGCGGATGCTCGTGCTGACCGTGATGATGATGGGGCTGTCGACGGTCGCGATCGGCTTTCTGCCGACCTTCGCGACGATCGGCTGGTGGGCGCCGGTGCTGCTCGTGCTGATGCGCGCGCTGCAGGGTTTCGCGGTCGGCGGCGAATGGGGCGGCGCGGCGCTGATGGCGGTCGAAAGCGCGCCGAAGGCGAAGAAGGCGTTCTATAGCAGCGGCGTGCAGGTCGGCTATGGCGTCGGGCTCGTGCTGTCGACCGGCATCGTGTCGATCCTGAGCCACACGCTCGGCGACGCGGCGTTCAAGTCGTGGGGCTGGCGTCTGCCGTTCGTGTTCAGCATCGTGCTCGTCGCGATCGGCCTGTGGGTGCGCAAGAGCATGGACGAGTCGACGGAGTTCGTCGAGCGGGTCGAGCATGCGCACAAGAAGGTGCGGCTGCCGGTGCTCGAAGCGTTGCTTCGCCATCCGAAGGCGTTCCTGCTGATCATCGCGCTGCGCCTCGCCGAGCTGTTCACGATGTACATCGTCACCGCGTTCGCGCTCAGCTACTCGACGACCAACCTCGGGATGTCGCGCGATCTGTTTCTGAACATCGGGCTGCTCGTCGGCGCGGTCAGCATCGTGACGATTCCGTGTTTCGCGGCGCTCGCCGATCGTTTCGGACGCCGTCGCATCTACATCACCGGCGCGATCATCGGCCTGCTGAGCGCGGTGCCGTTCTTCGTCGCGCTCGACGCGCGGTCGATCGGATGGATCGTGGTTTTCTCGGTGCTGCTCGCGAACGTCGCGCACGACATGGTCGTCAGCGTGCAGCAGCCGATGTTCACCGAGCTGTTCGGCGCCGAATACCGCTACAGCGGCGCGGGCGTCGGCTATCAGGTCGCGAGCGTGGTCGGCGGCGGGTTCACGCCGTTCATCGCGGTCGGCCTCGTCGGCCTCGCCGGCGGCTCGTGGCATCCGGTCGCCGCGTATCTCGCGGTCGGCTGCCTGCTGTCGGTCATCGTCGCCGCGACGATGAAGACGCGATGAGAAGCCGGCTCCCCGCCCGGACAGCGTATTGAACAGCGCGCGACGCAAGTCGCGTCCCGTCTTCCTTTCAGTCATCAGGTCATCGCCATGAACGCACCCTGCATCATCACCGTCGCCATCACCGGTTCCGTGCCGCGCAAGAAGGACAACCCGGCCGTGCCGATCTCGATCGCCGAGCAGATCGAAAGCACGCATGAAGCGTACGACGCCGGCGCGACGCTCGTGCATCTGCACGTGCGCGACGAACAGGAAAACTCGAGCTCGGACCGCGCGCGTTTCGCCGATCTTCAGGACGGCATCCGCAAGCACTGCTCGGGCATGATCATCCAGTTCTCGACCGGCGGCCGCGGCCGTTCGTTCGAGCAGCGCGGCGCGATGCTCGATCTGTGCCCGGACATGGCGTCGCTCGCGACGGGCTCGGTCAACTTCCCGACGACCGTCTACGAGAACCCGCCCGATTTCGTCCGTTCGCTCGCATCGATGATGCTTCAGCACGACGTGAAGCCGGAGATCGAGATTTTCGATCTGGCGATGCTGTACAGCACGGTCGATCTCGTGCAGCAGGGGCTGCTGAAGTCGCCGGTGCACGTGCAGTTCGTGTTCGGCGTGAAGAACGCGCTGCCCGCGCGCCGCGAGATCCTCGAGTTCCAGGTCGCGCAGCTGAACGCGCTGCTGCCGGACGCGACGTGGACCGCCGCAGGGATCGGGCGCCATCAGCTCGAGGTCAATCACTGGACGCTGCAGATGGGCGGCCATTGCCGCACCGGCCTCGAGGACAACGTACGCTGGGACAAGGACACGCTCGCGGCCAGCAACGCGCAGCTCGTGTCGCGCGTGGCAGGGCTGTGCGCCGAGTACGAGCGCCCGGTCGCGACGCCCGCGCAGGCGCGCGCGCTGCTCGGCCTCAAGGCCGCGTAACCGCAACCCGCTCACACAGGACGACATCCGATGCTCCGCTCAACCGCCACCGTGTCGATCAGCGGCACGCTCGAAGACAAGCTCGCGGCGATCGCCGCCGCGGGTTTCGACGGCGTCGAGATCTTCGAGAACGATTTGCTGTACTTCGACGGCTCGCCGGCCGACGTGCGCCGCCGTTGCGACGATCTCGGCCTGAAGGTGCTGCTGTTCCAGCCGTTTCGCGATTTCGAGGGGGTGTCCGCCGAGCGGCTCGTGCACAACCTGAAGCGCGCGCAGCGCAAGTTCGAGCTGATGCACGAGCTCGGCACCGATCTCGTGCTCGTGTGCAGCAGCGTGTCGGCGGACACGATCGGCGACGACGCGCTGATCGTCGATCAGCTCGGCCGGCTCGCGGAGCTGGCCGAGCGCGAAGGCGTGCGCGTCGGCTACGAGGCGCTCGCGTGGGGGCGGTACGTGAACTCGTATCGTCACGCGTGGCGGCTCGTCGACGCGGTCGACCATCCGAGCCTCGGGCTGATTCTCGACAGCTTCCACACGCTGTCGATCGGCGACCCGCTTGACGACATCGCGCGGATTCCGGGCGACCGCATCGCGTTCGTGCAGATCGCGGACGCGCCGGTGCTGAAGATGGACGTGCTTGAATGGAGCCGTCACTATCGCTGCTTCCCGGGGCAGGGCGAGCTCGATGTGACCGGTTTCGCCGAGCGCGTGATTGCTTCGGGGTACCGAGGGCCGCTGTCGCTCGAAATTTTCAACGACGGTTTTCGTGCGGCGTCGACGACCGCGACGGCCGCCGACGGCCATCGCTCGCTGCTGTATCTGGAGGAGCAGGTCGCGCATCGCCTGCCCGCGCCGGTGCGCGATGCCGCGCCGCTTTTCTCGCCGCCGGCGCCGCCCGTCGCCAACGGCTTTCAGTTCATCGAGTTCGCGGTCGATTCGACGGCGGTGACCGGGCTGATGGAGCAGTTCGCGCGGATCGGCTTTCGCGCGACCGGACGCCATCGGTCGAAGGACGTGACGCTGTATCAGCAGCGCGACGCGTCGATCGTGTTCAACGCCGATGCCGATTCGTTCGCGAGCGCGTTCTTTCATGCGCACGGTCTTTCGCTGTGCGCGTCCGCGTTCCGGGTCGCCGATGCGGCGCAGGCGTTCGAGCGCGCGACGTCGTTCGGCTATGCGCCGTTCTCGGGGCGCGTCGGCCCGAACGAGCGCGTGGTGCCGGCCGTGCGCGCGCCGGACGGCAGCCTGCATTATTTCGTCGACGAAGCGCCGGGCGAGCCGACGCTGTACGAATCGGATTTCGATCTGTCCGGCGCGCATGACGGCGACGCGGCGGACGAGCCGGGCGCGCTGACCCGGATCGATCACGTGTGCATGAATCTCCCGGCCGACGCGCTCGATGCGTGGATCCTGTATTTCAAGGCCGCGCTGGGTCTCGAGGCGGAGGCGTCGGTGCTGCTGCCCGATCCGTACGGCCTCGTCCGCAGCCGCGCGGTGCGCAGCAAGGACGGAAGCGTGCGCGTCGTGCTGAACGCGTCGGCGGATCGCCATACCGCGGTGGCGCAATCGTTGCGCACGTATCAGGGCAGTGGGCTCAATCACGTTGCGTTCGCAACGGAAGACATCTTCGCGGCCGCCGATCGGCTGCGCGCGCGCGGCGTCAAACTGCTGCGCATTCCCCGGAATTATTACGACGATCTCGCCGCGCGTTACGGCTTTGCCGACGAGCTGCTCGAACGCATGTGCGCCACGAGCGTGCTGTACGACCGCGATGCGAACGGCGGCGAGTTCTTCCAGTTCTACACCGAGCCGCTCGACGAGCGCTTCTTCGTCGAGGTCGCGCAGCGGGTTGGCGGCTACGACGGCTATGGCGCGGTCAATGCGCCGGTGCGGCTCGCCGCGCAAGCGCAGCGCAAGGTGGCGGTGTCGCGCGACGACGAGTGAGTGTCAGGGGAGCTTCATGCGCCCGCGCCCGGTTGAACCGGGCGCGGGCGTTTTCATCTGTGTGATCGATGGTGGCGGTTCCGGCCCGCTCGGGTCCGTTCAGGCCCGCCCCGGCCTGCTCCGTTCCGCTCAGGCCGGCGTGCCGTGCGCCGCTTCGTCGTGCTGGCCGGACGTCGCCGGCTCGGTCTCCAGCAGCGCCCTGAGAACCGCATCGCCGCGCCGGGCGGCGTCCGCCAGCTCGGGATAGCCGAAGAAATCGAGATACAGCGGCGCTTGCTGCACCAGCATGTCGAAGCCCGGCGACGCGCTGAGCCCGCGCGCGCGGGCCGCGCGCACGAGCGGTGTCGGCTGCCCCTTCATCAGGATGTCGTAGACGAACGCATGCGGCTCGATCCGCTCGACCGGCACCGGCAGCGGATCGCCCGCGCGCAGGCCGAGCGGCGACGCATTGACGACGAGATCGTAGCCGGCCGGATCGTTCGACGGCACGCTCGTGGCTTGGCATCCGGATTGGGAGGGATACGCGCGCGTCACCGCGTCGGCGACCCGCACCGCCTTCGCGTGATCGGGATCGTACAGCGCGATGCGGCTCGCGCCGCGTTCCGCGAGCGCGGTCGCGAGCGCGCTCGCGGCGCCGCCCGCGCCGATCAGCAGCACGCTGCGCCAGGCGACGTCGAAGCCGACGCGCTCGAGCGAGCGGACGAAGCCGAGACCGTCGAACAGCGCGCCTTCGATGCGTCCGTCGGCGCCGCGGCGGATCGCGTTGACCGCGTCGGCCGCGCGCGCAAGCGGCGTCGCGTTCGACACGAGCCCGGCCGCCATCGTCTTGTGCGGAATCGACAGCGAAATCCCGCCGACGGTCGGCGACGCGAGCAGCGCGTCGAGCGTCGCCGCGAGATGCGCGGGCGCGACCTGCAGCGGCACCATCACCGCATCGATGCCGTGCGCGGCGAACACGTGATTGAACAGCTCGGGCGCGCGCACCTGCGCGATCGGATCGGCGATGCAGTAGAACACCCGGGTGGTTCCGGCAATCTTCATGATCGAGGGAGCGGTTCGTTGGTGATGCTTGCAGCTTAGGCGGGTGCGGCGGGTGTTAACAAGCGTTCTTCCTATGCGTTCGAGCGATAATCGCGCGAGCATGTGCGGAGATCGTGCGAAATGAGGGTTTTCTCGGGGCGGGCGGTTATCCGGCATGGCAGCCTGGCCTCACATACGAATCAGCACTCGGCCGATCCGCCCAGGCTGGCGCGCCATCCCGAGCCCTGCCGGACACCTCCTCCGCGTCTGCACCGTTTAACGAGTGGGTGGCGTCGGCGGGTTCCCGAGCCTGTCGCTGTCCGCCGGTCCTGGTAGCTGGGCCTCGAACGCTTCGGATGCCCTGGTGCGATAGCGCTCCTTGTGCCGAACCAAACTGAAGGCGCGTGTGCCGAGATCGATTGCGATCAAAGCGAGACGTCCCGCATCTATGTGAGGACGAGCCACCAAGTCAGAGACCACCGTCAGATGGGTGCTAGAGCGTACCGCCACGCAGACGGCTTCGTTGGTCGGCAATTCAAGGGGCGCGGTGAGTCGCGCGGAATCGATGTCGAGCGCACGAAGTGCGGCCTCGAACGCGGATCGCGTTCCGGAGCCCTCCTCGCGCAATATCCATGTCGCTTCGGCCAGGTCTTTGGGCGACGCTCTTCGTTTCGCCAAAGGATGATCGGGCGATGCCACGACGACAAGACGATCGCGCGCCACCGTCACGAGCGTCAGCGCGGGGTCGTCGATCGCCCCCTCCGCGAAGCCGAGGTCGGCCGTACCGTCGAGGACGGCGGCCGCGACATCGGCGGAATTGCCTTCGCGCAGCACGACGCCGATCGCCGGATGCGCAGCCTTGAAATCCACCAGGAGCGGCGGAAGCCAATAGCCGGCGATGGTTTGGCTGGCTTGAATGGTCAGCGTTCCGCGCTGAAGGCCGCCCAGTTCGGTCAAAGCCAGTTCCGCAAGCCTCGCGCTTCGTTGCGTCGCTTTGGCCTCAACGAGAAACAGCCGCCCCGTCTGGCTCAGTTCGATGCGGCGGCCAATCCGATGGAAGAGGTTGACCCCGTATCGGGTTTCCAAAGCGTGGATCGCCGCGCTTACCGCGGACGGGGTGAGGTTCAAGGCCTCGGCGGCTCGCGTGAGGTGTTCGCGCTCGGCTACCGCGATGAAAATCCGAAGTTGATCAAGCGTCATTTTCATTCAGAATAATCGAATAAAACATCAATTATATTGAAATAGACTAAACAGTAACCATCGGGCACGATTTCGCTATCAACAAGGAATGGTCATGTCCGCCCAAAACATCGCTCAAGCGCAATCAACCCTCCCGGCGTCGGCGCGCCTTCTTCCAGGCATTGGCCTTTGTATTTTCGTCACGGCACTTTCCTATCTGCTCCAGGTGATCGAAATCGATCTTGTCGGTCGCCCCTGGCTTGAGGCGTTGGTTTTCGCCATCCTCCTCGGCGTCGTGATACGAAGCATCTGGACGCCGCCGAGTGTTTGGCGTGCCGGTATCGAGTTCAGCGCCAAGACGTTGCTCGAAATCGCGGTCGTGCTTCTGGGGGCATCGGTGAGCGCCCGTGCGGTTCTGGCCATCGGGCCGGAACTGATTGCCGGCATTGCGGTTGTCGTCGTCGTCGCGATCGCGACAAGCTACGTCATAAGCCGGGCGTGCGGACTCCCACAGCGCATGGCGATCCTTGTCGCATGCGGCAACTCGATCTGCGGCAACTCCGCAATCGCCGCCGTGGCTCCGGTCATTGGCGCCAATGGAGAGGACATTGCCTCGTCCATCGCTTTCACGGCCGTGCTGGGCGTGATCGTCGTGCTTGTCCTGCCGCTGTTCGTGCCGCTTTTGCAGATGTCGTTGACGCAATATGGCGTCATGGCTGGACTGACCGTTTACGCCGTGCCGCAGGTTCTCGCCGCGACGTTGCCGATCGGCGCCCTCAGCAACCAGGTAGGAACGGTCGTCAAGCTGGTGCGTGTGCTGATGCTTGGCCCTGTCGTGCTCCTGATGTCCCTTCTGGCTTCGAAACTGCGCGACGAAACGGGCGAGCCTGCGCGGGAGGTGACGGCGGGCGATCGTTCGAAGCCCGGAAAGCTCGCGCTTCACCAACTCGTACCCTGGTTCATCGTCGGCTTTCTCGTCGTGGCTGGCGTTCGAAGCGCCGGATTGATCCCGACCGCAGTCCTGCACCCGACCGCGGTCGTCGCCAACCTGCTGACCACGGTATCGATGGCGGCGCTAGGCCTTGGCGTCGACATTCGGGTCGTGGCAAAAGCCGGGCCACGGGTGACCGGAGCAGTCACCCTGTCGCTCATCGTCCTTGGCGTGATCAGCTTCGGGCTCATCCATCTCATCGGCGTGGCGTGAGCACGAAAGGGCGCGAAACTGCGGAATCATTGGCCATTGATGTGCGCGCTGCAATTGGCGCGGTAACCGCTAGAATTGCGGTTTTGGCCCGGAATATGTCCATGTCTTTTGCCTCGCTTGGCCTGATCGATCCGTTGCTGCGTAATGTGCAGGACCTCAATTACCAGACACCTACGCCGGTGCAGGCCAAGGCGATTCCTGCCGTGCTCGGTGGCAAGGACGTCATGGCCGCGGCACAGACCGGCACTGGCAAAACGGCGGGTTTTGCGCTGCCGCTGTTGCAACGGCTGGCGCAGCATGGCCCGGCGGTGTCCAGCAATCGCGCGCGTGTTCTGGTGCTGGTGCCCACGCGTGAGCTGGCTGAACAGGTGCTGCAAAGCTTTATCGCTTACGGCAAAGGCCTCGACTTGCGATTTCTGGCCGCCTACGGCGGTGTGAGTATCAATCCGCAGATGATGAAGTTACGCAAAGGCGTGGATGTGCTCGTTGCCACGCCGGGCCGTTTGCTGGATCTCAATCGCCAGAACGCAGTGCAGTTTGATCAAGTACAAACGCTGGTGCTGGATGAAGCCGACCGCATGCTGGATCTGGGCTTTGCGCGCGAACTCGACGCCGTCTTTGCTGCGTTGCCCGCTCAGCGCCAGACCCTGCTGTTTTCCGCCACGTTTACCGATGATATCCGCGCCATGGCGGCGGGCATTCTGCGCGGCCCGGTCAATATCAGCGTCAGCCCGCCCAATGCCACGGCCAGCAAAATCAAGCAGTGGGTGGTGACGGTGGATAAAAGGAACAAGCCCGACCTCTTCATGCACCTAGTGGCCGAGAACAACTGGGAGCACGCGCTGGTGTTCGTCAAAACCCGCAATGGCGTGGATTACCTGGCGGCCATGCTGGATGAAGCGGGCTATGCGGTCGACACCATCCACGGCGACAAACCGCAACCCGCGCGCCTGCGTGCGCTGGAGCGCTTCAAGACGCGCGAAGTACAGATGCTGGTCGCCACCGATGTGGCGGCGCGCGGGCTGGATATCGACGACCTGCCGCTGGTGATCAACGTTGATCTGCCGATCGTGGCGCAAGACTATGTGCACCGTATTGGCCGTACCGGCCGCGCGGGCGCCAGCGGCGTGGCGGTGTCCCTCGTGTGTGCCGATGAAGCGCCGCAACTGGCCGCGATTGAAGCGCTGATCCGGCAAACGCTGCCCCGTGAAGAAGAGCCGGGCTTTGAAGCCGAACACCGCGTGCCGCAAACCAGCGCAACGGGCCAGATCGTCAAGAAACCCAAAAAGCCCAAGAAGCCCAAAGTGCCGCAAACTGCGCCGGGCGCCACGCAGGTGCTCAGCAAAAAGCCACGCGGTAAACCCGTCAGCAAACCCGCCAGCAAGTCAGCCGCGGGTTCACGCAAGCCGGCTGGCAAACCTGCTGGTGGCCGCGGCAAACGTCAACCCTGATCAGATTGCGCGTCAGAGCCCGAGTTTTCGTTCGCTCATCCATTTCACGATCGCCGGATCGCGATGGGAGAAGAAGCTGCTCTTGCCCGTCTCCAGCGTGGCAACGGCCAGCATGTCCGCGTCGGACAGCTCGAAGTCGAACACAGCCAGGTTTTCCTGCATCCGCTCTTTCCGCACCGACTTCGCGAGCGCGACGACGCCACGCTGAATCAGCCATCGCATCACGACTTGCCCCACGGTCTTGCCGTGGCGTTGCGCAATCGCCACCAGTTGCTCGTTCCCGAACAGGTTGTTCCGTCCTTCGGCGAACGGGGCCCAGGCCTCCGGCTGCACGCCGAGTCCGCGCATGAAGTCGACGCTTTCAGCTTGCTGGTGGAAGGGATTGACTTCGATTTGGTTGACGGCGGGCGTCATCTCGTTGAAACACGCGATGTCCATGAGCCGATCTGGCTGGAAGTTGCTCAACCCGATCGCCCTCAGCTTGCCGGCGCGATACGCGTCCTCCATGGCCCGCCACGCGCCGTGAACGTCCGAGAACGGTTGATGGATCAGGAACAGATCGAGGTAGTCCACGCCCAGACGCTTCAGTGACTTGTCGATGGCCACGCGGGCACGTTCGTAGCCGGCATCCTCCACCCACAGCTTGCTGGTGACGAAAAGCTGGTCACGCGGTACTCCGCAACGTTTGAGACCACGCCCGACGGCCTCCTCGTTCTTGTAGGACGCGGCGGTATCGATCAGGCGGTAGCCTGCCTGTACCGCGTCCACGACGCAGCGTTCGCATTCCACCTCGTCGGCGATCTGGAACACGCCGTAGCCGAGAATGGGCATCTTCATTCCGTTGTTCAGTGTCACGTCATGCATGGTGGGTCCTTTGTGTCGATGTCGATGGCGGCATGCGTTCAGCGGCCGACGCGAGCCTTCAATGCGGCCGGGTAGCGGTCGCCGTGAATCTCGACGTTCGCGAGCGCCTCGGCGATGTGCTGAAGGTCGGACCCGGTCAGCTCGACCGACGCCGCGCCCAGGTTCTCGTCCAGACGATGCAGCCTGGTTGTCCCGGGAATGGGCACGATCCACGGCTTCTGGGCAAGCAGCCATGCGAGCGCGACCTGGGCCGAAGTCACGCCCTTGTTCCTGGCGATGGTCCCGATCGACTCGACGAGTGCCTGGTTCGCTTGAAGCGCCTCCGGCGTGAAACGCGGCACGACGCTGCGAAAGTCATCCTTGCCAAACGTCGCGCTCTTGTCGATCGCACCTGTGAGGAAACCCCTGCCGAGCGGGCTGAACGGCACGAAGCCGATGCCGAGTTCCTCCAGCGTGGGCAGGATGCTGTCCTCGGGCTCGCGCCACCACATCGAATACTCGCTCTGGAGCGCCGTCAAAGGCTGCACGGCATGCGCCCGACGGATGGTCTGCTCGCCGGCCTCCGACAGGCCGAAGTGCTTCACCTTGCCCGCCCGGATGAGCTCCCCGACAGTGCCGGCGACATCCTCGATCGGCACGTCCGGGTCGACGCGGTGCTGGTACAGCAAATCGATGGTGTCGGTCTTCAGGCGCTTGAGCATGCCATCGACAGCCCACCGGATGTGGTCCGGTCGGCTGTTGAGAATCTGCTGCTTGCCGTCGTCCCCGAAGGTAAAGCCGAACTTGGTGGCGATGACCACCTGGTCGCGCACGGGCGCCAATGCCTCCCCGACGACCTCCTCGTTGAGATATGGCCCGTAGACTTCGGCGGTATCGAAAAAGGTCACGCCGCGGTCGAAGGCGCCGCGAATCAACGCCACGGCCGTGGTTCGATCGGTGGCTGGGCCGTAGCCGTGGCTCAGCCCCATGCATCCGAGGCCAAGCGCCGAAACCTCCAGTCCCGAACGGCCGAGTTGTCGCTTATTCATGATGCGCTCCGGTGTGATAGACGAGGGCAATCGCCCGACGTTCGTTACTTTAGGCGCGTCAGTTTCAAGCGACTAGTCGAATCCGGCTTGCACCAGTATCAAGCTCAGCTTGATACTGGTCGCTTGCGTGACTGCTCCGTTCGCGCTTCATCGGAAGAATCGACCATGCCCATCAACGACTTCAAGGCCATCGCGACATTCGCCAAAGCAGTGGAACTCGGCAGCATCCGGCAGGCGGCGCTGGCCCAGGGCGTGACGCCCCAGGCTGCCAGTCAGACCATCGCGCAATTGGAACGTCATCTTGGCGTCCGCCTGTTGCATCGGACGACGCGCAGCCTGGCCCTGACCGAGGAGGGGCAACGTTTCCTGGAGAACACGCAGCCTGCGTTGGCGGCATTGGACAGGGCACTCGCCCTGGCGCGGGATTCCAAGGATGAGATCGCGGGGCCGCTGCGCATCGTCGGGCCGAAATCGTCGTTCGCCGCCATTCTGATGCCGCTGCTCGACGAATTCTGTCGAGCGCATCCCGGTATCCAGCCGGACGTCCAGCTCGATGACGGTATCGGCAACTGGGTGCTGGATCGCGTCGATGTCGGCTTCAGGATCGGGGTGTCTCCCAGCGAGGGCGTAATCGGTCGACAGCTCTTTCCGATCCAGATGATCATGTGCGCGGCGCCCGGCTACCTCGAAGCGTACGGCAAGCCATCGACGCTCGACGAACTGGCCGCGCATCGCTGCAGCGTGTTCCGGCATTCCGTCACCGGTAAGGTGGCGCCCTGGTACTTGACCGTGGACGGCAAGCTCGAACATCGGCAGATGTCTCCCGCGTTCGCAACGAACGACTCGGAGCTGGAGCTGCAAGCCGTGCTCGCCGGGCAAGTCATCGGTCAGCTCGCGAGCTTCTCGGCAGCGCCTCACATCCGGGCGGGACGGCTGGAACCCGTTCTCGTGCAGCATATGAGCGCGCCCATTGGTTTGCACATGTATTACGGAAGCCGAACTGCTCAGCCCAAGCGAGTGCGAGCGTTCCTGGATCTTGCCTTCGCTCGTTTGCATGATTGCAGCGATTACGTGCTCGCTGACAGAGAGCTGGCGCCGTTCAAGTCGCGATCGAAGCGATCCAGCCGCACGCGGTAGTGTGCTCAGCCCGTCCAGCACGATCTCGCACCCTTCAACCGGACGAGCCGCCCCCAACCCTTCGGGCCTGCTAGACTGGAAGTTCCCCTGCAAACAATGGAGGGAGACATGACGACCGTCTATGTCGTGAAGACCGGTGAGCAGTTTCTCTGCACTGCCGAGGATGGCGACATCGGCATGGCCCCGGCGATTGAAGAAGCCATGTCCTTTCTCTCGTATGAGGAAGCGAAAAAAGTGGCGAACGAGCAAGCCGACCCCGGATACGAAATCGTGGCAGTCAACCTCACCAGAGGCTGACGCGGAATCCGCTGTTGGGCGCTCGGCGACGGAGGGCATGAGCAAGTTGGCAGGCGCCATGCGATAGGGTGCCGCGGTGGGCTGCGTCCGAAATCATCTGCGAATCGTGTGGGGCGTGTGCTCCTCGAACGCGGCGGCGATGCCATCGATCATTGCCGCGATGCGCGCGGTATGCCGAAGGTCTTGATGCGTGACGAGCCAGTTTTCATAGACCGCCCCCCGTGCCGGTTCCGGCCATATCTGCACGAGGCCGTCGCGCTCGGCCAGATGTATCGGAAGCTCACCGATGCCGATACCGGCCTTTACCGCGGTACGCAGCATGAGGCTCGAATTGAAGGTCGATACGATGCGTCCTGCGTGTATCGGCTCGCCGGCAAGCATCGGTGATCGATTGCCGGCCCCGTTCCCCTGATAGACGACAAGATCGTGCCCCGCGAATGCGGAGCCGGCGGCGGGCTTGCCATGCCGCTCGAGATAAGCATTCGACGCAAAGAGCGCCATCGGCCAGCGAGCGAGGCGCCGCGCGACCAGATCGGGATTGTCCGGCCTGACTGACCGGACCGCGATATCCGCTTCACGCTTGGCCAGATTGAGCATGCGCGTCGACGTGTCCAGCAGGACGCGCACTTCGGGATGCGCAGCGTGCAGGCGTTCGATGGCGGGAAGCAGGAATTCAAGCGCGATCGAGTCGGTGCTGGTGACTCTTACGTCTCCCGCAAGCCGCGTATCCGTGCCTTGCGTTCGTCTGACGAGTTCGTGTGCGGAGTGTTCCATTTTCTCCGCCGACGTCAGCGCGGCCTCGCCCGCGGTCGTCAACGCGTAGCCGTCGGACGTACGCAGGAAGAGCGTTGCGCGTAGCGCGTGCTCCAGTGCCGCAATCCGTCTGCCGACCGTCGCCTGATCGAGATTGAGCGTCCTCGCCGCGCCACGGAGCGTTTTTTCGCGCTCCACCGCGAGGAACACTCGTGCGTCATCCCAGTTCATCGCGCTGCCCTCCTGATGCAAATTTGCATCTCACAGCGTGAATAATGCTGCACATATTCATCGTCGTCGAGACCTACACTGCACGCAAGAGCTCCTCGTTCAATGATCCGCCCGGATCAATCGAGCCTCATCTATTGAAGGAGTGGTATCCATGTCTGCTTCGACTTATCGCGTGCCGTCGTCGATGACGGCCATCGAGATCAAACAGCCCGGCGGTCCTGAAGTCCTGGTGCCCGCTACGCGTCCGGTGCCGATGCCCGCCGCCGACCAGGTTCTGATTCGCATCCATGCGGCCGCCGTCAACGGTCCGGACGTTTTCCAGCGCAAAGGGCTGTATGATCCGCCCCCCGGAGCGTCGGACATTCCAGGGCTGGAGGTGGCAGGTCAGGTGGTTGCCGTGGGCTCGGACGTGACCCAATTCCAGATCGGCGAACGGGTGTGCGCGTTGATTCCCGGCGGCGGCTACGCGGAATACGCGGTCGCGCACGCCAACAACACGACGCATATCCCCAAGGGCCTGACGCTGGTGGAAGCGGCGGCCATGCCCGAAACGTTCATGACGGTATGGCTGAACCTGTTCCAGCGCGGCAAGCTGGTTGCCGGCGAATCGGTGTTGATCCACGGCGGCGCGTCAGGTATCGGCACCACGGCGACCATGCTGGCGAAGGCATTCGGCGCCGCGAAAATCATCACGACGGTTGGCTCGGCCGCGCATCGGGAGGCCAGCCTGGCGCTAGGCGCAGATGTCGCGATTGATTACCGCGAGGACGATTTCGTCGCCGAAACGAAGCGGTCCACCGATGGACGAGGCGTCGACGTGATCCTCGACATCATTGCCGGCGACTACGTGGCCAGAAACTATGACGCCGCGGCGATGGACGGACGGATCGTACAGGTCGGCGTGATCAAGGGGCCGGCGAAGGATCTCAGCCTCGTGCCGATGCTGACGAAACGTCTGACGCATATGGGCTCGACATTGCGATCGCGCACATCCGCGGACAAGGCGATCATCGTCAATGAACTGGAGCGGCAGGTCTGGCCGCTCGTCGAGAGCGGCAGGATCAAGCCGGTCGTCTACAAGACCTTTGCGCTTGCCGACGCTCGCGGCGCTCACGAGCTGATCGATTCCGGCACACACTTTGGGAAGATCGTTTTGACGACCGGTGCCGATCTCATTGGCTGAAGCCTGAATGACCCGGCAAAGCGGAGGTGGCGATCGTTGGCTCGCTGTTATGAACATCGTGCACACACAGGGGTAATGCCACCTATTCTTGTAGACAGGCGAACCGCGGGGTCCCGCTCATGATCAAGTTGCACGAACTCCGGTATGTTCGGCTCGGTACCCGCGACGTTGACGCCGCGACGAAGTATGCCGCCGATATTCTCGGACTACAGCTGGTGCGACGCGAGGGCGGGTGGGCCTACCTGCGCTCCGACGAGCGCGATCACACGCTGGTCTACTTCGAGGGTGATCCACGCGATCATACTGTCGCGTTCGATGTCGTCGCGAACGAGGCGCTCGAGCATGCGGGCACCGTGCTGGAGCAGAACGGTTTCCGCATACACGCCGGTACTCGCGACGAGTGCGATCAACGTCGCGTGCGTGCCTTCATCGGTTTCGAGGATCCGTCGGGCAATCAGATCGAACTGGTGCTCGGCGCTTTGCACAGCGGCCGCCGTTATTTTCCGTCACGCGACGCCGGAATCACGGGCTTCAGCCATGTGGGGCTACGCTCCAGCGATCCCCGGCGCGACGAGATGTTCTGGACGAAGCTGTGCAATGCACGCGTGAGCGACTGGATCGGACCTGCTCCGCTGTTGAGGATCGACGAAGTGCATCACCGGATCGCACTCTTTCCGTCCTCGTTCGCCGGTATTCAGCACATCAATCATCAGGTCGAAAGCATCGACGACCTCATGCGCGCCTGGTACATCCTGCGTGAAAAGGGGATTCCGATCCGGTTCGGACCGGGGCGGCATCCGACGTCGGGCGCCATCTTTCTCTACTTCGAGGGGCCTGACGGAATGACTTACGAGTATTCGACAGGCGTTCGCCTGATCAGACCGGACGAGGAGGCAACCTGGTGCCCTCGCCGGTTCCCGTTCGACGCCACCGGCTTTTGCATGTGGGGCGCCAAACCCGACATTCCGGAATTTCAAAACTGACTGCCGCAGCGGTATGGAGAACGCCATGGCGACGATCAGAACGGTCGACGTTCAGGACTTCATCAACTCGCACAAGCTGTCGACGTATCAGTTTCTGATCGTCGCGCTGTGTTTCCTGACCGTCGCGTTCGATGGTTTCGATACGGCGACCGCCGGGTTCATCGCGCCTGCCATCAGGAAGCAATGGGCATTGAGCGCACTTCAGCTGGCGCCGATGTTTGGCGGCGGCCTGTTTGGCCTGATGATCGGCGCGCTGCTGTTCGGTCCGCTCGCCGACAGGTTCGGACGCAAGCCCATACTCTGCCTTTCAGTGGCGTTTTTCGGCGCGATGTGTCTGTGGTCCGCCTACGCGACTTCTCTGCGGGAACTCATACTATTGCGATTCCTGACCGGTCTGGGCCTTGGCGGGGCCATGCCGACGGCCATTACGATGACATCCGAATTCGGCCCGGAGAAACAGCGCTCGCTATTGGTGACGAGCATGTTCTGTGGCTTCACGTTAGGCGGAGCATTGGGGGGCGTGGTCGCGTCGCAGATCATTCCCGTGCATGGGTGGCGGGGCGTGCTGTCATTCGGCGGCGCAATGCCGCTGGTGCTGGTGCCGGTTCTTGCATGGCTGCTGCCCGAGTCTGTCCGGTATCAGGCGCTGTCCGGCCGGATGCAGGCGCAGGTGGCCCGCACGCTCCTGCGCATCGCGCCGCGCGAGCCACTCGATCACGCGACGTTCACGGTTCCCGAGAACAAGGTCAAGGGCTCTCCGGTCCGCAACCTTTTCAGCAAAGGCGCGATCGTCGGCACTGTCTGCCTCTGGCTCACCTTCTTCATGAGTCTGCTGGTGTATTACCTGCTGACCAGCTGGCTGCCGACGGTCATTAACAGCACCGGCGTCCCGCTGGGCAGGACTGCGCTGATCACCGCGGCGCTGCCCTTGGGCAGCACGGTCGGCGCCGTGCTGATTGGCCGCCTGATGGACAGGCTTGATCCTTGTCTGGTGCTCGCAAGTTCGTACCTGATTGCCACCGTGTTCATTCTGCTGATCGGCGTCGCTTCGTCGTTGCCGATGCTGGTGTTCGCCGTCTTTGGGGCGGGTCTTGGGACGGGCGGCTCGCAGACTGGCGTCAATGCGTTGGCGGCGGCCTACTATCCGACGTCCAGCCGCGTCTCCGGCGTGAGCTGGGCGCTAGGCATCGGCCGGGTGGGGTCGATCGTGGGCTCGATGGTGGGCGGCGTGCTGCTGGCCATGCATCTGGGCCTGCCCGTCATGTTCATGCTGGTAGCGATTCCCGCTATCGTCGCCGCACTCGGCATGTTTGCCATGGGACGCCATGAGGCCGCGCTCAAGGCGTCCGCGGTTGCTCGAGCGGTCCCTGGGTCTGTCAAGCTTTAGGGGGCCGTCAGTGCTGAATGGGTACGTCGCAATTTCGTCGAAGGTAATCTTTCCGGCATTTCATTCAGCGTCACGTATGTTGATTGCGGTGTCATCAGCCGACAATTTTGCGACGAGCACCTGGGTAAGATCGACACCGATGCTCTTCGAAGGTCGACGCCCTAATTGTCGGTGATCTAACTTTTTTGGCCGCGGAGGTTCCAGATGGGTTCTGGTGAACGAGCTATCCGTGAGTTACACACAACTTGGATTGATGCAGTCAACGCCGGCGATCTCGTCCGCTTGCTCACCTTGATGGCGGACGATGTCGTGTTTCTGAATCCGGGCCGACCGCCGTTCGGACGGGATGGATTCCCCGTCGGCTTCTCGGCCGCCCACGAACAATCTCGGATTCGTTGCATTAGCGAGTTGGAAGAGGTCGTGATCGTCGGCGAAGTTGCCTACACACTGTGCCGGGACTCGATATCCGTGACCCCGCGGGCCGGCGGAGAAGCAACGAAGCTGGCCGGTCATCGGATCACCATATACCGCAAACAGCCCGACGGCCGCTGGCTTCTGGCTCGCGACGCCAACACGCTGTCCCAAGTAGCGAGCTGAGTGGGCTGCTGCCTAGTGATCAATCGACCTAGTAAATATCATCATCCCGCAACGGCCAGTCGTGCTATCCGGATGGGTTACCCACTAAAATAATATGATGGTGGGTAACCTGGGTAGAGCTTCCCGGCATCATAATTACCCACTAATATTTGAATATAGTGGGTAACCAATCCGGCCATGCTGACCTATCATCCCGACGCGCTGCAGACGTTGTACGCCTCGCTCATCGAAACAGCTGGCGGGCAGGCGCACATTCCCTTGCAAACGCCTGGCACCGTGTCATACAAGTCCGTCAATGGCATCAACTACACGTATTGGCGTGTCTACAAGGCAAGTGGGCAGCGTGCCGACGAAATTCTCGGCGTGACGGATGCGGCGGAGACGCTTGTCAAGCTCGAGCAAAAGCGTAGCGACAGTACGCAGGCACGTGCCATTGCCGAATCGATCAAGACGCTGCGTATCGCCAGGTTCGCCGTCGCCGACAACTCATCGGCGCTTACGATCGCCTCGATCTTCAATGCCGGACTTTTCCGGCAAGGAGCCGTGCTCGTCGGCTCGCACGCCTTCGGTGCCTTGCTGAACGGCCTGGGTATCAGGCTGGCCGCGAACTATCAGACGAACGACATTGATATCGGTTCCAGAGCTCAGGTGTCTCTCGCTATCCCGGACGATCGCAGCCTCCTCGACGTGATCAAGGATACGGGATTGCCATTCCTCGAAGTACCGGGACTCGATCCCAGGCAGCCGGCGACGTCGTACAAACAGCGAGGCTCGATGCTCAAGGTCGATCTCCTGGTGCCGGGTTCCGAGAATTACGAAACCAAGGCGCTGCCCGGCTTGAAGGCGTACGCGACTGGCTTGCCGTACTTTGACTATCTGATCGATGAATCCGAGCACGGGTATGTGACGGGCAAGGATCACATCGTACCCGTGCGAGTGCCGGCGCCCGCCCGATTTGCGTTGCACAAGCTCATCGTGAGTACCTTGCGATCGGCCGCGTTTGGCGTTAAATCCAACAAGGATATGCAGCAGGCGGTCGTGATGCTCTCCGCAACACTGAATCGCAACCAGGACTGGGTGGAGGAAGCCATTGACGCTTTGCCACCCGAGGCGTATCAGCGCGTTGCGCAAGCTGCCGATCACGCATTGAACTACGCCGAGGGGCACCTGGACATTACGGTTGATACTCTCGAGCGGCTTGCCTCATTGGGGTGACTCAGGCTCGCGAATCAAGTCAGTCTGTTTTAGGGCGGATTGCCGCCACCGTCCTGCGGATACCCGCGGCCGCCGCACGGCTCGGCATGAGCCGACGGGGCGGAGAGGATCGCATAGGTGCCGATGGTGCCGCCCACCACTGTCAGCAGGGCAACGGCAAACAGGAAACCCTTCATCACGTGCTTCATGGTTTCTCACCTGGGAGGCAGACATATGCTCTCTAAGTCTACGCCTGGTGACACAGTTACAAGTTAGCTATTGACGCGGGTACTACCCGGCGGTTAGTGTGTCGTCCGAAGTTCAAGAAGTTCGATTGCTGTTCATCAATTGCTCGCTCCTCAGCGGTATTCGTTGTCCTCTCCCTTCCTTGACGCTTCACGCGCTCTTCAACAGAGCAAAACTTCATATTTTTTCATCAAGGATTCTTCATGGATACCGGTACCGTTAAGTGGTTCAACGACAGCAAGGGCTTTGGCTTCATCACCCCGGACAAGGGCGGCGACGACCTGTTCGCGCATTTCTCCGAAATCAGAGCCGACGGCTTCAAGACGCTGGCTGAAAATCAGAAGGTGAGCTTCGAAACGAAGCAAGGCCCGAAGGGTCTGCAAGCGGCCAACATCAAGCCGCTGTAAAGTTTGACGCTGTAAAGTTTGAAGTACCCGGCCTCCCGCGACGGACGCCGGGTTCAGCGACACCCTCGCGGAGCGTTGTCTCCCAAAGTTGGCGCGATCGCTCTTAGCTGCATCTGTTCATTCAGCAGCTTGCCAAGCGCCACACGCCTCGTTGCGCTTCATTCTCCCCCTGGCTGTAACGCCTTTTTTTCGCTTTCCGACTGCTTCAGATTCGGCTCGCAATGGCTTTGAATCGGCATGCCCGTGCACATTTCGCACGGCACGCGCGCACTCGTACATCATTAAAATTAAAATGCTGAACAAACAAATTCATCAATACAACGGCTATGCCGTCCAACCCTCGGCGCATCGTTTGCCCGACGGCAGTTTTTCATCCAACCTGCTGCTCGAACGCACCGATAGCGCATGCGCCGAAGGCCGCTATCAGTTCTATTCGCTCGATTACTTCAAGAGTGCGGAGCAGGCGCTGCAGCACTCGACACGCTGGGCACGCAACTGGGTCGACACGCGCGGTTAAAGGCGACGCCCCAGTCCGCCCGATCACCCCAGCTCAAACGACGTCACCCCAAACACGCGATCGATCGCAATCGCGGGCGCGTCTTTCGTGTACATCCGCGCGGTTTCGAAGACGCTCGTCATGCCGTGCCGTTCCGCCAGCGCGACGGCCGCGGGATTCGTTTCCGGCACGTCGAGCACGATGACCTCGCCGGGCATGCTCGCCGCCAGCGCGCGAAACAGCCCGGTGGCGACGCCCGCGTCATCGGCGAAGAGCGGGCCGATCTTGCAGCCCGCCTTGCAGCGGCGCACGACACCGTATCCGGCGATACGGCCAGCGTCGACCGTAGCGAGCGCAACGGCATCCGGCTGCGCGATCCAGGCGGAGACGAAACGCTCTCGCGCCGCGGGAAAACACCGGCGATCGTAGGCAAGCAACTGCTCGAACGGCACATCGGCCGCTGCCGCCACATGCGCGCACCCGATGCCGTCCACACGCCCCTGATAGCGGATGTTGCGGTACGCGAGCCGGAACCCGGACTTCCTGTAGTTCGCCTGCTGGGCAACGACACCATCGAGACCGACGTTGCGGTCGCCAAGGTAACGCATGCCGTGCTGCCAGATTCGCATGCCGAAGCCTTTGCCGCGAAACCCGGGTTTCACGATGTAGAGACCGATGAAGCCAAAGCGTTCGTCATAGGCGATGGCGGCGAGGCACGCGACCGGCTCGCCGCGCCAGACGCCGACGAAGAAACCGGCCGGGTCCGCTTCTCTGAAACAGTGCGGGTCATGCCGGCCAGGGTTCCACCCTTCTGCAGCCGCCCATTCGACCGACATGGCCACCTCGCCGGTCGACATGGTGCGCACGATAAAGTCTTCGCTTTGATCCATGGTTCGTCCCAGTCGGGGCGCCAAAGCTGCCGACCGAGTCATCATAATCCCAAGGGCGGGTATCAGATGCGGTTCACCAACGGAGCAAGCGGTCACGTGGATCTATACTGGGGCACCTGGAGGCTCCAATGACTAATCACGACCGGCTGCATCCGCTACGTCCGCTCCTGAAGAATTGGGTTTGGGAGCACGGCCGAATCGGCACGCGATATCTGGACTGCACCGATGGCGAAATCAAGTTTGACGAAGGGAAGAAGTCGCGCTTCGCGGCCGAAGAATACATTTACGTGCCGCTCGACAAGGATGCTGACGACGATGCGTCCGTGGAAGGTCCTGCGATCCAGGAGGCGGGGCTCGCCCGGTTTTTGAGGGCGGCGCAGTTGGGCAAGCCCGAGGAAGCCGGCACTATCGTGGAGGTCCAGCGCGCTGCGCAGGACTGCATCGAACTCGGCCTGTTCAGCGCATATCAGTCGAGTGCCCGGGAAGCCTTCGCACGCTATGCGCAGGAACCCATGTTCGACGATGAAATCCGCGCTGCGGTTGTCGACGATATCCGGCGTATCTACACGGGCATGCGCGAGCAATTGGCGCTGTACGATTTCAGTGTGCTTTACGGCCTGCCCAACCCCCTGCTCATCAGCGAGATGCCGTTCATCGACTGGCGCGTGCGCGCCAGTCCGGCCCTTCCGTTTGTCTCGCTTCCTCTCGGGCCATATTGCCTGCTGGTGGGTGCGCCGTCGGGCAGGAGCAGCCGAATTGGCCCCGTGGTCTGGAAGTCCGCTGCGGCAATGGGCCCGTTGAAGGACCACAACCGCCAAATCGCGGAGCATGCGCGGTTGTGGCTGGTGGCAACCACCGATGACCAACTCGTCGCGGTACAAAGCCGTTTTGCCACGGCCAGGAGCCCCAAGCCAGAGGATGCGAGGCCCGGCTGAAGCGGGCGGGAACGGCGCGCAATGCGCCGTCCTCGCCACAACCTCCTCGCTCAGAACCGATGCACGATGCCGACGCCCGCGCCAAACATGCTGCGGGTCGACGACGGCGTGGTCTGAAAGCCGTCGCCGAGCGTCGCGGTAGCGCTGATGATGTCGCCGGCGCCGTTCGTGCCGAGCGTCTGGCCGTTCGCGCGCTGATACGCTTCGAGCGCGTAGAGGCCGGTCCGTTGCGACAGCGCGTAGTACTGCGACAGGTTGAACTGCTGGTATTGCGCGCTGCTGGCGATGCCGTTCGCCCTCGTCGCGCGCGTGTAGCTGTAACCGGCCGCCAAATCCAACGCCGACGTCGCCTTCCAGTGCAGCACCGCGCCGGCCGTGTTGAAGATCTCGGTGTCGAGGAACTTCGAGTCCGCGCCCGGGATGTACTGAACGTTCGTGTAGGTTGCCGAAACATCCCAGCTCGAGTTGAACTTGTACATCGCGCCGACCGCGAATCGCTGTTGCGCGCGCGCGGTCTGATAACCGTTCGTGACGGCCGACACGCCGATCTCGGCGCCGCTGTTCGACGTGGTCGACGAGGCGCCGAACGCACCGCCGCCCGGCGTCGAGTTGTTGATCCGCGAGAACGCGACGGTCGCGCCGATCGGACCATTCACGTACTGCAGCGCGGTGGCCCACGTCGAACCGGCGTTGAAGCTGCCGGGCACGCCGCCGAGCGAGTAGGAGCCCGACACCGAGAAGCCGTACAGCGTCGGCGACGTATAGAGGATCGTGTTGTTCGCGCGGTAGATCGTGTCGAGGCCGTCGACGTCGCCCGGGTGCGCGCCGTAGAAGCCGGTGAGCCACGTGGTCGGGCTGTATGGCGACATGAACTGGTAGTACGACGCGTACTGGCGGCCCGCGGTCAACGTACCGAAGGCCGGATTGGTCATGCCGACGTACGCCTGGCGGCTGAAGATCGAGCCGGACACCGACTCCGCGCCGGTCGCGCCGCTGAAGCCTTCCTCGAGCTGGAAGATCGCCTTCGTGCCGCCGCCGAGATCCTCGCTGCCCTTCAATCCGAAGCGGTCGCCGAGCCACACGCCGGTGACCATCTTGACCGCCGAGCGGCCGCCCGTCGTCGAGCCGAGCGTCGTCGTGCTGCTCTGATAGCCGATACCGTTGTCGACTGCGCCATACAGCGTCACGCTGCTCTGCGCGAACGCGGGCAGCGCCGCCAACGCGGCCGCGGTGGCGATGACTGCTTTCACAGGCTCGATTCGTTTCATGATCTCCATTCCTTCTTAGGATTGCGACTTGTGAGGGGGGCACCCCGCTCTGCGGCGGCGGTGATCCCAGAATAGGGAGGAGAGGCGGGTGGAATAAAGCGGTTGCTGGCCGAGGCGATCGATAATCGAACGGAATCGTGCGATTGCCGCGTATATCGAGGGTATGCACGGACGATCCGATGTGGCTGTCGAGCAACAGAACATCGGCTGATCAAAGCGAGGAGTACGAAGCGCGGTTCGGACGCACTACCCGTCACACGCACTCGACGCGCTGCCCGCCGATCAACTCCGGGATGCTCGCCTTCAGCATCGACACGACCGTCCGCACACGCGGCGGCACCGGACGCTGCGCCTGGATCAGCACGTTCAGATCGAACGGCGGCACCTCGTACGCGTGCAGCAGCCTGACGAGCCGGCCGTCCGCGAGCGCGCCAGCGCAGGCTGGTTCTTCGAGCACGCCGATGCCGGCGCCCGACACGATCAGCTCGTGCATCGGGCGCCAGTGGCTGGTCTGAATCGCGGTGCGGATCGGCGTGCTCTCGACGACGCTCGCGCCGTGCCTGAGCGGAAGCTGATCCGTGCCGAAGATGCCTTTCACGCGAATGAACGGATGTCGGATCAGGTCGGCCGGCCCGGCGATCGGACCGTGCCGCGCCAGATACTCGGGCGCGGCGACGAGAACGCGCGCGACCTGACCAAGCCGATACGCGATGAACGCGCCTTCGCCGAGCAGCCCGACGCGAAATGAAATGTCCACGCCTTCCGTCACGAGATCGACGATCCGGTCGTTCAGCACGAGATCGAGGTCGAGTTGCGGGTAATCGTCCCGCACGCGCTTCAGCGCGTCGGGTAGCACCGTTTCGCCGAGGCAGTGCGGCGCGGCGATGCGAATCGTGCCCTTGATGATCTGGCCGTCGCTCGACACGTCGGCGACCGCCTGCTCGACCGCGCAGAGCACCTTCTTGCTGCGCTCGTAAAAGATCTCGCCTTCGGGTGTGCGCATCAATGCGCGCGCGCTGCGCAGCAGCAGCCGGCAGCCGAGAAATTTCTCGAGCCGCTCGATGCGCTCGCTGACGGCGGGTTGACCGATGTTCAGATCGCGCGCGGCGCCCGAGAGACTGCCGCGCTCGACGACCCGCACGTAGATGCGCATCGCTTCGAGCAGATTCACGATGCGCCGTCCGTTTTCGTGCAGCGCGCGGCGGGTGGGGGCGAGCCAGGGGGCGGACAGAGGCGTTGTGTCGGCGTGGCGTGCCGCATGATTCGAGCTCCAATGTTTGCGCATCGCCGCGAACCTGCGCGATGCGTTCGATGGAGCAAGCGTAAGGCCGCGACGTCAATCACGGAGCGCACAAATCGGCCCGGTTCGCCGGAGCACAGTTCTGCTACGATCCGCACACCGCGCCGGCGGGCAGCGATGGCGTGCATGAATCGAAAGGCCGGCCACCGCGACGCGAGCGGGCGTTGCGCCAAGGGGGGGCGTTCGATGAAACTTTATGAAAAGCTGGCCGACGATATCGAGAAGTCGATCCGCCACGGCGTGTACCGTCACGGCGAACGGCTCCCGTCGGTCCGGCAGACGAGCCAGCAGCACCGGCTCAGCATCACGACGGTGATTCGCGCATACGTGCTGCTCGAAAGCCGTGGCCTGCTGACGAGCCGGCCGCAGTCCGGCTATTTCGTGAGCTTCGAAGGCGACGCCGGCGAGCGGCGCCCGCTCGAGCTACGGCCGTCGCGGCCGATCCCGATCTCGTCGCCCGTCGACGTCAGCCGCCTCGTGCTGTCGACGCTGCGCTCGATCGGCGTCGACGACGCGGTGCCGCTCGGTTCGCCGTATCCCGATCCGAGCATGTTTCCGTTCGAGAAGATCAACCGCCACGCGTACGACGCGGGGCGCGGCAAGGCGCAATGGGGCGTGACCGATTCGCTGCCGCCCGGCAACGCGCAGCTCGTGCGCCAGATCGCGCGCCGCTATCTGGAAACCGGCCTCGCGGTCGATCCGAACGAGATCATCATCACGGTCGGCGCGACCGAGGCGATCAATCTGTGCCTGCAGGCGGTCGCGAAGCCGGGCGACGTGATCGCCGTCGAATCGCCGACGTTCTACGCGATGCTGCACGCGATCGAGCGGGCGGGAATGCGCGCGATCGAGGTCGCCACGGATCCGGAGCACGGGATCGACGTCGACGCGCTCGCGCGGATCGTCGCGTCGCAGTCGATCGCGGCTTGCATGGTGATGCCGAATTTTCAGAATCCGCTCGGCTTTCAGATGCCCGACGATCGCAAGCGCGCGCTCGTCGAGCTCGTCACGCGACACGACATTCCGGTGATCGAGAACGGCGTGTACAACGAACTGTATTTCGGCGATGCGCATCCGAGCACGCTGAAGTCGTTCGACACGAAAGGGCTCGTGCTGCATTGCGCATCGTTTTCGAAGAGCCTGACGGCCGCGTACCGGATCGGCTGGGCGATGCCGGGGCGCTATCGCGATCAGGTCGAGAAGCTGAAGTTCCTGAACACGCTGACGTCGCCGTCGATCCCGCAGATCGCGATCGCGGAGTTCCTCGAGCGCGACGGCTACGAGCATCATCTGCGGCGCGTGAGGAAGGCGTATGCGCAGCAGGCGAATCTGATGAAGGCGATGGTGTCGCGCTTCTTTCCGGAGGGCACGCGGATGTCGAACCCGGCGGGCGGCTACGTGCTGTGGATCGAGCTGCCGCCGAAGGTCGACGCGATGCGGCTCTACAAGCTCGCGCTCGACGAGGGGATCACGATCGGGCCGGGCTATATGTTCTCGATTTCGGAGATGACCTACCGGAACTTCATCCGGCTCAACTACAGCAGCCCGTGGACGAGCGAGATCGAGCAGGCGGTGATTACCGTCGGCAAGCTCGTCGCGACATGTGCGCGATAGGTCGGATGATTGGGCAAACTGATCAGGTCAACTGATACGGTCGAACCGGCTTCACGTCGTCGGGCAGCTCGCGGTCGCACAGGTCGAGGATCGAGCGCTCGATGTAGCGCGTCATCGCGTCGAGCGCGAGCGCGTTGGGCGCGGTGCCGAACGGATCGGCGACTTCGCTCGCGATCGCTTCGAGCGCGATCAGCGTATACGCGATGAACACGCACAGCAGCGGCGTGAAGAACTCGGTCGAATCGACGAGGCCGAACGGCAGCAGCACGCAGTACGCATAGACGGTGCGATGCAGCAGCACGCTGTACGCAACCGGAATCGGCGTGCTCGCGATGCGCTCGCATCCGCCGACGGTCCGGCACAGCTCGTCGAGCTGCGCGTCGAGCATCCACAGCTTCGTGTCGGATATCGCCGCGTGCCCGTGCAGGCCGGCGAGCTCGCGGCGCAATTCGTCGAGCAGCGCGATCGGCTTGTAGCACTTGCGGCGCAGCGCGTCGGCGCGCGTACGGCCGAGCAGGCGCTCGAGGTCCGGCGCCGAATCGGTCTGGCGCAGCTGATGCTTGAGCGCGTAGACCACCGCGATCAGCGTATCGGCGACGCGACGGCGACGCTCGGCGTCGGGCGGCAGATAGCACAGCATCTGTGAGGTCAGCGTGCGCGTCGCGTTCAGCGCGCTGCCCCACAAATGGCGTGCGTCGTTGAAGCGCTCGTAGCTCGCGTTGTTGCGGAACGCGAGAAAGATCGCGAGCGCGAGCCCGAACAGCGTGAACGGCGCGGTGTTCAGCGGAATCTTTTCGCCGAAGATGCGGCCGTGCGAGAACACCGCGAGGCTGCTGACGATCGCCATGAACGTCAGCTGCGGAATGATGGACTGGAGCACCGAACCGTTCCACACGAACAGCAGACGGAACCAGTTCTCCTTCGGTCTTACGATCATGGTGTCGCCGCCGTGTCAGTGATAGCCGGCGTCGCCTTCGCGCACCTTGCCGCGAAACACGCGGTACTGCATCGCGTTGTACACGAGGATCACCGGCAGCACGATCAGCGTGCCGACGAGCGCGAACAGCTGGCTCGAATGGCTCGATGACGCATCCCAGATCGTTAGCGATGGCGGCACGATGTTCGGCCAGATACTGATCACGAGACCGCTGTAGCCGAGGAAGCACAGCGCGAGCGTCAACAGGAACGGCGTCGCGTCGTGCGCGAGGCGGACCGTCCGGAAAATGCCCCACGCGCATGCGACGACGAGCACCGGCACCGGCAGGAACCAGCCGAGATTGCCGCTGCCGAACCAGCGCTGCTCGACCGCCGGCAGGCCGAGCACGGTCCACAGGCTGACGATCGCCATCGCGCCGAGCAGCACGCCGACGAGCGGTTTCATCAGCGAGCGCATCTTGCGCTGCAGCTCGCCGTCGGTCTTCAGGATCAGCCAGCCGCAACCGAGCGTCGCGTACGTGACGAGCACGCCGATCCCGCAGAACAGGCTGAACGGCGACAGCCAGTCGAACGGGCCGCCGGCGAAGCGGCCGTCGACGATCACGATGCCCTGCAGCAGCGAGCCGAGCACGATGCCCTGGCACAGCGCCGCGAGCGCCGAGCCGCCGATGAACGCGAGATCCCACAGATGCTGCGTGCGCGTCGCTTTCGCGCGCAGCTCGAACGCGGCGCCCCGGAAGATCAGGCCGATGACCATCAGGATCAGCGGCAGATAGTTCGCGGGCAGCAGCGTCGAGTAGACGACCGGGAACGCGCCGTAGAGCCCGGCGCCGCCGAGCACGAGGAACGTCTCGTTGCCGTCCCACACCGGCGCGATCGTATTGAGCATCACGTCGCGGTCGCCCTTCGCGTCGAAGAACGGAAACAGCAGGCCGATGCCGAGATCGAAGCCATCGAGCATCACGTAGATGAACACGCCGAGCCCGATGATCGCGGCCCACACGACAGGGAGATCGATTTGCATGGCGTCACTCTCCTTGCAGCGCGTCCAGCGCGCGATTGTTCAGGATCGGGTGGCGGCGCCGCTTGCGCGGCGGCGCATGCTCTTGCGGCCCTTGCATCATCAGCTTCATCATGTAATAGACGCCGCTGCCGAACACGAGGAAGTACACGATCACGAAGATCAGCAGCGACACGCCGGCCTGTTGCGCGCTGATCGGCGCGACGGAATCCGCGGTGCGCAGCACGCCGTACACGGTCCACGGCTGGCGGCCGACCTCCGTCGTGATCCAGCCGGCCAGCAGCGCGACGAGGCCGGACGGCCCCATGCACAGCACGAGCCACTGATACCAGCGCGCCTCGTAGAGCCGCCCGCCGTTGCGCAGCAGCAGGCCGAGCACCGCGGTCAGCAGCATCAGCATCCCGAGGCCGGCCATGATGCGGAACGTCCAGAATACGATCGGCGAATACGGGCGGTCTTGCGGCGGAAATTCCTTCAGGCCGCGAATCTCGCCGGTCCAGCTATGCGTGAGGATCAGGCTGCCGAGATGCGGAACCTGGATCGCGTAGCGCGTGACTTCGGCGTTCATGTCCGGCAGGCCGACGAGGTTGAGCGCGGTGCCGCCGTGCTCGGTTTCCCACAGGCCTTCGATCGCGGCGATCTTCGCGGGCTGATACTCGCGCGTGTTGAGGCCGTGCGCATCGCCGACGACAATCTGAACCGGCGCGAGCAGCAGCAGCATCCATAGCGCCATCGAGAAGCTGCGCTTGACCGGCACGTCGCGCCGGCCCTTCAGCAGATGCCACGCGCCGCACGCGGCGACGATGAACGCCGCGACGATGAACGCGGCGATCGTCATGTGCACGAGCCGATACGGAAACGACGGATTGAAGATCACCTTCATCCAGTCGACCGGCACGATCTTGCCGTGTTCGATCGCGTAGCCTTGCGGCGTCTGCATGAAGCTGTTCGACGCGAGAATCCAGAACGTCGAGATCAGCGTGCCGACCGCGACCATCAGCGTCGCGAAGAAGTGCGCGCGCGCGCTCACGCGCTGCCAGCCGAACAGCATCACGCCGAGAAAGCCCGCTTCGAGGAAGAACGCGGTCAGCACTTCGTACGTCAGCAGCGGCCCGGTGATGTTGCCGGCGATGCTCGAGAACCCGCTCCAGTTCGTGCCGAATTCATACGCCATCACGACGCCGGACACGACGCCCATGCCGAAGCCGATCGCGAAGATCTTCGACCAGAACAGGAACATGTCCTTGTATGCGTTGTCGCCGGTCATCAGCCAGCGCCATTCGAGCACCGCGAGAAAGCTCGCCATGCCGATGCTGATCGCCGGAAAGATGATGTGGATCGACACCGTGAACGCGAACTGCAACCTGGCGAGGTGGAATGCGTCGATGAGTTCCATGATGGATCGAGGTCTCCAGGCAATGACGCCATTGGCGTGACGGCCGGCGCGCTGCAACGGCGCGCCGGTCTTGGCGATGAAACGGGACGTGCTCGCGTGCCGGGAATCAGGCGCCGGCCGCGCGCGCGACGCGCACGGGCACCGATTTGTATGACGGCGTGCCGCTTTCCACGTCGATGTAGTCGAGCGGCACGAGGCAGTTCGCTTCCGGGTAGTACGCGCCGACCGAGCCGGACGCGATGTCGTAGACGATCGCGGTCAGGCCTTGCAGGCGCATCTCGCGGCCGCTCGGCGAGATCGTTTCGACATCCACACGATCGCCGTGCTCGATACCGAGATCGGCCATGTCGTCCTCGTTCATGAACAGCACGTCGCGTCGCCCGAACACGCCGCGATAGCGGTCGTCGAGCGCGTAGACCGTCGTGTTGTACTGGTCGTGGCTGCGCAGCGTCACGAGGCGCAGCACGTCGTGACCGTCGACGTGCGCGTCTTCCTTCACGCCGTGGAAGACCGAGAACATCGCCTTGCCGGTCGGCGTCGGCCAGATGCGCTCGGTCGGTGGCAGCGGCATCCGGAAACCGCCGGGCACGCGGATCCGCGCGTTGTAGTCGTCGAAGCCCGGGATGGTTTTTTCGATCAGGTCGCGGATCTTGTCGTAATCGGCGACCAGCGTCATCCAGTCGACCTTGCTGTTCGGGAGCGTCGCGCGCGCGATGCCGGCGACGATCGCCGGCTCGGAGCGCAGGTGCTCCGACGCGGGCGTGAGCTTGCCGGCCGACGCGTGCACCATCGACATCGAATCCTCGACGGTCACCGACTGCCGAACGCCCGCCTGCATGTCGAGCTCGGTGCGGCCGAGCACGGGCAGCACGTAGGTTTCCTTCGCGACGAGCAGATGCGACCGATTGAGCTTGGTGCCCATGTGCACGCTCAGGTCGAGCGCCTTCATCGCCGGGAAGCTCTGTTCGGGATCGGGCAGCGCGACCGCGAAGTTGCCGCCCAGGCACAGCAGCGCCTTCGACTGGCCGGCGACCATCGACTGCATCGTCTGGACCGCGTCGTGCCCGTGTCCGGCCGGCGGTTCGAAGCCGAACACGTCCTGAATCTTCGCGAGGAAGCTCGCCGACGGCTTCTCGGTGATGCCGACCGTGCGGTTGCCCTGCACGTTCGAGTGGCCGCGCAGCGGGCAGATGCCCGCGCCGTCCTTGCCGATGTTGCCGCGCATCAGCAGCAGATCGCAGATCAGCCGCACGTTCGCGGTGCCTTTGTTGTGCTGCGTGACGCCCATGCCGTACGTGACGATCGTCGCATTCGATTTCGCATACGCGTCGGCGACGTCCGCGAGCTCTTCCTGCGTCAGCCCGCTTTCCGTTTCGATGTCGTCCCACGACGTTGCGTTCAGGTCCGCGACGAGCGCGTCGAAGCCTTCCGTATGCTGCGCGATGAACGCGCGGTCGAGCACGTCGCCGCGCTCGGCGTCGAGCGCGAGCACCGCCTTCATGATGCCCTTCAGCGCGGCCGCGTCGCCGCCGGCGCGCACCTGATGATAGGTCGATGCGATACGCGTCGAGCCGACCATCGCCATCTCCATGAAGCTCTGCGGATCGGCGAAGCGCTCGAGTGCGCGCTCGCGCAGCGGGTTGAACACGATGATCGGCACACCGCGTCGCGATGCTTCCCACAGCGTGCCCATCATCCGCGGATGGTTCGTGCCGGGGTTGTGGCCGATCGAGATGATCAGCTCGGTCTTCTCGAAATCGTCGAGCGACACCGTGCCCTTGCCGATGCCGATCGACTGCGGCAGGCCGACGCTCGTCGGCTCGTGGCACATGTTCGAGCAGTCGGGGAAGTTGTTCGTGCCGAGCTCGCGTGCGAACAGCTGATACAGATACGCGGCTTCGTTCGACGCGCGCCCGGACGTATAGAACTCGACCTGCTCCGGCGGCAGGCCGCGCAGGATTTCGCCGATGCGCGCGAACGCGGCGTCCCATTCGACCGGACGGAACGTGTCGGTCGCGCGATCGTAGACGAGCGGATGCGTGAGCCGGCCCATCCCTTCGAGCTCGAAATCCGTGAGCGCGAGCAGTGACGTGACGGTGTGGCTCGCGAAGAATTCCGGCGTCACGCGTTTCGTCGTCGCTTCCCACGTGACCGCCTTCGCGCCGTTCTCGCAGAACTGGAACGTCGAGCGGTGCTCCTTGTCGGGCCACGCGCAGCCGGGGCAGTCGAAGCCGTCGGGCTGGTTGGTGCGCAATAGCGTGATCGGCGCCTCGATGCTTTCCATCTGCACGCGGATCGCCTGCGCGGTCGCTTTCAGGGCGCCCCAGCCGCCGGCCGGGCCGTCGTACGGGCGGATGCCCGGAACTTCGCGTCGCTTGGTCATAGGAAACTCCGTGACCGGCGCCGGGTTCGCCGGGCGCCGTCTTGTCTGAGGTGACGCCGCATTGCGGCTCGATGACGTACCAGTTCAGTGTAGTGAGACAGGCACGCCGTTGAGAGTGCAGTTCGCGCGGGAAAGAAGGAGCACAGTGAATCGCGCAGGGCGACGCCGAGTCGCTCCGGAAATTCTATTGGGGGATCATCGTGGGGGGAACGCTGGCCCGTCCGATGACAGGTATCGGACCGCGATCCAGGATCGCAGGCGGGGGATGCTCACATTGAGAGGCGCGCACCGATGCCGCGCGCAAAAAGAAAGCCGGGCGACGTTCGAATCGCCCGGCCCGGATGATTTCGCCGCATCGTCGCCGGAAGGCCCGGCGGCGGCGCGGCCCGATGGATCGCTTTGACGGAGTGGGTTGGTCTCCCCGCCACGTACCGTGGCTTTGCCGGTGCGCCGCCAGTCTCTTGTCGGACGATTCGCGCGCGACTTTCATTCCGTGCCCCGAGGGGATCGCGGTGCAGTGCCGCGATTGCTCTCTCCATCGGGTCGCCATGTTAGACGCAAACGGACGTCGTTCCCATCCCCCAAATGAGGCATGGGCCGGACTATGCGCGCCGGGCCGAATCGACGGAATCGACCGGCGTGGCGTGCTCCACATCGTGTCCCACCGTCGCATCGAGCCGCCGCATCGCATCGGCGACCTCGCTCCTGAAGCGCGCGAGCGCCGCGCTTTCCGGCGCCGGCGGCTGCAGGGCCGTCCACAGCACGTCGATCAACTGCTCGGCGGTGGCGTCGGTGTCGAGCTTGCGGTGCCCGAGGATCGCATCCCACAGCACATGCTCGATCGGCCCGAACACGAGCGAGCGCAGCAGGCTCAGCGGCATGTCGGTGCGGATCTGCCCGGCCGCCTGGCCGCGCGCGAGCACGTCCATCAGCGGCGCGGTGTAGCGTCGCTGCAGCGCGGTCAGTTCGTCGCTGAGCGCTTGCTGCTTCGCGCGCCCCTCCGACAGCACGAGCGCGCAGAGGCCGGTGCCGTTCACGAGCATCAGTCGCAGGTGGGTTCGCACGACGAACGCGAACTGCTGATGCACGGGCGCGTCGAGCGGCATCCCGCGTTCGAACGTCGCGATGTTTTCATCGTACCAATCGGCGATCACGCGCGCGCACAGCTCGCGCTTGCCGCGGAAGTAGCTGAACACGGTCGCCTCGGACACGCCGACGCGCTGCGCGATCTCCGCGGCCGTCGCGTGCTCGTAACCTTTTTCCGCGAAAACGTCACGCCCGGCGCGCAGGATGTCCTGCACGCGCTGCCGGGATCGGGCGCTGGCGGGCGCGCGCGGCGTGTCGGGGCGGTCAGTTCGGTCGGCGCGGTCGGCCTTCGGGGTGGCGGTCGTCATGGTCGTGCGGTCCGTGTCGATCATGTCCGGATGATACCTGAGTGAAACTCAGAAAACTATTGACGAGTGCCGTTCAGAAGCGGGAAACTACGCAAAATTTCCGCATGGCGTGCGATCCAATCGGCGAACAGGCTGATTATGAGTAACACTCAGAAATCGACGCGAGCGCCCACTCACTTTCTGGAGACGGAGGAGACATGATCAACCTGCCCGGCGTGCAATTCATGCTCGGTGAAGACATCGAGATGCTGCGCGACGCGATCGCGACGTTCGCGGCGAAGGAGATCGCGCCGCGCGCGGCCGAAGTCGATCGCACCGATCAGTTTCCGATGGATCTGTGGCGCAAGTTCGGCGAGCTCGGCGTGCTCGGGATGACGGTCGCCGAGGAATACGGCGGCGCGAACCTCGGCTACACCGCGCACATGGTCGCGATGGAGGAGATCTCGCGCGCGTCCGCGTCGGTCGGGCTGTCGTACGGCGCGCATTCGAACCTGTGCGTGAACCAGATCCACCGCAACGGCAACGATGCGCAGAAGCGCAAATATCTGCCGAAGCTGGTGTCCGGCGAGCACGTCGGCGCGCTCGCGATGAGCGAGCCGAACGCGGGTTCCGACGTGGTCAGCATGAAGCTGCGCGCGGACAAGCGCGGCGACCGCTACGTGCTGAACGGCACGAAGATGTGGATCACGAACGGCCCCGATTGCGACACGCTCGTCGTCTACGCGAAGACCGACCTGGAAGCCGGCGCGCGCGGGATCACCGCGTTCATCGTCGAGAAGGGGATGAAGGGCTTTTCGGTCGCGCAGAAGCTCGACAAGCTCGGGATGCGCGGCTCGCATACCGGCGAGCTCGTGTTCCAGGACGTCGAGGTGCCTGAGGAGAACATCCTCGGCGAGCTGAACGGCGGCGTGAAGGTGCTGATGAGCGGGCTCGACTACGAGCGCGCGGTGCTCGCGGGCGGCCCGACGGGCATCATGGCCGCGTGCCTCGACGCGGTCGTGCCGTACATCCACGACCGCAAGCAGTTCGGCCAGTCGATCGGCGAGTTCCAGCTGATCCAGGGCAAGATCGCCGACATGTACACGACGTACCAGGCGTGCCGCGCGTATCTGTACGCGGTCGGCCGGCATCTCGATTCCGCCGGCAGCGCGCACGTGCGGCAGGTGCGCAAGGACTGCGCGGGCGTGATCCTTTACACGGCCGAGAAGGCAACGTGGATGGCCGGCGAGGCGATCCAGGTGCTCGGCGGCAACGGCTACATCAACGAGTATCCGGTCGGGCGCCTCTGGCGTGACGCGAAGCTCTACGAAATCGGCGCGGGCACGAGCGAGATCCGCCGGATGCTGATCGGCCGCGAGCTGTTCGCAGAAACGATGTAATCCTAATCGATCAGGATCAACGGAGCCGAGCCGATGCCGATCATCGAATCCAAGCTGAACCCGCGTTCGGACGAATTCCGCACGAACGCCGCGGCGCTCGATACGCTCGTCGCCGATCTGCGCGCGAAAATCGAGCAGCTCGCGCAGGGCGGCGGGCCCGCCGCGCGGGACAAGCACCTGTCGCGCGGCAAGCTGCTGCCGCGCGACCGGATCGCGCAACTGCTCGATCCCGGCACGCCGTTCCTCGAGCTGTCGCAGCTGGCCGCGTACGGGATGTACAACGACGACGCGCCCGGCGCGGGCGTGATCACCGGCATCGGCCGGATCGCGGGTCGCGAGTGCATGATCGTCTGCAACGACGCGACGGTGAAGGGCGGCACCTACTATCCGGTCACGGTGAAGAAGCACGTGCGTGCGCAGGAAATCGCGGCCGAGAACCGGCTGCCGTGCGTGTATCTGGTCGATTCGGGCGGCGCGAACCTGCCGAACCAGGACGAGGTGTTTCCCGACCGCGACCACTTCGGCCGCATTTTCTACAACCAGGCGACGATGTCGGCGGCGGGCATCGCGCAGATCGCGGTCGTGATGGGCTCGTGCACCGCGGGCGGCGCGTACGTGCCCGCGATGAGCGACGAATCGATCATCGTGAAGAACCAGGGGACGATCTTTCTCGGCGGCCCGCCGCTCGTGAAGGCCGCGACCGGCGAGGAAGTGAGCGCCGAGGATCTCGGCGGCGGCGACGTGCATACGCGGCTGTCCGGCGTCGCCGACCATCTCGCGCAGAACGACGCGCATGCGTTGTCGATCGCGCGCGGCATCGTCGGCAATCTGGGGCCGCGCATCGCGCCGCCGCTGGAGTTGCGTGCGCCGAAGCCGCCGCGCTACGACGCGAAGAGCCTGTACGGCGTGATCCCGGTCGATACGAGGAAGCCGTTCGACGTGCGCGAGGTGATCGCGCGGATCGTCGACGATTCCGCGTTCGACGAATTCAAGGCGCGCTACGGCACGACGCTCGTGACCGGCTTCGCGCGTATCTGGGGCCATCCGGTCGGGATCGTCGCGAACAACGGAATTCTGTTCTCCGAATCGGCGGTGAAGGGCGCGCACTTCATCGAGCTGTGCTGCCAGCGCAAGATTCCGCTCGTGTTCCTGCAGAACATCACCGGCTTCATGGTCGGCCGCAAGTACGAGAACGAAGGGATCGCGCGGCACGGCGCGAAGATGGTGACCGCGGTCGCGACCGCGAAGGTGCCGAAGTTCACGGTGATCATCGGCGGCTCGTTCGGCGCGGGCAACTACGGGATGTGCGGGCGCGCGTATTCGCCGCGCTTCCTGTGGATGTGGCCGAACGCGCGGATCTCGGTGATGGGCGGCGAGCAGGCCGCGTCGGTGCTCGCGACCGTGCGCCGCGACGGGATCGAGGCGAAGGGCGGCACGTGGCCGCTCGACGAGGAGGAGGCGTTCAAGCAGCCGATCCGCGACCAGTACGAGCGCCAGGGGCACCCGTACTATGCGAGCGCGCGGCTGTGGGACGACGGCGTGATCGACCCCGCGCAGACGCGCGACGTGCTCGGTCTCGGGCTGGCGGCGACGATGAACGCGCCGATCGACGATACGCGCTTCGGCGTGTTCCGGATGTGAGGACTTGACCCATGCGATATGAAACCATCAAGGTGACCGACGACGGCCGCGTCGCGACCGTCACGCTCGCGCGGCCGGAGGTGCGCAACGCGTTCAACGAGACGATGATCGCGGAGCTGACCGCCGCGTTCACGGACCTCGACACGCGCGACGGCATTCGCGCGATCGTGCTCGCGGCCGACGGCCCGGCGTTCTGCGCGGGTGCAGACCTGAACTGGATGAAGAAGATGGCCGGCTACTCGGACGACGAGAACCGCGCCGATGCGCGCCTGCTCGCGCGGATGCTCGAGTCGATCCATCGCTGCGCGAAGCCGGTGATCGCGCGCGTGCACGGCGACGCGTATGCGGGCGGCGTCGGGCTCGTCGCGGCGGCCGACGTCGCGATCGCCGCGCAAGGCGTGAAGTTCTGCCTGTCGGAAGCGCGGCTCGGGCTGATTCCGGCGACGATCGCGCCTTACGTCGTGCGTGCGATGGGCGAGCGCGCGGCGCGGCGCTACTTCACGACCGCCGAGCTGTTCGACGGCGAACGCGCGGCGGCACTCGGCTTCGTGCACGAAACGGTCGCGGCCGACACGCTCGACGAGACGGTCGCGAAGATCGCGGCGACGCTCGTCGCGAACGGCCCGGACGCGGTGCGCGCGTGCAAGACGCTCGTGCGCGACGTTGCCGACCGGCCGCTCGACGCGGCGCTGATCGACGACACCGCCGACTGGATCGCCCGCACGCGCGCGGGCGCGGAAGCGCGCGAGGGGATCGCGGCGTTTCTGGAGAAGCGCACGCCGTCGTGGCGCGCGTGACCGAATCCATTACCGGACGACAGCCATGTTCGACAAGATTCTGATCGCCAATCGCGGCGAAATCGCGTGCCGCGTCGCCGCGACGTGCAAACGTCTCGGGATCGCGAGCGTCGCGGTTTATTCGGATGCCGATGCAAACGCGAAGCACGTCGCCGCATGCGACGAAGCGGTGCACATCGGCGGCTCGGCGGCCGCCGACAGCTATCTGCGCATCGAGCGAATCATCGACGCGGCGCGTGCGACCGGCGCGCAGGCGATCCATCCGGGCTACGGCTTCCTGTCCGAGAACGAGGACTTCGCGCATGCGTGCGAAGCGGCGGGGATCGTGTTCATCGGGCCGCCGGTCGACGCGATCGCCGCGATGGGCTCGAAGGCCGCCGCGAAGGCGCTGATGCACGCGGCCGCGGTGCCGCTCGTGCCCGGTTATCACGGCGACGAGCAGGACGCGGCGCTGCTGCATCGCGAGGCGGACGAGATCGGCTATCCGGTGCTGCTGAAGGCGAGCGCGGGCGGCGGCGGCAAGGGGATGCGCGTCGTCGAGCGCTCCGGGGATTTCGCGGCCGCGCTCGCGTCGTGCCAGCGCGAGGCCGCGAGCAGCTTCGGCAACGATCGCGTGCTGATCGAGAAATACCTGACGCGCCCGCGCCACGTCGAAGTGCAGGTGTTCGGCGACACGCACGGCAACACCGTCTATCTGTTCGACCGCGACTGTTCCGTGCAGCGCCGCCACCAGAAGGTGCTCGAGGAAGCGCCCGCGCCGGGTCTGGCCGACGACGTGCGCCGCGCGATGGGCGAGGCGGCCGTGGCGGCCGCGCGCGCGGTCGGCTATGTCGGTGCGGGCACGGTCGAGTTCATCATGACCGGCGACGCGTTCTACTTCATGGAGATGAACACGCGCCTGCAGGTCGAGCATCCGGTGACCGAGATGGTCACGGGCCTCGATCTCGTCGAATGGCAGTTGCGCGTCGCGTCGGGTGAGCCGCTGCCGCTGCGGCAGAATCAGTTGCGCGTGCAGGGACATGCGCTCGAAGCGCGCCTGTACGCGGAGAATCCGGCGCGCGGCTTTCTGCCGTCGACCGGCACGCTGAAGCATCTGCGGCTGCCGGCGGGCGTCGAGTTCGACATCGGCGCGCCGGTGCGCGTCGACAGCGGCGTGCGCGAAGGCGATGCGATCACGCCGTTCTACGATCCGATGATCGCGAAGCTGATCGTGCACGGCGCGGACCGTGCGGAAGCGCTCGCGCGGATGGCGCGCGCGCTGCGCGAATGCGAGGTCGTCGGCCTGTATACGAACGCGTCGTTTCTGCAGCGGATCGTCGCGTGCGCGCCGTTCGCGACCGCCGATCTCGACACCGGTCTGATCGAGCGGAACCACGACGCGCTGTTCGCGCCGCAGCAGCCGCCGCGCGCGGCGCTCGCGCTCGCCTGCGCGGCGCTGTTCGCTCGCGAGCGCGACACGCTCGCGAGCGGCGGGTCGCCGTGGGGTGCGCTGTCGAACTGGCGGCTGAACGCCGACTATCGGCGCACGATCGAATGGCGCGCGACGGAGCGCGACACCGATCTGACGGTCGCCTACGAGGACGGCGCGCTCGGCGAGCGGCTCGCGATCGGCGAGGCGGCCGCGCTGCCGTTCGCATGGACGCGCGGCCCGACGCCGCTCGATTTCGACGTGACGCTCGGCGGCGTGCGCAGCAGCGCGCGCGTGTACGCGGACGGCGACACGTTCCATGTGTTCACGCAGGGCGCGGTCGAAACGTTCGACTGGGGCGACCTGCTCGCGCATGCGGGCGACACGGAGCATGGCGGCGGGCGGCTCACCGCGCCGATGCCGGGCAAGGTGATCGCGGTGCTGGTCGAGCCGGGGCAGGCGGTCGAGGCGGGCGCACCGCTGATCGTGATGGAGGCGATGAAGATGGAGCACACGATCGGCGCGCCGAACGCGGGCGTCGTCGCCGAAATCCTGTATGCGGTCGGCGATCAGGTCGCCGACGGCGCGCAGCTGCTCGTGATGGAGCAGGCGGCGGCGTAAGCGGTCAGGCCGCGGGTCAGGTAGCGTTCGGTCGGTGATCGGGCGGCGATCAGGCGGCGTCAGGCGGCGTCAGGCGGACGAAAGGCGATCAGGAATGCGCGAGCTTCAGCACCGGCGCGAGCGCGTCGACGGAGGCGGCGCGCCGCGTATCGCGATGCGACGCGAATGCCAGCGCGAATTCGGCGGCCTGCGTGCCGACCGTCTCGAGCTGCGCGGCGACTTTCGGATCGGAGCAGAGCTCGGCGCTGTCGAAGTGTGTCTCGAGCGTGTTGACGGTCGCGCCGAACGGCGTCGGCCAGCCGCGCAGCGCATGGACGATCGCGCGCAGCGACGTCAGCACGGTACCGGCCGCCTGCCAGCCGTACGCGGTCACAATGCAGCCGACCGCGCGGCCATCGAGGTACGGCCGCTCGTCCGCGCGCAGTTCCTCGAGCGTGTCGAGCGCGTTCTTCACGAGGCCCGACACGCCGCCATGATAGCCGGGCGTCGCGATGATGATCGCATCCGCCTGGCGGACCGCGTCGATCAGCTCGCGCTGCGCGTCGGTCAGCGTTTTATGCTCGGGCGCATAGTGCGGCAGCGTATGAAGGAACGGGCCGTCGAACAGGCGCGTGCGCGCGCCGGCCGCCTGCGCGCCGCGCAGCGCGAAGCTCAGCGCGCGCTCGGTCGACGACGCCGCGCGCGTTGTGCCGCCGATGCCGACGACGAACGGCTGGTGGATACGGTCGAATGCGGTCAAGAGACGCTCCTGGGAAAGGCATGGCCGGCGCTCAGCGCCGGCTTAAAACCGCATGTTAGCGACCAATCGGTCGGCAGGAAAACGACTTTTCGTTCTATCGATATGCCTGGCGCGCATGGCAAGCGTGCGCGGCGGGCGCTCGGATCGATAGCAGAAAGGCTTGGTTGGGCGGCGGCGCGTGCATCGGTAGGATGAATCCCGTCTCCTCCATGAGGTGTCATCCGACATGGGTTGGCCCCGCCGGCGCGGATGCAGGCGGGGCCTTTTTTCGGATTCGAGTTTTCGTCATACGGCCAAGCCGATATGCTCGCTCCTTTTAAGGAGTGACTGCGATGATCGTCGTTAACCAGCAAAGGCTCTGGGCATCGCTGATGGACATGGCGACGATAGGCGCGACCGCGCACGGCGGCAGTTGCCGTCTCGCGTTGACCGACGACGACGTGCTGGGCCGGCGCCGCTTCATCCGCTGGTGCGAGGAAGCCGGCTGCGACATCCGCATCGATCCGATCGGCAACGTGTTCGCGCGCCGGCCGGGCACGCAGCCCGACGCGCCGGCCGTGATGTGCGGCAGCCATCTCGACACGCAGCCGCTCGGCGGCCGCTTCGACGGTGTCTACGGCGTGCTCGCCGGCCTCGAGGCCATTCGCACGCTGAACGAGCTCGGCATCGCGACCCGGCATCCAGTCGACGTCGTGGCATGGACCAATGAGGAGGGCTCGCGCTTCACCCCGGGCATGATGGGCTCCGCGGTCTATGCGGGCACACTGGATCTCGAGTACGCCCGTGCCCGCCCGTGCATGCAGACGGGCGTGCTGCTCGGCCAGGAACTGGCGCGCACCGGCTTCGCCGGCCCCGAGCGCGAGCGGCAGATGCCGAAAGCCTACTTCGAAGCGCATATCGAACAAGGCCCGGTGCTGGAGACGGCCGGCGTGCCGATCGGCGTCGTGACCGGTGTGCAGGGCATGGACGAACTCGACGTCACGGTGACGGGCTTCGAGTCGCATGCGGGCACGACGCCGATGAGCGTGCGCAAGGATGCGATGGGCGCGGCGGCCGCGATGATCGCCGCGATCGTCGAGCATGGGCATGGGTTCGATGCCGATGGGCGCGTGACCGTGGGCCATGTTGCGTGCCAGCCGAACTCGCCGAGCACGATACCCGGCAAGGTCAGGTTCAGCGTCGACGTTCGCCACCCGTCGCGGCCGGCGCTGCAACGGCTCGTCGCCGACATCGAAGCGATCTGTTTGCAACGCACCGCATTGCGCGGCGCGAGCGTGGTGGTGCAGAGGGTCGCCGAGTACGATCCGGTGGTGTTCGATGCGCAGTGCGTCGCGCGCGTGCGGCAGGCGGCAGCCGCCGCCGGCTATCCGTATCTGGAGATGTGCAGCGGCGCGGGGCACGACGCGGTGAACCTCTCGTATGTGGCCCCGACCGCGATGGTGTTCGTCCCGTGCAAGGCCGGACTGAGTCACAACGAGGCGGAAGACGCCGACCCGGTGCATCTCGCGCAAGGGGCGTCGGTGCTGGCGAACCTGCTGGCCGATTGCGCACGGTAGCGGGCTGGGGTGGCGGGCTGGGTGCTTGCCGGATCCGCGATCCGGACTTGAATCGACGTTGCTGGCACTCAACCCGCCGCGTCGCGGGCCTCTCCCGCTGCCTGTTGAGCAAACCACTGGAGGATGCGTTGGCGCGCCGGGTGCAGGGCGCCGGCGGTCTGCAGCCAAAGCACATAGACGCCCGTGGTCTTCAGCGGTGTGCCGAACGGAACGATCAGCGTGCCCCGACCGATCGCTTCCTGCGCCAGAGTCAGATCCGTCATCGCCACCCCCAATCCGCGACTGGCCGCATCCATGGCCAGTTCGTCCAGATTGAAGGTCATGTGCCGGTAGTCGGTGTCGTCCGCTTTCCCCTGCGCCTGAAGCCAGCGCTTCCACTCGTGGTGGCCGGTCGAGCCATGAATGAGGGTGTGCTGGTCCAACGCCTCCAGCGTGGCCGGAGGGGGCTTGCCGCCGACCGGGGACGGCGCGCAAACCGGCACGAGAAACTCCTCGAAGAGTGTGAGGAACGAAGGATCCCTGCGCATTTCGGAGAGGTAAAGGATATAGGCATCGCACTCTCCCGATGGATCGACCATCTCGGTCGCCACCGTCTCTATCGACAGCGACAGATCGGGGCACTGCGCATAGAAGTCGACCATGCGCGGCAATAGCCAGCGCACCGCCACGGATACGAATATGCGGATGCGGAATGGCCTGTCCCGCCGCGTGAGCTGCTCATCGAGCATCCGTAACTCGCCGAGCACCTTGCGGGCAACGTCGAGCACCGCCTTGCCGTGCTCGGTCAGTTGCATGCTGCGGCTGTTGCGAACGAGCAGCGGCGCGCCGTAGTGGCTTTCCAGTTGCTGAATCTTCCTGCTGACCGCGCTCTGGGTCAGATGCAGCTTGTCCGCGACCTCGGTAAAGCTGGACGACTCCGCCACCAGCGCGAGCGCCTGAAGAGCCTGGAGAGAGGGCGGGCGATAGAGCTTATCCATGCGTTTTATGAATGCTTGAATGAATTAATAGCACTGGATAACCCATCCAGCTCCCAATATATTTGCACAAACCGAAAGGCGCCTTCACGCAAGGATGCCAATTATTCATGCTTCAGACAATTGCAGCCCCTCGCTTCGTGGTAGGAGACGCGCTTTGATCGAAAATATTTGTGGCTGGATTGCCCAGGCAGGCGCCTCGTCCGCCGTAGCGCCGCTGAAAGGCACTCAGCAAGCCGATTGGCTCGTGATCGGCGGGGGCTTCACGGGATTGACGGCCGCGCATACGCTCGCCGAACTGCACCCGCAATCACGCATCGTGATCGTCGATCGGCAGCGCGCGGCGCAGGGTGCGTCGGCGCGCAACTCCGGTTTCGTGGTCGCATACGAGCGGCCTGAACTCGAAGAACTGGCAGGCCGGCCACAGAACGAGCAATACCACCGCGTGACGGCGATCGGCAAAGCGGCGAGCGACGAGGTGAGCCGACGCGTGACGACGCTGGGCATCGAGTGCGACCTGAGCCACGACGGTTACTTCTTTGCCGTCCATGATCCGGCGAAACTCGAACAGGCGGAGGCCCAGGTGCGAACCCTGCGGGAAGCCGGGGCGAGTGCGGAATGGCTGGAAGGCCAGGCGTTGTCGCGGCGCCTGGGTTCGTCTTTCTACCAGGCCGCAATATGGTGCGGCGGCGGCAACGGCCTGCTGCAGCCGGCAAAGTACGCCAAAGGGTTGCGGGACACGTTGCCCGAGAATGTTTCGCTCTATGAGAACACCGGGATCGTCGGCCTGGAGCGGCTGAATGGCGGCAAGATTCGCGCGCGTTCGCACGACGGCGACATCGTCGCCGGGCAAGTCATTGTTTGTGTCGGCGCTTTTCTGCAACGGGTCGGGATGGCGGACCGCGCGGTCTTCCCGCTCGAACTGAGCGCGTCGCTCAGCCGGCCGCTGAATGAAGAGGAGCGGGCCCGACTGGGCAACGCATCCGCCTGGGGCGTGCTGTCGACCCGGGTTGCCGGCGCGACGCTACGTTTGACGTCCGACCAGCGTCTGATGATTCGCAACACGGTGGAGTATCGCCATCGAGATCTCGCGGGCCGCTCGCTCGCGGCGCGGCGGGACCGGCATCTGCGGGGATTGCAGCGCCGGTTCCCGTGGGTCACCGACGAACACCTGCAATTCACCTGGACCGGCCACCTGAGCGCCACGCGATCCGGTGAGCCGCGGTTCGCGAAGCTTGAACATGGCGTCTATGCCGCTGCCGGATGCAACGGTTCCGGTGTGGCGCGCGGCACCCTGTGGGGACGGCTGCTCGCGGAAATGGCGTCGGGAGGCCAGTCGGCGTTGCTGACTGCCGTCCTCGACAACGCCAGGCCAGGCTGGGTACCTCCCCGCCCGTTCTTCGATATTGGTGCCGCAATCCGTATGCACTACGAAGCGAGGCGTGCTGAAACGGAGTCGTGAGAACAACGGCTGCATCCGCTCGAACCCCTCTCTCTATCCCGTAACCTGCCCTAAAAAAAGGAAAGCACGATGAGCGTTTCCCACTCCGGACCTCGATACAGGCGAGCGGTCTTCGCGAGTCTCTGCATGGCGGCGGCCGTGGCCGCGTGGACGGCGCCGCTGGCCCGTGCGGCGGATGCCGCGCTGAATGTGTACAACTGGTCGGACTACATTGCGAAAGACACCGTTCCGAACTTCGAGAAGCAGACCGGCATTCACGTTCGATACGACAACTACGACAGCAACGACACGTTGCAGGCCAAACTGCTCACCGGCAACTCCGGCTACGACATCGTCGTACCGACGTCGAACTACATGGGCGCGCAGATTCAGGCCGGCGTGTATCAGAAGCTCGACAAGTCGAAGCTGCCGAACCTGAAGAATCTGAGCCCGACGCTGATGCAGATGGTCTCGGGCGCCGACCCGGGCAATCAGTACGGCGTGCCTTGGGCGTTTGCGGTAATCGGTATCGGCTACAACGCGCAGGCAGTGCAGAAGGTGCTCGGCGCGAGCGCGCCGGTCGATAGTTGGGCACTGGTCTTCGATCCCGCGAATCTGGCGAAGCTCAAGGGCTGCGGCGTTTCCTTCCTCGATGAATCGATCGACGTGTTTGCGGCAGCGCTGCAATACATGCACAAGGATCCGAACAGCACCAATCCGGCCGATTATCAGGCGGCATTCGACATGCTGAAGAAAGTCCGGCCGTACGTGACCGAGTTCAACTCGTCCGGCTACATCAACGATCTCGCCAACAACGACGTGTGCGTCTCCATCGGCTTCGCCGGCGATGTCGGCATCGCGCATCGGCGCAGTGCGGATGCGAAACGTTCGTATGACATCAGGTTCACGAACGTCAAGGAGGGCGGTCTGGTCGCCTTCGACATGATGGCGATTCCGAAAGACGCACCGCATCCGGAGGCCGCGCTCAAGTGGATCAACTACATCGAGGACCCGAAGGTGAACGCCGGGATCACCAACGAGGTGTATTACCCGACCGCCAACGTACCGGCGCGTAAATTCGTGACGCCTGCGATCGCGCAGGACTTGTCGGTCTATCCGCCGGACGATGTGTTCAAGAAGATGACGTTGATGAAACCGAAGCCGGTCGAGATTCTGCGGCTTGAAAACCGGCTGTGGACGCAGTTGAAGACCTCGCACTGACAGCGGGAAATGCCAGTCGGCGCCGGCTTTGGGGGCGGTCGGTTCGATTGGCGCAGTGCGGTTTTTTTGCGTCTTGCGCCATTTTTTTATTGTAAGTACAATAATTCGCATGGAAATCGAATTCGATACCACCAAGCGCGACAAGACGCTGTTCGAGCGAGGATTGGATTTCGCGCGGGCAGCCGAGGTGTTCGCTGGACGCCACTTCACTATCGAGGACACGCGGGAAGACTACGGCGAATCGCGATGTATCACGGTCGGCAGGTTGGATGGGCGGATGATCGTGATGGTATGGACCCCACGCGGCGAGGCTCGCCGCATCGTCAGCATGAGGAAGGCAAATGACCGTGAGCAAACGCGCTACGCACACCGAGTGGATTGATCCGGACGATGCGCCGGAGCTGACCGACGAATTCTTCGAACAGGCGGATGAGTACATCGGCGACAAGTTGGTGCGTCGCGGACGTGGGCGGCCGGTCGGCAGTCACAAGACCGCGACAACGATCCGGCTCGACGATGACGTGCTCGACGCCTTCAAGGCAACAGGGCGAGGCTGGCAGACGCGCCTGAACGCCGCGCTGAAGGATTGGCTCAGTACGCACAAGCTAGCCTAGACTCCCGATGCTCAAGGCGCCAGTTCGAGTCCGTGGCGTTTCATCGCGGCCTTGATCATATCCATAGAACTGCGAACCCACCATCAATCACGTTCCTCCCGTAGATTTCCCGACGATCCAAACCCCGACCAAACGTCGCGACCCCCACGCCGCTCAGCGGCCTTCACGATCCCGATTGCCGCCGTCGCGCGCGAGACGCCACGCGATCGTGCCGAGCACGCCGACCGCGACCAGCAGCGCCGCCCACAGCACGTAGCGGCGCTTAGCGTCGGGATCGCCGGCAGCCGGCGGAGCGGCGGGCGACGGCAGCGCGTCGCCGACGCGCGCCGACCCGACCACGGACGTTGCGCCGATCAGCAGCGCATCGCGGCCGACGGCCGCCGATTCGAGCGACGCGTTGCCGACGCCGAGCGCGAACGGCGGCGCGCCACGCGCGACGAACGTCAGCGACGCCGGGTGCCAGCCGACCGAAACGGCCGGCATGCCGCCGCCGAGACCGCCATTGCGCATGTCGACGACGATGCGCCACGCGCGATCCGCATCCGGCGCGAACGCGAGCGGCGGATTGCGCTGCTCGCCCGCTTTGCCCTGCAGCCGGAACAGCACACCGTCCGCGACGTCGCGCCACGGTGCCTGCGCGTTTTCCCGGCTCTGAATCGTTGCGTGTGCAATCGTATTCGGCTGAGGCAGATCCACGCGCAGGCGATCGACCGGATACGCGCCGTCCGTGTCGAACAGATACTCGCCCGCCGCGGCGCCCGCTCGCATCGTCACGCCGTCGCGCCACTGGCGCGGCAGCGCGGTACCGTCCGGCGCGTTGCCGTCGCCGCTGCGGAATTCCGCAGCGGCGCCGGCGATCGCCGGCGCGCCGTCGAGCCAGCTAAGCCGCAGGTAGCGCTGACGCACCCCGTCGAGCGCGATGCGTTCCTGCGTCAGCGTGCGCCCCTCCGAACTGACCTTCAGCAACTGCGTGTCGGTCAGCGGCTGCCAGTTGCGCAGATCGTCGCTCGCGTCGACGTGCACACGCCCCTGATAGCTATCGTTGCGCAGATGAATCAGCAGCGCGTCGACCGCGCCGCCGACGGCGGACACATCGACGAGATCCGCGCTGCGGTTCGCGCGCGACGGCGCCGCGGCGGTCGCGCGCAGCGAGCCGTCCGCCGCGATCGACACGCCGAGTGGCACGCCGCCGGTCGCGACGCCGGCAGCGGCGCCGGACGGCGGCAGCGGGAACCAGTGCACCGCGAGCGTTTGCGGCGGCGCGGCGACGGGCGGCGGTGCGTCGAGCGAGTACGGGACCGGCTCGCCCGCGCCGTTGAACACGCGCAGATCGCCGAGATCGTTGCGCAGGCTCGCCGCATACACCGTCTGCGGCACGGCGAGCGTGTAGTACGCGGCGCTGCCGTCGAGACCGAGCGCGAAGCGGCGCGCGACCTGCGCGTGGGACTGGCCGGCGTCCGCGAACGCGACCGACGTCAGCGCGCTCAGGCTCAGCGCTGCAAGGAGGCGTTTCATTCGGTTCCTTCCGTCGCCGTTGCCGCCGCGGCCTTCGGCGGCAGCGGCGAAAAATAGCCGATCAACAGCAGCAGCACGCCGATGCCGATGAAGGACACGATGCGTTCGACGCCCTTCACGTGCGACAGGTCGAACAGGAACAGCTTGACGACCGTCAGCGCGAGCAGCGCGCCGCCGACGAACCACAGCGGACGCAGCCGGCGGCGCGTGGCCCAGATCATCGTCGCGAGCGCACACACGGTCCAGAACACGGATACCGATGCCTGCACGAGCATCGAGTGCGCCATGTCGTCGAACGTATACGGCACACCGGTCCAGTGATGCAGTGTGCGCAGCAGCATCGTGTTGAGCCACAGGAAGCCGGTCGCGCCGGCCGCCGCCTGCAACGGCACGCGGTACCTGGCGAGCGGCACGCCGAGACGCCCCACGCGCACGAGCCACAGCGCCGCGAGCCCGTAGACCGCGAGCTGCACGAGGTCGATCGGATTGAGGAGCGGCAGCCGCGCCCAGTGGCCGCCGTCCTGCGTCAGGTTCGCGTAGAAGGTCCAGAGCCACATCGCGAGCACGAGCGGCGCCGATGCGATCGCGCAGAGCCGCGCCGGGCCTTCGCGACGCGCGAACCACAGGCCCGCGAGCGCGAACACGCTCCAGCCGACCATGAACACCTGCTGCAGATTGAACGACGTCAGCACCGCGTCGACGTCGTACGCGACGTGGAAGCGGTGATGCAGCGTGCGCAGCAGCAGCGCGTTGAACCACAGGAACACGGTCGCGAGCGCCGCGTAGTCGAGCGCGGCCGGATGCCACTTGACGTCGAGCGCCCTGAGGCGGCGGAACCAGGTTGCGGTCGCAACGAAAATCAGCAACTGCGCGACGTCGAGCGGATTGAGCAGCGGCAGCCAGAAGAGCGGCGACGCATCGCCGTCGCTCGGCAGCGTCGCGATGCTCCACGCCCACAGCAGCGCGGCGAGCGGCGCCGCGCCCCACACCTGGTACGCATGCGCGAACCGCGCGACAGGCCAGCGCAGACGGGAGCCGACGCTGGACACGAGCAGGAGCAGCAGGCCATAGCCGTACGCCCACGCGCTCCAGCTCCACGCGCCTTCCGGCACGTACGCGTGCAGCCGCCAGTAGCCTTCGAATGCGAACAATCCGCAGAGATTCCAGAACATCAGCGTATGCAGCGGCGCGATCACGCGCTCGCCAGCACCGGCACCGCGCTGCGCGCCGGACGAAGGGCGGTCGGCGGACTGGCGCCACAGCAACGCATAGCATGCGATGACGACGGCCGGCCATGCGACGGCGCCGATCCCGGTCAGCGGCGCTTCGTTCAGGTCGAACGCGTAGAGCACGAGCAGCGTGAGCGCCGGCGCGAGCGCGAGCGCAGGCCATTCGGCGAGCGGCCAGGCGAGCCGCCTGCGCGCGACGTGCGCGAGCCATGCGGTCGCGGCCGCGAACAGCGCGACGACGTCCGTTGTGAAGCGCGCCGGATGCGCGCTCGCATAACGGCTCGCGAACGTGACGATCTCGTTGATGCCGCCGCCGAGCCACCACAGCAGCCCCCAGCTCGCGGCCGCGAGGCCGAGTTCCGGCATCCACGCGTGCCATGCGCGCGCTTCGTCGCGCGCATGCAGCCACCAGCCGGTGAATATGCCGGCGAGCGCGATCAGCAGCGTTGCGATGTACGCGCTGTTCAGCACCGGCAGCGCGGCCGGTGCCGGATGCACGAGCAGGCCCCAGAAGAACGCGCCGGCCGCCGCGATCTGCATCAGCACGCCGAAGGCGAACGGCAGCAGGCGCCGTTCGCGCACGGCGACCCAGACGATCGCCGCGCCCTCGATCGCCCATGCGGCGCTGGTCGTCGGACCGGTGAACGCGAGCGGCACCGCGAGCGTCGCGAAGATCACCGCGAGCGCGAGCATCGCGTCGAACAGCAGGCGCAGACGGTCGCGACGGCGCGCGAGCACCGCGGCGACCGCGAGATAGAACGCGGCGAGCGCGACCGCGCTCCACGCGAGGCCGAACGGGAAGTGCTTCACGAGCGCGGCCTGCAGCGCGGTCGCGACGATCGGCGTGCCGAATACGAGCGTGCCGTCGACGTAATGCTTGAGCGCGAGCTCGCGTTGCGTCGCGTAGAGCAGCGCGATGCCGACGTACATCAGGAAGAACAGCACGAGGAACGGCTCGGTGGTTGCGAACAGCTCGGGACGGTACGCGGTGACACCCCACAGCGAGCCGATCGTGAACGTGAACACGAAGCCGAGCAGGTTCAACGGCCGCCAGGCCTTGAACCACGCGATCGCGAAGATGCCGGCGTTCAGCAGTGCGTAGTAGCTGAACAGCGCGATGTGGCTGCCGCCGCCGGTCGACAGCAGCACCGGCGCGAGAAAGCCGCCCGCGCTGCCCATGAACGCGAGCGGCGATGCGTTCTGCCGGATCGCGAGGAACGCGCTCAGCGCGCAGACCGCGACCATCAGCGGGAACGCCGCGCCGACGGGCAGCAGGTGATAGAGCTTCGTCGCGGCGAACACCGTCAGATACAGCACGCCGACGCCGCCCCCCTGCAGCACGAGGCCGTACGCGGCGCGGCGCGCGCCGACGCGCCAGCCGACGACGAGCAGCGCGGTCGCGCCGATCGCGGTGCCGGCGAGACGGAACTCGATCGGCAACATGTCATTGTCGGCCGCGTACTTGAGCAGGAACGCGACGCCGAAGAACAGCACGATGATCCCGACCCGCACGACGGTGTTGCCGCCGAGCAGCCAGTCGCGTGCGGCCTGGAACGCGCGCTCGGCGAGATCCGGTTCGCGCGGCTTCGGCGGTGCGGGGGGCGTGGGCGGCGTGGGCGGGGCAGCGGGCGCCGGCCGTTCGCTTGCGATGGGCGTGGCGGGCGCGGGCGTCGGCATGGATGCGGAGGCTGCCGTGCTCGGCGCGCCGTCGGTGCGCATCGCGGGCTTCGGTGCGGGTGCGGGTACCGGAACGGCGCTCGGCGGCTGCAGGTCCGGCCGCGTGGCGGACGGCTGCGCAGGCGCCTGCGTGGGTTCGGACCCGAACGTCGGCAACTCGGGCGCCGTCGCCGCGGTCGTCGCCGCGCTGACCGCCGCCGCGCCCGCGGACTGGCCGCGCAACCGCGCGACTTCCTGCCTGAGCGTTTCGACGGTCGCTTCGAGGCGCTCGACGCGCTGCACGAGTGGCAGGGTGGTGACCTGCGGCTGGGCCGGCTTGGCGGCAGGCTGCTGCGCCTGCTTGCTCCGGTTGAGCGCGTGACCGATGCAGAAGCCGATCGCGGCGCCCAGCAGCGCGCCGACGCTCGAAGAAAAATCGCCGATCAGCCCGGCGATCCCGCCCACCATGAAACCGATCGCGGCAAAGACCCACGTCATCGAATTCACTCCCTCTCGTTATGTTGTTATGGCGCCGCAATCGTGAATCGAATCCGATCGCGGTATTTCAGGCATGACCCTGAATGGAAAATAGCGGATTCCGGACGAATCGACTGCGTCGAATGCGCGGATCGAAGAAAACGCCTAATTCGGGTGCCGCCGATCGAACGATCGCCGGCCCGCGCAATCCGCTGGCGGCCACGCGTGTCGGGGGACGCACGGCAATGATTCGGGGGCAGACGGCGCGCAAGGAAATTCAACGCCGGACGGAGTCGCGATTATTTTGTTTGACGGCATGGCTCGGAATGTGACCGCCGATTTTCGCTTCGGCGTGATTGGGGTTCTTTGGCGACCAATTTAACACAGCCGTTCCGGATCGATTTTTCGCGACCGTTTTTTTCGCACGTCCGTTCGCTTGTTTCGATGGCGACGCGTGTCGCTGCGCGATGTCGCATCGAAGCAAGCGCGACCGCGCGATCGGACGCGGATTTGTCGAAAAACGACGCGCCGCCCGCGCGATTGCGCATGCGCCGCGCCCGCGCGCGCGTCGCGCTGCTCCGCACAAAAAAAGGCCTTGAGCTTTGACGGTCGCGGGTGAGCGCCTATTGCATCGCCGCAAACCATGCCTGCCGCGCGACCCGTCCTGCGCACACCGGCCACCAGCCATTTTCCGTCGTGTCGTATTTGCGCAAGCGTTTGTCGTAATTCGTCGGCAGGCCGGGGTTTTTTCTAGCAACTATGTAGGCACGCAGTGAGACGTGTGAGTCCCGCTACACGAGGAGAAGGTTTCGATGGATGCCCCCAAGGTCGTAGTCGAAGGTCTGTGCAAGGTGTTTGGAAGCAATCCGAAGCAGGCACTCGACATGCTCGCTTCCGGATCGACGAAGGATGACGTGCTGAAGCGCACGGGTCAGGTCGTCGGTGTGCACGATGTGTCGTTCAATGTGCAGGAAGGCGAAATTTTCGTGCTGATGGGCCTGTCGGGTTCCGGCAAGTCTACGCTGATTCGCCTCGTGAACCGGCTCGTCGAGCCGTCCGCCGGCAAGGTGCTGATCGACGGTCGCGACGTCGCCACCGCGCGTCGCTCGGAACTCATCTCGCTGCGCCGCACGGACATGAGCATGGTGTTCCAGTCGTTTGCGCTGATGCCGCAACGCACGGTGCTGTCGAATGCCGCGTTCGGGCTCGAGGTCGCGGGCATGGCGAAAAAGGAACGCGAGCGCCGCGCGATGGAAGTGCTCGAGCAGGTCGGCCTCGCGACGTTCGCGCAGAAGCTGCCGCGCGAGCTGTCCGGCGGGATGCAGCAGCGCGTCGGCCTTGCCCGCGCGCTTGCCGTGAACCCGTCGCTGATGATCATGGACGAGGCGTTCTCCGCGCTCGATCCGCTCAAGCGCAAGGAAATGCAGAACGTGCTGCTGCAGCTCCAGAAGGAGCATCGCCGCACGATCATGTTCGTGTCGCACGATCTCGAGGAAGCGCTGCGCATCGGCACCCGGATCGCGATCATGGAAGGCGGCCGCCTCGTGCAGGTCGGCACGCCGCACGAGATCATCGCGAAGCCGGCCGACGAGTACGTGCGCGCGTTCTTCGACGGCATCGATACGAGCCGCTACCTGACCGCCGGCGACCTGATGCAGACGGGCGCGGTGCCGACCATGTCGAAGCTCGATTCGGCGAACGTCGCCGCGACGCTGAACGGCAGCGCCGAATACGCGTTCGTGCTCGATGCCGCGCGCAAGATCCGCGGCTTCGTCACGCGCGACGCGATCGGCAACGCCGCGCCGGACGTACGGCCCGTCGAGAGCATCCGGCGCGACGCGTCGCTCGATCACGTGGTTGCGCGCGTCGTCGCGAGCCCGAACGCGCTGCCGGTCGTCGACGACGACGGCTGCTACTGCGGGTCGGTCGACCGCGCCGTCATCCTGAAAGCCATTACGCGTTCGCGAGGTTCCCATGTCTGAACTCATTCCGCTCGGTACCTGGGTCGACCAGTCCGTTCACTATCTCCTCGATCACGACGCGTCGACGTTCGACGCGATCGGCCGCGCGATCGAAGGGCTCGCCGCATTCATCGAGCACAGCCTGCAGGCCGTGCCGATGTGGGCGATGATGGCGTTCTTCATCGGCATCGGGCTATGGCGTGTCGGCTGGCGCTTCGCGCTGTTCACGACCGCGTCGCTGCTGCTGATCTTCGCGACCGGCTTCTGGGATCAGACCGTCATCACGCTCGGCCTCACGCTGTCGTCGACGATCATCAGCCTCGTGCTCGGCATACCGCTCGGCATCTGGGCAGCGAAGAGCAAGGTCGTCGCGGCTGTCGTGCGTCCGATCCTCGACCTGATGCAGACGATGCCCGCGTTCGTGTACCTGATTCCGGCCGCGATGCTGTTCGGTCTCGGCCGCGTGCCGGGGATCCTGTCGACGGTGATCTTCGCGATGCCGCCGGCGGTGCGCCTGACGAGCCTCGGCATCCGTCACGTGAACCAGGAGATCGTCGAGGCGGGCCAGGCATTCGGCTGCACGCCGTGGCAGCTGCTGTACAAGGTGCAGTTCCCGAATGCGCTGCCGTCGATCATGCAGGGCGTGAACCAGACGATCATGATGGCGCTGTCGATGGTGATCATCGCGTCGATGGTCGGCGCGGGCGGTCTCGGCAACGACGTGCTCGCGAGTATCCAGCGCCTCGACATCGGTCTCGGCTTCGAAAGCGGTCTGTCGGTCGTGCTGCTCGCGATCATTCTCGACCGCATCACCGAGAGCTTCGGCCGCGCGCCGGGCACCGCGAAAGCACCGCTGTTCGCAGGCCTGAAGCAGCTCTTTCGTGCGAAGGGCGCACCCGCGCGAGCCTGATTGAGCCGGCGGCCGGTGCATCGCGCCGGCCGCGTTCGAAGCGAACCAAGCGAACCCTTTCATCCGTCTCCGCGGCGCACCGCCACGGGGCCGGCCTCGTGCAACCCGCTCGTGAGGAGATCGACGTGACGTCCGTCGCCGCCGCGCCCGTCGATAGCGTATCTCCGGTTTCGTCGCTGGCCCATTTCGGCTTTCTGACGCTGCCGAACTTTTCGATGATCGCGTTCTCGAGCGCGGTCGAAGTGCTCCGGATGGCGAACTATGTCGGCCGCGCGGATCATTACCGGTGGTCGATCTACTCGCTCGATGGTGCGCCCGTGCACGCAAGCAACGGCATCGCGGTGCGGCCGACGCAGCGGCTCGATCACGACAGGCTGCCGGACGTGATGATCGTCTGCGGCGGGATCCGGATTCGCGACGTCGTCGGCGACGGCACGCGCGAGATGCTCGGACGCCTCGCGGACGAAGGCGTGCCGCTCGGCGGCATCTGCACCGGCGCGTATGCGCTGATGTCGGGCGGGCTGCTCGACGGCTATCGCTGCGCGGTGCACTGGGAGAACCTGTCGTCGCTGCACACCGAGTTTCCGCAGGTGAATTTCGCGGATGAGCTGTTCGTCGTCGACCGCGACCGCCTGACATGCACCGGCGGCACCGCGCCGCTCGACCTGATGCTGAATCTCGTCGGCGCGCGTTTCGGCCAGCAGCTCGCCGCGCAGGTATCCGAACAGTTCATCCTCGAACGGATCCGCAGCGCGACCGATCAGCAGCCGATTCCGGTCGATGCGCGCGTCGGCTTCTCGCGCGCGGAGCTGATCGAGGTCGTGCGGCTGATGGAGGCGAACATCGAGGAGCCGCTATCGCTCGAGGAGCTTGCGCGGCTCGTGCGGTTGTCGCAGCGGCATTTGCAGCGGATGTTCAAGGTGTACCTGAACGTGTCGCCGACCCACTATTACCTGACGCTGCGCCTGAAGCGCGCGCGCGACCTGCTGCGCACGACCGACGCGTCGATCGCGCACGTGACCGCGAGCTGCGGCTTTCATTCGCCGTGTCATTTCAGCAAGGCCTATCGCGCGCAGTTCGGCCATGCGCCCAGTTACGAACGCCGGCTGCCGGGACGCTGACGGCAGCGCACCACCACCGGCCCGTGCGCCGTCGGGATCGCGGCGCATGCGAGACATCGATGATCCCACTATTCATCCAGACGACATCACCTTGAGGAGAACACTGATGAAGCGACTTATGATCGCAGCCGCATGCGGAATCGGGCTTGCTGCCGCGCCGGTTTCGGCCGTCTACGCGGCCGACCCGCCAGTCTGCAAGAACGTCCGTTTCGCGGACGTCGGCTGGACCGATATTGCTGCGACGACGGGTCTCGCATCGACGATGCTCGAGGGCCTCGGCTACGCGCCGACGAAGACGATCGCTTCGGTGCCGATCACGTTCGCGGGGATCAAGAGCAAGCAGATCGACGTGTTCCTCGGCTACTGGTCGCCGACGATGGACCCGATGATCCAGCCGTTCGTGAAGGCGAACTCGATCAAGGTGCTGTCGACGCCGAACCTGACCGGTGCGAAGTACACGCTGGCGGTGCCGGACTATGAGTACCAGGCCGGGCTGAAGTCGTTCAACGACATCCAGAAGTTCGCGGACAAGCTCGATGGCCGGATCTACGGGATCGAACCGGGCAACGACGGCAACGCGCTGATCAAGAAGATGATCGACGGCAACCAGTTCGGCCTCGGCAAGTTCAAGCTCGTCGAGTCGAGCGAGGCGGGGATGCTGGTCGAGGTGAACCGTTCGATTCGCGACAAGAAGTGGATCGTGTTCCTCGGCTGGGAACCGCATCCGATGAACGTGCAGTTCAAGATGGACTACCTGAGCGGCGGCGACGACGTATTCGGCCCGAACTACGGCGAGGCGAAGGTGCTGACCGCGACGCCGCCCGACTACGCGGCGCGCTGCCCGAACGTTGCGAAGTTCGTGTCGAACCTGCAGTTCACGACGTCGATCGAGAACCACGTGATGCTGCCGATCATGAACAAGGAAGATCCGAACAAGGCAGCGGCCGACTGGCTGAAGCAGAATCCGCAGGTGCTCGACAAGTGGCTCGCCGGCGTCACGACGATCGACGGCAAGCCGGGCCTGCCGGCGGTCAAGGCGTATCTCGGCGCGCACTGAGTTTCATTCGTCCAAGAGTTGGCCCGCGTCCGGCGACGGATGCGGGTTTTTTTTTTGTGTGCTTTTTTTGTTTCGTGATCCGGACGAATGGCGATTCGTTCTAGACGGGAATCGTGCCGCCGCGTATCCGGATCCCGAGCCGGACGATGCGGATCACCGCATCCGACAGCCACGTCAACGCGCGCGGCATGTCGCGGCGGCGAATGTCGAGCAGCAGCACGATCCGCACTTCGTCGCTGTCGTTCCACACTTCATGCTCGAACGTGTCGTCCCACAGCAGGAAGCGGCCTTCGTCGAGCCGGTATTCGCGCCGATCGATTTTCAGCACCGCGGCGGGCGAGCCGTCCGCGCGCTTGGGCATCGACAGTACCAGATAGCCGCGCAGGATGCCCCGGAACGGGCCGCGATGCGGCGGTATGTGCTTGCCCGGCGCGAGAAACGACAGCGACGCGGACAGCACGTCGGGTGACTCGGCGACCAGCGTCGCGACGGTCGGGCAGCGCAGCAGGTTGCGCGGAAACGGCTGGCCGTATGCCTGCATGATGAACATGCGCCAGTCGCGCGCATCGTTCGCGGAGATGTCGGCCTGTTCGCGCATGATGTCGTGAAAGCGCGGCACGCGCGGCAGGTCGCGCGCGACGTCGAGCGCTTCCGCGCGGATCGCGGGCCACGCGGCGGCGAAGCGCGCGGCGTCCGGGAAGGCGGCCGTGTCGAGCACGGCGCCGCCGTGCAGATGGCGGTCGTAGAGCGCACGCAGCAGGCCGGCGGCGTAATCGTAGACGGCGGACATAGGGGCGGGCGGCAAGTCGGTCCGGGTGGTGCGGACATACTGCCTGAAGAATGCGCGGGGGCGCGTTACTTCAGGTTACATCGGCTGACGGAAAGATGACGAGCCGATGCGGATCGGGGGTCGGAGCCTGCGATCGATTCGCGATGTTTCAGAATCGAAACTTTTCCGAGAATCGGGTGGCCTGCGGGTTTGCCTGCGCGACGGCCATCTGGCTTGCGCAGGTGGTCGATATACGGTCGGGTTTCGAGCATGTCTGGTCCGTATGGTCGTACCAATCCTGAAACGTCGAACTGGGCGCAGTCATGGCGTGGGCGGGCCCAACGGGACGAGCCCATACCAAGGCAGTTGCTCCGCTCGTCGTGTTATCGCCGAAACCAAAGCCGCGATTTTGACTGCCGATGCATCATTGTTGAATCACTGGAACCGGCAGTCAAACCGGCAAGCCGCCCATCTCGGTTTCAATATTGATACATCCCACGGCTTGACACGCTTCGCGCTTGTCTTTCAGGCGCGGTATACGTGCCGATTACGTCCGTTTTACGGGCTTGGCATGCTACGTGCGTAAGTCCTCCACGCGTCAAACCAACACGCGCTCATTGCAAGACAGCAAGATAATCAGTGACGTCGATAAAAAGGTGGCACCGAACGTATGCGCTTAGACAAGCCATCACGACGGACCGCATCGGGGGAAACATGAAAACCACAATTTGCGTCATTTCAACCGGGGAAGTGGCAACAGCCGCCCCGTCCGCATTGGCATTGCACGCATGCGTTCATCAACTGCCATTACGTCGACCTGATCTTGGCGTGGTGCGGGAGACGACGTCGTCTGCGACGGCGGATCACGAGCGATCGGCTTAAACGTCCGTCGTCGCTGGACCGAGGTCTGCGAGCAGGTGCGCCGGCCCGGTCGGCAACAGGCAAAGCGCCTGCTGATCCGGCACCGTCTTCCACATTCGCCGCTGCCGACAAGGCAAGACGCTCCAATGTGCTCATCGGCGACGGGTTCGACGGTCATGAACTTTCGACGAACAATCGCTGGCCAATCATGGGCTCGATAATCCGTCATTCACCTTCGACCATTGCGTTCGCGCTTTCGATCGGCGCGCTGTTTCTATTGGCCCATCCTTATACGGGCATCCGGCACGACGCGATCCTGTACACCGCGCAGGCGCTGTACAACGCCAATCCCGGGCATTTCGCGCGCGACCTGTTCTTCGAATTCGGATCGCAGGACGACTGGACCATCTATGGCCGGCTTTACAGCAAACTCGTTTCTGCATTCGGCATCCGCGCGAGCAATCTCGTATGCCTGATTGCATTTCAGGCACTGTGGTGGAGCGGGATGTGGCGCCTCGCCAGGAAACTGCTGAACCCGCCCTGGTGCTGGCTCTGCCTGTCACTCATCGCCTGCATGCCTTCCGAGTATGGTGCGCTGTCCGTTTTTTCCTACGACGAGCTATTGCTCACGGCCCGTCTCCCGGCTGAAGCGCTCAGCATCTGGGCTCTCACGCTGACGCTCGAACGCCGCCCCCGCATGGCCGTTGCGTTCGGCCTGCTGGCAACGGCTCTTCATCCGCTCATCGGCGCAACCGGACTGGCGATTGCGATGCTCAGCGTTCTGCAGCGCGTCAATTGGTGGGCCCTCTTTGCATTCGTGCTGTCTATATTCGCCGTCATCGAGCTGCCGCCGTTCCATGCCCTTCATGTGCACCCGTTCGATCCGGACTGGCTAGCCATCGCTCGATATAACCTGCCGCTCCTGTTTCCCACCCTCTGGAATGTCACCGCGTGGAGCGACGCATGCTGGGCAATCGCGTTGCCGGTAGCGCTATTCGCCACGAGGACGCAGGAGCACCGGGCGCTGTGGTCGAATCTCGCGCTTTTGGCTGTAGCGGGGCTTGGGATCTCCACCGCAGCGGCCCTGACTGCTCAGGATGCCCTCTGGATCCAGATGCAAACCTGGCGCACGCTATGGATGCCTGCGCTGATGCAGTGGCCCGCCGCGATTTTGTTGATCCGGCGGGAAGCTCGCTCGCGGCCGTTATTGATCTGGCTGCTTGCGATCTGCTGGCTGTTGCTCGACGCCGGCGGCGGCATGCTGGCGTTGCTGATCGCCATTGCGCTGCATGTCGATGCCCGCCGCCAATCGGCCCACGTTGCATCGGCCTTGTTTGGCACGCCCCCCCCGTATCTGCGCTACGTGCTGATTTGCGGAACGCTGATCGCCGCGCTGATTTGGCTCAAGTATCAGTCGATCTACTATTTCGTACGCGCGCTCTACCCAACCGGCAGCATCGCCTTCAACGTGAAGCCGATCGAGGCACTGATCCATACACGTCTTGCCGTCGTAGTGGTTGCTGTACTGGCCGCGCTCAATCTGTCACGCCACCGGATCTCGATACTGGCCCTGTCGCTTTTCCTGGCTGCGATGTTCGCGTATGGCCTCGTCAATTTTGATCAGCGCTCCGTACCGATGGCGACCGTGGAGGCTGACGCCGATCGTCCGGACCTCGCGCCGTTCCGTGCACAGGTTCCGCCCGGCTCGATGGTTTACTGGGACGGAGCGCCGGGTGAAGTCGTCTATCCGTGGTTGATGATGAAGGCGGCAAGCTATTACTCGCCCGAGCAGGCGGGCGGCATCATCTTTCACCGTCGAACGACGTTTGAGGCGGCACGGCGGTTCGCGTGGATCAGGCAGGATCCATTGGCGGGAAGGCCTGACGACGATGACCACCCGAACGGAAGTTCGCCGACATTTTTCATGCGGCGTCCGTTTCCACCGCTCACCCGCGGCGGCGTGAATCACGCATGCACCGACCCCTTGCTCGATTTTGTCGTCACGAGCCGAAATTACCCAGATCTGTCGACTCATCACCAGTGGTCGCCCGATGGCGACGCTCAATACTGGCTCTACGACTGTCGACACATCAGGGCATCGACGTTCGAGCCGATACGACAGGTCGGCACGTTGCCGGCAAGCAATGCACGACCGGCAGTCCTGGCAGGCGGCGGCACCTGAAGTACGTTTCAACGAACGACGGAACATTCGACCAACTCAATAACTACCGGGGTGACAACATGGATCAATCTGTTGACGTACTCGTCATTGGTGCGGGACCGGGGGGGCTCACGGCTGGTTATCTGCTGACGAAGAACACCGATCTCGCGGTCGCGATGATCGAGAAGGATCCGATCTACGTCGGCGGCATCAGCCGCACCGAGAAGTTCGACGGACATTACTTCGACATAGGCGGTCACCGCTTCTTCTCGAAGTCCGCTGAAGTGGTCGCGCTTTGGCACGAACTGCTGCCCGACGATTTCATCGAGCGTCCACGCAGTTCCCGAATTTTCTACCGGAACAAGTTCTATCGGTATCCGCTCGATGGCATCGAAGCGCTGCGCAATCTCGGCCTGATCGAGAGCGCACATTGCGTGCTGTCTTATGTCGCCGCGAAGATCAGACCTTGCCGCGATCCGAAGACATTCCATCAGTGGGTTGCGAACCAGTTCGGCGAGCGGCTGTTCTCGATCTTCTTCAAGACTTATACGGAGAAGGTCTGGGGCATGTCGTGCGACGACATTTCCGCCGACTGGGCCGCGCAGCGCATCAAGGGTCTCAGCCTGTCGACCGCGATCGTCAGTGCGATGAAGCGTTCGCTCGGCATTCGTTCGCGCAAGACGAGCATCAAGTCGCTGATCGAGTCGTTCCATTACCCGCGCCGGGGCCCCGGCATGCTCTGGGAAGCCGCCGCACGCAAATTTCAGGATCAGGGCGGGCAGCTATTGATGGACCGCGCCGCGCGCTCGCTCGCCTACGACGAGAATACGAAGCACTGGACTGTCGATGCCGTCGGCGCCGATGGGCAGACGACGCGAATTGTCGCGCGTCACGTTGTCTGCACCGCGCCGATGCGCGAGACGCTGAATGCGATCTCGCCGGCGCCGTGTTCCGCGCCTGCCGCCGCGAAGCTGCAATACCGCGATTTCATCACGGTCGCGCTGATCCTCGATCGCCCGGCTACCTTCAGCGACAACTGGATCTACATCCATGATCCGTCGGTCAAGGTCGGGCGCATTCAAAACTTCGCGTCGTGGTCTCCGGAGATGGTGCCTGACACCGACACGGGCGGCTGTCTCGGCCTCGAATATTTCTGCTTCGATGGCGACAAGCTTTGGGAAAGCAGCGATGTGGAACTCACCGCGCTCGCGGTCGGTGAGCTCGAGAAGATCGGTCTGGCGACGCGCGACCAAGTGCGTGGCTCACGCGTCGTACGCCAACCCAAGGCGTACCCGGTCTACGACGACGACTATCGCGCGATCGTCGACGAGGTCAGGGCCGATCTCGCCGAGCATTATCCGAACCTGCATCTCGTCGGCCGCAACGGGATGCATAAGTACAACAATCAGGATCACGCGATGATGACCGCGATGCTGACTGTCGAGAACATCATCGCTGGAAGCCAATTGCGCGATATCTGGGCGGTCAACGAGGATGCCGAATATCACGAGAGCGGCGACAGGCCGGAGGCGACGGAAGCCGCCGGGGTATCGGGTCTGCGTGCTGTGCCGGTGCGCGCAACGGTTTAGTGGAGGCAGACGTGATGTTCTCTCGATATTTCGTCGTCAGCGTGTTTGCGCTCGCGACCGACTGGCTCTGCTTCATCGCGTTGAGTTCAATACTGCCGCTCGATGCCGGCTTCGCCGCATGGGTGGCCTATATGATCGGCGGTATTGTGACCTATGTGCTGTCGCGTCGCCATGTGTTCCATTCGGCGGCGAGCGGGCGTTCTCAAGCCCGCGAAGTCGCGCTGTTCGTGGGAAGTTGCGCGCTCGGCGCGCTGCTTACAGCCGGCATCGTGCACGTCGCGGCGCCGGTGTTCGGCAAGATGGTCGCGAAGATGATCGCGGTCGTGGTCAGCTTCGTCACGCTGTATTGGCTTCGCAAGCTCGTCGTGTTTCATTGGCACGAGCAGCGTGTCGTGGCGGTTTCCGCTACGCAGCAGTCGTCGTGATATCGAGTCGCCGCGAAATCATTTCTCTTGATCTGCCGTCGGCGTCAATTCGCCGATCGACCTCCCCATCCTTTCTCTCGAAGTTTTTGGCAATCATAGAAGTAGTAATGATCTACCGCTTCGTACGATCCGTTCTCCTTCATTCTATAGCGAGGCGCAGGCATTTTCCACGACGGAGGATTCAACGACGCCTCGTCAGACAGAAGAACCATCATATCCAGATCCGGAAGCTTCTCGCATGCCTTGATTATGTCAGTCGCGTCCTTTGGGGCGAAGGAATACGGAATCGCTTTGCCCGAACAAAAAGTGTCTGGTTTGTCCCAAAAATCTTGCGTATTCAATTGGCTTAATACATTCAATCTTCTGAAATATTCGAGCGCCGTTCTGCGATAGAACATTACGCCCGATCCCTGGAGGCACGAAAAATAGCTTGCGCGACCTAGTCGCAGCCACATGAACTCAACTCCGTCTTCCCAATAAATGTTACGCGCATTCCCCAGGAGTTTTTCGGGAAGTGCCGGTGGAGTGGGTACCTCGATGACACGCTCCCAACCATCGCGCCTGTCGACTGCGCTCGCTGCAGTCATGCATGCTGCTATCGAAAGCGCAAGCGCCGCAGTATGGTGCCTGCGATACGATGCGGCCGCGGCAAGAACGGTAAGAACCAATCCACTCGCTATGAGGAAGCTAAAGATTCCGTCGGGTCGCTTAGCTGCGACATATGCCGTAAGGATAACGCCTCCCGCAGCTAACTCAACGGCAAGAGTCGTGACTATAAAGTTCGTGCGCCGAATCCACCTGGATTCTGAATTGCCACGTATTATTAGCCATAGTGAAACGATTAGCGGCGGTATTGCAAATATAAGCAGATTGGAGAAACAAATGGAGGAGGCGTATATCGCCAGCGCCCCCGCAAAATGCCATCGATACGGCTCTTTTGTAGTGAATGCCCGACAAAGAGCGGCACCCGCGACCAGGTTTGCGATTACACTTGCAAGCCACAAAAAACGGACCGGTTGAAGATTGATGATGAGCAGGCTATGCATCAGATCAACCCCGACAGCGTTCAGCAATAAACTCGCGACGACGGTCGCCCCGAGTGCAGCACATAGTCGCCGCTCGGTCTTCGAGAAAGTGGTGAACGCCGTGCTGACGATCAAGGCTTGCACGACGAGTCGTGAATAATCAAGAGATGACCAGCCCGAGAAGAACGTCCATTTACAGCGAATCATCACCTCGCTGAGCCAGTCTCCCGAAACAACTACACGAAATCGTACGAACGGTTCGACACCCAACACGCAGAGGCCAACGCCAAGCAGGCCACCAAGAGCCGCGCCCCACCACCATCTCACATCCTTGGCGGCTAGCATGAAGAAGGCCAACATCACACCGGAGAGCGGAGCGATAGGGTGAGTGACGAGTGCGAGTAGTGCCCAAGCCGCCGATATCAACCACCGCCCACTCAGAAACGCAGCCAATGCGATCATCGTCATGGCTTCTGCGTACAAGCGAGGCGTAAAGAACGGTTCGCCGTAATGAAAAACATTAGCCGCCGCATAATCGGGTGGCAAAATGAAAAGCGCAGCCAACGCCAGCAATTTTTCGCGGCCCGGCAAGTAGATTGCAGTCGCGAACCGCCACGCGGCAATCAACCAGAATGCCTCCCCCATCACGGTCAGCGAAAGATTGACCGTTTCTGGAGAGAAGTGGGCAAGACCATGTGCGAGCAGAATTCCGACGATCGAAAACGAATCCTGCGAACCGTACTTGAAATAGAGATCGTCGGCATAGGCTTCCGGGTGGAGATGAGCCAAACCTTGAACGATATAAAGCCGTGAATCGTGGTAGATGCCGAAATAGGGGCGAGTCAGGAGCCAGAGCGTGGCAAGCAGGAGAATGGCTACTGCCATCTCATGGTTTGATTGTTTTTCAGCAGACACATCAGACGCTTCCAACGCACTGCGAACAGCATCATCATGCATCGTCTCCCCCGGTGAACTTGAGCGTGTCGGCAATAAAATTTATTCGAACCCTGAACCGATTACAGCATCATGCATGCGAACGCTGTCCTATCCCGCGACACGCATGACACTTGCGCCAGGCGGGCTCATGCTCTTATCCGAAATTAAGAAAATCCACGCAATACGGAGTAACACCCATCGGCTGAGACACATCTTCCCGTCCAAGGCGAGGGCGCGGCAGAACCTGTTCACCGTCCATGACATAGGGCCGGGCGCGCAAACGTTCGGCGCGTCGCGTTTCCTCCCGCTTTTTACGTTTCACCCCCCCACCGCCTCCTCAAGAAACCCAAACAACCGATCGAAATTGCAATGCGCGACGTTGAACCGCAACCACCCGCTCTCCGGCGCATCCGCATAAAAAAAACTACCCGGCGCGAGGAAAATCCTGCTATCGACGGCACGCATCGCGAGCTCGGCGGAATCGCAATGCAAACCGGCGGGCCGTGCCCAGACGAACATGCCGGCTCGCGGTTCGCAAAATACCTCGAAGCCGATCGATTCGAGCCGGCGGCACGTGCGCTCCTGGGCGGCCGCCAGACGGTCGCGCAATTGCTCCGTCTGTTTCCTGAAATGCCCTTCGGACAGCACCGCGTGCACCAGCTGCTCCGTCACGGTCGGCGTCGCCATCCCGGACACCAGCTTGTGGTAAAGCAGCCCCTCGAGCAGCGCAGGGTCGGCCGCGACGAAGCCGACGCGCAGGCCCGGCCCCACCGTCTTTGAAAAACTGCCGATGTAGACGACGCGCTTCAGCTGATCCATCGACGCGAGCGCGACGGAATTTCCGGACACGAGGCTCGCCGACACATCGTCCTCGACGATGATGCAGTCGTAGCGCTCCGCCAGCTTCAGCACCTTGAATGCCGTGGCGGAACTGTAGCTCGCGCCGGTCGGATTGTGCAGCCGCGTATTCGTGAAGAACACTTTCGGGCGATGCGTTTCGAACGCGCGCTCCATCGCGGGAACGTCCGGACCCGCGGGCGTCATCGGTATCCCGACCGTCTTGACCCGACGCAGCCGCAATCCGACGAGCAGATCGCTATAGCCCGGCTCGTCGACCAGCACGACGTCGCCTTCGCGCGTGAGATGCCGAACGGCAAGATCCAGCGCCTGGTTGGCCCCCAGTGTCGTGACGATGCCGGAGGGGCTCGCTTCGATCTCGTGTTCGGCGAGCTGCCGCACGATCTGCTCGCGCAACGGCTCATATCCCTTCGCGTGCCCCGAACCCAGCAGCGCCTGCGGACGCGCGGCCAGTTGCCTGAGCGCCCGCGCGATGCCGTCCACGTCGAGCCATCCTTCCGGGATCGAGCCCGAGCCCGCGTGAATCGTGCCTTCCGCCCGCTCCAGCACGTTGCGTATCGACCAGCCGTTCGTGAACTTCTCGTCGAGCTTCTCGATGGCCGGACGCACGTCGTTGCGATTCCTTTCGGCGACGTAAAAACCGGAGCCGCGCCGCGCCATCAGCACGCCTTGCGCGACGAGCCGGTCGTACGCCTCGACGACCGTGAAGGTCGATACGCGATGCGCTTCCGCAAATGCGCGAATGCTCGGCACGCGCACGCCCGGCCGCCAGCGCTTGTCGTCGACCATCGCCGCGAGCCCGGTCACGATCTGTTGAACCAGTGACGTTTCCGATTGAGGATCGAGCATCAGAACGGGCTTCATCGTCGCGCGCCTATCACGTCAAAAATGGTCGATACATAAAATTGTGGTGGTGCCGTAACCAATACAGTCAGCCGACACCGCTTCGAAGTGTACATGTATCTGTATAGGCCTAATTCACTACATTAATCTCTCGCTTCCGAGCGCCCTGGGGTTTCCCCTTTGCCGTTCCGTTGGTTCGATCAAAAACTGTTATGGAGACCTGCATGAATTACCGTCGCCCACTTGCTACCGCCACGCTGCTGCTCGGCGGATTCGCTCCCGCGCTGACTCCCGCCGCGCATGCGGACCAGACCGTGAAAATCGGCTGCGCGGTTCCGCTGACGGGCGATCTTGCACACATGGGCAAGGACATCGAGAACGGCGCCCAGCTCGCGATCGACGAGATCAACAAATCCGGGCTGACGATCAATGGGCAGAAGGTGACGTTGAGCCTCGATGCGCAGGACGACGCCGCCGATCCGCGACAAGGCACCCAGGTCGCGCAGAAGCTCATCGACGATGGCGTGGCCGCCGTTGTCGGCCATCTGAACTCGGGCGTGTCGATTCCGGCATCGAAGATCTACAACGACGCGCACGTGACGATGATCACCCCGTCCGCGACGAATCCGACGCTGACGCTGCAGGGTTTCAATGTCGCGTACCGGATGGTCGGCACGGACGCGCAGCAAGGCCCCGCGCTCGCGCGTTATGCGGCGTCGGGCTTGAAGGCGAAGACCGTCGCGGTCGTCGACGATGCGACCTCGTATGGGCAGGGGCTGGCCGAGCAGTTCGCGAAGACCGCGAGCAGTGCCGGCCTGACGGTCGTGTCGCGCGATGCGACGAACGACAAGGCAACCGATTTCCGCGCGATCCTGACCAAGATCAAGGGCGAGCGCCCGGACGTCATCATGTACGGCGGCATGGACGCGACGGCCGGCCCGTTCGCGAAGCAGGCGCGGCAACTCGCGGTGTCGTCGAAGATGCTGTTCGGCGACGGCGCGTGCACGACCGACCTGAGCAAGCTGGCGGGCAACGCGACCGACTCGGTCTATTGCTCCGAGGCCGGCATCGCGCTCGAGAAGATGCCCGGCGGCGCTGCGTTCGGTCAGAAATATCAGGCGCGCTTCGGTCAGCCGGTCGTGATCTATGCGCCGTTCGCGTACGACGCGGTGTACGTGCTCGTCGATGCGATGAAACGCGCGAACTCGACGTCGTCCGCGGCGATCGTCGGCGCGATGCAGCAGACGAAGCGCGAAGGCGTGACCGGTCTCGTCCAGTTCGACAGCCACGGCGATCTCAAGCAATCGTCGATTTCGATCTTCCACTACACGAACGGCAAGAAGCAGGTGCTCGACATCGTGAAGATGTGACGCGGCCGCGGCCCGAAGCGGCCGCTGCCGTCATCCCCCGGTGCCGGCGATGCGACCGCATCCGCGCACGCCGGGGGCTTTCCCGGTCCGATCACAGATACGGCTTCAGCCAGCCGAGCCCGTCGGACGTGCCTGCCTTCGGGCGGTATTCGCAGCCGATCCAGCCATCGTAGCCGAGCGCGTCGATCACATCGAACAGATACGGATAGTTCAGCTCGCCGATATTCGGCTCGTGCCGCTCCGGCACGCCCGCGATCTGAATGTGGCCGATCCCCGCGATATCGCGCTTCAGTTTCATCGCAACATCGCCTTCGACGATCTGGCAGTGGTAGCAGTCGAACTGCACCTTCAGGTTCGGTGCGCCGACCTCGGCGCAGATCGCATGCGCGTCGTCCTGGCGGCTCACGAAGTAGCCGGGCATGTCGCGCGGGTTGATCGGCTCGATCAGCACCGTGACGCCGTCGGCGGCCGCCGCCTGCGCGGCATGCGCGAGGTTCGCGACGTACGTCGCATGATGGCGCGCGCGGTCCTGGCCGGGCGCGAGCAGGCCGGCCATCACATGCAGCTTCCGGTTGCCGATCGTGCGCGCGTACGCGAGCGCGGTGTCGATCCCGCGCCTGAACTCGTCCTCGCGGCCCGGCAGCGACGCGGTTCCGCGTTCGCCAGCGGCCCAGTCGCCCGGCGGCGCGTTGAACAGCGCCTGCGTGAGCCCGTGCGCGTCGAGCCGCGCGCGGATCGCGTCGGCGGGGAAATCGTACGGGAACAGGTACTCGACCGCGTTGAAGCCATCCTTCGCGGCGGCGGCGAAGCGGTCGAGGAACGCGTGCTCGGTGTACATCATCGAAACGTTGGCGGCGAAGCGCGGCATGACTGGAATTCCCGAAGAGAAGGTCGATGTCTATTGGTATGATGAAATATCAGCCAAGCGGAACCGGCCCGGCTTCGTCTTCCGGAAACGCGCCGGCGTCGTCGTGCGGAAGCGGGGCGCCACCGGGCGAAGCGTCGCCCGGCCACGCGTCGCCTGGCGCGAGATCGAGCCCGGCGTCGCCAGCCCCAATATTGCCAGCCTCGTCGCCAACCCCATCTCCCGCCGGCGCGCCTTTCTCCCGATAGGTCGCGGGCGGCACGCCGAACTGCTTGCGGAACTCGCGGCCGAGGTGCGACGCGTCGGCGAAGCCGCAGCTCGACGCGATGTCGGCGACCGTGCGGTCCGAGCTCGTCAGCAGCCACGCGGCGGTGCGCAGCCGCACCTGCTTCGCGAACGCCTGCGGGCTCTTGCCGGTCTCCGCCTTGAACAGCCGCTCGAGCTGCCGCGCGGACAGGTCGAGCTTGCACGCGAGCTCCTCGAGCGGCAGCGCCCGGCCGACGTGTTGTTCCATCAGCAGAATCGCGCGCTTGACCTTCGGGTGCGTGGCCGGCTCGAGGCCCGGCGGATGCGGCTGCGGCGCGTTGCCCTTCTGCATCTCGCCGACGAGCAGGATCCGCAGCGCCTTCTGCACGGTCGCGTGATCGAAGTGGCGCAGCAGGATCGCGGCCGCGACGTCGATCGACGCGCGCCCGCCGGAGCACGTGATCCGGCGCCGGTCGATCACGAACAGGCGGTCGGCGATCAGGAGGTCCGGATCGGCGGACGGGAAGCGCTCGATGAAATCCCAGTAATGGAACCAGCTCACGCAGATCCGGTGCGCGGCGAGCACGCCCGCGCGCATCAGCGTGAATACGCCGGTGCAGATCCCGACGATCGTCGCGCCGCGCTCCGCCGCGCGGCGGATGAACTGCAGCGTCTCCGGCCCCGCCTGCGGCCCGGAGTGCAGCAGCCCGCCGACGACGACTACGTAGTCGAACGGTTCGGCATCGTCGAACGTCTCCCACGGCGTGATCTGGATCCCGCAACTCGCGCGCACCGGCGCGAGCGTGTCGCCGATCACGCTCCACGCGCATCGCACCGGCTTGCTGTAGTCGCCGTCGTCGGCGGACAGCCGCAGCATGTCGACGAAGCCGGAGAACGCCGTCAGCGTGAAGTTCGGCAGCAGCACGATGCCGAAGCGGATGCGCCGCGGCGCGGGCTCGGCGAGGGGAGAGGCGGGTAAGTCGGCGGTCATTGAGCAAATATCGTGACAGGCTCGCGAAGGCGGGCGGAACTCGGGGCGGCGGCGCGGTAGCCTTCGCTGCCAGCGTCGCCGAACGGGCACGCGCGGACTTGCGTTTTTCCGCCGCGAACCATCGTCAAAACGCCCATCGGGCACGTTGGACGAGGCGGTTGGCGGTGTCGTCCCACGCCGATGCCGTTTTTGTTCTATCGGCCGATTTTACGCTTTGGTGTACTGGCGTCCATCGTCACTTACCGCGTTTGAACGCAGAGAGACCCAGATGAACGTCAGCGTTTTCGACCTGTTCAAGATCGGCATCGGCCCGTCGAGCTCGCATACGGTCGGCCCGATGATCGCCGCGTGCCGCTTCGCGTCGCACGTCGAGGATGCGAACCTGCTCGGCTTCGTGCGCAGCGTGCGGGTCGAGCTGTACGGCTCGCTCGGCGCGACCGGCAAGGGGCACGGCACCGACAAGGCGGTGCTGCTCGGCCTCGAGGGGCATCTGCCCGACCAGATCGATCCGGACATCATCGAGCCGCGGCTCGCCGCGATCCGCGCGGAGAAGTCGCTGTCGCTGCTCGGCCGGCAGACGGTCCGTTTCGACGAGAAGGAGCACATCGGCTTCTACCGGAAGCTGATGAACGGCACGGGCAGCGTCGTGCACTCGAACGGCATGCGCTTTCAGGCATTCGACGAGCACGATCAGTTGCTCGTCGAGAAAGAGTATTACTCGATCGGCGGCGGCTTCGTCGTGAACCGCGACGGCGATCGCGTGAACGGCGTGCGCGCGATGGCGGAGGTGCCATATCCGTTCCGCACCGGCGAAGACCTGATGCGCGTCTGCCGCGAAAGCGGGCGGTCGATCGCCGAGGTGACGTTCGCGAACGAATGCGCGTCCCGGTCGCCGGAAGACGTGCGCGCCGGGCTGCTGACGATCTGGCGCACGATGGCCGCGTGCGTCGAGCGCGGCTGCAAGGTCGAGGGCAATCTGCCCGGCCCGATGCAGGTGAAGCGCCGCGCGGCGGAGATGAGCAACCACCTTCGTTCGCGTTCCGAAGAATCGCTGCGCGATCCGCTGTCGATGCTCGACTGGGTGAACCTGTACGCGATGGCCGTCAACGAGGAGAACGCGGCGGGCGGCCGCGTCGTCACCGCGCCGACGAACGGCGCGGCCGGCGTGATCCCGGCGGTGCTCCATTACTACGTGAAGTTCGTGCCCGGCTCGAATGACGACGGCATCGTCACGTTCCTGCTCACGGCCGCCGCGATCGGGATCATCTACAAGGAAACCGCGTCGATCTCCGGCGCGGAGGTCGGCTGCCAGGGCGAGGTCGGCGTCGCGTGCTCGATGGCCGCCGCCGCGCTCGCGGCGGTGATGGGCGGTACGCCCGATCAGGTCGAGAACGCGGCCGAGATCGGGATGGAGCACAACCTCGGGATGACGTGCGATCCGGTCGGCGGGCTCGTGCAGATCCCGTGCATCGAGCGCAACGCGATGGGCGCGATCAAGGCGCTGAACGCATCGCGGATGGCGCTGAAGGGCGACGGCCAGCACTATGTGTCGCTCGACTCGGTGATCAAGACGATGCGCGAGACCGGCGCCGACATGAAGACGAAATACAAGGAGACGTCGCGCGGCGGTCTGGCCGTGAACGTCATTGAATGCTAACGAAGGGTGCATGAAATGAGCCGCTATTCGATATTCAGCCTGTTCCGCAACGGTCTGTCCTACCACGAGAACTGGGAAAAGCAGTGGAGGAGCCCGGAACCGAAGAAGGAATACGACGTCGTGATCGTCGGCGGCGGCGGCCATGGGCTCGCCACCGCGTATTACCTCGCGAAGGAGCACGGCATCACGAACGTCGCGGTGCTCGAGAAGGGCTGGATCGGCGGCGGCAACACCGCGCGCAACACGACGATCGTCCGCTCGAACTATCTGTGGGACGAATCCGCCGCGCTCTATGAGAAGGCGATGAAGCTGTGGGAAGGGCTGTCGCAGGACCTGAACTACAACGTGATGTTCAGCCAGCGCGGCGTGATGAACCTCGCGCACACGCTGCAGGACGTGCGCGACACCGAGCGCCGCGTGAACGCGAACCGGCTGAACGGCGTCGACGCCGAGTTCCTGACGCCGCAGCAGATCAAGGAAATCGAGCCGACGATCAACCTGAACAGCCGCTATCCGGTGCTCGGCGCGTCGATCCAGCGCCGCGCGGGCGTGGCGCGCCACGACGCGGTCGCGTGGGGCTTCGCGCGCGGCGCGGACCGCGCGGGCATCGACATCATCCAGAACTGCCAGGTGACGGGCATCCGTCGCGAAGGTGGCGCGGTCGTCGGCGTCGATACGGTGAAGGGCTTCATCAAGGCGAAGAAGGTCGCGGTCGTCGCGGCCGGCAACACGACGACGCTCGCCGACATGGCCGGCGTGCGGTTGCCGATCGAAAGCCATCCGCTGCAGGCGCTCGTGTCGGAGCCGATCAAGCCGGTCGTCAACACGGTGATCATGTCGAACGCGGTGCACGCGTACATCAGCCAGTCCGACAAGGGCGACCTCGTGATCGGCGCCGGCATCGACCAGTACACGGGCTTCGGCCAGCGCGGCAGCTTCCAGGTCATCGAAGGCACGCTGCAGGCGATCGTCGAGATGTTCCCGGTGTTCTCGCGCGTGCGGATGAACCGCCAGTGGGGCGGTATCGTCGACGTGTCGCCGGACGCGTGCCCGATCATCAGCAAGACCGACGTGAAGGGCCTGTACTTCAACTGCGGCTGGGGCACCGGCGGCTTCAAGGCGACGCCGGGCTCGGGCTGGGTGTTCGCGCACACGATCGCGCGCGACGAGCCGCACGCGCTCAACGCGGCATTCGCGCTCGACCGCTTCTACAACGGCCACCTGATCGACGAACACGGCGCCGCCGCCGTCGCGCACTGACCGCCAACCGCCACGAGGAGAACCTTATGTTGCTGATCGAATGTCCGTGGTGCGGCCCGCGCGCCGAATCCGAGTTCACGTGCGGCGGCGAAGCCGACATCGCGCGTCCGCTCGATACCGAGAAGCTGTCGGACCGCGAATGGGGCGAATACCTGTTCATGCGCGAGAACCCGCGCGGCATCGCGCGCGAGCAGTGGCTGCACACGCAGGGCTGCCGCCGCTGGTTCAAGGTCGAACGCGACACCGTCTCGTACGACATCAAGGGCTACGAAAAATTCGGTGGGAGCGCGAACGGCGCGTCCGCCGCCAACGCCAAGCAAGAGGGCACCAGCAAATGAGCCAGAAAGACCGTCTCGGCACCGGCGGCCGCGTCAATCGCGCGATTCCGCTGACCTTCACGTTCAACGGGCGCACGTACCAGGGCTTCCAGGGCGACACGCTCGCGTCCGCGCTGCTCGCGAACGGCGTGCACTTCGTCGCGCGCAGCTTCAAGTATCACCGTCCGCGCGGGATCGTCACCGCGGACGTCGCGGAACCGAACGCGGTCGTGCAGCTCGAGTCCGGCCCGTACAGCGTGCCGAACGCGCGCTCGACCGAGATCGAGCTGTATCAGGGCCTCGTCGCGACCAGCGTGAACGCTGAACCGTCGCTCGAGAACGACCGCTACGCGATCAACCAGAAGCTGTCGCGCTTCCTGCCCGCCGGCTTCTACTACAAGACGTTCATGTGGCCGCGCAAGATGTGGCCGAAGTACGAGGAGAAGATCCGCGAGGCAGCCGGCCTCGGCAAGGCGCCCGACACGCTCGATGCCGATCGCTACGACAAGTGCTACGCGCACTGCGACGTGCTCGTCGTCGGCGGCGGCCCGACGGGCCTCGCGGCCGCGCATGCGGCGGCGACGGCCGGCGCGCGCGTGATCCTCGTCGACGATCAGCGCGAGCTCGGCGGCAGCCTGCTGTCCGGCCGCACCGAGATCGACGGCAAGCCGGCGACGCAGTGGGTCGAGAAGATCGAGGCGGAGCTGCGCAAGCTGCCCGACGTGAAGATCCTGTCGCGCAGCACCGCGTTCGGTTATCAGGACCACAACCTCGTGACCGTCACGCAGCGGCTGACCGACCATCTGCCGGTGTCGATGCGCAAGGGCACGCGCGAGCTGCTGTGGAAGGTCCGCGCGAAGCGCGTGATCCTCGCGACCGGCGCGCACGAGCGTCCGATCGTGTTCGGCAACAACGATCTGCCGGGCGTGATGCTGGCGGGCGCGGTGTCGGCCTACATCCATCGCTACGGCGTGCTGCCGGGCCGCGAGGCGGTCGTGTTCACGAACAACGACCGCAGCTATCAGGCTGCGCTCGACCTGAAGGCGTGCGGCGCGAAAGTGACCGTCGTCGACGCGCGCGCGGCGACCAACGGCGCGCTGCCGGCCGCCGCGAAGCGCCAGGGCGTGACCGTGATGAGCGGCGCGGTCGTGACGGCCGCGTCGGGCAAGTGGCGCGTGTCGTCGGTCGACGTCGCGTCGTACTCGAACGGCCAGACGGGCGGCAAGCTGTCGACGCTGCCGTGCGACCTCGTCGCGATGTCGGGCGGCTTCAGCCCGGTGCTGCACCTGTTCGCGCAGTCCGGCGGCAAGGCGCACTGGGTCGACGAGAAAGCGTGCTTCGTGCCGGGCAAGGCGGTGCAGGCGGAAGCGAGCATCGGCGGCGCGGCCGGCGAGTTCGATTTCGCGCGCGCGATGCGGCTCGCGATCGACGCGGGCGTGGAGGCTGCGAAAGCGGCCGGCTTCAGCGCCGCGCAGCGTCCGGCTGTGCCGCAGATCGCGGACGTCGCGGAAGGCCCGCTGATGCCGCTGTGGCTCGTCGGCAGCCGCGAGGCCGCCGCGCGCGGGCCGAAGCAGTTCGTCGACTTCCAGAACGACGTGTCGGCGGCCGACATCCTGCTCGCCGCGCGCGAAGGCTTCGAGTCGGTCGAGCACGTGAAGCGCTACACCGCGATGGGCTTCGGCACCGATCAGGGCAAGCTCGGCAACATCAACGGGATGGCGATCCTCGCGGGCGCGCTCGGCAAGACGATCCCCGAGACCGGCACGACGACGTTCCGTCCGAACTACACGCCGGTCACGTTCGGCACGTTCGCGGGCCGCGAGCTCGGCGATTACCTCGATCCGATCCGCAAGACCTGCATCCACGAATGGCATGTCGAGCACGGCGCGATGTTCGAGGACGTCGGCAACTGGAAGCGTCCGTGGTACTTCCCGAAGAAGGGTGAGGACCTGCATGCGGCGGTGAAGCGCGAATGCCTCGCGGTGCGCAACAGCGTCGGCATTCTCGACGCGTCGACGCTCGGCAAGATCGACATCCAGGGCCCGGACGCGGTGAAGCTGCTGAACTGGATGTACACGAACCCGTGGAACAAGCTCGAGGTGGGCAAGTGCCGCTACGGGCTGATGCTCGACGAGAACGGGATGGTGTTCGACGACGGCGTGACGGTGCGCCTGGCCGACCAGCATTTCATGATGTCGACGACGACGGGCGGCGCCGCGCGCGTGCTGACGTGGCTCGAGCGCTGGCTGCAGACCGAATGGCCGGACATGAAGGTGCGCCTCGGGTCGGTGACCGACCACTGGGCGACGTTCGCGGTCGTCGGGCCGAAGAGCCGCAAGGTGCTGCAGAAGGTCTGCCAGGACATCGACTTCGCCAACGACGCGTTCCCGTTCATGAGCTATCGCAACGGCACCGTCGCGGGCGCGAAGTCGCGGGTGATGCGGATCAGCTTCTCGGGCGAGCTCGCGTATGAAGTGAACGTGCCGGCGAACGCCGGGCGCGCGGTGTGGGAAGCGCTGATGGCCGCGGGCGCCGAGTTCGACATCACGCCGTACGGCACCGAGACGATGCACGTGCTGCGCGCGGAGAAGGGCTACATCATCGTCGGTCAGGATACCGACGGATCGGTCACGCCGTACGACCTCGGGATGGGCGGGCTCGTCGCGAAGTCGAAGGACTTCCTCGGCAAGCGCTCGCTGACGCGCTCGGACACCGCGAGGGACAACCGCAAGCAGTTCGTCGGCCTGCTGACCGACGACGCGCAACACGTGCTGCCCGAAGGCGCGCAGATCATCGCGAAGGACACGCAGGTGTCGACGACCGATCCGACGCCGATGATCGGCCACGTGACGTCGAGCTACTACAGCCCGATCCTCGATCGCTCGATCGCGCTGGCGGTGGTGAAGGGCGGACTGAACAAGATGGGCGAGAGCGTCGTGATCCCGCTGGCCGACGGCCGGCGCGTGACCGCGAAGATCGCGAGCCCGGTTTTCTACGATACCGAAGGGGTGCGTCAGCATGTGGAATGAAACGAGAAACCAGACGGCGGTCGCCGACGCGCCGGTGGCGCGCGGCGGCGTAGTGGGGCTCGAGTCGCCGTTCGTCGGCACGGCCGATCTGCTGAAGACGCATCAGGCGCGGGCGTCGAAGAAGTTCGCGATGCGTGAGCGCGCGTTTCTCGATCTCGTGAACGTGCGCGGCGAGCTGTCCGATCCGGCGTTCGTCGACGCGTTCGAGCGCGTGGTCGGTTGCCAACCGCCGGCCGCGCCGAACACGGTCGCGAAGAGCGCCGCCTACGACGTGCTGTGGCTCGGCCCCGACGAATGGCTCGTGCGCTCGAACGGGCCGGTGCAGGCGGGCGTGCTCGAGGCGAAGCTCGCGGAAGCCGTGCAGGGGACGTATTCGGCGGCGGTCGACGTCGGCAGCGGCTTCACGGTCGTCGAGATCACCGGCGAGCGCGTGCGCGACGTGCTGGCGCGCGGCTGCCCGCTCGATCTGCACCCGAGCCTGCTGCAGCCGGGCCAGTGCGCGCAGAGCCACTACTTCAAGGCGTCGATCGTGCTCGTGCCGACCGGTGACGACACGTTCGAGATCGTCGTGCGCCGCAGCTTCGCCGACTACTTCTGCCGCATGATGCTCGATGCGGCTGAGCCGCTCGCGTCATGAAGCCGGTCGAGGCGCCGTTCGCCGCGCTCGATCCGCACCGCGTGCGCGGGCGCGGCTGGAGCGTGTTCGTCGACGGGTTGACGGTGGCGGTGCGAATCGGCATCCATCCGCACGAGCACGACGGGCCGCAGCCGGTCGTGATCGATGCGCGGCTCGGCTATCGCTGCGAGCCGAGCGAGGCGGGCGAGTGGATCGACTACGACGGCTACTGCGCGCGCATCGCCGCGTTTCTCGCGAGCAAGCCGCATACGCGGCTGCTCGAAACGCTCGTCGCCGACATCGCGGTGCTGTCGTTTCGCGAATGGCCGGCGCTCGAGACGCTCGAGCTCGCGGTGCACAAGCCGAAGATCCGCCCCGGGACGAAACGCGTCGGCGTCGCGCTGGACTGGACGCGCGCGGATTACTCACGATGGAGTCAGGCGGCGGCGCGCGAGCGGAGCTGACGCGGCGCGCGCGGACGTGACATGACGCGACGCGCGGGGTGACGGCGTGACCCGATGCGGTCGCGCACGCTCACCGTGAGTCGAGCGTCATCGTCGTCGACGACGTTCGTTCGAAACCCGCCGCGGATGCGGGCGAAGGCGCGCTCGGCAAGCCGCCGGTCGTGAATTGCGCGGCCTCGGTGCCGTGCGGCTCGAGCACGCGCCGGAACGACTCGACGCGCTGCTGCACCATCTCCGCATAGGCGTGCGAGCCGCCGTAGTTCTTCAGCGCGGCGTCCATGTCGCCGCCGTTCATCCTCACGTAGCCGGACAGGATCTTCGAGCCCGCGTCGACGTTCGCGTTCGGCTCGGTCAGATCCTTCACGTTCCTCAGCATGCCGCGGTGCGCGGACGGCACGACCTGCATCAGCCCGGTCGCGCCGCGCGGGCCCTTCGCCTTTTCCTTGAAGCGCGATTCGATCGAGATGATCGCGAACACCATCGCGGGCGGCAGCGAGTATTTGGCCGCCGCGACGTTCACGATGTCCGCGAGCTGCACGGCCTTTTCCTTCGCCATGCCGAATTTTCTGGTCAGGTATGCGGTGATGCGCGCGTCGCGACGCGTCTGCGACGCTGGTAGTGCAGCCGACGCCAACTGGGGCTCCGACGCGGATTGCGTCGCGGAAGCCGCGAGCGGCTCGGATGCCTGTTGTGCCGACGCCTGATGCGCCACGCCCACCGAAAGCGCGATCAGGCAGAGTAACCGTCGCATGGCCGGGAAGTCCTGGGATCGGGGAGGGAGATAGTATATCGGCCAATTGTCGGAGGTGAACCGATCTGACACTCTTTGACGAGCGGCGGGTTTTGAGCTTGCGTGATCGGCCGCGAGACTCGAGGGCCATCTCGGGGGCCACTCAGGGGCCATCCCAGGGGCCGTGAAGCGCGTCCGATCCCGATCGGCGCCGACACTGCGGAATCCATCGATTTCCGGCAAAGTAGCGGTTTGTCGTTGCGTATCGCGGGCGCCGCTCGCGAGCGCGTTGTCTGTATCGAACAGGAGAACAGCATGGCGATTGCGGGTTACGTGGATACTCGGCTTTTCATCGACGGCGAATGGTGCGATGCGGAAGGCGGCAAGACGCTCGACGTCGTCAATCCTGCAACCGGCGGCGTGATCGGCACGGTCGCGCGTGCGTCGATCGCCGATCTGGAGCGCGCGGTCGCGGCCGCGCAGCGCGGTTTCGACCAGTGGCGCAAGGTGCCCGCGCACGAGCGCGCGGCGCTGATGCGCAAGGCGGCCGCGCTCGTGCGCGAGCGCGCGGACGCGATCGCGCGCCTGATGACGCAGGAGCAGGGCAAGCCGCTCGGCGAGTCGCGCATCGAGGTGCTGTCGGCCGCCGACATCATCGAATGGTTCGCGGACGAAGGCCGCCGCGTGTACGGCCGGATCGTGCCGCCGCGCAATCTTGCGGTGCAGCAAACGGTCGTGAAGGAGCCGGTCGGCCCGGTCGCCGCGTTCACGCCATGGAACTTCCCGATCAACCAGGTCGTGCGCAAGCTCAGCGCGGCGCTCACGACCGGCTGCTCGTTCCTCGTGAAGGCGCCGGAAGAGACGCCCGCGTCGCCGGCCGAGCTGATCCGCGCGTTCGCGGACGCCGGCGTGCCGAAGGGCGTGATCGGGCTCGTGTACGGCGATCCGGCCGAGGTGTCGGGCTTCCTGATTTCGCATCCGGTGATCCGCAAGATCACGTTCACCGGCTCGACGCCGGTCGGCAAGCATCTGGCGGCGCTCGCGGGCCAGCACATGAAGCGCGCGACGATGGAACTCGGCGGGCACGCGCCGGTGATCGTCGCGGAGGATGCGGATCTCGCGCTTGCGGTGAAGGCGGGCGGTAGCTTCAAGTTCCGCAACGCGGGGCAGGTCTGCATCTCGCCGACGCGCTTCCTCGTGCACAACAGCATCCGCCGCGAGTTCGAGCAGGCGCTCGTCAAGGTGGCGGAGGGGCTGAAGATCGGCGACGGCCTCGCCGACGGCACGAACCTCGGGCCGCTCGCGAACGCGCGCCGGCTGACCGCGATGGCGAAGATCGTCGAGGACGCGCGCGCGACCGGCGCGACGGTGGCGACCGGCGGCGAGCGGATCGGCAGCGCGGGCAACTTCTTCGCGCCGACCGTGCTGACCGACGTGCCGCTGAATGCGGACGTGGTGAACAACGAGCCGTTCGGCCCGATCGCGGCGATCCGCGGCTTCGATTCGCTCGACGAAGCGATTGCCGAAGCGAACCGGCTGCCGTTCGGCCTCGCCGGCTACGCGTTCACACGCTCGTTCGCGAACGTGCACAAGCTCACGCACGGGCTCGAGGTCGGGATGCTGTGGATCAACCAGCCGGCGACGCCGTGGCCGGAGATGCCGTTCGGCGGCGTGAAGGATTCCGGGTATGGGTCGGAAGGCGGGCCGGAAGCGCTGGAGGCGTATCTCGTCACGAAGTCGGTGACGGTCGCGGCGGGCTGAATCGTAGTCTGAGTGGCGGTTGCGGGGGCGGCGCGCCGTGCGCCGCTCTCCGCCGCGTCAAGGATGACCGAAATGAACGATAAATCGAAGGCGGATTTGGAATCATGGACGCTCATCATATTGGAGTACGCCCGCCACTTTGCGGACCGGGAGAGCCGGACCTGGTTTTCGGGGGCGGATATCTCGACCAACTACGATATTGCGCGTGCCGAATTCAATGAAACGGGCAAGGTCACCAGCGCAATAGGGTGCCTGGTCAGCCACCTGCCGCACGATCACGTGAACGGCGGCCTCGATTTCAACAAGATCGGCGCCATTACCGATTTGATGATGGCGCGGGGGCTGCTTGAGGACGCGAAGAATTTCATCTATAAGGACAGCAAAACGATCACGCTGAAGGGGCGCGAATATCTCGCGATGCACGAGTTGTCCGCGAAACCCGAGCTGTCTGACGATGCGTGTCGCGTCGTCATCATCACCATTCGCGACGACGAATATCTGGCGGTGTTCGATCGCCTGCAAGACACGCATATTTTCCTCGGCACCCATCGGACCTACGTCAATGCGACGCTCAAGCATGCATCGGGCGCCGACGTTTCGGTGTATCTGATCAAGCAGGCGGAGCAGGGGCCGAACGCGGCGCACGACACGGCTCGCGATGCGATCGAGGATCTCGATCCCGATCTGATCGTCGTGTCGGGTATTGCGGGCGCCGCTCCCGATAATGAATTTACGTTGGGCGACGTCGTCGCGGTGACGCGATTCCATGATTTTGTCGTCGGCGCCGCGAAAGATGGCGGTGTCATCGAAGTCGCCGACCAGGGCGGGCCGTCCGCCAAAAGGGTGCAGGATCTGATCGCGCTGCTTCCGGCGCTCTCGAAGGGGCCGATCGCCTATTGGCGCGACCCGCGAGAGCTGACCGTCGCCCGGCCCACCATCGACCTGTCGAACTGCACGACGTATGGCGGCGACGCGTGGGAAAAGAAGGTCAGGGAATCCCTCGAGACAAATTTCGGCCCGACAGGGCGGAATTTTCCGATCGTCACGGGCAGGGCGATCGCGTCGAGCGGGATGCTCGTCAAGGATGCGGCGCTGCTCAAGCGCTGGATCGAAAGCTCTCGGGAAATTTGCGCGGTCGAAATGGAACTGTCGGGCGTGTATGCCGCGTCGCGGCGCGCGGACAAGGACTATCCGATTCTGGCGATCCGGGGGATCAGCGACGTGGTCGGCCTGAAGCGGGATGCGAACTGGACCGCCTATGCGTGTCAGACCGCGGCGTCGTTCGGTATCGCGTTGCTGAAGCATGCGCCGCTCGAGCTCATTGCCGGGAAAGGAAAGGATTCGAAGGGCGTTTAAGCGCACGTATCGCGAACGACGCAGGGGAATACATCATGTCAGGCGAATGGAAGTATCGCGTCAGACTGTTTGTCCAGCGTTTCTGGCAGCCGACCAGCGCGTGCATGACCTGCATGCCGGGGAGCTGGAGCAACGTCCTGAGTGGTGCCCACTGGGCGATTGCATTCCAGACGGGACTGTTCACCGGAATGCTGGCGGTACTGCTGACTTTCACGCCGGCGGCGAAACTCTACGCGCACCGATACGGCAATGCGCTGGTCGTCGGTTGCCTGACGACGTTGGGTGACGCTTACTCGCACACGAGCCACTACCGTATCCCCGTTGTCGAGCACGTCGTGACCGGTGTCATTTCCGGGCTATTCGCGCTGGCCGCGTCCTATCTCCTCGAAGATCGCGCGCGGCGCATCCGGGCGGTTTGGGCTCGGGTTGTCGGATAGTTTGTTCTCTAACAGGAGATTTGCGATGACGATTCAAAAGATTACGCCTTTTCTTTGGTATTCCGCGGAGGCCGAGGAGGCCGCTGCTTTCTATGTGGGCATCTTTCCGGACTCTCGCGTGATTCGGGTGACGCCGGTGCCGAGCGCGGGTTCCACGAAGCTCGTCGAGTTCGTTCTCTTCGGGCAACCCTTCTTCGCGATGAGCGCGGAGCGAACCGAGTCGTTCAATCATTCGATATCGTTGCTGGTCAGCTGTACTGATCAGGCGGAGCTCGACCGCTACTGGGACGCGCTTCTCGCGGGTGGCGGGGCGACCGACGGCTGCGGGTGGCTGAGAGACCGCTTCGGCGTGTCGTGGCAGATCGTTCCGGCCGATCTCATTCCGATGATGGCCGATCCCGATCCGGTCAAGGCCACGCGTGTTGCCCAAGCGATGATGCGGATGACGAAGTTCGACGTCCGCGCGTTGCAGGCCGCTTATGCGGGGACGGCGGGTTAGCGGGCGTTGAACGGCGTGTCTTTCGCGTGCGGCAGGATTTCGGTGACTGAGTCGGAGAACCTTATTTCCCAGTCGGGAGCGTCGATGCCCGCCGGAAAAGAGATCTGTCACAAGCAATATGAAATGAATCCGAGGATCCACAGCGCGACGAGAATCCACGATTCAATGACAAAGATCGTTTGATCGTATGGATTGCGGGGAGCTGAGCACTTCGCGTAAATGACGTAAATCAGCGTAAAGAGAGGGATCGTGATCCACGTGGCAAGTGTGAAGCAAATGAAATTGACGGGGCGGTCGACGAAGATTCCGCTGTGAAATCCACCAACGTGCACATACCAGTAAGCAAAGCCGGCCCACGGAAGCCACAATCCGATGACGGTTGCAATTGCGAGCGTGATCGCACTGGATGACGGGCCGGAGCCGGAGTTTTCTAGATCGGACGAGTGACTCATGAGCGTCGCTGATTCGTTGTGTAAGGAAAATGTGAACGTTTCAAATTGTGACGTATACGATGTCATTGCCGAATCGACCAAGACTACAATCCTATCAGGCTGTAGCGGAAGATAAGAGGACGAACAGACAACGAGCCATGACAAGAGTGATCCGATTCCGGGTTCGGCCGGTATATCATGGCAGCCAACTGCTGGTCGAGATACTTGACGACCATCGCGCAGATGGCTTCCCGAATGTCGCTGCGATCCTGCAAGATGCACTGCACTCAGTTCAAGTACCGCATCCCAATGACCTCGATGCTCCGGTGGTCGCTTTGTATCAGGATCGCTACTTCAGTTATTGGACGTATGCCGGCGGCCACTACGAAATTGACGATGACATTTGGGCATTGTTCGTCAGTGCCGCAGTCAACAATTCGTCGATTATCGCGGATGTTGAGCAGGCGCTTTTATCCACTGGAATGTTCGTCAAGGAAGACGTGGATTTCGACCAGTTCAAATGAGTTGATGTGCCTGATCCTCGATGCGTGATGTCTGTCATCGAATGCTTCGCCTCCTCTGCCTGCCCTTCCTCCAGCCCAGAAAGTTGGCCACTGCCGCCGCGATGAACGTGACGAGCGTGGAGGTCGACGACGCAATGAGTACCTTCTCCTTCGCATCCGGCGACGGCGCTGCCGGTTGGGATGGGGACACGGAAGAAAATCGGACTGCCGGCGCGCCTCCCGGCAATGCACGCGTCGCGTTTTTCGGCTGCACCGCAGCGCCTTGCGGCAACGAACTCGGCAATTCGTCACGCACGAAAAGCATAGCCGTTACGCAAAAAAAGCCCACGAAGAGCCCCAGAAATAACCGGCAAAACAACTCGAGCCTGGTGAGGTTCGCCACGCCTGCCTCCGCCGTCGTCGACGGTTGTCACGCGCTTATTTTGCGCCGAAATCTCGCGGAGGAATGCCCTCGGTCAATCACCGCCCACCGGCGGTCGTCCACCCACCCGCGCGACCAGCACCGCCCCCACGACGCCGATCCAGTCACTGACCACCACCGCCAGCAACCCGACGATCACGCCGCCCTGCAGCACGAACGCGGTATTCGCGGTCTGCAGCCCCGCGATGATCACGTCGCCGAGCCCGCGCGCGGCAACCGTCGAGCCGATCGTCGCGGTGCCCAGGTTGATCACGGCCGCGAGCCGCACGCCGTTGAGGATCACCGGCAGCGCGAGCGGCAGTTCGACCGACGTCAACTGCTGCCAGCCGCTCATCCCCATCCCGCGCGCCGCATCGACGACGTCGCGCGGCACGTCGTCCAGCCCCGCGAGCGTGCTCTCGAAAACCGGCAGCAGCCCATACAGCACGAGCGCGATCAGCACGGGCTTCAGCCCGAAGCCGACCGCCGGCACGGCGAGCGCGAGCACCGCGACGGGCGGAAACGTCTGGCCGATGTTCACGACGCTGCGCGCGACCGGCAGGAACGCCGCACCCGCGGGCCGCGTGACCGCGATGCCGGCCGCGACCGCGATCGCGGTGCCGAGCGCGCTCGATACCGCGACCGTCGCGAGATGCGCAAGCGTCAGGTCGAGCAGGCTGGCGCGATCGTAGATCGCCGGCGCGCCGTTTTCCGCGAACGGCGCGAGCAGCGGCTGCAGCCACGCGGGCCGCGCGAGCAGCACGGCGAGCAGCGCGAGCGTCGCGCCGCGCGCGAGCCAGGCGGCGAGCCGCGCGGTCATCCGGGCCGCCGCGCGTGCGCGCGGATCGCGTCGAGCGTGATGCGGCGTGGGGGGCGGTGTGTGGCTTGTGTGGCGCGGGCGGCGTTCGTCGCGGCCGGCTCGCCGTCGGCATCGTCGACCGGCAGTGCATCGACGCCGCGCCACAGCATGTCCGAGATCGCGTCGCGCAGCGTGCGCGTCGCGGCGATCGGCGGGCCGTCCGCGTGGCCGGGCTCGGCGACCGCGTCGACCGGCGTCAGCGCGAGCAGGCGCAGCGGCCGGTCGACGCCCGCGACGAGCTGTTCGACGACACCGGGCGCAGGCTGCCCGAGGATGTCGGCCGGCGTCGCGACCTGCAGCAGCCGGCCGCGATCGAGCACCGCGATCGTGTCGCCGAGCTTCAGCGCTTCCTCGATGTCGTGCGTGACGAGCACGACCGTGATTCCGAGCCGCCGCTGCAGCGCGAGCAGCTCGTCCTGCGCCTTGCCGCGGATGATCGGATCGAGCGCGCCGAACGGCTCGTCCATCAGCAGCATCGCGGGCTCGGCCGCGAGCGCGCGCGCGACGCCGACGCGCTGCTGCTGGCCGCCCGACAGCTCGTGCGGCAGCTTGTCCGCGAACTCGGCGGGCGCGAGATTGAACAGCGCGAGCAGCTCGCGCACGCGCGCGTCGATCCGCGCGGCGGGCCAGCCGAGCAGGCGCGGCACCGTCGCGATGTTGCGCGCGACGCTCCAGTGCGGAAAGAGGCCATGCCCCTGGATCACGTAGCCGATCCGGCGGCGCAACTGCTCGGGCGGCACGCTCGCGGTGTCGGTGCCGTCGATGCGGATCGTGCCCGCCGTCGGCGCGATCAGCCGGTTGATCATCCGCAGCAGCGTCGATTTGCCGCTGCCCGATGCGCCGACGAGCGCGGTGATCGTGCCGCGTTGCATCGCGAGCGACACGTCGTCGACCGCGACGATATCGCCGAAACGCTTGCCGAGTCGCTCGATCTCGATCATCGCGCGCCCCCCGCATGTTCCGCGCGTCCCGCTCGTCCCGCTCGTCCTTTCGCGAGCGCGGTCGCGGCGTCGAACACGGTCGCCGCGACGAGCGCGAGCGCGATCGTCGGCAGCGCGCCGAGCAGCACGAGATCGGACGCCGACTGCCCGATCCCCTGGAAGATGAACGTGCCGAAGCCGCCGCCGCCGATCAGCGCGGCGACCGCCGCGAGCCCGATGTTCTGCACGAGCACGATGCGCACGCCGCTCAGGATCACCGGCAGCGCGAGCGGGAGCTCGACCTGCGCGAGCCGCTGCGCGCGCGTCATGCCCATCGCGGTCGCGGCCTCGATCGCGAGCGGCGGCACCTGCCGCAGCCCGACGACGACGCTCGACACGATCGGCAGCAGCGCATACAGAAACAGCGCGACGAGCGCGGGCGCAACGCCGATCCCGCGTATGCCGAGTGCGGCCGCGAGCGGCACGTGCGCGGCGAGCAGGCCGAGCGGCGCCATCATCAGGCCGTACATCGCGATGCTCGGGATCGTCTGCACGATGTCGAGGACCGGCATCGCCGCGCGGCGCAATGCGGTGACGCGCGCGCAGGCGATGCCGAGCGGCACGCCGACGACGAGCGCCGCCGCGACCGAGCCGCCGACGAGCGCGAGATGCCGCGCGCCTTCCTGCCAGAAGCCGTCGCTGCGGACCGCGTATTCGCGCATCACCGACAGGCCGTCCCACCAGCCGCTCTTCAGCGTCGCGGCGACGAGCGCCGCCGCGACCGCGAGCGCGGCGACGCGCTGCCACGGCCCGGGCGCGACGCGCGCGAGCGCGTCGGCGACGAGCACGCTCCACGCGAACAGCAGCAGCCACACGCCCGCGGCCGGCGACACGCGCGCGAGCGCGTCGTCGGGTGCGACGACGTGCATCGCGGCCGCGCCGGTCACGAAACCGAGCGACACGAGCAGCGCGCAGCCGAGCGCGACGCGCACGCGGGCGCGGCTCGCGATCGCCGTCGCGAGCGCGCCCGCGATCCACAGCGCGGCGACGATGCCGGCCTGCGCGGCGGGCAGCGACTGGAACAGCGACAGGTCGGTGCCCGCCGCGATCCGGTTCGCCCGCAGCACGACGAACGGCGCGAACAGCAGCGCGCCGATCGCGAGCAGCCCGACCGGCACGCCGACCTTGTCGAGCATCAGACGACGCGGCGCGGCAGCGGCCGCGTGCGCGGTCATTTGATGAAGCCCTTCGCTTTCAGATACTGCGCGGCGACGGCCGCCGCCGGTTCGCCGTTGATCTGGATGCGGCTGTTCAGCGACTGCAGCGTCTTCAGGTCGAGGCTCGCGAACACCGGCTTCAGATAGTCGGCGATCTGCGGATGCGCTTTCAGCACCGCTTCGCGAATCACGGGCGTCGGCGCGTAGACGGGCTGCACGTGCTTGTCGTCGTCGAGGACCGTGAGGCCGCTCGACGCGATGCCGCCGTCGGTGCCGTAGACCATCGCCGCGTTGACGCCGTCGGTCTGGTTCGCGGCGGCCTTGATCGTCGCGGCGGTGTCGCCGCCGGACAGCACGACGAGCTGCGCCGGCGTCAGCTTGAATCCGTACGCCTTCTCGAACGACGGCAGCGCGGATGCGCTGTTCACGAACTCGGCCGACGCCGCGAGCTTCACGGTGCCGCCGCCGGCGACCCACTTGCCGAAATCGGAGAACGTCTTCAGACGATGCGCGTTCGCGAGCGACGCGAGTACCGCGACGCCCCACGTGTTGTTCGCGGGCGCGGGGGTGAGCCAGACCAGATGGTTCGCCGCGTAGTCGAGCTTGCGCGCGGTCTCGTAGCCTTGCGCCGCGTTCTTCCAGACGGGATCGTCGGTCTTGTTGAAGAAGAACGCGGCGTTGCCCGTGTACTCCGGATAGATGTCGATCTCGCCGCTCGTCAGCGCCTTGCGGACGATCGGCGTCGCGCCGAGCGCGATCTTGTCGGTGACCGCGATGCCGTGCGCCTTCAGCACCTGTGCGATCAGATTGCCGAGCAGATTGCCTTCGGTGTCGATCTTCGACGAGACGACGACGGCGTCGGCGGCGAATGCGACGGGCGCGGCCGCGAACGCGACGGCGACGGCGGCGGTGGCGGCGAGCGCGAGGCCCGGCAGGCGGGCGGGCAGGGCGAACTTCATCGGGCCAATCTCCTGCGTCTGGAAGAAAAAGGGAGTGAGCGGGTCAGATGCAAACTTACTTGAGCGAGTCCGCTTTGGCAAACCGCGCGTGCCCGCCGGCGGCGCGGGGATGCCGGCGCCCATTCCGGCCATGTTCGACGGCGTCATTAATGATTTGCGCGATAGTCGTGTGCGACGGTCATGGAAATATTTCGAGTCGACCGGCAAATACGGAAAATATGGCCGAATAACTTTCGATATCTCGGAAAGTATGGAAAATACCGATCCGAGTAAAAAATGGTACGAGCGAATCAAGTCGTCATTCGGATGTCATGTCCGCATGCATGAGAATCGCGCATGCCTTCGTGCTGGCGCGGCACGTGCAACATACGCAAAAGTGACGAACGATCGTTTCTAAATCAAACAGGGCTGCATCGTGAATATCGATGCTGCGACCGTACCCTCAAAAATTATCTCCCATACCTATTCAATTCGACCTCGAATCACGGTTAAGATACCGACCGTTGTTTAAAGTCTGTCAAACTCGCAAGGCCGGAATAAATAGATTGGAACAATTCCCGATTTTTGCGCGGAGGCGGTAATTTTTGCTTGATCGTGGAACAACCAGCGAATCCGAGACAACCATGCTGAGTCCTCATGAGCTTGCTACTTTGATGTTGGTCAAGTCTTGTCCCGACCAGATCGATCTTGGTCGTGAAGAGTTGAGCGTTCTGCTCGAACATCGTCTGATCGAGCTGGAACGGCGTCTCTCGGGCGATTTCCGCCCCTATCTCACGCGCGACGGCGATTCGATGCTTCAGTCGGTCGAACGAATCCGCTGTTAACGCGCATTGCCCGATCGTCGATTCACGACACGCGGCGCAGTCGCGCCGCGTGATGCGGATCTTTCATTTCACCCGCGATTTCGCTGCGCGGTCGACCGCCTCGACCGTGCGGTTCGCATTTTTGACAGGAGCCTTGACATGCCGATCCAGAATCATTTTGCCGCCCTTCAGAAGACGCATCTCGATACGTTCTTCGGCCTGAGCCGGCAAATCGTCGACGGCGTCGACGAGCTCGTTCGGCTGAACATGCAGACCACGCGTTCGACGATGGCGGACACGCTCGACGGCGCGCTGCGCGCGTTGCCGCCGGTCGAGCCGCGTGAATGGTTCGAACGGCAGAACGCACGGACGACCCGGGCGTCGGAGAAGGCGCAAGCCTACGGCCGTCAACTGTTTGAAATCGTCGTGACGACGCAGACCGAATGCGCGAGAACATTGCGTGAGCAATGGACGGCATTCGGCGAGGAAACGAAGGCGCTTGCCGACAACGTCGCGAACGGCGCCCCCACCGGCACCGCCACCGCGATGGGTGCGTTCGAATCGGCGTTTGCCGTCGCGAACGCGCTGGTCGAAACGTTCCAGGCGAGCGGCGCGCGCACGCTGGAAATTGCCCGAGGCCATCTCGACACGGCCGCCGCGCTGGCCGCGGCTCCGTCCGCCGAGCCGACCGCCGCCCAGGCTCAAGCCGCGAAGCGGTAAGCGTTGCACCGCCCGTCACGCATGCGATGACGGCGGGTGCTTGCTGAACGGGGCGTTCGCTTTCGGATGCCCCGACTCGACCGACGGCGGCAGGCATCGCCGCGGCACAGGAGAGGACGGTGAATACGATGGAAATCAGCATCGCGGTGGGCCTGGTCGTGCTGACGTTCGCGCTGGCCTTCATGGTCGCCCACTATTGCCGCGAGCATCGGCGCTCACGATTGACGCGACAACTGCGCTGCGCGATCTGGTATCGACGCGGGCGCTGGCACTGACCATGGAGGCCACCCAACAACTCTATCCGTGCGCGCTCGTGGAGCAGGTCGTCGTGGTGACGCGCATTCATGAGCTGCGCCAGACGGGCGGCCTCGAAGGCCGTGCGCATCGGGAACTGATCTTCGAGCAATGCGTCGAAGCGGGGACGTGCCCGAAAGCGGGGCAGTGCCCGCTGTAGTCCGTGGGTGATCCGGACCACGAAACGATTTCCACCACGAGGATTCACGATGTCGACTTATATCGCCGAAGTCGAATGGCGCGCGCAGCCGGACGACGCATTCATCGACAACCGTTACAGCCGCAGGCACGCGTGGCGTTTCGACGGCGGCGTGACGGTGCCGGCGTCGAGCTCGCCGCACGTCGTGCGCGTGCCGTTTTCCGATCCGTCGGCGGTCGATCCGGAGGAGGCGTTCGTCGCGGCGCTGTCGAGCTGCCACATGCTGTGGTTTCTGTCGCTCGCCGCGCAGAAGAAATTCGTCGTCACGCATTACCGCGACGCGGCGGAGGGCACGATGGCGAAGAACGACGCGGGCAAGGACGTGATGACGCGCGTCGTGCTGAAGCCGGCCGTCACGTTCGGCGGCGCGCTCGCGCCGACGGACGACGACGTGATCGCGCTGCATCACGCGGCGCACGACGCGTGCTATCTCGCGAATTCGGTCAGGACCGAAATCGACGTCGACGGGACGTGGAGCCATCGCGCCTGATCGTCAGATGCGCGCGAGGCTTTCGGAATCCACGATGCGAATCTGTTTGCCCTGTGCGGCGACCATCCCTTTGCGCTGGAATGTCGACAGCATGCGGCTGACCGTTTCGAGCTTCATCCCGAGATAGCCGCCGATTTCCTCGCGCGTCATCCGCAGCACGAATTCCGCCGACGAATAGCCGCGCATCCTGAAGCGCTTCGACAGATTCAGAAGGAACGCCGCGACGCGCTGTTCGGCGGTCATCGTGCCGAGCAGCAGCATCAGGCTCGATTCGCGGACGATCTCGCCGCTCATCATCTGGTACACGTGATGCTGCATCGGCCGCATGTCGCGGCACAGCTGCTCGAGCTGGCCGAACGGGATCACGCAGACCGTGCTGTCTTCGAGCGCGATCGCGTCGCCGTTGTGCCGGCCCTCGTGCACGCCGTCGAGGCCGAGCGACTCGCCGACGATCTGGAAACCCGTCACCTGCTCGTTGCCGTCGCGGTGGACCATCACCGTCTTGAACGAGCCGGTTCGTACCGCGTAGATGCTGTGGAACGTGTCACCCGCGCGGTAAAGGGCATCGCCGCGCTTGACGTGACGCGTCGTGCAGATCATCGCGTCGACGCGCGCGAAGTCCTCGGCCGTCAGATTCTGCGGCATGCAGACCGCGCGCATCGCGCATGACGAACAGCGGGACGTGGCCCGTTTGGGTTGATCTTCGGGCGCGACCGGATGCAGCGGAAAAATGGGGCGCAACGGTGCGGCCGTCGCGGCGTCGGCATTGCTCAGCATGATCTGCTCCATTCGTTGGGTCGGTCGCGTCGACCGTGCTGCATGCGATCGATCGGTTTCCACAGCATTCAGTATGGACGGCGCGGCGCGCGACCGAAATCAGCGGTGCTTGAAGTTGCGGTAGGACGCGTGGAAGGGCTGTAGGACGATTCCTACAAGGACGCGCGATGCCGCAAGCATCGCGCGCGACGAAGCTCAGATCTCGTCCGAATCGTCGAACAGCTTGTGCCGCACCGCATAGCGCACGAGCGCCGTGTCGTTCGGCATCTGCATTTTCTCGAGGATGCGGGTCTTGTACGTGCTGACGGTCTTGACGCTCACGCACAGTTCCTGGGCGATCTCGGAAATCGCCTGACCGGCGGCGATTCTGCGGAATACGTCGAACTCGCGGTCGGACAGGCGCTGGTGCGGCAGCGAGTCGACCGGCTCGACGAGGCTTTGCGCGAACTGCTCCGCCATCGCGAGGCTCACGTAGACGCCGCCGGAAGCGATCTTCGTCAGCGCGGCGACGAGTTCGGCGCTCGCGCTTTCCTTCGTGATGTAGCCGGCCGCTCCCGCGCGGAATGCGCGCACCGCGTATTGCTGCTCCGCGTGCATCGTCAGTACGAGGATATGCAGCGCCGGTTTTTCATCCTTGATCTGCTTGATGAGCTCGATGCCGTTGCGGCCGGGCATCGACAGGTCGAGCACGAGAATGTGCGCGTCGGTGCCGCGCACGAGCGCGAGCGTCGACGCGCTGTCCTTCGCTTCGCCGGCGACTTCGAAGCCGCTCTCGTTCCGCAGGATGTGCCGGAGGCCTTCTCTCACGAGCGCGTGGTCGTCGGCGATGAGTACCTTGATCACGACTGCTCCTCTCCTTGCTCATGCGGGAATTGTGTACGGTTTGTCGGTGTTCGCCAATCGGGGCGGTCGAGAGGTCGTGCCGCACGCTTGATCCGCGTCAAGGGGGCGGCTCAGTGCGACATCAGCACCGGCACCGTCATCGTTTCCAGGATCGTTCGCGTTGCGCCGCCGAGCACGCGCTCGTGTATCCGGGTGTGGCTGTACGCGCCCATCACGATGAGATCTGCATTGAGGTCGCTCGACCGGTTGAGCAGCGTCGCGCCCGATCCGATGTCGCCGTCGCGCGGCGTCGCCGAGAACGACGCCTGGATGCCGTGACGCTCGAGGTACGCGGCGACGTCGACACCGGCGGGCGTCTTGTCCGGATCCGGCCGCCGGCGCTCCACCGTTTCGACGGTGACGAAGCGGGCGCGTTCGAGCAGCGGCAGCGCGTCGCCGATTGCGCGAGCCGCTTCCCGGCCGCCGTCCCACGCGACGAGCACGTTCTCGCCGATCGTGCGCACCTGGCCCGCATACGGCACGACGATCGCCGGACGTCCACTGCCCATCAGCACGTCCTCGACGAAGTGGTGCGCGATGGTTGTCGTGCGGTCGTGAGGATTGAACTGGCCGAGCACGATGAGATCCGCGTGACGCGCATGCAGCATCGCGGTGTCGGTCGAGGGGCCGGCGGGCGCCCGCCACTCCACGCGGCGCCCCGCGCGTTCGGCCGCCTCGAGGAACGCGGCCTCCGCCTGCCGCCGGCGTTCGTCGCACAGGCGCTCGTACACCGCGAGCTTGAGCGGCTCGTCGGGGCGCCGCAACGGTTCGAGCATGTCCTGGCAGACGACGTAGAGGCCGATCAGATGCGCGTTCCAGCGCCCCGCGAGATCGAGCGCCAGTTCCACGCGCGCGCTGCAGCGCCGGCTGTCGTCGAGATGGACGAGCAAGGTCTTGTAGCTCATGACGGCTCCTTTTCGGCCGCTGCCGCCGTCGTTGCCGCCGTCGTCGCCGCTTCGACGGCGGCCGCCTGTGCGCGGTGCGCCGGGACGATCAGAACGGGGCACGTGGCGCTGCGCAGCAGGCGCTCGGCGACGCTGCCGAGCATGAGGCGCTGGAAACCGCGCCGGCCGTGCGTGCCCATCACGATCAGCTCGTCGCCCGCCTGGGCGGCGACGGTCAGAATGCGCTGCGCGACGTCTTCGCCAACCGGATCGGTTTCGGCGATCTGCGGCGTTCCGGAAACGCCGTGGGCGGCCATGCGTTTCGCGGCGTCGTCGACGACCTGCTGGCCCTCGTCACGGACCGCCTCGATCATGATCGACGGATCGTACCCGGGCGCGTCGTAGGCCGGCACCAGGAAATCGACGACGTAGACCGGGTGCAGGCGTGCACCCGCTTCCGACGCGAGCGTCAGCGCAACGTCGAGCGCATGCGATGACGTCTCGCTGCCGTCGAGTGCGACCAGGATTTTCGAGTACATGGCGTTTCCTTGAACGGGTGGAGATGTATTCATCATCGACGCGGCGGCGGCGCTTGCGCTGATCTGGATCAAGCGCCGCGATCGCCGCGCAGGAGCGTGATCGCGTCGCGCATCGGCGCGCTCAGTGCGACATCAGAACGGGCAGTGTCATCGACGCGAGCACGGTGCGCGTCGCGCCGCCCATCAGCAGCTCGCGCCAGCGCGTGTGCCCATAGGCGCCCATCACGAGCAGATCGGCCCCGGTCTCGTGTGCGCGCGACAGCAACGCGTCGCCAACGGACGTGTCGTCGTCGCCGACGACGTCGAGCACGTCGACGTTCGCCGCGTGACGGGCGAGCATCAGCGCCGCGTCGGCGCCAGGAATGGGCAAGGTCGCCGGCGCGTCGTTCGCGCCGGTGACCGCGACGATCGCCGTGCGCTTCGCGTGCTCGACGAACGGCATTGCGTCGTGCGCGGCCCGCACCGCTTCCCGGCTGCCGTCCCAGGCGACGAGCACGCGCTCGCCGACCGACGGAAATTCCCCCGCGTAAGGCAGGAACAGCACCGGGCGGCCGGCCGACAGGACCAGGTTCTCCGGGAACTGGTCGTCGATGTATGACTCGGGGTCGTCCGGATTGCTTTGGCCGGCGATCACGAGGTCCGCATAGCGCGCATGATGGGGCACCGCGCGGTTTGCCCGCGTGTCGGCGGCGATCCAGTTGCTCGAAATCTTCGCGCGCGCGGTTTCCGCATGAAACAGGCGCTGGAGTGCGGCGGCCCGCTCGTCGCGCTGCTCGCGGTAGGCGCGGAAATACTCGGCGGATCCGGCCATCACGTAGAACGAGCTCGGCTCCGGCGTATAGACGGCGAAGACACCGGTCAGATGCGCTCCGAATCGCCGCGCGAGCCGCAATGCGAATTCGAGGCGCGGATGCGCGCGGTCGCTCGTGTCGAGATGCACGACCAGGCTCTTGTAGCTCATCGCGTTCCCTCCATCGACGGTGGATCCGTCAGTGCGATTCAGTCTACGAACGGGGCTGTCCGCGCGCTTGACGCAGATCAACGGAGGCCTGCGCGATCGAAGCCGTCGGCGTGCCGGCGACGTTCGAGCTGTGCGAAGCGCTCGACGACATCGGGCTGGCTTACGACACGTTCGGCCGTGCCGCGGATACGCATGCGCTGAAGGTCATCATCGAAGTCGCGTGACATGCGAGGCGGCGCGACGGCGCAAGGCCGTCGTGCGTCGTGAATGCGCGCGGCGCCAGCAGGCGCAGCGCGTCGTCCATCGTGTAGATTTTCTTGTCCGCTACGCGTCGCCGTGCTCGTCCCGCCCGATCAGCAACTCGGTCGACGACACGAACATATAACGGGGCACGTCGAGGTTTTGCGGCGCCGGCTTGTCGCGGAACACGCGTCCGGCGAGATCGTACGTCGAGCCGTGACACGGGCAGAGAAACCCGCCGGGCCAGTCGTCGGGAAGGTTCGGCTGCGCTCCCGGCTCGAAGCGCGGAATCGGCGTGCAGCCGAGATGCGTGCAGACGCCGATCACCACGAGGATGTTCCGATGATCGGCACGCGAGCGGAACGCGTTCCTGCAGTAGTCCGGCAACGGCATCGAGAACGGATTCGACGTGTCCGGATCGGCGACCATCGACGCGGCCTTGACGACGCCGTCGAGCATCGCCGGCGACCGGTCGACGATGAACACCGGCTTGCCGCGCCAGGCGACCGTCATCATGGCGCCGACGGTGAGCTGGCTGATGTCGGCCTTGACCGGCGCGCCCGCGGCCAGTGCGCTGGCGGGCGGCGACAGCGACTCCGCGAACGGGATCGCGGCGGCGACGCTCCCGAGGCCGGTCGCGACGGATGTCGCGATCAGCCATCTGCGCCGATGGACATCGACATTGACATCGACGTCGGCGGATTCGACCGGTGGTTCGTCCATGCGCTGCTCCGACACTTGAAACCCGGCTCGATCGCCGGACAGCCACACGGGTGCGCGGCGACGCGAGACGCTGGTTTCAGCGTAGGAGACGCGGATTAAAGCACGCTTAAAACGGAATGCCGGGGGGCGACCGATTGCGCTATCGTTTCGCGGTCAGACTGAACAGCTCGCCGCGCAACGCTTTCGAGCGTGTGCGGCCGAACGTGCTTTCGAATTCGTCCTGCGCGGCCTTCCACGCGATCTTCGCTTTCCCGAAAATCCGCTGGCCTTCTTTCGTCAGATTCAGCGAATGCGCGCGCGCATCGCTCTCGGACGGCGCGGCTTCGACGAGGCCGTCGCGCTGCAGCGGCTTGAGCGCGCGCAGCAGCGTCGTGCGGTCCATCACCATCGCGTCGGCGAGGTCGCTCATCAGCACGTCGCGCTGACGCGACAGCCGCGCGAGAATCGAGAACTGAGCCGGCGTGACGCCGACTGCGCTCAGGTGGCGCTCGTAGATCTGCGTAGCGAATCGCGCCGCCTGACGCAGCGCGAAGCAGTTGCATTCGATGCCGAAATCGTGATCGCTCATGGGGTGGAAAGATATATGTGCATATGCATATTGTCAATATATACTTGCGAGCACGTGCCGTTCGGGGGCGGATCATACGAGGTGGGGCAGATGGACTATTTCGACAAACTGCGGATTTTCCGCTCGGTCGTGGAGGCACGCAGCTTCACCCGCGCGGCGGACATGCACGGGCTCGCGCGCCCCGTCGTGTCCCGCGCGATCGCCGAGCTGGAGGAGCGCCTCGGCTGCCGGCTGCTTCATCGAACGACCCGACAGGTGTCGCTGACCGAGGCGGCGGAACGGATCTATGAGCGATGCTCGCAGATTCTCGACGAACTGGACGCGCTCGAGGCCGACGCGCAAGTGCAGGCGCGCGAGCCGGACGGGTTGCTGAGGATCGTCGCGCACACCACCGCGACGCTGAACCGGCTCGTGCCGCTGATCGCCGGATTCAAGACGGCCTTTCCGAAGGTGCGCCTCGACGTGACGCTGACCGAGCGCCCGGTCGATCTCGTGGCCGACGGCTTCGATCTCGGCATCGTCGTGCCGTACATGCTGAACAGCGACAAGATGGTGGTCCGGCTGCTGAGACGCATCCCGGTCGTGCTGGTCGCGACGCCGCAGTACCTGCGCGAACATCACGCGCCGGCGACGCCGATGGACCTGCTCGATCATCGCTTCGTCGCGATGTCGGTGTCGCTGCGCCGGCCATCGCTGATGTTCCGCGTCGACGGTCAGGAGGTGTCGATTCCGTACCAGTTCGACATCTCGTCGAACAATCCCGCGTTCAATCGGGAGATGGTGCTGCGTCACCTCGGGATCGGCGCGATCCCGAGGTCGCTCGTCGAAACGGAGTTGGGGAACGGCACGCTGACGCAGGTGCTGGAAGGCGTCGAGATGATCGACGCGCACGTCGACATCAAGCTCGCGTATGCGAGCAGGGCGTTGATTCCGGCAAAGGTGAGGGCGTTCATCGACTACGCGGCGGCGTTCTACGAGCACGCGAACGGCGGTTCCGACGCGCGCTGAGCGAAGCGGCGGTCGGCTGGCCTATCCGGGAAAACCCGTGAGCCATTGCATTGTTGCCGGGATTGGTACGAATCGCGATACAAATTGGTACGCCGCCGCATCTTAGTGGCCGGGCACACGCCGGCTAACATGTGTGCATGCACATGTCGATCGACGGCCGGCGAGCCGGCGAGTGATCGCGAGATGCCGAGGTTCGTCCTAATTAGTGTATATGCATAGGTAAAACGATGAGCACTACACCAACTGTCACGCAGCGGGAGACCGTCGAATCCGGGCGCATCACCGGGCGTCGGACCGTGCCGTGGATGGCGCTGGCGATCGCGGGCGTCGTTGCCGCCGTCGCCATCGCGACGCTGGACTGGTATTTCGTGCTGCGTTGGCATGAGAGCACCGACGATGCGTACGTCGGCGGCAACGTCACCGTGCTCGCGCCGAAAGTCGGCGGCTTCATCGACGCGATTCTCGTCGCGGACAACCAGCGCGTGAAAGCCGGTGACGTGCTGATCCGCCTCGATTCGCGCGACTATGACGCGAAGCTCGCGCAGGCGATGGCCGACGTCGAGCGGGCGCGCTCGGCGGTCGCGGAACTCGAGGCGACGCAGCAGCTTCAGTTCGCGGTCATCAACCAGCAGGCGGCGGAGCGCAGCGCGTCGGGCGCCGAGTTGACGCGCGCGACGTCCGATCGCGCGCGCTATCGCGAGCTCGTGAAGGACGATGCGGTGTCCACGCAGGTCGTCGAGCGCGCGGACGCCGATTACTCGAAAGCGGGCGCGGCCGTCGAGCGCAGCGACGCGGGGCTGCTCGCCGCGAAACGCCAGCTCGACGTGATCGGCGCGCAGTTGGGCGAGGCGCGCGCGCGCGTCGACACCGCGCTCGCGGCGCAGCGCGTCGCGCAGTTGAACGTCGAGTATGCGACGATCCGCTCGCCGGTCGACGGCTACGTCGCCAACCGCACCGGCCGCGTCGGGATGCTCGCGAACGTTGGCGCGCCGTTGCTGACGATCGTGCCGGCGTCGGGCCTGTGGATCGACGCGAACTTCAAGGAAGACCAACTGAAGAAGATGCGCGTCGGCGACCACGTGGACGTGTCGCTCGACGCATCGAACCTGAGCCTGCACGGCCGCGTCGAAAGCCTCGCGCCGGCGACCGGTGCGACGTTCAGCGTGCTGCCCGCCGAAAACGCGACCGGCAATTTCACGAAGATCGTGCAGCGCGTGCCGGTGCGCGTGCATCTCGATGCGCAGCCGGGCCTTGACGGCGTGTTGCGGCCGGGACTATCGGCGGTCGTGGACGTGCACCTCGATCGCGCGCAGTGACGCGGCAGGAGAACCGGTGATGACGACCCCGCATGCCGACCCTTCCACGCAGCCGATCCGCCAGCGCGTGTTCGCCTTCGCGCTGATGTGCGTGGGCTTCTTCATGGCGACGCTGGACATTCAGATCGTCGCGTCTTCGCTGCGCGACATCGGCGGCGGTCTTTCCGCGAGCCAGGACGAGCTGTCCTGGGTGCAGACCGCGTATCTGATCGCCGAGATCCTGGTGATCCCGATGTCGGGATGGCTGTCGAAGGTGTTTTCGACGCGCTGGCTGTTCGTCGCGTCGGCGATCGGATTCACGATCACGAGCATGCTGTGCGGGCTCGCGTGGGACATCCATTCGATGATCCTGTTTCGCGGCCTGCAAGGCGCGCTCGGCGCCGCGATGATCCCGACGGTGTTCACGACTGCGTTCGTGCTGTTTCCCGGCAAGCAGCGCCTCGTCGCGTCGACGACGATCGGCGCGCTCGCGTCGCTGGCGCCGGCGATCGGGCCCGTCATCGGCGGGTGGATCACCGATCAGTGGTCGTGGCACTGGCTGTTCTATCTGAATCTGGTGCCCGGCATCGCCGTGGCCGCGCTGGTGCCGAAGTACGTGCGGATCGACGAGCCCGATCTCCGCCTGATCCGCAACGGCGACTACTTCGGCATGCTGCTGATGTCGGGATTTCTCGGCTGCCTCGAATACGTGCTTGAGGAGGGACCGCGCAAGAACTGGTTCAGCGATCAGGCGATCGTCGTCTGCGCGTGGATATCGGCGATTTGCGGGTTCCTGTTCATCGTGCGCGCGCTGACCACCGACGATCCGATCGTCGATCTTCGCGCGCTGGCCGTGCGCAACTTCGGCATCGGCTGCTTGCTGTCGTTCGTGACGGGCATCGGCATTTTCGTGACGGTCTTCCTGACGCCGCTGTTCCTGACGCAGGTGCGCGGCTTCAGCTCGCTGCAGACTGGCGTCGCGCTGCTGTCGGTCGGCGTGTTCCAGATGCTCGCGCTCGGCGCCTATGCGATCGCGTCGCGCTATGCGAGCATGCGCGCGCGGCTGGTGTTCGGGCTCATCTGCTTCGGCCTCGGCTGTTATCTGTACACGCCGATCACGCACGACTGGGGCTGGCGGGAACTGCTGCTGCCGCAGGCGCTGCGTGGCATCGGCCAGCAATTCGCGGTACCACCGATCGTGACGATGGCGCTCGGCTCGCTGCCGCCGTCGCGGCTGAAATCCGCGAGCGGGCTGTTCAATCTGATGCGCAACCTGGGCGGCGCGATCGGCATCGCGGTCAGCGCGACGATGCTCAACGACCGGCTCAACTTCCATTACCTGAGGCTGAACGAGCGCATCACCGCCGGGCAGCCGCAGGTCGATGCGCTGCTCGGCGGGCAGGTCGCGCACTGGATGGCGGCCGCTGGCGATGCGCTGAACGCCGCGCAGGCGAGCCTCGCGACGCTGCACCGGATCGTCTATCGCGAAGCGCTCACGCTGACGTACGCGGACGTCTACTACGTGCTGTCGATGTGCTTCGTCGTCGCGCTCGTCGCGGTGCTGTTCACGAACCCGATTTCCATGGCGCCGCCGCCGCCGGATGCACATTGAGACCATGATGAAAAAAATTCTGATCGCGATCGCGAGCGGTGCACTCGTTGCAGGATGCGCGGTGCAGCCGGCCGATCATCCAGCGCTGAGCAGCACCTTGCACACGGTCGCGCCGGCGGATTGGGACCGCGTGGTGCCGCCGCCCACCGCCGACGTATCGTCGTGGTGGGCGCAATTTCGCGACCCGGCGCTCGACGTGCTGCTCGTGACTGTTCTCGATCGCAACCTCGATCTGCAGGCGGCGGCGGAGCGCGTGAAGCAGGCGCAGGCACTCGTCGCGCGGAAGCGTTCCGTGCTGTGGCCGGAGCTCGACGCAACCGCGCGGGCGTCCGATGCGCGCCAGAACACGCCGCCGCCGGTCGGGTACGTGAAGCAGGCGGGCGCTGGGATCGCGCTGAACTGGTCGCCGGACGTGTTCGGCGGCGAGCGGCTCGACTGGCTGGCCGCGCAAGCCGATCTGGTCGGGCAGAAGCATGCGGAGGACATGATCCGGCTCGCGCTCGCGGCCGATACCGCATCCGCTTACGTCGATCTGCGCTGGGCGCAGCAGGATCTGCGCATTCTTCAGGATAACGTCGGGATTCGGCAGCACGCGCTCGATCTGACGCGCAAGCGCTTCGCGTACGGCCTGTCGACGAAGCTCGACGTGACGCGTGCGCAAAACGAGCTCGATGCGCTCGAAGCGCGCATTCCGCCGACGCAGGCACGGATCGATCATCAGTTGAATCTGATCGCGGTCTATTCCGGCCGCGCGCCGGAGTCGGTCGACAAACTGGTGCTGTCGACGCCCGGCGAGATTCCGGCGCCGCCGCAGGGGACGCCGCGGATGCTGCCGTCGGAGGCGCTGCTGCGCCGCCCGGACGTGCTGGCCGCGTATGCGCGCGTCGAACGGCAAGCGGCGCAGGTCGGTGTCGCGAAGAGCGAGCGTTATCCGAAGTTCTCGCTGAACCTGGCCGACGGCGTGCTCGCGTCGTCGTATCTCGGGTTGCCGACGCTGACCGACAACCTGTTCAGCGCCGCGTTGAGCGCAGTCAGCCCGATCTTCGATGCGGGGCGCATCTCCGCGGACATCGACCGGAGCGAGAGCCAGATGCGCGAGTCGGAACTGCAACTGCATCAGTCGATGCTGCAGGCGTTGCGCGAAGTCGAGGATTCCCGCGCCGATCTCGTCAGTTCGACGACGGCCGCCGAGCGCCTCGCGAATGCGTCGACCGCGTCCGGCAGCGCGCTCGATCTCGCGAACAAGCTGTACAAAGGCGGCGCAACGGATTTTCTGGACGTGCTGACCGCGCAGGAGGTGTATCTGCACGATGCGGAGGCGCTGAATCAGGCGCGCCGCGAGCAGGCGCTGGCCGCGGTCGCGTTGTATCGGTCGCTCGGGGGTGGATGGAGCGAGTACGACGATTCGCATGCGAATGCGAGCGTCGCGCTGAAGTGACCGTGACCGGATCGGGCGCCGGACGAGCGCGTGCGGCCCGTCCGGCCTGTCCGACTGCTGGCCGGTCAGAACGTGTGATGGATGCCGACGTCGATGCCGACGGTCGTGCCGACCGCACCGAACAACGCGCCGCCATTGATCGCGAGACCGGAATCCATCGCGCCGTGATTGTTCACCACACCGACCTGCGCATAAAGGCCGGTGCGCTTCGACAGACTGTAGTCCGCGCCGACCGACGCCATCAGCGAATGGTTGTGCGTGTCGTTCCGGTCGGTCGTGTACCACGCGCCGCCGTTCAGGTCGAGGGCGGACGTTGCCTGATAGTCGAGGCCACCGCTGTAGACGTTGTTGCTGAACGAGCCCGCGACCTTGTAGCTCGCGAACGCCGCCGACGCGGTGACGGGACCAAAGTTGTACGACGCGCCGAGCGTGCGCCCGACGAACGCGACCGTGCTCGGCACCGGCGTCGGGGACGTGGCCGCGTTGCTGTCGTAGAAGCCGGCGTTGACGTTGAGCCCGCCGAGCTGATACTTGAGGCTGCCCGAGTATTGACGACCCGCCTGGAAGTCGCCCGCCTGGCCGCCGAACGCAACCATCGCGCTGCCGGTCAGGCCGGCGAGCGTTGGCGTCGTGTACGAGACCGAGTTCTGGTTGAACAGGCCGGTGACGAGTACGTTGTCGACGTAGCTGTTGAGCGTGCTGCCGAAGTGCGACACGCGGCGCGGGTCCGAGCCGAGCACCGCGAGCACGAACGGCGAGTATTGCAGGCCCAGCTTCACCGTGCCGAATCCGCCGCCGAGCCCGACCCATGCCTGACGTCCGAAGAAGTTGCCGTTCGAATGGTTGATCGCGCCGTCCGTGATCGCAAAGCCGTTTTCGAGCTGGAACTGCGCGGTGAGGCCGCCGCCGAGATCCTCGGTTCCCTTCAGCCCGAAATTCGTCGGGGTCATGCCGGTGTCGACCAGCGCGACCTGATGACCGGCGTTACCGCCGGTCGCCGAGTTCAGCGTCTTGTTCGTATACAGCAATGCACCGTCCAGATTTCCGTAAAGCGTCACGCTGCTTTGCGCGAATGCGTTCGTGCAGGTCGTCGCGCCGAGTAGTGCCGTACAGAGAATCAACTGCTTGCCTTTCATAGGGCGTCTCCAGGTTGTTGAGTGTTTTTATTCGTATTACTAAATAAAAAGCAAGGAAAGAAGTGCCGGGCGCGCGGCCCGGCATCGCGGCGCGCTACTTGCGCGGGCCCGCGTTGAGCGGCGTCGCCGACGTACGCGCCATGTCGGCGGTCAGCTTCGCGTTGCCCGCGTTGTAGCCGTTCGTGTAAAGCAGGAAGGCCATCAGATCCGCATATTCCTGATCGGTCATCTTTCCGGGGCGGTCCGCCGGCATGTTCGTCGACATGTACTGATAGATGCCGCCGATCGTCAGGTGCGAGTGCGCCGCCGGTGCGAACGCCGGCCCGCTCAGCGCCGGCGCGGTGATCCCTTCGAGCTGCGCGCCATGGCATTTCGCGCACGAATCCGCATACAGATGCTGGCCGTGCTCGACCTGTTCGTGATCGAACGTCGGTGCGTCGCCGCCGGCGGTGGCGGCGACCTTGATGAAGCCGCCGATCGACGTGTCGTTGCGCGCGGGCAGCAGGTTTGCGCGCGGCTGGCCCCATACCCGGTTGCCGGTGAAGTGAGCCGACGCGGCCGGGCCCGTCTGCGCGACGGTGTCCGGCAGCGCCCAACTGCGCGTTAGTGCGGCGAGACGGCCGTCGTCGTTCATCCGCGACAGCGCGGTGTCGACGCGCTTTTGCAGATCTTCCCGGCCCGGACCGAATGCGAATGCGAGATTCCAGTCCGTATAGGGAGACGCGGTCGGCGAAATGTCGAAGCGCTGCTGCGGATGTTTTCGCTGATAGGCGACGACGGCCGGATACCAGACGATCGCGCGCTGTGCACGCCCCTTCGCGACCGCGTCGACGGTCAGCTCGGACGTGTTCTCGAGATCGAAGCGCGCATTCTTCTGCTGAACCGCGATGAGCTGCGAAGGGCTCGAGTAAGTGGCGGCGATGGTTTCCTTGCCGGCGGCTGACGCGCCGGCCGCGCGCGGGTTGCGCAGCGCGACGCTGACGTAGCCCGAACGCAGATAGCCCCGAGAGAAAATCAGATGCGTGTCCGATGCGTCGGCGAGCGCCGAGCGCGGGAAGCCGGCGATCACGTCGCAGTCGCGTGCAAGCGATTTCGCGAGTTCGCGTGCGGAGACGCCGTCGTCGTCGTCGCCGCCGTCGATCCCGTGCGACGCGAACGAAGCGGCGACGCCGGCCGCGAGAAAGGCCTCGTGTGCGACGGATTTGTCGAGCGCGGCGGAAGGGCTGCCGGGCATCGTGCAAACGCGTACGCCGGCGGCCGATGCGTGCAACGGCGTCAGCGCGACGCCCGCCGCGAGCGCGCCGGCCACGGCGATTTGAGTGAGTCGAGTGTTCATGGTCGTGCTTTCCAGTAAAGGCGGGGGAGGTCGCGCCCGCATGGTGCCCGCATGGTGCCCACACGGGCGCGACGGTGGCTAACGGGCCGGTGTCAGCTCCGATCGAGCGCGAACACGTACAGCGTGCCGCCGCGCGGCACGTCCTTCGCGACGTCGGCCATCGGCCCGCCCCAGATCGGGTTCGCGCCGCCGTAGCCTGCGAGCACCGCGACGTACTCCTTGCCGTCGACCTCGAACACCGACGGCTGCGCGATGATCCCGCTCGCGAGCTGCGGGCTCTCCCACAGCACCTTGCCGGTCGCGGTGTCGAACGCGTACAGGTGGCCGTCGAGCGAGCCGCTGAACGTGAGGCCGGTCGACGTCGTCGCCGCGCCGCCATTCCACGGCATCTTCGTCCAGTGGCTCCAGATCTTCTGGCCGGTGGTCACGTCGATCGCCTGCAGCTCGCCGTAGCCCTGGCTGCCCGGCTCGGGCTTGATCTCGAAGCCTTCGCCGAGATACGGCAGGCCTTCCATGTAGCTGACGGACTTGCCGGACAGGCTCATGCACGCGTGCAGCGACGGCACGACCGCGATGTGCCGTTCGGGGTCGTACGATACCGACCACCAGTTCTTGCCGCCGAGGAAGCTCGGGCACGTGTCGATCGTCGTGCCGGCCTTCGGGAACTTCGACTCGTCCTCGACCGGCCTGCCGTCCGCCGTGTAGCCGGTCACCGACGACGCCGTCACGAACGGCTTCGCGTAGATCAGCTTGCCGGTCTGGCGGTCGATCGCGTGGAAGAAGCCGTTGCGATCCGCGTGAATGATCGCGTCGTAGTCCTTGCCGTCGTACTTGATGTCCGCGAGGATCGGGGTGTTCACGCCGTCGTAGTCCCACGTGTCGTTGCGCGTGTACTGGTAGTGCCACTTCAGCTTGCCGCTCTTCGGATCGAGCGCGAGCAGCGAATCCGAGTACAGGTTGTCGCCGGGACGCAGCGCCGCGAGCCACGGGCCGGGGTTGCCGACGCCCCAGTACAGCGTGCGCGACGCCGTGTCGTAGGTGCCGGTCAGCCACGCCGCGCCGCCGCCGTGCGCCTGCATCCCGTCGGGCCAGGTGTCCGCGCCTTTCTCGCCGGCGCCGGGGATCGTGTAGCGCTTCCACAGCAGCGAACCGTCCTTCGGATTCAGCGCGGCGATGTAGCCACGGATTCCGTACTCGCCGCCGGACGTGCCGACGACGATCGCGCCGTCGAGTGCGAGCGGCGCAAGCGAGAACGCGTAGCCAAGGCCCGGATCGAACATCTGCTTCTTCCAGACCAGGTTGCCCGTCTGCGCGTCGAGCGCGGCGACCTCGCCGCTCAGCATCGCGATGTAGACGTTCTTGCCGTACAGCGCGACGCCGCGGTTCACGACGTCGCAGCACGCAGTCTTGAACGATTCCGCCCCGAGCTTCGGCTCGTACTTCCACAGCTGCTTGCCGGTCTTGGCGTCGAACGCGTAGACGTTGTCCTTCGGCGTCGTCACGAACAGGTAGTTGCCGTTGATGATCGGCGTCGCCTCGAAGCCCTGCTTCAGATCGGCCGGGAACGGGTAGCTCCACGCCTGTTTCAGCTGCCCGACGTTCGACGCGTCGATCTGCTTGAGCGGCGAATGCGACTGGCCGTTGTACGTGCGGTAGTAGGTGAGCCAGCCCGGATCGTTCTGCGCGTGTGCGAGCCGGTCGTACGTGACGGCCGGATAGTCCGCGGCGGCGTCCACCGGGCCCGCGTTCAGCGCGATCACGGCCGCGATGCCGATCCCGCACGTCGCCAGCCGGCTGGCTGATGCCGAAGGTTTTTTCATAATCGTCTCCTGAGTATTTGTCGATGCACTGCCGCGATGTCGGCCCTGTGACGCATTCGCGTGGTGCCGGGCCGGGTGCTCCCGTTCTCGCAAATCGCATGCCATTCGCGCGGAACGCATGTGCGGCGCGGCCGTGCGGCCGTGACGCGGGTTCGGCAGCGATGCGGCGGCGCCGGGCGATGTGTTGCATTCGGGTACATGTCAGGCCGAATGGTGTTGCCGAACGTCACAGCTGGCGCGCCATGCCGGTGTCGAGCGAACGGCGGCGGGGCCGCACGCGGTGCGACTGGTGCTGGCACGGTTTTCGCGAAGTCGACGTGCAACGAGACGGTTGCATCCGCATCGGTCGGCGCGGCTGCGCCAGGCACGACTTCAAATAACGGACGGAGACGGAAATTGATCATGCGAACCCAACGGGGGCGTTGCCGCAGCCGCGCTCGACGCATCGGCGTTGCGCTCGGCGCGGGCCTGACGTTCAGTGCGATTGGTGGCGGCGCATGCGCGCAATCTATCGCCGCCGTTGCCGACGCGGCGAGCGACGCGCGGGCATCGGCAACGCCCGCGGCGACATCTGCCGCGCCCGCGTTGCTGCCGACCGTCGTCGTCGTCGGCACGACGCCGTTGCTCGGGATCGGCACGCCGCTGGCGAAGGTGCCCGCGAATGTGCAGACGGTTCGCGCGTCGGAGATCGACGCCCAGCATCGCGCGACGCTGACCGATTTCTTCGTCGCGAATCTGCCGAGCGTGACGCTGGCGGATGCGCAAGGCAATCCGAATCAGGTGAACCTCAACTATCGCGGCTTCACTGCGTCGCCGCTGCTCGGCACGCCGCAGGGGATTTCGGTGTTCGTCGACGGCGTGCGCGTGAACGAGCCGTTCGGCGACGTCGTGAACTGGGATCTGATTCCGGTCGAAGCGATCGACAAGATCCAGTTGATCCCGGGCTCGAATCCCGCGTACGGGTTGAATACGCTCGGCGGCGCGGTGGCGATCACGACGAAGAACGGCCGCGCGGACCCCGGCGGCGAGGCCGAGATCACCGGCGGCTCATGGGGCCGCAAGACCGCGCAGATCGAGCAGGGCGGCACGCTCGGCCCGCATGTCGACTACTATGCGACCGCGAACGCGTCGAACGACGGCGGCTGGGCGGACCACGACGCGAGCCGTGTGCGGCAGGCGTTCGGCAAGCTGCGCTACACCGACGACGACACGACGCTGTCGATCGCGGCCGGCGGCGCGGACAACGCGCTGTACGGCAGCCAGACGATTCCGCGCTCGTTCCTCGACAACCCCAGGCAGGCGTACACGTATCCGGACCTGAACCGCAATCGCGCCGGCTATCTGACGCTGTCCGGCGACCATTTCTTCAGCGACGGCGTCGAGCTGAGCGGCAATGCGTATTACCGGCATCTGCGCAGCGAGAACGTCAGCAGCAACAACAATACCGACTACGGCGCGCTTGACGCCGAGGGCAACGTCGACACGGTGCAGGGGACCAACGCCGATTCGATCGTCACGACCGACAGCTACGGCGCGAGCCTGCAGCTCACGCTGCTCGGCAAGCTCGGCGGCATGGCGAGTCAGTTCGTCGCGGGCGTTACCGCCGACGTCGCGAATTCGAGTTACGTGGCGTCGCAGCAGGACGCGTACTTCACCGCCGATCGCGCGGCGATCGGCATCGGCAATTTCGTTCAGCAGACGAATGCGAAGACGCGCAACGCGAATGACGGCTTCTATCTGAGCGAGACACTGTCGCTGACGCCGCAATGGACCATGACGCTGTCCGGCCGCTACGACCGCGCGAACGCGCGAATCGGCGACGAGAGCGGGGTGCAGCCGCTGCTCGACGGCAACCACACGTTCTCGCGTTTCAATCCGGCGATCGGGGTCAACTGGAATCCGACGCCCGGCGTGACCGCCTATGCGACGTACAACGAAGGAATGCGCGCACCGACCGCGATCGAGCTCGCGTGCGCGGATCCTGCCGCGCCGTGCTCGCTGCCGAACGATTTTGTCGCGGACCCGGCGTTGCGGCCGGTCGTGTCGAAGACGTTCGAGGTCGGTGCGCGCGGCCGGATCGGGCGAGCGACGACGTGGAGCGCGGCCGCCTATCGGACGACGCTCGATGACGACATCGAGTTCGTCAGCACCGCCGGCAGCTCGCGGGGCTACTTCCAGAACGTCGGCAAGACGCGGCGGCAAGGCATCGAGCTCGCGGGCCGCACGCAGCTCGGTCCGCTCGGGATCGGGCTGAACTACAGCTACATCGACGCGACCTATCGGTCGACGTGGACCGAGAGCAGCCCCGCGAATTCGAGCGCCGACGCGAACGGCATCGTCACGGTCAAGCCGGGCAACCGCATTCCGGGTATTCCCGAGCACGCGGTGAAGCTGCGGCTCGATTATGCGGCGACGACGACGTGGAGCATCGGCACGAATGTCACTTGGCGCAGCGGTGTATACGCGCAAGGTGACGAAAACAATCAGGATGCCAACGGAAAGATCGCCGGCTACCTGCTGATCGATGTCGATACGCGTTACCGGATCACGAAGCAGCTCGACGTGTTCGCGAACGTGACGAACGTGCTCAATAAGCGCTACGCGAGTTTTGCCGTGCTCGGTCAGAACTTCTTCAACGGGCCCGGTCACTCGTTCGATGGCGCGAATCCGGTCAACGAGCAGTTCGTCGGGCCCGGCGCGCCGCGTGGTATCTGGGTCGGGCTGCATTACAAATGGGATTGAGCGCGCGATCGTTACGTGAGTGTGACGTGCGCGTCACGTGTGCGTCATGCGGCGCGCGCATCGACGAACATCGCATGGATCGCGCGCGCGACGCCGCGCGCGAGCGCGGGATCGCCCGCGAGATGGCCGGCGTCGACGCGCTCGATTCGCGCGGGCGGCGCCACGTGCGCGAGGCGATCGACGTTGCGGACCGGGCAGACGGGATCGCGCCGCCCATGCACGGCGAAGATCGGCACGCCCACGATCGACGCGGCGCGCGCGAGCGCGAGCACGCGACGTTCGCCGAGCCAGCAGTCGTGCAGCAGGTAGTGCGCCTGAACCCGGTATTTGTCGATCAGCGCGGCGACGGCTTTCGGGTGGTTCGCGTCGCGCGATCCGGCCGCGCGCGAGCGCCCCGGCCGCGCCGACGCGAGGATCGCATCTTCATACGCACGCCATGCGAGCGCGACTGCGCGTTGCCGCGCTTTCCCGACGCCGGGTCGCAGTCGCCGGGCACAGCATCGCAGCAATGCGCCGGGGCGCGCGCATCCGGCCGCCGCGCACAGGCGTTGCCATTCGCGCGGTGCCTTCGTGCGTGACGTTACGAACAGGCTCCGCACTTCGCGCCTCGACGTCAGGAACAGGCCGCGCAGCACGACACCGTCGACGCTCGCCGGATGCGTGCCCGCATACGCGACCGCCAGCGCCGCACCCCACGACCCGCCGACGACACCCCAGCGCTCGATGCCGAGCGTGCGGCGAATCGCATCGAGATCGTCGACGAGTCGGTCAGTGCGATTGCGGCGCAGCCCGCCGCGTGGAGATGACGCGCCCGCGCCGCGCTGATCGACGAACACGACACGCAGTTGCGCTGGATCAAACAAACTCAGGATCCCGAACGCACTGCCGCTGCCTGGGCCGCCGTGCAGTACGACGACGGCCGGCGCGTCGTCGTTGCCGGCGACCGCGAACGCGATCGATTGCCCGTCGCGGCGGAGGCGCGCCGCGATTGGCATCGCCGATCGATCTGAGGAATGCGAAGTCATGAAGGCGGTGTCCGGTGAATGCGTATCGTGGATGATCGGTCGACGAAGCAAGAATCGCGCACGACGTTCGTGGATCGGTGCGAGTCCGGATATCACCGTGGTAGCGGTTCGCGGTAAACCGTCCGGTATCGACTCGGCGATTCCGATCGCCTTTCAGCCTTTCAAGCCTTTCATTCACGTGTCGCGCGTTGCGCGCGCGTTCGGTGCCGATCGATCGGCCTGTCCACGACGACTGACTGGCCCGGAGCTTGCTTCATCGTGAAGCAAAACGTCCGGCCGGACACCGGACGATCCCGGAGGAGACAATGCGTGACGATGTTGATCCGGCCGACGGCCAGACGGCCTTGCGGCCCGCCGGCTGGCCCGCTCCGCCGATCCAGAAGGCGCACGAGCGTTCCGAGACGTTCGGGCTTTGCGTATCGGCGCGGCCAGATTACGACATTCTTTCGAATGCCGGGCTCGGGCTGAAGCGCGAGCAGAATCGCGTGCTGTGCGCGCACGCGATGCCGGTGATGGAGACGCTGCACGAGCAGATCGTCAACACGCAGAGCATGATCGTGCTGACCGACGCGGAAGGGCTGATTCTGCACTCGATCGGCGACGACGACTTCCTGCAGCGCGCGGAGAAGGTCGCGCTGCGGCCTGGCGCGAACTGGGCGGAGAGCCGGCAGGGCACGAACGCGATCGGCACCGCGCTCGCGGAGCGCTGCGCGATGGTGGTCCACGGCGATCAGCACTATCTCGCGGCGAACCGCTTCCTGACCTGCTCGAGCGTGCCGATCCTCGATCCGTACGGCGACGTGATCGGCGTGCTCGACGTGACCGGCGACTACCGGAGCTATCACCAGCACACGATGGCGCTCGCGAAGATGTCGGTGCAGATGATCGAGAATCATCTGTTTACGACGACCTTTCAGGAGACGCTGCAGGTGTCCTTTCACGGCCGCCCCGAGTTTCTCGGCACGCTGATGGAAGGGATCGTCGCGTTCACGAGCGACGGCCGCTTCCTGTCCGCGAACCGCAGCGCGCAGTTCCAGCTCGGGATGCCGCTCGCCGCGCTGCGCGCGCATACGCTGTCGTCGCTGTTCCAGATCACGAGCGCGCAACTGATCGACCGCGTGCGTGCGAGCATGGACCCGCATCTCGCGCTGAACCTGATCAACGGCGCGGTCGTCTGCGCGCGCGTGCAGTTCCGGCGCGCGTCGGTCGCGGATGGCCGCCGCCCGATCGACGACCACGACGCCGCGCGGCCGCCCGCACGTGCGTGCGCGCCGCAGCCGGCCGCGCCGGGCGCGGGCTCTGGCTCTGGCTCTGGTCTTTCGCGGCTCAGCTATCTCGACACCGGCGATCCGCAGGTCGCATTGGTGATCACGAAGGTCCGCAAGGTGATCGGCAAGGATATCCCGATCCTGATCACCGGCGAGACCGGCACCGGCAAGGAACTGCTCGCGCAGGCGATCCACAACGATTCGCCGCGCCGCGACGGGCCGTTCGTCGCGGTGAACTGCGCGTCGATTCCGGAGACGCTGATCGAATCCGAGCTGTTCGGCTACGAGGAAGGCGCGTTCACCGGCGCGCGGCGCAAGGGCGCGGTCGGCAAGCTGCTGCAGGCGAACGGCGGCACGCTGTTCCTCGACGAGATCGGCGACATGCCGTATCCGCTGCAGGTGCGGCTGCTGCGCGTGCTGCAGGAGCGGCTCGTGAATCCGCTCGGCTCGACGAAGACGATTCCGGTCGACGTTGCGATCATCTGCGCGACGCACCGCGACCTGCGCGAGATGATCGCGCAGAACCGCTTCCGCGAGGATCTCTATTACCGGCTGAACGGCCTCGTCGTCAGGCTGCCGCCGCTGCGCGACCGTAGCGATCTCGCGGTCGTCGTGCAGAAGATGCTGCAACGCGAGTCGCTTGCCGGTGCGGACCGGCCGCCGCTCAGCGTCGCGCCGGACGTGATGGCGCTGTTCGAGCGCTGCGCATGGCCGGGCAATTTCCGGCAACTCGGCAATCTGCTGCGCACAGCGGCCGCGATGGTCGACGACGACGGTCAGATCCGGCGCGAGCATTTGCCGGACGACTTCTTCGACGATTTGCGTCGGGGCGTCGAACCCTGCGCGGCCGGCGCCGATGCCGCCGCCTGCTCCGTCGACTCCGCAGACTCCATTGGGGCGCCGCTTGCGGCCGGCGTCGCGTTCGCGCCGGCCGGCGCGCGGCTGCAGGACGTCGCCGCGTCGGCGATCGCGGCCGCGCTTGCGCGGCACGGCGGCAACGTGTCGGCCGCCGCGCGCGCGCTCGGCGTGTCGCGCAACACGATCTACCGCAAGATGCCCGCCGCCGAGCCCGGCCGCACATCCGACGACGACTGACGCGCGCCGACTGTCACACCGGTGTTGCGTCCTGCAACACCGGTGCTCCGAAATTCAACACCGTTCGTTTCCCAAACGTGTCGCGCGTTCGACGCGCGGCTCGCCATGCATGCCGGATTTTCGCGGCGAATGAAAAATCCCTGTCCGGACGCACCGCCAACCCGCGCTCACGGCGGCTGCGCGCGCTCGCGGCTGCATCGGCATGCCTCTTGCTCAGAAGGTATCGACCGCACATCCGGCGCGGTTCTTCGACTGACTTTCAAACTTTCAAATCAGGAGACACATCATGCAGTGGACGACGCCGTCTTACACCGATCTGCGTTTCGGCTTCGAAATCACGATGTACATCGCGAACCGCTGAGCATCGTGACACGCCGTGCGCGTCGCGGATCATGCGGCGCGCGCGGCATCGGGAACGAACGATCATGAAGATCAAGATACTGGGCTCGGGTGCCGGCGGCGGACTGCCGCAATGGAACTGCAACTGCGCGAACTGCCGCCGCGCGCGTGACGGTAGTGGCGACGTGCTGCCGCGCACGCAGTCGTCGATCGCGGTCAGTGACGACGGCGTCGACTGGATTCTCGTCAACGCGTCGCCGGACCTGCTCGCCCAGTTGCGCGCGCAACCGGATCTGCAGCCCGCGCGCGCGATGCGCGACAGCGGTATCGCCGCGGTCGTGCTCAGCGACGCGCAGATCGATCACGTGACCGGCCTGCTGATGCTGCGCGAGCGCACGACGCCGCTGCCGCTCTATGCGTGCGCGCCGGTGCTCGAGGATCTGTCGACGGGACTACCGCTCGTGCCGCTGCTCGGCCACTACTGCGGCGTCGACGCGCATCCGATCGCGCTCGGCGAGCCGTTCGCGATTCCCGCGTGCGACGGTGTGCGCTTCACCGCGTTTCCCGTCGACAGCAAGGCGCCGCCGTACTCGCCGCACCGCGCGTCGTCAGTGCCCGGCGACAACATCGCGCTGCTGATCGAGGACGTCGCGAGCGGCATGCGCGCGTTCTACGCGCCCGGCCTCGAGAAAATCAACGGCGACGTGCGCGCCGCGATGCATCGCGCGGACCTCGTGCTCGTCGACGGCACGTTCTGGCGCGCGACCGAGATGATCGATCTCGGCTTCTCGACGAAGCGTGCGGCCGACATGGGCCATCTCGCGCAATGCGGCGACCACGGCCGGCCCGGGATGATCGACTGGCTCGACGGGTTGCCACGCGGCACGCGCAAGGTGCTCACGCACATCAACAACACGAACCCGATTCTCGACCCGCATTCCGCCGAGCATGCGCTGCTGCGCGAGCACGGCATCGACGTCGCGCGTGACGGCATGCAATTCGAGGTATGACGATGAACGCACCAATCTCCTTTTTGGCTCCGCACGACACGCCGTGGACGCCCGCCGAATTCGAGGCGAGGCTGCGCGCGCTCGAATCGGGCTATCACATCCATCATCCGTTCAACCGGCTGCTGAACAGCGGCGGCTGCTCGCCCGAGCAGATTCGCGGCTGGGTCGCGAACCGCCTCTATTACCAGATCAGCATTCCGCTGAAGGACGCGGCGATCCTGTCGAACTGCCCGGACCGGGAAACGCGGCGCCGCTGGATCCAGCGGCTGATCGATCACGACGGGCAGGGCGCCGACGAAGGCGGGATCGAGGCGTGGGCGCGGCTCGGCGAAGCGGTCGGCCTCGATCGCGCGGAACTGTGGTCGCTGCGGCACGTGCTGCCGGGCGTGCGCTTCGCGGTCGACGCGTACGTGAACTTCGCGCGGCGCGCGCCGTGGCAGGAGGCGGTCTGCTCGTCGCTGACCGAGATGTTCGCGCCGCGGATCCATCTCGACCGGCTCGCCGGCTGGCCGTCGCACTACCCGTGGATCGAGCCGGAAGGGCTGCACTATTTCCGCAGCCGCGTGCCGCTCGCGCGGCGCGACGTCGAGCACGGGCTCGAAGTGACGCTGGATCATTTCCGGACGCCGGACGCGCAGCAGCGCGCGCTCGGCATCCTGCAGTTCAAGCTCGACATTCTTTGGTCGATTCTCGATGCGGTCGAAAAGGCGTATCCCGTATGAACCCGATCGATGCCGTCAGCGGCGTGCCGCTGCGTCCCCGCCTGCGGGGCATGTACCGCTTGCAGTGGGAAGCGGCCCAGGACGCGTACGTGCTGCTCTATCCCGAGGGGATGGTGAAGCTCAATCCGAGCGCCGGCGAGATTCTCGCGCGCTGCGACGGCGCGCATGAACTCGACGACATCATCGGCGAGCTCGAGCAGCTGTTCAGCGCATCCGAGCTCGCGCCCGACGTCTATCGCTTTCTCGATCACGCGCGGCTGCGCGGCTGGCTCGACTGAGATGACACACGACACTTCTCCTCCATCGCCGCCGCTGTGGCTGCTCGCCGAGCTGACCTACCGGTGCCCGCTGCACTGCGCGTTCTGCTACAACCCGGTCGACTACGCGCGGCACGGCGCGGAGCTCGACACCGCGACGTGGATCGACACGATCAGCGCCGCGCGCGCGCTCGGCGCCGCGCAGATCGGCTTCTCCGGCGGCGAGCCGCTGCAGCGCGACGACCTCGAAACGCTCGTCGCGCACGCACGCGGGCTCGGCTTCTACACGAACCTGATCACGTCTGGAATCGGGCTGAGCGCGTCGCGCATCGAGCGGCTCAGGCAGGCCGGGCTCGATCACATCCAGCTGTCGCTGCAGGACTCGACGCGCGAGCTGAACGACTTCCTCACGAGCACGCGCACGTTCGAGCTGAAGCACCGCGTCGCGCGGCTGATCAAGTCGCACGGCTACCCGATGGTGCTGAACTGCGTGCTGCATCGCTACAACCTACCGCACGTCGGGCAGATCATCGAGATGGCGCTCGATCTCGGCGCTGACTATCTCGAACTCGCGAACACGCAATATTACGGCTGGGCGATGCTGAACCGGGATCAGCTGATGCCGACGGCCGAGCAGTTGCGCGAAGCGGAGGAGACCGTCAACCGCTACCGGAAGCTCGTCGGCGAGCGTTGCCGGATTCTGTTCGTCGTGCCGGACTACTTCGAGTCGCGGCCGAAGGCGTGCATGAACGGCTGGGGCTCGGTGTTTCTCGGCGTCGCGCCGGACGGCACCGCGCTGCCGTGCCACGCGGCGCGCTCGCTGCCTGGCCTCGCGCTGCCGAACGTGCGCGACATGTCGCTGAAGGAAATCTGGTACGACAGCGACGCATTCAACGCGTTTCGTGGCGACGGCTGGATGCGCGAGCCGTGCCGCGACTGCGACGAGCGTCATGCGGATCACGGCGGGTGCCGCTGTCAGGCGTATCTGCTGGCCGGCGATCCGGCCGCCGCCGATCCGGTGTGCGCGAAGTCCGAACATCACGGGCAGGTCGTGCAGGCGGTGACGTTTGCGCGGCAGCCGAAGCGCGACGACGCACGGCCGCTCGTGTTCCGCAGCACGGAAAATTCGCTGGCGCTTTGAGTGGAGACGGCGATGAGCGCGGTCGTGGCGGAGGTGACGGGTGCGATGCACGTCGGACGCTCGCGCAGTGCACGGGAAGCGGGGCGGCGCGCGGCGATCGTCGCGGGTGTGCTCGCGATGCACGTCGTGCTGCTCGCGACGATGATGCGCAGTGCGCCGCTGCGCGTCGATACGGTGCGCGTCAAGGTCATTAAGGCTTCGCTGATTGTGCCGACGCCGGCACCGATAACGACGCCGACACCAACGGCGGCACCTGCACCGCGCGAACGTGCGATCGAGCCGACGCGGGTTCATCGTGCGCCGCCCGCGTCGCCCGCAGCGAAACGTCAGGCCGAGGCGACACCCGCACCGAATCCGCCCGTGCACGAAAGTCCATCACGAGCGATGCCGGCCCCGTCCGAGCCGACGTCTTCGACTCGACAAGTGGCGCAAGCAACCGAACAGCATGCGCCGCAACAACCGGCCATCCCGAAAAACACGGAAGCACCGCGCGCCGATGCGCCCGCGTCGCCCGCGATCGCCACGCCGCGCCGCGTCGCGCATCTCGACTGCGCGCTGGTGAAGCCCGACTATCCGCCGCAATCTCTGCGTCGCGGCGAAGCGGGCACCGTCGTCGTCGAGCTCGAAACCGACTCGGGCGGGCGCGTGAGCGCCGCGCGCGTCGTCACGAGCAGCGGCTACGCGCGTCTCGACGACGCGGCGCGCGAGGCCGTGCTCGCGAGCCGCTGCCGGCCGTACGCGGAAAACGGCACGCCGGTGCCGGCCCGCGCCGATGTGCCGATCACGTTCAATCTCGACGAATGAAGAGGAGGGCATCATGCCAGTCTATGGAATCACGCACGTGTGGGCACAAGGCGATGCGATGACGCGCGCCGTCGCGCTGTTGCTGATCGCGATGTCGATCCTGTCGTGGAGCGTGATCGTGCTGAAGGCGATCGAGCTCGGTCGCCTCTGCCGCTGCACGGAATCGCGCTTCTGGAACACGGACGGCCTCGGCAGCGGGATGCGCGCGCTCGGCGAACCGGGAACGCCGTTCTTCGATCTCGCGAGCACGGGCCAGGCCGCGATGCTGCATCACGCGGCGAGCCACGGTGGGATCGAGCTGAGCGACTGGCTGCTGCGAAGCTTGCGGGCGTCGGTCGACGACACCGCAACGCGCCTGCAGCGCGGCCTCGGGCTGCTCGCATCGATCGGCAGTACCGCGCCGTTCGTCGGGCTGCTCGGAACGGTGTGGGGGATCTACCATGCGCTGCTGTCGCTCGGCGTGAGCGGCGACGCGAGCCTCGACCGTGTCGCGGGGCCGGTCGGCGAGGCGCTGATCATGACCGCGCTCGGGCTGTGCGTCGCGATTCCGGCGGTGCTCGGCTACAACACGCTCGCGCGGCTGTCGCGCGGCGTCGTCGCGCGCCTCGATCGCTTCTCGCACGGGCTGCATGCATTGCTGTTGACCGGCGGCCGTCCGTCGGCGGCTGCGATGCCGGGCGTCGTGACGAAGGAGCGCGCATGAACACGGATCTTTCCGCGCGAGACGACGGCGGGCTCGCGGCCGACATCAACATGACGCCGCTGATCGACGTGATGCTGGTGCTGCTCGTCGTGTTCATGGTGACGCTGCCGGTACTGCATCATGCGGCGAAGATCGCGCTGCCGCACGCGAGTAGCCGGCGCGAAGACTTGCGCGTGCCGCACGTCGACATCGGCATCGACGCGAGCGGGCGCATGAGCTGGGACGCGCAGCCGATGCCGGACGCCGACGTCTACGCGCGGCTCGCCGCGGCCGCGCGACAAGCGCCGCAGCCCGAGATCCGCCTGCTCGCCGATCGCGACGCACGCTACGGACGCGTCGCGGCGCTGCTGTCGGCCGCGAACGCGGACGGGCTTGCGAAGGTGGGGTTCGTCACCGACCCGGCGGCGCCGCGAAAGTAAGGAATGCGGCGTTTTTTCGCGCGCCGGCGTGAAGAACGCCGGACACATGTACGTCGGACAAATCGCTTAACATCTCCGGACCCGACCGTCGCGCATCGGCCCGATTCGTTTATCATCTGATGAATCGGGCCGATCGTGCGATGGCCCTTGTCGATCGCATTCCTGCGCATTGCGCATCCGCGGCCGGAGCCGAAGCCTGATGAAAGAAAGTACCTCGCCGGGCGACCGGTCCGATGCGCCGTCGCCGCTCGCCGGCACGCACGACGAACCGCGTTTGCCCGGCACGCCGGAGCGGGCGGACCGCTTCGAACGCACGAACGACGGGCCACCGGAAGGCGAGCGCTGGTACGCGTGGCATTTCGATGATTCGATGCAGTTGCCGAATCGCAGGTTGTTCACCGAGCGGCTCGATCTGCGCATCGCGAAAGCACGCGCGGTCAACGACCGGTTCAGCGTCCTGATGATCGAGCTGTCCGGGCTCGACACGATCCGCAACGCGCTCGGGCATGCGGGCGTCGAGATGGTCGCACAGGTGATTGGCGGCCGGCTGCGCGCGCGGATTCCGCGCGCGCATGCGCTCGCGTCGATCGGCGACGGCAAGTTCGCGCTGCTCAGCGACGAGGCGTCCGCGGCGCTGATCGACGCGGTCGTCGCGCAGGCGTGCGAGCGGGTCGAGTTCGTCGGCGGGCATCTGTTCGTCGCCGCGCACGCGGGCATCGCGACCTATCCGGACAACGGCGAGGACGCCGACACGCTGATGCGCCGCACCGACGTCGCGCTGTCGTCCGCGCGCGACGCGGGGACGAACGGCGTCGTGCATTTCTCGAGCGCGCTCGACGTGCGCGCGGCGCGGCGCTTCGAGCTGGAGTCGATGCTTGCATGTGCGCTGGAGCGCCGGCAATGCTGGCTCGCGTATCAGCCGCAGGTGACGCTCGCGACCGGCGAGATCGCGCAGGTCGAGGCGCTGATGCGCTGGAGACATCCGCATCACGGCGAGATCAGCCCGACCGAATTCATCCCGATCGCCGAGCAGAGCGGGATGATCGACCGGATCGGCGAATGGGTGATGCATACCGCGTGCGAGGAATTCGGCAAGCTGCGCCGGACGACGCGGCACGTGCCACGCGTGAGCGTGAACGTGTCGCCGCAGCAGTTCGGCCGCGGCAATCTGCTCGAGATCGTCCGCAGCGCGCTCGACCGCAGCGGCCTCGATCCGCAGTGTCTCGAGATCGAAATCACCGAAGGCGTACTGTTCGCGGATACGGAGGTCGCGCTGTCGACGATCAAGGCGATCCGGCAGCTCGGTGTCGAGATCGCGCTCGACGATTTCGGCACCGGGTATTCGAGCCTGTCGTATCTGACGCGCTTCCCGGTCGGCCGGGTCAAGATCGACCGCTCGTTCGTCGCGCTGCTGCCCGATGACGCGGGCAGCTCGGCGCTCGTCAGCGGGGTCGTCGCGATGGCGCATGCGCTGAAGATGCGCGTGACGGCCGAGGGCGTCGAAACGGTCGAACAGGCCGAGCGGCTGCGCGAGCTCGGATGCGACGAAGCGCAGGGCTTCTGGTATGCGCGGCCGCATACGGTCGCGTCGCTCAGGACCTTGCTCGCGAACTGAGCGACGCGCGCCGGCGGCGCTCCATCACGCGATGACGGCGGCGATGAAGTCCTGCGTGCGCTTGTGCTGGGGCCGCGCCAGCACCTGCTCGGGCGGACCGCTCTCGACGATCTGCCCGCCATCCATGAACACCACGCGATCGGCCACCTCGCGCGCAAACCCCAGCTCGTGCGTGACCACGATCATCGTCATCCCGCTCTTCGCCAGA
>NZ_JACBNX010000029.1 GCF_013403875.1 Burkholderia guangdongensis | reverse complement strand
GCGTAGCCGTATTCGCCGAGCTTGTCGACGATCGCCTTCGTCGTCTGTTGCAGCTTCTCGGCCGAGAAGCGGTCGCCCGCCTTCACCTTCACGAGCTTCTGCAGTTCCGCCTCGCGGTCGAGCAGGTTGCCGCCGAGCTTAATGCCGGACACCGTGTACGGCTGGCCTTCGTGCAGCGTGACCGTCAGGTACATGTCCTTCCGGTCCGGTGAGATCGACACCTGCGTCGACTCGAAGCTGAATTCCAGATAGCCGCGGTTCAGATAGTATGAGCGTACCGCGTCGAGGTCGCCCGTGAGCTTTTCCTTCGAGTACAGGTCGTTCTTCGTGTACCAGGAGAACCAGTTCGGCGTCGACAGCTGCATTTCGTCGCGCAGCGTGCTCGTGCTGAACGCCTTGTTGCCGATGAAGTTGATCTGGCGGATCTTCGCGCTCGGGCCTTCGGCGACCGCGAACAGGATCGACACGCGATTCGCGTCGACCGGCGTGACCGTCGTCGTGACCTCCGCCGCATAGTAGCCGCGCGTCAGGTACTGGCGCTTCAGCTCCTGTTCGGCTTTATCGACGAGCGCCTTGTCGTAGTAGCGACCCTCGGCGAGACCGACCGCGTGCAGCGCCTTGTTCAGATTGTCCTTGTCGAACTCCTTGGTGCCGGTAAAGTCGACCGACGCGATCGCCGGACGCTCCTGCACCTGCACGATCACGACGCTGCCCTGCGTCGCGATGCGCACGTCGTTGAAGAAGCCCGTCGCATACAGTGCGCGAATCGCTTCGGATGCCTTGTCGTCGGTGAACGTGTCGCCCTGCTTGATCGGCAGATACGCGAATACGGAGCTCGCTTCGACGCGCTGCAAGCCTTCGATCTTGATGTCCTTCACGACGAACGGCGTGGTGACGGCGAGCGCGGGTGCGCTCGCGACACACAGGCTGGCCAGAAGAATCTTGCGGACGCCGCGCGCCGCTGACAGGGGGGATTTCATGCAGGCCGGCGAATCATGCCGCGGCTGCGTCGGCGAATGGTTGGATCTGCATCGACTTCATCCGGATAAGCGAACCGCGAGCATAGGCGCGCAGGGGCGCCGTCGCGTTACTTACGGATTACCGACTTTTTCTTTCGATGCGGGCACGCATGGGTGAGAGGCCCGTCATGCGGGCCGCACGCGCGTTTTCGCCGCGCGATGCGCGGGCATTACCGTGCGTTAATTCCCGAAGAATCGAGGTTTGGCGCGCTGCCCGGGCGGGCGCGCGCCGCTTCGTTCACGTCAGCACTCGACGATATTCACCGCCAGCCCGCCGCGCGACGTTTCCTTGTATTTGGTCTTCATGTCCGCGCCGGTCTCGCGCATCGTCTTGATCACCGAATCGAGCGACACGTAATGCGAGCCGTCGCCGCGCAGCGCCATGCGCGCGGCGTTTACCGCCTTCACCGACGCCATCGCGTTGCGCTCGATGCACGGAATCTGCACCATCCCGCCGACCGGATCGCAGGTCAGCCCGAGGTTGTGCTCCATGCCGATCTCCGCCGCGTTCTCCACCTGCTTCGGCGTGCCGCCGAGCACCGCCGCGAGCGCGCCCGCCGCCATCGAGCACGCGACGCCGACCTCGCCCTGGCAGCCCACCTCGGCACCCGAGATCGACGCGTTCAGCTTGTACAGAATCCCGATCGCCGCGGCCGTCATCAGGAAGTCGATCACGCCCTGTTCGTTCGCGCCCGGCGTGAAGCGCGTGTAGTAGTGCAGCACCGCCGGGATGATCCCCGCCGCGCCGTTCGTCGGCGCGGTGACCACGCGCCCGCCCGCCGCGTTCTCCTCGTTGACCGCGATCGCGTACAGATTGATCCAGTCGACCATCGACAGCGGATCCTGCAGCGCGCGCTCCGGATGGTCCGTCAGCGTGCGGTACAGCTGCGGCGCGCGGCGCTTGACCTGGAACGGGCCGGGGAGCGTGCCGTCGGCGTCCGGGTTGCCGATGCCGCAGCCGCGCGCGACGCACGACTGCATCACGCCCCAGATCTTCAGCAGGCCGTCGCGCGTTTCGTCCTCGGTATGCCAGACGCGCTCGTTCTCCCACATCAGCTGCGCGATCGACTTGCCGGTCTGCTCGGTCAGCGCGAGCAACTCGGCGCCGGAGCGGAACGGATGCGCCATCTGCTCGGCCGCGCCGAGCACCTTCGTGTTCGGCGCGCCGGCGGTGACGACGAAGCCGCCGCCGACGGACAGATAGGTGGTTTCGCGCAGCACGGCGCCGCTCGCGTCGGTCGCGCGCAGCTTCATCCCGTTCGGATGCTCGGGCAGTGCCTGACGGTAGAACGCGATGTGCTCCTTCAGCACGAACGGGACCGGATGGGTGCCGAGCAGCGCGAGCGTTTTCGTTTGACGCACGGCGTCGAGGCGCTCGGCGATCGTGTCGGGATCGACGGTGTCGGGGGCGTCGCCGAGCAGGCCGAGCATCACGCCGCGGTCGGTGCCGTGGCCCTTGCCGGTCGCGCCGAGCGAGCCGTAGAGCTCGACCTTCACGGCGGCGGTGGCGGCGAGCAGGCCGTCGCGCTCGAGGCCCTGCACGAACATCAGCGCGGCGCGCATCGGCCCCACCGTGTGCGAGCTGGACGGGCCGATGCCGATCTTGAAGAGGTCGAATACGCTGACTGCCATGTCGGGTTCCTGTTTCGGTGAGGTAAAGACGCCGCCGGGCGGACGCGGGCGCAGCCGCGTCGGCGCGGTTCGCCGATCATCGATGATTCCCGGACAGAAACATCCAGGCAAAACATTTTTTTTTAAGGCTATGACTTTTTTGTTGCGCGATGCGCGCGCCGAGGCCGACGTTCAGGCCCCCGCGATACGCGGGCCGGGTAGCTCATCGTGGAATCGCGTCGTGCGGGAGGGGAGGAGAAGCGGCCGATACACTCTATCACGGCCGGCATCGCGGCGTTGTCCGCTTCAGGTGCCCGCCGGCCCCGAGGCTCGCCGGCCCCGAGGCCCGCTGGCCCCGCGGCCCGTCAGCCCCGGCTCCGCTAGTCCTGGCCCCGCCAGTCCCGGCCAGTCCCGGCCAGTCCCGGCCAGTCCCGGCCAGTCCATCACGCCGCGTCGGCCTCGCCGATCCACGCCGACACGCCCGCCGGCTCCAGCGACACCGTGCACGCGTGTTGCTCGGGCAGACGCGCCTGCCCGATCGCGACGTCGAAGTGAATGCCGTCGACGTTCACGCGCGCGAAGCGCTCGCCGTCGCGCAGTTCGACCGAATCGACGCTTGCCGCGAATGAGCGCGGCCCCGGTTCGAATCGAATCGCGCCGGACGCGACGCTCCACATCACATGCCGGCCGACTTCGATCGACCGGTCGCGGGTTTCGATCAGCGGCCCGCCGTGCACCTCGATCAACCCGGGCGCGCGAACCACGCCGCTCCCGACGTTGCGCAGCCCCAGCAATTCCGCGACCCGCGTGCTCGCCGGCCGCTCGAACACCCGCTCGATCGATCCCGCCTGAAGCACGCGTCCCTGATCGATGACGAGCACTTCGTCGGCGAGCAGCGCCGCTTCGTCCGGGTCGTGCGTGACGATGACCGTCACCGCGGCGATCTCGCGTTGAAGCGCGCGCAGCGAACGCTGCAGGCGACGGCGGCGCGGCGTGTCGAGTGCCGAGAACGGCTCGTCGAACAGCAGCAGGTGACTGTGGCGCGTCAGCGCGCGCGCGACCGCGACGCGCTGGCGCTGACCGAACGACAACTGGTGCGGCAGCCGGTTCAGCAGCGTCGACAGGCCGAGATGGTCGACCCAGTAACGCGCGCTCGCCGCATCGGCATCGACCGGGAACGCGAGCTGCCGGGCGACGGTCATGTGCGGAAACAGCCCGTAGTCCTGCGGCGTATAGCCGATCTGCCGCTGCTCGGGCGGCAACGCGCCGAGGTCGCGCCGACCGAGCATCACCGTGCCCGCTTCGTTGTGCTCGAGCCCGGCGATCAGCCGCAGCGCGAGCGATTTGCCGGAGCCGGACGGCCCGATGATCGCGAGCCGCCGCGTGGACGGCGCCCATTCGACGTCGAGACTGAACGAGCCGAGGCGTTTCGTCAGCCGCAGCGCGAGACGCGCGCTCGGCTCGGCGGCGGCCGCCGTGGCCACCGCCGCCGGCGACGTCGCCAGCGGCGGGTCGTCGCCGTTGTCGCCGCTGTCGGCGTGCGTCGGCGCCGCCTCGTATCGCGCGCCGCGACTGTACACCGACAGCATCGCGCAGACGATCGCGATCGCGAGCGTCGGCAGCAGCAACGGCATCATCGACGGCAGCCCCTGCCCGCCGAAGACGACATACGTATACACGGGCAGCGAATACGGGTGATAGGCGACCATCACCGTCGCGCCGAACTCGCCGAACGCGCGCAGCCACGCGAGCGCGAGGCCCGCGCGGATCGAGGGCCACGCGGCGGGCAGCGCGACCCGGAAGAAGCGATTCCCCGCATGGTGCCCGAGCGTCGCGGCGACGTCCTCGAACACCGGATCGACCGACGCGAACGCCGAGCGCGCGGCGACGATCAGAAACGGCGCGGCGACGAACGTTTCGGCGAGCACGATGCCCGCGAACGAATCGGTGAGCGCGCCGCCCGTCACGTGGCCGATTCCGCTGTACGGTCCGACCAGAAACAGCAGCAGCACGCCGCTCGTCAGCGGCGGCAGCGCGAGCGGCAACTGCACGACGAAGCCGAGCAGCGCCATCGCGCGCGACGACGAACGCGCGAGGCAGTAGCCGAGCGGCACGCCGCCGAGCAGAATCAGCAGCGCCGCGACGCTCGCGCTGCCCGCCGAGACCGCGACGGCCGACCACGTCGCGCGCCAGTCGACGCTCGACCAGTCCGCCTGCCCGATCTGCGGAATGCTCGCGACGAACGGCGCGCACAGATAGACGGCGAGCAGTGCCGCGAGCGCGACGAGCGGCCGCGCCGCCGTTCGCTTCATTGCGCGGCGTCGATCACGGCCTGCAGCGACGACGGCACGGCCTGCGGGTTGCCGACGACCGTCGGCCGGACGACGTCGATGCCGTGCGCGGCGAGCAGCGCGCGGCCCTTCGCGCTCAGCAGGAACTCGACGAACTTCGCCGCGCCGGCGGAATTCGGCGCATCCGACAGAATGGTCAGCGTATAGCGCGCCTTCGCCTGCAATTCGGGCGCCGGCTGCACGGCGGGAATCTTCAGGTCGGACGTTTCCGTCGAATAGAAGAAACCGGCGTCGAGCTGGCCCGACTGCAGGCGGCCGACCAGCGTCTCCTCGGGCAGCACCTGAGCGGGATTCTCTGCCGCGCCGAGCGTCTTCTCGACGAGATCCGGCTGATGATAGAGTTCGGCGGCCTTCTTCATCATCTCGACGGTGAACGCGCCTTTCGGATCGAGCTTCGGGTCCGTCCGGCCGATGCGGATGCCTGGCTCCTGCAGCACCTGATCCCAGCGTTTCGACTTGAACTCAGCGGCAAAACGGCTTTGCGGGTTATAGCCGATCAGCAGCGGCGATTCCGCGAAATTCACGTACCACGTCACGTGATCGCCGTTGGCCGCGCCCTCGAGGCTGTCGTTGACTTTCGGGCTCGCGCTGACGAACACGTCGCCGCGCCGCAGCTTGCCTCTGATCTCGTTCGCGATCTTGTTCGATCCGCCCGCGTAGCCGCGAAAATGCAGGCCCGTCTCCTTCTCGAACGCGGGGCCGACGCTGCGCTCCATCAGGTTGACGAGCGAGCCCGCATAGAGCACGTCGACGGTCCCTTCGTCGGCCAGCGCCGCGCGGGATGCGAGCGTGCCGGCGAGCCCGGCCAGCATCATGCCGCAGATGAACAGCTTGCGCATCATGTCCTTCCTCATAGCGTTATAGAGACCGATATATTACGGCCCCTTCGGCGTGTTCTGCTGCTTGCGGTGGGTTTTTCCCGATGCGCGGGATAGCGGTCCGCGATCGTCGCGCGTGCGCATTGGAAGTAAACTGGGCGGCGTACCGTCAATCCCGAATCCGCTGCGCATCCGGCAGCGGCATCTTGTATGGAGATCAACATGCGAACCAGCGCCCGCAACCATTTCGTCGGCCAGATCAGCGCGGTCAAGGCCGGCGCCGTCAATGACGAAGTCACGCTTCGCACGCAGGACGGACTCGACGTCGTCGCCGTCATCACGCATGGCAGCGCGGCGTCGCTGGGCCTCGCGGCCGGCTCCGCGGCGTTCGCGCTCGTGAAGGCGTCGTCGGTCGTCGTGATGGTCGACGTCGACAGCAGCAAGATTTCGGCGCGCAACTGCGTCGCCGGCACCGTGGCCTCGGTCACGAAGGGCGCGGTCAACGCGGAAGTCGCGATCGCCGCGCCGGGCGGCACGCAGATCGTCGCGATCGTGACCAACGACAGCGCCGATCGCCTCGGGCTCGCGGCCGGCAAGGCCGCGACGGCCATCTTCAAGGCGTCGAGCGTGATCGTCGGCATCGAGTGACGCCACCGCCGGATGCCGCGCACGCGCACACGCGCGAGCAGCGACGCAGGGCGCTGCTCGCGGGCGCGGACGATGCCGATTCACTCGATGCGAATCTGTTCGCCGCGCTGATCGCCGCGCGCGACGGTGGCCGCGAGCTTGCATGGCTCGGCCTGTCGCGCGCGCAACTGGACGCGTTGTGCGCCCGGCACTTTCCACGGCTGCCGCTTTCGGCGATCGCCGCGGGGCCGATCGTGATCGCGATCGAGGATCCGGCCCATGCGAATTTCGTGGCGGCATTGCGCGCGTTGCTGCAGCGTGATGTCGGCGGCACGGTTCAGCGCGACGACGCCGAATGCGTGGCGTCGATCGTCGCGCATGCGTGCCTGCGTCCCGATCACCTGTGGCGCGACCTGGGGCTGCGCGGACGCGACGACGTCACGGCGATGCTGACGCGCTATTTCCCGGCGCTCGTCGCGCGCAACGTCGAGTCCCTGCGCTGGAAGAAATTTCTCGCGCGGGAACTGGCCCGGTCGCTGGGTGTGCCGCCCGGCCCCGCGCCGGGGTGTCCCGGTTGCGAAGACTACGCGTTCTGCTTTCCGCCGGCACGGTAGGGAACGACCGCGCGTGAAGTGCGTTCGTGTATTCTCTCGCGCATGGTCCGATCCTCCACTCCCCCAGTCCAGCCGGTGTTCGACGAACCTCAGGTGAGCTTCCGCATGCGGATTCGCAGAGGGGAGACGGTTGCGCTCGGCCCGGGCAAGGTTTCGCTGCTCGAGGCGGTGCGCGAGCACGGCTCCATTTCGGCGGCCGCGCGCAGCCTCGGGATGTCGTACCGCCGCGCGTGGATGCTGATCGACGAACTGAACCGTTCGCTGAAATCGCCGGCGACCGTGTCGGAGCAAGGGGGCGTCAGCGGCGGCGGCTGCACGCTGACGCCGGTCGGCGACGACATCATCCGGCTGTATCGCGCGATCGAGGATCGGGCGGCGGCGGCCTGCGCGGATCAGATCACGGCCCTCACCGACCTGATGCAGCGTTGACGGACGTCGCGCTATCCGTGCCGCAGACAAAACGCGGAAGGGCGGCCGCAGGGCTGCGACTGCGCCGGTTCGCCGGGTTCGCCCGATTCGCGCGACATCAATAGCACGAAGCTCGCGACGCTCGCCGATCGGAGCGGATGGTAGGCGATCCGATGGCGCTCGCACACGCGCTTGAGCGTGTTCATCGAATCGTGATCGACGCAGTCGACCGGGAACACGACCATGTCGGCGCCCGGAATCAGCGCGGCCAGCTTGCCTTTACGATCCTCGATGCCGCCGTCGTGCACGGTCAGCCATCCGCCGGCGGATTCGACGAGCCGCTTGATCGCCGCATTCGACCCGGGGCGGCCGCCGACGTACACGATCCGTTTGCCGTGAACCTGCTCGAGCGCATGCGGCGAATCGTCCGGTTCGGCGAGCGAGCGCAGCACGGCCCGTTCGATCGCTTGCGCTTCGTGCTTCATCGTGTCGATCGTGTCCCGTGCGTCGTCGAGCCGTTCCAGCAGTGCCCGCGTGCGCGCCTGCTCCTCCTTCAGACGTTCCTCCGCGGCGGCGCGGCGGCCTGCGTTCAGCGCGATGGCGGCGTCGCGCTCGCCGATCGCGGCGCGTAGCCGGGCCAGTTCCGCGGACAGATCCTCTTGAGCCGGATCGGCGCGCCGGTTCGCGGCCGCGCTCAGCGACTCGATCGTCGCGCGCAGCGCGCGCACTTCCTCGTCGCGCTCGAGCGCGAACGTTTGCAGCCGGCTTTGCTGGCGCTCGATCTTGCCTTTCAGCGCCGCGTTTTCGTCTTCGAGCGCGACCAGGCGTCGAATGTCCGCGCGGTTGGCGGCGCCCACCAGATGCGACAGCATGTGGACGTCGCCGAACGCGATCTGACGCATCTCCTGTGTGCTTGCCGGATGCGTCATCACCGCCCAGTACGCGGGCGGGACGTCGCCGGTCTTGAGCGCGTCGGCCCAGAGCGCGCGCAGCGCGGCGATGCCCTTCGCCGAGCCGAAGCGCTTGATCGCCAGCGCATAGCGCTGATCGAGCGCCTTGTGCAGCGCTTTCGCGCCGTCGCCGCCCTGCGTGGCGAGTTCGACCGCCGCGTGATGGATCTGCAGGTCGGAGGCGTGCGTGCGGTCGAGGTTCGTGTAGCGCGGCACGAGCTTGCGCAGCTCGGCCGTCGTCAGGCACGTGCCGATCACCGAGCAGTGGATGTGCGTATCGAGTTCCGCGAGGCGCGTGCGGCGGGGCGCGGCGGCGCGGGCGAGCGGCGGCGCCGGTTCGCAGCAGCGGTCGTGGAACGGGCGCTGCCGCGGCGAATCGGGTTGCGCGGATGCGAGTCGCGCCAGTCTAAACGGGGGCGTGTCCATCGGAAGCCTCTTGCCATGTCGATTCGGGCCGGGACCGGATGCCGCAGCATCCGGCAGCGCCTTTTCAGTCACGTAATATACCGCAGAATATAGCGATTGCCGCGCAAGCGCGTGGCTTCGGCCCGCGTTGAAGGGGAGGGGCGTATCGGGGTTTTCGTGAGGTTGTCGTTTGCCTGAGTCTGGTGGCAGACGACCATCACGTTTACGTCGAACAGCTAAGCGATGGGTCGTGCGAAGCTCCAAATTGCCGCGTTCAGTCGGACGCGGCCATTCAGAACGGAGCTAAAAATGACACAAATCAAAGAAAACCACGCGACCGAATCGCACTCGCATCTGTGCGCCACGATGGCGCCGGCGATGAACCCGGGCGGGCCGCTCCCCGGACGCCAGGTCGGGCGGTTGCCGTTTACGGTCAGGGTCGTGGCCGACGAGGACGCGCTCCAGCGTGCCCTTCGTATGCGCAAGGCCGCCTATCAGCGCCACGTGCCCGATTTCGCCAGCACGATGGATCAGCCGGAGTCCTACGATAGCGATCCCGATGCGCTGATCCTGCTCGCCGAATCGAAGCTCGACGGCAGCCCGGTCGGGACGTTGAGGTTGCAGGCCAACCGTTTCCGGCCGTTATCCCTGGAGCAATCGGTGGATTTGCCGGCGTGGGTGTCGGGGCGGCTGATCGGTGCGACGCGTCTTGGCGTCGAGGCGGGCGAGCCGGGCCGGATGGTACGGCTCGCGCTCTTCAAGGCGGGTTATCTGTACTGTATGCGCGAGCGGATCGACTGGCTGGTCCTCGCGGCGCGCTCGCCGCTCGACCGGATCTATGCGGGATTGCGGTTCTGTGACGTATTCGGCGAGAAAGAGTTCATGCCGCTCGCACACGCACAGAACATCCCGCACCGGATCATGGCGTTCCATCCCGGCACCGCGGAAGCGCTTTGGCGCGGCGCGCAACACCCGTTGTACACGTTCATGGCGCTGACCTATCACCCGGATATCGATCTGAGTGCCGCGCCGGCGCTGAACTGGGCGGTGCGTGTGCCGGCGACGCTCGAGCGGCGCGTCGTCACGGCGCGGCGCGAAGCCGATCTGGCGGTGTGACCGATGTGCGGTGGCGGACCGGCGTGCTGGCCGGTCCGCGCGCGATGTGGCGCGGGCGGACGCCGCATGCGATGACGATATTCGCAATCCGCTGCCGGACCGTACAATGGCGCGTACGTGTCACATGAGGGTTGTCAGGGGGACAGCCCGCAAACGGTTCACCGCACCGATTTTGCATCCGCCTCGGCCCTTCGTCGCCGCACGGCCGCAAATCGTCGTTTTCGTGTCGTTGGCTGGATCGCTGGTTCGGTAAATAGACGGAGCCAAAAAGGGCATCAAGAATGAAATGGCTTAGAGGCAAGGGGGCCGCTCACGGGGATGATCGCGCAGGCCGGGCCGGCGCGACCATCGACAGGCTGTGTCATCTGTTTTGTTACTACGTCGCGCCGTTGGCGATCGGCATCCTGTCCCTGTTTGTTCTGATGAGTCCCGGTGCGTCGAGCGACAAGCCGGTCGGCACGCCGGTCCCGCTGCGTGTGCTCGCCGATCCGCGCGGCCGGCTCGACGTGGTTGCCGCCGCAGCAGCGCTGAAAGATGCCCCGGAGGTTGAAAAATACGACACGCATCTGAGTGAAACCCCGTTCTGGCTGTCCGTGACGCTCCCCGCTCGCATGGACGACAACACGAAGCCGCCCGCCGATGGGTCGCTGCCGCCCGGCGCCGCGCTGCGAATCTCGGCTCGCCATATCGAACAGATCGTCTGTTACGACGCCGCCACCTTCGAGCCCCTCGGCCGCGTGTCGCGGGGATGGATCGTCTCTGGCGCGCTACAGCGCTCGGGCAGTAGCGTCGCGCTCGGTATCGACGGTCGCGCCGCGGTGCTCTGCCGTGCGTCGTTCAGCGGCCCGGTCGTCGTTCACACGCGGCTCCTGTCCGAGACCGACCAGAAAATCCTCAATGACCGTTTCTACCGCTACAACGGCCTGCTCGAAGGCGGCCTCGCGACGCTCGCGGTGTTCGTGCTGATCGCGGCGGTCATCAACCGCGACTGGGTCTACGTGCTGTTCGCGGGCTGGTTGTTCGGCAATCTGCGGCTCGCGTCGATCTCGATGGGCTGGGACGACATGTGGCTCGGCACGCCGATTCCGCACGACTGGATATCGCTGATCCGCAAAATTACCGTGCCGGTGGAATATATTCTGACCGGCACACTCTTTGCCACGCTGTTTCGCCACGACCTCCCGCGCGTGGGTTTCCAGCGGCTTTTTCGCGCGGTGCTCTGGCTCGGATTCGTGGTGCTCGTCGCGTCGATCGTGCTGCCCGTGCGGCTCTATTTGCCGGTGATGTGGGCGAGCATGAGCGTCGGGATCGCAGTGGGTGTGTTCATGCTGGTGCGGCTGCTGATCGTCGCGCCGTCGCGTACCGCTATCTGGTACGCCGGGGCGCTCGCGGTGGCTTACCTGTCGTTCCTTTCGGAGATCGCGTCGGCGGCGCTCCATGCGCACTTTCTGGTTCCCGCGCTCAACAGCGTGACCTCCGCGCTGATGTCGAGCCTGATGGCCGCGGTCGCGATCGCCGAGCAGATCCGCGCGGAGCGTCAGCAGCGCATGCGCGCGCAGGTCGACCTCAACAACACGTATGCGCTCACGCCCGTCGGCCTGTTCACGCTGAACGCCGATGGCAGTTTCGCGCGCTTCAACCCCGCGCTCGTGGCGATGCTCGGCCTGCGCGACAACGGCGATCGGCACCATTGGGACGACTACTTCGCGCCCGGGAGCTGGAAGGCCATCTATGACGACGCGAGGGTGAGCGGGGCGGTCGAGAGCGAGCTGACGCGCGAGATCGGGGCGCCCGCCGGCACGAAGCCCGTCGGCACGACGCCCGGCGACGCGGCACCGGGCACCGCCCACGCATCGCACCGTTATTACCTGGTGCGCGCCGCGCACGCGGGCACGCAGCTCGAAGGTTCCATTCAGGACGTCACCGAGCGCCAGCAGGCCGTGCACACGTTGCGCTATCTGGCCGATCACGACCCGCTGACGGGCGCGCTGAACCGTCGTGGCATCGATCGCGAGATACGGGAATCCGACGCGCACGCAACGTCCGACGCGCAGCGGCGCGTGATCGGCTATCTGGATCTCGACCGCTTCAAGCTGATCAACGACCTGTTCGGCCATCACGTCGGCGACGAGGTGCTGCGGCAGGTGCGCCAGCGGATGGAGGAGGTGCTCGGGCCGCGCGACCGCGTGGGCCGCATCGGCGGCGACGAGTTCGTGGTGCTGTTCGGCGCGCTGCCGCTCGACGATGCGGCGCAGGTTCTGCAGAACGTCGTCGAGGCCATCAACGCGACGCCGTACCAGATCGGCACGCGCGCGTTCCAGGTGCGCGCGTCGGCGGGCATCATCGAATTGCCGCCGGGGATGCGTGCCGGCGACGGCATTTCCGCGGCGGACGCCGCGTGCCGCGAAGCGAAGCGCAACGGCAACGGGCACGTTGTCGTCTATCGCAGCAACGCGCCGATGTTCGGCGAGCGCGCGCGCGCGCTGAGCCTGATCGAAACGTTCAGCGGCGAGTTGCCGACCGAAGGCCTGTTCGTCGAAATGCAGCCGATCATGTCGACGAAGACGCCGTACGCCGCGCTCGACTTCGAGGTACTGCTGCGCCTGCGCGAGCCGGACGGCACGATCATTCCGCCCGCGCGGGCGATTGCGGCGGCGGAGGCGAACGGCACGATCTCCGCGCTCGACAGCTGGGTGGTGGAGACCGTGCTCGCGTGGATCGAGCGGCACCGCGCGAAGCTGACGAACACGCGTTTCATCGCGGTCAACGTGAGCGGCGCGTCGTTGAACGACGAGCGTTTCGTCGCGGAGATCGGCACGCTGTTCGAACGATACCGGCACGTGGTGCCGATGCTTTGCATCGAGATCACCGAAGGCGTCGCGCTGCACGATCTCGGCAACACGCGCCGGTTCATCGACAGCGTGCAGCGTCTCGGCGCGCGCGTCGCGCTCGACGACTTCGGCGCGGGCTATACGTCGTTCCCGTATTTGCGCGACCTGCCCGCGGATGCGCTGAAGATCGACGGCTGTTTCGTGCGCGACATCACGAGCCTGTCGGCCAACGCGGCGATCGTCGAGGCGGCGATCGGTCTCGCGCGCAATCTCGGGATGCAGAGCATCGCGGAATGGGTCGAGGATGCGGCGACGCTTGAAGAACTGCTGTCGATGGGCGTGGACTACGTGCAGGGGTTCGGCATCGCGCGCCCGCAATCGCCGGAGACGATTCTCGCCGCCAAGTCCGCCGCCGACTTCATCCAGGATCCGGCGATACTCGAATTGATCGGACCGCGGGAAGCGCTGCTGCCGGATGGTTACTATCCGCCGCGGGCGTTGCATTGAGCGCCCCGCGCGGTGGCGGTGTGGCGCGCGGGCGAAGCGGCGTCTTCACCGGCCGGCTAGTGGCCGGTTACTGATCGACTATCGGCCGACTACAGGTCGACTACAGACCGACTACTGACCGACTATCGACGCGTGACGGGCGTGAAACCGTAGCGTGCCAGCACGTCCTGCGCTTGCGGGCTCATCAGATACAGCGCGAGTCGATAAGCGGAGCCGCGCGTGGCGAGGGTCTGCGGCGATTCCAGGACCGTCATCCCGTAGTCGGCGGAGATGCCGAGGTTCGCAGGGAGTTCGACCTGCGTCAGCGCCGGATCGGGCGTCGTATCGTGAGAGCTGCAATAGCCGACGAAGACGTCGATGCGCCGGGTTGCGAGCAGGTATTTCACCGGATTCTGACCGGGTGGAACCTGAGGTGCCACCGGGCCGCCGACCACCTGCTGCGCTTTCGTTTCCAGCATCCGCGCCGCGCCGGGATGAACCGCGTCGGCTCGGGCGAACATCGCCCACGCGTAATCGCCCCCCGGGTCCGCCTTGGGTGTCGACGTGCCGATCTTGATGTTCGGATCGAGCAGTTTATCGAGCAGATTGTCCGTCGTGAGGCCGACGTCCGGGCGCGCCTGAACGCACAGCCGATTTCTGGCGAAGACGACGGTGGGCGAAGCCTTTCCTTCGGCGGTGAGCCGCTGCGGATGCGCCATATTCGCGGAAATGAAAATGTCCGGCGTGGCGGAATGTTCGATCTTGTCCAGCAACAGGCCGGCCGGTCCGGTCACGAGATCGATTTTCTGGCCGGACTCGAGCGTGTACTGATGCGTGATGGCGGCCAGCGCGCCACTCATGCTGCCTGCCGCGTAGATCGTGAGAGGGGGCGTGGCGGGCGCCTGCTGCGCGGAGGCGGCGTCCGCGGTCATGCAGAAAACGAGCGGGAGGATGTGTCGAAGCGGCATGGATTGGGCGTTTTTCGGTGGTCGGCTGAACAAGAACCTCGATTTCGCCCATTTTATCCCGTTGTGTCTCGCTGTATATAGCGAGATGCGTCGCGTCAATCCTGCCGCCGCGGATCGTGCTCCAGCGACGTCGCGACCAATTCGACGAACCGCTCGAGCGCGTCGACCGAGCCGTGCACCGAGTTGTATTCCTGGGTGCCGATCCTCGCTTCCAGCGTGACCGTCAAACCCGATTGGCGTGCGATGTCGAGGATGTCCATGTGGTGCTCCGACATTGACCGAGGCCGATTCCTGATGCGGCGGAACCGGCGAAACCGTACTTTCAGTGTAGCGCCGCGGTTTCGCGCATCAATGGGGCCCGACGGAATGCATCGTTGCGATTCGACCAACGATCGACGCGCCGCGCTGGAACGGCGCTTGCACGCGGCGCGAGTAACGGCAGTGCGTTACCCACTCATCAGGCTCGAGCGTCGATCGCTCGTCAGGCGTGCGCTTCGGTGGCCAGTTGCTCCCGGATGCGCTTCGCATCCCGCTCATAGGTACGCGTCGCGAGCAAATAGCACAGCGCGGCCAGGATCGAGAACGAGGGCATGATCACCATGGCCACGGGCAGCGTCCACCGGTCGGACAGCGCGCCGGCGATGAACGGCCCCGCCGCCAGGCCGAACATGTTCTGAAAGAAGGCCAGCACCGCGCAGCCCGTGGAGCGGAGGCCGGGGTGCACCACGTCGATCACCAGGGCCACCGACGGGCCGGCGGTGCAGGTCATCAGCAGGCCGCCCACGGCGATCCAGGCCAGTTGCAGGCCGGGCGCCAGGGCCAGGCCGGGGCTGCCGAGCGCGGGCATGAGCATGGCCATGGAGAGCAGGCACAGCGCGGCCAGCGTGAACAGCTTGTTGCGTGGCTGGCGGCGGCCTGCGCGATCCACGACCGCCCCCCACAGCATCGCGCCCACCGCGCCGCACAGCACCACCAGCGCGGCGCTGACGGCGGCTTTTGCCGGCGGCAGGCCGTGCGTGCGGTTCAGGTAGCTCGGCAGCCAGGCCCACACTGTGGACAGCACGATGACCTGGGCGGAGGTGCCCAGGCACACCCACAGCATGGTGGGCGCACGGGTCAACGCGCTCACGACGGAGCGGGTCGTGCTGCCCAGGCTCTGCGTGGCCCGGTCGAGCCGGGGAGGGAGCGCCACCGTGCGGTAGTCGCGCACGAAGAGGTAGAGCACCGCGAACACCAGCCCGGGTACGCCCACCACGCCAAACGCGGCGCGCCAGCCCCAGTGCGCGGCGATGATGCCGCCCAGCATCACGCCGAGCACCGAACCGAACGAGCCCGCCGCGAAAAACGCCGCCATCATCGTGGAGCGCATGCGCTCCGGGAAGTGGCTGGCGAGCAGGGCCGAACCCACCGAGCCGTAGCCCGCCTCGCCCACGCCCACCACGGCGCGCGCGGTGAGCAACGGACCATAGCTGCGCGTGAACATGCACGAGATGCAGGACAGGCTCCACGCCATGGCCATCACGAAGATGCTTTTGACGCGGCTGCCCCGGTCGGCCAGCAGTGCAATGGGCAGGGCGCCGATGGCCACGGTGATGGACACGACGGACACCAGCGCGCCGAGCTGCTTGTCCGACAGGCCCCATTCCAGCTTCAGGTGCGGGAATAGCGAGACGATGACCTGCCGGTCGATGTAGTCGAACAGCATCAGCGCCACGGTCATCGCGAATGCGAACCACGCGTGGCGCGAGCCAAAGAGGTAGTGGTCGGGATGTGCCCGCTGAGGGGCGGCCGCGCTCAAGCCCATTGCCATGGTTGTCTCCGTTGTGGGAATGTTTTGGGTGTTGCTTGCATGGCGCCCTCTGCCGCCGGCTTTCCGCCGGCGGCAGAGGGGGGGCATTGGATTACGGCACGAGGATGGTGGAGCCGACCGTCTTGCGCCCTTCGAGCGCACGGTGCGCGTTGGCCGCGTCTTCGAGCGCGAACTCCTGCTGCGGCTCGCTCACGATGTGGCCGGCCAGCACGTGGTCGAACAGCTCCTTGGCCATGTCTAGCATGTGCGGGCGCGGGTGGATGTAGTGGATCATCGCGGGCCGCGTCATCCAGATGGAGCCCTTGGCCGCGAGCAGTTGCGAATCGACGACCACCGAGCCGGACGACGTGCCGTTGCTCACGAAGTGGCCGCGCGGTTGCAGGCAGTTCAGCGAATCCATCAGCGTGTCCTTGCCCACCGAGTCGTAGACCACCTTCACCCCTTTGCCATCCGTCAGCTCCTTCACGCGGTCGACGATGTTTTCGCGCGACGTGACGATGGTGTGCGTGCAGCCGTTGGCTTTGGCGAGGGCGGCTTTTTCGTCGGTGCTCACGGTGCCGATCATGGTCACCCCGAGCGCGCGCGCCCACTGGCAGGCGATCAGGCCCACGCCGCCGGCGGCCGCGTGGTACAGGATGGTTTCGCCGCCGTTCAGCGGGTAGACCTGGCGGAACAGGTACTGAGCCGTCATGCCTTTCATCATCAGCGTGGCGGCGGTGCGGTCGCTGATGCCGTCGGGCAGCGGGATCAGCACGGCGGCCGGCATCACGCGCGCTTCGGAGTACGCGCCCTGCGGGCCGATCAGGTAGCCGACGCGGTCGCCCGGCTTCAGGTAGTCGACGTCCGGCCCGACGGCCTCGACCACGCCCACCGCATCGGAGCCCAGCCCGTTGGGCAGATCCAGCGGATAGCGCCCGGTGCGGAAATAGGTGTCGATGAAGTTCAGCGCAATGAAGCTGTGGCGCACGCGCGCTTCGCCGGGGCCGGGCTCGCCCACCTCGACGTTTTCGAGCTTCAGCACTTCCGGGCCGCCGGTTTCGTAAAAACGTATTGCCTTGACCATGATCGTGTCTCCTTTAAGCCGACAGCTCGGTAATGAACTCATGCGCGCGTGGCCATTCGCCATAGCCGGACGCGGGGTTGAGGTGGCCTACGTTGCCGAGGTCCACCAGGCGGCTGCCCCAGCAGCGCGCCATGTGTTCCACCTGCTCGTAGCGCGCCAGCGGGTCGTTGCGGCTCGCGGCCACGATGCTGGGGAACGGCAGGGGTTGCAGCGGCACGGGGAACCAGCCGCCGTCCCGCAGATCATCCAGTGTCGGGTAGCCGTCGGGCATCGGGCGCTCGAATTCCGGCGGCGCGGCGAGCAGCGCGCCCTTCACGGCGCGGCGCGTGCGCTGCGCCCAGTGCGCGAGCATCACGCAGCCGCCGCTGTGCGCCACGATCACGATCGGGCCGTCGATGGCCTGGGCTTCGCGCTCGATGGCTTCCACCCGCGCCGCGCAGTCCAGCCCTTCACGGGTGCGCCCCATCGGGGGCACGGTGCGCACGCGCGGCAGTTGCGGGGCCAGCAGGGTCTGCCAGTGCGACTCCACGTGGTCGCGCAGGCCGGGGACGATGAGGATGGTGGGCGTGGCGGTGGACATGTTCAGGATACCTTGCGCAGGAAGCCCTGTTGGCGGCCGGGCGCGTTGGGCGCGAAGCCGTTGGCGGCCAGGGTTTCTTCGACCGTGTCGTAGAACACGCCGATCCTGCAGATCTCGCGCGCCTGTTTCGCGGTGGCGATCGGACGGCCGAACTCGCGCGAGATGCGCACCAGCTGCTCGATCTGCTCGACCGTGCTGAACTTCGCGGTACGCGACTGGTTCCACAGGTTGTCCTCGGTGCCGGTGCGCACGTGCAGGCCCATCGCGATGCCCATCATGTTGATCGGCAGCACGTTGAGCACCGAGCTTTCCACCGTCAGCACCGCGCCGTCGGGCACGCCGCGCACGAAGTTGGCCAGCGTGTAGATGTTGGGCGAATCCATGCCGCCGCCGATCGCCACCCAGTTCAGCACCAGCGGGCCTTTGTAGATGCCGCGGCGCATCAGCCGCTCCACCGATTCAAGGCTGTTCTGGTTGTAGCACTGGAACTCGCTCTGGATGCCGGCGGCCGTCAGGCGACGAATGTGCTCCTCGGCCCAGCCCGGCTGCGCGGGCACCGTCATCTCCTTGTAAGCATTGTGCACCACCGGGTCTTCCAGCGAACTGCCTTTCCAGTCCCGGTAGTCGAACTGCTCGAGGAAGTTCATCTGCGACGTGTTGATCGTCACGGTTACCTGGTCGGGCTTCGGATCCAGCTCGGCCAGCATGTGGCGCGTGTCGTCGGAGAGCCACTTGGCCGCCGCGCCCTCGGATTCCGGTGCGAAGCTGATCGAGCCGCCGACCTGGATGATCATGTCCGGCACGCGCGCGCGCACGCCGGCGATCAGCTCGTTGAACTTGGACAGCCGCTTGCTGCCCTTGCCGTCCAGCTCGCGCACGTGCAGGTGCAGCACGGTCGCGCCGGCGTTGTAGCAATCGACGGCCTTCTGGATCTGCTCCTCCATCGTGACGGCGATGTCCTCGGGGAAGTCCGACGGCACATACGACGGCGCGTAGGGGGCGGCCGTAATGATCAGAGGCTGCTGGTTTTCGGGGAACAGGTGCCCGTCGAGGAAGTTCATGAGGTATCTCCGTGATGTGGGGATGCGTGAAACTCAGTACGGCTTGGTGCCGATGATGCCGGCGCGTTCCATCTTTCGGTGGCAGGGCGGGTAGTCCATCACCGCGTAGTGCTGCGTCGCGCGGTTGTCCCAGATCGCAATGTCGCCTTGCTTCCAGCGCCAGCGCACCTGGTATTCGGGGATGGCGGCCTGGCTGATCAGGTACTGGAGCAGGTCGGAGCCGCCGCGCGTGAAGTCCTGCCCCACGCGCACGTTGCCGGGGTTGTGGTAGTTGGTGAAGTGCGTGGTGAAACCGCACACGAACAGCACCTTCTCGCCCGTCTCGGGGTGGGTGCGCACGACGGGGTGCTCGGCGTCGGGGAACTGGGCCTTGAGCGCCAGGCGCTTTTCGATCGGCATCACCGCGCCGAAGGTGGCTTCGATGCTGTGGCGGGCCCGCAGCGGGGCGATCAGGTCCTTCACGTGCTGGGGCAGCTTTTCATAGGCCAGCACCATGTTGGCCCACATGGTGTCGCCACCCACGGGCGGGCATTCGATGCAGCGCAGCACGGCGCCCATTTGCGGGATTTCGCGCCACGTGGTGTCGGCGTGCCAGCCGTTTTCGTAGCGGTCGTTGGGCGAGTCGGGCGACTTGTAGATGCGCACCAGGCCGGGGTTTTCCGGATCGCTGCCGACCACCGGGTGGTCTTCGAGATCGCCGAAGCGGCGGGCGAAGGCCACGTGGTCGGCGCGGGCGATGTCCTGGTTGCGCAGAAACACGACCTTGTGCTTCAGCAAGGCGGCGCGGACTTCGGCAAACAGCGCATCGTCGCGCGCCGCGTCGGCCAGGTTCACGCCGGTGATTTCGGCACCAATGGCGCAGGTGAGTTGTTCAACACGCATTGCTTGTCTCCTTTATTGGTGCCGGGTGTGGATCTGTTGTCCATCCAATAGGCGCCATTCTAGAAATACAGGTGTTTCCTCGCTTTGCATTTCATGCCACCGGTTATACTCTTTGTGCCAGTTTGGGTTTTCCCTCAGAGGTGTCGCAAATGGTGACTTTGGTGCGCGCGGCGGCATTGACCGGCTTTGCCGAAGTCATGCACGCGCTGGGCGGCGACGCGGACAAAGCCCTGCGCCGCGCCGGGCTGCGGCCTGCGCTCGTGCGCGAGCCGGATCAACTCATTGACGCCGCCGTGGCGGCGCAGCTCATCGAAGACGCGGCCGAAGCCGTTCAGTGCGACACGCTGGGCCTGCGCATGGCCGAGTCGCGCCAGCTTTCGCACTTTGGCGTGGTGAGCCTGCTGCTGCTGCACCAGCCCACGCTGCGCGATGTGTTGGCCACGCTGATTGCCTACGCGCATGTGCTCAACGAATCGCTCGCGATCCAGATGGAAGACGCGGAGAGCGTGGTCATCCTGCGCGAAGACATCGTGGCCGCGGGGCCCATGCGGCAGTCCGTCGATCTCGCCATCGGCGTGCTCTATCGCATGTGCGCGGCGCTGCTGCACGAGCGCTGGCGGCCGCAATGCGTGTGCTTTTCCCATTCGGCCCCGCGCGATCTGGCCGTGCACAAAAGACTGTTCGCCTGCCGCCTGGCGTTCGACGCGGAATTCAACGGCATCCTTTGCAAGGCGGCCGATCTGAACGAACCCAACCCGCTGGCCGACCCCGCGCTCGCCCGCTACGCGCAGACGCTGGTGGACGCCCAGGTCAGCGCCCGCGACGCCAGCACGGGCCAGCAGGTGCGCCGCGCCATCTACCTGCTGCTGCCGTCGGGCCGCGCCACCTGCGTGGGCGTGGCGCAAGGGCTGGGCCGCAGCATGCGCACGCTGCAGCGCGCGCTGGATGCCGAGGGGCTGTCGTTCACCATGCTGCTCGACGAGGTACGGCACGACCTTGTCCAGCGTTACCTGGCCAACCCGCACTACGGCATGGGCCAGATTGCGACCATGCTGGGCTACGCGAGCCACAGCGCCTTCACGCGCTGGTTCAGCGCGCAGTTCGGTTGCGCGCCGCAGGCGTGGCGCAACCGCAAGGCGTAGGCGATGGCAAGGGATCTGGATCGTCTGATCCGCGGCGCCAGCCTGAACGGCTATGTCGATCTGGTCAAGACGCTGGGCGTCGACCCGCGGCCGTTGCTGCGCAAGGCGGGCCTTTCGGCACGGCTGCTGCAGGACCCGGAAACGCTGATCTCCAGCGATGCCGTGCGCGAGGCGCTGAACCTGGCCGCGCAGGCTACCGGCGCGGAGGACTTCGCGCTGCGGCTGGCGGCGCGCCGTTCCCTGTCGAACCTGGGTCCCATCAGCCTGGTGTTGCGCGAGGCCGCCACGCCGCGCGAGGCGCTGGATGCGTTGTGCCGATACCGCAAGCTGCTCCACGCTTCGCTGCTCACCCGCGTCGAGGACGACGGGGACAGCACCGTCATCCGTGAAGACCTGCTGTTCAGCGAGGGCCGGCCCACGCGCCAGTCGATGGAACTGGCGGTGGGCGTGATGTTCCGCATCCTCACGGAACTGATCAACCCCGGCTGGCGGCCGCGCAAGGTGTGCTTCACGCACGCGCCGCCGCGGGACATCGCGGCGCACCAGGCCTTCTTTGGCCGCCATGTGGCGTTCGACCAGCCGTTCAACGGTATCGTCTGCGCGGCGGCAGACCTGCTGCGGCCGCGTGGCACGCCCGTCCCCGAACTGGCGCGCTTTGCGCGCGACTACCTGGAATCCGCGCTCCAGCAGCGCGGCAGCCGCGCCAGCGAAACCTGCCGCGAAGTCATCCTGGCCCTGTTGCCCGGTGGGCGTTGCACGGCGGACACGGTGGCCCGGCACCTGCGCGTGGACCGGCGCACGCTGCACCGCCACCTGGCGACCGAGGGGCTGACCTTCAGCGCGCTGCTCGATGAAGTGCGCCGCGAGATCGCCATGCGTCATCTGCGCGGCAGCAACATGCCCGCCGCCGAAGTGGCGCATCTGCTCGGCTTTTCCGCGCTCAGCGGGTTCAGTCATTGGTTTCGTGCGCATTTTGGGTGCAGCGTGACGGAGTGGCGCAAGCAGGCGACTGGCTGACCAGGGCGAACGCCGCCTGACGCCCTCACATGGCGGTCTTGCCGCCATTGAGTTGCAGGATTTGCCCGCTGATGTAGCTGGCCCGTTCGGACGCGATGAACACGATCGCGTCGGCCACTTCTTCCGGCGTGCCCACGCGGCCCATCGGGATGGTGGCGGCCACGGCGCCGATCTTTTCCGCGCCGCCCGCAATGCGGTCCAGCATCTCGGTGGCAATGGGGCCGGGGGCCACCGCATTCACGCGCACGTTGAACGGCGCGGCTTCCAGCGCGCCGGATTTGGTCAATCCCTCCACCGCGTGCTTGCTCGCCACGTACAGCGGGTTCATCGGGTTGCCCCGGCTGCCCATGGTGGACGAGAGGTTGACGATCACGCCGCGCTTTTGCGCCTTCATCACGCGCAACTGGTGCTTCATGCACACCAGGGTGCCGAGCACGTTGGCGTCGAAGGTGGCGGTGTAGGACTCGACCGTCTGCTCGGTGATGGGGCCAGGCTGGCCTTCCGTGCCCGCGCTGTTCACGGCGATGTCGAGCTGACCGAAGCGCGATACGGCGAAGTCCACCAGCTCGCGTACCTGCGCTTCATCGCTGACCTCGGCGCGCACGAACTCGGCTTGCGCGCCCAATGCTTTCAACCGGGCCACCAGCTCGGCCCCCGCGGCGGCATTGCGGCCCGAGCACACCAGCCGGGCGCCTTCGCGGCCGAAGGCCAGCGCGGCGGCGCGGCCAATGCCCGCGGTCGCGCCCGTGATCAATACGACGGATGTCTTCATGGCTACCTCAGAACGAGACGGCCTGGCGGCCTTTGAGTTGCAACATCGCACGCGCTTCATCGGGCGTGGCGACCTGAAGGTTCAGCGACTCGAGCACGGAGACGATGCGCTTCACTTGCTGCGCGTTGTCGGTAGCCAGCTTGCCAGGCCCGTCCCACAGCGAATCCTCCAGCCCCACGCGCACGTTGCCGCCCATCGCGGCGGCCATCGACGCAATCGGAATCTGGCTACGCCCCGCGCCCAGCACCGACCAGTAGTAGTCCTGGCCGAACAGGCGCTCCGCCGTGCGGCGCATGTGCATGACGTCGTCGGGGTGCGTGCCGATGCCGCCGAGCAGGCCGAATACGGTCTGGATGAAGAACGGCGGCTTGAGGATGCCCCGGTCGATGAAATGCGCCGCCGTGTACAGGTGGCTCGTGTCGTAGCACTCGATCTCGAAACGGGTGCCGTTGTCCGCGCACGATTCGAGGATGTAGCGGATTTCCTTGAACGTGTTGCGGAACACCCGGTCTTCGGAGCCTTCGAGGTACGGGCGCTCCCACGCGTGCTGGAACTCCTTGTAGCGCTCGAGCATCGGGTACAGGCCGAAGTTCATCGACCCCATGTTCAGCGATGCCACCTCGGGCTTGAGTTGCAGCGCCGGTTGCAGCCGCTCCTCCACCAGCATGTTCGGCGCGCCGCCCGTGGTGAGGTTGATCACCACGTCCGACTGCGCGGCAATCGCCGGCAGGAACGCGCGGAACAGCTCAGGGTCCTGCGACGGCTGGCCGTTCTCGGGCTTGCGCGCGTGCAGGTGAACGATGGCCGCGCCCGCTTGCGCCGCCGCGATCGACGCCTTGGCGATCTCGTCCGCCGTGATGGGCAGATACGGCGACATGGTCGGCGTGTGGATCGCGCCGGTGACCGCGCAGGTCACGATGACTTTGTTCTGGGGGGCTGCCATGGCAAGGTCTCCTGTCCGTTGGCTCGGGGAGCGGCGTCATCTCACGCTGTGAAGACCTTGCGCAGGTAGCCCTGATTGCCCCCGTTGCGGTTGGGCGCGAAGCCGTTGGCGGCGAGCGACTCTTCCACCGTGTCGTAGAACACGCCGATCTGGCTGATCTCGCGCGCCTCTTTCGCGGTGGCGATCGGGCGGCCGAATTCCTCCGAGATGCGCACCAGTTGTTCGATCTGCGACACCGTGCTGGCCTTGGCCGAGCGCTTCTGGTTCCACAGGCAGTCCTCCGTGCCGCAGCGCACGTGCAGGCCGGCGGCGATGCCCCACATGTTCACGGGCAGCACGTTGCGCACGTTGCTTTCCACGGTGACCACGGCCCCGTCCGGCACCGCGCGGATGAAGTTGGCCAGGCTGTAGAGGCTGGGCGCGTCCATGCCGCCGCCGATCGCCACCCAGTTCATCACCAGCGGGCCCTTGTAGACACCCTTGCGCATCAGCCGCTCCACCGATTCGAAGCTGTTGATGTTGTAGCACTGGAACGCGCTCTGGATGCCCGCCTTGTTCAGGCGGCGGATGTGCTCCTCCACCCAGCCGGGCTGCGAGGGCACGGTCATTTCCTTGTAGGCGTTGAAGATCGCGGGAATTTCGCGCGACGTGCCCTTGAAGTCCGCATCCTCGGCCTGCTCGGTCACGTTCATCTGCGAGGTGTTGACCGTCACCGTCACCTGGTCGGGCACGGGCTCCAGCTCGGCCAGCATGTGACGCGTGTCGTCGGAGAGCCATTTGGCCGCCGCGCCTTCCGTCTCGGGCGCGAAGCTGATCGAGCCGCCCACCTGGATGATCATTTCCGGTACGGCCTTGCGCACGCCGGCGATCAGCTCGTTGAACTTGGACAGGCGCTTGCTGCCCTTGCCGTCGAGCTCGCGCACGTGCAGGTGCAGCACGGTGGCGCCGGCGTTGTAGCAGTCCACCGCTTTCTGGACTTGCTCTTCCATGGTGACCGGAATGTCTTCGGGGAAATCGGACGGCAGCCAGCCCGGCGCGTACGGCGCGGCGGTGATGATCAGGGGCTGCTGGTTTTCGGGGAACAGGTGGCCGTCGAGGAAGTTCATGGTGGTGTTCCAGTGCGGAAGATTGGGGGACGATCTGAATGAAATCGGCTGCCGGCGCTTGTCCGGCAAGCGCCGGCAGCCAGGGTTCTTGATCAATAGGGAATGTCGCCCACGATCCCGGCGCGCTCCATCTTGCGCGGCGCGGGGAAGTAGTCGTTGCACGCGTAGTGCTGCGTGCTGCGGTTGTCCCAGACCACGACGTCGCCCGGCTTCCACGACCAGCGCACCTGGTATTCGGGGATGCTCGCGCGGCTCGTCAGATAGTTCAGCAGCAGCGATGCGCCGGGCGACTTGTCGATGCCGTGGCGCACGTTCTCGGGCGTGCTCCAGTTCACGAAGTGCGAGGTGAAGCCCGCGCCCACGAACAGCACCTTCTCGCCCGTCTCGGGGTGGGTGCGCACCACGGGGTGCTCGGCGGCGGGGTGCTCGGCCACCAGCTTGGCGCGCGCCTCGGGCGTCATCACCGCGCCGAAGCTGTGCTCGATGCTGGCCTTGGCGCGCAGCGGGGCGATCTGCGTCTTGATGTAGTCCGGCAGTTCCTCATACGCCTTCACCATGTTCACCCAGATGGTGTCGCCGCCGATCTCGGGGCATTCGATGCAGCGCAGCACCGCGCCCATGGCGGGGTTGGGCCGCCACAGGCCGTCGCAGTGGTAGGTGTTCTCGTAGCTGTGCGGGTTGTCGCTGCGGTAGATGCGCACCAGCCCGGGGTGGTCGGGGTCGCTGCCGACCACCGGGTGATCTTCCAGCGGGCCGAAGCAGCGCGCGAACGCCACGTGCTCGGCGCGGGTGATGTCCTGCCCGCGGAAGAACAGCACGCGATGTTTCAGGAGCAGATCCTTGACTTGCGCGAACTGCGCCGGATCGCGCGAGACTTCGCCCAGGTGGATTTCGCTGAGTTCAGCGCCAATGGATGGGGTGAGTTGCCGGACTTTCATCGCCGTGTCTCCGCTATGATTTGCCGCAAGTTTGAAACTTTGGGTCGGCACGCGGTTTGCGAATTCGGGACATTGACTTGCGAAATTGGGACATCGCCAAACTGGCGCGAAAAACCTGACCACGTAGCCGGTGACACGAAAGCGCCGACCCGCGCGTTTGCAGCCGACGTCGCCGCTGGACAAGCGCGGTCAGCTTCGAGCATATTGAGTCGTGCGCGCTTCGGAACCCGCGCCTTCCCTGATCAACGAAACCGGACGTTTTAGTTTCTTCTCGAATGGCGGCAAACATGCGACGTGTAGTAGTCCGGCGATCAAGCGTGCACGGGCGGGGCGTTTTTGCGGTGCGACAGCTCCAGGTCGGCGAATGTATCTTCGAATACAAAGGCGAAGTGACGACATGGCGCAAAGCGGTTCGACGGTACGAGTCGCGCAGCGATGAATCGCACACCTTTCTCTTCGGCCTGTCGGACGGCCGGGTCATCGACGGAGCGCGTGGCGGCAACAGCGCCCGGTGGCTGAATCATGCGTGCGCGCCGAACTGCGAAACCGTCGAGATCGACGGGCGCGTGTTCATCCATGCCGCGCGCGACATTCGAATCGGAGATGAACTGTTCATCGACTACGCGCTGGAGGTCGAAGAGAGCGCGACCGACGACGATCGGGCGGCTTACCGCTGCCGGTGTGGTGGGCCCGCCTGCCGTGGCACCATGCTGGGGGGCACGGCAGAGCGAACATGACACGCCAGATGACAAACGAAAATGTGCGCCAACTTGCAGGCGGCTTTCGTTAGAATCTGCTGTCGTCGACGCAAAAAGCATATTTGCATGGGTGCAGCGGTACCAAAAACGCAAATACTGTTCGCGCTGATTCTGTGGTTCATCTCTTACCGGAGGCGAGCGTGCCAGGTTTACTTCCCGATGTCGACCGCGAGGGACTCCTCGAATATTCGGTGGTGTACACCGACCGATCGATCAATCATATGTCGCAGCGCTTTCAAGGCGTCATGCGCGATATCTCCGACGTCCTGAAAAAAGTCTACAACGCGAAGTCGGCCGTCGTCGTTCCGGGCAGCGGGACGTTCGGCATGGAAGCCGTTGCCCGGCAGTTCGCGACGAACAAGAAGTGTCTGGTCATCCGCAATGGCTGGTTCAGTTTCCGCTGGTCGCAGATTTTCGACATGGGCAGCATTCCGTCCGAATCGATGGTGCTGAAGGCGCGTCCGGTCGAACCAGGCAGGCAGGCCGCCTATGCGCCGGCGCCGATCGAAGAGGTGGTCGCCGCGATCCGGGAAAACAAGCCGGATCTGGTCTTTGCGCCGCATGTCGAAACCGCATCCGGGATGATGCTGCCCGATGCCTATTTGCGCGCGGTGTCCGACGCCGTGCATGCGGTCGGCGGCGTGTTCGTGCTGGATTGCATCGCGTCGGGCACGGTCTGGGTCGACATGCAGGCCAGCGGCGTCGACGTGCTGATCAGCGCGCCGCAAAAGGGATGGAGCGCATCACCGTGCTGCGCGCTGGTCATGCTCAGCCCGCTCGCCCGTGAAAGAATCGATGCAACGACCAGCACCAGCTTCGCGTGCGATCTTCGCAAATGGCTGCAGATCATGGAAGCCTACGAGAGCGGCGGGTTCGCGTACCATGCCACGATGCCCACGGACAGTCTTGCGACGCTGCGCGACGTGATGAAGGAAACCGACGCATACGGCTTCGACAAGGTGAGGGCGGAGCAGCTCGACCTCGGCAAGCGCGTTCGCTCGCTCCTGGCTGGCAAGGGTTTCAAAAGCGTGGCGGCCGACGGTTTTCAGGCGCCGGGCGTCGTGGTCAGCTACACGGACGATGACGGCATACGATCCGGCAAGAAGTTCGCCGATGCCGGCTTGCAGATCGCGCCCGGCGTACCGCTGCAATGCGACGAGCCGGAAGATTTCAAGACCTTCCGCGTCGGATTGTTCGGCCTGGACAAACTGCATGACGTCGACGGCGCGGTCGCGAGGCTCGCCAACGCGTTGGACAGCATTCTGTAGATCGCTTTTCCGGAGCACGTGAGCTCCAACTGCGCCCCCTGAACGCCCGGTCTCGGCCGGGCCGCGTCACCGTCATATAGAATGACGCGCTTTGCCCGTACTCCCATGTGGTTCAAAAATCTTCAGCTTCACCGTCTTCCGGCACCTTGGGCCGTGACTCCCGATCAGATGGAAAAATGGCTGGCGCCCCATGCGTTTCAGCCGGGCAGCAGCGTCGAGATGCAGCGCGTCGGATGGGCGTCGCCGCGCGACGACGGCGCGCTCGTGTATTCGATCAACCGGCAGATGCTGCTGATGTTTCGCGCCGAAAAGAAGCTGCTCCCGGCGTCGGTCGTCAATCAGGTGACCAAGGCCCGGGCGCTTGAAGTCGAGGAGCAGCAGGGCTTCAAGCTGGGGCGAAAACAGCTGCGCGAGCTCAAGGAGCAGGTGACCGACGAACTGCTGCCGCGCGCGTTCACCATTCGCCGCGATACGCGCGTGTGGATCGATACGGCGAACGGCTGGCTCGTCATCGATGCGGCTGCGCAGGCGCTGGCCGACGACGTTCGCGGCCTGCTCGTGAAATCGATCGATCAGTTGCCGCTCGCCGGCGTTCACGTCGCGCATTCACCGGTCGCCGCGATGACGGACTGGCTGCTGTCCGGCGAGGCGCCGGGCGGATTCACCGTGGACCAGGACGCCGAGTTGCGCTCGAGCGGCGAGGGCGGCGCCACGGTGCGATACGTCGGCCACGCGCTGGAAGCGAACGACATGCGCCGGCACATCGAAGCCGGCAAACAATGCATGCGCCTCGCGATGACCTGGAACGACCGGATCTCCTTCGTGCTGACGCCATCGCTGACGATCAAGCGTGTGACGCCGCTCGACGTGATCAAGGAGGCGGCGGATCCCACCGCGCAGAACGACGATGAACGCTTCGACTCGGACGTCACGCTGATGACGGGTGAGTTGGCGCGGATGTTGACGGATCTTGTCGATATCCTGGGCGGGGATCAGCAGGACGCGAGTCGTCAGGCGGTGGCGGCCTGAACGCTGCCGGTTGGGCTGGTTCGCGGAGCGTCGCCGGTACTCGCCCGCGAAAATTTGTCCATGAACGCTGCCGGGTACGTCTATAACATCCAAACGGGGCTGTGCTCGGATCATCGATGACCAGCTGCGCGATGTTCACGAAACGCCTGGACGGCATACCGCCCTCCAGGCGTTCGTGGTTGTTGATGCTGGAAGACAACTTGCAACGTCCGTTTTCGTTGAGAGGCAAATATGGACAAGCGATTGAATGACGAAGGGATGGATCTGCTGTTCCGTCAGGCTCGTACCCACAACGGCTGGCTGCCCCAGCCGGTCAGTGATGACACGTTGCGCGCACTCTACGATCTGATGAAGTGGTGTCCAACGAGCGCAAACTGCAGCCCCGCACGTATCCTGTTCCTGCGCACTCAGGAAGCGAAGCAACGACTTCTGCCGGCACTGGCGCCAGGCAATATCGACAAGACGATGAGCGCACCGGTCACTGCCGTCATCGCTTATGACGGCAAGTTCTACGACAAGCTGCCCAAACTCTTCCCGCACGCAGATGCGCGAGCCTGGTTCGCCGACACACCGGAGCTGGCCGAAGTCACGGCACGGCGCAATAGCTCGCTACAAGGGGCTTATTTCATCCTGGCTGCCCGCTCGCTCGGTCTCGATTGCGGGCCGATGTCCGGGTTCGACAACGCAAAAGTCGACCATGAATTTTTCCCTGCGAGCGCGCCGGAGGGTGCCTTCCAGCAGGAGTACTTTCCCGACAGCCACATCAAGTCGAATTTCCTCTGCAATCTGGGCTATGGTGATCCGGCAGCGCTGTTCCCGCGCAGCCCGCGCCTGGATTTTGACGAGGCCTGCAAACTGCTCTGACTCTCGGGGCGCATGAACTTGCGCGCGGCCGCATCGGCATTGGGGTAGAACACCTCGTTGGTGATGGCCGCATGCACCTCGGGACGTTCGATAGTGTTGATCCACTCGAGTGCGGCTTGCGGGTGCGGCGCATCGTTGCCGATTTGCACCGAACGTGCGGGATCGATGAGCCCATCGCGGATCGCCTTGTGGAACATCGTGCCGTGACTGCCGCGCTGACCACGCTCGCCGACGGCCGCGACCGTATCGAACCGTACGGCAATCCCGATTCGGTCATCGTCTTCCGCGCGCCGGAGTATTACCGTCCTGACACGCGCTGAGCATCCGCTCCACATACTGCGCAATTCGAAGACCCGCGAATGTGGCGCGGTGCCGACGGAGTGCCCGGACGATGTCGCTATTTCGACGCACGGATTTCTGACGGACGAGCGCTTATACTCGGATCCTGCCGCCGGCCGGCCAATCTGCACGGGAGCATGGGCGGGGGCCACTAGATCAATCGGCCAATTGCGAGGGAATACGTGGCGGGGCAATCCCGACGCGAAGTCCACGATATGCAGTCGGATAAAAAGAAGGAGAAGACCGAATGAATCGCCGCTATCGACTCGTATGGAATCGCTCGCTCGGGATCGTGCAGGTCACGTCCGAGCTTGCGCGTGCGCCGGGCTCGTCTTCATCGACGTCTACAGCTTCAGCGCCGCGCCGACGCCCTGTTGCATGGGCGGCGACGATGCTGGCGCTCGCATGCGCGAGCGCGCCGGCGTGGAGTCAGGTCTGTACGGTGTCCGATTCGTCCGGATGCGGCGCGCCGGGTGGCGTGGGCATGCGTCCCACCCGGTCTCCCGACGGCGGCTCGGGTAACGGCACGGGCGGGGATGCGACCGTATGGAATCCCAACACATCTGAAATGACCGGGAGTGCCGCGAGTAGCGGCAATGGCGGCGCCGGTGCGACCGCCGTATTCAACGTCAACTCGATCAATTCGACATCGGCCGGCGGTAGCGGCGGTTTAGTCGGCGCGACCGGATCGGTGGGCGTCAATACGTCCGTCACGGGGGGCGCGGGCGGCAGCGGCACGCCCGCGCCCGCGCCCGCGCCGAGCATCGTCGGCGGCGCAGGGGGCGGCGGTGGCGCGGGCGTTTTCATCAACGACGGCAATTCAGCGCCGATCGTATCGAGTTCCACGACGATCGCGGGTGGTGTGGGCGGCGCGGGCGGCGATGCGGTGGCCAGTGCGGCGAACGGCAACGCAACCAACGGCGACCCCGGCGGCGGCGGCGGGGGCGGGGCCGGTGTGATCATCGGGTCGGGCACCGGCGGCGTATCACTGATCAATAGTGGCCGGATCCAGGGGGGAAGCGGCGGCGCTGGCGGCAACGGCGGATATGCGGGCGGCGGCGGCGGCGGCGGCGATGGCGTGCTGGTGCTGGGGGCCGGCGCGAGCGTCACCGTCGCGGGAGGCGCCGTTACGGGCGGCGCCGGCGGTGCGCCGGGTACGTTTCAGGACGGCTTGAACGAGGTCGGCGGCTATGGCAGCGGCGGAGCAGGCGTCAACCTGGTCGGCCTATCCGCGACGCTCGATAACGCGGGGTCGATTACCGGCGGTAGCGCCGCTGTGAGTTCGGCGGGCGGTGCGCAGAGCGGCACGCCGGGCGTCGGGGTGCGCGGCTGGGGTGGAGAAACGGTCGTGACCAGCGGCTCCATTGCCGGTGGCAGCGGGAATGGTCAGGCCGATTCGGTGCTGTTCTCCGGCGGAAGCAATCAATTGGTGATTACCTCGGGCGCCAGCTTCGTCGGCAATATCGTGAGCGCGAGCGGCTCCGTCAACGGCGGCGACACGCTGACGCTGGGCGGCACCAGCAACGGCTCGATCGCCGCGGATCTGATCGTGGGGTTCGCAAACAACACGAAGACCGGGAGCAGCACGTGGATGTTGACCGGTGCTGGTAACGCGGGCATCGACTGGACGATTCAGCAAGGGCAACTGAGCGGTAACAGCGAATCATTCGCCGGCAATCTGACGTTCGCGAGCAATGGCGGGGGAACGCCGTCGGTGGACTTCGATCAGACGACGCCGGGCGTCTACGCCGGTGTGATCGGCGGCGCGGGGGCCGTGGTCAAGGATGGGGCCGGCACGCTCACATTGACGGGCGCGAATACTTATAGCGGCGGCACGACGGTCAACGCGGGCATGCTGCAGGGCGATACGACGAGTCTGCAAGGCAACATCATCGACAACGCTGCGCTCGTCTTCAATCAGAACGTCAACGGCACCTACGCTGGCGCAATTTCGGGCAGCGGCACGGTGGCGATCACCGGCCCCGGCACGGTGACGTTGACCGGCGCGAACACCTACAACGGTGGCACGACGATCAGCGCGGGCACGCTGCAAGGCAATACGACGAGCCTGCAAGGCAACATCATCGACAACGCCGCGCTCGTATTCAATCAGAGCAGCAATGGGACCTACGCGGGTGTGATTTCGGGCACCGGCACGGTGGCGATTACCGGCCCCGGCACGGTGACGTTGACCGGCGTGAACACCTATAACGGTGGCACGACGATCAGCGCGGGCACGCTGCAAGGCAATACGACGAGCCTGCAAGGCAATATCACGGACGACGCTGCGCTCGTATTCAATCAGAGCAGCAATGGGACCTATGCGGGTGTGATCTCGGGCACCGGCACGGTGGCGATTACCGGCCCTGGCACGGTGACGTTGACTGGCGCGAATACCTACAACGGCGGCACGACGATCAACGCGGGCACGCTGCAAGGCGATACGACGAGCCTGCAAGGCAACATCATCGACAACGCTGCGCTTGTGTTTAACCAGAGCGGCAATGGGACCTACGCGGGTGTGATTTCGGGCAGCGGCACGGTGGCGATTTCCGGCCCTGGCACGGTGACACTGACCGGCGCGAACACTTACAACGGTGGCACGACGATCAGTGCGGGCACGCTGCAAGGTGATACGACGAGCCTGCAAGGCAATATCGTCGACAACGCCGCGCTCATATTCAATCAGAGCGGCAATGGAACCTACGCGGGGGCGATTTCGGGCAGCGGCACGGTGGCGATTTCCGGCCCCGGTACGGTGACGCTGACCGGCCCGAACACCTACAACGGCGGCACGATGATCAGCGCGGGCACGCTGCAAGGCGATACGACGAGCCTGCAAGGCAACATCACGGACAATGCTGCGCTGGTGTTTAACCAGAGCGGCAATGGGACCTACGCGGGTGTGATTTCGGGCAGCGGCACGGTGGCCATTACCGGCCCCGGCACTGTGACGCTGACCGGCGCGAACACCTACAACGGCGGCACGACGATCAGTGCGGGCACGCTGCAAGGCGATACGACTAGCCTGCAAGGCAACATCGCGGACAACGCTGCGCTCGTCTTCAATCAGAGCAGCAATGGGACCTATGCGGGTGTGATTTCGGGCAGCGGCACGGTGGCGATCACCGGCCCTGGCACGGTGACGTTGACCGGCGTGAACACCTATAACGGTGGCACGACGATCAGCGCGGGCACGCTGCAAGGTGATACGACGAGCCTGCAAGGCAACATCGCGGACAACGCTGCGCTTGTATTCAACCAGAGCGGCAATGGGACCTACGCCGGCGCGATTTCGGGCAGCGGCACGGTGGCGATTTCCGGCCCCGGCACGGTGACGTTGACCGGCGCGAACACCTACAACGGCGGCACGACGATCAGTGCGGGCACGCTACAAGGCGATACGACTAGCCTGCAAGGCAACATCGCGGATAACGCCGCGCTCGTATTCAATCAGAGCGGCAATGGGACCTACGCCGGTACGATTTCGGGCAGCGGCACGGTGGCCATTACCGGCCCCGGCACCGTAACGCTGACGGGCGCCAGCACCTACACCGGCGGTACGACGATCCGCGGCGGTACATTGGCGATCGGTGCGGGCGGCAGCCTCGCATCAACCGGCGCGATGACGCTCGCGGCGTCCGGAAGTGGCTTCGACATCAGCGCAGCCGGCAATCAGACGCTCGGCACGTTGAGCGGCGTTACCGGTACGAATGTCACGCTCGGCGCGAATACGCTCACGTTGTCCCATGCGAACGGCGCTTTTGGCGGCACGATCGCCGGTCGAGGCGGCGTCGCAGTGAGCGGCGGAGCGCAGACGCTGAGCGGCGCGAACACCTACACCGGTGCGACGGCGATCGGCGGCGGCGCGACACTCGCGCTGTCCGGCTCCGGCGGCATTGCCGCTTCGAGTGGCGTGACCGACAACGGCACGTTCGACATTTCGAACACGACTATCGGCGCGTCGATCACGAATCTCGCGGGCGCCGGCACAGTCGCGCTCGGCAGCCGGCAACTCACGCTCACCAACGCCGGCGGCACGTTCGCCGGTGCGTTCACCGGCACGGGCACATTGACGCTCGGCCCCAACAGCGGCGCGCTGATCCTGAACGGCAACAGTTCGTCGTTCGCCGGCACCACTGAAGTGGCTGGTGGCCTGCTCGAAGTCGGCGACATCGATACGCCGTCGGCCGTCCTCGGCGGCAACGTCGTCGTCGATGCCGGCGGCACGTTGCGCGGCCACGGCACAGTCGGCGGCAATGTCAGCAACGCGGGCACGCTGGCGCCCGGCGGCTCGATCGGCACGCTGACGGTGGCCGGCAACTACGCGCAGGCGAGTGGCGGCACGCTCGCCGTCGAAGTGAGTCCGAATGCCGCTTCCGAGCTGAAGGTCGGCGGCGGTTCCGCGTTGGCCGGCACGCTGGCGATCTCCTATGACCCGGGCACCTACACCGCGCGGCAATACACGCTCGTCTCCGCCGGTAGCGTGAGCGGGAAGTTCGATCGCGTCACGAGCGCCGGTACCGGGTATCTGGGCCCGCTCACGCAGTCGGTCATCTATGGACCGGACACCGTGGCACTTGAACTGGCCGCGCCGACGCCGCTCCAGCCGGTCGTGGTCGCGCCGCGGGACATCAGCATCTATACGGCGATGGGCACCACTGCCGTGCTTGGTGCGCAGGCGCAGGAAGCCGCGTTGCTCGCGCACGCGCAGCAGCCCGGCGGCGGCGCACCGTCTGCATGGATCACGGCCACCGGCGGGCAGACGAAGATTGGCGGCACGAACGGTGCGCCGGGTTTTCAGGCGGCCCGCTACGGGTTCCTCGCGGGTATCGACCAGCAGCGCGGCGACTATACGCTCGGCTTCGCGGCCGGCTACGATCACGCCGACGTCGACGAGCAGCTCACCGGCGATTCCGGCACAACCGATACGTTGCGGGCCGCGCTGTACGGCGCGCGCCGCGTCGGTCAGGTGGACCTCGCCGCGACGCTCGGCGCGGGCCTCGACTTTCTGTCGCAGAAGCGGCCGTTCGGCGCGGTCGGCACGGCCGAAGGCGACCACATCGGGCAGGAATTCAACCTGGGCGGCCAGGCGAGCGTGCCGCTCGAACTCGGCAGCGTGACGGTGACGCCGACGCTCGGGCTGCGTTTCGCGTACTTCCATGCGAACGGTTTCGGCGAGAGCGGCGCGGGCGGGCAGGACCTGAGTGTGCGCACGGACAACGTCCGCAGTCTTCAGCCGTACGCGGGCGTGACGCTCGACAAAGCATTCGGCGATGCGCTGACGCCGGTGAACGTCGAGTTGCGCGTCGCCTATGCGCACGAGCTGCTGAGCGCGAACCGGGCGGTGAGCGTCGCCGCGCAGGACGGCACGCTGTTCGCGGCGCCGGGCACCAGCCTGCCGCGCGGCTACCTGACGGCGGGCGCGAGCGTCGCGATGCATCCGGGGAAGAACCTGACGTGCTCGCTCAGCTATGATGCGCTGATCAACACGACCCACGCGTCGGCTCAGCAAGCAAGCCTGAACGTGGCATATCGATTCTGACGGACCTGGCGCATTTGGCGAATCTGACGAACGGGCAGCTGACGGAGCGGTGCATGTCGCGTACCTTTCACTTCATTTCCGGATTGCCGCGCTCGGGCTCGACGCTGCTGGCGGCGCTGCTGCGGCAGAACCCGCGTTTCCACGCGGGCATGATGAGTCCGGTGGGCGGCTTGTTCTCGACGCTGCTCAGCGAAATGAGCCAGCGCAACGAGACGTCCGTGTTCATCAGCGACGCGCAGCGCGCGCGACTGCTCAACGGCGTGTTCGAAAACTACTACGGCCCGGAGATCCGCGCCGACGTGATTTTCGATACGAACCGCACGTGGACGACGCGGCTGCCGGCGCTGCGGCGCCTGATGCCGGCGAGTCGCGTGATCGCGTGCGTGCGGGAGATCCACTGGATCATCGACAGCATCGAGCGATTGGTGCGCAAGAACGCGTTCAGCCCGTCGTCGATCTTCAACTACACGGCGGGCGGCACGGTCTATACGCGTGCGAACGGGCTCGTGAGCATGGACGGCATGGTCGGCTATGCATACGACGCGCTGAAGGAGGCGTTTTACGGCGATGATGCCGACCGGTTGATGCTGGTGCAGTACGACACGCTGACGCGCGAGCCGGGCAAGGTGATGGAGGCGATCTACGGGTTCATCGACGAGCCGTACTTTCAGCATGATTTCGAGCACGTCGCGTATGACGGCGGCGACGAATTCGATCTGCGCGCCGGCATGCCCGGACTGCACGAGGTCAGGGCGCGCGTGGCGCCGCCGTCACGCGACACGATTCTGCCGCCGGAGCTCGTCAGTCGCTTCGAGAACGACGCATTCTGGAAACGTCCGGGGAGCAACCGGCGCGGTGTACGGATCGTGTAGTAGCGAAACATCGATAGACGATCCCTACTTCTGTTTGCCCGATGCAGCAGGCATGAGTAGTCGACGAGCGTCCTTGAGCAACAGCAGCAATTGCTGCTCTCGCACCGGTGAAGCTTCAAATCCGAAACGCAGATAAAACCGAGCTGCATCCTCATCGATCGGGTGCGTCAGCAGCGCGCGAACGCCGCCTTGTTCGGCGATGGCCACTGTGCGCCGGATTGCATCTTGCAGCATGCCGATTCCGATACCACGCCCATGGTCCTGCATTGCCACCGCCAGCCGAGCAAGGATCACCACAGGTATTGGATAGGCGCTCATCCCTTTGCGGACTCGATCGGGCGCCTCAGCGTATCGATCTGTCCTACCGCTAGGCTGTAGTATCCAACTAGGCGCCGATCTTCGGTAACGACGTAGGTCTTGGCCGAGCCACTAGCTTGCGCCTGCCGCGCATGGCGCAGGAGCCAGTCATTCAGTCCGGGCTTGCCGCAATCGAAGCCCTCCAATACATGGCTGGCGCCTAGTGCTTGCAGTGCGGACAGCGACATCAGTTCTCCCAAGGCGCCGTTCGGGAGAACAACTCCTTCAAGCCCGCATTGTCTTGGGTCGGACGATCGAGCCCAGGCGGGCGGAACGGGTAGATGTGCTCATGAAATACTCCTTCAGATGTACGTCATGTTGGCACAATAGGCGTACATCTTCTATCTACAAGGGGCCCGTGTCTCCGGAGCGCGCGTTGAAAGAGTTGACGAGTGTTGGCGGCGCAGCCGCTTGATTGCGAACTGCTACCGCCTAGTCCGGTTCGAGTGGACGCGAGAACTGATACCCGATGCGCTGAGTGCAAAGCGTCCAAGGGTGACAAAGTCGCCGCCCGATAGACGACTTGTCACGCAGCGAAAAAATCGTCGTGATGCGAGAGCCGTCGCAGCGGTCAGCTACGTTGTATCGGCGACGCCGCCGCCAGCATCCTTTCGACATACCGCGCAATTATGTTGGGTCTGGCGGGAAAGCCACGCCCCAAATAGGCGGGGTCGAGAAAGGCCGCTCGTATACCGTCAGCAATACCGTCGTGTCGCGCTGCATGTAGCGCGACGATGATAGGCGATGCTGGACGGTGCCTGCAATCGGACATCATTCAGAGCGTTTCCAGCATCTGAAGCGTTTCCGGGTGTTTGGCGACCAGTCGGATCAGCGTGGCGGCCTGTGCGTTGGGCTTGGCCTTGCCTTGTTCCCAATTCTGATACGTGCGCACGTTGATGCGCAGGCTTCGGGCCATGACAGCTTGAGATGCGTGAGATGCTTCGCGCACGGCCTTGATTTCGGCCGGCGAGACGTCGAGCGCATCGGGCACCTCGGCCTTGATCTTGCGCAGTGTGATTTTCTCTTCGCGCTCGGCAGCAAGGGCGTCGAGACCCTCAGTCAATTCAGCAAACAGATTTCGCTTCTTCATTGCTTGCTCCGTATCGTGACCTCTCTTTCCAGCAGCTTCGCGAAGGCTTTCCGCTCGTCACTGGTTAGGTCTGCCATTTCATCCTTGTCGTACAGCGTGAACAACCAGAATTGATAACCGCTAACCCAGTAGTAATAGATCACTCGTAGGCCACCGCGTTTGCCTTTCTGGCGGCGTTTGTCAGCGAACCTCAGCTTCCGCAGACCGCCGGTTCCCTTGATCAAGTCACCGGCCTCGGGATTAGCCAGCAGCTCTTTCTGCAGCACGGCGTACTCATCATCCGCGAGGTAGTTCTCGCGTTCACGGGAAAATGGCGGCAGTTCGATGAAGGTCGCGTGCATCGGTGAATTGTACGCTACCTGCGTATAATTGCAAAGGACATGCGTTGGAGAGCGGGCCGGGCCGAACCACGCTTGTTCGCTCGGCGTACATCTTCTCTTGGTAGGACTGTTCCCTTTTTCTATGCTGTGTCTTTACTGCACTCACAAGTTGCTCAAACGCCTGAATCCCGAGGTGCTCGAGGTAGGAAGTAGCACCGCGAAGCTTGGTAACTGGTATGCAACTGTTTTGCCATGGCGGCCGCAGGTTGCGATGCTTGTGAATGAGCGGACGCTATTGCCTGTGCTCATGCCGTTGGCTCCGGCGGCTAGTCTAGCGGTTAGGTTTCCGGGGGCTCTGGTGGATATACTGGCCGCCCACGGAGTGCCGCGTTCGTTCATCGACTCGGAAGTATGCGAAATGCAGGTCGTCAAATACGCGAAGACGCAAAATCGCAGCGTTGTTGGCATCATGACGGAGTTCGCATATCTCGCTGACGCCTATCGCGCCCACGGCGAACCGACCGCACTCATCGACCTGTCGCTAAAACTGGCGCGCACGCCATGCAGCCCGCTTTACAAGGGCCCCGTGTCGCCGGAGCGAGCATTGAAAGAGTTGGCCAGCGATGGGGGCGTGGGCGCCTGATCGCGAGTTGCCGCGGCGTAGTCCGTTTTGAGCGGACCGAAGGGCTGATACCCGACGCGGCGGGTGCAAAGGGCCCGAGAGTTACCCAGTCGCCGATGGGGCGACTGCTCGCGGAACGATGCTTCCCGCAGCGGTCAGCGACGTTGTGTGGGCGTTGCCGCCGACAGTATCCTTTCGGTGTACCGCGCAATCAAATCAACCTCGAGATTGACCTTCGTCCCCGCCTTCAAATGCCGCAGCGTCGTCACTTCGACCGTATGCGGAATCAGATTGATCGAAAACTCGCAGCCTTCCTGACTATCCGCGACCGAATTGACGGTCAGGCTCACGCCGTTGACCGTGATCGACCCCTTGTACGCGAGATAGCGGCCGAGTTCGCGCGGCGCGACGATCCGCAGCTCGTGCGACTCGCCGACCGGCGCGAAATGCGACACCGTGCCGAGCCCGTCGACGTGCCCCGACACCAGATGCCCGCCGAGCCGGTCGTGTGCGCGCAATGCCTTCTCGAGATTGACGTCGCCGACGTCCGTGAGCCCGGCCGTGCGGTTCAGGCTCTCGCGCGATACGTCGACGTCGAACGCGTCGGCGCGCTTCTCGATCACCGTCATGCACGCGCCCTGGATCGCGATGCTGTCGCCGAGCGCGACGTCGGCGAGGTCGAGCCCGCCCGCGTGCACGCTCAGGCGCACGCCCGCGTCCGGCGACGTGCCGAGCGGCTTGATCGATTCGATACGGCCGACGGCCGCGACAATTCCGGTAAACATCGTGACGATTCCGTTCAATGAGAGGCGGTGGGCGGCGCGAAACGCGCCAGAATCCGCAGATCGTCGCCGATCCGCTCGAAACTGTGAAACGTGAGCCGCGTACGCTCATCGAGCCGTGGCGGCGCGGCGAGATCGAACATGCCGGCCGCGTCGGCGCCGAGCAGCGTCGGTGCGAGGTACACGAGCAACTCGTCGACGCATCCTTCGCGCAGCAGCGAGCCGTTCAGCTTGTGGCCCGCCTCGACGTGCAGTTCGTTGATCCCGCGCTGGCCGAGCGCCGCGAGCATCGCGGGCAGATCGACCTTGCCGCGCGCGTTCGGCAGCGGCACGATCTCCGCACCGCGCGCCTTAAGCTCAGCCGCGCGCGCGTTCGCCGCGTCGTCGAGCGCGCCGCAGAAGATCAGCAACGGTGCGCCTTCGAGCAGCCGCGCGTCGAGCGGCAGCTCGAGCCGGCTGTCGATCAGCACGCGCCGCGGCTGGCGCGGCGTGTCGATGCCGCGCACGGTCAGCTGCGGATTGTCCTCGCGCACGGTGCCGATCCCGGTCAGGATCGCGCACGCGCGCGCGCGCCACGCATGGCCATCGAGCCGCGCGGCGTCGCCGGTGATCCACTGGCTCTCGCCGGACGGCAGCGCGGTGCGGCCGTCGAGCGACGCGGCGCTCTTCATCCGAACCCACGGCCGGCCACGCGTCATCCGCGACACGAAGCCGATGTTCAGCTCGCCCGCCTCGTGCGCGAGCAGGCCGCAGCGCACGTCGATGCCGGCATCGCGCAGCATCGACAGGCCACGCCCGGATACCTGCGGATTCGGATCCTCCATCGCGGCGACGACCTTCGCGACGCGCGCGTCGCTCAGCGCGTTCGCGCACGGCGGCGTGCGGCCGAAGTGGCTGCACGGCTCGAGCGTCACGTAGACGGTTGCGCCGGCCACGTCGTGGCCGCGCGCGCGCGCGTCCTTCAGTGCCTGGATTTCCGCGTGGTCGTGGCCGGCCGGCTGCGTGAAGCCTTCGCCGATCACGACGCCGTCCTGCACGATCACGCAGCCGACGCGCGGATTCGGCGTCGTCGTATACATCCCGCGCGCGGCCAGCGCGAGCGCGCGCTGCATCTGCGCGAAATCGGTCTCCGAGAACATCCGCGCGGCTCCCGGTCAGGCGGCGAGCGCGGCGAACGCGCGGCGCGCGGCGGCGAGCGTCGCGTCGACCACCGCGTCGTCGTGCGCGCTCGACACGAAGCCGGCCTCATACGCGGACGGCGCGAAATAGACGCCCTCGTCGAGCATCAGATGGAAGAAGCGGTTGAAGCGCGCGATGTCGCTCTTCGTGACGTCCGCGAAGCTCGCCGGCACGCGCTCGGTGAAATAGAGGCCGAACATCGCGCCGATCGAGTCGGCCGAGAACGCGACGCCGGCCGCGCGCGCCTCGGCCGCGAGACCGTCGGCGACGCGCTTCGTCTGCGCGGTCAGCGCATCGTAGAAGCCGGGCGCCTGGATCAGCTGCAGCGTCTTCAGGCCCGCGGCGACCGCGATCGGATTGCCCGACAGCGTGCCCGCCTGATAGACGCCGCCGAGCGGCGCGAGGTGCGCCATGATGTCGCGGCGCCCGCCGAACGCGGCGGCCGGCATCCCGCCGCCGATCACCTTGCCGAGGCAGGTGAGGTCGGGCGTGATCCCGTAGTGCGCCTGCGCGCCGCCGAGCGCGACGCGGAAGCCGCACATCACCTCGTCGAAGATCAGCACCGCGCCGTGCTTCGTGCACAGCGCGCGCAGCGCGTTCAGGAACTCGGGCGTGCCGCGCACGAGGTTCATGTTGCCGGCGACCGGCTCGACGATCACCGCGGCGATCTCGTCGCCGAACGCGCCGAACGCTTCGTCGAGCGCGGCGACGTTGTTGAATTCGAGGACCGTCGTGTGTTTCGCGATGTCGGCGGGCACGCCGGCCGACGTCGGGTTGCCGAACGTGAGCAGGCCCGAGCCGGCCTTCACGAGCAGGCTGTCCGCATGGCCGTGATAGCAGCCCTCGAACTTGACGATCCGGCTGCGGCCGGTGAAGCCGCGCGCGAGGCGCAGCGCGCTCATCGTCGCCTCGGTGCCGCTCGACACCATCCGCACCTGCTCGATCGACGGCACGAGCTTGCAGATCTCCTCGGCGATCTCGATCTCGGCCTCGGTCGGCGCGCCGAACGAGAAGCCGTCGGCGAGGACGCGCTGCACGGCGTCGAGCACTTCCGGATGCACGTGGCCGACGATCATCGGCCCCCACGAGCCGATGTAGTCGATGTACCGCTTGCCGTCGGCGTCCCAGAAGTACGGGCCCTGCGCGCGGGCGACGAAGCGCGGCGTGCCGCCGACCGAGCGGAACGCGCGGACCGGCGAGTTGACGCCGCCGGGGATGGTTTTCTGGGCGCGTTCGAAGAGGATCTGATTGTTCGACATGGACGAAACCTGCGAGAGAAGCGCGCGCGGGCTGCCGCGCGCAAGCGAAACGAGATCGTCCGATTGTACCGGAGACGCGCGCCGCGGGCCGCCTGCCCGCCAGCGGCGCGGCGCCGCGCGGGGCAAGGCGCGCCCGGGGGCGGCCGGGCTCCGCGACGCTCGGACGACCGGCTGGGCCGAAAGCCCGGATGCGATCTGAAAGGGGCGCGTACAATCTCGGGACGGCGCCGGCCCGAAGTCGCCGCCATGCCCTGCCTGACCAGGCTGCGCGTCACCCGGCGCGCCAGCCGCTTCCCTGCGGATTTCCCATGCCCCACGTTGTCCGGCGCCGGCCCGATGCCCGGCTGATCCTGTTGCTCGGCGCGCTCGCCGCCTGCGGGCCGATCGCCACCGACATGTATCTGCCGAGCCTGCCGTCGATCGCGGACGGCTTCGGCGTCGGCCCCGCGGCCGCGCAGCGCACGCTGACGAGCTTCATGGCCGGCTTCTCGATCGGGATGCTGCTGTACGGCCCGCTGTCGGATACCTGGGGGCGGCGCCCGGTGCTGCTCGGCGGGATCGTGCTGTTCGCGCTCGCGAGCGTCGCATGCTTCGTGTCCGGGTCGATCGACGTGCTGATCGTCGTGCGCTTCCTGCAGGCGCTCGGCGCGGGCGCGGCATCGGTGCTCGCACGCGCGATCGCGCGCGACGCGCACGAGCCGACCGACGCCGCGAAGGTGCTGTCGATGGTCGCGATCGTCACCGCGGTCGGGCCGCTGCTCGCGCCGCTCGTCGGCGGGCAGATACTGCGCTTCGCCGGCTGGCGCGGCGTGTTCGTCGTGCTCGCGCTGTTCGGCGCGCTGTGCGCGACGATGGCGTTCCTGCGCGTGCCGGAAACCTGGCCGAAGGAGAAGCGCAAGACCTCGGCGGTGCTGAGCTCGTTCGCGTCGTACGGGCACATCCTCGCCGATCCGGTCGCGTGGGGGCACATGCTGTGCGGCGGGATGGCGTTCGCGTCGATGTTCGCGTACATCACCGCGACGCCGTTCGTCTACATCGACTACTTCCACGTGTCGCCGCAGCATTACGGATTTCTGTTCGGCCTGAACGTGATCGGCATCATGATCGGCAACTTCGCGAACACGCGGCTCGTCGGCCGGATCGGCTCGCTGCGGCTCATCGCGGCCGCGTCGCTCGTGAGCTGCGTCGCGTCGCTCGCGGTCGCGCTCGTCGCGCTGACCGGCTGGGGCGGGCTGTGGTCGATCGTGTGCTGCCTGTTCTTCGTCGTCGGCGTCGTCGGCATCCTGTCCGCGAACTGCACGACCGACCTGATGCTGCGCTATCCGCACAACGCGGGCGCATCGGCGGCGGTGTTCGGTGCGATGCAGCTTGCGCTCGGCGCGCTCGCGAGCGTCGCGATCGGCGCGCTCGCCGACGGCACGCCGTTCGCGATGGGCGTCACGATCGGCACGACCGGCGTGCTGTGCTTCGTCGGGCGGCTGCTCGTGCTGAAGTGGCACGGGCGGCCGGTGAAGGGGGGCGGGTGACTTTCGATGCCTGGAAAAACGCCGCCGGGATCCGATGAACCGAACCCCGGCGGCGTTTTTCATTACTGCGCGCGAAGCAACGCGCCACGAAGACGTCCCGCTCAATCCCTCGCCGTCGGCGACGCGCCGTGGCTCAGCCAGTCGAGCACGTCCGCCGCCTCGTCGTCGCCGCCGCGGGACTTCGCCTGCGCGAGCGCCTCGGACAGCTCCGCGTTCGGCGCCGCGCGCCGGATCGCGACGCCCACCGCGAGAATGTCGATCATCAGCAGATGCAGCACCCGCGAGATCATCGACATCTGCGATTCCCGGTTCTCGATGTGATCGGTCTCGAGCGCGACCGTCGCGCGCTTCGCGAGCGGCGTGTTGCTCGACGTGATCGCGATCACCTGCGCGCCCGCCTGCATCGCGACGTCGAGCACGCGCAGCAGCTCCGGCGCGCGCCCCGACTTCGACACCGCGACGATCACGTCGCCCTTGCCGAGCAGCGCGGCCGACGCGGCCTGCATGTACAGGTCGCCGTACGCGATCGTCGGGATGCCGAAGCGGAAGAACTTGTAGTGCGCGTCCTGCGCGACGATGTTCGAGTTGCCGAGCCCATAGAACTCGATCCGTCGCGCGCCGTTCAGCACCTCGATCGCGCGCTCGACGTTCTCGAAGTTCAGATGCTCGCGCAACTGCAGGATCGACGACACCGTGTTGTCGAGCACCTTCGCGCCGAAGTCGGTCGCGTCGTCGCCCAGATGCACCTGGCTGTGGCTCATCGGAATCGTGCCGGTCAGCCCCGTCGCGAGTTTCAGCTTGAAGTCGGACAGCCCCTGGCAGCCGAGCGAGCGGCAGAAGCGGATCACGGTCGGCTGGCTCACGTCGGCCTTGCGTGCGATGTCGACGATCGGATCGTTGATGATCGAGCGCGGATGGTTCAGCGCGAGATCGGCGACGCGGCGCTCGGCCGGCGTCAGCGCGTCGCGCATCTGGCGGATCCGCTCGAACACCGCCGACGACGCGCCGCCCGACCGGTTCGACAGCTGCTCGGCGAGAATCGCCGACACGCCGAGGAACGCCGGATACTCGGCGGTGATCAGGTAGGTCGGCACGTTCTCGAGATACGCGGAGAAGCGGCCCTTCGCCTCGAAGCGCGCGCGGAACGGCGAGCGCACGAACAACTCGCCGAGCTTCAGCGCGACGCCGCCGCCGACGTACACGCCGCCCAGCGAGCCGAGCGTCAGCGCGAGGCTGCCCGCGAACGAGCCGAGAATCCCGCAGAAGCACTCGACGGCTTCGAGCGCGAGCGCATCGCCTTCGTGCGCGCGCTCGACGACGTGCGCGGGATCGACGTTGGCCGCGACGCGCTTCTTGTCGCGCGCGGCGAGCGCGCGGTAGATCAGCTCGATCCCCGGCCCCGCGCACACGCGCTCGAACGACACGTGCGGGAATTTCGTGCGCGCGTACTGAAGCACGAGATCCTCGCGCTCGTCCTGTGGCGCGAACGACGCGTGGCCGCCTTCGCTGCCGAGCGCGATCCAGCGGTCGTCGGTCGGGATCAGCCCGGATACGCCGAGCCCGGTGCCCGGCCCCATCAGGCCGATCACGCCGTTCTGCCGGCGCGTGCCGCCGCCGATCTGCATGCGCTGCGCGTCGGTGAGCGCCGGCAGCGCCATCGCGAGCGCGGTGAAATCGTTGACGACGAGCAGCGTGTCGAAGCCGACCGCGCGCCGCGTCGCCTCGATCGAGAAGCTCCAGTTGTGGTTCGTCATGCTGACCTGGTCGCCGTCGACCGGGTTCGCGATCGAGACCGCCGCGTGATTCACGCGGTTGATCTTGACGTCCTTCAGATACTTGCGGATCGCGTCGGCGAGCGTCGGAAACTCGCCGACCGGATACACGCGGATCTGCGAGATCGCGCCGGGACTGGTCTCGAGCGCGAAGCGCGCGTTGGTCCCGCCGATGTCGGCGAGCAGGCGCGGGCCGTCGGCGTGCGGGGACGCGGCGACGTTAATGGGCGCACCAGTAGACATCGAGCTTGATCCCCTTGTCGTTGGCTAGTTTCGAAATCGCGTTGCGCTGCGGCGCCGCGGCCGCGGCTTCGAGCACGTCACGCTTGCGGCCGCCCGCGATCAGCAGGAACAGCCGGTCGATATGCTTGAGCGCGTCGAGCGACAGGCTCACGCGCGGATGCGGCGCCGCGCCCGGATGAACCGCGACGAAGCGCTCGGCGGTCGACGTCGCGTGCTCCCACTCGGGCGCGTCCGCGAAGATCGACGCGGTATGGCCGTCCTCGCCCATGCCGAGCACCGCGACGGTCGGCAGCCGGTAAGCGGGATTCGCGTTCAGCGTGGCGACGTGCGCGTCGAGCGCGGCGGCGGTGTCGACGAGCGGCAGGAACGGCGCGCGCGCGGCGTCGCGCTGCAGCAGCGTGTCGCGCACGAGGCGCGCGTTGCTCGCGGCGTCGGTCTCGGGCACCCAGCGGTCGTCGACGAGCGTGACGTCGATGCGCGGCCAGTCCAGCGCCGCGCCGGACAGCGTCTGCAGGAACGGGCGCGGGCTCGTGCCGCCCGATACCGCGAGCGTCGCGCGCGCGGATGCGTCGGCGAGCGCCGCGCGCAGCGCGTCGCCGACCGCGACCGCGAGGGCCGTGCATTGCGCTTCCTGGGTGTCGAAAGCGTGGATGTCGATCACATCTCCTCCGGACTGCAATTGTTGTCGTGGAACTTCGTGAATCTTATAGCGACTGCGCCCGGGCGCGGCTTCGCACCGCGCCCGGTATACCGTCAATTTTCCTCTTCGAGCCAGCAGGTGCCGTGCTGCGCGAGCATCGCGCTCGACGCGGCGGGGCCCCAGGTGCCGGCCGCATACGGCTTCGGCGGCTTCAGCGAGCTCGCCCATTCGTTCAGGATCGGCTCGACCCACAGCCACGCGGCTTCCTGCTCGTCGCGCCGCACGAAGAGGGCCAGGCGGCCGTTGATCACGTCGAGCAGCAGGCGCTGGTACGCCTCCATCTGCCCTTCCTTGAAGAACTGGTCGAACGCGAGGTCGAGGTGCACGCTCGCGAGGTTCATCCCTTCGCCGGGCTGCTTCGCGAGGCAGTACAGGCGAATCGTTTCGTTCGGCTGCAGGCGGATCACGAGCCGGTTCGCGCCCGGCCGCAACGCGGACGACCCGAGCGCCGAGTGCGGCACCGGACGGAAGTTCACGACGATCTCCGCAACGCGCTCCGCGAGCCGCTTGCCGGTGCGCAGGAAAAACGGCACGCCGGCCCAGCGCCAGTTCTCGATCTCGACCTTCAGCGCGACGAACGTCTCGGTTGCGCTGTCGGGTTTCACGCCGGGCTCGGTCGCGTAGCCGGGCACCTGCTGCCCCTTGACGACGCCCGCATGATACTGCCCGCGCACCGCGACCTTGCCGATGTCGCGTGAATCGACGGGCTTCAGCGCCCGCAGCACGCGCAGCTTCTCGTCGCGCACCGAGTCGGAATCCATCGAGTGCGGCGGCTCCATCGCGACGATCGACAGCAACTGCAGCAGGTGGTTCTGCACCATGTCGCGCAGCGCGCCGGTATTGTCGTAGAAATCGCCGCGCGCTTCGACCCCGAGCTGCTCGGCGATCGTGATCTGGATGCTCTCGACCCATTCGCGGCGCCACAGCGGCTCGAACAGCGCGTTGCCGAAGCGCAGCGCGAGCAGATTCTGCACCGGCTCTTTCCCGAGATAGTGGTCGATCCGGTAGATCTGCTCTTCCGCGAAGATCCGGCCGACCGCGTCGTTGATCTCGTTCGACGAGCGCAGATCATAGCCGAGCGGCTTCTCGAGCACGATCCGCGCGCCCTGGTTCAGCCCGACCGACGCGAGCGCCTCGCAGATCGGCTCGAACAGCGACGGGCCCGTCGCCAGGTAGAACACGCGGATGCCGGGCAGCGGCGCGATCACGTCGCGCAGCGCCGCGTAGTCCTCCACGCGGCCCGCATCGAGCGGCACGTAGACGAGCCGCGCGACGAAACTTTTCCACGCCGCTTCGTCGAACGCGCCGCGCGCGGCTTTCATCGCGTGCGGCTTCACATGTTCCTCGACCCATTCGAGATAGCCGGGGAGATCCGTGTCATGACGCGCGACCGAGACGATCCGCCCGCTCTCCGCCAGCATGTTGCCGCGATGCGCCTCGAACAGCGCGGGGAGGATCTTGCGCATCGACAGATCGCCGGTGCCGCCGAACAGAACGAAGGTGAAGCTGGAATCGGTTTGCATGTGTCTTTGCCGGGAGAGTGGGTGACCGGGGGTGATGCCGTAGTCCGATAAAAATAATTTTGACACTGAATTGTAGTTTAACTACAATCCGCCGCAATGGATAGCACCCGTGCGAAGAAAAAAATGCAGCGGGGCCGATGCCGCCGCGCCCGCTTCGCGGGAACGGCGCGCGATGTGCCGGATGGTATCGGACATCGATGACACAATCTCCCGATCCGGGAGCCTGACGAGTTGATTCACTCTGGAGGAGACAAGTAATGAAAGTTCGCGCGATCATGGGTGCGCTGTGCGCCGCGGGTCTGATGGCCGGCGTCAACGCGCAGGCGGCCGAGAATGTGACGGTGTTGCACTGGTGGACGTCGGGCGGCGAGGCGAAGGCCGTCGGCGCGCTGAAGGACGACCTGCAGAAGCAGGGCTACGTGTGGAAGGACTTCGCGGTCGCGGGCGGTGCCGGCGCGGCGGCGATGACCGCGCTGAAGACGAAGGTGATCTCCGGCGACGCGCCGTCGGCCGCGCAGATCAAGGGCCCGCTGATTCAGGACTGGGCGGATCAGGGCGTGCTCGTCAACATCGATGCCGCCGCCGGCGACTGGAAGGCGAACCTGCCGCCGCAGATCGACGCGATCATGAAATACAAGGGCCATTACGTCGGCGCGCCGTTCTCGGTGCACCGCGTGAACTGGCTCTACATCAACAAGGCCGCGCTCGACAAGGTGCACGCGCAGCCGCCCGCCACCTGGCCCGAATTCTTCGCGGTCGCCGACAAGATGAAGGCGGCCGGCATCATGCCGATCGCGATGGGCGGCCAGCCGTGGCAGGACCTGACGCTGTGGGAAGACGTCGTGCTGTCGCAGGGGCCGGCGTTCTACAAGAAGGCGCTCGTCGACCTCGACCAGAAGACGCTGACGTCGCCGCAGATGCTCGACGTGTTCAACACCGTGCGCAAGATCCAGGGCTACTTCGACAGCGGCCGCAACGGCCGTGACTGGAACCTCGCGACCGCGATGGTCATCAACGGCAAGGCCGGCATGCAGTTCATGGGCGACTGGGCGAAGGGCGAGTTCGAGAACGCCGGCAAGAAGTCGGGCAAGGACTACGTGTGCGCGCCGGTGCCGGGCACCGCGAGCGCGTACACGTACAACGTCGACTCGTTCGTGTTCTTCCAGCAGAAGGGCGGCAGCAACGCGACGCCGGGCCAGCTCGCGCTCGCGAAGACGATCATGTCGCCGGCGTTCCAGGAGCAGTTCAGCCTGCTGAAGGGTTCGATCCCGGTGCGCCTTGGCGTGAAGATGGACAAGTTCGACGACTGCGCGAAGAAGTCGTATGCGGACGAGCAGACCGCGATCAAGGCGGGCGGCTACGTGCCGTCGCTCGCGCACGGGATGGCGCAGGGTGATGCGACCGCCGGCGCGATCACCGACGTCGTGACGAAGTTCATGAACTCGTCGGAAGATCCGAAGACGGCGGTCGAGCAGCTCGCGAAGGCCGCGAAGGTGAAGTAACGCGCGACGGCGCACGTCGGGCGGCCCGGCATGCCGGGCCGCGTCACCTCTCGTTTCAGGAGTCGAATCAAGTGGCTTCCCCTCTTAGCGGAAATGGATCCGGCGCGACCGTCGCACGACGCGCGTCGCCGCTGTCGGCACTCGCCGACCGCTGGATTCCGAAGCTGGTGCTCGCGCCCAGCGTGGCGATCGCCGTCGTGTTCATCTACGGCTTCATCGCGATTACCGGCTATCTGTCGCTGACCCACTCGCGGCTGTTGCCGAACTACACGTTCGACGGCTTCGGCCGTTATACGGATCTGTTCCAGAACGACGTCTGGTGGACGTCCGCCGCGAACCTCGGCTGGTTCGGGATTCCGTTCATCGGCATCTGCGTGTTCCTCGGCCTGTTCCTGGCGATCCTGCTCGACCAGAAGATCCGCAACGAAGGCGCGCTGCGCGCGGTGTTCCTGTATCCGATGGCGCTGTCGTTCATCGTGACCGGCACCGCGTGGCAGTGGATCCTGAATCCCGGCCTCGGCCTCGAGAAGGTGATGCACGACTGGGGCTGGTCGAGCTTCTCGTTCGGCTGGCTCGACGATCCGGACAAGGCGATCTTCTGCGTCGTGATCGCGGCCGTCTGGCAATCGACCGGCTTCGTGATGGCGCTGTTCCTGGCAGGCCTGCGCGGCGTCGACGCGGAGATCTTCAAGGCCGCGCAGGTCGACGGCGCGACGCTGCCGACGATCTACCGCAAGATCGTGATTCCGAGCATGCGCCCGGTGTTTTTCTCGGTGCTGCTGATCCTCTGCCACATCACGATCAAGACCTTCGACCTCGTCGTCGCGCTGACGGCGGGCGGGCCGGGCACGTCGTCGTCGCTGCCGGCGATCTTCATGTACACGTTCTCGTTCAGCCGCGGTCAGCTGGGCGTCGGCGCGGCGTCGTCGGTGATGATGCTCGCGACCGTCGTCGCGGTGCTCGTGCCGCTCATGTATATGGAATCGAGGAGCACCCGCAATGCAGCCTAAGATGACCATCAGCCGCGCGGTGATCTACGCGGCGCTGATCCTGTTCGCGCTGTACTTCCTGTTCCCGCTGTACGTGATGCTGTCGACGTCGTTCAAGGATCTTGACCAGCTGCGCACCGGCAATCTGCTGACGCCGCCGACGCACTGGACCTTCGATCCGTGGGTGAAGGCGTGGAGCGGCGCGTGCACCGGCGTGCGCTGCGACGGGATGAAGCCGTTCTTCCTGAACTCGGTCGAGATGGTGATCCCGGCCGTGCTGATCTCGTCGCTCGTCGGCGCGTTCAACGGCTACGTGCTCACGCACTGGCGCTTTCGCGGCGCGGACGCGCTGTTCACGATGCTGCTCGTCGGCTGCTTCATCCCGTTCCAGGTGATCCTGCTGCCGATGGCGCGCCTCGAGGGCATGCTCGGGCTCGCGAACACGATTCCCGGCCTGATCTTCGTGCACGTCGTGTACGGGATCGCGTTCACGACGATGTTCTTCCGCAACTTCTACGTGAGCATTCCGGCCGAGCTCGTGAAGGCGGCGCGCATCGACGGCGCGGGCTTCTTCACGATCTTCCTGAAGATCCTGCTGCCGGTGTCGCTGCCGATCTTCATGGTGTGCGTGATCTGGCAGTTCACGCAAATCTGGAACGACTTCCTGTTCGGCATCGTGTTCTCCGGCGTCGACTCGATGCCGATCACGGTCGCGCTGAACAACCTCGTGAACACGTCGACCGGCGTGAAGGAATACAACGTCGACATGGCGGGCGCGATCATCGCCGCGCTGCCGACGCTGCTCGTCTACGTGATTGCCGGCCGCTATTTCGTGCGCGGCCTGACGGCGGGCGCGGTGAAGGGTTGAGCGCAGCAACGAAGCATCTGCCGAGCGCGTGACGCGCGGCGCATCGCAACGAGACGGCGCGGCTTTTTCGCCGCGCCGCTGGAGACAAAGGAAACAAGCATGGCAAGCCTTTCCATTCGCGACGTGTACAAGACCTACCCGAACGGGGTGCCGGTCCTGAAGGGTGTCGACATCGAGATCGAGGACGGCCAGTTCCTGATCCTCGTCGGCGGTTCGGGCTGCGGGAAATCCACGTTGCTCAACATGATCGCCGGCCTCGAGACGGTGACGAGCGGCGAGATCCTGATGGGCGACAAGGTCGTCAACGACCTGTCGCCGAAGGATCGCGACATTGCAATGGTGTTCCAGTCGTACGCGCTGTATCCGTCGATGTCGGTGCGCGACAACATTTCGTTCGGCCTGAACATCCGCAAGGTGCCGAAGAACGAGCAGAACCAGATTGTCGATCGTGTCGCGCAGATGCTGCAGATCCAGCATCTGCTCGACCGCAAGCCGGGGCAGCTGTCCGGCGGCCAGCGGCAGCGCGTCGCGATGGGCCGCGCGCTCGCGCGCGATCCGGTGATGTTCCTGTTCGACGAGCCGCTGTCGAACCTCGACGCGAAGCTGCGCATCGAGATGCGCGCGGAGATCAAGCTGCTGCATCAGCGCCTCGGCACGACGATCGTCTACGTGACGCACGACCAGATCGAGGCGATGACGCTCGGCGACCGGATCGCGGTGATGAAGGATGGTGTCGTCCAGCAGTTCGGCGCGCCGCAGGACATCTACGATTCGCCGTCGAATTTGTTCGTCGCGGGCTTCATCGGCGCGCCGCCGATGAACTTCATCAACGGCCGGCTGGCGGAGCAGGGCGCGGGCGTTGCGCTCGAGATCGACACCGGTGTGTCGCGCGGCGTGCTGACGCTGCCGTTCGACGCGGCGAAGCTGAAGTCGCACATCGGCCGCGACGTGATCCTCGGCCTGCGCCCGGAGCGGATCACCGACGTGCGGCATGCGCACGACGGCGGCGGCGCGCATCTTCAGCCGATCGATGTGCGCGTCGACGTGACCGAGCCGACCGGCCCGGATACGCACGTGTTCGCGCAGGTGAACGGCAAGCGGATCGTCGCGCGCGTGCACCCGGCCGCGAATCCGCAGCCGGCGCAGACGCTGTCGCTGCTGTTCGATACGTCGAAGGCGGTGCTGTTCGATCCGGCGTCGGAGGCGCGGATCGCCTGACGCGGCCCGCGCGGTGTGTCGCCAACGAAGAGGGGCCGTTCGACGAACGGCCCCTCGTGTTTTTTGCGGCACGCTGGTTGGTTCAAGCATTGATGAATGCGCTCGACTCGGCGGACGGTTACTCGGCGCATTCATCTTCCTGCACGATACGCTTCAGCCCGGGGATGTTCAGTGAAATCCGGTTGTATCCGCCGCTGCGATTCACGCCCCCCTCATCCTGCAGTCGTCTCAGTTCCTTGCCGACCGTCTGCCTGGACACTTTGAGCATGTTGGCCAAGTCGGTCTGCGAGATGTGCAATTCGGTGCGATAGACGTCGGTCTCCCGACTGTCATAGTCTTTCGCGAGATTCATCAGCGCGATGGCCAGACGGCGCCGAATGGAGCGAATCGCCCTATCCTTGAGGCTCCTGGTTGAAAGACGATGCCGCCGCAGTACGAGGAGCGCGACGCTTCGCCAGAGCGTTGGCTCCGCATCCAGCAATCGTCGCATGGCGGCGGACGGAATGTGGATAATCTGCGAATCCTTGCGGGCATGGTAGACGTACGGCGACGGCACGTCTTCCTGTTCCATCAGCAGATGCGCCAGCTGCACGACCTGGCCGGGCTCCAGCACCGCCAGCAGGTACTTGTCCCCAGTGGCGTTCGTCGCCCCGAGTTCGACCGACCCCGACACGACTAGAAGAATGTCTCGCGGAGTGCCCTCGCAAACCAGTATCTGCGTATCTCGTCGATAGCGCGCGAGGCGCGCGGAGAGCGACAACTCCCACAGACGATCGGCCGGCCAGTCGTGAAACATCGGACAACTGCGCAACCCTTGTTCGATCTTCTCACGCTGGCTCTGCGATTTCTGTTGCGGGTTTTCCATGACGCGATTCTGAAAAATTGGTTGCGCGGTTGACAGAATAATCCACGCCCCGTGGTCTACCATGGACCGATTTGTCAACCACAACCATCATAACGACGTTCCACCCCAAGGAGACATCGACAATGAAAGACCAATCCCTGGCTTTCACGGCTGCCGTGCTGGGCATCAGTGCTTTCGCCATCGCATGCCACGCGAATGCGCAAACGCCCGCGCCGTCCGCCGCGGCCGTCACAGTCGACAATTTCGTCCGGGCGGAAACCGACAGCTACATCGTGAAGCTCTCGAAACCTGGCGGCGTTGGCAAGCTGAATCACAGCCGCGAACTCGCACCGATCGACAAGCAGTCCGTCATTCGGATGAACCGGGACACGCTGTACAGCAACGGCGTGTTCGATCTCGACGCCGGCCCGGTGACCATCACGATGCCCGACCCGGGCAAGCGCTACGTGTCGCTGGCGGTCCTCGACGAGGACCACTACACCCAGGCCCTCTACCATGGCGGCGGCACGTACACCCTGACCAGGGAGAACGTCGGCACGCGCTACGCGATCGCCATCGTCCGCATGTTCGTCGACCCCGCCAGCGCGGACGACCTCAAGCAAGTCCATGCGCTGCAGGATGCGATCAAGGTCAGCCAGAAAGAAACCGGCAAGCTCGAACTGCCTCAATGGGATCCGGCCAGCCTCAAGAAGGTGCGCGAGCCGCTGCTCGAACTCGCGGCCACCACGCCGAATGCCGACAGGACGTTCGGCACCAGAAGCGAGGTGGATCCGGTGAGGCACCTGCTCGGGACCGCGTTCGGCTGGGGCGGGCTGCCGGAAAAGGAAGCGACCTACGTGAGCATCACCCCCAGGCAGAACGATGGCAAGACGATCTATCGGCTGAGCCTCAAGGACGCGCCTGTGAACGCCTTCTGGTCGATCAGCGTCTACAACGCCAAAGGCTATTTCGAGAAGAACGCCGAAGGTGCCTACACGATCAACAACGTGACGGCCAAGCGCGACAGCGACGGTGCGATCACCGTCCAGTTCGGCGGTTGCGAGAGCGGCAAGATCGCCAACTGCCTGCCGATCACGCCGGGCTGGAACTACCTGGAGCGGATGTACCAGCCGCGCGCGGAAATTCTCAGCGGCGCCTGGAAGTTTCCCGAGGCCCGGCCGGTGAATTGACGCGGGCCGTGCGCATCGACCACCCATCACAATGAGCAATCGGAGGAGACTTGAAGAAACGTCATTTGGCCGGCGTGGCAACCCTTGCATTGGCGAGCGGCGCGCACGCGCAGTCGTCCGTCACGCTTTACGGGATGGTGACGACCGACATCCAGTTCGTCAATCACGTACAAGGCACGAACAACGGCACGATCATCCCCGGCGCGTCGGGCAGGCAATTTCAGATGAACCCTGCCGGCATCGCCAGCTCCCGTTTCGGCTTGCGCGGCACGGAGGATCTGGGTGGCGGCTACTCCGCGTTCTTCACCCTCGAGAACCAGTTCAATCCGGACAACGGTGCGCTCGGCAACGGCGGCCTGCTGTTCGGCCGGCAGGCATTCGTCGGCCTCGGTAGCGGCAAGGGTACCCAGAAGCTCGAGTTCGGCCGGCAATACACGTCGATGTTCGTCGCGCTGGCGGATTACACCCCGACCTATTACTCGCCCGAGTTCGAGCCGGTGGTCGCGATGGCCGGCGCGAACTTCCGTGAGAACAACATGGCGAAGTACGAAGGCCAGTTCGGCCCGCTGTACGTGTCCGCGCACTGGTCGTTCGGCGGGCGCGCCGGGTCGGCCGCCGCGGGATCGGGCTATGGCGTCGG
>NZ_JACBNX010000028.1 GCF_013403875.1 Burkholderia guangdongensis | reverse complement strand
CCGGTCGGCAAGCACATCCTGCACGCGGCGGCGGACAACCTGATCCCGTCGACGGTCGAGCTCGGCGGCAAGAGCCCGAACATCTTCTTCGCCGATGTGCTCGACCAGGACGACGCGTTCCTCGACAAAGCGCTCGAAGGTCTCGCGATGTTCGCGTTGAACCAGGGCGAGGTGTGCACGTGCCCATCGCGCGTGCTGATCCAGGAATCGATCTACGAGCGCTTCATCGAGAAGGCGGTCGCGCGCGTCGAGCGTATCAAGGCCGGCCATCCGCTCGACCTGCAGACGATGATCGGCGCGCAGGCGTCGCAGCAGCAGCTCGACAAGATCCTGTCGTACATCGACATCGGCCGCGGCGAGGGCGCGCAGTGCCTGACGGGCGGCGAACGCATGGCGCCCGCCGAGGAGCTGGGCACCGGCTTTTACGTGAAGCCGACGATGCTGCTCGGCAACAACAAGATGCGTGTGTTCCAGGAGGAAATCTTCGGGCCGGTCGCGTCGGTGATGACGTTCAAGGACGAGCAGGACGCGATCGAACTCGCGAACGATACGTTCTACGGGCTCGGCGCGGGTGTCTGGACCCGCAACGGCACGCGCGCATACCGGATGGGCCGCGAGATCGAGGCGGGGCGCGTGTGGACGAACTGCTATCACCTGTATCCGGCGCATGCGACGTTCGGTGGCTACAAGCAGTCGGGCATCGGCCGCGAGACGCACAAGGTCGCGCTGTCGAATTATCAGCAGACGAAGTGCCTGCTCGTCAGCTATCAGGCGGAGGCGCTCGGGTTCTTCTGAGCGTGCAATTTCCGACGATAAGAGGAGGCAACTGGTGCCCGCGATGCGGGCGGGCACCCAGTCGATGCCGGCGATTGGGTGCGCGTTTCGCGTGGTCAGGTTGGGCCGGCTGCCGTCACCCGGGTCCTACTTTTCCCGCTTGTCATGCATCACCATGATCGTTTGCTGCATCAGCGCACAAAGCGTTTCACGACCATTCTTGACCGCGAATACCTCTGCCTGAGTGACGATCAGCGTACGGCCCGGACGGACGACCTTGCCACGGGCGATCAGCATTTCGCCAGCGGCCGGGGCGACCAGATTCATCATGTACTCGACGGTCAATACGGAGGAGTCGGCCGGCGCCGTGGTCATCGCTGCGTAGCCGCCTGCAGAATCTGCGATCATGCCCACCACGCCGCCATGTACAAAACCGTGCTGTTGTTCGACGCCACTCCAGACAGGCAGGTGAATTTCGGTGTGGCCGTGCCCGATCACGGGTAAGGTTGCCTGGATCAGCGCCATCGCATTCTGGCGCGTGAAACTGGCGCGGACGTGCTCGGCGAAGAGTGGGGAGGAAGGATGTGTCATGGGCGCGATTGTGTGGGTAGATGCCACGCCGCAAACAATGCAGCTGGCGTAAACGACCGAACCAGGGGCGTGCCCGTTTGACCGGGCCGCATCTTCAACGCATTGTCGGAGGTTACTGTGGTGCCATCGCCGGAATTGCTCTATACGCAGCAGGTTCGCTCCTACCTCAAGGCGCTGGAGCGCGGTGACGTCGCCGCGATCTGCGCCCTGTTTACACCGGATGCCCGGATTTTCTCGCCGTTTCTCGGCTGGATGCAAGCTGCGCCGTTCTTTGCCAAAGTCAACGAAGCGTCGGGGGAGAGCACGATCACACCTATCGATATCTGCGTGAGCACGACGGGCAGCCGCCGAGCGACGGGTTACTTCATCTACGATTGGGTGTTGAAGGACGGTTCCGCCGTGCGCTTCGAGTGCGTCGATGTGTTCGAGTTCGACGCCAACGGGCTGATCGAGCGCATGAAAATTGTGTACGACACTTATCCCATCCGCAGTACCGTCGGCGACAAATACGCGTAGCGTTCGAAACAGCGAATCCGAATAGAATGACAAACAACCGCGCGGGCCTGCGCGTATGCCCATGGGCAATCCATGATACCGAAACTCGTTCACCAGACGTTCAGAGATCGCAATCTCCCGGAAGAGATTCAACTCAACATTCGGAATCTCACGGCAAACAACCCCGGCTGGCGACATTTTTTTTACGATGATTTCGATATGTTCCTGTTTATACGAAATCATTACGGCCATAGAGTGCTGAAGGCATTCAACTCGATCAATCCACTCTACGGCGCATCGCGGTCCGATTTCTTCCGGTATCTGCTGATATACAAGGTCGGCGGCGTGTATCTCGATATAAAAAGTTCGGCGGCCCGCCCGCTGGATTCCGTCACGGCAGGCCATCAATATCTCCTTTCATACTGGGACAACGGTTCGACCGGCACGCACAGCGGCTGGGGGCTGCACGTCCCAGGCTCGCCTCGCGGAGAGTTCCAGCAGTGGCACATTGCATCGATCCCGGAGCACCCGTTCCTCAAACGCGTGATCGAGCGCGTGCTGCACAACATCGAAAATTACAGTCCGCAACGTTTCGGGGTCGGCAGAATGGGCATACTCAACACGACGGGACCCATCGCGTACACGGAATCGATCATGCCCATGCTGCGGCAACATGATCACCATTTCGCGGATACCAACCATGAATTGGGCCTCGTCTACAGCATCTATAGCGATCACTGGAAGTCGCAACTGTATGATTTCCGGCACCCGCACTATTCATGTCTTTCCGACCCGGTCGTTCTCTGAGCGGTCGACCCCTCCTTTGCGTTTCGCCTTCCTGATGCGTCAGGTCGCGTGCAGCCCGTCGGCGCTGTAGCGCATCGCCGGCTTCGCTTTCTCGAGCGTGCGCGACTGGCCATCAAGCCGGAGATTCGGTAACATCCCGTTTTTTACATTTTCCTTACTTGACGTTGCGCATACCGAACCGACATCGCACTCTGACTGCCTGGATGGGCATGTTCGCGATCTGGTTCGCGATCGTGGCGCCGTTGGCATCGCAGTGGCGGGCCGCGCAGGCTGCCGTGCCGGACGCGATCGTCTGCAGTGCAGAGCATCGTGCGTATCAGGCATCCGATGCGGACGGCGCGCATCGTCACGCGCTACATCTCGATGCGTGCGGCTATTGCAGCTTTTTCGCGCATTGCCCGGTGCTCGGCGGCGCGTCCGCCGCGCCGGCGCCGCCCGTTCTCCCTGGCGCTTCGTCCGTCGCCGCGCCGGTCGCGGCCGTGGCGAGCGTCTACCGCTATCCGCGCGCCTATCCGCGCGCGCCGCCCGGGAACGCCTGACGCGTTCTCTTTCTTTTTTGTTTCCGCCGTTATCCGGGCGATCCATCGATCGCGTGGAGGGCGTTACCTGGGCGTTCGATCATGATTACCAACAAGTTGCGTGCGCAACCCGCGCCACGCGATGCCGGTTTGCGGCGTATGCCGCTGATGTTGAAACTCGCCGCGTCGGCGCTGGCCACCAGTGCAATGACGGCGGCTAGTGCCGAGACCGACACCGAGACCGGGGTCGCGGTCGCGGTCGCGCGCGCGGCCGGGGCGGGGCCGGCCGTGCCGGCCGATGCTTCCGTGGTGCTGCCGCCGGTCGAGGTGGTGGCGTCGCCGCTGGCGATGCCGCTCGTCGTCGTCACCGATCCGAAGGCGCCGCGCCAGCCGCTGCCCGCCAGCGACGGCGCGGATTACCTGAAGACCATTCCCGGTTTCGCGTCGATCCGCAGCGGCGGGACGAACGGCGATCCGGTGCTGCGCGGCATGTTCGGCTCGCGGCTGAACATTCTCGCGAACGGGGCGCCGACGCTCGGCGCATGCCCGAGCCGGATGGATTCGCCGACGTCGTACATCGCGCCGGAGAGCTACGACAAGGTCACCGTGGTGAAAGGGCCGCAGACGGTGCTGTACGGCCCCGGCGCGTCGGCGGGCACGGTGCTGTTCGAGCGCGTCACGCCGCGCTTCGGGAAACCCGGCGTGCGCTTCGACGGCAGTACCGTCGGCGGCTCGTTCGGCCGTAACGACCAGAACGTCGACATGACGGCCGGCACGCCGGACGTCTACGGGCGCGTGATCGCCAATCACGCGCATGCGCAGGACTACCGGGACGGCAACGGCCGCACGGTGCCGTCGCAGTGGGATAAATGGAACGCCGACGCCGCGTTCGGCTGGACTCCGGACGACCGCACGCGCGTCGAGCTGACGGCGGGCGGGGGCGACGGCTATGCGCGCTACGCGGGCCGTGGAATGGACGGCGTGCACTTTCGCCGCGAGACGTTCGGCCTGTCGTTCGACAAGCGGGACATCGGCGACGTGCTCGAGCGCGTCGAGGCGCGCGTGTACTACAACGAAGCCGATCACCTGATGGACAACCACACGCTGCGGCGGCCCGATCCGGCGAGCAGCATGCCGATGCGGATGGCGTCGGAAGTGCGGCGGCGCACGTTTGGCGCGCGTGCCGCCGCGACGTTCCGTTTCGGCGATGATTTCAAGCTCGTCGCGGGCGTCGACGCGCAATCGAACCGGCTTGATTCGCGCGCGGCGATGGGGCGGCGGAACTACGCGGATCAGCCGTGGAATGCGCAGGCGACGATGTGGAACGGCGGCGCGTTCGGCGAACTGACGTGGCATGCGAGCGATGCGTCGCGCGTGATCGGCGGCGCGCGTGCCGACTACGCGAGCGCCCGGGACAAGCGGGCAATGACGGGGGGTATGGCGGGCGGTATGGGGGGCGGCATGTCCAGCCGGCCGAACCCGACGTTCGACGACGATCGCGCGCGGGTATTGCCGAGCGGCTTCGTCCGCTACGAACGCGATCTCGCGGCGCTGCCGGTCACGTGGTATGCGGGGATCGGCCATGCCGCGCGTTTCCCCGACTACTGGGAGCTGTTTTCCGCGAAGCGCGGGCCGGACGGGGCGATCAACGCATTCTCGGCCGTTCGGCCCGAGCAGACCACGCAACTCGACGTCGGCGCGCGGTACGGCGGCGACAGGCTCGACGCGTGGGTGTCGGCCTACGCGGGCTATGTGCGGGACTTCATCCTGTTCGACTATGCGCGCGGCAGGATGGGCCCGAGCACGCAGGCGACCAACGTCGACGCGCGGATCATGGGCGGCGAGGCGGGCGTCGCGTGGCGGCCGGTCGGGCCGTTGCGCGTGGAAGCGTCGCTCGCGTATGCGTGGGGGCGCAATGCGTCGACCGGGGCTCCGCTGCCGCAGATGCCGCCGCTCGACGCGCGCTTCGGGCTCGAATACACGCGCGGCGCGTGGTCGGCCGGCGGGCTGTGGCGGGTCGTTGCGCCCCAGCATCGCTATGCGCGCAACCAGGGCAACGTCGTCGGCAAGGACTTCGGTCCGAGCGCGGGCTTCGGCTTGCTGTCGCTGCATGCGCAGTACAACGTCCGCAAGACCGTGCAGATTTCCGTCGGCATCGACAACGTGCTGAACAAGGCCTACGCGGAACACTTGAACCTCGCGGGTAACGCGGGCTTCGGCTATGCGGCGCATGTGCCGGTGACCGAGCCGGGCCGCACCGCGTGGGTGCGGGTCAGCACGAAGCTGTAGCGGCGCATCTGCGCATCGGCGCATCAGCTCAAGCGCGCGCGCGTGCGATCGTTGCCCGCACGTGAAGGTCGCACGCCGCGCATGCGAGCGGTCGGACATCGTCCTGACGGACGACGCGCAACCATTTTCCGCTCCCTAAAGTGGCTCCACTGTTCCGTGAACGAGGAGCCCGCGCATGAGCCACAGTGCCGTCGAAATCGCGAATCTGCTGTACCGCTACGCGGAGCGCCTGGACGGCGGCGACCTGGAAGGCGTCGCCGAGCTGTTCGCGCATGCGCGCATCAAGCTGCGCGACGGCGACGCGTCGGCCGGCGCGTTGTTCAGCGCGGCGGATCTGCTGCGCGTGCTGCGCGAGCGCGTGAAGCGCTATCCGTGCGGCACGCCGCGCACGAAGCATGTCGTCACGAACCCGATCATCGAAATCGACGAAGCCGCGAATCGCGCGACCGCGCGCTCGTACTACACGGTGCTGCAGGCCACCGACGCGCTCGCGCTGCAACCGATCGCCGCCGGGCGCTATCACGACGCGTTCGAGCGCGTCGACGGCGTATGGCGGTTTTCGTTCCGCGACTACACGATGCTCGATGCGGTGGGCGACCTGAGCAACCATCTGAACGCGGCAGTGGGGGGCAATGCATGACGCGCGCGATTTTCGGCCCGATCGATCAGATCGGCTATCTGGTCGACGACCTCGACCAAAGCATCCGCCGCTGGATCGACCGTCTCGGCGTCGGCCCGTGGACCGTGTTCCGGAACGTGCGAATGGCCGGCCGCTATCGCGGCGAGGCGGTCACGGTGACGATGGACGTCGGGCTCGCGTATCAGGGTGACGTGCAGATCGAACTGATCCAGGCGACCAACGACGCGCGCTCGCCGTATCGCGACGCGCAGGGCCGGCCGATTCTCGGGATGCATCACGTCGCGTGGGTCGTCGACGACGTCGACGACGCGATCGCGCGGCTGACCGCGAACGGACTGCGGGCCGTGTTCGACGCGCGCAATGACGCGACGCGCGTCGCGTATTTCGACGACGAACGCGAGCCCGGCGTGCTCTTCGAGGTGATCCAGGGCGCGGGGATGCGCGACATGATCGACCACGGAATCGCCGCCGCCCGCGCGTGGGACGGCACGCATCCGGTCACGACGATCGACGCCGGCGCCTGAGTGTACGAACAAGCACGAACGACAAGCACGAACGACAAGCACGAACAACCACGAACGCGCGCGCATGAACAGGCACGAACGCGCGCTCATCCCTTTCTTCCGATCAGGAGCACACACACGATGAGACGTCTCGAAGGCAAGGTGGCATTGATTACCGGCGGCGCACGCGGGCAGGGCGAAGCGGAAGCGCGCAGGTTCGTCGAGGAGGGCGCGCGGGTCGTCATCGCCGACGTGCTCGATGCGGACGGCGAGCGCGTCGCGGCCGAGCTCGGCGACGCGGCGGCGTTCCAGCATCTGGACGTGACGCAGCCCGACGCGTGGAGCGCGGCCGTGCGTGCCGCGCAGACGCGCTTCGGCAAGCTCGACGTGCTCGTCAACAACGCGGGCATCCTGAAGCTCGCGCCGCTCGAATCGTGCTCGCTCGACGACTATCGCAAGGTGATCGACGTGAATCAGGTCGGCTGCTGGCTCGGCATGAAGTCCGTGCTGCCCGCGATGAAGGACGCGGGCGGCGGCGCGATCGTGAACGTGTCGTCGACCGCGGGGATGGAAGGCGTCGCGACCGGCACCGCGTACGTGTCGAGCAAGTTCGCGGTGCGCGGGATGACGAAGGCCGCCGCGCTCGAGCTCGGGCGCTACGGGATTCGCGTCAATTCGGTCCATCCGGGCGGCATCGATACCGTGATGGCGCGCCCGCCGGAGTTCGCGGACTTCGAACCGTCCGCCGTCTATCGCGGCCTGCCGATCGCACGCATCGGCCGCCCGGACGAAGTCGCGAATCTGGTGCTGTTTCTCGCGTCGGACGAATCGAGCTACTGCACCGGCTCGGAATTCATCGTCGACGGCGGGATGCTCGCGGGGTCGACGTTCGGCTGAGTGCATTCGATTTCGACCCGCCGCATGGCCGGCGACGGTGAGCCGTCGCCGGCCTTTCTTTGCGCATTTCTTTCCTTGCGCGCGCAATGCGGTCGCGTGATCGTGTCATCGCGCCGGCGAGCCGGCGGAGTCGAGATCGGCGTCGCCGAGCGGAATGAACGCCATCACCTCCAGGTCGTGGCCCGACAGCGCCGGCAGCCGGAACGGGCTCGACAGCACGTTCAGCCGCCGCACGCCGATGTCGCGCAGGATCTGCGAGCCGATGCCGGTCACGCGGCCGTCGCGGCGCGCGGCGGCGCCATGTGCGCCATGCGCGCCGCTCGCCTGCGGCCTTGCCGCGTCGCTGCGCATCTCGCAGTCGAGCAGCACCGCGACGCCGCAGCCGGCCGCGTCGATTTTCTGCAGCGCCGCGTGCAGCGGCCACGAATGCGCGGATGGCTCCGCGTCGAGCAGATCGAGGATCGAATAGCACTCGTGTACGCGGGTGAGCACCGGTGTCGCCGGATCCGGCTCGCCGCGCACGAGCGCGAGATGCGGCGCGCGATGCACGGTGTCGCGGTATTCGATCGCGCGGAACGGCCCCCACGGCGTGTGCAGCGGCCGCTCGCCGACGCGCTCGATCAGCGATTCGTGCTCGCGCCGGTAGTGGATCAGGTCGGCGATCGTGCCGATCTTGAGCCCGTGCCGCTCGGCGAACGCGCGCAGCTCGGGCAGCCGCGCCATCGTGCCGTCGTCGTTCATCACCTCGCAGATCACCGACGCGGGCGTGAGGCCCGCCAGCGCGGCCAGGTCGCACCCCGCCTCGGTGTGGCCGGCGCGCACGAGCACGCCGCCGGGCCGCGCGGCGATCGGGAACACGTGACCGGGCTGAACGAGATCGTCGGCCCGCGCGCCGTCGCGCACCGCGGTGCGGATCGTGTGTGCGCGGTCGGCGGCGGAGATCCCCGTCGTCACGCCTTCGGCCGCCTCGATGCTGATCGTGAACGCGGTGCCGAACGGCGTGCCGTTGTGGTCGGCCATCGGCGGCAGCTTCAGCTGCGCGCAGCGCTCGGCTGTCAACGTCAGGCAGATCAGCCCGCGCCCGAAGCGCGCCATGAAATTGATCGCGTCGGGGCTCACGTGATCGGCGGCGATCACGAGGTCGCCCTCGTTCTCGCGGTCTTCCTCGTCGACGAGCACGATCATCCGGCCCGCGCGCAGCTCGGCGACGATTTCGGCGGTGGTGGCGAGCGTCATTGCGTATCCCGGCCGGCGTGTGCGTCGTCGAACGCGCGGCGCAGCGCATTCGCGCCGAACGTCAGCACGCGGTCGGCCGCGTCGAGCGCGCCGAGCATGCTCGCGAACCCGTGAATCTGCCCGGGCCAGCGCACCAGTGTCGTCGGCGTGCCGGCCTGCGCGAGCCGCGCCGCATACGCTTCGCCCTCGTCGCGCAGCGGATCGAATTCGGCGGTGATGATCGTCGCGCCCGGCAGGCCGGACAGATCCGCCGCGCAGGCGGCCAGCGGGCTCGCGAGCGGCGACGCGCGGTCGGCGCCGTCGTCGAAATACTGGTTCTTGAACCAGCGCATCGTGTCCGCCGTCAGGAAGTAGCCGTTGCCGCACGATTCGTAGGACGAACGTTCGTTCTCGCAATCAAGGACCGGATACAGCAGCAGCTGATGCGCGAGCCGGATGCCCGAGCCGCGCAACTGCTGCGCGGCGACGGCCGACAGATTGCCGCCCGCGCTGTCGCCGGCGACAGCGAGCGTGGCGTCGCGTGCGCCGAGATCGCGCGCGCTCGCGGCGGCCCAGCGCAGCGCGTCGATTGCGTCGTGCGCGGCCGCCGGAAAGCGTGCCTCCGGCGCGAGCCGGTAATCGACCGACAAAACCAGCGTGCGCGCGCGATGCGCGAGCGTGCGGCACACGTTCGCGTGCGAATCGAGCCCGCATGCGACGAACCCGCCGCCGTGGAAGAACACGGTCAGCGGCAGCGGCCCGTCCGCATGCGGACGGTACAGCCGCGCGGGCAGCGTGCCGCCGGACGCGGGAATGCGCCAGTCCTCCTCCGCGGCGACCGCGTCGCCGGGCGCGAATGCGCCGCCCGCCGCGACGATCGCGCGGTATTCAGGAACGGTCAGTTGATCGAAATTGATCGCGGGTGCTTGAGCGAACGCGGCGAGCAGCGCCTGCGTCTGAGGGTCGAGCGGCATCGGAACTCCAGTTCATCGGATGAATGCGGGGATCAGGTATACCCGCATCGCGGTTCCCCTGATATCGCGCCGAACGCTTGTCGGCGCAGCCTGACGGCCATTCCAGCGCAGCGGGCCGTCGGGTACATCGTCCGATCGGACGATGGTTCGCGCGCGCGAATCCCTAAAGCTGCGGGTTCAGTGAATGTCCCAATGACACCCGGCCCGGACACAATTTATCTTGGCGGCGCGGCGGGATCGAACAGCGTTGGATGGAGGATGGAGCGTGCTGATGGAGACGAGGTGGGCTTCGCAAGAAAGCCAGGCAGTGAATGAGGAAGCGAACCTCGGTATCGAGGCGTTCAGCGAGCTGATGGCGCGCATTTATCAGGGGCCGCTCGAGACGCCGCCGTGGGCGGGCGCGCTCGAGCTGATCCGTCGCGAGCTGCAGGCGAGCTACGTGACGCTGATTCTGCGCGCGGCCGCGAGCGACCGCCGCGCGCCGCTGTCGATCCATGCGTCGGAATTCGGGCCGGTCGTGCCGAACGACGGCGAGGAGCTGTACAACAGCTACTACTATTCGCTGGACCCGTTCGTCGGGCTGCCGTCCGACCGGGTCGTGACCGTCGACGACGTGTTCGGCGACACCGGCTGGCTGTCGAGCGAGCTGTACAAGCAGTTCCTGAAGCCGTCCGACATCCGCTACATCCTCGGCGCGGATCTGCGCACGCCATCCGGGGTCGAATGCCGTTTCCGCGTGTGCCGCAATCACGCGTCGAAGCAGTTTTCCGCGAGCGACAAGGCGTTCTGCGCGCTGCTGCTGCCGCATCTGAAGCGCGCGGTCGAGCTGCATTCGCGGCTCGACTCGGCCGAAGTCGAACGGTCGATCTACGCGAACGCGATCAACCGGATGCAGGTCGGCACGGTCACGCTCGACGAGAACGGCACGATCATCGACACGAACGACGTCGCCGACGAGATCCTGAAGCAGGGCAACGGGCTCACGATCGCGCGCGGCACGATCGAGGCGACCGACGCGCAGGAGAACCGCACGCTGAAGCGGCTGATCCGCCACGCGGTGATGGGGCATCACGGCACCGCGGCCGCGATCGTCGAGGCGATGCCGATCACGCGCAGCCACGACCGGCCGCGCCTCGGGCTGCTGGTGCGCACGATCCTGCTGTCGGACTGGTCGGAGGACAACAAGCGGCGGCCGGCCGTCGCGCTGTTCCTGCGCGATCCGGACCGCAAGCCGCAGGGCGCGCAGGAGATCATCCGTAAGCTGTTCGACCTGACGCCCGCCGAAACGGCGCTCGCGCTGCTGCTGACGAACGGACTCACGCTCGAGGAAGCGGCCGAGGAATCGGGGATCAGCAAGAACACCGCGCGCACGCATCTGCGCGCGATTTTCTCGAAGACGGGCGTGACGCGCCAGGCGACGCTCGTGCGAATCCTGCTCGGCAGCGTGGTGCCGCTCGGCTGATGCGCGCCTGACGTGCGGCGACGGGCGCAAGCGTGCGCCCGCGCCCGCTCCCGATTACTTCATATCATTCATCCGGACAACGGTGGAACGGCGAGCGCGTCGCCGCTCTGCCTGCTCAAGCGGCCCGCTTCTGGGAGATCACGAGCAGTCCGCCGCGGCGATCCTCGAGCACCGCGCGGAACTCGTGCGGCCCCGCCTGAACCGGCACGCGCACCGACGCACCCGCCTTCACGACGCGCTCCATCGCCGCATACAGATCGTCGTTCTCGTCGACGCGCAGCGTCAGCGCCGCGCGCTCGACGATCCGCTCCTCGCCGGCGACGAGCGCGATCGTCAGCGGCCCGCCGTCGAGCGCGCAATAGCGGTCGCCGTCGCGGAACTTCACACTCATCCCCAGCCCGTCGACGAACAACGGCAATGCCGTGTCGATGTCGTCGACCGGATACAGCAGCGTCGAAACCTTCATCCTCTCTCTCCGTTGTCGTTGCGCGGTCCACGCCACGCATTCGGCCGATCCTAGCGCGGGCGCCGCGCCCGCACGCAGTCCGATCGGATGACGGTGAAACCCCTCTGTCGTCCGACGTGCCCCGTTACTCCAAACAGACGATGTAGGCCGGCGCCCGCGCGCCGACACTCCCATTCGTGGACTCTGTCGCACGTCGTCTGCGCGTCGCAGGCAGCCGGCGCGACCGCGCCCCGTCCAACGAACCAGGAGACGCACGCAATGAAGTTTTCCCTTATCTACGAAGCCCAGACCACGGACGCGTCGCGTGAAGGCGACCACCGGGTGTTCAAGGAAACGGTCGAACAGGCGCTGCTCGCCGAACAGGTCGGCTTCGACACGGTCTGGTGCGTCGAGCACACGTCGCTGACGAACTACGCGCACATGAGTGCGCCGGAGACGTTCCTCGCGTATCTCGCCGGCCGCACGACGCGGATCGGCCTTGGTCACGGTGTCGTGTGCCTGCCGCCGGCGATGAATCATCCGATCAAAGTGGCGGAGCGCGTCGCGATGCTCGACATCCTGTCCGGCGGCCGCGTGCACTTCGGCGTCGGCAAGGGCGGCAGCCAGCAGGAAGCGGGCGCGTTCGGCTACGACCTCAACGAACTGCAGCCGATGATCGACGAATCGATGTATCTGGTGCCGAAGATGTTCGTGCAGGACGAGATCGAGCACGACGGCACGTACATCAAGATCCCGAAGCGCCCGATCCATCCGAAGCCGCTGCAGGACCCGCATCCGCCGATGTATCTCGCGTGCACGAACACCGACGCGCTGCTGCGCGCCGGCCAGCGCGGGATGGGCGCGCTCGTGCTCGGCTTCGGCGGCCCGGATGAGGTCGCGAAGAAGAACGTGGTGTATCGCGAAGCGTGGGCGAACCGCAAGCCGGAAGATCAGGTCGGCTTCCGCCCGACGCAGCATCTGGCCGCGCTGTGCCCGACCGTCGTGCTCGCGGACGGCCAGCAGGCCCGCAAGATCGGCATCCGCGGCCAGCGCTACTTCATGGAGTCGCTCGCGTACTGGTACACGGGCGGCGAGCGGCCGGACCCGTCGAAATGGGGCGACGACCTCGTGAAGGCCGACACCGGCGAGATGGTGATCCGCTCGCGCTTCGCGTCGGAGGAAGTCGTCGTCAATTTCGCGGACCCGGCGCTCGCGATGATGAACCCGAACCACGCGTACGGCACCGTCGACGACTGCATCGGCTACGTCGGCCGGCTGCAGGAAGCGGGCGTCGACGAAGTGCTGTTCCTGTGCCAGATGGGCACGGTGCCGCACGAAGCGCAGATGGAGACGATCCGCAACATCGGCGAGCACGTGATTCCGTACTTCAACCGCGAGAACGCGCGCGCGGTCGCGTAACGGCGCCGCTGCGCCACCGGCCTCGCGCGCTGATCGTCCTTTCGGGTGATGCGGCGCGCGGGCCGGACGCGGAATATCGACAACAGACACAACGGGCGCGGCGCGAGCCGGGCCGAACAGGAGACTGAAGCCGTGCATCGCGATAACGATTCGAACGCGCTGGCCACCGCGCTGATCGCCCAGGCCCACGCGCTGGCCCCGACGCTGGCCGCGCGCGCCGCGCAGGCCGAGGCCCAGGGCCGCATTCCCGCCGAGACGATTGCCGACATGCAGGCCGCCGGCTTCTTCAAGGTGCTGCAGCCGAAGCGCTACGGCGGCTACGAGCTCGATCCGCAGACTTTCTTCGACATCCAGATCGCGCTCGCGCGCGGCTGTATGTCGACCGCGTGGGTGTACGGCGTGGTCGGCGTGCACAACTGGCAGCTCGCGCTGTTCGACGAGCGCGCGCAGCACGACGTGTGGGGCGCGGATCCGACGACGCTGATCGCGTCGACGTATATGCCGGTGGGCCGTGTGACGCCGGTCGACGGCGGCTTCCGCCTGTCCGGGCACTGGAAGTTCTCGAGCGGCAGCGAGCTGTGCGACTGGGTGTTCCTCGGCGCGCTCGTGCCGCCGGCGAAAGCGGGCGAGCCGCCCGAATACCGGACGTTCCTGCTGCCGAAATCCGACTACCGGATCGAGCAGGACTGGGACGTGCTGGGCTTGCGCGCGACCGGCAGCCACGACATCGTCGTCGACGACGTGTTCGTGCCCGCGTACCGCACGCACAAGGCGATCGACGGGATGATGGGCACGAGCCCGGGGCTCGAAGTCAACGGCGCGCCGCTGTTCAAGCTGCCGTTCGCGCAGATTTTCGTGCGGGCGGTGTGCACGTCGTGCATCGGTGCGCTGCAGGGTGCGCTCGACGATTTCACGTCGTATGCGGCGACGCGCGTGTCCGCGAACAGCGGCGCGAAGACGACCGACGATACGGGCGCGCAGACCGCGTGCGCGAACGCGGCCGTCGCGCTCGACGAGATGCAGGTGCTGATCAAGCGCAACTTCGCCGAGCTGATGGCGGCGGCGAACGGCGGCCCGGCGGTGTCGATCGAGCGGCGCGTGCATTTCCGCTACCAGTCGGCGCAGGTCGCCGAGCGCTGTGCGCAGGCGGCGAACCAGTTGCTGCGCTACGCGGGCGGCAACGGGATCTACAACCGCAACCCGCTCGTGCGCCGCTTTCTCGACCTGCACGCGGCGCGCGCGCACTACGCGAACAACGTCGACCGCTTCGGCCAGAACCTCGGCGCGGTGATGCTCGGCCGCGAGAACACCGACTTCTTCATCTGACGAGACGGCGATGAGCGACACGCACGCGCAGCAATACGTATTCGACGTCGTCGTCGTCGGCTCCGGCGCGGGCGGGTTGCTCGCCGCGTGCCGCGCGGCCGACCGCGGCCTTTCCGTGATCGTGATCGAGAAGACCGCGCAGTACGGCGGCACGTCGGCGGTGTCGGGCGGCGGGATCTGGGTGCCGTGCAACCACCACATCGCGGAGCTCGGCGCGACCGACACGCGTGCCGCCGCGCGCCGCTATCTCGACGCATGCGTCGGCGGCGCGACGCCTTCGGACAAGCTCGACGCGTATCTCGATCGGGCGCCGGAGATGCTGCGCTATCTGGAATCGAAGACGCCGGTGCGCTACCAGGCGCTGCCGAAGTACGCGGATTACTTCCAGAAGCTGCCGGACGCGATGCCGGGCTACCGCGCGCTCGATCCGCTGCCGTTCGACGGCGCGCGGCTCGGTGACGAGTTCGAGCGGCTGCGCGCGCCGTCGCCGGGCACGCTGATCGGCGGGCGCGTCGCGGTGACGTCGAAGGAAGCGCACACGCTGTTCTCGCGCGGCCCCGGCTATATGAAGCTCGCGCTCGCGCAGTTCGGCCGCTACTGGCTCGACTGGCGGATGCGCCGCCGCTCGGCGCGCGACCGGCGCCTGACGCTCGGCAACGCGCTGATCGGCGGGCTGCGCCGCGCGCTGATGGACCGCAACGTGCCGCTGTGGCTCGACACGCCGATGCGCGACCTGCTCGACGTCGACGGCCGCGTGAGCGGCGTGCGCGCGGATCGCGCGGGGCAGCCGGTGACGCTCGTCGCGCGGCGCGGCGTGATTCTCGCGGCGGGCGGCTTCGAGCGCAATCAGCCGATGCGCGAGCGCTATCTGCCGCAGCCGAGCGCCGCGCAATGGAGCGCGACGCCGCCCGCGAACACCGGCGACGCGATCGCCGAAGGCGAGCGGCTCGGCGGCGCGCTCGCGCTGATGGAGCATGTGTGGGGCGCGCCGACGATTCGCGTGGCGGGCGAGGAGAAGCAGCGCGCGCTGTTCGTCGAGCGCAACCTGCCGGGCTGCGTGATCGTCAACGGGCTCGGCAAGCGCTTCGTGAACGAGGCCGCGCCGTATTCCGAGTTCGTGCCGGCGATGTATCGCGACCACGCGCGCACCGGCGCGAGCGTGCCCGCGTGGATGGTGTTCGACGCGCGCTTTCGCCGCAAGTATCCGTGCGGGCCGATCATGCCGGCGTCGATGATGCCGGACGCGCGGATTCCCGATGCGTTCCGCGACGTACTCGTGAAGGCGGACACGATCGATGCGCTCGCCGCGCGAATCGGCGTCGACGCGGCGGGCCTGCACGGCACGCTGCGCGACGTCGCGCGCTATGCCGCGACCGGCATCGACGAGGCGTTCGGCAAGGGCGACAACCTGTTCGACACGTATTACGGCGATCCGCAGGTGAAGCCGAACCCGTGCCTCGCGCCGCTCGACGAAGCGCCGTTCTACGCGGTGCGGATCGACGCGGGCGACATCGGCACGAAGGGCGGGCTCGTCACCGATGCGCACGCGCGCGTGCTGCGCGGCGACGGCACGCCGATCGACGGGCTGTACGCGATCGGCAACACGAGCGCGTCGATGATGGGCGCGAGCTATCCGGGCGCGGGCTCGACGCTCGGGCCGGCGATGACGTTCGGCTTCGTCGCCGCCGATCACCTGGCCGCGCAGTCGGCCGACGGCGCCGGCGCGCATGCCCGGCCGACCACGACAGAACTTGACGGAGTCCGATCATGACCGATCTCAACCCCGATCCGCTTCGCGCGGACATGTTGCTCGCGATGCGGCGCCTCGCGCGCTCGGTTGCGGTGATCACCTGCGCGCACGAAGGCCAGCGCTACTCGATGTCCGCGACCGCGGTCGATTCGCTGTCGACCGAGCCGCCGTCGCTGCTGATTTGCGTGAACCGCGCGACGTCGATGTATCAGGCGCTCGACGCGGGCGTGGACTTCTGCGTGAACGTGCTGTCCGCACGCCACGAAGGGATCGCGATCGACTGCGGCGGCCGGCTGAAGGGCGAGGCGCGCTTCACGACCGGCGACTGGCAGATGTCCTCGCACGGCGTGCCGTATCTGCACGATGCGCAGGCGAGCCTCGTCTGCGCGCAGGACGGCCGCTTCGAGTACGGCACGCACACGGTGTTCATCGGGCGCATCAAGGAAGTGCAGGTGACCGGCGACGTCGATCCGCTCGTCTACCTTGACGGCGCGTACACGACGCCGGGCGCGCCCGCGAGCCGCGTGGCCGCCTGACGCGCAAGCGCAACAGCTAGAGCAAGACTATGGATGAATCGCGTTTCCATCGACTGACCGTCGCCGAAGTGATCGACGAAAGCGCCGACGCCCGCTCGTTCGTGTTCGACGTGCCGGCCGCGCTGCGCGACGCGTTCGCGTACCGGCCCGGACAGTTCCTGACGCTGAACGTGCGGTGCGGCGACGCGACGGTGTCGCGCTGCTACTCGCTGTCGAGCGCGCCGGGCATCGACGCGGTGCTGAAGATCACCGTGAAGCGCGTGCGCGACGGCCGCGCGTCGAACTGGCTGTGCGACCACGTGTGCGCGGGCGACGTGCTCGACGTGATGCCGCCCGCGGGCGTGTTCACGCCGCGCGAGCTCGACGCCGATCTGCTGCTGTTCGCGGGCGGCAGCGGGATCACGCCGGTGCTGTCGATCCTGAAATCGGCGCTCGTGCACGGCCGGGGGATGCTGACGCTCGTGTACGCGAACCGCGACGAGCGCTCGGTGATCTTCCGCGACGAGCTGCAGCAGCTCGCGCAGCGGCATCCGGCGCGCATACGCGTGATCCACTGGCTCGACAGCGTGCAGGGCGTGCCGCAGCAGCGGCATCTCGAGGAGCTCGCGCGGCCGTTCAGCCGGCAGGAGACGCTCATCTGCGGCCCGGCGCTGTTCATGGAGAACGCGCTCGCCGCGATGCTCGGGCTCGGGTTGCCGCGCGCGCGCGTGCATGTCGAGCGGTTCGCGTCGCTGCCCGATGCGCCACCGGCGAAGTCGCCACGCGTGGCGGACGGTGGTGATACCGCCGCGTCCGGTGCCGGTGCGGGCGATACCGCGGGCGATGGTTCGAGTGAGGGTTCGGGCGACGGCGCGGCGATCGAAACCGTACTCGACGGCGCGTCGTTCGCGTTCGACAGCCGGCCGGGCGAGACGCTGCTCGACGCGATGCTGCGCGCGGGGCTGTCCGCGCCGAATTCCTGCCGGATGGGGCAGTGCGGCGCGTGCATGTGCCGGATCGAGCGCGGCGAGGTCGCGCTCGACGGCAACCACGTGCTCGACGAAGACGAACTGGCCGCGGGCTGGACGCTCGCGTGCTGCGCGAAACCCGCGAGCGACGCGCTGCGGGTCGTGTTTCCCGATTGAGCCGTCGCGCGCCGGCGGGCGGCGCGCGCGGCATTTCCTCCGTAGCGATGCAGACGATGACGCACAACGACGACACCCTGACCACGCCCGCGCTGATCGCGCGGGCCGCCGCGCGCCACGGCGCGCATCCGGCGATCGAATCCGAGCATGGCCGGCTGACCTACGCGGAGCTCGACGCGGCCCGCATCGAGGCGGCGCGCGCGCTGCTCGCGAGCGGCATCGAGCCGGGCGACCGGATCGCGATCTGGGCGCCGAACCTGCCGCAGTGGATCGTCGCGGCGCTGGCAATCCATAGCGTCGGCGCGGTGCTCGTGCCGGTCAACACGCGGATGAAGGGGATCGAAGCCGGCGGCATTCTGCAGGACAGCGGCGCGCGGCTGCTGTTCTGCTGCGGCACGTTCCTCGGCGAATCGTATCCGGAGATGCTCGCGCCGCACCGGCCGGCGACGCTCGAACGCGTGATCGTGTTCGACGGGGCGCCGGCCGGCGGCGCGCACGACGACACGTGGAGCGGGTTCGTCGCGCTGGGCGCGCGGGTGCCGCCCGACGCGGTGCGCGACCGGGCGGCCGCGGTCACGCCGGACACGGTGATGGACCTGATGTTCACGTCGGGCACGACGGGCCGCCCGAAGGGCGTGATGACGACGCACGGGCAGAATCTGCGCGCGGTGCAGGACTGGGGGAAGATCACCGGCGTCGCGCAGCACGACCGCTATCTGATCGTCAATCCGTTCTTCCACACGTTCGGCTACAAGGCGGGCTGGCTCGCCGCGCTGTCGTGCGGCGCGACGGTGCTGCCGCATCTGGTGTTCCAGCCGGACGACGTGCTGCGCCGCGTCGCCGACGAGCGCGTGTCGGTGCTGCCGGGCCCGCCGACGCTCTATTACGCGCTGCTCGATGCGCCGGCGCGCGCGACGCTCGATCTGTCGTCGCTGCGGATCGCGGTGACGGGTGCGGCGGCGATCGCGCCGAGCCTGATCGAGCGGATGCGCGACGAGCTCGGCTTCGAGACCGTGCTGACCGGGTACGGGCTGACCGAATCGTGCGGGTTCGCGACGCTGTGCCGGCACGGCGACGACGCGCAGACGGTCGCGACCACGTCGGGCCGGGCGATGCCGGGCGTCGAGCTGCGCATCGCGGGGCCGGACGGCGTGGCGCTCGGGGCCAACGAAACCGGCGAGATCCGCGTGCGCGGCTACAACGTGATGCGCGGCTACTTCAACCAGCCGGACGCGACGCGCGAGACCGTCGACGCCGACGGCTGGCTGCATACCGGCGACGTCGGCTGCGTCGACGAGCACGGCAATCTGCGGATCACCGACCGGATCAAGGACATGTTCATCGTCGGCGGCTTCAACTGCTATCCGGCGGAGATCGAGCGGCTCCTGACCGCGCATCCGGCGATCGCGCAGGTCGCGCTGATCGGCGTGCCGGACACGCGGCTCGGCGAGGTCGGCCACGCGTACGTGGTGCTGCGCCCGGGCGCGCGCGCGAGCGCGGACGAGCTCTCCGACTGGGCGCGGCGCAACATGGCGAACTACAAGGTGCCGCGCGCGTTCACGTTCGTCGAGCAGTTGCCGACGAGCGCGGCGGGCAAGGTGCTCAAGTATCAGCTGCGCGCGACGGCGCACGGCGCGGCGTGAGATCGGGGAGAGGCGGATGAGCGACAAAAGGATGAGCAACGACAGGTCGTTTCCGGATGGCGCCGCGCTGGTGTTCGGCGGCAGCGGCGGGATCGGGCAGGGCGTCGCGCTCGAGTTCGGGCGCGCCGGGGTGCCGGTCGCCGTCGGGTATCGCAGCAAGGCGGATGTCGCCGAGCGGGTCGCCGCGTCGATTCGCGGCGAGGGCGTGAAGGCGAGCACGCATCGGGCCGACGTGACCGATCCCGCGCAGATCGCGGCGGCGCTCGACGCCGCGATCGACGTGCACGGACGCATCCATACGATCGTGTGGGCGGCGGGGCCGCTCGTGAACCAGCGGCTGATCGCCGAGATGACGGCCGACGACTGGCGGCGCGCGATCGAGGTCGAGACGATCGGGTTCTTCAATGCGGCGAAGGCGGCGCTGCCGCACTTTCGCGCGGCGGGCGGCGGCTCGTTCGTCGCGCTCGGCTCGGCGGGCCACCTGCGCTGGCCGGATCGCGACGGGCTGTCGGTCGCCCCGAAGGCGGCGAACGAATCGCTGATCAGGGGCCTCGCGCGCGAGGAGGGGCGCCACGACATCCGCGCGAACTCGATTCTGGTCGGCGTGATCGAGGCGGGGATGTTCCCCGTGTTGCTCGAGCAGGGGCAGTTCGATCAGGCGTGGATCGACGAGACGATGAAGATGCTCGCGCTCAAGCGCTGGGGCAAGGCCGCGGACGTTGGCCGAACGGCCGTGTTCCTCGCATCCGACGATGCGGCTTACATTACCGGACAGCAGATCAATGTGTCCGGTGGGTACGGTTTATAGCGCGGGACGGCTTTCCGGGATTCATCCATCGGCACGCATCCGGGCGATCTCGATCGAGATCGGGGTGATAACAATGCTTGCATTTCGCTTGCTTGGTGATAGCATTGATATCACTTCAGGCAGGAGGATGTATGGCGAACCTATTGGTGCGAAACGTGGATGAAAGTATCGTTCAGAGCCTGCGCGAGCAGGCTGCGGCACATGGCCGGAGCGCGGAGGCCGAACATCGCGCGATTCTCGCGCAGGCGCTGGGCCGGCCCAAGCGCAGAACCTTCGCGGAAGTGCTCGCGAGCATGCCGAGCGTCGGCGAGGACGCGGATTTCGAGCGCATGCAGGACTCCGGCGAGGCCAGGCGTGTATTTGATTGATACGAACGTCATCAGCGAAATCAGGAAAGGGCCCCGGGCGAACAAGGGCGTGCGGGCGTTCTTTCGTGAAGCCGAAGGCGACGCGAGCCCGCTGTACCTGTCCGTCGTCACCCTTTCCGAGCTGCGGCGCGGCGTCGAGATGATCCGCCATCGGGGCGATGCGCGGCAGGCGTCGATGCTCGACACGTGGCTGGCGACGATCATGCGCGACTACGCGTCGAACATTCTGTCCGTCGATGCCGAAATCGGTCAGCTGTGGGGGCATCTTCGCGCGCCGAATCCGCAGCATGCACTGGACAAGCTGATTGCCGCGACCGCGTTGATTCACGACCTCACCGTCGTCACGCGCAATGTCGACGACTTCGCGAACACCGGCGTGAGGTTCGTGAATCCGTTTACGCGTTTCCCCCACCTCTCGTCCCAACAGACGATGTAACGCCCTCCCCGTCCGGCCAGAATCGTTTCACCAACAACGCATTCTGAACCGAACTGGAGGAGGCCGACATGATCGATGTTCGTGCGCTCGGCTATGCCGTCGTGGAGGCGACGCACGTCGATGCGTGGCGCCGCTACGCGGAGGACGTGCTGGGCATGCAGGCGCTCGACGCGCCCGGTGGCGCGCTGTACCTGAAAATGGACGAGCGCGATTTCCGCTACCTGATCGTTCCCGGCGGCGCCGATCGCTATTTCGCGTCCGGCTGGGAGCTCGCCGACGAAGCCGCATTCGACGCCGCCTGCGCGGCGCTCGCGCGCGCCGGCGCCGATCCGGTCCGCGCGACGCCCGAAGAAGCCGCGCTGCGCCGCGTGCAGGCGATGGCGTCGTGTACCGATCCGTCCGGCAACCGCCACGAGCTGTACTGGGGCGCGCGCTGCGACTTCCGCCGCTTCGCGTCGCCGATCGGCGTGTCGCGCTTCGTGACCGGCGACATGGGGCTCGGCCACGCGGTGCTGCCCGCGCCGCAGTTCGACGCGACCGACACGTTCGTGCGCGAGGTGCTCGGCTTCGAGCTGTCCGACATCTACCGCGTGAAGTTCACGCCCGATCCGGCCGAGCCGGAGAAGCGCATCCACTTCATGCACTGCCGCAACGCGCGCCATCACAGCCTCGCGCTGTTCGAAATGGCCATGCCGTCGGGCTGCGTGCACGTGATGGCCGAGGTCGACTCGATGGACGAGGTCGGCCGTGGGCTCGACCGCGCCGTCGCGCACGACGTGAAGCTGTCCGCGACGCTCGGCCGGCACTGCAACGACCAGATGATCTCGTTCTACATGAAGACCCCCGGCGGCTTCGATCTCGAATACGGCTTCGGCGGGCTGACCGTCGACTGGTCGCGGCACACCGTGTTCGAGGCGACGAAGGTCAGCCAGTGGGGCCACGACTTCAGCATCGGATACCGGTAACGCACGACGATGAAACCACTCGACAAACAGATGACCGCGCGCGACGTGATCGCGCAGCTCGCCGACGGGATGACGATCGGCATCGGCGGTTGGGGCCCGCGCCGCAAGCCGATGGCGCTCGTGCGCGAAATCGCGCGCTCCAACCTGAAGGACCTGACGATCGTCGCGTACGGCGGCGCCGACGTCGGCCTGCTGTGCGCGGCGGGCAAGGTGCGCAAGGTGGTCTTCGGCTTCGTGTCGCTCGACGTGATTCCGCTCGAGCCGCACTTCCGCCGTGCACGCGAGCAGGGCCGCATCGACGTGCTCGAACTCGACGAAGGGATGCTGCAGCTCGGCCTGCGCGCGGCCGCCGCGCGGCTGCCGTTCCTGCCGACGCGCGTCGGCCTCGGCACCGCGCTGCTCGATCAGGCGCCCGAGCTGCGCACCGTCCAGTCGCCGTATAGCGATGGCGAGACGCTGCTCGCGATGCCGGCGCTCGAGCTCGACGCGGCGCTCCTGCACGTGAACGCCGCGGACCGCGCCGGCAACACGCGGATCGACGGTCCCGATCCGTTCTTCGACGCGTGGTTCGCGCGCGCCGCGAAGCGCTGCTACGTATCGGCGGAGACGGTCGACGCATCGCTCGCGAGCGACGACCTCGCCGCCGCGCGCCGCAATCCGTTCGAGCGCTCGCTCGTGACGGGCGTCGTGCACGCGCCGGGCGGCGCGCATCCGACGTCGTGCGCGCCTGCGTACGGCTGGGACCTGCCGCATCTGCGCGCGTACTGCGCGAGCGCGGAGGACGACGCACAAGCCGCCGCGTATCTGCGCGACGTCGTGGGCCAGGACGAACGCCAGTACCTCGAAGGTGTCGGCGGTCTGTCGCAAGTGACGGCGCTGCCGTTGCCGATTCTGTAAAGGAGCGCCTGTGAGCGATTCTCTCGACCATTCCCTCGCGGAACTGATGATCGTCGCGTCCGCGCGCCTCTGGCGCGACGACGGCGAAGTGCTGGCGACCGGCATCGGTACCGGCCCGCGCGTCGCGGCGGGCCTCGCGCGCCTCGCGTACAACAACGGCCTGATGCTGACGGACGGCGAAGCGTATCTCGTCGAGGAGCCGGTGCCGCTCGGGCCCCGCCCCGACGGCTATCGCGTGAAGGCGAGCGGCTGGATGACGTACGAGCGCGTGTTCGACTGCGTGTGGCACGGCCGCCGCCACGCGCTCGTGATGCCGACGCAGATCGACCGCTTCGGCCAGGCGAACATCTCGCGCCTCGGCGGCGACCACGCGCGCCCGAAGACGCAACTGCTCGGTGCGCGCGGCTTCCCGGGCAACAGCATCAACCACGCGAACTCGTTCTTCGTGAGCGGCCACGGCAAGCGCACGTTCGTCGAAGGCGAAGTCGACATGGTGTGCAGCGTCGGCTACAACCCGGCGCGCCAGCTGCCCGGGATGAAGACGTTCGTCGATCTGCGCAGCATCGTCACCGATCTGTGCGTGATGGATTTCGGCGGGCCGGATCACGCGATCCGCGTGCGTTCGCTGCATCCGGGCGTGAGCTTCGACGAGGTGCAGGACGCGACCGGCTTCCCGCTCGTCGCGCATCCTGAGCTCGGCACGACGCCGCCGCCGACCGCGGACGACCTGCGCATCGTGCGCGCGCTCGACCCGCACAACCTGCGCGCGGCGATCGTGCGCAACAATCCGGCTCCGCGCCGGGGATGAGGTCCGATATGGAAACGACCCGGGAAGCGACCCAGATTTCGTTCGGCGACGGTGTCGTCGAGTATGCGGTCGAGAACGGCATCGCGACGATCACGATGAACCGCCCCGAGTATCACAACGCGCAGAACTCGAAGATGACGTATGCGCTCGACGCCGCGTTCAAGCGTGCGTCCCACGATGACGCGGTCAAGACGATCGTGCTCGCGGGCGCGGGCAAGCACTTCTCGGCCGGGCACGACATCGGCACGCCGGGGCGCGACATCAACGAATCGTTCGAGCGCACGTCGCTGTGGTACGACCACGTCGACAAGGACGGCGGCGAGTTTCTCTATGCGCGTGAGCAGGAGGTCTATCTCGGCATGTGCCGCCGCTGGCGCGACCTGCCGAAGCCGACGATCGCGATGGTGCAGGGCGCGTGCATCGCGGGCGGGCTGATGCTCGCATGGGTGTGCGACCTGATCGTCGCGTCCGACGACGCGTTTTTTGCCGATCCCGTCGTGCGGATGGGGATTCCGGGCGTCGAGTACTTCGCGCATGCGTACGAGCTGAACCCGCGCATCGCGAAGGAGTTCCTGTTCCTCGGCGAGCGGATGCCGGCCGAGCGCGCGTATCAGATGGGGATGGTCAACCGTGTCGTGCCGCGCGATCAGTTGCGCGACACGGCGTACGCGATCGCCGCGAAGATCGCCGCGATGCCGCGCCTCGGCCTCGCGCTGACGAAGCAGGCGGTGAATCACGTCGAGGAGTTGCAGGGCAAGCGCGCGGCGATGGACGCGGCATTCGCGTGGCATCACTTCGCGCACGCGCACAACGAGCTCGTCAGCGGCGACAAGCTCGGCGGCTACGACGCGCGCCGGATGGCGAGCTCGCAGCGCGAACCGTCGGAGGCGGCAGCGGCCGCAGCGCCGAATGGTGCTGTCAATGCGGCCGTCAACGGTGCGGCCGCGCCGGCCACGCCGGCCACGCCGCCGCGCACGCCGGGTTCGGCCGCGATCAACGGAGCCGCCGCATGAGCAAGACGCTTGCCACGCCGCTGACCGACCTGCTCGGCTGCCGCTACCCGATCGTGCAGACCGCGATGGGCTGGGTGGCCGACGCGAAGCTCGTCGCGGCCACCTGCAACGCGGGCGGCTTCGGCTTTCTCGCGGGCGCGACGCTCGACCCGGAGCACGTCGAGACCGAGATCCTGCGCGTGAAGCTGCTGACGGACCGGCCGTTCGGGATCAACTTCCACATGTTCCAGCCGAACGCCGCGCAGATCGTCGAGCTCGCGATCGAGCACAAGCTGCGCGCGGTCAGCTACGGCCGCGGCCCCGATGCGCAGACGATCCGCCGCCTGAAGGACGCCGGCGTGCTGTGCATGCCGACCGTCGGCGCGCCGAAGCACGCGGCGAAGGCGGTCGAGCTCGGCGCGGACATCGTGACCGTGCAGGGCGCCGAAGGCGGCGGCCACACGGGCTCGGTGCCGACCACGCTGCTGCTGCCGAAGGTGCTCGACACGGTGAAGGTGCCGGTCGTCGCGGCGGGCGGCTTTTTCGACGGGCGCGGCCTCGCCGCCGCACTCGCGTACGGCGCGGCCGGCATCGCGATGGGCACGCGCTTCCTGATGACCGCCGAGTCGCCGGTGCCGCGCACGACGCTCGAGCGTTACGTCGCGGTCGGCGATCCCGCGCAAATCCGCGTGTCCGACGCGCTCGACGGCCTGCCGCAGCGAATGATCGACAACCCGTACCTGCTGCGCCTTGAACACTTCGGGCCGCTGCGCCGCACGCTGTTCGCGCTGCGCACGGCCGACGCATGGCGCAAGCAGAACGGGCTGCGCGCCGGCCAGATGCTCGGCCTCGCGCTGAAGGCGCTGCGCGAGCACGACTACACCGCGAGCCAGACGCTGATGGCGGCGAACGCGCCGTTCCTGATCCAGCGCGCGATCGTCGAGGGCAAGCCGGACGAAGGCGTGCTGCCGAGCGGCCAGGCGGCCGCGATGATCGGCGCGATCGAGCCGTGCGACGCGCTGATCGCGCGAATCGTCGACGAAGCGATCGCGCGGCTCGATGCGATCGCGGCGCTGCGTGCCGGGGCGAGTGCGGCGGCCGAGCAGGCCGCGTAAACCATCTGAGAACGACGACCTGAACACGACAGGGGAAGAGGCAGACGACATGACAGCATCCATTCAGAAGAGCGAGACGAACGGCAGGCAGCCGTTCCGGATCGACCGGGCCGACGGCGTCGCCGAACTGGTGATCGACCAGCCGCCCGTCAACGCGCTCGACGCGCAGGGCTGGCACGCGCTCGCCGGCGCGCTCGACGCGCTCGGCCGCGACGACGACGTGCGCGTGATCGTCGTGCGCGGCGAGGGGCGCGGCTTCTGCGCGGGCGTCGACATCAAGGAACTGGCCGCGCATCCGGAGCGGATCGTGACGGTGAACGCCGGTAACTACGAGACGTTCCGCGCGGTGCACCGCAATCCGAAGCCGGTGATCGCGGCGGTGCACGGCTTCGTGCTCGGCGGCGGGATCGGCATCTGCGGCGCGGCGGACATCGTCGTCGCGGCCGACTGCGCGCGCTTCGGCGTGCCGGAGATCGATCGCGGCGCGATGGGCGGCGGTGCGCATCTGCAGCGTCTGTTCGGCGTGCAGAAGGTCCGCGCGATGTATTTCACGGGCGAGATGATCGACGCCGCCGAAGCATACCGGCTCGGCGCGATCGAGCAGGTCGTGCCGCGCGAAGGCCTGCGCGACGCGGCGCTCGCGATCGCGCGCAAGATCGCCGAGAAAAGCCCGGCGATGGTGCGGCTCGCGAAGGAGGCGCTGAACGGCGTCGAGGACGGCAATCTCGAGGACAAGTACCGCTGGGAGCAGGGCTTCACGCTGCAGGCGTACATGACGCAGGACTCGAGCGAGGCGCGCGCGGCGTTCGTCGAGAAGCGCGACGCGCGTTTTGATGCGCAGTCTGACGTGCAAGGGGCGCAGTCGGCGCAAGCCGACGCACCGGCGGAGGCGCGCGCATGAACCTGACCTACACCCCGCAGCAGCAGGCGTTCCGCGCGGAGATCCGCGACTGGCTCGCGACGCACGTGCCGCGCGAGCGGCTGCCGAGCTTCGACACCGAGGAAGGCTTCGCCGCGCACCGCGAATGGGAGCGCACGCTGCACTCGGGCCGCTGGAGCATGGTCACGTGGCCGCGCGAGCTCGGCGGGCGCGGCTGCGACCTGATCGAATGGCTGATCTTCGAGGAAGAGTACTGGCGCGCCGATGCGCCGATGCGCGTGAACCAGAACGGGATCTTCCTGCTCGGCCCGACGCTGATGGATTTCGGCACCGATGAGCAGAAGGCGCGCTTCCTGCCCGCGATGGCCGCGGGCGAGCACGTGTGGGCGCAGGGCTGGTCGGAGCCGAACGCCGGTTCCGACATGGCCGCGATCCGCACGAGCGCGATTCGCGTCGGCGACGAATACGTGCTGAACGGCCAGAAGATCTGGTCGACGCGCGCGGTGTGGGCCGACTGGCTGTTCGGCCTGTTCCGCAGCGATCCGGAATCGTCGCGCCATCACGGGCTCACGTTCCTGATGGTGCCGCTGTCCGCGCCGGGCATCACGGTGCGGCCGATCAGGCAACTGAACGGCCAGACCGGCTTCGCGGAGATTTTCTTCGACGACGTGCGCGTGCCGGTCGAGAACCGGCTCGCGGCGGAAGGCGCGGGCTGGCAGGTCGCGATGGCGACCGCCGGCTTCGAGCGCGGGCTGATGCTGCGCTCACCCGCACGCTTCCAGCGCACCGCGCAGGCGCTGCGCGACCTGTATCTCGCGCACCGCGACAGCGCCGACCGCGACCCGACGCTGCGCGAGCGCGTCGTCGCCGCGTGGATGGACGCGCAGGCGTACGCGCTGTCGACGTACGCGACCGCATGCCGGCTCCAGAAGGGCGGCCACATCGGCGCGGAATCGAGCACGAACAAGGTGTTCTGGTCGGAGCTCGATCTGCGGATGCACCAGACCGCGCTCGACATCCTCGGCGCGCACGGCGAGATCGTCCCGCAAACGCCCGCGCAGCACGCGCTGCTCGGCCACTGGCTCGACGGCTTCCTGTTCGCGCAGGCCGGCCCGATCTACGCGGGCACCAACGAGATCCAGCGCAACATCGTCGCCGAACGGATGCTCGGCATGCCGCGCGTGTGACCGTCCGCGCTCACTTCACCCAACGGACATCGTATGGATTTCGTATTCGATGAAGACCAGGAAGCGCTCGCGGATTCCGTGAAGCGCCTCCTGATGACCGAAATGACGCCGGAGCTGATCCGCGAGCTGTGGACGACGCCGACCGGCCGCTCCGACGACCTGTGGGCGCTGTTCGCGTCGCAGGGGCTGACCGCGGTGTCGGTGCCCGAAGCGTACGGCGGCCTCGGGCTGACCGAAGTCGAATGGGCGCTGCTCGCGCAGACCTACGGCTATTTCGGCAGCCCGGAACCGCTGCTCGACACCGCGCTCGTCGCGGCCGGCGCGCTCGCCGCGCTGCCCGCGAGCGGCTGGCGCGATGCGCTGCTGCGCGACGTCGCGGAGGGCCGCGCGCGCGTCGCGCTCGTGCATCCGGCCAATCCGTACGCGGCCGACGTGCACGTCGCGCACACGCTGCTGTGCGAGCACCGCGGCGAGCTGCACCGCGTCGATCCCGCGCAGTGCGCGTGGCGCGCGGTCGACAGCGTCGATCCGTCGCGGCGGCTGTTCACGCTCGACTGGGAGCCGACCGTCGCGACGCGCATCGCGAGCGCCGACGAAGCCGCGCCGATCCTTGCGCGCGCGCTCGATCACGGCGCGTTCGCGGTCGCCGCGCAACTGCTCGGGCTCACGCAGCGCGTGCTCGACGTCGCGATCGACTACAGCGCGCAGCGCAAGCAGTTCGGCAAGGCGATCGGCTCGTATCAGGCGCTCAAGCACCTGCTCGCGGACGTCGCGATCCGCTACGAGTTCGCGCGGCCGGTGGTCGCGCGCGCCGCGAAGGCGATCGCGGACGACCATCCGCAGCGCGCGGTGTTCGTGTCGCACGCGAAGCTCGCGGCGGTCGCCGCCGCGCAGCTCGCCGCGCGCCACACGATGCAGGTGCACGGCGCGATCGGCTACACGTGGGAGCTCGATCTGCAGATTTTCATGAAACGCATCTGGGCGCTCGCCAACAGCTGGGGCGACAGCGCGTTCCACAAGGCCCGCGTGGCCGACGCGATCCTGACCGGCGCGATGACGGCCGGCCCCGCGCAGACCTTCGATCTCGAGGAGCAGTTCCAATGAAGCAAGCCTATATCGTCGACGCGCTGCGCACGCCGACCGGGCGCCGCAAGGGCGGGCTCGCGCACGTGCACGCGGCCGACCTCGGCGCGTTCGCGCTGAAGACGCTCGTCGAGCGCAACGCGATTCCCGCCGACGACTACGACGACGTGATCTTCGGCTGCGTCGACACGATCGGCCCGCTCGCGGGCAACATCGCGCGCTCCTGCTGGCTCGCGGCCGGGCTGCCGCTCACGGTGCCGGGCGTGACCGTCGACCGCCAGTGCGGCTCGTCGCAGCAGGCGGTGCATTTCGCCGCGCAGGCGGTGATGAGCGGCGTGCAGGACGTCGTCGTCGCCGGCGGCGTGCAGACGATGACGCAGATCCCGATCTCGTCCGCGATGACGTGCGCGGCGCCGCTCGGCTTCACCGATCCGTTCTCCGGCAGCCGCGGCTGGCGCGCGCGCTTCGGCGACGCGCCGGTGTCGCAGTTCGTCGCCGCGCAGCGGATCGCCGATCACTGGAACCTGTCGCGCGACGCGATGGAGCGCTATGCGCTCGAAAGCCACCGCCGCGCGATCGCCGCGATCGAGGCCGGGCATTTCGCGCGCGAGGTCGTGCCGTTCGAGGGGGTGACGCACGACGAGACGCCGCGCCCGGACACGTCGCTCGAAAAGATGGCGTCGCTCGAGCCGCTGATGTCGGGCGGCTCGCTGACCGCCGCGGTGTCGAGCCAGACCTGCGACGCGGCGGCCGCGCTGCTGATCGTGTCCGAGGATGCGCTGAAACGCTATGGCCTGACGCCGCGCGCGCGCATCCATCACCTGAGCGTGCTCGGCGACGATCCGCTGTGGATGCTGACCGCGCCGATTCCGGCCACGAAGGCCGCGCTGAAGAAGGCGGGGCTCGACTTGTCGCAGATCGACGCCGTCGAGCTGAACGAGGCGTTCGCGTCGGTCGCGCTCGCGTGGCTCGCGGACACGCATTATCCGCACGAAAAAACCAACCCGAACGGCGGCGCGATCGCGCTCGGCCATCCGCTCGGCGCGACCGGCGCGAAGCTGATGACGACGCTGCTGCACACGCTCGAGCGCACCGGCGGCCGTTACGGACTCCAGACGATGTGCGAAGGCGGCGGCCTCGCGAACGTCACGATCATCGAGCGCCTGTGAGCGCGCCATCTTCGACGAGGAACAGCATGGGAATCTGCAACGGACGCACCGTTATCATCACCGGCGCGGGCGGCGGGCTCGGGCGCGAATATGCGCTCGCGTTCGCGGCCGAGGGCGCGGCGGTCGTCGTCAACGACATCCGGCATGACGCCGCGCAGGCGGTCTGCGACGAGATCGTGAAACGAGGCGGCCGCGCGCTCGCGAACGCCGACGACATCACGCGCATCGACACCGCGCAGCGGATCGTCGACGCCGCGCGCGACGCGTTCGGCGACGTGCACGTGCTCGTGAACAACGCGGGCATCTGCCGCGACAAGATGTTCGCGAGCATGACCGAAAACGACTGGGACGACGTGATGCGCGTGCATCTGCGCGGCCACTTCTGCCTGTCGAACCTGCTCGCGCGCGCATGGCGCGACGCCGCGAAGGCCGGCACGCCGGTCGACGCGCGAATCATCAACACGAGCTCCGGCGCGGGGCTGCAGGGCTCGATCGGCCAGTCGAACTACGGCGCCGCGAAGGCCGCGATCGCCGCGCTGACGCTGATGCAGGCGGCCGAGCTGCATCGCTACGGCGTGCGCGCGAATGCGCTCGCGCCGGCCGCGCGCACGTCGATGACCGAGAACGTGTTCGCCGACATGATGAAGAAGCCCGAACTCGGCGCGTTCGACTACTACGACCCGGCGAACGTCGCGCCGCTCGTCGTGTGGCTCGGCAGCGCGCAGTCGGCCGACGTGACCGGGCAGGTGTTCGAGGTCGCGGGCGGGATGATCTCGGTCGCCGAAGGGTGGCGCACCGGCCCGCGCGTCGATCGCGGCGCGCGCTGGGCGCCCGGCGAAGTCGGGCCGGCCGTCGCGAAGCTGCTCGCCGACGCGCGGCCCGCGCAGCCGGTCTACGGGAGCTGAGCGATGGAACTGTCGCTCACCGACGAACAGGCGATGATCCGCGACGCGGCGGCCGACGTGCTCGCCGAACGCAGTGCGTCGGCCGACGTGCGCCGCGCGCTCGAGCACTCGGCTGGCCGCGACGACGCGCTGTGGGCGACGCTCGCGGGCGAGCTCGGCTGGAACGCGCTCGCGTTGCCGGAAGCGGCGGGCGGCGTCGGGCTCGGCGCGCTCGAGCAGGTGCTGCTGATGGAGCAGCTCGGCCGGCGCGTCGCATGCGTGCCCTATCTGCCGACGACCTGCCTCGCCGCGACCGCGCTCGCGCAGTGCGACGCGCCGGCCGCACACGCGTGGCTCGCGAAGATTGCCGAAGGCGCATGCAGCGCGACGCTCGCGCTGCCGCTCGACATGCCGTTCGCCGCTCAGCCGTTTCCGTTCGTTGCCGACGAGACGGCGGGCGGCTACGCATTGTCCGGCGTCGCCGACTTCGTGATCGACGGCGCGCGCGCGGATCTGCTGCTGATCCCGGCGCGGATCGCGAACGAAGCGCGGTCGGTCGGGCTGTTCGCGGTGGACGTCGCCGCGGTGTCCGGCATCGTCGCGACGCCGCTCGACACGCTCGACGGCACGCGTCCGATCGCGCGCGTCGTGCTCGACGACGTACGCGTCACCCGCGATGCGTTGCTCGCGGGCCGCGACGCGGCGAGCGTGCTCGACCGCACCGCGTGGTTCGCCGTGCTCGCGCTCGCGGCCGAGCAGCTCGGCGGCGCGCAGCAGTGCCTCGACCTGACGCTCGACTACACCGGCCAGCGCGTGCAGTTCGGCCGCGCGATCGCGTCGTTCCAGGCGGTCAAGCATCGTTGCGCGCAGATGATGGTGCTGATCGAATCCGCGCGCTCGGCCGTGCTCGGCGCCGCGCACGCGTGGGACGCGGACGGCGGCGCGACACCGTCCGCCGCGCTGCGCGCGGACGTCGCGGCCGCGAAGGCCGCCGCGAACGACGCGTACGCGTTCTGCGCGCAGGAAGCGATCCAGCTTCACGGCGGCGTCGGCTTCACGTGGGAATACGACCCGCAACTCTATTTCAAGCGTGCGCAGGCGTCGGGCGCGCAGTTCGGCACGACGCCGCAACTGCTCGAATGGATCGCGGGCCATGCGATCGGCGACGTCGCAACTAACGGCCGCGACGACCCGACCGCCGCGTTCGCACACGCGACGCGCCCGTCCGCCGCACGCGCAGGAGCATTGCAATGAACGGCGAGACTCGCGAACAACAATTGCGGCACGAAGTCGCGGACTGGATGCGCTCGCACCTGACCGGCGAATTCGCGTGCCTGAAGCATCGCGGCGGCCCCGGCGACGAGGAAGCGTGGCCCGAGCTGCGCAAGGCATGGGAACGGGAAATGGCGAACGGCGGCTGGACCGGGCTCGGCTGGCCGGTCGAAGCGGGCGGCCGCGGCTTCTCGGTCGCCGAGCAGGTGATCTTTCACGAGGAATACGCGCGCGCGGGCGGGCCGGGGCGGATGGGCCACATCGGCGAAGGGCTGCTCGGGCCGACGCTCGTCGCGTGCGGCACCGACGACCAGCGCGCGCGCTTCCTGCCCGGCATCCTGTCCGGCACGCAGTTCTGGTGCCAGGGCTACTCGGAGCCCGGCGCGGGCTCCGATCTCGCGAACGTGCGCACGCGCGCGGAGCAGGACGCGGACGGTTCGTGGCGCGTGTATGGCCAGAAAGTGTGGACGTCGCTCGCGCACGAATCCGACTGGATTTTCGTGCTCGCGCGCACCGATCCGGCATCGAAGGGGAACAAGGGACTGTCGTTCCTGCTGATGCCGCTCGACCAGCCGGGCGTCGAGATCCGGCCGATCCGTCAGATGAACGGCGGCGCGGAGTTCAACGAAGTGTTCTTCGACGGCGCGCGTGCGCAGGCATGCGATCTCGTCGGCGCGCCCGGCGACGGCTGGCGGATCGCGATGACGCTGCTCGGCTTCGAGCGCGGCATGTCGACGCTCGGCCAGCAGATGCAGTTCGTGCGCGAGCTCGAATGGGTGATCGACGCCGCGCGCGACGCCGGCGCGGATCGCGACCCGGTGTTGCGTCAGCGGATCGGCCGCGCGTGGGCGGGCCTGCGCGTGATGCGCTACAACGCGCTCAGGATGCTGTCCGGCGCCGACGGTGCGGATGGCGAGGCCGCCGCGCCACTGCGCCGTGACGCGCTGATCTACAAGTACTACTGGTCGAACTGGCACCGCGATCTCGGCCAGCTCGCGATGGACGTGCTCGGCGCGCGCGCGAACGTCATCGATCCGTCCGACGAAAAACGCATGCATCTGCAGCGCGTGTTCCTGTTCTCCCGCGCGGACACGATCTACGCGGGCACCAACGAAATCCAGCTCAACATCATGGCCGAGCGCGGGCTCGGCATGCCCAGGGAACCTCGAGGTAACGCATGAACGAACCCCAGATCAAGCCGGCGCCCGCATACGTGCCGGGCCACCAGCTCCTCGCCGGCAAATCGGTGCTGATCACGGCCGCCGCCGGCGCCGGCATCGGCTTCGCGGCCGCGCGCCGCGCGGCGGAGGAAGGCTGCCGGGCCCTCTTCATCTCCGACATCCACGAGAAGCGCCTCGAGCAGGCGGTCGACACGCTGCGCGCGGAAACGGGGCTGCAGCAGATTTACGGGCGCCTCTGCAACGTCGCTGTCGAGGACGACGTGCAGGCGCTCGTCGCCGAGGCGCAGGACAAGCTCGACGGCGTCGACGTACTGATCAACAACGCCGGGCTCGGCGGCTCGAAACGCATCATCGAAATGGACGATGCCGAATGGTCGCGGGTGATCGACATTAGCCTCACCGGGACGTTCCGGATGACGCGCGCGATGCTGCCGCACATGCAGGCCCGCGGACGCGGCGCGATCGTCAACAACGCATCGGTGCTCGGCTGGCGCGCGCAGGCGGAACAGGCGCACTACGCGGCCGCGAAGGCGGGCGTGATGGCGCTCACGCGCTGCGCGGCGCTCGAGGCGGCGCCGTACGGCGTGCGCATCAACGCGGTCGCGCCGAGCATCGCGATGCACGATTTTCTGAAGAAGTCGGCCCCGGCCGATTTGCTGAATCAACTGGCGTCGCGCGAAGCGTTCGGGCGCGCCGCCGAAGTCTGGGAGGTCGCCAACGTGATGATGTTTCTTGCAAGCGATTACGCGTCGTACATGACGGGCGAAATCCTGTCGGTCAGTAGCCAGCACGCATGATGGACGCGACCCTCGACATCCCGCGTGCGACGCCCCGCGTATTCGCGCATCCGGACGAGCTGGCCGCCGCGGTCGGCGAGCGGCTCGGCGAGAGCGCGTGGCTCGAGATCGACCAGCTCCGCATCGACGGCTTCGCGGACGCGACCGGCGATCACCAGTGGGTGCACGTCGATCCGGTGCGCGCGAAGCGCGGCCCGTTCGGCGCGTGCATCGCGCACGGTTATCTGACGCTGTCGCTGGTCAACTATTTCCTGCCGCAGATCGTGCGCATCGACGGCGCGCGGCTCGGCGTCAACTACGGCTGCGACAAGATCCGCTTCCCCGCGCCGGTGAAGGTCGGCGCGCATGTGCGCGGCGTCGGCGAGCTGCTGCGCGTCGAGCCGCTCGACGGCGGCGTGCAGGCGTGGATCCGCGTGACGGTCGAGATCGACGGCGAGCCCAAGCCGGGCTGCGTCGCCGACACGATCAGCCGCTACTACTTCTAAATCCAGAGAGCCCTTCATGGAAGATGCAGTCATCGTCTCCGCCGCGCGCACGCCGATCGGCAAGGCGTTTCGCGGGATGTTCAACGATACCGACGCGCCGGTGCTCGGCGGCCACGTCGTGCGCTCGGCGATCGAGCGAGCGGGCGTCGCGCCCGGCGACGTCGACGACGTGCTGATCGGCTGCGCCGCGCAGCAGGGCTCGCAGGGCTACAACATCGGCCGGCTGTCGGCCGTCGCGGCGGGCCTGCCCGCGTCGGTGCCGGGGATGGCGATCGACCGGATGTGCTCGTCCGGCCTGATGACGATCGCGACCGCCGCGCGCAGCGTCGGCGCGGGCGATGCGCGGATCGTCGTCGCGGGCGGCGTCGAGTCGATCACGCTGACGCAGAACAAGCACAAGAACGCATATCGCGCGCGTTCGCAGGCGGTGCTCGCGCAGCAGCCGGCCGCGTACATGGCGATGATCGAGACGGCCGAGGTCGTGTCGCGCCGCTACGGGATCTCGCGCGCGGACCAGGACGCGTACGCGCTGCAAAGCCAGCAGCGTACCGCCGCCGCGCAGGCGGCCGGCCGCTTCGACGCGGAGATGGCGCCGCTCGACGTGCGCCGTGCGCTGTTCGACAAGGAAGGCAACGCGACCGGCCACGAGGATGTGCGCGCGACGCGCGACGAATGCGCGCGCGCCGATACGTCGGCCGCGAGCCTCGCCGGGTTGAAGCCGGTGTGGAGCGGCGGCGAAGCCGTCGCGCAGGGCGAGTTCGTGACGGCGGGCAATGCGTCGCAGCTGTCGGACGGCGCGGCGGCGGTGGTCGTGATGTCGCGCGCCGAAGCGAAGGCGCGCGGCCTCGCGCCGCTCGGCACGTTCCGTGGGCTCACGGTCGCCGGTTGCGAGCCGGACGAGATGGGCATCGGCCCGGTGTTCGCGGTGCCGAAGCTGCTCGACCGCTTCGGCCTGACCGTGCGCGACGTCGGCCTGTGGGAGCTGAACGAGGCGTTCGCGTGCCAGGTGCTGTATTGCCGCGACAAGCTCGGCATTCCTGACGACCGGCTGAACGTCGACGGCGGCGCGATCGCGCTCGGCCATCCGTTCGGCATGTCCGGCACGCGGATGACGATGCACGCGCTGCTCGAAGGCGCGCGCCGAGGCGTGAGTCACGTCGTCGTGACGATGTGCATTGGCGGCGGCATGGGCGCCGCCGCGCTGTTCGAGGTCGGTGCATGACGGCCGTGCCCGGACGCGCGCGGACATGACCGCCCCGCATTCAGGACGATTCGAGGCCGCGGCGTAGACCGCCGGCCCGAGCCTTGCATGGGACCGGAGTAAGCGCTAAAGCGCCAACTCTGGTCGACAGGAGACAGAAGATGAAACGAACGTTGCCCGGACTCGCGATGTCGGCGCTCGTGCTAGGCGCCGCGCTGTTCGCGTTCTCGCCGCGCCCGCTGCCGGCGTTCCCCGCGACCGCGATTCACGCGGATCGCCTGCAGATCAATGGCCTCGCGCGGGCCGGCGCGCGGATCGTCGCGGTCGGCGAGCGCGGCGTGATCCTGCTCTCGGACGACGGCGGCAAGCACTGGCGCCCCGCGTCCGTCACGCCGGACCAGCCGTCGACGCTCACGCAGGTCACGTTCGTCACGCCGACGCTCGGTATCGCGGTTGGCCACGACGGCCGCATCGTGCGCACCGACGACGCCGGCGAGCACTGGCGCGAAGTGCATGCCGACCACGAACATTCCGATCCGCTGCTGTCGGTGTGGGGTACCGCGAACGGCCCGCTGTTCGTATCCGGCAGCTTCGGCCAGCTGCTGCGCTCGGACGATGCCGGGCTCACGTGGCAGCCGCTGAAGACGCCGGTCGGCGACCGCCATCTGAACGCGATCGTCGGCGACGGCCACGGCAATCTGCTGATCGCCGGCGAAAGCGGCACGCTGCTGCGCTCGACCGACAACGGCGCGACCTGGGACAAGCGGCCGTCGCCGTACCAAGGCTCGCTGTTCGGCGCGCTGATGCTCGCGAACGGTGACTGGGTCGCGTACGGGATGCGCGGCAACGTCGTGCGCAGCTCCGATCGCGGCGAGACGTGGACGCACGTCGACAGCCACATTCCGACGTCGTATTTCGGCGCGACGCAACTCGGCGACGGCGAACTGGTGCTGGTGGGCCAGGGCGGCGCGATCGTCGCGTCGCGCGACGGCGGCCTGACGTTCGACGTGCGCAAGCTCGGCGGCGTGCAGAGCCTCGCGGCGGTGCTCGACATGGGGCACGGCGCGCTGCTGCTCGGCGGCGAGGCGGGCATCGCACCGCTCGCCGTCGTGTCGCCGCCGCCCGCATCGCCGTCGACGCCGCCCGCACCGCAGTCGTCACCGTCGTCACCGTCGTGATGCGGCCGCGCCCGCCCTTTCCGCTTCGATAGTCCGCTTCGACGTGAGACACCCATGAACGACCTGTCCCGCCCTCAAGATTCCGTACCCGCTACGCGCCTCGCGGCGTTCGTCGACCGCTGCGCCGACGCGATCGTCCGCTGGCGGCGCCTGCTGCTCGTGCTGTGCGTCGCGGTGACGCTCGCGCTCGGCCTGTCCGCGACGCGCCTGCGCCTCGACCCGGGCTTCAACAAGATGATCCCGATGCAGCACCCGTACATGCAGGTGTTCAACCGCTACGCGGGCGCGTTTCCGGGCGCGAACACGATTCTCGTGAGCCTGCGCTGGAAGGGGCAGGGCGACATCTACAACCAGCCGTTCATGGACGCGCTGCGCCACGCGACCGACGACGTGTTCTTCATCCCCGGCGTCAATCGCTCGCGCGTGTTCTCGCTGTTCACGCCGAACGTCCACTACACGGAAGTGACCGAGGCGGGCTTTCGCGGCGACGTCGTCGTGCCCGGGCAGTTCTCGAGCGCGAACCCGGACGATCTCGGGAAAGTGCGGCGCAATGTTGCGCGCTCCGGGCAGATCGGCCGGCTCGTCGGCAACGACCTGAAGTCGGCGCTGATCCGCGCGGAGTTGCGCGAGACCGACCCGGCGACCGGCAAGCGGCTCGACTACAGCGCGGTCGCGAAGCAGCTCGAGCAGATCCGCGCGCGGTATGCGAGCAAGGACGTCGACGTGAACATCATCGGCTTCGCGAAGCTCGTCGGCGACGTCGAGGCGGGGATCGCCGGCGTGATCACGTTCTTCGCGGTCGCGTTCCTCGTGACGGCCGCGCTGCTGTTCGCCTATACGCGCTCGCTGAAGACCACCGTGCTCGCGCTGGCGGTCGCGCTGCTGCCGGTCGTGTGGCTGCTCGGTGCGCTGCCGGTGCTCGGGCTCGGCATCGATCCGATGTCGATCCTCGTGCCGTTCCTGATCTTCTCGATCGGCGTGTCGCATGCGGTGCAGATGACGAACGCGTGGAAGCAGGCGCTCGTCAGGGGCGAGGCGCCCGTCGGCGCCGCGCGCGACGCGTTCCGCAAGCTGTTCGTGCCCGGCACGGTCGCGCTGCTGACGAACGCGCTCGGCTTCATGGTGATCATGCGGATCAAGATCGACATCGTGCGCGAGCTCGGCATCACCGCGTGCCTCGGCGTGCTGCTGATGATCGTCACGAACAAGGTGTTCCTGCCGATTCTGCTGTCGTACACGAAGCTCGAGCGCGGCGCGCTGGCCCGCGCGCAGCGCACGGCGGCGGCCGGCGGCGGCAGGATGTGGAACGGCTTCGCGACGTTCGCGCGGCCGCTGCCCGCGCTCGGCGTGTTCGCGGTCGCGCTCGCGCTGCTCGCGTACGGCGCGCTCGAATCGCGCAAGCTCGAGATCGGCGACATCGGCACCGGCGCGCCCGAGCTGCGCGCGACGTCCCGCTACAACGTCGACAACGCCGCGATCACGCATCAGTACGACATCGGCGTCGACGTGCTGTCGGTGATCGTCGAGACGACCGGCTTCGACGACGCGTGCCTGCATTACCCGGTGATGAGCGGAATCGAGAAGTTCGAAATGTATATGCGCGGCGTCGCGGGCGTGCAGTCGGTGACGAGCGTCGCGTCGCAGGGCAAGGTGTTCATCGCCGCATTTAACGAGGGCAATCCGCGCTGGGCCGCGCTGCCGCGCTCGAGCGACGGACTCACGCAGGGCGCGAACGCGTACGACCCGGACAACGGGATGAACACCGCGAACTGCAAGGCGATCCAGGTGCTGATCTACACGTCGAATCACGAGGGCAAGACGATCGCGCACATCGTCAGCGAGATCAAGCGCTTCGCGGCCGAGAACCCGACGCCGAACGTCGCGTTCCGGCTCGCGGGCGGCAACGTCGGCGTGATGGCGGCGACCAATGAGGCGGTGGCCGACGCCGAGATCGCGATGCTGGCGTCGATCTTCGGTGCGATCGCGCTGCTCTGCGCGGTCACGTTCCGGTCGTGGCGCGCGGTGCTGTGCATCATCGTGCCGCTGACGCTCGTGTCGATTCTCTGCAACGCGGTGATGGCGCTGCTCGGCATCGGGCTGAAAGTCGCGACGCTGCCGGTGATCACGCTCGGCGTCGGTGTCGGCGTCGATTACGGGATCTATCTGTACGAGCGCCTGCAGCACGACATCCGCGAAGGCGCGACGCTGCCCGACGCGTTCGCCGACGCGATGCGCCAGCGCGGCACCGCGGCGCTGTTCACCGCGGTCACGATGTTCATCGGTGTCGGCACGTGGGCGTTCTCCGCGCTGAAGTTCCAGGTCGACATGGGCGTGCTGCTCGCGTTCATGTTCCTCGTGAACCTGTTCGGCGCGGTGTTCCTGCTGCCGGCGCTCGCCGCGTGGCTCGGCGTCGAGCGCGCGGAGCGGCGCGTGCAGCTGCATCCGGCGCTGTCCGGCGCGGCGGCGGGCGCGGGCGCGTCGAGTGCGCCCGCCGCGCCCGCGTCGAGCGCGAACCGCGCCCGCGCCGCCGAATCCGGTCGTGCCGGCGCGCTCGAATCCGGCCATCCGACGCATTGAACCGATGCCCCCGCGCGCGGCCGGCGAGGCCGGCCGCCGCGCGAACCGAACCGACAAGGAGACGACTCACATGTCCGCACGCCCCTACAAGATCGAAGCCCAACCGCTCGTCGAGCGCTACGCGCGCGGCTGGCATTGCCTCGGGCTCGCCCGCGACTACAAGGACGGCGAGCCGCACACGCTGAACATTTTCGGGCGCAAGCTCGTCGCGTTCGCGGATTCGGCCGGCAACGTGAACGTGATCGACGCGTATTGCCCGCACATGGGCGCGGACCTGAGCCAGGGCCGGATCGAAGGCGATACCGTCGTGTGCCCGTTCCACGGCTGGGCGTGGAACGGCGCGGGCCAGTGCGCGTCGATTCCGTATTGCAAGCGGATTCCGCCGAAGGCGCGCATCGCCGCATGGCCGACTTGCGAGCAGAACAGGCTGCTGTTCGTCTGGAACGATCCGGAAGGCAATCCGCCGCCGCCCGAGGTGGCGATTCCGCGGCTCGAGCACTGTTTCTCCGACGAATGGTCGGACTGGGTCGTCGACAAGATGGTGATCCAGACGAACTGCCGCGAGCTCGTCGACAACATCTCCGACGCCGCGCATTTCGGCACCGTGCATCGCGCGCCGGTCGACTATTTCGCGAACCTGTTCGAGGATCACAAGGCGACGCAGCTGATGGTCGGCCGCAGCGAACGGCTGGGCGACGACCGGTTGATCGCGCTGTCGACGTATTTCGGGCCGGCCGTGCATATCACGCAGATGACCGGGCAGGCGAACGGGCATCCGATCCATTCGGTGCTGCTCAACTGCCACGTGCCGATCGACATGAACAGCTTCGAGCTGCGTTACGGCGTGATCGTGAAGAAGCTGCCGGGGCTCTCCGACGAGCAGAACATGGAGATGGCGACGGCCTATGTGAAGGAGGCGCAGCGTGCGTTCTACGAGGACGTCGACATCTGGCACAGCAAGACGCGGGTCGACAATCCGCTGCTGTGCGAGGGCGACGGGCCGATCTATCAGAGCCGCGACTGGTATTCGCAGTTCTATCTCGATGTGGCGGATGTGCGGCCGTCGAGCGTCGCGAGGAGGGTGTTCGAGCTGAAGATTCGGGAGGGGGAGGCGCCGCCGGAGCTGCATCACGTGTTCGAGCGGTAGGCGGCGGAGATCGTCGATGCGCTGCATCGGGACGCGCGCGGGCACGCGAAGCGGGCGATTGGCGATGGCCCGGGCAACCCGCCGGGGCCATTGATATGGCGGCGATGGGCATCACGCCATTGAACGATGACGGGCGGTGATTGCCGCCATCCTTACGGCGTTTGCAGCGTCCCATCCTTCAGCCGCGTCTGCGTCCAGGTGGTCACCGTGTTTTCGCACGGATATTTCGCCGCCTCCGCTTCATCGATGTCCACGCCCAGGCCCGGCTTGTCATTGGCATACACGTGCCCGTTCCGGAATTCGGGAAGGCCGGGGAATACATCGAGCAATGCCGCTCTCGGCCCCTTGAGTTCCTGAATCACGAAGTTCGGCGGCTCGGTGCCGGACCATTCCTGCACGCCGAAATTGCGCGCGGCGAGGTCGATGTGGATGTTCGCCGCGTGCGCGAGCGGCGACATGTCGCCCGGACCGTGCCATGCGGTCCTGACGCCGAACTGCTCGGCAAATATCTGCAGTTTGCGCCCCGCGGTGATGCCGCCGATCTGACTCAGGTGAACGCGGATGTAATCGATCAACCGCTCGGTGATCAGGAATCGCCATTCATACGGATTGTTGAAGAGTTCGCCCTGCGCCAGCGGAGTCGTCGTCTTCTCGCGCAACTGACGGATCCACTCGCCTTCTTCGAGCGCGATCGCGTCTTCGAGAAAGAACAGATCGTACTGCTCGAGCTCGCACGCGAACCGGATCGCTTCGACCGGCTTCAGACGCTCATGCACGTCGTGACACAACTCGACATCAAAGCCCACCTTGCTGCGAATGCCGTCGAACAGCTTGAGCGTTTCGCGCATGTATTTTCTGCTGTCGAGGTACACGCCGTCCGCCGCGCCTAGCGGCGTGCCCGCCGGCGCCTTGCCGTAACCGTCGCCGCCGTAGCCGCCGCTCTGGCAGCGGATGTGCGTGATGCCTTGCTCGCGATACTTCTGGATGTTCTCGCACAGCTCGTTCAGATTGCGGCCGTCCGCATGGCGATAGATGGGCACGCCTTCGCGGCACTTTCCGCCGAACAGCTGATAGAGCGGCATGTTCGCCATCTTGCCCTTGATGTCCCACAACGCCATGTCGACGCCCGAGATCGCGTTGTTCTCGATCGGACCATTGCGCCAGTACGCATTCTGGTGCATCAACTGCCACAGCTCCTCGATCGCTTCGGCATCGCGCCCGATCAGCAGCGGCCGCAGATACGCTTCGATCAAGCATTGGACCGCCACGTGCCGGTACGCGAACGTCGCGCATCCGAGACCGACCAAGCCCGGCTGGTTGGTCTCGACCTTGACGACGATCAGGTTGATGCCTTCCGGCGCGGTCAGGATGACCTTTACATCCGTGATGAGAGTTGTCATGTCCGTCTGTCAGAGGTGAGTGGTCAGTGAGTTTCCGTGGCGGCGGAAAGCGACCCGCTTCGCTTGACACGCTGTTCCGACGACGCGGGAAGCATGATCGTCAGGATCACGGACAACAGCAGCGAAATCGCCATGAAGATATAGGAGACGGCAGGGCTGCCGGTCGCGCCGTTCAGATAGCCGACGATCCAGGACCCGAGGAATGCGCCCAGCGCGCCACTGGAATTGATGAGCCCGATCGCTCCGCCGAGAACGTTGCTCGGGATCAGCTCGGGCACGAGCGCGAAGAACGGCCCATACGGCGCGTACATCGTCGCTCCCGCGACGACCAGCAGACCGAACGAGATCCAGAAGTGCGATCCGCCAACCAGGTACGACGCGACGAGCGCGATCGTCCCGACGAGCAGCAGCGGCCAGACGAACAGCTTGCGGTTGCGCGTCTTGTCGGAGAGCCAGGACGCAAGCAGCATCAGCACGATGGCGGCGAGATACGGCACGGCGGAGAGCCAGCCGACCGACACGATATCGATCGTCGATGCGGACTTGAGAATCGACGGCAGCCACATGATGAAGCCGTACACGCCGATGCTCCACAGTGCGTGGATCGCGCAGCATTTCAGCAACATCGGCGAACGGAAGGCCGCCTTGTAATTGCGCACCGGCGCGATGTGCGCCTGTTCCGCCACCAGACGTGCGTTGAGTTCGGTCTTTTCCGCATCGGTCATCCAGTGCGCGTCGGCCGGGCGATCCTTGACCGTGAACCACCACACGACCGCCCAGACGAGCGCGGGCAGCCCTTCGAGCACGAACATCTCGCGCCATCCGAAACTGTGCACCAGATAACCCGACACCACCGACATCCACAGAACGGTCACCGGGTTGCCGAGAATCAGGTACGTATTGGCGCGCGAGCGTTCGTTGCGCGTGAACCATCGGCTGATGTACATCAGCATCGACGGCATCACCGCGGCCTCGACCACGCCGAGCGTGAAGCGCAGCACCATCAGCATCGGGATGTTGTTGACCATGCCGGTGGCGGCGGCGCACAGGCCCCACAGGATCAGGCTGAAGAAGATCAGCTTCTTCACGCTGTTGCGCTGCGCGTAGATCGCGCCGGGCACCTGAAACAGGCAGTAGCCGAGAAAGAACAGCGAGCCGATCAGCGCCGACGTGCCGGACGTGACGCCGAGATCCTTGTTGATGCCCGCCGCGGCCGCGAAGCCATAGTTCGCGCGGTCCAGATAGGCGAGGCTGTAGGTGATGAAGATGATGGGCATCAGATACCACCATCTCTGGGTTGCTACGGGTTTGACGCTTTCCATGATGTCTCCGGATGGCAAGGCGCAAGGACGGTTCGATTCGCGCGGGCCGCCTTGGGTTCTTATGTTCTCCGCGCGAACCTGAATTCAAAGGACGGCGAGCCACCCGCCGTCGACGTAGATGATCTGGCCGTTCACGTAGCTCGACGCGGCCGACGACAGATACACCGCCGTGCCGACGAGTTCTTCCGGCTTGCCCCAGCGCTGGGACGGATTGCTGCTCTTCACCCACGCATCGAACGTCGCGTTCTCGATGAGGGGCTTGTTCATGTCGGTGAGGATGTAGCCCGGGCCGATCGCGTTCGCCTGAATGTTCGACGACGCCCATTCGGCGCTCATCGCGCGGGTCAGCATCTTGATGCCGCCCTTGGCCGCCGTGTACGCGCCGACCGTCGCGCGCGCGCCTTCGCTCGTGAGCGAGCCGATGTTGACGATCTTGCCGCCGGTGCCGCGCGCGATCATGCGTCGCGCTGCCTGTTTCGCGACGATGAACGCGCTGGTCAGATTGGTGTCGATCACGCGCTGCCAGTCGCTCAGTTCGAGCTCGACGAGCGGCTTGCGAAACTGGATGCCGGCATTGTTGACGACGATGTCGATCTGCACGCCGTCCTGGTCCCATTGCGCGAACGCGTCGGCGACGGCCTGTTCGTCGGTCACGTCGAACGCGCGGCCTTGCGCGTCGAATCCTTTGGCCGCGAGCCGGTCGACCGCGGCGGCGACCGTATCGGCCCGCGTGCCGTTCAGGATCACGCGCGCGCCGGCCGTCGCGAGCCCTTCGGCGAGCGCAAAGCCGATGCCGCGCGCCGAGCCGGTCACGAGCGCCGTGCGGCCGCTCAGATCGAATAGTGAAGTCATGTGCTTGCTCCTCTCGATGGTCAGGAATGAGGCGCGAGCGCGCCCCTCGCGGCCGGTTCTCCGGCCGCGATGATGTGAATGTCGACTCCGCTGGCTAACGTGGTGTCAGACGGGCGTCAGACGGGCTTGCCGGTGTCGGCGCGATTCAGTGCGGCGCGGTCTTCGAAGTCCTGCTCGGCGCGCTTGATGAGCGTGAGCACCGCTGCTTCCGCCGCGGCCGGATCGCCTTGCTCGATCGCGATGCAAATCGCTTCATGCATCGGCAGCGAACGGGCCGGGCCGCCGGCGATTTCCGAGCTGAGTTCGAAGCTCGTCCGCAGGATCGCCGACAAAGCGTTCTGCATCTGCTGGACGAACTGGTTGTGGCACGCGGTGAGGATCGCGCCGTGAAACGCGAGATCGGCCGGGACGTACTCGCCGTCGCCCGCGACGGCGCGCTCCATCGCCCGGTACGCGCGCCGCACCGCAGTGCGATCGTCGTCGGTGGCGCGCAGCGCGGCCAACCGGGCCGCGTTGGGCTCGATGATCAGCCGCAGTTCCATCAGATCCTGGATCAGACCCTCGTCGATCGCGCCGGCCCGGGCGCGCCAGGTCATCACGTCCGGATCGAACAGCTGCCACTGCGTGCGCGGCAGCACGACCGTGCCGTAACGACGGCGCACTTGTAGCATGCCCTTGGCGGACAGCGATTTGACCGTTTCGCGGATGGTGATGCGGCTCACCTGCAATTGTTCGGCGAGCACGTCCTCGGCCGGGAGAATGTCGCCCGGTGCGAACTGGCCGGAGCAAATCTGCTCGCCCATTCGATTCAGAACTTGCCGGTGTAGCGTCGCCATCAATGCCTCTCTAGATCATACGTATGATGTAGAAGAGTAGGCGGATGGACGTCTTGCCACAATTCGGGTTGACCCGAGGCCGTCGGGTTGACGGGCGCGTTCGCCGGCTGATGATTCAAGCGGATCGTGCGGGGCGTCCTCGAACCCGCGCGCTACGCCGCTTCAAACATCGAAGTACAGATAAAACTCCCACGGATGCGGCCGCATCCTGACCGGATCGACTTCCCGCCTGCGCTTGAAGTCGATCCACGTCCGGATCAGGTCGTCGCTGAACACGTCCCCCTTGCGCAGGAACGCGTTGTCGTCTTCGAGCGCTTGCAGCGCGGCATCGAGCGAGCCCGGCACCTGGCGGATGTTGCGCGCGACTTCGGGCGGCAGGTCGTAGATGTTCCGGTCGAGCGGATCGCCGGGGTCGATCCGGTTCTCGATGCCGTCGAGGCCGGCCATCAGCATCGCCGCGAACGCGAGGTACGCGTTCGCCGACGGATCCGGGCAGCGGAACTCGACGCGCCGCGCATTCGGCGCATCCGAATACATCGGGATGCGCGCCGCGGCGGACCGGTTGCGCTGCGACATCGCGAGATTCACCGGCGCTTCATAGCCCGGCACCAGCCGCTTGTACGAATTCGTCGACGGCGCGCAGAACGCCATCAGCGCGGGTGCGTGCCGCAGCAGGCCGCCGATGTACCAGCGGCACGTCTGCGACGTCAGCGCCCAGCCGCTCGCGTCGTAGAAGAGGTTGCGCTCGTCGTCCCACAGGCTCTGGTGACAGTGCATGCCGCTCGCGTTGTCGCCGTAGAGCGGCTTCGGCATGAACGTGGCGACCTTGCCGTGCCGGCGCGCGACGTTCTTGCAGACGTACTTGAAGATCATCACGTTGTCGGCCATCTGCGTGAGCGCCGCGAACCGCATGTCGATTTCGTTCTGTCCGGCCGTCGCCACTTCGTGGTGATGCACTTCGACCTGCACGCCCGCCCGCTGCAGCGTCAACGCGATCTCGGAGCGGATCTCCTGCAGCGTGTCCTGCGGCGGCACCGGGAAATAGCCTTCCTTGTAGCGGGTCTTGTAGCCGAGATTGCCGCCGCCGAACGCGCCTTCGTCGCGGCCCGTATTCCAGTCGCCTTCGGCCGATTCGACGCAGTAGTGGCCGCTGTGCTGGTCCTGCCCGAAACGGACCGAGTCGAAGATGAAGAATTCGAGCTCCGGGCCGAAGTAGCACGTCGTCGCGATGCCGGTCTGCCTCAGGTAATGTTCGGCCTTTTTCGCGACATAGCGCGGATCGCGCGAATACGGTTGCCTCAGCACCGGATCGACGACGTCGCAAATCAGCGACAGCGTCGGCGTGTCGAATACCGGATCGATGAACGCGGTGGCGGGGTCCGGCCGCAGCAGCATGTCCGATTCGTGGATCTCCTGGAAGCCGCGGATCGACGAACCGTCGAAACCGATGCCGGATTCGAACAGGCCTTCGTGAACTTCGGGCATCGTGATCGAGAAGTGCTGCCACTGGCCCGGCAAGTCGCTGAACTTCAGATCGACGATCTGAAGATCGCGCCTGCGCACCAGATCGATCACGTCTTGCGCGCTTTCGGGCCGCACGACGCGATAACTGCCCGCGTCGACGGAGACGGCCGGCGGCGACCGGGGCGGCGCTTGCGTATCGGACATGGGCGTTCGCTCAGTGCTCTTCACGCATGCCGGTCAGGCGGGCCTCGCCGGCATCCCTCGCGGCGGCAGCCGTGCCGTATGTGTCCTCCGACACGAGCGCGCGCTTGACGGTCTGCGCATCGAAATCGACGAGCGAAAGCACCCAGACGAACGCGCCGGCATGTTCCGCTGTTTGCACGAAGGCGCGCACGTTGCCGCTGGTTTCCGCATTCATGGCGATCTCCTTGAAAAAGGGGGCAGCTCGATCAGTCCGATCATGCAACATAGATTTTAGGCAATAGAAACGCACGCATTGCGACCGGTTTGGGCGGCGCCGATGTTCAAGTGTTCGACCCTTTTCGAGGCGCCCGCATGCGTTCTTCCGCACGTGTCCTCCTATACTTCACCGTTGATGGACACCCACTCCGACCGGCGCGAGGGCAGACACATGGATGGTGACGACCCGCTCATCCCGGCCGGGCAGCCCGCGCGTCGCCGCGTGCAGGTCTGGGATCTGCCGACGCGCCTGTTTCATTGGCTGATGGTCGTGCTGGTGGCGGCGGCCTATGTGAGCATCCGGTTCAACTGGCTCGGCTTGCACGTTCGCGTCGGCGAAACGCTGCTCGTGCTCGTGCTGTTCCGGTTGCTGTGGGGCTGCTTCGGCAGCGAGACGGCGCGGTTTCGCAGCTTTCTGAAGTCGCCCGCGGCCGCGCTCGGGCACCTGCGGCGGCTGTTTCGCCGCGAGCCTGACCTCGAGGTCGGCCACAACCCGGCCGGCGGATGGATGGTGCTGCTGTTGCTCGCGTTGCTGTCGGTCGAGACGCTGAGCGGGCTCTACGTGTACAACGACGTCGAGGACGTTGGCCCGCTGACCCCATGGGTGCCGGCGGCGCTCGCCGACGCAATCGACGATCTGCACATTATCCTGTGGGACGTGCTGCTCGCGGCGGTCGCACTGCACGTGCTCGCCATCGCGCTCTATGCGGCAGCCAAAGGGCACAACCTGCTGCGCCCGATGCTGACCGGCCGCAAGTCGCTTCCGGCCAGCATTCGTGCGCCGCGCGTCGCGCCGGCGGGGCGGGCGCTTTTGCTGCTGGCGGCGGCGGTCGCCGCCGTGGCGCTGCTCGCGACGTATTTATGAGCGCGCGATGAACGCATGGCGCACCGGCCGCGCCCGTTCCGGCCCCGGCCGCGCCCGATCCGGCGCCGGCACCGGGTTCCGTTACGCTCCGTCGCGTTCCGGCGGCCGGCCCGCCCGGATCAGGATCAGGCCGCGACCTCCCGCGCCCTTGCCATCGTCAGTGCCGTATCCTCGATCATGTCCTCCTGACCGCCGACGAGCCGCTGCCGCCCGAGCTCGACGAGGATGTCGCGCGCGGGAATCCCGTACTTCGCTTCCGCGCGCTTCGCGAACAGCAGGAACGACGAATACACGCCCGCATAGCCGAGCGCCAGCGCATCGCGATCGAGGCGGATCGGCGTGTCCATGATCGGCACGACGAGATCCTCGGCGACGTCCGAAATGCCGAACACGTCGACGCCGGTCTCGATCCCCATCCGCGTGCACACCGCGACGAACACCTCCATCGGCGTATTCCCCGCACCCGCGCCGAGGCCGGCGGCCGCCGCGTCGATCCGGTTCGCGCCCGCCGCGATCGCCGCGATCGAGTTCGCGACGCCCATCGCCAGGTTATGATGCCCGTGGAAACCCAGCTCCGTCTCCGGCTTCAGCGCGGCGCGCACCTGGCCGATCCGAGCGGTCACGTCCTCGGGCAGCATGTAGCCGGCCGAATCGGTGATGTAGATGCAGTTCGCGCCGTACGACTCCATCAGCTTCGCCTGCTTGACGAGCTGCTCCGGCGGCGACATGTGCGCCATCATCAGGAATCCGACGGTATCGAGCCCGAGCGTGCGCGCGAGCCCGATATGCTGCTCGGACACGTCCGCCTCGGTGCAGTGCGTCGCGACGCGGATCGTGCCGACGCCGAGTTCATGCGCCATCCGCAGATGGTCGACGGTGCCGATGCCCGGCAGCAGCAGCGCGGACACCTTCGCGCGCTTCAGTTCCGGAATCACCGCGCTCAGATAGGCCTCGTCGGTATGCGCGGGAAAGCCGTAGTTGACCGACGCGCCGCCGAGGCCGTCGCCGTGCGTGACCTCGATCAGCGGCACGCCGGCCGCGTCGAGCCCGCGCGCGATGGTGCGCATCTGGTCGAGCGAGATCTGGTGGCGCTTCGGGTGCATCCCGTCGCGCAGGGTCATGTCGTGAACGGTGATTTTCTTGCCTGCAAGTGACATCGCGTGGCTCCTCATGCGGTGGCGGCCGTCGCGGCCAGCATCTGTTCGGCGAAGCGCTCGGCGGTCGCGGCCGCGGCGGCGGTCATGATGTCGAGATTGCCCGCGTATTTCGGCAGATAGTCGCCGAGCCCTTCGACTTCCATGAACACCGACACGCGGTTGCCGTCGAACACCGGCCCGTTCTTCAGCGTGTAGCCGGGCACGTAGCGCTGCACTTCCTTGACCATCGCGTGCACCGACGCGGTGATCGCGTCGACGTCCGGCGGGCCGTCGGTCAGGCAGTGGATCGTGTCGCGCATGATCAGCGGCGGCTCGGCCGGGTTGATCACGATGATCGCCTTGCCCTGGCGCGCGCCGCCGACCCGCTCGATCGCGCCGGCCGTCGTGCGCGTGAACTCGTCGATGTTCTTGCGCGTGCCGGGGCCGACCGATTTCGACGACACCGTCGCGACGATCTCGCCGTACGCGACCGGCTGCACGCGCGACACCGCGTAGACCATCGGAATCGTCGCCTGGCCGCCGCACGTGACCATGTTCACGTTCATCTGCTCGGTGTCGAGGTGCGCGTCGAGGTTCACCGGCGGCACGCAGTACGGGCCGATCGCGGCGGGCGTCAGGTCGATCACCCGCACGCCGAGCGCGGTCAGCTTGTCGGAATGCTCGCGGTGCACGTACGCGGACGTCGCGTCGAACGCGATGCGGATGTCGTCGGCGGCGACGTGCGGCAGCAGCCCGTCGACACCCTGGTCGGTGGTCTTCAGGCCGAACTCGCGCGCGCGCGCGAGGCCGTCGGACGCCGGATCGACGCCGACCATCCACACCGGCTCGAGCACCGCGGAGCGGCGCAGCTTGTACAGCAGATCGGTGCCGATGTTGCCCGGCCCGATCAGCGCGCATCTGATCTTCTTCATGGGATTTCCTGGTTAGACAAAGCGGACGGAACAGCTGCCGATGCCTTCGATATGCATCGACAGCGCGTCGCCGGCGACGACGGGAATCAGCTTCGCGAGCGAGCCGGACAGCACGATCTCGCCGGCGAGCAGCGGCACGCCGAACGCGGCGAGCGTGTTCGCGAGCCACGCGACCGCGTCGGCCGGGTGGCCGAGCGCCGCGTCGCCGCGGCCCTGCGCGACCGGCTCACCGTTCTTCTCGATCGTCATCTCGCACGCGGCGAGGTCGAGCGCGCGCGGATCGACGCGCGCGTCGCCGAGCACGTAGACGCCGCACGACGCGTTGTCGGCGACCGTGTCCTCGATGCGGATCGCCCAGTCGCGAATCCGCGAATCGACGATCTCGAAGCACGGCGCGACGGCCTCGGTTGCGGCGATCACGTCGTCGCGGGTGATGCCGGGGCCGCGCAGGTCCCGCGCGAGCACGAACGCGATCTCGCCCTCGGCGCGCGGCGCGATCAGCGAATCGGCGGCGATCGCGTCGCCGGCCGCGTAGTGCATGCCGGACAGCAGGATGCCGAAGTCCGGCTGGCGCACGTCGAGCATGTCCTGCACGGCCTGGCTCGTCACGCCGATCTTCTTGCCGACGACCGATTCGCCTTGCGCGAGCCGCCGCTCGATGAAGCGCTGCTGGATGCGGTACGCATCCTCGAGCGACAGCCGGCGCGGCCGGCTCGACAGCGGCGCGACCGGCGTACGCGCGCGCCACGCGGCGTACAGCTCGTCGCCGAGCGCGGTATGCAACAGGGAAGACATGTTGGGCCCTCGAATGGAAAACGCCCGCGTCACGCGGGCGGCATCGTCATGCCGGGGCGGCGCCCCGGCGGGTCGGATGCTCGGTTGCGCTCAGTTGCCCGAGCCGCGGATCGCGTCCGGCGAGAAATACGCTTCGGTGAACTGCGGGCTGCTGTCGAGCTTCGGCATCGGCCCCTGGTTCGTCAGACGGTCCGCGAGGTACGCGCCCGAGATCAGGTCGTGATAGAACACCGTGCTCGGATAGAACGTCTTCGCGTCGAACGCGTACATCGTCGTCGCGATGTTCGTGCGCCACAGCTGGCCGCGCGCGTCGTAGTTGTCGGCGAGCACCGCGATCCACGAATCCTCGTCGAGGTACAGCTCGCGCTTCGCGTACTGATGGCGGAAGCCGCTCTTGAGCGTCGCCTGCAGCACCCACACGCGATGCAGCTCGTAGCGCATGTACGCCGGATTCTCGTGGCCCTTCGTCAGCAGATCGCTGTACTTCACCGACGGGTCCATGATCTTGTAGTTGTCGTACGGCACGTAGATCTCGCGCTTGCCGAGAATCTTCCAGTCGTAGCGTTCGCCGGAGCCGTTGAACAGGCGATCGTCGTCGACGGTGCGGAAGCCGCCCGGCCCTTGCGGCTGGTCGTAGCCGTATTCGGGGGCCTGGCGCACGCGGCGCGTGCCCGGGTTGTAGACCCACGTGCGCGACGTGTTGTCCGCGCCGGCCTTGTCCCAGTTCTCGTAGCCGACGGTCAGCGTGCCGCGGTCGGACAGCGGCAGCTCGGTCGACACGCGATAGTACGAGCGGTTGTTGATGTCGACCTTGGGGTCGAACTTGCCGTCGTTGCGCGGCGAGTAGATGTCGTAGCGGACCTTGCCCCACGCGATGTCGCCGCCCGGATAGACGACCGCCTGATCGTAGATCGCCTGCTCGGTGCCGATCGCCGACGAGAAGCGCTGGTTCCACAGCAGCTCGGCCGCGGTCTTCGGGATCGGGTACGGCACCTGCGGCGGCGCGTTCGTGAGCCCGTTCGTATCGGACGTCATCGTCGAGTCGGGCGCGTACTTGCGGATATCCTTGTACACCGAGTCGTCGTAGCGGAAGTCGCGATGGCTCGGATAGACCGGAATCTTGAACGTGGTCGGGTAGCGCTTGAGCATCGCCTTCTGGCCGTCGGTCAGATGGTCCGCGTACTGCGCCATGTTCTCGGCGGTGATCGTGAACAGCGGCTTCTCGTTCGCGAACGGATCCGGATAGCGGTTGCCGCGCTTGTACTGCACGTCGGGCGGCGTGCCGAGCCACTTGCCGGTCCACGCGGGCACGCCGTCGTCCTTGCTCGCGGCGCGCTGCGCGCCCATCGGCGTCAGCGTGCTGTCGAGCACTTTCAGGTCATCCTCCGAAATCTTCGAGAACGACGTCGTCGCGACGATCGCGCAGGCGGCCATCACCGATGCGCGCATGAGGGGGAGACGAATTCGCTTCATGACAATCCTCTTGCTGAATGACGAGCGGCCGGGCCGCTCAGAAGTGGTAGGTTGCCGTGGCCAGCACGTAGTCGCGGTCGGCGAGCGGACGCGTGACCGGGTTCGGCGAGCCGAGGAACTTCGCGTAGACGAGCGACAGCGACAGGTTCGACAGGCGCGTGAACGTGACGCCCGCGGTCACCCGGTGATCGCCCTGGCCCGTCAGCGAGCCGAGCGAGCCGGCGAGCGGCGACGTGCCGGACAGGTCGTGCGTGTAGGTGAGCGGCACGTCGAGATCCCAGCCGTTGAACACGTTCTTGTAGCTGAGCGTCCACGCGAGCTCGAGCGCGAGCGCGTTGCGCGAGTTCGCCAGCGTCGTCGAGCCCAGCGCATCCGAAATGCCGCCTGCGTGCACGTACGAGATTTCGCCGACCAGCGATTGCGATGCCGCGAGCGGCGTCGGCCCGATCGAGTAGATGCCGGACAGGTTCACCTGCGTGACGTTCGCGCGCGTCGCCGCGGCGCCGGTCGGCGTGTTGACGAGCACCGCCGCGCCCTGCCGGTACGACGCTTCGCCCGCGACGTTGACGGGGCCGATCTGCGTCGAGAAGCTCGCGCCGGTCAGCTTGATGTTGCTGAAATAGGTTTCCTGGTACTGGAGCGTCGGATAGAACGACGTGACGACGCTCGGGTTCATGTCGTTGTAGTGCAGGTAGTACAGGCCGAGCTCGGTGTCGCCGAGCACGCGCCAGCGCGCGCCGATACCCCACTGGTTGTTCGAGTTCGGCTTCTCGTCGGGGCCGCGCGGAATCTGCAGCCCGCCCGGCCCGATGATGTACTGCGCGCCGGGGCCGACGACGTCCGAATAGCTCCAGTACGAGCCGGGCGCGGTCAGCTTGTTCTGCTCGAACGCGAACTGGTAGTACGCGAGCAGGCTCAGCGTCGGCGTGATCTGCCATTGCGTCGAGATCTGCGGCACCGGCAGCAGGATGTCCTTCACCTCGGCGCCGGCGACGTACGACTTCGTCGCGTCGGCGGGGCCCTGAGCGCCCGCGATGTTCGGGAAGAACAGGCTCTCGCCCCACGCGACCACCTGATCGCCGACCTTCACGTTCAGGTTCGTCGCGCCGATCTGGAACGTGTTGTACGCATACGCGGCGAGCAGCGTCGTGTGGCCGCCCGACCAGTAGCGCGCGTCGCTCGTGAAGTCGTTGTACTGGCCGGTGTGGTTGACCGTGAACGGCGAGTCGTTGTAGTTCGAATGGTGGTACGCCTGATCGTAGAACGTGTCGGCGCGCACGAACACGCCCCAGGTGTCGTGCTTCAGGTTGACTTCGCCGAGCACGTCGACCTGGTTCTCGATCAGCTTGTTCTTCGCGAAATTGCGGTCGCCGTCGTCGCCGTTGATGTTCGCGGGCGCGAGCAGCGCGCCGCTCGGCGCGCGCGTGCGCATCCCGAGGCCGTAGCTGAGCGCGACCGAGTAGTCGAGTGTCGTGTCGGCGCCCAGATCGATCGTGTCGCCCGCGTGTGCGGCGGGCGCGCACGATAGCAGCGCGGCGGCAAGCGTCGATAGCGTGGCGGCTGCACGCTTGTCGGTACGGCGCGAATTCCGTTGATGCATGGTGTCTCCTCTGGGGTTATCGACGACGGTCGACTCGTTGTGGTGTCTCGATGGCAGAGTAGGGAGATCGCGGTAGACGGGAATCGTCAAAATGAACTAGAGGACTTCCCTAGGCCGCCCGGTTAACGAGACACAGGCGGTGACACAGCCGGCGACGCTGGCGTCGCCGCCGCCTGCGCGGCCGCGAGAAACGCCGGCCGCTCGCCGCCGCCGTCGAGCCGCAGATTCGTGCCCGATGCGTACGCGGCGTCCGGCGATGCGAGGAACAGGCAGGCGGACGCGATGTCGTCCGGCGTCGCGAGCCGGCCGGCCGGAATCGTGTCGCAGATCGCGGCGAGCGCGTCGGCGTCGCCGTAATGGCCATCGGCGGCCGATTCGGTGAGCACGAGGCTCGGGCTCACCGCGCACACGCGCACGCGCGGCGCCCACTCGACCGCGAGCGACGTGACCGCGTTCACGAGGCCCGCCTTCGCGGCGCCGTACGCGGCCGTGCCCGGCGACGGCCGCGACGCGCTGACGCTCGCGATGAACAGCATCACGCCGCCGCCCGGCTGCCGTTGCATGATCGCGTTCACGCGCTGCGCCATCTGCAGCGGCGCGATCAGGTTCAGCCGCACGATCGATTCGGTGAAGCGCGGCGACGCGTCGGCCGCGAGCGCGAACGGCGAGCCGCCCGCGTTGTTGACGAGCACGTCCAGCCCGCCCGCCGCGTCGCGCACGGTCGCGAGCAGCGCGTCGACCTGCTCGATGTCGCGCAGGTCGGCCGCGACGAACGTCGCGCGCCGGCCGTCCGCTTCGGGCGGTGCGTCGGGCGCGCCGCGCCCGCAGACGAACACGCGCGCGCCCGCCGCGAGAAACCGCTCGGCGATGCGCCGCCCGATGCCCTTCGTGCCGCCAGTGACGAGCACGGTCTTGCCGCTGTAGTCGAATCCGCTCATGGTTCTCTTCCGATCAAGTCCAGCCGATGATAGGAAGATCGCCGCGCAATTTCGTAGTCTGAAAGGATGATGCCGGGCCGCGCGCGGGCGGCAATCATCGCGGTACGCATTCCAGCGGACTGAAGCGGACTGAAGCGAACTCAAGAGGACTTCAGCGGACTTCAGCGAACGACGAAGGAGACAATCAGCGATGACCACCCCAACGGCAGTGCCGAGCGGCACGTTCACGGACGTGCCCGGCGGCTTGCGGCTCCATCACTTCGAAGCGGGCACGGGCCGGCCCGTGGTGTTCATTCACGGCAGCGGCCCCGGCGCGAGCGGTTTCAGCAACTTCAAGCACAACTATCCGCAGTTCGCGGCGGCGGGCCATCGCGCGATCGTCGTCGACCTGCCGGGGTACGGGCAGTCGTCGAAGCCGTCCGACGTCGCGTATACGCTCGATTTCTTCGTCAATGCGCTGCACGGGCAGCTCGAGGCGCTCGGCATCGGCCCGGCGGTGCTGCTCGGCAACTCGCTCGGCGGCGCGATCGCGCTGAAATACGCGCTCGATCACCCGGAAGGCGTCGACGGCCTGATCATGATGGCGCCGGGCGGCGTCGAGGATCGGGAAACGTACTTCCGGATGGAAGGCATTCAGCGGATGGTGCAGCTGTTCACCAATCGCCAGATGAATCGCGACACGATGCGCGAGCTGCTGACGCTGCTCGTGTACGACCCGGCGGTCGTGACGGACGCGCTCGTCGACGAGCGGATGAAGGTCTGCGTGGAGCAGCCGACCGAGGTGCTGTCGACGATGAGCGTGCCGAACCTGACCGACGCGCTCGGCGAGCTGCGCTGCCCGGTGCTCGGCTTCTGGGGCACGGACGACCGCTTCAACCCGGTCGGCGGCGCGATGACGTTCCTCGAGCGCTGCCGCGACGCGCGCTTCACGCTGATGAACCGGTGCGGCCACTGGGTGATGGTCGAGCACCGCGACTACTTCAATCGGGAATGCCTCGATTTCCTTGCGACGCTGAATGCGCGATAACACGCGCTTCGACCCTTCTGACACTGTGGTGGACACGATGAGCCTCATCGAACAACTGTTTGACATGCGCGGCAAGGTGGCCGCGATCACCGGAGCGGCACGCGGCATCGGCGCGGAGACCGCACGTACGCTGGCGGCCGCGGGCGCGGCCGTGGCGATTCTCGACGTGCTGGCGGAGGAGGGCGAGGCGCTGGCCGGAGCGATCCGCGCGGAGGGCGGGCAGGCGACCTTCTGGCGGCTCGACGTGACGCACGAGGCGGACGTCGCACGCGTGTTCGGCGAGATCGTCGGCCGCTTCGGGCGGCTCGACGTGCTCGTGAACAACGCGGGCATCGAAGGCGACAACATCCCGACCCACGAAATCTCGCTCGAGCGGTGGAAGCGCGTGCAGGACGTGAACGTGAACGGCGTGTTCCTGTGCACGCGCGCGGCGATTGCCCACATCGACGCGGCGGGCGGCGGGTCGATCGTGAACCTGTCGTCGATGTACGGCATCGTCGGTGGGCCGGACGTGCCGGCGTATCACGCGTCGAAGGCCGCGGTGCGGATGATGGCGAAGGTCGACGCGATGCTGTATGCGGCGAAGAACATCCGCGCGAACTCGGTGCATCCGGGCTACGTGCGCACGCCGATGCTCGAGGAATCGTTCACGCGGATGGGACAGGATCCGGATCAGGTGTTCGCGTATCTGCAGACGGGCGTGCCGCTCGGCAAGATCGGCAGCCCGCGCGATATCGCGGCCGGGATTCTGTATCTGGTGTCGCCGGCGGGGCGTTACGTGACGGGCGCGGAGCTCGTGATCGACGGCGGGTATACAGCACGCTGATACGGCGCGCGGATGCGGCGCCAACGGGTGGCGGAATAGGAGACAGGCAGTTGAAAGTGCTAGTGGCGGTCAAGCGGGTGGTCGATTACAACGTGAAGGTTCGCGTGAAGTCGGATCAGACGGGCGTCGACATCGCGAACGTGAAGATGTCGATGAATCCGTTCGACGAAATCGCGGTGGAAGAGGCGGTGCGGTTGAAGGAAGCGGGCGTTGCGACGGAAGTGGTCGTGGTGTCGGTCGGCGTCGCGCAGGCGCAGGAAACGCTGCGCACCGCGCTGGCGATCGGCGCGGATCGGGCGATTCTGGTCGAGGCGAACGACGGCGTCGAGCCGCTCGGCGTCGCGAAGGTGCTGAAGGCGCTGGTGGAAAAGGAGCGCCCGTCGCTGGTGATTCTCGGCAAGCAGGCGATCGACGACGATTCGAACCAGACCGGCCAGATGCTGGCCGCGCTGGCTGGGCTGCCGCAGGCGACGTTCGCGGCGAAGGTCGGCGTCGAAGGCGACAACGCAATCGTCGCGCGCGAAGTGGACGGCGGCACGGAAACGCTGTCGCTGAAGCTGCCGGCCGTCGTGACGACGGACCTGCGCTTGAACGAGCCGCGCTACGTGACGCTGCCGAACATCATGAAGGCGAAGAAGAAGCCGCTGGAGACGGTGAAGCCGGAAGCGCTGGGTGTCGATTTGACGTCGCGTCTGAAGACGCTGAAGGTGACCGAGCCGCCGAAGCGCGCGGCGGGCGTGAAGGTGCCGGACGTGAAGACGCTGATCGAGAAGCTGAAGACCGAAGCCAAGGTGCTGTGAGGGAGAGGAAAGAGATGACGATTCTGGTCATTGCGGAACACGACGGTGCTTCGGTCAAGGCGGCGACGCTGAATACGGTGGCGGCGGCGGTTGAGGTGGGTCAATTCGCCGGCGGCGACGTTCATGTGCTGGTGGCGGGGCATAACGCGCAGGGCGCGGCGGAGGCGGCGGCGAAGATCTCGGGCGTGAGCAAGGTGCTGCTGGCCGACGCGCCGCAGCTGGCCGATGGCCTCGCGGAAAACGTCGAAGCAACGGTGCTGACGCTTGTGCAAGACCCGGCCAAGAACTACACGCACATCCTGGCGCCGGCGACGGCGTCGGGCAAGAACGTCGCGCCGCGTATCGCCGCGAAGCTCGACGTCGCACAGATCTCGGACATCACGGCGGTCGATTCGGCCGACACGTTCGAGCGCCCGATCTATGCGGGTAACGCGATCGCGACGGTGCAATCGACGGACCCGATCAAGATGATCACGGTGCGTTCGACGGGCTTCGACGCGGTAGCAGCCGTTGGCGGCAGCGCAGCGGTCGAGAAGATCGACGCGGCGGCGGATGCCGGCGTGTCGCAGTTCGTGAGCCGCGAAGTGACGAAGCTGGACCGTCCGGAGCTGACGAGCGCGAAGATCATCGTGTCGGGCGGCCGTGGCCTGGGCAACGGCGAAAACTACACGAAGGTGCTGGAGCCGCTGGCGGACAAGCTTGGCGCGGCGCTGGGCGCATCGCGTGCGGCGGTCGATGCGGGCTTCGTGCCGAACGACTACCAGGTCGGCCAGACGGGCAAGATCGTCGCGCCGCAGCTGTACATCGCGGTCGGCATCTCGGGTGCGATCCAGCATCTGGCCGGGATGAAGGATTCGAAGGTGATCGTCGCGATCAACAAGGATCCCGAAGCGCCGATCTTCAGCGTGGCCGACTACGGCCTCGTCGGCGATCTGTTCACGCTCGTGCCCGAAGCGGTCGCGGCCCTGAGCTGACGTCGCCCGATGTCGCTCTTCGAATTCAACGGCATCCGCCCGCGCGTCGACGCCACCGCGTACGTCCATCCGAGCGCGGTCGTGATCGGCGACGTGACGATCGGCCCGCGCTGCTACATCGGCCCGCATGCGAGCCTGCGCGGCGATTTCGGCGCGATCGTCGTCGGCGAGGGCAGCAACGTGCAGGACGGCTGCGTGCTGCACGTGGGCATCCGCGAGACCTGCCGGCTCGGCACGAACAGCCACGTCGGCCACGGCGCGATCGTGCACGGCGCGACGCTCGAGCCCGACACGATGATCGGCATGAACGCGGTCGTGATGGATGGCGCGACGATCGGCGCGACGACGATCGTCGCGGCCTGCGCGTTCGTGAAGGCCGGCCTCGACGTGCCGCCCGGCGTGCTGCTCGCCGGCGTGCCGGGCCGCGTCGTGCGGCGCCTCTCCGATGCCGAGATCGACGCGAAAGCCGCCGGCACGCGCATCTATCAGCGGCTCGCCGAGGATTGCCTGCGCACGATGAAGCGGCTCGACGGCTGAGCGCGCCGCGCCGGCGCTTGCGCGTTGCGCAAGGCCGCAGGCGCGTCAGTCAGGCGCTTGCGCGTCAGTCGGGCGCTCGCGCGCCGCGCCGGTAATGGCTCGGCGCATGCCCGGTCCAGCGCCGGAACGCGCGGCGAAACGCCTCCTCGCTGCCGAGCCCGAGATGCGCGGCGACGCGCGCGATCGTCCAGTCGGTCTCGCGCAGGCATCGCTCGGCCGCGTCGCGCAGGCAGCGTTCGCGCAGCGCCTGGTAGCCGACGCCGTCGGCCGCGAGCCGCCGGCGCAGCGTCGGCTCGCTGACGCCGAACCCCGCGGCCAGTTCCGGCAACGCCGGCAGCACGTGCTCGCGCGCGAGCGCCGCGTCGAGAATGCCGCGCACCTGCTGCGCCCACGACACGACGCGCGGCGGCGCGTCGATCAGACGAAACGGAAAATCCACGAGGAACGCATCGAGCTCCGCCGGCTGCCGGACGACGCGGCGCGCGAGCAGCGTTGCGTCGAACGCGAAGCCGTAGGCCGGCGCGCCCACCGCGACCGGCGCGTTAAACACGCCGAGCAGCGGCACCGCGTCGTCGCGGCTCGGATGGCCGAGCCACACTTCATCGGGACGCAGCGGCTGCCCGATCAGCCAGCCGAACAGCTGTAGGTAGCAGAACAGGCCCGTCAGGTCGACGAGGCACGCGGCTGAGCTGCGCACGCGGCGCAGCGAGTCCATCTCGAAGGCCGCGCGCGCGTCGCGGACCGTCAGCGTCAGCGCGCCCGCGCGCGGATTCAGCATCTCGCAGAAATCGGCTGCGCAGCGGATCGCGTCGGCGAGCGTGTGGCTGCTCAGCAGGCAGCGGCACATCAGGTCGACCTCGCGCTTGCGCATCGGCGGATGGCCGTCGCCGCGCGCGACCTGGGCTTCGAGGCGCTCGATCGCATCCCGGTACAGCGCGATGAAATCGCCGGACGACGGGCCGGCCGCGTCGCCGTGCGCGGGCGGCTGCGCGCGGGGATCGTGGCCGTCGCGCGGCACGGCGGCGCCGCTGCGCTTCAGTTCGTCGAGCAGGCGCGCATCCAGCCCGGGCAGTGGGCGCGCGCGACGTGGCGGAGAGCCGGTTTTCATTGGAGTCCTGTTTTGATTGCCGCGATAGTGGTCGCTGATCGCGCCGGTAGGGGTCCGCCGCGCGAGCGCACCGGACAATTCTACCCACGTCTTTTGCGCATCGCCTCGCCCGACCGGCGCAGGGGCCCAGCCACGTATCCGAACGGACGAACTTCGAATGATCCAGATTCTCGATGAAATCACGCTTGCTCCGGAGCGCATTCCGGACGTGCTGGCGCTGCTGCGCGACCAGTATCTGCCGAGCCATGCGGCGCGCGGGCTGACGTTGCTCGGCCGCTGGGTGTCGCCGCCCGTCGCGATTCCCGGGCAACCGAACGTGCTGTGGCTGTCGTGGCAAGTGCCGGACGCGCCCGCGTACTACCGGATGCGCGCGACCGCCGACGCCGGCGTGTTCGGCTTCTGGGCCGCGGTCGATGCGATCTGCGAGTCGCGGCGCCGGCACGTGATGACCGACGCGGATGTGCCGCTGCCGTCGCCGCTTTCGGCCCCGGAGGTCGATCATGCGGCATGAAACCGCTCAGGTGTTCGTTCACGAACGCGCCGCCGCCGGCGACATCGCCCGCGCGCTGCAGGCGCACGCGCAGGCGCTGCCCGGCGTGCGCCGCGCCGAGGTCGGCTGCAATCTCGAAGGGAGCTGGGGCGCGGGCGATTGCACGCTCGACCTGCTCGTCGACGACGGCGCGCCGGCGTGCGCCGCCGCTGTTGCCGGGCTTGCGGAGCTGCCGGGCATCGCGCGCATCGATCACGCGAGCTGCGCCGCCATCGACGGCGGGCTGCGCGAGCCGGGGCTGCGCGACGGCGTCTGGCGCACGCTGATGTTCCGCGTGCGCGCGCAGGCGAGCGACGCGCAGGTCGCCGCGCTCGAGCGGGAACTGCTGCAGATGCCCGCGTACATGCGCGGCATCCGCAACTGGCGACTGAGCCGCGTGACGTCGCCGGGCCCATGGACGCACGTGTGGCAGCAGGAGTTCGCGCAGGTTGGCGACCTGCTCGGCGAATACCTGATGCATCCGTTTCACTGGGGCTGGGTCGACCGCCGGTTCGACGTCGAATGCCCGGACTGGACGGTGGAGGCGATCTCGCACGCGTTCTGTCCGCTCGCATCGAGCCTGCTGACCGAAGCGGCCGGCTGACGCCGCGCCCGGGGCTTTTGCGTGAAGGCCTCCGTTGCCAAGGGGTTTGACGATAGCCGGAGGTTGTAAGCAAGCACGGCCGCCGGAGGTCCGGGCGCGAAGGTCAAACCGTCGAGCAAGGCCGTCGGAGGTCCGGGCGCGGAGGTTAAACCGTCGAGCACGGCCGTCGGAGGTCCGGACGCGGAGGTCAAATCGTCGGGCCCGGCCGTCGGAGGTCCGGACGTGGAGGTCAAACCATCGGGCCCGGCCGTCGGAGGTCCGGCGCGTGGAGGTCAAACCGTCGAGCGCGGCCGTCGGAGGTCCGGGCGCGGAGGTCAAACCGTCGTGCACGGCGCTCGGAGGTCCGGGCGCGGAGGTCAAACCGTCGTGCACTCGGCCGTCGAAGGTCCGGGCGCGGAGGTCGAACCGCCGGGCACGACCGTCGAAGGTCCGGGCGCGGCGGTCAAACCGTCGTGCTCGGCGCTCGGAGGTCCGGGCGAGGAGATCAAACCGCCGTGCACGGTGCTCGAAGGTCCGGGCGCAGCGGTAGAACAGTCAGGCACGGCGCTCGGAGGCCCTGGCGCGGAGGTCAAACCGTCGGGCACGGCCGTCGGAGGCCCGGGCGCAGAGGTCAAACCGCCGAGCGCGGCGCTCGGAGGTCCGCGCGTGGTTAAACCGTCGCGTGCGAGGGTCGGAGGTCTGCCACCACCGGCCACCCTGAAACCCTTTGTCCGGCGCGGAGCTTCAAGCGGAAGCCCTGACGCCGCACCCCGAACACAAGACATAAGACACAAGACAGGAGACAGCAAAATGCGAGCGATCGCGATAGACCGCGTCGGATCGTCCGACGAAATGAAAATGACCGACCTGCCGACGCCGGTTCCCGGGCCGGGCGAAGTGCTGATCCGCGTCGCGTACGCGGGCGTGAACCCGGCCGACTGGAAATGCCGCGAAGGCTACCTCGGCGCGTTCATCCAGTACGCGTTTCCGTTCGTGATCGGCTTCGACGCGTCGGGCGTCGTCGCGGCGACCGGCGACGGCGTCGACGATCTGCCGCCCGGCACGCGCGTGTTCGCGCAGACCGACGTCGGTGCGGGCAAATGGGGTTCGTATGCGGAATACGTCGCGGTGCGCCGCGATTCGGTCGTGCGCGTGCCGGACGGGCTGAGCCTGGCGGAAGCGGCCGCCACGCCGACCCCTGCGCTCGCCGCGTGGGCCGGCGTGTTCGACGACGGCGACCTGCGGCCCGGCCAGACGCTGCTCGTGCACGGCGGCGCCGGCGCGGTCGGCACGTTCGCGATCCAGTTCGCGAAGCAGGCCGGCGCGACGGTGGCCGCGACCTGCAGCGCGGCGAACCGCGCGTACGTCGAATCGCTCGGCTGCGACCTGAGCATCGATTACCGCGCAGTGAATGTGCACAAAGCGGTGCACAAAGCGGTGCACGAAGCGGTGCGCGCGTGGGCGCCGCGCGGCGTCGATCTCGTGCTCGACGCGGTCGGCAACGGCACGCTGCCCGACGCGCTCGATCTGCTCGCGCCCGGCGGCACGCTCGTCAACATCATGACGCTCGTCGCGGCGGATGCGCCGCGGGTGGCCGCGGCCGCCGAAGCGGCGGCGCGGCGCGGGCTGCGCACCGCGATGACGTTCAGCCGGATGCCGAGCGGCGCATGCCTCGAAAAGATCGCCGCGCGCTTCGAGGTGCAGCCGGAAGCGCAGTCAAAAGCGCGGCCACTGCGCGCGCCGCGCATCGAAACCCTGCCTTTCGAGCAAGCCGCCCGCGCGCTGGACCTCGTTCAGTCGGGTGATGCGAAAGCGAAGCTCGTGCTGCACATTGCGGATCTCGACCGCTGATCCGTCACATCGAATAAACGGAAAGGAGACGACATGACCGACACCCGAACCCCCACGCTCGCCGGCAAATCGCTTACCGGCAAATGCGCGCTCGTGACCGGCGCGAGCCGCGGCATCGGCCGCGCGATCGCGCAGCGCCTCGCGTCCGAAGGCGCAACCGTCGTGGTCGCCGCGCGCAGCCTCGCGCATGCGGCGGGCGCGTCAAACACGCTTGCCGAGACGGTCGCGCTGATCGAGCAGGCGGGCGGCCGCGCGATTCCGCTCGCGGCCGACCTGTCCGTCGCCGCCGAGCGCGATGCGCTCGTCGCGCGTGCCGCCGACGCGGCCGGCGGCCTCGACATCCTGATCAACAACGCGGGCGTGGCCGACTACGACCGTGTCGAGACGATGCCGATCGACATGTTCGAGCGCACGCTCGATCACTACCTGCGGATTCCGTTCGCGCTGTCGCAGGCGGCCATTCCGCTGATGCGCGCGCGCGGCGCGGGCTGGATCGTGAACGTCGGCTCGGTCACCGCGCTGCCGCCGCTGCGGCCGTTCGACGATTTCTCGCGGGCCGGCGGCGCGACCGTCTATGCGGCGGTGAAGGCCGCGCTGTCGCGTTTCACGCAGGGGCTCGCGGCCGAGCTCGAAGCGGACGGGATCGCGGTGAACCTGGTCGCGCCGAGCACCGCGATCCGCACGCCGGGCGCGGCGCGCTACATCCCGGAAGGCTATCCGACCGAGGACGTCGCGTATCTGGCCGAGACCGCGCTCGCGCTGTGCCAGCTGCCCGCGCGCGAGCGCACCGGCGTGATCGCGCACAGCCTGCACTTTCCGCTGGCGAACGAGATCGCGGTGCGCTCGCTCGACGGCCGCGACGCGTTGCCGCCGCCGGTCGTGCCGGCTTACGCGCATCCATCCATCAACCCGACCGGAATTTGACCGATGACTGAAGCGATTCGTTTTGAAGGCGGCACGGCCGTCATTACCGGCGCGGCCAGCGGGATCGGCAGCGGTCTCGCGCGCCATGCGGCGTCGCTCGGCATGCGCGTCGTGCTGGCCGACGTCGATCCGGCGAAGCTCGACGCGTTCGCCGCGACGCTCGACGCCGACGTGCTGTGCGTGCCGACCGACGTGAGCCGCCCGGAGGCCGTCGACGCGCTCGCCGAGGCCGCCTGGCGGCGCTTCGGCGGCGTCGACCTGCTGTTCAACAACGCGGGCGTGATGGCGACCGGCTTCACGTGGGAGATTTCGCCGGAACGCTTCGAGCGCAGTTTCGCGATCAACGTGCATGGCGTGCTGAACGGGATCCGCAGCTTCGTGCCGCGCATGCTCGCGCGCAACGTGCCGGCGCACGTCGTCAATACCGCGTCGGTCGGCGGCTTCCTGCCGAGCCCGTTGATGTCGCCGTATTCGGCGACGAAGTTCGCGGTCGTCGCGCTGACCGAATCGCTGTACGGCGAGCTGAAGATGCTCGGCGCACCGGTCGGCGTGTCGCTGCTTGCGCCGGGGCCGGTGAAGAGCGCGATCTTCGACGATCCGTTCGGCGATGCGGGCAAGCGCCAGGAGGTGCGCGCGTTCGTCGACACGATGCGCACGATGCTGACCGCGCACGGGCTTACGCCGGACCAGTTCGCCGAGCGCGTGTTCGACGGCGTTCGCGAGCGGCGCTACTGGATCGTGCCGCAGCCGGAGACGATCGACGGGGCGTTGCAGCGTCGCACCGAGGATATTCTCGCGGAGCGCGATCCGACGCTGCCGGCGTTCTGATCCTGACGAAGTGAAACGCCCGCGCGCCGGAAGGCGGGCGGGCGTTACTTTTTGGTGCGCCGGCGCGATGCCGCGCCGGCGCCGATACGCTTCAGCCGCCGATCGCCTTCACGACGTACTGGCTCGTCGGCACGACGTCGATCTTGTCGAAATCGATGAAGCGCGCGCAGCTGTCCATCATCTGTGCGACGTTGCGCTGGAACTTCTCGTCATCACCGACCGCGTCGAAGAACGCGTGCGGATCAGTCATCGCGGCGGCCGGGAAGCATTCCTCGACGATCGCGTCGTAGCCCGGCGCCGCATGAGTGAGCGCGCGCACGACGACATTCTGCACGTACAGGAAATTGTCCTGCGTATCGATCGCGATTCGCGTGTGATGGTGATGCCAGACGTCGAGCCACGCGTCGTGCGTGAGGCGCGGCGGCCGCTTCAGGAACGCGAACTGCGAAAAGCCGCTCGTGCGCTCGCCCGGCTTCGCCGGAAAGCGCGTATTGCGGATCGGCTGCGATTCGGTCACCAGATACGCGGCCATGTGCGGCACGACCGCGCGCACCGCGTCGTCGAACGGCTGGCGGAACATCGTGTTCGCGCTGTCGATCCAGACGGCCGCGATGCCTTCGATGCCCGGATGCGTGTTGGTCTGCCGCAGCGCGGCCGCGGGCTCGACGTCGGCATCCGCGACGTTGATCTGCACGCCGTGCGCGCCGAGCGACAGCAGTTTATCCGCGAGCTGCGCGCGCAGCGTGCGGCTCCATTGATCGGCGGGCGTCTGCGCGTCGCGCCACAGCACGTAGATGATTTTTTCCATTGCAACGGCTCCAGGTGAGATTTAACGGGATTCGGGATCGGCGGCCGCGAAGCGGTTCGCGGTCAGCGAGAACGACGGCGGGATCGGCGACGTCACGCTTTCGAACAGCCGCTCGTGGCGTGTCGCGCTGATGCGCCACGCGCCGTCCTGCTTCACGTAGTCGTCGTGGTAGAACGCGGTGCCGTGCACCAGATAGTTGTCGTCGAGATTGATCGCGTGATCCTCGAGAAACCAGACGCCGCGCGCGCGATCCGCCGCGATCAGCGACAGCTCCGGATGATGGCCGTGATGCATCGTGAGGAACGTCGGCTTGCCGATCAGCGCGCGCAGGTTGTCGACGAACGCGTCGCGGCCGTCGTACGCGTAACGGCCGCCGTACAGCCGCGCGGTGCAGTCTTCCGTCAGGCATTGCGCGAGCAGCGCCCAGTCGTGCGTGTCGACCGCGCGGAAGTAGCGGTATTTCAGCTGACGGATCTGCTCGAATTCGTACAGTGTCCGGGTGGTGTCGTCCATCGGTGCGCGTCGTGGTGGTGTCGACCGATGGTAGGAACGAACGCGGCCGCGTCACATCGTCCGTTCGGACGAACGCGGCCGGCGCGCGGGCTTCGTCCGAACGGGTGATGGCCGCCCGCCGGCGCGCGGGTACCTTGATGTCGACGCATCGCACTTCGCGTGCGTCCCGATCAAGGAGACCGCATGACGTCCGTCGAACGACTGGAAACGCGGCTGCGCAGGCTCGAGGACGCCGACGCGATCCGCAGCCTGAAGGCGCGCTATTTCACGAGCTGCGATCGCAAGGATCCGCAGGGCATGCGCGACTGCTTCGCGCCCGGCGCGGTGCGAATCGACTACGGCCGGATCGGCGTGTTCGAGCATCGCGATCAGCTCGTCGACGTGTTCGAGCGGCTCGGCTGCCATCCGCACGTCGTCGAGATGCATCACGGCGTGAACCCGGACATCGTCGTGCTCGACGACACCCACGCGCGCGGCACGTGGGGCCTGCACTACCAGATGATCGACACGAACGCGCACACGATCACGCAGCTCGGCGCGTACTACGACGACGAATACGTGAAGCTCGACGGCGCGTGGAAGATCGCGGCAACGCGCTGCGTCGTCACGTCGACGCTGTCCGTGCGCTATACGGGCGAAACGCCGGCCGTGCTGTTCGCGGGTGCGCAGCCGCCGGCCGTGCCGGCCTGACGGGCCGCGCGCTCGTGTCCTGACGCACGCTCACGCTTTCACGCTGCATCGAACAGGAGACATCGAACATGACTCAGCAAACCGACCGCGTCGTCGCGGTCGTGACGGGCGCGTCGCGCGGCGCGGGCAAAGGCATCGCGCGCGCGCTCGGGATGGCCGGCGCGACCGTCTACGTGACCGGGCGCTCGCAGCATGAAGGCGACGCGCCGCTGCCCGGCACGATCCACGAGACCGCGCGCGAGATCGACGCGCTCGGCGGCCGCGGCATCGCGGTGCCGTGCGACCACGCGGACGACGCGCAGGTGAAGGCGCTGTTCGAGCGCGTCGAGCGGGAAAGCGGCCGGCTCGACATCCTCGTGAACAACGCGACGTTTCTGCACGATCAGCTCGTTCTGCCCGGCCCGTTCTGGGAGAAGTCGCTCGATCTCGTGAACATCCTCGATGTCGGCCTGCGTTCCGCGTACGTCGCGAGCTGGCATGCGGCACCGCTGATGACGAAGCGCGGCGGCGGGCTGATCGCGTTCACGTCGTCGTTCGGCGCGAGCTGCTACATGCACGGCGCCGCGTACGGCGCGCAGAAGGCCGGCGTCGACAAGTTCGCGAAGGACATGGCCGTCGACCTGAAGCCGTTCGACGTCGCGGCCGTGTCGATCTGGATGGGGCCGCTGCGCACCGAGCGCACGACGCGCGTGTGGGAGGAGCACCCGGATCTGTACAAGGAGTTCGCGCTCGTCGCCGAAACCCCCGAATTCACGGGCCGCGTGATCGATGCGATCTACCGCGATCCGGAGCGGATGGCGCTGTCCGGGCAGGTGCTCGTCGGCGCGGAGGCGGCGCTGAAGTACGGGCTCGCCGATCTCGACGGCAAGCAGCCGCCGTCGTATCGCGAGCTGCTCGGCGGGCCCGTGCAGGCGCATCCGGCGATCGTCGCATAAGGGGGCGCGCATGGGGGCGCTGGACAGCAAGGTCGCGCTCGTCACCGGCGCGGGGCAGGGCGTCGGCCAGGGCGTCGCGTACGCGCTCGCGGGCGAAGGCGCGTCGGTCGCGGTCGTCGGCCGCACGCGCGACAAGCTGCTCGCGACCTGCGACGAGATTCGCCGGCGCGGCGGCGTCGCCGAGCCGTTCGTCTGCGACGTGATGGATGCCACGCAGATCGTGCGCTGCGTCGACGAAGTCGTCGCGCGCTTCGGCGGCGTGCAGATCCTGATCAACAACGCGCAGGTCGTGCCACTCGGCCGCCTGCTCGACGTGACGGACGACGATTTTCTCGCGGGGCTCGAATCCGGCCCGATCGCGACGCTGCGGATGATGCGCGCGTGCCATCCGCATCTGAAAGGCGACGGCACGATCGTGAATTTCGCGTCGTCGGCCGCGGTGCGCTGGGATGCGTCCGGCTACGGCGCGTACGCGGCGACGAAGGAGGCGATTCGCGCGCTGACGCGCGCGGCCGCGTGCGAATGGGGCGTGGACGGCATCCGCGTGAACGCGGTCGCGCCGCATGCGCTGTCGCCGGGCCTGAAAGGCTGGGTCGACGCGAATCCGGACGAAGCGGCCGCGTTTTTCCGGACGATTCCGCTCGGACGCGTCGGCGATTGCGAGCACGACATCGGCCGCGCGATCGTGTTTCTCGCGAGCCGGGACGCCGCGTACCTGACCGGTGCGACGCTGCCGCTCGACGGTGGACAGGCTTATTGGGGATGAGGCCGGCGGCGCAGGCCGCGCGGCGATCAACGCGTCCGGCGGCGCGCGCGAAACGCGCGCTGCGCGCCGGCCAATCGAAAGGTAAGGAAAGGGGAAGGACATGGCTCGACTGGAAGGAAAGGTAGCGATCGTCACCGGCGGCGCGCGTGGAATGGGTGAAGCGACGTGCCGGCTGTTCGTCGAAGAAGGTGCGCGCGTCGTGATCGCCGACGTGCTCGACGCGGAAGGCGAGGCGCTCGCGCGCGAGCTCGGCGACGCCGCGCGCTTCATGCACCTCGACGTGGCCGACGAAGAGAACTGGGCGCGCGTCGCCGCGGCGACGACCGAACAGTTCGGCCGCGTCGACGTGCTCGTGAACAACGCGGCGGTGCTCGTGTTCGGCGGGATCACCGAGGTGTCGAAGCGCGACTTCGAGCGCGCGGTGTCGATCAACCTGGTCGGCACGTTCGTCGGCATCCGCACGATCGCGCCGCTGATGGTCGCGCAAAAGAGCGGGTCGATCGTCAACATCTCGTCGGTGGACGGGCTGCGCGGCGTCAACGCGCTCGCCGCGTACGTATCGAGCAAATGGGGCGTGCGCGGGCTCACGAAGGTCGCGGCGCTCGAGCTCGGGCATCAGGGCGTGCGCGTCAATTCGGTTCATCCGGGCGGCGTGAACACGGTGATGTCGAACCCGACCGGCGCGCCGCTCGACGAAGTCAACAAGCATTACACGAACGTGCCGCTACAGCGCGTCGGCCTGCCCGACGAAATCGCGCGCGCGACGCTGTTCCTCGCGAGCGACGACGCGTCGTACTGCAATGGCGCGGAGCTGTCGGTCGATGGCGGTATGGCGGCGGGGTCGTACTATCCGGGGTTGCCGGGGGCGCCGTTCTGAGCGATCGAGCGTACGTCATGCGCCGGCTCGACGTGTTCGGCAACGAAACCGTCCGGCTGGCGCGCGATCCTGTTTGACGCGTTGCACGGGGCTCACGTCTCGTGGTTGATCAGAACGCACTCGATCCCCGGTGCATCGGCGGCCCGCTCGATCGCGGCTTCGAGTTGCGTGAGGCCGAAGATGACCGGCCGCAGCGCGCCGACATCCAGCGCGCCCGCGCCGGCCAGCGCAAGCAATCGCCTGTACGCATCGCGCGGATACATGAATTGGCCGAGGATTTCCCAGCCGTTCAGCATGAGTTCGGTGTACGGAACGGGGAGATCGACGGCCATGCTGCCCATGAGGACGAGCCGCCCCCCGCGCGCGAGGCTGCGCAGTGCCGCGAGCGTCATGTTCGGATCGTGTGCGTTGCCGACCATGTCGAATGCGAGATCGATAGGACTACGTGCAGCGTCGCGAATGGTTTGCACGTCCGCCACGATTTCGCCGGTGACGACGGCCGGGACGATCCGGCCGCCGCCGTATTCCGCAAGCACTTGCAGGGCCTGCACGTTTCGGCCGATCGCGACGACCCGGCTCGCGCCCAGCGCCAGTGCCAGCAGTGCGGCCGCGCTGCCGTATGCGCCCGTTGCGCCGGACACGGCGACCGTTTCACCGACGGCAAGCCGGCCACGCAACAGTCCGCCGAAAGGCACGACGAATCGCGCCAGCAGGGCGAGTTGAGCGGCGTCGAGCCCGGCGGCGGCATCGGCCGGCGTCAGTGTCGACGCAGGCAGCAATGCGTATTCGGCCAGTGTGCCGTCCGGCCAGTCGGATTGCATCGCATGATCCGCGGCGCCAGCCGCTGTGATGCCGATCAGCATCTGCGCGGGATCCCTGACGTTCTCGCCTGCGACGAAGTGCGACGAAATCACGACGCGTTGCCCCGGCTGCAGGTGCCACACGTCTTTCCCGATCGCATGCACGATGCCGACACCGTTGCCGCCCGGAATGAATGGCCGATCGGGCGCATGGTAGACCGGCAACTCGCCGGCGACGTACTGGCGCATATACGACATGACGGCCGACGTCTGCATCCTGACGACGACGCTGCCGGGCCGCGGCTCGGGCGTCGGTACGTCCACGAGTTTGAGCTCGCCGCCGAGGCGAGTGAGTTTCCAGGCTTTCATGGTCGGTACCTCATTCGAAGGAAATCTGCAGTTTTCCGATTCCGCGATCGCGATACTGGCCGGCGATCGCGTCGGGCAGCCGCTCGAATCCTCGAACCGTGCGGCAGTGCGATCGAATCAGCCCCATACGCAGCAACCGCGACAGTTCGTCTTCAGCACGTAGCCGTTCGTGATAGAAACTGTCGACCGTCCAGGCGCCGCTCTTGATGTGGCGCTCGCGCAGCACGCGCTCGACGGTTGCGTTGATGCCGAAGATTTCGCGGATCGTTGGCTTGCGCGACGGCGCGTCACCGATGTCCGCCGCATACGACGCGGCGGCGGAACCGTATGAAAAGAGCCGGGCGTGGCGGTTCATGTGCGGCACCACGCGCTCGGTCAACGCGCCGCCGACACCGTCGGAGAACACATCGATGCCTTCGGGGAAGGCCGCGCGCAACGCGTCGTCGAAGTCATCCGCGGTGTAGTCGACGCACGCATCGATGCCCAGATGTTCCCGCACCCATCGGCACCGGTCCGGGCCGCCCGCGAAGCCCACCACGCGGGATCCGGCCGCCTTCGCGATCTGCGCGACGATCGAACCGACTGAGCCCGTCGAAGCGGCCACCGCCACCGAATCGCGCGGCATCAACGGCCCCTGCTCCCGCATGCCGAACCATGCGGTCATGCCGGACGTGCCGAAGATCTCCATCAGCACTTCCGGCGACCACATCCGCACGAGCGCCGGACGAAAAACATAGGTCCACGGGGATCGCGTGCGGTTCAATGCCTTCACCAGTTCGTCCGGCTCGCCGAATCCGACCGGCAGATCGCTGCTCCGTACGATCTGGTATTCCTGCCAGCCCGCCTGACACGCGATCACGTCGCCGACCGCGAATGCCGGATCTCGCGAGCGGACGACTTCCGCGCAAGCGTAATTGTTCGGGTCGGTGGCGCCTTCCGGAATGAGGCCGCGCGCGATACGCATGCGCGTCGCGGCGTGAACGTTGATGAGCTTGATGCGCACGAGCGCTTCGCCGTCCTGCGGCTGCGGCATCGACACGATGCGCTGCTCGAAGTGCTGCTCGCGCAATTCGTGCTGGGCAAGACCGCCTTTGACGACCCATTGGCGAAAGTGCTCGGGTAGTGCCGGGTGCTCGCTTGCGATTTCTGTCGGCATGGGCATGACTGACTTCCGTTGGAGAAAATCGGCCGCGTGCGTGGATGCGGCGGCGTCGACAGGATCTTCCCGCACGGCGCTGGAACTTTCTATAATCAATCAGCCATAAATTCTTATCGATCGTACGAGAATGGACGCGTTATCCGATGTCTTGTCGTTGCTGAAGGTGCGCAGCGGACTGTCGTCCCGATTCGAGGGCGAGGGCGCGTGGGCGTTCCGGTTTCCCGCGTATCAGCACATGAAGTTCGGCACCGTGCTTCGGGGGCGGCTTTATCTGCGGATGGCGGACGATGCGGAGCTCCGCGTGATCGAGGAAGGGGATGTCTATCTGCTGACGAACGGGCGGCCGTTCTGTTCGGCAAGCGTGCCCGGGTGCGAGCCGCTCGACGGTCCGGCGACCTACCGGTCGATTCGCGGCGCGGACGGGGTCGTGAGATTTCGCGGGCCCGGCGAGGTCGCGCCCGTCAGCCTCGCGAGCGGACGCTTCATCTTCGAAGGCGACGCGACGAGCACGCTGCTCAGGCATCTGCCTGCGCTGATTCATCTGCGTGCCGCCGACGTTGCCGCGCATGCGCTTTCTCATGTGCTCGCGTTGCTGAAGCTCGAGGCGGGGGATCCGGCGCCGGGCTCGGACGTGGTGAAGACGAGCCTCGCGACGCTGGTCCTTGTGCAAGCGCTGCGCGCGTATATTGCCGGCGGCGAGCTCGTCGATGGCTGGCTGAGCGCGTTATCGGATGTCAGGATAGGGGCGGCGCTGTCGATGATGCATGGCGCACCCGAACAGCGCTGGACGATTGAATCGCTGGCGTCGAGCGTGGGGATGTCACGTACGGCGTTTGCGTCGCGGTTTCGCAGAATGGTGGGCAGCGCGCCGCTCGAATACCTGTATCAATGGCGCATGACGATTGCGACGACGGCGCTCAAGGAGTCCGACGAGCCGCTGATATCGATTGCCGAACGCATCGGATACTTGTCGGACACGGCGTTCAGCATCGCATTCAAGCGCGCGACGGGCGTCAGCCCGGGGCGCTATCGTATGGAGCGGCGGCGCTGACAGCCCAGTGCGCGCCGCTTCTTCCATTTGGGGTAATATATCGTCTCAAATGGAGTGGGAGAGGATCATGGCACGCCGGGAAATCACGGAGGCATCGACCAGTCATACGAAAGCCGGTCGCGCGGTGACGGCGAAGCGAGCCATCGGCGCCGAGCCGGTATCGGGGCGGAAGAAGCCGAAGATGCAGAAAGCGCCTTTCGACGTGCTGGACTTTCGCAAGGCCTACCACTCGTCGAGCGCCGATCGTATCCAGGTCATCAAGGCCGGGGTTTTGGCAAAAAAGGTGTATGCGCTTGCGAGCGTGCTGAAGATCAGCCAGGACGTGATGATCAAGCGTCTCGGATTGTCGTCGTCTACCGTCAGCCGGAAGGCGCAAGCGGACGATACGCTGACCACGGATCAAAGCGAGCGCGTGCTCGGCTTGTCGAAGCTGATCGGCCTGGTGCAGACCATCGTCGACGAGTCGGGCGATCCCGATGCGGCGAAGGGCTTCGACGCGGCGGTATGGCTCGAGGAATGGCTCTCGCAACCGAATCCGGCGCTCGGCGGCATGCTGCCGTCCACGTACCTCGACACACATGAGGGGCAGGAGATTCTGCGCGCGCTGATCATGCAGATGCAGAGCGGGGCGTATGCATGACGGTTCATCTGTGGCGCATTGCCGCACTGACACCGGCTTACCGGGCCGAAGACATGTCTGGTGGCGGAGCCAAGACGACGGGCGGGCGATGGAATGCCAAGGGCGTCGCCGTGCTCTACACGTCGGAGAATCGCTCGCTCGCTTGTCTGGAAACGTTGGTTCACGTGGTCGGCGGAGGCTTGCCGCTGAACCGGATTCTCGTTCGTATCGACGTGCCGGATGACGTTTGGCGCGCAGCGATTCACTTCGATCCGGATGATCCGAAGAACGTCGGCTGGGATGTGGAGCCGGCCGGCATGACCAGCATCGACGCCGGAACGGACTGGGCGAATGGTGCGGCGAGTGCGCTTCTGGTCGTGCCGTCCGTCGTCGTTCCAGAGGAAATGAACGTGCTCATCAATCCGGCGCACCCGGATGTCGCGAAAATCAAGGCGACCAAGATCCGAAAATGGACGTACGACGCCCGCGCGAAGCGATAGGGCATCCGTCTTCCGCGCGTTGATATCGACCGCGAAAGACGGATGCCCGTATTCATTGCATGCCGCAATGCGCGACGACCTCATCGACCGCGCGCTGCACGTCGCCGCGCCGATAGCGGAGCAGCGCGAGATCGGCCGGGTCCGGTTCGTACGACACGACGTTGCCGCGCCCCGTATAGATCGCGATATCCGGCAGCAGCGGATGTTCCTGGTCGAGCGCGGGCACCGGCTGCGGATTGCCGGCCGCGCGGAAGAACGCCGCGAAATAGTCGGCGAAGCTCAGATTCTCGTCGCCGACCAGATACGCGCGGCCGGACTCGCCGCGCTGCAGCGCGCCCCAGATCGCTTCCGACAGCGATTGCGTCGAGATGAAGTTGCTGCCGCCCGCCGGCCCGTAGACCGGCAGGCCGCCGAGCTTGCCCTGCGCATAGCCGGTATACGCGGCGAACATCTCGTTCTTCAGCCCCGGCACGGAACCGACGACGAACGGCGCATTCACGCTGCAAACGGAGAACGACGGCGTCGCAAGCGCGCGCACGCGTTCGTCCGCGAGATGGCGCGAGCGAACGTACGGAATCGTGTCGACGAGTTGCGGCGCGACCTGCGGATAGAAGCTGCCGACGAGCACGGCCCGCTTCACGCCCGCGTCGCGCGCGAGCGCGAAGAAGCGCGGCACGGCCTCGACGTTCGCGCGCTCCCAGTGCGTGGCTTCGTCGGTGCCGGGCGGCAGATGGCGGATGTCGTTGCCGGCCGCGAACACGACCGCGTCGAAGCGCGCGAGATCGTCGCGCGTGAAATCGCCGGCGACGTAGTCGCGCTGCAGCACGTCGAACTGCGCGAGCGCGCTGCCGGGCGCGGGCGGCTTGCGCGCCGCGATCGTGACCGCGTTGCCCTGCGCGCGCAGATGCAGCGCGGCGTGGCCGCCGATCAGGCCGGTGCCGCCGATGACGAGAATGTTCATGATGGTGTCTCCGTGGACGGTTCGCAGACGGTTCGCAGACCGTGCGAAAGAAAGTCCGAATGAAAGTCCGAATGAAAGTCCGGCGCGCGGCCGATCAGAAGTTGAAGCCGTTGCCGGTCACGACCGGCATGTTGGTCCAGAAGCCTTTCGGGTCGCGATACCAGCCGGCGGCCGCGAGCGCGCCGCCGTCGACGTGCAGCGTCGTGCCGGTGACCCACGCGGCGAGCGGGCTCGCGAGAAAGAGCGCCGCGCCCGCGATGTCGCCCGCTTCGCCAAAGCGGCCGAGCGGAATCCAGCGCGGGATGTGGGCGTGGTGCTCGGCCGCGACCATCGCGCTCACCGGCACCTGCGGCGTCTCGGTCGTTTCGGGCGCGATCTGGTTCACGCGGATGCCGGCCGGCCCGAGCTCGAGCGCGAGGCTCTTCGTGAAGCCGGATAGCGCGGCCTTGAACGATGCATACACCGTGCAGTTCGGAATCGCGCGAAACCCTTCGATCGACGACACGCTGACGATGCTGCCGCCCGCGCCGCGACGCCGCAGCAGCGGCAGCATCGCGCGCGTGACGACGAATACCTGCCGCAGATTCACGTCGAACAGGCGCGCGATGTCGTCGTCGGTGTAGTCGTCGAACGGCTTCGCGATCTGCAGGAAGTCGCCGACGTTGTTGACGAGCACGTCGAGCCCGCCGAAGCGCGCGTCGATCGTGCGCGCGAGCGCGGCGACCTGGTCGCCGCGCGTCACGTCCGCGATTTCGACGAGCGAATCGACGCCCGCCGCCTCCAGCGCTTGCCGCACCTGCTGAGCGCGCCCGGCGTCGATCTCCGCGACGACGACGCGCGCGCCCGCCGCGCCGAACGCCTCCGCGCATGCGCGGCCGATGCCCGCTCCGCCGCCGGTGACGAGCACGGTCTTGCCGGTCAGTGAAATCATCGATGCTCTCCTTCGTGGACTTCGTGGAAAAGGTGCCGCGTCACAGCGACGCCACGAGCTGCGCGTTGTCGACCCGCAGCTCCGCGCCGTTCACGAAGCGCGATTCGTCCGATGCGAGGAACAGCACGAGATTCGCGACATCCTGCGCGTCGCACATGCGCGCCATCGGATCGTTGCCGATGCCGAGCGCGACCGGATCGAGGTCGGGCATCAGCGCCTGCGTCATCGGCGTCCAGATCCCGTCCGGGTGGATCGAGTTGCAGCGGATCCGGTAGCCGCTGCGCTTGCAGTGCACCGCGACGTTGCGCGCGAGCGCGGTCACCGCGCCCTTCGAGCCGGTGTACGCGCACATCATCGGCAGCCCGCCGAGCGCCGCGACCGACGACATCATCACGATCGAGCTCGGCGTCGTGTTGTGCTTCATCGCGTCGATCGCGTACTTGCAGCCGAGGAAGTAGCCGTCCGCGTTCGTGCGCATCACGCGCCGCCACGTGTCGAGGCTCGTCTCCTCGATCGAGCCGACCGGGCAGATCGCCGCGTTGTTGACGAGCACGTCGAGCTGGCCGAAACGCTCGAGCGTTGCCGCGATCGCGTGCCGCCAGCCGTCCTCGTCGGCGATGTCGTGGCGCACGAACAGCGCCGCGTCGCCGATCTCGCGCGCGAGCGCGCGGCCGGCATCCTCGTTGACGTCGGTGAGCACGACGCGCGCGCCTTCGGCGGCGAGCAGCAGCGCGTCCGCGCGGCCGACGCCGCTCGCCGCGCCGGTGATCAGCGCGACCTTGTTTGCGACTCGATTCATGATCTTGGAGGTTCCTTGCGGTTGAGCGAAGTGGGGAGCGGGCCGTTCATGCCGGGTCCGGCGCGCGGCCGGCCTTCACGGCGTCGAGCGCGGCGGCGCCGAAGATCTGCGCGATCGTGTCGTCGAAGCGGGGATTCGTGCGCAGTTCGTGCCCGCCGTCGACCGCGAAGCTCTGGCCGGTGACCCAGCCCGATTCCGGCCCGGCGAGATAGCGCACCGCGTGCGCGATGTATTCGGGCTCGCCGAGCGTGCCGAGCGGCACCTGCTCGTAGAAGCCGTCGAGCATCGCCGCGTTGTCGAACATCGGCCCGGTCGCTTCCGAGCGCGTGAGGCCGGGGCGCACCGCGTTCACGCGGATCTTCGCGCCGGCCAGCTCCTCGGCCGCCGCGCGAACCAGCGCCTCGAGCGCGGCCTTCGACGTGCAGTACCCGGACAGCCAGCGGAAATTGATCCGCGCGGCCGTCGACGAGATGCAGACGATCGCGCCACCGCCGCTTTTCGCGAGCAGCGGCGCCGCGTGACGGATCGCGACGAACGTGCTCGTCACGTTCAGGTCGAGGTCCGCGCGGAAGCTGTCCGCGTCGTGCATCAGCAGCGGGCGGAACGCGGCGCCGCCGACCGTCGGCACGACGATGTCGAGCCGATCGTTCAGCGACCACGCGAGATCCAGCGCGCGCTGCACGTCGGCCGCGTCGCAGGCGTCGCCGGCATCGATCTCGACGCGGCCGCCCGGCACCGCGTCGGTCAGCCGCCGTTGCGCGCATTCGAGCGCGTCGCGGCGGCGGCCGGTCAGCACGACCGTCGCACCGTCGGCGAGCAGCGCGTGCGCGCACGCCGCGCCGATGCCGCCGGAGCCGCCGGTCACGAGCGCGGTCTGGCCTTCGAGGGGGAGCGAGGCGCGCATCGGTCAGCCCTCCAGCGGCAGGTCTTGCGTCCAGTCGACGTGCAGCGTGCGCGATGCGAAGCGCCATGCGCCATCGTCGAGCACGCAGCGGTCGCGGTAGCGCACGCCCCAGTCGAGCTTGCGCTTCACGCCGTCGCGCGCGTACACGTGGCACGCGACGCAGTACGTCTCGACCGCTGCCTCGTCGCCGTCGAGCGTGACGAGCTGGTTGTGCACGTGATGCTGCGTGACGTCGTAGCGCTCGATCGCGCCCATGCCGGCGACGATCGCGTCGCGGCCGTCGAGCGTGAAGCCGGGGCCGATCAACTGCGCATCGACGGTGAAGAGCGCGGCGAGCTGCCGCCAGTCGCGCCGGTCGACGGCCTGCGCATAGCGGCACGCAAGCTCGTACAGCGCGTGACGGGGATTGGGGTCGGTCATGCGGTGCTCCCGTGAAAGGACGGAGAAAGCCGGCCGTGCCGCAGGCCGGGCGCGGCGGCGGTGTGATGCGCAGCGTCGCATCGGGGCGGCGGAATCTCATCGTCCGTATGAAGCAGATGCAGGCTCGGGAGAGTGCCGGGCGGGCGTGCACGGCGCGGGCGTCGTGCGGTGCAGCAACGCAGTCGCGGCGCCGGCCGCACGCGCGTGTGCAGATGCGTCGGGCGTGGTCGCGCGGTGCAGCGTGCCGGGTGCGTGAATCGATCGTCGGCGATGCTGCGATGCGTCACGCGAACGGGCCGCCGATCCGCGTTTGCCCCTAGTCGAAATGGACGATGGCCGGCGCGCGGCGCGCCGCTAACGTGCAGTTACCGGGCGTGACCGCCGACCGCGCCGGGCATGCAATCGCGGATGCGGCGGATCAGAGGGGACAACCATGAGACTGACGAACCGCAAGCTGAGCATGTTGGTGGCAGGCACGCTCGCGGCCATTGCCGTCGCGCGCTATGCGAGCGCCGACGCAATCCCGACGTTTTACGCGCAAGGCACCGTGCAATGCCGTTCGATCGACGCGAACGGGCAGCCGTCCGGCTGTGTGCCGATCGATCCGGTCCATTTCGGTTTCGCCGCGCTGCGTAGCATGTGACGCGGCATGTGACCCTGGATGTGACGGGGCATCGGCCCGCCACGCGCCGTGGCGGGCCGCGTCGTTGCGCGCGCGCTTCCCGATCTCCATCGACCCCCACTTACTGCACTTCATGTCATCCGAATACTCCCCGACCCGCCCCGTTCACCTGAGCGACGTTCGCCACTGGGACGCCGAGCACGACGTCGTGATCGTCGGCTTCGGCGCGGCCGGCGCGTGCGCGGCGATCGAAGCCGCGACGGCCGGTGCCGACACGCTGATCGTCGAGCGCGCGTCGAGCCACGGCGGCACGAGCGCGCTGTCCGGCGGCGAAATCTACCTGGGCGGCAGCGGCGGCACGCCCGCGCAGCGGCAGGCCGGCTTTCACGACGACACCGAGGATCTGTACCGCTACCTGATGCTCGCGGGCGGCCCCGACGCGGACGACGCGAAGGTCCGGCTCTACGCGGAGCAGAGCCTCGCGCATCACGACTGGCTCGTCGCGCAGGGTGTCACGTACAAGAACACGTTCCTGCCGGAGCGGATGGTCGAGCCCGAAACCGACGACTGTCTGATCTGGTCGGGCAGTGAGGAGGCCTGGCCGTTCAGCGACGCCGCGAAGCCGTGCCCGCGCGGCCACACGCCGCAGATGCAGGGCTGGGGCGGCGGCCGGGTGCTGATGGACGTGCTCGCCGCGCGCGTCGCGGCGCTCGGCGTGCCGGTGCGCTACGACACGCGCGTGCTCGCGCTGATCGTCGATGACGCGGGCGCGGTCTGCGGCGCGGTGCTGCGCGCCTACGGCGCGACCGTCTTCGTGCGCGCGCGCCGTGCGGTGATCCTGTGCGCGGGCGGCTTCGTGATGAACCGCGACATGGTGCGCCGCCACGCGCCGACGCTGCTGCGCTCGGCCGACCCGATCGGTAGCCCCGGCGACGACGGCTCGGGCATCCGGCTCGGCATCGGCGTCGGTGGCGCGGCGATTCATATGAACGAAGGGTTCGTCAGCCTGCCGTTCTACGCGCCGGAATCGCTGATTCGCGGGATTTTCGTGAACGGGCGCGGGCAGCGCTTCGTCAACGAGGATTGCTATCACGGCCGCACTGGCCATCACGCATTGCAGCAGCCCGGCGACCGGATCTTCCTGCTCGCCGATCAGGCGGTTTTTCGGGAGCCGCCGGCGTTCGCGCGGATCGGCATCGCGGCCGCCGGCGAAAGCTGGGAAGAGGTCGAGCGCGACCTGCAGATGCCGGCGGGCACGCTGACCGCGACCGTCGACACGTACAACCGGCACGCGGCGGCGGGCGTCGATCCGCTGTTCCACAAGGCGGCCAAATGGCTGAAGCCGCTCGACGAGCCGCCGTTCGTCGCGCTCGACTGCCGGATCGACTACGCGTTCTATCCGCATTTCACGCTCGGCGGGCTCGATACGCTGCCGACCGGGCAGGTCGTCGACGATACGCGCACCCCCGTGCGCGGGCTTTACGCGGCGGGACGCACCACGTGCGGGCTGCCGAGGTGGGGCGCGGGCTACAGTTCGGGGCTGTCGCTCGCCGACGCGACGTTCTTCGGCCGGCAGGCGGGGCGCCATGCGGCGTCGGGCGGGCGGGAGGCGCTGCGGGAGGCGGCCTAACGGGAGAGTAATACGGGGAGGGCGATGCGGCCCTCCCCGTCACGCTATCGACACGACGCTGTTCAGCAGCGTCTTCACGAGCACCGCCTGGCGCGTCGCGCCGGTCTTCGCGAAGATGCCGCGAAGATGCGCGCGCGCGGTGTTCTTCGTGATGCCGGTCGCGGTGGCGGCCTCGTCGAGCGTGTTGCCATCGACGAGCAGCAGCGCGATCTCGGTCTCCATCGGCGTGAGGCGGTACAACCGGTGCAGCATGTCGCGCGACGTCTGCGGCGACGACTTCGGATCGCGGACGAACACCGCGACGGCTGGCCGGTGCCGCCGGTCCTCCGCGCCGCGGTGCGGCGCGAGCGGCCGCAGCAGCAGGTTCAACGGCATCGCGCCGCCGGCGCGCGACAGCGTCGTCGCCTCGATGCGCCCGAGCGCCGACGCGCGGTAATGCTCGAGCGCCGCCTGGATCGTTTTCTGCAGCCGCCGCTCGTCGAGCGGGCATGACGCGTGCAGCTGGTCCTGCCGCAGGCAGAGGCCGTCCTGCCGTTCGAACAGCCGTTCCGCGATGCTGTTGTGTTTCAGCACGCGGCCGTCCTCGTCGAGGATCGCGGTGCCGACGTCGAGCCGGTCGATCGTGCCCGCATACAGCGCGCGCTCCGCGTCGAGCACGTCGAGCGTCGCGTGCAGCGCGACCGCGCGTTGCAGATGCGGCAGCAGCACCGCGATCCGCGCGCGTTCCGACGCGTCGAAATCCCGGCAGCGGTGCGCGCGGCTGACGAAGAACGCGCACTCGACGCCGTCGTTACCGCGCAGGTTCGCGCCGAGGATATAGCGCAGGTCGAGCGGCTCCAGGTACTGCCGGTAGAAATCGTGCGCGCGCCATCCGGGCTCGCCGAACAGCGAGTCGGCGGTGAACACCTCGCCGGCCGGCAGGTCGACGAACGGGCACAGCGCGTAGAACTGCTCGCTGTACGACGGCTCGCCGGGCAGCAGCGGCCCGTGCACCGACGCGTTGATGATCAGGCCGCGTCGCGCGCCGCCCGGATTGCGCAGCACGAGCGTCGTGAAGCTCGCGTCGAGGTCCGCGCGGATCGCTTCGAGCAGGCTGCCCCACGGCGTCGCTTCCGTCGGCCCCTGATAGACGAGGCCGAGCCATCGGTCGAGCTCGCGCGCGGTCCACGCGGCATCGTCGAAACGGTCGTGCGCGACGGCGCCGCCATCGGATGGAACAGCGGTCGGCATGCTTGGAGTCTCCTTGAACGCAATGATGTCTTCAAGTCGAGCATACGGAACCGGTGGCGGCGCGCGTCGTCCGAACGGGTTACGTCGCCGGCGAAGGCGCCCGCCTGGTTACCCGCGCATTCGTCCGCGCATTCGTCCACGGAATCGTCCGCGGAATCGTCGGCTTATTCGCCTGCCGGCACGCGCGTGAGGTGTGGATCGTTCGGCGGGCCGAGCACGCAACTCACGCCGGCGGGATCGTAGATCTTCGCGACGCACCGGTTGCAGCTGTTGCAGCCCGAATCCGCGACGCTGCCATCACGCAGATGCGCGACGAACGCCGGATCGTGGATCAGCGCGCGCGCGAGCGCGATGCAGTCGAACCCTTCCGCCATCAGCCGCTCGACGCCGGCGCGCGACTTCACGCCGCCGACGTACGCGAGCGGCATGCGCACCGCCTGCCGGACGACGCGCGAGTCGTCGAGAAAATAGAGCTCACGAAACGCGAGGTCGCGCGGGGTTTGTCTTTCGAGCATCGTCACGCCGAAGCGCGCGATCGCGCTGGGTGCCGCCGCCTTCATCTCGGCGGTCGGCATCGGGCTGCCGAAGATCGCCCACGGGCTTTCGACGTTGCGTCCGCCGCTCAGCGTCAGCAGGTCCGCGCCTTCGTGCTCGAGGATGCGCGCGATCGCCGCCGAATCCGCCGCGGTGTTGCCGCGCGGCGCGCCGTCATTGACGCTGATCTTGCAGGTCACCGCAAGGTGCGCGCCGACGGCGTCCTTCACCTGCCTCAGCACCTGCGCGGGAAAGCGCGCGCGGTTTTCGGCCGGGCCGCCGTACGCGTCGCGTCGCCGGTTGCTCAGCGGCGACAGGAACTGGTTCAGCAGATAGCCGTGGCCCATGTGAATCTCGACCGCGTCGAAGCCGCATTCGCGCGCGAGCATCGCCGCCTGCGCGAACCGCGACGCGACGCCGGACATGTCCGCCTGATCCATCGCGCGCTGGAAATAGACGCCGTGCATCATGCCGAACGCATTCAGCCCGGCGGACGCGCTCGGCGCGCGCATGCTTGCCCCGTGCCGCATCGTCGTGAACGATCCCGCGTGCGTCAGCTGCAGGCAGGCCGCCGCGCCTTCCCGGTGCACGGCGTCGGTCAGCGCGCGCAGCTGCGGTGCGATGCCCGCATGCATGTGCAACTGGTACGGAAACGTGAGCCCGTCCGGCGAGACCGCCGTATAGGCGACGGTGGTCATGCCGATCCCGCCGGCGGCCAGATCGCGATGATGCTTGACGAGCGCGCGGGTCGGCACGCCGTCCGGCGTCATTCCTTCGTTTGCGCCCGATTTGATGAAGCGGTTGCGCAGCGCGATCGGGCCGACGCGCATCGGCGAAAAAGGTGAAAGCGGTGAAAGCGGCGACGGTGCTTGGCTAGCCATGTGGGGGCAGTCTCCGTGATTCAGAACATCGTTGAACGCTGCGCGGCATCGTGGCCGCCGTCGACGAACAGCACGCTGCCGTGCACGTACGCGGCGTCCTCCCCGCACAGAAAGGCGATCAGCGTGGCGATTTCGTCGGGTTCGGCGCGCCGCCCGAGCGGCGGCACGAAATCGCGGATCGCGTCGCCGTAGCGTGCGTCCTTCAGCCCCGCCTGCAGCAGCGGCGTGTTCACCGGGCCGGGTGCGACCGCATTCAAGCGCACGCGCGCGCCGCCCCACGCGGCCGCGCGCTGCCGCACCGCGACCGTCACCGCGTTCTTCGAGCTCGCGTACGCGACGAAGCCCGCCTGCTCGGCCGGCACCGCGCGCAGCAGATCGTGCACGCCGGTCTCGTCGCCGGACAGGTACGCGCTGCGAAGCGGGCTGCCGGCCCACGATTGCAGCGTCGCCGAATTCGACGACACGACGACCGCGGACGGCGCGTCGCCGCGCTTGAGCGCATCGAACAGGCCATCGAGCAGTGCGACGGCGCCGAAGTAGTTGACCGACGCGACCAGTGATGCCGGCTCCGCTTGCGGACCAAGACCGGCGCAGCACACGAGCCGGTCGATTGTGCCGCCGGTTTTCGCGAGCGTCGCGTCGATCGCGGCCCGTCGGCCCGCGTGCGTGGACAGATCGGCGCAGATGTCGGTATCGCGCAAATCGATGCCGACGACCTGCACGCCGCGCGCGGCGAACGATCGGGATACGGCTGCACCGATGCCGGATGCGGCGCCGGTGACGACGGCTACGGTCATGATTTTCTCCCCGGGCAAATGAATGAGCTTGCTCGCGCGAGCATACGGATCCTGCCGCGGCTCGCGTCGTCCGAACGGCTGAGTGCCGGAACCGTCCGGACGAGCCGGACGAGCCGGACGAGCCGGACGACGCGAACGACGCGAACGATCCGAACCCCCGCGCGAGCGCCGCTCAGCCGGCGCTCTCCTGCAGCAGATACGCGACGATCCGTTCCGCCGCTTCCTCCGGCGACTCGGCGGTCGTGTCGATGCGCAGCTCCGGCCGCTCGGGCGCCTCATACGGCGAATCGATGCCGGTGAAGTGCTTCAGCTCGCCGCGCCGGGCCTTCTTGTACAGACCCTTCGGATCGCGCTCTTCCGCGACGGACAGCGGCGTATCGACGAACACCTCGACGAACTCGCCTTCGCCGACGCGCGCGCGCGCCATGTCGCGCTCCGCGCGGAACGGCGAGATGAACGACACGAGCGTGATCAGCCCCGCGTCGACCATCAGCCGCGCGACTTCGGCCACGCGCCGGATGTTCTCGACGCGGTCGGCCTCGGTGAAGCCGAGATCGCGGTTCAGCCCGTGCCGCACGTTGTCGCCGTCGAGCAGGTACGTGTGCTTGCCGAGCGCGTGCAGCTTCTTCTCGACGAGGTTCGCGATCGTCGACTTGCCCGCGCCCGACAGCCCGGTCAGCCACACGACGCGCGGCGTCTGGCGCTTCAGTTCCGCGCGCGCGCGCCGGTCGACGTCGACCGCCTGCCAGTGCACGTTGTGCGCGCGCCGCAGCGCGAAGTGCAGCATTCCGGCGCCGACCGTGTCGTTCGTGAAGCGGTCGATCACGATGAAGCCGCCGGTATGCGGGTTTTGCTCATACGGATCGAATGCGACGGGCCGGTCGAAGCTCAGGTTCATCACGCCGATCTCGTTCAGCGCGAGCGTGCGCGCGGCCAGATGCTCGCGCGTGTTCACGTCGATCTTGTACTTCGGCGTCGCGCACGTCGCGCCGACCGTGTGCGTGCCGACCTTCACCCAATACGGTCGGCCCGGCAGCATCGGCTCGTCGTGCATCCACACGACCGTCGCCTCGAACTGGTCCGCGACTTCGGGCGGCGCATCGGCGGTCGCGATCATGTCGCCTCGGCTGATGTCGATCTCGTCGGCGAGCGTCAGCGTGACCGCGTCGCCGGCGCGCGCGACGTCCGTCTCGCCCGCCGGCGTGATCACCGCCGTGACGCGGCTCTCCTTGCCGGACGGCAGCACGCGAATGCGCTCGCCGACGCGGATCTCGCCCGACACGATGCTGCCCGCGTAGCCGCGGAAATTCAGGTTCGGGCGGTTCACCCACTGCACCGGCAGCCGGAACGGCTCGAGCTGCGTCGCGCGCACGTCGAGCGGCACGGTGTCGAGGTGCTGCATCAGCGTCGGGCCGACGTACCACGGCATCCGCGTGCTCGGCGCGATCACGTTGTCGCCGCGCAGCGCGGACAGCGGAATGCTGACGATATCCTCGAGGCCGAGCTCCGCGGCGAACGCGCGATACTCGGCGTCGATGCGCTCGAACGTCGCGCGGTCGTAATCGACGAGATCCATCTTGTTGATCGCGAGCACGACGCGCTTGATGCCGATCAGCGCGACCAGGTGACTGTGGCGGCGCGTCTGCGTGAGCACGCCCTTGCGCGCGTCGATCAGGATCACCGCGAGGTTCGCGGTCGACGCGCCGGTGATCATGTTGCGCGTGTACTGCTCGTGGCCCGGCGTGTCGGCGACGATGAACTTGCGCCGTTCGGTCGCGAAGAAACGGTAGGCGACGTCGATCGTGATCCCTTGCTCGCGCTCGGCCGACAGGCCGTCGACGAGCAGCGCGAAATCGAGTTCGCCGCCTTGCGTGCCGACCTTCTTCGAATCGGCCTCGAGCTGGGTGAGCTGATCGTCGAACAGCATGTTCGATTCATAGAGAAGACGGCCGATCAGCGTGCTCTTGCCGTCGTCGACGCTGCCGCAGGTGATGAAGCGCAGCAGGTCTTTCGTCTGCGAATCCGGTGAATCCGGCGAATCTTGCAGACTGCGCGCGACGTCGTCGACGCGCTCGTTCAGGACGTGTGCCATCAGAAATACCCCTCTTGTTTCTTCTTCTCCATCGAACCGGCCGAATCGCTGTCGATCAGCCGCCCCTGGCGCTCCGATGTGCGCGTGTCGCGCATCTCGAGCAGGATGTCGTCGAGCGACGTCGCGTCGCTGTCGATCGCGCCCGTCAGCGGGTAGCAGCCGAGCGTGCGGAACCGCACCTTGCGCATCTGCGGCACCTCGCCTTCACGCAGCGGCATCCGCTCGTCGTCGACCATGATCATCGTGCCGTCGCGCTCGACGACCGGCCGCTCCTTCGCGTAGTAGAGCGGCACGATCGGGATGTCGTGCAGCTGGATGTATTGCCAGATGTCCAGCTCGGTCCAGTTCGAGATCGGGAACACGCGCAGCGTTTCGCCTTTGCGCTTACGCGTGTTGTACAGCGACCAGAGTTCCGGGCGCTGGCGCTTCGGATCCCAGCGGTGCTGCTCCGAGCGCAGCGACACGATCCGTTCCTTCGCGCGCGATTTCTCTTCGTCGCGGCGCGCGCCGCCGAACGCGGCGTCGAAGCCGTAGTGGTCGAGCGCCTGCTTCAGGCCCTGCGTTTTCCACACGTCGGTATGCACGGACGAGCCGTGCATGAACGGATTGATGCCGTTCGCGACGCCGTCCGGGTTCACGTGCACGCGCAGATCGAGGCCGAGGCGCGCGACGGTTTCGTCGCGGAACGCGATCATTTCGCGGAATTTCCACGTGGTATCGACGTGCAGCAACGGGAAGGGCGGCTTCGCGGGGTAGAACGCCTTCATCGCGAGATGCAGCATGACCGAGCTGTCCTTGCCGATCGAATACAGCATCACCGGATTTTCGCTTTCCGCCACCACCTCGCGCATGATGTGGATGCTCTCCGCCTCCAGACGCTCCAAGTGGGTCAACATCGTTCGTCTCCTTCTGTTGTCCGATGCCGGCGCCGCGCGACATGTGCGGCGGCTCGTGCATGACATCAACGGTATCGAGCGATGCCCCTGCCGCTCTTCGTCCGACCGGACTAAAACCCGCGTGCGGCGCGATCCGGATTCCCCTTAGTCCACCCGGACGAAGCCGGGCGCCGGGCCGCCGCGCTAACGTGGACGCTCGACTATCGGCGGAGACGACACATGACGGACGACACACGGGCCACGCAGTTGCTGACGGGCCAGACCTGGGCCGATTTCTGCGATGCGCTCAAACGCAGCGGACAGCAGATCCTGCGCGCGGAAGCGCCGGACGACCCGCTGACGCGCGCGGAGGGCTTTCGCTACCTGAGCCGGCTGATGCGCATCGCGCTCGAGATGCACGTCGAGTTCGCGGATGGCGCGTGGCCCGGCTTCTTCTCGCCGTCGCACGAAACCGCGAAGATCGGCGCGGACAACCCGGATAACCTGTACCAGTACGCGCGGCTCGACGGCCGCCACGACTATCGGGTGACGGGGCGGCGCGGCACGGTCGCGTACCTGAGCTTCGGCACACAGAAGGGCGGCTACGAGACCGACGGCAAGATGCTGCAGACCGGCTTTCTCGACGCGAAGCAGCTCGACGTCGCGCCGGACGGCAGCTTCGAGATCGTGCTGAGCCAGACGCCGCGCGACGGCAATTGGGTGCGGATCGAGCCGGCCACGAACGCGCTGCTCGTGCGGCAGACGTTCATGAACCGGCGTGCGGAGCAGCCGGCGCAGCTGAAGATCGAGCGCATCGACGCGCAGGACCGGCCCGCGCCGCTCGACCCGGCGACGCTGCAGGCGGGCCTCACGCGCGCGGCGGGGTTCGTCGAGCAGACCGCGCGGCTGTTCGCGGACTGGGCGGCCGGCTACGGCGCGCACGTGAACGCGCTGCCGCCCGCCGACCAGGCGCTGTGCCAGGCGGTCGGCGGCGATCCGAACATCTACTACTACCACTCGCGCTGGTCGCTCGCGGACGACGAGGCGCTCGTGATCGAAGTCGATCGCGTGCCCGACTGCGATTTCTGGAACGTTCAACTGAACAACTACTGGATGGAGTCGCTCGACTACCGCCATTTCGACGTGTGCGTGAACAAGCACAGTGCGCGGCTCGACGAGTCGGGCGGCGTGACGGTGATCGTCGCCGCGTCCGATCCGGGCCGAGGGAACTGGCTCGACACGGCCGGGCACTCGACCGGCACGATCTGCTGGCGCTGGGTCGGCGCCGCGCAGCCGTCGCAATTGGCCCAGTCGTCGCATCCGCGCACGCGCGTCGTCAAGCTCGCGACGCTGAAGGAGGCCGCATGAATACCGCGATCGAATCCGTGAAAACGCTGCTGAACGCCGATGATCTGATCGCGCAAGCGTCCGCGCGCACGGGCGGGTTGACCGCGTTCGGCGATGGGCCGTATCGCGAGGCGCTCGACGTGCTGTGCGCGTCGCTGACGGGCGAGGCGAACCTGTCCGCGCGCGGCGCCGCGATGATGCGTGAAAAGCTCGTCGGGCAGCTCGCGAACCGGCTCGTCGTCGAAGACTACTTTCGGCGCCATCCGGACATCGCCGACATCGAGATCGACGATCCGCTGGTGATCGTCGGCCTGCCGCGCACCGGCACGACGATGCTGCAACGGCTGCTGGCCGCCGATCCGCGCTTTCATTCGGCCGCGTGGTGGGAGACGCGCTATCCGGCGCCGCTGCCCGGCGAGACGCTCGCCGCGCCGACCGAGCGGATCGCGCGCGCGCAGGCCGAGGTCGCGATGATGATCGACGCGATCCCGCAGATCCTGTCGATCCATCCGCTCGACGCGATGCTCGCCGACGAGGAGTTCATGCTGATGGAGCATTCGTTCGTCTGCGCGATGGATTCGTATGCGAACGTGCCGACGTACACCGCGTGGCTCGCGCGGCAGGACCTGACGCCCGTCTACACGTACCTGAAGCGGATGCTGCAGTTCCTGCAGTGGCAGAAGGCGCGGCGCGGCGGTGCGGGCGCGGGCGCGTCGCGCTGGCTGCTGAAGACGCCGCAGCACCTGCACGCGCTCGACGTGCTGTGCCGCGTGTTTCCGCGCGCCCAGGTCGTGCTCACGCATCGCGATCCGGCGCAGACGATTCCGTCGATGGCGAGCATGGCGCACACGCTGTGGCAGATGTACGCGGACGATCCGGACCCGCGCGTCGTCGGCGCGCAATGGAACGCGGGGATGGCCCGCGCGATCGGCAGCGCGATGGGCGCGCGCGACACGCTGCCCGCGGAACGGTTTCTCGACGTGCGCTTCGAGGATACGGTCGCGAACCCGCTCGGCGTCGCCGAGGCGGTGTACGCGTTCGCCGGGCTGCCGCTGACGGACGAGGCGCGGGCGGCGATCCGCGACTGGCTCGCGCGCAACGGACGGGAAAAGCGCGCGGCGCACGACTACTCGATCGAACGCTTCGGCTTCACCGACGCGCAGCTCGCGCACGATTTCGCCGCGTATCGCGCGCGGCATCTGCAGGCCGCGCACTGACGCCGCGGACGTTGCGGACGTCGCGGACATTGCGAACACAACCATTATCAGGAGACGAACGATGTTGCTGAAGGACAAGGTCGTGGTGATTTCCGGCATCGGCCCGGGGCTCGGCGTGAAGCTCGCGGTCGAGGCGGCGCGCGAGGGCGCGCGGGGCGTCGTGATCGCCGCGCGCACGCCGGCGAAGCTCGATGACGCCGAAGCGCGGATCCGCGAGCTCGGTGTCGATTGCGACGTGCTGAAGGTGACGACCGACATCGCCGATCGCGCGCAATGCCGGCAGCTCGCCGCGCAGGCGATCGAGCGGTTCGGCCGGATCGACGCGCTCGTGAACAGCGCGTTCGTGCACGGCACGTTTCCGGAGGCCGTCGACGAGGCCGATCTGGACGGCTGGCGCGCGGTGTTCGACACGAACGTGTTCGGCACGATGACGCTCACGCAGGAGGTCGTGCCGCACATGAAGCGGCAAAAGCGCGGCGCGATCGTGATGATCAACACGCAGGCGACCCGCAAGCCGTTCGCGGGCGAATCCGGCTACGCGGTATCGAAGGGGGCGCTCGCGGTTGCGGCAAAATATCTGGCGCGCGAGCTCGGCGTGCACGGGATTCGCGCGAACAGCATCCACATGGGCTGGATGTGGGGCGTGCCGACGCAGACGTACTTCCGGCAGGCCGCGGAGGAATACGGCATCAGCGAGGAGCAGATCATCGCGCCGATCGCGTCGAACATCGCGCTTGGCGCGCTGCCGACCGACGACGATTGCGCGCGCGCGGCGCTGTTCCTCGCGTCCGACTACGCGAACGCGGTGACCGGCGCGACGCTCGATGCGAACGGCGGCGATTTCATGCCCTGACGGACGAAGGCGACAGACGATGCAACACACATCATCCAACGGACGACATTTCTACGCGTTCAACGGCGACGCGGACGGGCTGTGCGCGCTTCAGCAGTTGCGGCTCGCCGAGGGCGCCGGCGGCACGCTCGTCACCGGCGTGAAGCGCGACATCCGGCTGCTCGCGCGGATCGACGCGCGCGCGGGCGACCGGATCACGGTGCTCGACGTGTCGCACGACCAGAATCGCGAGGCGGCCGCGCGGCTCTTGCGCGACGGCGTCGCGGTGCGCTATTTCGACCATCACTTCGCGGGCGAACTGCCGGACGATCCACGCTTCGATGCACACATCGACACCGCGCCGGACGTCTGCACGAGCGAACTCGTAAACCGTTATCTCGGCGGGCGGCACGTGCGCTGGGCGATCGTCGCGGCGTTCGGCGACGAGCTGCCGGCGCTCGGCGGCGCGCTCGCGCGCGCGCATGGCGTCGGCGACGACGAGCGGCACACGCTCGCGGAGCTCGGGCTCTATCTGAACTACAACGCGTACGGCGACCATGTCGGCGATCTGCATTTCGACCCGGCCGCGCTCGCCGACGCGATGCTGCCTTGCGTCGATCCGCTCGACTTCGTGCACGGCACGCCGGTGTTCGCCGCGCTGCGCGACGGCTACCGCGACGACATGGCCCGCGCGTGCGCGCTGCCGCCGCTGCGCGAGGTGCCGGGCGCGACGCTGATCCGGATGCCGGATCATCCGTGGGCGCGGCGCGCGACCGGCATGCTCGCGAACGAGCGGATGCGCAGCGCGCCCGGCGCGGCGCTCGCGGTGCTGTCGCCGCGCGCGGACGGCGGGCTCGTCGTCAGCGTCCGGGTGCCGGACGGCCGCGCGCTCGGCGCGGACGATTTCTGCCGAGGCTTTCCGACGGGGGGCGGGCGCAAGCGCGCGGGCGGGATCAATCACCTGCCCGAAGCGGAGTTCGACGCGTTCGCCGCGCGGTTCGAGCAGGCGTTCCGGCTCGATTGATTCGATTGATTCGATTGATTCGATTGATTCGATTGATTCGATTGATTCGATCGACGCCGCGCTTTGCCGGATGCCGGGTGGAGCGTGGCGTCCGGTGAGTGAGTGCCGCGCCGCGCGTTCGATGTTCGACGCGCGGCGCGGTCCCATGCGGGTTCGGTCAGCCGACCGCCTGCATCAGCGCGGCCGGTACGTTGTGGCCATAGCAGCGCTCCTCGGCGCGCTCGGCGATGCGCCAGCCGTGCGCGGTGCGTACGAAGCGGTCGATGTACCAGAGGCCGAGAAACATCACCTGCGTGCCGCCGTCCGGCAGCGCGACCTCCATCGGATTGAAGCAGATCGTGCGGCCGTGCGCGCTGTTGTTGTCGCTGTCGCCGTCGAGCCGGATCGACACGTTGCCGACCATGTGCTGATAGTTCGGAAACGTCGGCAGCACCTCGCGCAGCCACGCTTTCACGTCCGGAAAGCGGCCGTCGATGCCGCCCATCGCGCGGTAGTCGATATACGCGTCGGGCGTGAACACCGCGTCGAGCGCATCGAAGTGCCGGGCGTCGATCGCGGTCGAATAGTCGACGACCAACTGGCGGATCTCGTGATGATCGGAAAGGGTTTGCAGATCGAGCATCGGGCGGCTCCGTTCACGTGGTGCCGCGCTCACGCGCGCGAGCCGTTGCGCGCCGCGTGCAGCGCTTCGGCGCGCTGCTTCACGTCGCGCGCGCACTGATCGAAGCCCTGCTTCACCCAGGCGCCATGGTTCTGCATGATCGTGTCCGCGTTGACGCCGAGGAACTGGTCGGTCGTGAAATAGCGGCAGCGGTCGGGGCCGTCGGCCTCGACGTACTGGTCGCGGCGCGCGGCATCCTTGTTGTCGTCGGTCGGGCGCTGCTCCCACGACAGCAGGCGCTCGGGCTCCCACGCGACCAGGCATTCGTTGACCGGAATCACCGTATCGGTGCCCGGAATCCGGACCTGCATGTAGACGAGATCGCCGAGGCGGCCGGTCGTGTCGAGCCCGACGCAGAAGCTGTTCCACTCCGCGTAGCGCGGGAAGTCGGTCAGCACTTCCCAGACGACGGAGGCCGGTGCGTCGATGTCGACGGTGAGCGAGGTAACGAGATTGGCTGCTTTGGTCATGATGGCGTGAAGGATCGGAGTGGGACGGGGCGGATCGGCCATCGCGCAGCGGGACCGCGCGACCGATACGCGTAGAGCGTAGTCGGTCGCGGGTGGCGGGAAATCGTCGGAATGGATGAGGGCGGGATGCGTGCGATGCCATCGAGCTCAACGCAACTGCGTCGCCGCGAGGAACAGCACCATGCCGCCGATCGCAGCGTCGAGCACGCGCCATGCGATCGCGCGCCGGAACCACGGCGCGAGCAGCCGCGCGCCGTAGCCGAGCGCGACGAACCAGACGGCGCTCACCGTCATCGCGCCGACCGCGAACGCGAGCCGCGCGCCGTCCGGCTCGCGCGCGCCGGCGGTGCCGATCAGCAGGAACGTGTCGAGATAGACGTGCGGGTTGAGCCACGTGAACGCGAGCGTCATCGCGACGACCGCGAGCGCAGGCTGTGGCTTCTGCTGTTGCTGCGCTGCCGGCTCGCCACGGACGTCGAGCGTCTCGTGGCCGGGCCTGAGCGCGCGCCGCAACGCGTTCAGGCCGAACCAGGCGAGATACGCGAGCCCGGCGTAGAGCACCGCGTGTACGAACGCCGGGTAGCGTCCGACGAGCGCGGATGCGCCGCCGACGCCCGCCGCGATCAGGATCATGTCGGACAGCGCGCAGAGCACGACGATCTTGCCGACGTGCGCGCGCAGGATGCCCTGCCGAAGCACGAACGCGTTCTGCGCGCCGATCGTGACGATCAGCGACGCGCACAGCGCGGCGCCGTGAGAATAAGCGAGCCAGTTCATAGTGGGGGAAAGCCGTGGACGGATGAATCGGATGGCGTTAGTCTGCGGGTTCCAGTGGAGTAAGAGAAGCTAAATAGACTAATGTCGATTAAGGAACGCTAATGCTCGACTATGCGCTGCTCGACGCGCTTGCGGCCGTGATCCGTCACGGCTCGTTCGAACGCGCCGCGAAGGAGCTGAACGTGACGGCGTCCGCGGTGTCACAGCGCGTGAAGCTGCTCGAGGAGCGGGTCGGCAGCGTGCTCGTGAAGCGTGGGCAGCCGTGCGTCGCGACGACGTCCGGCGCGCTGCTGTGCCGCCACACGGAGCGCGTGCAATTGCTCGAGGCGGAGCTGTCCGGGCGAATGCCGGCGCTGCCGGGCGCGCTCGCGTCCGCGTGGCCGACGCTGCGCATCGCGGTCAACGACGACAGCGTCGCGACGTGGTTCATCGACGCGGTCGGCCCGTTCTGCGCGGAGCGCGAGACGTTGCTCGACCTCGTGATCGACGATCAGGATCACACGGCCGCGCGCATTCGCGACGGCAGCGTGCAGGGCGCGGTGACCGCGCAGGCGGAGCCGATCCAGGGCTGCCGGTCGACGCGGCTCGGCCGGATGCGCTATCGCGCGGTCTGCTCGCCGGCTTTCCACGCGCGCTACTTCGACGCGGGGCTCACCCGCGACGCGCTTCGCCGCGCGCCGTGCGTGATGTTCAGCTCGAAGGACAGCCTGCAGGCGCGCTTCATCCGCCGCGTGACGCGCACGGATCTCGATCCACCGCAGCACTGGATACCGCACGTCGCCGGCTATCTGCGCGCGTGCGAGACGGGGCTCGGCTGGGGCATGTGCCCGGACCGGATGGTCGAGCGCCAACTGGCGGCGGGGGAACTGGTGGATCTGTCGGCGGAGCGGACCGTCGACGTCGATCTGTATTGGCAGAGCTGGCGCCTGTCGATCGGCTGGCTCGATGCGTTCAGTGAGGTGCTGAAGGCGCGCGCCGCGCTGTTTCTCGACTGACTCGTCGACTCAATTCGTCGGCTTGACTCGTCGGCTTGTCTCGTCGACCGACCTGCGGGATCAGACCCGCTGCAGCTCGTCGAAATCGACGATGCGCACCGCGCGGCCCTGCATCTCGATCAGGCCGCGCTTGCGGAACTTCGACAGCGTGCGGCTGACCGTTTCGAGCGTCATGCCGAGATAGCTGCCGATATCCTCGCGCGTCATCCGCAGATTGAATTCCGCCGGCGAATAGCCGCGCTTCCGGTAGCGCGACGACACGTCGAGCAGAAACGACACGATCCGCTCGTCGACGGTCAGCGCGCCGATCCGCATCGCCTGCGCGGTCTCGCGCACGATCTGCTCGCTCATCAGTTTGTGCATCCGGCGCTGCATCGTGTCCGCTTCCGCGCAGAGCGACGCGAGCGGGCGGTACGGAATCACGCAGACGGAGCTGTCCTCGAGCGCGATCGCGGTGCTCGGGTGCGTGTCGTCGGAAATGCCGTCGAGCCCGAGCGCCTCGCCCGCGAGATGCAGCCCGGTGACCTGCTCGCGGCCGTCGGCGCGGGTCGACACGGTTTTCAGCGACCCGGAGCGCACCGCGTACAGGTTGTGAAACACGTCGCCCGCGCGAAACACCGTTTCGCCGCGCTTGACCGGGCGGGCGGTGTGGATCACCGCTTCGAGCCGCGACAGCGCGGCCGGCGCGAGGCCATTCGGCATGCAGAGATGACCGAGCGCGCACGACGAGCAGTCCGGTACGTTGCGCGATGCTCGATAGCTGGCGGGGCGGGCGGCGGGGATGAGCATGGTCGGCGTGTATTGAAAGAAGCAGTCCGGCACATTATTCCACCGCAACCCGCCGCGATCGGGCGGCAAAACGTCGCGTTCAAACGTCGCGTTCAGCTCGACAGGTCCGTCAGCTCGATCACGCGCTCGGGCCGGCGCGCGTGCCACGGCCAGTGCTCGCGCCCGCGTGCCCGATGCTGCGGGCCGAGCGCGTCCGCGTCGAGCGGCGACGGCGCGTCGAACCCCTTCTCGACGACCGCGTAGCCGTCGCGCAGCGCGAGCGCCGGATGATTGCCGCCCGGCCGGCTGTCGAAGCCGGCGAGCCCGTCGGTGGCTTCGGGCACCGCGTTGACGAGCGACGCGTTGCTCGTCGTGATCTGGTCCGGCGACATCGCGTCGCCGCGCGCGAGGCGGGCCGCTTCGCGATTCTTGCCGTCGGTGTCGACGGTGCTGTCGTGCGTGTCTTCGTTGTAGAGCTCGACGCTGCGCGGATGCGCCGCGCGCCGGTTTTCAGCCGATTCCATCGCGAGTCTCCTGCGGCGGCGAATGCTTCCGGATTCAGGCAAGTCCCGTTCCGGACGTGACGGGAAAATGTGCACGAACGTTCGCCGCCGCCGTGTCGCGCGCGTTGATTTGGCGTGTTTTTTTCAGCTAGAAGACGCGTTTTCTACAGAGTATGATTCTTTTCCTGCGAAGCGGCGCACGGGGATGCAAAAGCTGCCGCTTCCGTCCGCAGGGCGCCGCAGCACCCGCGGGACGGTAGTGAACAAGAAAGTAAGAGACCTGGGCGAGCGCACTCATGCTATCGACATCTGCCTTCACACATCGCGGCTATCTATTGAACTGTGCGCCCGCGCGCACGGGCGACGGCTCATTCAAACCCTACGTGGTGATTTCGCGTTCGAGCGACGGCGAACTCGTCGCGAACCGGTTCTTTCCTTCCGACCTCCATTTCAACGACGAAGACACCGCGATCGCGCACGCGCGCGACTGGGCGGTGAGATGGATCGACGCGAGCAGCGTCACCGTCTGATTTGCCGCCTGATTTACCGCCTGAGTTACCGTCTGATTCGCGGCGGCGTTGGCCGTTCGGCCGACCCACGACGCAGGGCCGCGCGCCGGAAAACGCGGTAATCTTGCGACACCCGTCACTTTTATTCGCGGCCGAGCGGGCAAGCCCGGCCGCCTGCATTTGCCTATGTCGAAACCGTCCGTCCGTCAATGGGGCCTCGAGTCGATCGTCGCCGGCTTGCGCGAGTCGCGCGAACAATTGCACCGCACGCGCCACCCGCGCGGCATTCGCGAACTGCCGTCGCGCGACGCGATCTGCAGGATCGTCGCCGGGCTGCGCGCGGCGATGTTCCCGACGCACTACGGTGCGCCGGACCTGACCGACGAGAGCGTCGACTATTACGTCGGCCATACGCTCGAGAGCACGCTGCGGCTGTTGTCCGAGCAAATCCGCCGCGCGCTGCCGTTTCTGTCCGAGCACGCCGATTCGCCGTCCGCCGAGCTCGACAAACGCGCGTTCGAAATCGCGCGGGAACTCGGCGCGCAACTGCCCGCGATCCGCGCGCTGCTCGTCAGCGACATCCAGGCCGCGTACGCGGGCGATCCGGCCGCGCAGCACATCACCGAAATTCTGCTCTGCTATCCGGGCGTGTTCGCGATGATGCATCACCGGCTCGCGCATGCGCTCTATCGTCTCGGCGTGCCGCTGCTCGCGCGCTTCATCAACGAAATCGCGCATTCGGCGACCGGCATCGACATCCACCCGGGCGCGCAAATTGCCGCGAGCTTCTTCATCGATCACGGCACCGGCGTCGTGATCGGCGAGACGGCGATCATCGGCGAGCGCGTGCGCGTCTACCAGGCGGTGACGCTTGGCGCGAAGAGCTTCCCCGCCGACGGCGATGGCACGCTCGTGAAGGGCAACGCGCGGCATCCGATCGTCGAGGACGACGTCGTGATCTACGCGGGTGCGACGATCCTCGGCCGTGTGACGATCGGCCGCGGCTCAGTGATCGGCGGCAACGTGTGGCTCACGCACAGCGTGCCGCCGGGCAGCAGCGTCGCGCAGGGCAAGATCCGCGAAGGCGAGCGCGACGAGAAGCCGTAACGGCTGCCACGGTTGTCACGGTCGCTACGGTCGCTACGGTCGCTACGGTCGCTACGGTCGCTACGGTCGCTACGGTCGCGCGCGCCGAAGTCAGTGCTTGCTCGCCGGCGAGCGATGCTTGTAGAGCACGTCCTGATCGACGCGGATCAGGTTCTGGCCCGCATCGATGACGAAGTCGACGCCGTTGTACGCGGAGCCCGTCAGCAGCAGGATCGCGCGTGCGACGTCGTCGGGCCCGGCGACGCGCGCGAGCGGCGTCGCCGCGTGGCTCGCGTGCTCGAAGTCGGCGTCGGTCTGGTCGTCGCTCGGCAGCATCAGGCCGGGGAACACCGCGTTCACGCGCAGCACCGGCGCGGCCGACAGCGCGAGCATCTGCGTCAGGTTGCCGAGCGCGGCCTTCGCGACCGTGTAGCTGAAATGGTCGCGATGGAAGTTCTCCTTGATCTTCTGGTCGACGACGTTCACGACCACGCCCTGCGTGCCCGCCGCGCGCGCTCGCTCGTGGAACGCGCGCGTCAGCAGGATCGGCGCGCGGCAGTTGACGGCCCATGCGTTGTCGAACGCGGCGAGATCGAAGCTCGGAAAGTGGTCCTGCCAGAACACCGACGCGTTGTTCACGAGCACGTCGAGGCGGCCGAAGCGCGCGCACACCGCATCGATCAGCGCGGCGATCTGCGCGGCGTCGGACAGGTCAGCCTGGAAGGCCGCCGAGTCCGGGCCGCGCGCGGCGATCGCGTTCGCGGTGGCGTGCGCGGCGTCGGCCGAACGGTCGTAATGGATGGCGGTGCGGTAGCCCGCGGCGGCGAAATGTTCGGCGAACGCGCGCCCCGCGCGGCGGGCCGCGCCGGTCACGAGCACGACAGGCGCCACGGGTGCCGCGGGTGTCGCCGCTTGCGTCGTCTGCGCCATCACGTGTTCGTCAGGTTCACCGACGACGGATTCGCGACGATCGACAGGAATTCGCGCCGCGTCGACGGATCGCTGCGGAACGTGCCGAGCATCCGCGACGTGACCATCTCGACGCCGGGTTTGTGGATGCCGCGCGTCGAGATGCACTGGTGCGCGGCTTCCAGGATCACGCCGACCCCCTTCGGCTGCAACACCTCAAACAGCGTATCGGCGATCTGAACGGTCATTTTTTCCTGGATCTGCAGGCGCTTCGCGAATGCGTCGACGAGCCGCGCGAGCTTCGAGATCCCGACCACGCGATGATTCGGCAGATACGCGACGTGCGCGCGGCCGATGATCGGCACCATGTGATGCTCGCAGTAGCTTTCGAAGCGGATGTCCTTCAGCACGATCATCTCGTCGTAGCCGTCGACTTCGCTGAACGTGCGCGCGAGGATGTCGCGCGGCTCCAGCGCGTAGCCCGCGAAGAACTCCTCGTAGGCGCGCACGACGCGCGCCGGCGTGTCGAGCAGCCCTTCGCGGGCGGGATCGTCGCCCGCCCAGCGCAGCAGCACGCGGACGGCTTCTTCGGCCTCGTCGCGGGACGGCCGGGCGTCGGCTCGCGAGGATTTTTTTCTCATCTATTGGCTCCATCGAGACGGCCGCCGGCGGCGGCGCGGTTGGGGGAGATTGTTTCATGCTTTCGCGCGTCGTGCGCGGCATGCAGTCGGACGCTCACGTCAGCCTCCGCCGGGCCGCCCCAAGGAGGCTGACCGCCCCCTCGGGGGGCAGCGAACGTAGTGAGCGTGGGGGCCGTTCGCGTCAGCCTCCGCCGGGCCGCCCCAAGGAGGTTGACCGCCCCCTCGGGGGGCAGCGAACGTAGTGAGCGTGGGGGCTGTTCATTTCGGCCATTCGTCCTGCTCGTCGTTGAACAGGGACGAGACCACGCCGCGCAGCCAGGCCGTGCGCGGATCGTTGTGGAACTTGCGATGCCAGTGCTGCTTCAGGTCGAAGCGGGGCAGCGGCAGCGGCGGCTCGACCGGCGTGATGAACGCGTGCTCGGCCGCATACGCGTGGCCGATCGCGTGCGGCACGGTCGCGATCAGGTCGGTGCGGCTCAGGATGAACGGCAGGCTCATGAAGTGCGGCGTCTCGAGCACCGCGCGCCGGTGCATCCGCCGCTTCGCGAGGTATTTCTCGAGCACTTCCTGGCTGCGTCCCTCGGCGCGCACGACCGCGTGCCCGCACGCGAGGAACTGCTCGACCGTGAACGGCCGCGTCCGCTCGAGCGGATGCCCGCGCCGCATCAGGCACACGAAGCGGTGCGTGAACAGCCGCTGCTGGAAGAAGTTGTTGCCGTCGAGATCCGGGAAATAGCCGACCGCGAGATCGATGCTGCCCGCCTCGAGGCCGCGCCCGACCTCGTCGTGCGGCAGCGACACCGAGCGCAGGTTCACGTGCGGCGCGCGCGTCGAGAATGCCTGCAGCAGCCGCGGCAGGAACACGATCTCGCCGACGTCGGACAGCGCGATCGAGAACGTATGCGTGCTCGTCGCCGGATCGAAGTCGTGCGGCGCGACGAGGCCGCGCTCGATCTGCGCGAGCGCGTCGCGCGCCGCGGGCAGCAGCGCGAGCGCGCGCGGCGTCGGCTCCATGCCGCGCGACGTGCGCACGAACAACGGGTCGCCGAAATAGTCGCGCAGCCGGCCGAGCGCTGCGCTCACGCGCGGCTGGCTCACGCCGAGCCGGTCGCCGGCGCGGCTCACGTTACGCGTCTCGTCGAGCGCGACGAGGTACGGAATCAGGTTCAGATCGAGCACTTCCATCGCTGCACCACTATTTGTAAAACGTATATAACTTATCTCCTAAATCGCGTTGCCGCATAGTCGGGAAAGCGCTGAAATGCGTTCAACCATTCGAACCAATGTTCTGGAGACGAACAATGCGCACCCAAGTCGCGATCATCGGCGCCGGCCCGGCTGGCCTTCTGCTTTCCCATCTGCTGCGCCTGCAGGGCGTGGATTCCGTGCTCGTCGAGGCGCGCTCGCGCGAATACTGCGAGAACCGGATCCGCGCCGGCGTGCTCGAGCAGGGCACCGTCGACACGCTGAACGCCGCCGGCCTCGGCGACCGGATGCGCCGCGAAGGGCTCATCCATCACGGGATCGAGCTGCTGTTCGCCGGGCAGCGCCACCGGATCGACCTGAGCAGCCTCACCGGCGGGCGCGCGATCACCGTGTACAGCCAGCACGAAGTCGTGCGCGACCTGATCGCGGCGGCCGTCGAGCACGGTCACGACATGCATTTCGAGGTCCGCGACGTCGCGCTGCACAACGTCGACGGCGAGCGCCCGTTCGTCACGTTCACGCACGCCGACGGCCGTGCGGATCGCATCGACTGCGACTACATCGCCGGCTGCGACGGCTTCCACGGGATCGCGCGCCAGACGATTCCCGCCGAGCGGCTGCGCACGTTCGAGCGCGTGTATCCGTACGCATGGCTCGGGATTCTCGCCGACGCGGCGCCGTCGCTCGACGAACTCGTGTACGCGCATCACGACCACGGCTTCGCGCTGTTCTCGATGCGCTCGCCGTCGGTCACGCGCCTGTATCTGCAATGCCGGCCCGACGAGAACCTCGACGAATGGTCCGACGCGCGGATCTGGGACGAACTGCATACGCGCTTCTCGAACGACACCGGCTGGACGCCGGCCGAGGGCCGGATCACGCAGAAGAGCGTGACGCCGATGCGCAGCTTCGTGTCGGAGACGATGCAGTACGGGCGGCTGTTCCTCGCCGGCGACGCCGCGCACATCGTGCCGCCGACCGGCGCGAAGGGGATGAACCTCGCGGTGGCCGACGTCCGCGCGCTGGCCCGCGCGTTCGGCGCGCGCTACCGCGACGGCGACGCGGCGCCGCTCGACGGGTACTCGTCGACCTGCCTCGAGCGCGTGTGGCGCGCCGAGCATTTCTCGTACTTCATGACGAACATGCTGCACCCGTCCGCCGACGACACCCCGTTCCTGAACCGCCTGAAGCTCGCCGAGCTGAAGTACGTGTCGCGCTCGCGCGCCGCCGCGCAGGCCCTCGCCGAGAACTACGTCGGCCTGCCGTTCGACGACGAAGCGGCGCCCGGCGCGTAAATGACGTCGGCGACATCGCGGACATCGCCGACATCGCCGACGTCCGGCTCTTCCCGCCTTGACAACGCCCGCGACGGCACCCTATGATCGCCGCAACGTTCGCTAAACGAATAGTGGTTCGATAGGCGAACAAATTCCGGGCGACGGACGAGCCCGGCCCGGCACGCGCGCCGCGCGTGCTTCTCCGCCGGCCGCGCAACGGGCCGCGGGTTCGTATCAGGAATCAGGAAGAGACATGATCAACAAGATTTTCGAATCGCTTCAGTCGGCGGTGGCCGACATTCACGACGGCGCGACGATCATGATCGGCGGCTTCGGCACGGCCGGCATGCCGTCCGAGCTGATCGACGCGCTGATCGAGCAGGGCGCGCGCGACCTGACGATCGTCAACAACAACGCGGGCAACGGCGAGACCGGGCTGGCGGCGCTGTTGAAGGCGAAGCAGGTGCGCAAAATCATCTGCTCGTTTCCGCGCCAGTCGGATTCGCAGGTGTTCGACGGGCTGTATCGTGCGGGCGAGATCGAGCTCGAGCTCGTGCCGCAGGGCAACCTCGCGGAGCGGATCCGCGCGGCGGGCGCCGGGATCGGCGGCTTCTTCACGCCGACCGGCTTCGGCACGAAGCTGGCCGAAGGCAAGGAAACGCGGATGATCGACGGCCGGCAGTACGTGTTCGAGACGCCGATCCACGCCGACTTCGCGCTCGTGAAGGCGTATCAGGGCGACCGCTGGGGCAATCTCGTGTACCGGAAGACCGCGCGCAACTTCGGGCCGATCATGGCCAGCGCCGCGAAGACCGCGATCGTGCAGGTGTCGCAGGTCGTGCCGCTCGGCAGCCTGAACCCCGAGCACATCGTGACGCCGGGCATCTTCGTGCAGCGCATCGTCGAAGTGCCGCAAGCCGCGCATGCGGCCGAACTCGCCGCATCCCAAGCCGCCTGACCGCCCGAGGAGATCACACATGAAACGACTGACCCGCGATGAAATGGCCAAGCGCGTCGCGCAGGACATCCCCGAAGGCGCGTATGTGAACCTCGGCATCGGCGTGCCGACGCTCGTCGCGAACCATCTCGATCCGAGCAAGGAAATCTTCCTGCACAGCGAGAACGGCCTGCTCGGCATGGGCCCGGCGCCCGCGCCCGGCCAGGAGGACGACGAGCTGATCAACGCCGGCAAGCAGCACGTGACGCTGCTGACCGGCGGCGCGTATTTCCACCACGCCGATTCGTTCGCGATGATGCGCGGCGGCCACCTCGACTACTGCGTGCTCGGCGCGTTCCAGGTGTCGGTGGACGGCGATCTCGCGAACTGGCACACCGGCGCGCCCGACGCGATTCCCGCCGTCGGCGGCGCGATGGACCTCGCGATCGGCGCGAAGCAGGTGTTCGTGATGATGGAGCACCTGACGAAGCAGGGCGAGAGCAAGGTCGTCGCCGCGTGCTCGTATCCGGTGACCGGCGTGCAGTGCGTGAGCCGCATCTACACGGATCTCGCGGTGCTCGACGTGACGGCCGACGGGCTCGCGGTGCGCGAGATCTTCACGGACCTGTCGTTCGACGAGCTGCAGAAGCTGACCGGCGTGCCGCTGATCGACGCGACGCGCTTTGCAGCCTGAACCTGTCCGCCTGAACCCGTCCGCCTGATTCTGGTAGCCAGATTGCGGCAGCCAGATTGCGGCAGCCTGAGCCGCGCACCGGCCTGCGCATCGCGCGCATGCCGGTGCGCTTCGTTGGACAATATCCGCACCGCGTTTCCCATCCTGACGCCATGCTCGAAGACAGCGCCCGCCTGACCTCCCTCATCTGCGGCACCGAGCCGCTCAACCGGATCTGGTCGCCGCGCGCGACCGTCCAGCGCATGCTCGACGTCGAGGCGGCGCTCGCGCGCGCGCTCGCCGCGCGGCAGGTGATTCCGGCCGCCGCGGTGCCCGCGATCGAACGCGCGTGCGACGCCGACCAGCTCGACGCGGACGCGCTCGCGCGCGGCGCGGCGCTCGGCGGCAATCTCGCGATTCCACTCGTCAAGCTGCTGACCGCGAACGTGAAGGAACACGACCCGGAAGCCGCGAAGTACGTGCACTGGGGCGCGACGAGCCAGGACATCATCGATACCGCGACCGTGCTGCAGCTGCGCGATACGCTCGACGTGCTCGAGCCGCTGCTCGACGCGACCTGCGCATCGCTCGCCGAACTCGCGCGCACCCATCGCGCGACGCCGGCGATCGGCCGCACGTGGCTGCAGCAGGCGCTGCCGATCACGCTCGGTCTGAAGTTCGCGCAGTGGCTCGACGCGCTGCTGCGCCATCGCGCGCGCTTCGCTGAACTGCGCGCGCGCGCGCTCGTGCTGCAGTTCGGCGGCGCGGCCGGCACGCTCGCGAGCCTGCGCGACGCGGCATCCGGCGTCGCGGCGTCGCTCGCCGCGGATCTTGAGCTCGCGCTGCCGGCCGTGCCGTGGCACACGCAGCGCGACCGGATCGCGGAGGCGGCCGCGTGCTTCGGCATGCTGATCGGCACGCTCGGCAAGATCGCGCGCGACGTATCGCTGCAGATGCAGACCGAGGTCGGCGAGCTCGGCGAGCCGGCCGCGGCCGGCAAAGGCGGTTCGTCGACGATGCCGCACAAGCGCAATCCGGTCGGTTGCGCGGCGGTGCTGACCGCGGCCGTGCGCGCGCCGGGCCTCGTCGCGACGGTGTTCGCGGGGATGGTGCAGGAGCACGAGCGCGCGCTCGGCGGCTGGCAGGCCGAATGGGACGCGCTGCCGGACCTCGCGCGTCTGGCGGGCGGCGCGCTCGCGCAGATCGCGCAGATCGCCGCCGGCCTCGACGTGAACACCGAACGGCTCGCCGCGAATCTCGACCTGACGCGCGGGCTGATCCTCGGCGAAGCGGTGATGCTCGCGCTCGGCGACAAGATCGGCCGGCTCGATGCGCATCACGTCGTCGAACATGCGTCGAAGGAGGCGGTGCGCACCGGCGCGACGCTCTTCGACGTGCTCGCGGCCGACCCGACCGTCGCCGCGCATCTGTCGCGCGACGCGCTCGAACGTCTGCTCGATCCCGCTCACTACGTCGGCGACGCGCATGCGTACGTCGACGCCGTGCTCGCTTCCTATGCGAGCGCGCTGAACCGACCCTAAGGAGATATCCGATGCCCTTCGCCACCCTCGACGGCGTGAAACTGCATTACCGGATCGACCGTGCCGCGCGCGCCGACGCGCCGTGGCTCGTGTTCTCGAACTCGCTCGGCGCCGACCTGCAGATGTGGGCGCCGCAGATTCTGCCGCTGACGCAGCACTTCAACATCTTGCGCTACGACACGCGCGGCCATGGCCACTCCGACGCGCCGACTGGCTCGTACACGATCGACCAGCTCGCGGGCGACGTGATCGGCCTGCTCGACCACGTCGGCATCGCGCAGGCGTTTTTCTGCGGGATCTCGATGGGTGGCCTGACGGGCGCGGCGCTCGCCGCGCGCTATCCGTCGCGGATCGTGCGTGCGGTGCTCGCGAACACCGCCGCGAAGATCGGCTCGCCCGAAGTGTGGGCGCCGCGCGCGCAGAAGGCACGCGCCGAAGGGATGGCCGCGCTTGCCGACGCGGTGCTGCCGCGCTGGTTCACGAACGCGTTCGTCGAGCGCGAGCCGCGCCTGTTCGACGCGATCCGCGACACGTTCGTCCATACCGACAAGGACGGCTATGCGGCGAACTGCGACGCGCTGAACGCGGCGGACCTGCGCGAGGAAGTGAAGGGAATCGCGCTGCCGGTGCTCGTCGTGACGGGCGCGCACGACATGTCGACGCCGCCCGATCAGGGCCGCGCGCTGGCCGCCGCGATTGCGGGCGCGAAGCACGTCGAATTCGACGCCGCGCACATCTCCAACATCGAGTGCACGGACGGCTTCAACCGCGCGCTGCTCGATTTTCTGACCGCCTGAGGGACGCACGATGGACGACCAGCAACGTTACGAAGCAGGGATGCAGGTGCGCCGCGCGGTGCTCGGCGACGCGCACGTCGACCGCTCGATCGCGAACCGCAACGAAGTGACCGAGGAATTCCAGAACTTCATCACGCGCTATGCGTGGGGCGAGATCTGGACGCGCGACGGGCTGCCGCGCCACACGCGCAGCCTGCTGACGATCGCGATGATGGTCGCGCTGAACCGCGGCGAGGAGCTCGCGCTGCATCTGCGCGCGGCGCGCAACAACGGCGTCACGCGCGACGAGATCAAGGAAGTGCTGCTGCAGACCGCGATCTACTGCGGCGTGCCGGCCGCGAACTCGGCGTTCCATCTCGCGGACCGGATCTTCAAGGAGCAGGACGCGGCTGGTTAAGCGCGCTGGCAACGTATCAGCGCGCCGAGCATCCCATGGCGATGCGCAATCACAGGAGACAAACGATGAACCGCCCCTCGGCCGTCAACGTACAGACCTTCATCAACGATCAGCCATTCGGCGCCTTTCAGTGGCTGATCTTCTTCATGTGTTTCGTGATCGTGCTGCTCGACGGTTTCGACACGGCGGCGATCGGCTTCATCGCGCCGTCGCTGCTGACCGAATGGCATCTGGCGAAGCCGGACCTCGCGCCGGTGCTGAGCGCCGCGCTGTTCGGTCTCGCATGCGGCGCGCTCGTGTCGGGGCCGCTGTCCGACCGGCTCGGGCGCCGGATGCTGCTGCTCGGCTCGGTGTTCCTGTTCGGCGTGGCGTGCCTCGCGTCCGCGTTCTCGTCGAGCATCGGGCAGCTCACGACGCTGCGCTTCGTCACCGGCGTCGGCCTTGGCGCGGCGATGCCGAACGCGGTCACGATGATGGGCGAGTTCTGCCCGGACCGTCGCCGCGCGACTGTGATCAACCTGATGTTCTGCGGCTTTCCGCTCGGCGCGGCGTTCGGCGGCTTCCTCGCCGCGTGGATGATTCCGCATCTCGGCTGGCGCAGCGTGCTGATGCTCGGCGGCACGACGCCGCTGGTGCTCGGCGTGCTGCTGCTCGTGAAGATGCCGGAATCGGTGCGCTTCATGGTCGCGAACGGCCAGCCGGTCGACCGGATCCGCACGACGCTTGCGCGCATTTCGCGCGACGCGTTGAACGCGGTTTCGTTCGCGATGACCGAGACCGCGCCGCAGACCGGCGGCAACGGGCTCGGCGTCGTGCTGTCGCGCTCGTACATCGTCGGCTCGGTGATGCTCTGGATCGCTTACTTCATGGGGCTGGTGATCTTCTACGCGTCGATCAACTGGATGCCGATCCTGCTGAAGGAGGCCGGCCTGACCCCGAAAAGCGCGACGCTGATCTCCGCGCTGTTCCCGCTCGGCGGCGTCGGCGCGGTGCTGTGCGGGATGCTGATGGATCGCTTCAACGCGAACCGCGTGATTGCGGTGTGCTATGCGCTGACGGCGGTCAGCGTGTACGGGATCGGGCAGGCGGTCGGCAACGTCGGGCTGCTCGTGCTGATCGTGTTCGTCGCCGGCGTGCTGATGAACACCGCGCAGTCGTCGCTGCCCGCGCTCGCGGCGGCGTTTTATCCGACCGCCGGGCGCGGCACCGGCGTCGCGTGGATGCTCGGCGTCGGACGCTTCGGCGGCATCGCGGGGTCGTTTCTTGTGGCCGAACTGACGCGCCGTCACGTCACGTTCGCGGGCGTGTTCGCGACGATCGCGGTGGCCGGCTTGCTGTCGTGCATCGCGTTGCTGATCAAGCAGATGGCGCGGCCCCATGACGCGACCGCGACGGGCGGCGTCGAGTCGCTCGGGCACTGATCGGTAGGGCCCGAACGCAACTCACGCCGCCGCGTACGGGCTTTGCTATGAAAGGGCGCTTGTTTGGCGCGCGTTCCGGCGCCGCTATTCCTCCGCGTCGTGCTCCTTCACGAAGTGCCGCAGATACGCGCGCAGCGCGGCATCGCGGGCGCGATGATCGGCGATGTTCGGCGCGCCCATGTCCGCCTCGTCGCCGAACAGCGTCCGCGGCGCGCCGTAGGTGCCGACCTCCATGTGTTCGCGCAGCACGCGAATGTCGTGCGTCAGTTGATGATATTCGGCGATCCAGTGCATCCCTTCGATGTGCTCGCCCGTTCTCAGCATCGGCTTCATCGGCGTCTCCCGACTGCGGCGCGCATCCCGGCAGACCGGCTTCGCGCGCCCGGAACCCAAGCGTACGCCCGCGCGCGGCGAATCACAACGGGTGCGCCGCGGCGGGCGTCAGTGCGTGAGCAGGCGTGCGACGAGCGGATACAGGGACAGAATCAGCAGCAGCGCCATCGTCACGTTGAACGCGCGCAGCGCGCGGCGGTTCGACAGGAAGCGCCGCAGGCCGACGCCGAACGCGGCCCACATCGTGATGCACGGCAGGCCGATCACGATGAACACGACGGCCATCCACATCGCGCTCTGGCCATAGTCGGCCGACAGGCGGATCGTCGTCGCGGCGGTCAGCACCATCATCCATGCCTTCGGATTGATCCACTGGAAAGCGGCCGCTTCGACGAACGTCATCGGGCGCGTCTTGCCGCCGCTCGTCTTTACGTCGCCGGACGTGCCGATTCGCCACGCGAGATACAGCAGGTACGCGACGCTCGCGGCTTCGAGCACCGTATACAGGATCGGCAGGCGCTCGAATGCCTGGCCGAGGCCGAAGCCGACGGACAGCATCAGGATCGCGCAGCCGAGGCTGATGCCGAGGATGTGCGGAACCGTGCGGCGGAACCCGAAGTTCACGCCGGACGCGAGCAGCATCGTGTTGTTCGGGCCGGGCGTGATCGTCGTGACGAACGCGAACAGCATGCCGGCCGGGAGTGCGCTCAGCGCGATCAGGTTCATGGTGTCGCTCTCCATTCGGTGCGTTGATGTGGGGAATGGAGAGAGTGTAGCGGGATGGAGCGGTACGGTACCGGTACAGTTTGATTGACGGTTGCCGGTACGGGGTGGGTCTCGTCGGGGTTTGTCCGTCTCAATTCGTGCTGGCTCGCCGCCCTCCGTCCACACGTCACCTGACGCGAGATAGCGCTTGCATGGCTACGGTATAGGGCGCACTCTCAAAAGGCTCGATCCGGCAGTTCAGCGCAATTCATTTGGAGAACCCGCATGTCCAAGCAAGCCGAACTGAAGTCAGCCGCGCCCTTCAGGCAAAGCGATTACGTGGACGTGCAAAAGGCTCGCGGCCTGGCACTGAAGCGCGCGGACAGCGAGCGCGCTCAGAAGCGGCTGGAAAATGACGCCCGCATCAATGTCAACGCGAGCAAGTGGCGTTATATCTGTCAGGAGGGTTAGATGGGGAAGAGTGACGTGACACTCAACTTTCCTAATCCCAGTCGCACCTACGATATTTCCAGACACTGTGTGTGCTTCTGGGGTTACGACGATTCTCGCGAGATTACCTTTCTGGTCGACGATGCGATGCTGGCGAGACTGAACGTCGACATGGATTCCGAGCCTATCCGGAACCTTGTGTGTGAGGCATAAACTGATGGCCAAGGAGCCACTTTATGCCACGCAAACGCAAGGAAGAAGTGACGATTGAACCGGGCAAGGGCTTGAACCTTGACCCGGAGCTGATCAAGCAACTGGT